>CAVQBH010000017.1:0-22720 GCA_963710685.1 uncultured Methanomassiliicoccales archaeon | reverse complement strand
CCTCATAACGAAAGTTCGTGATCGCAAGTGGGGGTTCTGGATTGTCACGCGGTGTTTTATTGAAGAACGTGCCACCGGGGCAAAAGTCCCAATCCAAGATATCTGCGGGACCGACCAATGTCCATTCTAAGAATAAGGGGCATCAGGTCACTCCATGTTCATCCCCCGGGGAAGGCCGGATGATTGATACGGTATCCGAGAACGCCTTCGCCGATCATGCCGAAGGCCAAGAGGCCAGATATGTTCTCCGACACTACATCACCGGAAACACATTCCATACCCATCAGGTTCTCAAGAATGTCAAGAAGATGTGTGAAGATGAACTGCCGGGTCGCTATGATCTGAAGGTCATTGACATCTTTCAGCGGCCGGAACTTGCCCGGGCGGACCAGGTCCTGGCCGTTCCGACTTTGATAATGAAACATCCATTACCGCGGAGAAAACTGATCGGTGATCGAGTCGGACCGGGACGGGGTCGTCCCTAGCCCGGAGATCATGCGATATGGTAAGGCAGGAAAGGAAGGAAACAATTGAGAACAGATGGATCGGATTGCCCCGCTCATGACGAGCTACAGTCCGGCGTCAGGATAAAAGAGCTGGAGGAAAACCTGGCAGAATGCAAGCAAACACTGGACGCCATCAGGGGAGGGCACGTGGACGCGATCCTGGTCTCGACCGAGCGCGGCGATCAGGTCTACACCCTCACCGGGGCAGAGGCGCCCTATCGAATACTGTTCGAACAGATGAACGAAGGGGCGGCCACCATCTCCGAGGATGGGGTGATCATGTACTGCAACAAGAGCCTCGCCAGATGATGCGGAATGCCCTGGAGAAGACGATCGGCTCCAATCTCTTCAGCTATGTTCACTCGGAGAGTGAAAGCAGATTCAGGGAGATCATCCGGGACAGTGTGAACACTTCCGTTAGGGACGACCTGATGTTCGTCGCCAGGGATGGGACGAAGGTGGCCATGCAGCTTTCGGTCAGCTTCCTGCTGACGGAGGTCCCGACCTTCTGCATAGTGGCCGCCGACCTTACAGAGCGGATCGAGGCGGAAGAGTCCCTGCGCCGGGCGAACGAGGAATTGGACGCCAAGGTCAAGGAAAGGACCGCGGCCCTGGCCCGTTCCAATGCGGAGCTGCAGCAGTTCGCTTATGTGGCGTCGCACGATCTGCAGGAGCCGTTGCGCATGGTGACCGCCTACCTTAGCCTGCTGGAGGAGAAGCACGGTGACCTCCTGAAAGGACAGGCACGTGAGTACATGGACTTCGCCATCGAGGGCGGGGTCAGGGCAAGGCGATTGGTCAGCGACTTATTGGAACTCTCGCATCTTGAATCTCAGGCAAAGCCTATGTCCGCGACGGATATGAACGCCGTCATGGACGCGGCGGTCCAGAATCTGATGGTGCAAATCAGGGAGGAGCATGCCGAAATCACCTGGGACCATTTACCGGAGGTCATGGCCGACGATACCCAGATGACCGTGCTCCTGCAGAACCTTCTTAGCAATGCCATCAAGTTCCATGACGATAGAACGCCGGTGGTCCACGTGTCATTCAAGGACGAGGGCGATCGATGGCTGTTCTGGGTCAGCGACAACGGCATTGGGATCGATCCGGCCTACAAGGACAAGATGTTCGTCATATTCCAACGCCTGCATTCCCGCAGGAAATAGGGGGGACGGGAATCGGACTGGCAATCGCCAAGAAGATAGTGGAGCGGCATGACGGCCGCATCTGGTTCGATTCCGAGATGGGGAAGGGAACCATTTTCTATTTCACATTGACCAAGGGAGGATAGAGATGAAAGATGACATTCTGGAGGTGCTGATCGTAGAGGACAATCCAGGGGACGCATACATGATCAATGAGATGCTCCGGGACCTGAAAATGAACCTGAGCATCTCTATGGCGGAGGACGGACAGGAGGCTTTGGACATCCTGAAAGACCCGACGGCCAAGATCCCTGGCCTGATGATCCTTGACCTCAACATGCCCAGGTTGAACGGGTTCGAGGTGCTGGAGTTCATGAGGTCCTCAGCGGCGTTGAGATCGATCCCGGTGGTGGTCATGACCGGTTCGCTGAGAAAGGCGGATGAACAGACGTGTCTCGGCCTGGGAGCGGTCGGCTACTGCATCAAGCCTTCCAGCTCCGAGGAGATCGTTCGGACACGGACGTGCCTGAAGTCCCATCTGGAACCGTTGTCGCGGGGCAAAGGAAAGGGCGGAAACTCGATGTCGTCGGTCAAGGTCAGCCTGTACGAGTTCCATCCGGAGGGGGATTTCGGCATCCCGCTCGCCCTCCATGGGGAATTTGTAATGGACGTTTTCACGGAACAGACCCTGGACCTGTGGAGATGGCCCGATGGAGGTCTGGAGGCCCGACGCGGCCCGGACTTCGGGTTTCGGCATTAACCCTACAAGATTGGAAAATGTGGTCATGAGATCGACCGCCGCCCTGTTCTCGATCGGGCCGGTGAAGGAAACGATCACCATTCGGAGCCAACCTGGTGAAGCGCCGTCACGGGAAGCGAAGAGATTTACTAGATGCCTTCGACCGTCAAGAGAAAGAACCCTCAACACCATGGAGGATGATCACTCGGTTTTGTCATTAGGATCGAGGTTATTGGTGGCCCGAGAATCCATGGATCCATGCCTTCTCTAATTTCACGCCACCATATCCTACCAAGGGTCACAATGGAGCACTGTTTTCCGCCTGGCTCCCGAGTTCCAAACATTATCATAATTGTGCTGGGTGGGAGGTCTTACGGCATCTGAAAAATGACCTCTCGGTCATCGGGACCTCGAGATGGTGAAGAAGAAGGTGGCACCTTTCCCCTCTTCCGATTCGACCCATATCCTCCCTCCGTGCCTTTCCACGATCTTCTTGGCAATGGCCAGACCCACCCCCGTGCCCGGATAACCGTCCCGATTATGCAGCCTCTGGAACATCAGGAATATCCTGTCCGAATACTCCATGTCCAGGCCGATCCCGTTATCCCTCACCGCGAAGGTCCACTCTCGGGTCTCCGACCTTTCCTGACACATGCAACTCAGGAAGGGCCTCTCCATGGAACTTGATCGCATTGGCGATGAGGTTCTGCATCACCTGGGTGATCTGGGACTCCTCACCGTAGACCGTCGGCAAGGATTCGATGGTGATGGTCGCCCCGCTCTCCTCGATCGGGACCCTCAACAGTACCACCGTTCTCCGCACCAGATCGTTCATATTGACCATGGTGAACGGGCTCGAGACCGTGTCGACCCGTGAAAAGGCAAGGAGATCGTCGATCAGCTCCTTCATCCTCTTGCCGCCATCGATGGCGTATTTGATGAAATCGTGCCCGTCCTGGTCGAGTTTGTCCCGGTAACGTTTCTCCAGAAGCGTCAGGTAGCTGATGACCATGCGGAGCGGTTCCTGCAGATCGTGGGACGCCACGTAGGCGAATTGCTGCAGCTCGGTGTTGGAACGTTGCAGCTTCTCTGCGTACAGCTCCATTTCCTTCTGTGCGCGTTTGATGTCGGTGACGTCCATTTGAGCGACCATGATACGATCACCGGAGGCAACATAGGAAGCGAGGATATCCCTGTCATTGAGCGGGCTCTTGTACTGGTATTTGACCGCCTTCTTCGATCGGCGGGCATCCTCCATCATTGGCAGATAGAAGAGCATGATATCCTGGCCGAGCACCTTGGAACCTCTCTTTCCGCGAGCTTCTTCCGCCGATCCGAGACCGATAAGCTCTGAACCCGCGGAGTTCATGTCCTCGAACACCCAATCGATGATATTACCTTCCGGATCGTAGAGGGGATGGTCGATGTAGAAGACCTCCTGCACCGCCTCGAACATCCCCCGGTATTTAGACTCGCTCTCCCGGAGGGCGTTCTCGGCGTTCTTGCGCTCGGTGATGTCAACGCTGGTGGTGATCTCGAAATCATCGCCGAGGGGGGCTGATGTCATCAGGTAATCACGGCCGTTGGCATCCAGGTGGACCTCCTTGGTGATCGGCCTTCCGGTGGCCTTCATCAACCTTATGTCGTCCAGCCGCTTGGCCGCCACCTCCGGGCTCAGTATCAAATTGTCCGTGAGTCCCCTCAGCCCCTCGACGGAGCCGACCCCGAACGCTCTGAGGGTGGCCGGGTTGGCATCCACCAGGACCCTGTTGACGACCTGACCTTTCTCACCGTAGACCAGCTTTCTCACGGTTACCAGCTCGGCCATGTTGTCGAACAGGCCATGATATCTTGACTCGCTCTCCCTGAGCGCGTCCTCGGCGTTCCTCCGGGCGGTGATGTCCAAACTTGTGAAGATCACCTGGTCACCGCCGAGCGGGGCGCAGGTCACGAGATAGGTCCGGTCGTCGAGATCGTAGCGCATTTCGTCGGTGGCCGGTGCATTCGACAACTTTACCCTTCTTGGCAGGTCGAGCACTTTGGCCAGCATCTCCGGGCGATAGATGGTGCTGTCCCTCTTGCCCTTAATATCATCGATCGTCTTTGCCCCACGCACCCGGACCGACGCCGGGTTGGCATCCAGCGTGATCAGGTCAACGATTTCGCCCTTCTCATCATACACCATCTGGCGGATGGTTACCGGGTCCTGGATGTTATCGAACACGGAGTGATATTTTGCTTCGCTCTCGCTGAGGTCCTTGGTCCGTTCCTGAACCCTGATGTCTAGTTCCTCGTTCGCCTTTCTAAGAGCGTCCTCGGACCGGATGCGCTCGGTAAGATCGGCCATTACGATGCAGTAGGTTTCCTTCTCCGCCATCCGCAGATGATTGATGGAGAGCTGGAACGGCACCTTGGTGCCATCCGCGGCATTGAAGATCATATCGTCCCGGGCCGGACCCGTGACGCTCTTCTCCATGAGTTTGCGGAAATTCAGTCTCTTGGCAGGGCTGATGAAGTTCTCAAGACCGGTGCCGATTATCCTCTCCAAAGGGGTCTTCATCGACCTGGCAAAGCTCTGGTTGCAATAGAGGATCACAAGGTCCTGTGAGGCCGTCACCGCCCCCTCGTTCATCTGTTCGAACAGGATGCGGTACGGCTCTTCCGCCCCGCTCAGGGTGAATATCTGCTCCTGACCGTTGGAAGAGACGACGATCGCATCGACCTCGCCCCTCTGGACCGCATCTATGGTCTGGGTCTTTTCGGTGAGCTCATGCTGGAGCGTCTCGACCTCGGCCCTTAGGTCATCGATCTCAGACTGCAGTCTCTCCTGTCGCGTGGCCTTGCTCTTATCGGGGGTCACTTATTCCCTTCCTTGTCGGCTTTTCTTCGGTGCAATCTCCAATCCCAGGATGACCTTCTCCCGGTCGGAGATGTCCCCGACCAGTTTCCTGAGCGGCAGCGGGAACTTCCTCAGCCGTGTGGGTGTGGCAAGTATCCGTCCTTCCTTGCCAGCCTCGGTTGCTGATACCTCGATGATCTCCAGTTCACAGGGCCCCTGGAGCTCCTCCCCGCGGATCCCCTCGATGTTCGTGTCTCGCATCCTGGACCTCGTTGTGGAACCGGTGACACAGGCAGGAGCGCATAGGGGGTGTTTCCTCCAATGGGTGGGGATTGTTTCCAGATCATCTTGGCACCTGCTGCACACTGACAGTTGTTTGATATCCTGCCCTACAAGTACTTTCTCGATGTTGGACGTTGGGAGATAACGAACCTAGCCTGATCGACCCAATATTGGCAGGGGACGGCTAGACAACTACGAGACCATCAATGGTTTTGATTACCAACAGCGACATTCCCTATCCGATCAATAAAATCGGTCAGGAGGTGAGTTGGAACGGAACGAGTGATCATCAAGTTGGATCTAATGAACGTCGAGGGGGTGGGTCCGGCAACGAGGGAGATGCTCATCAATGCTGGATACGATCGGATCTCCGATCTCATAGATTGTGAGGCGGATATTCTGGCAAAGGAGATCAAGGTAGGCAATTCCACTGCTCAGAACATCATAAACGGGGCCAAAGAAATCGTTATCGCGATCGCAAAAGGTGAATTCGAGGTGAGGGTGTAATTCCATCGCCTCTGATTCTATCCTTTGTTTATCGCTGGCGAACCCATGCCCAGAGGTTCGGCCAGCGCTCTTCACCTACGGCGTCTCCCGCGTTTGAATGCCGCCTGTTCCCACATTACCGTCCGTAGATGACCGTTGAGTAAAAGGATGATGACGGAACTGATGCGCAATGTATCCTCATCCCTGAGGTCCAGAACATCCAGCGTTGTGGCACGACGGATGCTAGATCGGCCCGCAGATCGATTTATTATAGTTGCCATGCCCAATCGTGTACCATGGTCAAGATCATTCCGGAGCTGAAAGCCACCACGATCGATGAGGTATTGAATGAAGTGAAACTGGCAGTGGACCTGGCGGACAAGGAGGCCCCGTTGCCCATCAACACCGTGGAGATTGTGTTCAAGATGAACGCCGCCTCGTCCGCCGGTGTGAGCTTCACGGTTCCGATCATCAGTCGACTAACCGGAAAGATCCTCGGAAAGGTCAACCACATAACTGAAACCCACATCGTCTTTGAACCGAACCTGCAGGAAAAGGTGGAAAAGGCCGCCGCGCCGAATATCTCCGATTCCGTCCAACTGATAAAGGACGCACTGGTCCGGGCCGTGGGGATCACTCCCGGGTTGAGGTTCAAGTCTGCCAAGGCCCAGATCGATTTCACCATCTCGGAGGAAGGGTCGCTCAACTTCATCTTCACCGGGAGCGAGGAGATCAACGGTACGCATTCGATAATCATCACTTTCGGAAAGAGCGGGAAACAATGAACGGGTAATGGACGGCAGGATATTGGGGAAGCCGATCTCCCCGATCCCAATGAACGATTTCGTACCTCCTGCCCAATAATACCTGCGGACCGGCCAGAATGCCGCCGCCAAATAACAAGACCATTAACGTCATGTCCCACGGAACGATGTTCCGATGGAGACACCTGCAGGATGTTCAGCGTTTCTTCACATACTTGATCGCCGAATTGGCGGCGGTGGCCCCCTCGCTGCAGCTGGTGACGATCTGCCGGTACTTTCCCGGATAGGCGACCGCATCCCCGGCCGCGTAGATCCCCTTGCGCGAGGTCATCATCTGCTGGCTGACCTTGATGCCGTTGTCCTCCAGTTCCAGGTTCCATCGCCTCAGGTACTCCGGCTCCGGGGTCATGCCAACCTTGATGACCACCATATCCACCGGGACGGCATACTCGACCTCTCCGATCCTCAGGACGACCCTCTCGACCCTGCCGTTGCCCTCGATCCTCAGGACCTCGGCGTTCATATAGGTCCTTATGTTTGATTCCTCGACCCTTTCGATGAAACAATGGTCGGCGCGGAAGCATTCCCGGCGGTGCACGATGCAAATGTCCGCGATATCGCAGACCATCAATGCCATCTCCAGAGCGGAGTTGCCGCCGCCGACGAACATGGCGCTCTTTCCGGAGAAACTGTCCTTTGCGGGCATCATGTAGTGGACGCCCCTGTCTTCCAGCTCCGCCGCTCCCGGCACATCCAGTTTCTTCGGGATGAAGAACCCGTTGCCGATGGCGACGATCACGGACGAGGTGGTGTACGACCCTTTGGTCGTCACGACCTTCAGACCGTCCGGGATGTCTAGTATCTCCTCGACGGTCTCGTTCTGCTTGAGCTCGCATCCCTTGTTCAGGGCATGCTCCACGAAACTCCTCGAGATCTCCCGGCCTGTGACGATCTGGGAGGTCGGGAAGTTGTGTATCTCCTTCTCTGGATAAAGGATGCCTGGCTGCCCGCCCGCCTCTCCCGCCTCGATGATGACGGTGCGCATTCTACTCTGCACCGCGCAGATGCCCGCCGTCAGACCAGCTGGCCCGCCCCCTATGATGACCAGATCGAAGTCCATCAAATAGTCAATGATGACGGCGTATTAAGATATTCTTCATGGCCCTTTCGGGAAGACCATCATTGTGGACGGTCGGCGCTCATGCTGGGCCTTCGTTCAACCTTCACCTTCTCCAACAAAGCACGAGATGGTCCTCACCTTCAGAGCCAAGCACGAAGCGTCTGACACATGCATTAAATAACAACATCCATTATTCGACGAACTAGGTTAAGGGGAAATACCATAGGGTCTTCCTAAAGGTGACCGACACATGAAGGACCGGTATTTGATAAATAAGTTGATTTCCATGACCTGTCCAGGATTGTTCGCCTCAGCCGATGATTGTCCGTGACCTTAGGGGAAAAACGATGAACGATAACTGCCTTGCCGCCGTGCGGATAAACCAGGACCTGTGCAGCCGATGCACGGTATGCTTCTCCCTCTGCCCGTTCCAGGCGATCGAACGCCAGCCGGATGGCGGAAGACTGAGCATCGACATCCAGAAGTGCCAGGTCTGCGGGATATGCTCCAGCGCCTGTCCGGTGTCGGCCATCGAGACGGCGTTCTATGATCATGACGGACTGTTGGACCACCTCCGCGCCGAACGCAAGGATGTGAACGCGCGGACACTGGTCCTGATGTGCCGAGGCAACTCACCGAGCAATGGCGAGGTGCAGGACATCCTGGCCGGCCAGGGTCTTGGGGGGACGGCTTACATACCGATGCGGGTCCCCTGCGCAGGGAGGATCCCCACGGATTTCGTTTTCAATGCTCTCAGTTCCGGTATCAACAACATCATCTCGATCCAGTGCCAGGACGAATTCTGCCGCATGAAGGAAGGCACCAAGATAGGGACCAGGCGCATGCTCCTGGGCCAGGCAGTGATCAGGCAGCTGGGCTATCCGGAGAACGCGCTGCAGGTGGTGAAGTATTCACGCAAAGTGGTCAGGAACAACGAGGAATGCGTGGGCTGCGGCAAATGCGTCTTCATCTGCCCCTACGGCGCGATCAGGTCCGAATCGTTCTCCACCCCGATGACGGACGCCGGGAAATGCATGGGATGCGGCGCATGCCAGACCGTGTGCCCGCACCACGCCATCTACGTGCAGGGCTTTGAGTTCAACAACATCCTGGCCTCCTACGGAGGCGTGGCGGAGAGGATGAAGGCCGGCGGGGGCAAGGCCCCGGTGCTGGTCCTCAGCTGCCAGTGGTCGGAGTACTCGGCCCTGGACGATCCGGCCAGGGCGCTCCGGGGGAAGAACGCCATGGTCCTGGAGGTCCCCTGCTTCAAGGGAATGGACCCGGTGCATGTGGTCAGCGCCTTCGAACGCGGCTTCGAAGGGGTCATGGCGGTCATCTGTTCCGCAAAGGACTGCAAGCTCCAGCAGGGTAGGGACGCCTCCGAAAGGCAGCTTGAGGTGCTGATGACCTATCTGAAGAGGCTCGGTCTCCTGGACCGGTTCGAGATGCACGAACTTTCGCCCAGATGCGAGGGCGAGTTCAGCGCCAAGTTCGATGCGTTCTACGAGAAGATCTCCAGGCTTCCGGTCCGAACTGCCGCAACCAGGGAGGCGAGGTGATGACCTACCGGATTCTGTCTAAGAAGCAGCTGGCTTACAAGAAGACCTTGTTCGTGGTGGAGGCGCCGGACGTCGCCGCCAAGGCCCAGCCGGGACAGTTCCTGATCGTCATCCCGAAGGAAGGGGGCGAGAGGGTGCCCCTGACCATAAGCGATTACGACAGACGGAAGGGAACGGTGTCCTTTGCGTTCCACGGAGTGGGCAAGACCACCAAGGAATTGGGGACGTTCGACCAGGGCGACCGCCTGTTCAATGTGACCGGTCCGCTGGGCAATCCTTCCGAGATCAAGGGCTTCGGCCGGGTGCTGTGCGTTGGCGGCGGCATCATGATCGCCCCGCTCCTGCTTCAGGCCAAAGCGATGAAGGCGGCCGGTAACCACGTGACGACGGTCCTGGGCTGCCGGGGCGACGAGTTCCTTTTCATGGAAGGGGAGGCGAAGGCCTGCAGCGACGAGGTCCTGGTGGCGTCGGACGACGGCACGGCCGGAGTGACCGGGATGGGGTTCCTGGCCGACCTGCTGAGGACGGAGAGGTACGACCGCTGCATCGCCATGGGGCCGGTCGTGATGATGAGGGATGTCAGCGAGATCACCCGACCGCACGGCATCCGGACGATAGTGACGCTAACGCCGATAATGATCGACGGGATGGGCATGTGCGGCGTTTGCCGGGTGACGGTGGGCGGCAAGATGAAGTTCGCCTGCGTCGACGGACCGGAGTTTGACGGGCACAAGACCAACTTCGACGAGCTGATCATGCGCCAGCGCACCATGCTTCCGGAGGAGCGGTTGAGCTCCGTCCTCTGGGAAACGAACGGGGGGTGCCGATGTGAAAGGGACTGAACCTGAGAGGAGCGGCGAAACCGCCCTCGTCAATAAGGACGAGGATGTAGCCATGCCCCGGCAGGAGCCGGAGGCCCGGGTCAAGAACTTCCGCGAGGTCGCCCTGGGCTACACCGAGGAAATGGCGCTGAAGGAAGCCGCCAGATGCCTCCAGTGCATGAACCCCCAGTGCCGGAAGGGCTGCCCGGTGGACGTGCCGATCCCCGAGTTCATAGAGCTCATCCTGCAGGGAAAGTACGCCGAGGGCATCGCCGTGATCAAGTCCAAGAACTCGCTCCCTGCCATCTGCGGCCGGGTGTGCCCCCAGGAAGGGCAGTGTCAGATGAGGTGCATCAAGGGCAAGAAGGGCGATCCCGTCAACATCGGGCGCCTGGAACGTTTCCTCGCGGACTGGGAAAGGGAGAACGAGTGCCAGATGCCTTTGAAGGAAGCGGCGACCGGCAAGAAGGTGGCCATCATCGGCGCCGGTCCGGCGGGATTGACCGCGGCGTCCGACCTGGTCAAGCTGGGGCACGAGGTGACGCTGTTCGAGGCCCTGCACGTCGGGGGCGGAGTGCTCAGCTACGGCATCCCCGAGTTCCGCCTGCCCAAGGAGATCGTCCAGGGAGAGATCGACTACGTCCGGAAACTGGGCGTTGAACTGCGCCTGGGCAATCTGATCGGCCGGATACACACCATCCCCGAGCTGATGACACAGGGGTACAACGCCATATTCATCGGCAGTGGCGCTGGCCTGCCCCAGTGGACCGGTTGTCCGGGGGAGAGCCTGGGGGGCATCTACTCTGCCAACGAGTTCCTCATCCGGGTCAATCTGATGAAGGCCTACGCCTTCCCGGACAAGGATACCCCCATCCGCATCGGCAAGCACGTGGTGGTGATAGGCGGCGGCAACGTCGCCATCGACTGCGCCCGGATCTCCATGAGGCTCGGGGCCACGGTCTGCCTGAACTACCGCCGTTCGAGGAACGAGCTGCCCGCCCGGCGGGAGGAGATCGAGAATGCGGAGGAGGAGGGACTGGTGTGCAAGTTCCTCAGCGCCCCGGTCGAGTTCTACGGCGACGAGAAGGGTTGGGTCAGATCGATGAAGTGCACCTGCATGGAGCTGACCGAACCGGACGAGAGCGGTCGGCAGGGGGTCCAGCCCATCGCCTGCTCGGACTTCGAGATCCCGGTCGACACCGTCATCGTGGCCATCGGCCAGACCCCCAACCTCATCATCCAGCACACCACGGCGGGATTGAAGACCAATCACCGCAACGGCACCATCATCGTCGACGCCGAGGGCCGCACGAACCTGGAGGGTGTTTTCGCCGGAGGGGACGTGGCGACCGGGGCTGCCACCGTCATCAGCGCCATGGGCGCCGGCAAGCGCGCCGCCAAGGCTATGCACGAGTATCTCATGAACGGAACCACTGGGGGGGATTGAGCATCGGCCGGAAACTGAGGATCGCGTTCTACTGGGCGGCCAGCTGCGGGGGCTGCGAGATAGCGGTGCTGGACATCAACGAGCGGATCCTGGATGTGGTCAAGGCCGCGGACATCGTCTTCTGGCCGGTGGCGATGGACTTCAAGTACGGAGACGTCGAGGCGATGCCGGACGGCCACATCGACGTCACGTTCTTCAACGGTTCGATACGCAACAGCGAACAGGAGCACATGGCCAAGGTGCTTCGGTCCAAATCCAAGACCCTGGTCGCGTTCGGGTCGTGCGCGAACGAAGGCTCCGTCCCCGGGCTGGCGAACCTGAGCGACGCCAGGAGCATACTGGAACGGGTCTATCTCGACCACGGCAAGGTTTCCGCCGGCCATGTGGTTCCCGCCCCGAGCACGTCGGTGATCGAGGGAACTCTCAGGATACCGGTGTTCTATGACACCGTCAGGACCCTCGGCCAGACCGTTGAGGTCGATTATCATTTGCCGGGATGTCCGCCCCCGGTCCAGCTCATCGTGAACGCGCTGGAATCGATCATGAGGAACGAACTGCCTCCAAAGGGCTCGGTGCTGGCACCGCTGCCCGCGGTCTGTGACCAATGTCCGCGGAAGCGGGAGAACAAGAAGATCTCCAGCATCCACCGGGTGCACGAGATCGTCCCGGAGCCGGAACGCTGCCTGATGGAGCAGGGGATCATCTGCATGGGCATGGCGACCAGAAGCGGATGCGGGGCCCAATGCCTCAAGGTGGACATGCCCTGCACCGGCTGCGGCGGGGCGACCCCCAACCAGAAGGACATGGGTTCGGGCATGATCACGGCATTGGCCGCGATCCTGAACCTGGACGGCGAGCCCGGAGGGTATACGGAAGAAGAGATCGTCGACCTCATCGCGCAGATCAAGGACCCGGTGGGCATCTTCTACCTGTACAGCCTGCCGGCGTCCATCATACAACGGAAGGTGATGAAGCAATGAAGGAGATCAACATCGACCCGATCACTAGACTCGAGGGCCACGGAAGCGTGTCCATCTTCCTCAACGATGAGGGGGAGGTGGAGAACGCATACCTGAAGGTACCGGAGCTCCGGGGTTTCGAGGCGTTCTGCATCGGACGCCCGGCAGAGCTCATGCCCATCATCACCACCCGGATCTGCGGCGTCTGTCCGGTGGCCCACCATCTGGCGTCGGTCAAGACCCTGGACGCGGCGTTCCAGGTCGGACCGCCTTCCGCCGCCAAGAAGCTGCGCGAGCTCCAGTACATGGGTTCATTCATCGGTGACCACATCCTGCACTTCTACTACCTCGGCGGTCCGGACTTCATCGTGGGACCGGACGCCCCGCCGGACAAACGGAACATCCTGGGGGTGATAGAGAAGGCCGGCATCGCGGTGGCCAAGGAGGTCATCAAGCACCGTGCCTACGGCCAGAAGATCACTGAGATCATCGGGGGCCGGTCCACCCACCCGGTCAGCGGTCTACCCGGTGGCATGAGCAAGCCGCTCAGCGAGGAATCGAGGGTGGCCATACTGGAGATGGCAAGGTCATCGGTGAATTTCGCCCAGTTCACCCTGCAGCTCTTCCACGACCTGGTGCTGTCCAACTCGAAGCACATGGAGATGATCAAGAACGACGCCTTCTCCATGAGGACCTACTACATGGGCACGGTCGACGCCAGGAACCGGGTCAATTTCTATGACGGCGAGGTCAGGGTGGTCGACCCGGCCGGCAGCGAGTTCTCCCGGTTCGCGGCGGCCGATTATGAGGAGCACATCGTCGAACGCTCGGAGCAATGGACCTATTCCAAGTTCCCCTACCTGAGAAAGGTGGGCTGGAACGGATTCCAAGACGGCGCGGGCAACGGCATCTACCGGGTCGGTCCATTGGGCCGGCTGAACGCCGCCGACGGGATGGCCACACCGCTGGCCCAGGCCGAGTACTCCCGGATGTTCGAAACGCTGGGCAAACCGGCCCACGGAACCCTGGTGTTCCACTGGGCCCGCCTGATCGAATTGCTCTACGCCGCCGAGCGCGCGGTCGAGCTGGCCAGCGATCCGGAGATTACCAGTACGCACGTCCGCAACGCCCCTGGTGAGCCTGGCGAGGGCGTCGGGATCGTGGAGGCGGCCAGGGGAACGCTGATCCACCACTACCGGCTGGACAAGGACGCGCTGGTCAAGAACGTCGACATGATCGTGGCGACGACCAACAACTATCCGGCCATCTGCATGAGCATCAGGGACGCCGCCAAGGGTCTGATCCACGGCGGCGTGGTGGAGAACGAAGCCCTGAACAAAGTGGAGATGGCTTTCCGGGCCTACGACCCATGCTTCGGGTGCGCTACCCACTTCGCCGTCGGCCAGATGCCGTTGGAGATAAAGGTCTACGACAGGAACGAACGTCTGCTGAACACGGTTTCGCGGTAGGCGGGGCCCGCTCAATTCCTTGTTCAAAAGATCATTCAGGCGGATGCACCAATTGGTCGAGCACACCCGGGACATGGAGGATGAACTGCGGGCCTGGCTGGATGACGCCACCAGCGTCGTTATCGCCGGGATCGGCAACGCCATCCGCTCGGACGATTATGTGGGGGTCAGGATCGTGGAGGACCTGCGAGGAAAGGTGTCGGGGGCGGTTCACCTGATCGAATGCGAGACGGTCCCGGAGAGCTTCGTGGACGAGATCGTTGATGTCCACCCATCCCACGTCCTGCTCATCGACGCCGCCGTGCTCGGGCTGGGACCGGGAACGGCCCACCTGTACGAAGCCGAGGAGGTCATGAACGTGCCGACCATCTCGACGCACACGATGCCCCTCAGGGTGTTCTGCGACTATGTCCGCACCATGACCGGGGCGAGGATCGGCCTCCTGCTCATCGAACCGAAGAACGTGGACTTCGGGGAGGGGCTGACCTCCGAGGTCGAGGCCGCCGCCGTCCGGGTCGAATCATCTCTTCTGGACGATCTACCTTGAGCTTTGGGCCGGTCTCCTTAGGGGATTGTTTGATTTTCAAGATGTCCGAATATGCTACCGGCTTGGACGGCAAAAGGCTAGTTCCATATCCTGAAATGATAGATTTTGCCGGCAATCACACCATCTGGCAAGTGCCATGCTCTCAATATCAATAATAGTAGGCGATTAATCCTGATTATATACCAAAAAATAGCGTCCTTTCCAAAGGTGTCGGAAAATGCATGCTCTTGAAACATCCCAACTATTGACCGAGGAGTATTCCGCGAAAATACTCCTAGCGACCATGGGTAAACCAAAAAGCGCGTTCGAACTGAGCGACAAACTCGGAGTCCCGATAGCCGCTTGCTACCGCAAGATCAAGATACTCGAGGATTCGGGCCTTATCTTTTGTGTGGAAAGGAGACTGACCCAGGCAGGAAAGAGGATCAGCCTTTACAAATCGAACGTGAAGAATGCCCGCATCTCCTTCGAGAGGAACAAGATCCGGGCCAACATCGAAATGATCGATGGTACGACCCAGGACTCATCCTACGACGTTGATATGTCAGCGTTCATGGAGCTGCCGAAACAGGGCATCTGATACGATCGCCCTCAAATCCATTTCCTTCCGTGCGTGCGGGCCCGGGACCTGGCCTTCATCAAATTCGCTGTCGGCACAGCGGCGGTCGATCCATACAGGTCTGGATAAAGAGGAGAGAACCATGGAAAACTCGACAAAGAACAGATCTACATACACACCAGACCAGATCGACGCCCTGCGGGAGATTGGAAACATCGGGGCCTCGCACGCCTCGACAGCGCTCACCGTCATGCTGCACCAGGACATTCTGGTGGACGTTCCGGAATGCTTCGTCTGCAAGACCCTGGAGTCACCGTATGCGCTCGGGGATGCGGAACAGTCCGTGGTCGCGGTCTATTTGGGAGCCTACGGCAAAGAGAAAGGAAGCATGCTTCTCATCCTGTCCGAGCCGGTGGCCATGCAGATGACCGACCTTTTGCTTTCCCAACCCCATGACCCTGCCAGGGAGCTCAACGAGGAGGACCGGGAGGCGATCTCGGAGATCGGTAACATTTGCGGTTCGGCGTACTTGAGCGCCATATCCAGTTTCCTAGGCATCACCATTCTGCCGACGCCTCCGGGCGTGGCGGTCGGGGTGCTCAGCGCAGTGCTCGAATACCCAGCCCTGATAGCTTCCGAGGAGCATGACAATCTGGTCATCATCAAGACGAATTTCATCGCGGAGCAGCAGAAGTTCCCTGCCTACTTCATCTACATCCCGGACAGTGAGACCGAGAAGCTGTTGATGGAGAAGTTCGGGATCGAGTGAAAGGTTTCTGTCGCTCCTGCGTTGGGGAATGAGGTTTTGGTGCGCCCACCGTGAAACCACACCTGGGCTGAAGTTCACATCGACCGAGAATGCGGTTCGGTATTGATGGCCGCTGGATCGGGCGGCCTCAACGGTCATTCTTTGATGGCCCCCACCAATGGCCTTCCCAGGAAGACCTCGTACTCTTCCATGGCAGTCTTTAGAAGTTTACGGCTGGAGGGGCTGAGTGCCCCAAAAGGCATTGCGGTTAAATGAACCATCTCCTTCTTCATGGTGCGTTTCCAGCTGCCAATGATCTTCCCATCGGCCACCATGACGTTGCCCAAGGCGATCCTGGCCTGCTGGGCCGTTTTCTGGGAGCTCAAATACGGATCAAGTATTGGGCTCCGGTCCCGATAACCCACCATGTACTCATCGTAGCTTGGTAGAAGCCAAAGTCCGGACAGCGCGCAATCATCGGGCACTTTGTAATCGGCCAGCCAGTAGGTCCGCCCTTCAACATCGAGGCGATCGAGCCGTGACCGGACCGGGCCTAGACCGCGCCTGGCCTCGGCGATCGAAAGACCGGACCACCACGCGAAGTCTTCCACCAAGGCCGGTCCATGCCCCTTGAAGTATTGAAAGGCCAGGCGCGACAGTGCCTCGTCCGGCGGAAGGTCATCGGACTTTGGGATCCAGTCATCAAGCAGCGCCAGGAACTGTTTCCCGCGGTTTCGCGGTCCAAAGCATATCAGACCGTCGACCATGGCAAGCTGGACCATCATCAACCCGGCGAAACTGGTGATGGGCATCCCTTGTTCCCTTAGGACATTGTACAGTTCTGGACGGGTCAGATAGCTTCCTCCTTGCAGCGCCTCGGCAATGATCCGGTGTCCCTTCTCCACCGTTCCTTGGTCAAGAACGACCCCGTTGGAACGGGCGATGTTTTGGACGGCCTGTCGCATCCTCTTGCCCATCAGCGCGAGCGTCCAACGATAGTTCGCCGCAGGCACTATGTGGATCGTGTTTCGAAGCAGGGGGGGAACGGACGATGGTCTTGTCCGAAAGGGCCTTTTCTATGCTGCTCAGCGTGGAGTCTTTTGTACGGAGGCCTACCGCCCACAGTCCGGAGAGATAGTCCTGAGCCTGGAACGCCCCCATGGACTCGACCGTCTCCAGCGGGGTGCTTGAACTGCCTCCGCATATGCGCTGTGACACTAAACGCTGTCTTCCAAGCTCAAGATCGGCCATTCACCCCACATCCACCTTGACATCCAGCCGGTTCGATCTCTCGGAATATGGATCGACCTGGCTCCAATCTCTCCAGGAAGGGATTTGTCTGGCCAAGGTATTTCATTATTCCCCCCAATATTTCTTAGATATGAAACAATCACATGAGATCTAGCCCAGAATCTTGAATCATTGTAGTGTTCGTTCGCCTCTCAGACCAATCGTAGGTTTCGAGATCCTTCCCGGGCACTTTCGGAACAGTGAAAATGAAAGTCGCCCCTCTGCCTTCCTCTGACTCCACCCATATCCTGCCGCCATGCCGTTCGACGATCTTCTTGGATATGGCCAGACCCACTCCGGTTCCGGGGTACTTCTCCCTGGTGTGCAGCCGCTGGAACATCTGGAATATCCTTTCTCCGTACTGTTGGTCAAGACCGATACCTTTGTCCTTCACCGCGAAGGTCCATTCTCCCTGATCTGATTCGGATGCGGTGATCTGGATCCTTAACGGGTCGCCCCCCGGAACTTGATGGCATTGCCAATAAGATTCTGCATTACCTGGACCATTTGCATCTCGTCCGCGATGATCACTGGTAGGGCATCGACCGCGATGGTCGCCTTGCTTTCCTCCAACGAGATCTTCAAGTTGCTCAGCGTCATGGCCACCACCGTTTCCATATTGACCGGGGTGAGCTCGTTGCCCTTGGTTTCTACCCGGGAATACTCCAGCAGATCATCGATCAGCTGCCGCATTCTAACGGCACCCGCAATGGCTTGCACAATGTACTCCTTGGCCTTGGGGTCCAGCTGCTCTTTGTATCTCATATCCAACAGCGATAGATAGCTGACGACCATCCGAAGCGGTTCCTGCAGGTCGTGCGATGCGATGTACGCAAAATGTTGGAGTTCGGCATTGGAACGCATGAGCTCCCCGGTCTTTTCCTCCACTAATTTGACCAGGTCGGTCCGGTGCCGCCTGAGCTCCTCTTCGTTCCGCACCCTTTGCAGAACTGTCCCGATCAGGGTGGCCAGCGCCAAGTATACGTTCATCCTCTGGCGGTCGATATCGACTTCGTTGGCATATCCGACCATCAGGACGTGGGTGACCCGCCTTTCTATGCTGACCGGCAAGAAGATCATCCTGAGGCCATAACCCTCCAGGTCCAGATTGTTCAGGAATCCGGAGTCGAACACCTCAAGGCAGGTCTCCTCGATCCCGGAGCTTTTCAGGTCCGGAAGGACACTGGAATTGTCCTTGACGGAATGGGTCACGTTCAATCCCTTCGGGGTTCGCACCGCCAGACCGACCAGGTCAGCCCCCATGAAACGCAGGATCGCCCGGGAGATCTCCAGCTCCGGTGCCGAGGTGTTTATTCCGGCCAGGTACTGGGAGGTCTTGATGTATTCGTCCAGGCCAATGTCCTTGGCCGTGGGTCCTGAGCTCATGGGGCGTAGAAACAAGTTCTCAAGGAACAGGTCCTCGAAGCCCGGTTCCCGCACTAGGTCTACGGGTTCACACAATTGCCGTGACCGCTCCGCCACCTCCAGTGCCTTGGCGGACACCAGCATCTCCTCGCAGCCCATTAAGGTTGAATCCGCTTGCACATTGAACAGACGGGAAGGGAGATTCGGCAACAGGCCGATCTGCTTTGCGGAATCCACATTCAGGAACCGTCCGAGATTGCCGGTGATGTGGACGTTCCTAATCGAATCCGGTCGCAGTCCAGAGTTTCTTAGAAGCGCGTTGATACCCGATGCAACGGCAGATTTTGCGCGCATTATCTTGTCCACATCAGATTTTGTCAAGGACAGCCTTGCGTCCCTGGTCACGACATATTTCTTCTGTCCGTTTGTGAAATTCCCTTTTTCGTCCAACTCCTGGACCCGCACCAGATCTGCGATTATGTCGATCAGGCCAGAACCGCACACGCCGTGCGCTGAACCTCCGCCCAGGACCGCCAGATCGAAGGTGCCGTCTTGGGCCCGGACGGCCCGGTAAGCCGATCCAACGATCGCTGGAGCCCCGCAGCTGACCCCGACGCCTTCCAATGCCGGCCCCCCCGCGCAGGCGGTGATCAACAGCCTTGCGCCGTCCCAGAGACATATCTCATTGTTGGTCCCGAAATCGATCAACAGGTTCGGTCCAGGATCTTCGATCAGCCCGGTGCTGATGATGTTAGCGGTGAGATCGGAACCCACGAAACCCGCCAACGGCGGGGTGGCATCCACCACCGATCGAGGAGCGAAATTTAAAGCCGATCGAAGTTCTATTCCGTCAAATTCGTCAGAGTCATATTTCCGGCTCCAGTTATCGGTCTCGAGCAGCGTTTGGGGGTCATCCAGACCGATGAGCAGTAACATGGCGGTGTTGCCCACGATCCGGATACGACCTATCCTGTCGCTGGCCACGCCGTTGGACGAGCACAGCTTGGCAATGTCCTCCAGGATAGATCCGATCGTCTCCTCCCGAATGGCGTCCGCCTTTTCCGGTTCACCACTCGCGGCCTCCAATCGGCTGATCACATCCAACCCAAAGAACGATTGCGGGTTCGGTCGGCACGATCCTCCCAATCTCCGCCCGTGGAGGATATCCACCAGTGAAACCCGGATATTGGTAGTGCCAACGTCCACCGCGATCCCGAATCCAGGCGTGCCTGCCCGATCGAACGGACCTCGCACCCCTCCGATCCCATCCCTATTGCCAAGCGGTCGCGGAACCTCTTTTCGTTCCCTCTTGGGGAGGATCACCTCGGTATCTCCCCGAGGGATGAATTGGCAGGCCAAGCGAAAACCTTCACCGATCATAAGCTCCGACATGCCAGCCACCTCGTTCGCGGTCAAGGGCACCGTCGATTTTCCTTTCACTTTGACCCTACACATCCCACAGGTCCCATTGCCGTTGCAACCTCTCCGCACGGCCACCCCGGACGATTCCAGGATCTGACCCAGTCGATGGCCTTCCTGGTAAGGTATCATGCGTTGTACGCCCTCGATTTCGACCCTCAGCAAAGGAATGGAATCACCTCCTCATGGCCGGCATCGACCATCGCCCGGATGCATTCCGGATCGGCTTCCATGGGAATTTCGCATCCGGATGATAGGATGAACCCGCCCCTGCCCTCGAACTTCTTCAGCAGCCGTTCGCATTCCGCGCCGACCCATTTGGGCTTGGCCAGACAGAATGAGAGCGATTTGATATTACCGTCCAGGCAGGTGTTGGGCAACGCTGCGATCGCGTCCTCGGGAAGAACCTCATAGTCGAAATTGACCACCGCCACGCCTATCTCATTGAAATAAGGCAGGATCTTGGTGGTTGGCCCTGCGATGTGGAGCCAGGTCCCGGAGGCTCCGGCCTTCATCAAAGCCGCGCTGATCTCGGCCAGCATCGGAACCTCGAACTCCTTGAACAGGGCCGGCGGGATGACCGCCGGTGAGGCAGAGGGATCGAACAGGATCGGCACCTGGGAACCTGCCCTGACCTGGGCGGTACCATAATCTATCGCCAGTCGCTTGGCGAATTGAAGGTATTCGGCGAACCTGTCCCGATCGTCAGCCAAAAGGAACAACGCGGTCTCCATCCCCAGAAGCTGACATACGGTCGTTAATGGACCGAGAAGAGCGCTTGTCACAAGCTTCTTTCCGTCCAGTTCCCTTCTCAGGACGTGGATCGCTTCAAGCATCTCCGGCATGCGGCCGTCATCTTGAGGGTCTGGCAGATCAAGGCCGGAAGGGATGTCATCAACCTTCAGAAATGGATACTGGACGTACGGATAAAATCGTTCCCGATAGACCAGTTTGGCCCCCATCGCCTCGGCCTCCACATTGACGTCCATCATCGCAAAGACCGCGTCATAGCCATAGGTTTCCATGGCCCTGATCTGGCACTCCGCTAGGATCCGCCCGTCCTTCAGATAATCGGTCAAGGGAACTTTGTTCATGAAGGCCGCATGACCGAAGACCTGAGGGATGACTGGCACTCGTTCGGTCTTTCTCTTGAGCACCGTTTCCAATATCAAATGCATTGAGGACAGTCAGCCACCTTCCAGAGACTCGAGGTATCTCACCCCGGCGAACACATCGGCCGCGACGTAGTCCACATCCAATTCATCTGCTGCGGCCTGGCAGAGGGCCGCACCTCCTGCCAGGAGGACCACCTTTTCGAACCCGCGGTCCTTCATCAAGGACCTGATCGTCCTGACCGAAGGGATGACCGAGGTGATCAGGCCGCTAACGCCTATGGCATCGGCCCTTTCCTGGACCGCCGATGCCGCCATTGTTTCGATGGGGCAGTCTTTGCCGCAATCGACCACACGGTAACCCTTTCCGGTCAAGATCGTCCGAACGATGTTCTTTCCCAGGTCATGCACATCACCTTACGGTGTGGCGACGATGACGGTCCCTCTTGCGCATCTCGGCTCACCTCCTCCGGGGGTCACGATCTTCATGACCTCCATGGCCGCCCGCCCCACCAGCATTATCTCCAGCAGGTTGAAATCGTCCATCGTGCACTTGGCGTCCATTTTCGTCATGGCCACTTCTATCCCTTTCAGGACGATCTCCTCCGCCTGGACCCCACCGTCCATGAGGTGTTTTGCTTCGATGACCGACCGGTCCTTGTCCCCCTGAGTTAGGGCATAGACCAACGGCTCCATGACCTGTTCCTTAACTGTCAACCTGTTCTGAAATCCACCCCTGAGTGTTATGCCATTAAACGATATTTGTAACATTGTTATTTCAGGTCGGAGCCCCTTCTTCTGGCGTGTGCTTGATCGGGCCGCGATCGCCTTCGGTCTTTGATCCTTCCAAGGGTGAAAGGAAACGTGGAACTATGGTCGCAATCAACCTCAGAAGATATGGTCGCTCGGCCAACGATTAAGACAATGGTGGAGAATTCGTACTTGGTCCGACGGCAAGTAACGCTAGGAGGCGCTATGCGTTCGAATGGCCCTCATTAACACGCAAACAACGATGCACCATGGATTGCACCATTAGCTTCATCAGGGACGAACGGTCAGGCGACCATGGCAATTGATTTGGCGGGCCTGCATCGTCCCAGCGGATGATCGAACGACCCACTGGGACACGCCCAAGAGAACTGGTTCGTCTTCCCGTTCCGAGGCATTTCCTCGTGAGGGCTTATTCGACCGAGATCTTATGTCACAGGCATCCGCGGGGCCATGCTACTAATAAAACGGAAACGACCCTGGCTGAGGATTGAATGAAAAATAAGATCCGTAAGTGTTGCCCATTAACAGGACGCAGTCCATTCGCTTCCATTGAAATCAAAAGATCAATAACATGCGATCGGATTGATCAAGACCGTGCCCTCTCTCAGGGAGATCAGGATCTTTCTCAGACGGGTTATGATCTCTTCCATCTCATCCATGCCCATTGGCTTGAGCAGGTAGGCGTCGGCTCCGTGGTTTCTTGAGCTTCTCATATCTTCACAGGAGCTCGACCCTGAGCACATGGCAACAAAGGTGTGGGCAAAATGGGA
>CAVQBH010000016.1:0-72095 GCA_963710685.1 uncultured Methanomassiliicoccales archaeon | reverse complement strand
GGCGTACATCTTCATCTCCTTGGCCAGTTTGGCGGCCCTTCTGGAACACCTCCCATGCCCAGCCCGTGCACGTCGCTATCGTTCTCTCCCTTGTTGTGGGTCATGAACAGGTTAATGTCATCACCCAACCCTAGTGACGTAGAAGTCATTCCGATCCTGGATCCTAGCCGGCCACGCCATCCTACAGGACGTCCCCGCAGACCGACATCATTTTCGGGTGAGGCTTGAGTGCCCGCAAACCGATCCGACATCCGCCTTTATCACTGAAACAGTCACTTTGTCCGTCATGTGATTCCCGTACCTAGATTAAGATCTGAGAAATGCAATGACCCTATATAAAAATTGATACCAGTCAACTATCCAGTACTGGAACGATCTTAGCGGGGATGTATGAGCCGGTCCCGGACAGACGTTCCGGGCAGGGGAAAGGAATAACCCACTCTCGATGGCATCGTACCCGTTCATGGACCTGGTCAAACCGAAGCGAGTCAAATTAGGGGGCACCGTCCGCCTGGTCTCCCCTTCCACCGTCGGCCGGCGTGATCGAACCTAGGGTGTGGGACATCGGCGTTCAGCAGGCTCGAATCCAAGGGACTGAAGGTCCAGGTGGCCAGAGCAGGCGATGGGCTCGACGCGGTCATTCTTCCGGCACGATAGAGGACCGAGACGGAGGACCTCATGGACGCGTTCACGATCCGGAGGTCGACCTGGTAATGTCCGCTGATCGGCGGATTCAATTCGAACCAGCTGCTGCCCCGCCTGGACTACAAAGTCATCCGGGAGACCCGCCAAACCGTTCATCGGTTACAGCGACATCACCGCGCTGAGCAATGCCATCCTCACACGTTCCGGGGCTGATCAACTTCTACGGCCCCGCCTTCGTCACCTTCTGTCAGCCTGAGCTGTCCGCCCTACGCCGAAAGACGTTCGACCCGATCCTGCTGGAGGGTTCTAAACAACATCCCCGTCGATGCCCCGCCGAGAGCTGGGCGGAGGACCGCTGGTTCCTGAAGGACGAACTTGGTCCAAGAGAGTGGAAAAAGAACCCCGGCTGGGAGGTGCTGAGGGAAGGCCATGCCAAAGGAAGGGCGGTGGGCGGAAACCTGAGCACCCTCATGCTCCTCGCCGGGACGGAATACTGGCCGGACATGAACGGGGCCATCCTTTTCCTGGAGGACGATGAAACGTCGTCACCGGAGATCTTCGACCGGGACATAACCCACCTGAAACAGATGGGGGCTTTGGACAGGATTACGGGCTGGTCATCGGCCGGACGCCCACCGAGGCGGGGTTCAACGGTAACGATTCACTCGCCATGATCATCGACGATCTGCTGGGAGAATGTGATGTGCCGGTCGTTACAGGAGTGGACATCGGCCACACCGATCCCATGTTAACCGTACCGCTGGGGGCGAGGTGCGAGCTTTCCACGGACAGAAAAAGATTGACCTTCGTCGAAAGGGCGGTCGAGTGACAGGCCGGTCGACGAAGCGAACTGGAAGGGTTTCACTCGACCGACGATCGCGGTCACCGGGCAGGCATCGGCCGCCTTCTGGGCGCAATCCTTCATGTCTGCGGGTATCTCCCCCGTGTAGGCCCCTCCCTTCTGGAAAGCCGGCTTCGTTCGGAGATCCCGCCCGATCCTTCCACGAAGACATCAGGACATTCATCGTTGTAGCATAATCCGCAGCCAGTGCACTCATTCTCGTCAACTTTGACCTTTGGCATGAAGGGTAATAAGAGAAGCATCGGACCTTATTGTTTTCGGTCCGATGATTAGTGTGTTCCTAGAATGATCCCACTTAATCGTCATTGCACGGCTATCGCCGACACCGGGCAATCCTCTTCGGCCTTCTGCGCGCAGGCTAGCCTATCGGCCGGAATATCACCCTGATACATCTCTCCTTCCTGAATTCGCTCTTTAGCTGAGAATTGCCATCTTTCCCCTCCTCGAAGACGTCTGGACAGTTGTCGGTGAAGCAAAGTCCGCAGGAGATGCATGTTTCGTGGTTGACCGTTACTTTTGGCATTGGAGGAACATGTGGAGCTCATTGCTTATTACTTTTCGGTAGGCGGGCCCATTCACGATGGAAAAACAGGCCAGCAGGCCTTACTGTACATTGTTGCTTGTCAACACTATTAATAATGACCTGCCATATTCCGAGCTGGGTGCGTGCTATGGAACCGATTATGCCCACGAAGAACTCGAAGAACATCTCCAGGCGATGACCACGAAAAGTTGGTCGTAGTAGAGGGATGGGTCCAGGAAGTAAGGAACCTAGGGGGGATCTCATTCCTCGTCCTGAGGGACAGGTACGGGATCATCCAGATCACCGCCCCGAAGAAGAAGATAGCGCCGGAGCTGATGGAGCAGCTGTCATCGGTGCCGCGCGAGTCCGTGGTCAAGATATCCGGCCTGGTGAAGCAGAGCGCCCAGGCGAAGGCAGGTTATGAGATC
Source organism: uncultured Methanomassiliicoccales archaeon (assembly GCA_963710685.1). Classification (GTDB taxonomy): domain Archaea; phylum Thermoplasmatota; class Thermoplasmata; order Methanomassiliicoccales; family UBA472; genus DASXVU01. The sequence continues at coordinate 69,637 of CAVQBH010000016.1, read as the reverse complement.
ATCCCGTCCGAGATGGAGATCCTCAGCATGTCCAACTCCCCGCTCCCGATGGGGGTGGTGGACAAGGTCAGCGTGGAGGCCGAGACCCGTTTCGACAACCGTTTCATGGACCTCAGGAAGCCGGAGACCCGGGCGGTCTTCGAGGTCAAGTCGCTCACGCTGCGCCTCATCGACGAGTTCCTGGAGCAGGAGAACTTCATCGAGACGTTCACCCCCAAGATCGTCGCCTCCGGGGCGGAGGGCGGTGCCACCCTTTTCGAGATCAACTACTTCGGCAAGAAGGCGTTCCTGGCCCAGTCGCCCCAGCTGTACAAGCAGATGCTGATGTCGACCGGCCTGGACCGGGTGTTCGAGATCGGGCAGGCGTTCCGCGCCGAGCCCTCCGATACCGTGAGGCACGTGTCGGAGTTCATTTCATTCGACGCCGAGATGGCGCACATAGCCTCCCAGCGGGACGTCATGGACATGCTGGAGGCATGCACGCAGTATGTCATCAAAGGTGTGATGGAGCGCGGCAAGGAGCAGCTGGAGAAACTGAACACGGCGGTCGTGCTGCCCAAGGCACCCTACCCCATGATCTCCTACGCGGACGCCGTCGACATGGTCTGCGGCGCCGGCTTCAAGATATGCCACGGCGAGGACCTGGGCACCGAGGGGGAGAAGGTCCTCGGCGACATCATGATGGAAAAGGGGTACGAGATGTACTGGATATACGAGTACCCGGAGGAGGCAAAGCCGTTCTACATCATGGAGAAGGAAGGCACGCCCTACTCCTACTCGTTCGACCTGGACTACAGGGGCCAGGAGATGGCCTCGGGAGGTCAGAGGGAGCACCGGCACGACCGGCTCACGGCCCGGATGGAGAAGAAAGGGCTGAACCCGTCCGCATTCGACTTCTACCGGAACGCGTTCGCCTACGGCATGCCGCCGCATGGAGGGTGGGGCTTCGGCGTGGAAAGGTTTGTGGTCAAGATGCTGAACCAGCAGAACATCCGCGAGGCCATCCTCTTCCCGCGTGACCGCAACAGACTGGTCCCGTGAACGGGTGAATGATGGTGCTGGTGAAGAGTTTCCTGAGGCGCATCGGGCGGATGACTCCGCTGCAGAAGGCAGCGGTGCTGCTCGTCATCGGACTGCTGCTTTACGGCTCTCTCATCGCGGTGGACGAACTGGTGGTCAAGCCGGTCCATGGTTTGCCGGTCAATGACGATATCAACTTCTACCAGAACCGGACATCGGCGATCCTTCGCGGGGAGATCCCGTACAAGGATTTCTCCATGGAATCGCCGCCCATCATCGACTACATGATGGTCCCGGCGCAGCTGCTGGGGGGCGAATCATACCAGTACGCGTTCTACTTCTCGCTGTTCAGCATATTCACCGGCATCTCGTACTACGCTTTCCTGCGCCGTTATGACGACCAGGCGGCGTTCGTGGCCGGGTTGGCGTTCATCCTCATGCCCTACGCGTTCATCGACTCCACGTTCGGGGTCCAGGACGAGGCGATCACCACCCTGGTGTTCCTTCTGCCGCTGTTCATTTTCGTCCTAGGGCGTTTCAAGGCCGCGGCACTGGCCGATACCATCGGCGTTTGGACCAAGTTCTTCAACGGCATAATCTATCCGGTGCTGCTGATCAAGGCACCGACCAGGAAGGAGGCGCTGAAGATGCTGGGGATCACGGTGCTGATAACCTTGGCGGTGGCCATACCGTTCCTGATCATCGCGCCGGATAAGTTCCTCAGTTTCCCTTCGTACTACCTCCTCCAGGACAAGAACGCCCAGACCGGAGGAATAAGCATCTTTCACTTCTGGGACCTGGGCGGTTTCACGCTTCCCGGAACGATCGGCGACGTCATAACGCTGGTGGGAGTGCTGGCAGCAAGTTATTACGTCTACCGGAAAAAGGATAGCGTCACCTTCTGGGAAGGGTGCTTCATCGTCCTGATGGCATTCTTCCTGCTCTATCCCAAGATCCTCCTGGGATACTATCTGATGCCGGTGGGGCTTCTGCTCATGTGGGGTGCGACCAACCGGAAGATAATGGTCCGGTGCTTCCTGACCTACGCCCCTTTGATCCTGGCCACGCTTTTCGCGGAGCATGGCTCAGACCAGCCCATCCTGCTGTTCACCGATTCCTGGTTCATAGGCTTCCTGCTCGTGCTCGGGGCGAACATATTCTTCATCGACACGTTCATAAAGGCAAGGAAGGAGCGGGTCTTCTTCGAAAGGGACGAACCAGTCGGCCAAATTGCAGACAAATAATTATTAACCACCAAATACATTTCCGGTCTGGGATGCACTTGGAGTCACACGAAGGCGTGATGGACGAATTCTCCGGCTACGACCGAAGCCCGGTCGAAGACCATCAGGAAGAATCGTCAGCGGATGATGAACTCAACGTGGTGGAGTTCTTCGTCGGCGGTGAACCGGTCCCCCAAGGCTCGACGAAATCGTTCTACATCAAGAAGCTGAACCGGGTCGTCACCACCCACGGCAACAAGAACACGAACCGTTGGAGGGAGCGCATCGCCCACGAGGCGCAGTGCACCGACGAGGCTAGGACGAGCACCTTCTTCTCCGATGACCGGCGCCAGGGGTACGACGTGCAGCTCTCCTTCGTTTTCACTAAGCCGAAGAGCACCCCGAAGAAGTACAAGCTGAACACCAAGCGGCCCGACCTGGACAAGCTGATAAGGGCGGTCCTCGACGGCATAACCGACGTCCTGATACCGGACGATGCCCTGGTGGTCTCAATAACGGCCAGCAAATGTTACGGCGACTGTAACCAGCCGCCAGGGCTCAAGATCAAGGTCACCCGGCTGCCGTAGACCAGCTCTTTATTTTTCCAGAAGCGACAAGATGTCCGATATTAGACATTACCGAGAGCCATACAGATAGGGACCCGGCGTTGGATCGGCACTCATAGGGCTCATCATATCCTTTTGGATCAGCTGACCCTCTTCTCTTCATCTCCAAGCTTGTCCTGCCGGAAACCCCTATGGTCCGATGTCATGACTGGCCGTTGCTTAAAGGTTTGGTAATGGGAAGAATGGGCAATTGAATTCTTTGACGAGGGGGGATGTCTTCCGGCCGATGTAAAGAACGGGACAGAGCGTTAACGATTTGCCGATTCGGCGACATCAGGATTATTCGCCTGCTCGTGATTAGGTGATCTACCGCGCTAGGGGCATCTGCCACTATCCGGTGATACAACGATCGGTGAACGATAAAATGAAGAAGAAATCTCTGAACGTGATGAAGAGCAAGTTCGTGGGACTCCCCTACTCGCTGACGGTGGCACATCAGATCGAATCCAACGGTTATGGGTTCATCGTGTCCGTCGAGACCGGGACCATCCGCGACGTGTTCGAGCCCGGAGCATAAACGAAAGAGAGAGTGTTTTGAAATGAAGCTGCCAAGACGAAGACGGTGCGGAAACAGGTCCCCGAGACGAGGAAGGCAGCTGACCGGGTCGTTCGAAGACGACAGCAACTAGGTAACCTGCCAGATCATTTTCTGATCGTCAATATCTTCAGAACATTCGTCACATCCAGAGATATTGGATATGAAGGTTCTCGAAGAATTGACCGGAATGCTGCCTGATGGAAACCGATAGATCATTGCAGTGATGCAAAATGGCATCGGTCTGATCCTGATGGCCATCTCGGCCCCGCTCAAGAACGGGAAGGTGGCCATGAACCGGTTCAGGGCTTGGCGGCCGTACTTCCCGTTCAACGGCCAGGAGCTGTTCATCACCATCTCCACGTTCACGCCGGTGATAGGGCTGATCATCCCATATTGCTCGTCCGGTATTCCAAGACTCTCAATGACTGACGGACTCGAAACGGCAAATGGGATCGTCGTTCCTGCACGTAAACCGGCTCCCGTTGCGTGACAGCAAAATTGATGCCCTCTCCGGATTATATTATTTTACGATCAACATGCCCAGCGCGATCATCATCCTCAACACCGATATAGGCCGGGAGAACGAGGTGGCCGAGAACATCAGCGGTATTCCCGGGGTGGAGTCCTCGCAGGTGGTGTATGGTGTCTACGACATCGTGGCCAAGGTATCCGCCAAAACGAACGAGGAGCTCGATACGATGATCATGAACCGGATACGACAGATACCTTTCGTACGTTCGACCCTGACGCTGATCGTCAGCCGGGAATACAAAAGAACATGACCGGATGAGACATACGGGAGTCAAACTAAGCAGGTGAGAGATTGGACAAGTTCTCGGAGGACCTTGAGTCCCTGATCGCGCGTCTCTTGAAGGACGCTGAACCGGACGTGGCGGAGAGCATGAAAAGGCTCGAGGAACGGCTGGTCGAGCTGCGGGAGAAGAACCTGCTCAAGATCAACCACTCCGTCCTGGAGCTCATCGTCGCCAAGTTCCTGGTCTCCGACGGGTTCGATGTGGACCTGGAGCATGTCCTTGACTCGGGGCTGAGCTGCGACGTCTACGCGGTGAAGGGCGAGGGAACGCTGATCGTCGAGGTGGAGACCGGGTTCGTGCCCCCCGCGCACGCCCTGGACCCCATGGACTATATCCGGGCCAGGATCGCCAGCAAGATCGCCCGCTACAGCAATCACTGTCACAAGTTCAGCTTGGCGGCGCCGCCGCACTATATCATGCCAGTCCCCCGTTTCTTCGTCCGGCCACCAAGGGCCCGGACCGAGGAGGAACGGGAATGGATCAAACGTTACTGCGACATGTACTACACCAGGCCGCCGGTCTCATTGGACGAGATAATGAACTCCAGGATACACAGTGTCCAGATCATTGACGTGGACACCGCCACGGTGCGGGAGATCGACCCGGTCAGCTACATCGACCGGTGCGAGAAATGGTACGCCTAAGGACCCGCATCCGATGAAGGGCCTTCAGACGTAAACGACCTTCGACCCATCCACGCACAGATTCTTCACAAATCCTTCCAGGGCCACCCTGGTGGCCTCCCTGGGCTCGTCCCCGTTCTGGTAGCCGATGGTCACCGACAGGGCACCGCGGAACGTGGAGGCAACGAAGCAGGTGGAGGGCATTAGGGAACCGGGGTAGCATATGTAGGCGTCCCTGAGCCCATTGACCGCTGGCAGCGGGAAATGGCCGGGATTTGAGATGAAAATGTTGGCAAGACCGTCATCCTGCATCCTGGCCATATCCTCGACCATGCCGTGCACGACCTTTCCTTCCGGATCGCAAGATCGGTCGAACGCCACCTGTTCCCTGATCCCGACCAATCCTGCCTTCAACCGCCTGGTCTCCCTTATGACCTTGACCAGCGTCGCCTCCGTCCTTTCTCCTGGAATCCTTTGGATGGGGAAGGAGATATTGGCTGCCTGATTGCTCATGATCCTGGTGCCGTCGTTGAGATGCTTCCGGAGGTTCACCGGAAAGGAGAGGCTATGGGGGCCCCGGTGGCCGGTCATATCGCTCAGTGTGAGGAAATGGGCAGAGAGCAATAGATCGTTGATCGTCCCTCCACATCGGTTCGCCGCCTGTTTGATCCGTTGAACCTCGTCCTGGGGGATCACCGCCCTGTGATACAGCGAGGGATCGCGAGACCGCCCGCAGATGGAAGGCCACATCGAAGTTTCCACCTCCGTGGCATGATCCGCCACGTCCCCCTCAATGAGGTCGGCGGTCCAGAGGGTGTCTCTCGCCGGAAGACCCTCCTGACGGGGGGGACGGAGAGGGGGTCGAGATAGGCACAAAGCAGGGTGTTCGCCATCGTCATCAGGCCGAACCCGTCGGCCGCAGCATGGGCCAGGTTGATGACCACCACATCCCGGGCCGGGGTACGGAGAAGGCGGATCCTGTGCTGCGCTCGTCCGTAGGGATCGATGGACAGCGGGACCTGCGGACGATATTCCCGTTCCTCGATGAAGCTCACAGAAAATATCTCGTCGCTGCCCTGCCTTTCCCGGAGATCCCAATACGCTGGACCATGGCCGCGGACCAGCGTCGAACTGAGGATCGGAAAGACGTCCACGCATCGTGAGGCCGCCTCGAACAGTCTCTGCATATCCAGGCGATGGTCGAACTCCATCACAGCGATCATCGTCCCGTCGCCCATCAGACGGACCGAGTCGGTGAATAGGTCGAGCGAAGAGGCCGGCTGACGCTGCATGGCACAAAAACCAGATTCATTTATTAATTGAATTGGCACCGGTTCCGATTTACGAAAATATCTCCTTGGTTCCGAGGATGCGGGGTGAGATCGTTAGGGTATGTGGGTCAGAGGCGACCCTGAGGACATGTTTTTCGATTCGGATGGCGCACCGTAATCAACCTTGAAATAATAGCGTGATATTTGTTAGCATGCTCATGATCGATTCGGCGTTGCTGTTCCTAGCGTCCGTCGCCGTCATCACCGTCTCTGGAGCTTTCATGCCCGGCCCGTTGTTCGCCGCCACCATCGCCAAGAGCTACAACGATCCCAGGGCGGGCATCAAGGTGACCGCCGGGCACGCCGCCGTGGAGGTGCCGCTCATCATCGCCATATTCCTCGGTTTCGATTTCATGTTCAAGAACCAGACGGTCTTCGCCTGCATCGGGTTCGTGGGCGGCATCATCCTGATGTACATGGGAGTGTCCGAGCTCAGGGCCAGGAAAACCATCGTGCAGGAGAGTGACTACGGCCAGGGATCGTTCGCCACCGGGATCGTCACCACCATAACCAATCCGTACTGGATCTTCTGGTGGGCCACGGTGGGCGCCACCCTGGTCACCAGCGCCATCGCGTTCGGCCTCATCATCCTCCCGCTGTTCATTGCCACGCACCTCGCCGTCGACCTCGGATGGAATCATTTCGTGGCCACCACCGTCCACCGTTCCAAGGGCCTGTGGGACCGGAGATGGCACGAATACCTCATCCTGGGGGCGGCCATCATCATGATATTCTTCGCGTTGTATTTCCTCTTCAGTTCGATCACCACCCTGGTGAAGCTCTGACGTCTGGATAGGCTGAACATGATGCACCTTCAGAGATATGATCCAATTTGATTATTGATTGGACCGGCATAGATGTCGGTCGTCCCTGACGATATTACCGTGTCATGATCTGGGGACTGCCCCGACCAAGACCGTCCGCTTTTCTAAGATTCCGTCACATCTCGATACCGAAGGCATCGCCGAATTCCTGAACCTTCGCAAACTCCATCAGATACTTTTTCCCTTTCTGGGTTATTTCGTAGTAAACGGTATCTCCGTCAGACTTCTTTTCTATGAGCCCAAGGGATGCCATCTTCGCAAGACGGTTGACCGACCGTTCATGCGAGAGGTTTGCCTTATGAAGCAGATAGGTAACCTTTGCCTGCCCGCCCTCCTGGACGGCCCTGAGTATATCGGCGTAGATCCGACATCGGGACCGGTACTGCGAAGGACCGTCGATCATCGGAATACCTTTAGTTGTATCAAGGCGGCCAAAAATGCGACATAGCCAGCGAGCTCAAGCAAAGGGAGGAATCCATAATAGTCCCAAATCGTCAGCTGGATCATGGAAAGATAATCCATTCCATATCCTAGCCCAAAAAAGAGGCATATGAATCCTATCATCACCAACAAGGTGTATCTTTTCTTCTTGGCCCGGTAATATGCGAACAATGATATCACGATCAGGATGATCAATAGACTGGAGACCCATTCACTGATGGAAGAGACGAGGCCTAGATTGTAGTCTCCCGTGAAGAGATAGGTGTATTGCGTTGCCTCAAAAGCAATAAGACAAATCTGGATAAGAAGTGCCGCACCCCCAACGATCCACTGATTCCGAGTGATCTTTATCGATTGCGTCCTTCTTTCATAGAGATACACATAGGCCAGGATGGCGAAGGGCAACACCGAGGCAACCGAAAAGATATATGAAACATAACCCAGGATGCTCATGGTCCAAGGGGACAACCCAAGCAAAGATCCGAAATATGCGTCCAGAATCTGTAGAAGATTCACTATCGGCGGGACCGAGAATAGCAGGAATGCAACGGAAAGGAACAACAGCCTCCAATCGCGGAATTTGTAATAGCCCCTTAGCGAGATGAACGTGATCAAGAGCGCGACCGGAGCGATCAAGATGCTGGCGAAGGAAAATAGATTCTGCAGGTCGTTCATATCTGTTCCCTCCCGCAGCCCTTTTTCTTCGTAAGGTAAAGAATTACCATCAACGCAAGCATAATCAATATGGCCAGGATCGGAATGATCAATTGCTGGTCCAATCCAGGATCTCCCCTTACCGGAGTTCCTTTTACCACCAGGATGTAGTCTAGCGCTCCCGATTGCAGGCCCAGTTCCCCTAGGAACAGCACCGATCCGTCGGGACCGATGGCAACGGCAGAGTTTCCCGTGCTCTGCGGGAAAGAATCGATGGGAGATGGAGGGTGCATTCCATCCATTTCCCACAAGCGGGTGCCGTCGCTCTTGATGGAGATGAAATGAGCTGTGGAAGCGATGTAGATGTTTCCGTCCGCACTGACGGCTATTTGTCCGTATTCACCTGGGATGGTCCATTTCTGATGCCCATCTGGACCGATCGACATGATACCTGGCGTTAGCAGGTGACTAAAATCCGTGTTGTTCGTGATGTTGAAATAACTGACGTAAATGTTCTCCTGGCTATCTATGACGGGTGGAACTGTTATCTGACAATTGGTTTGTTTATAGCTCCATTCCAGTGTGCAATTGGCGTAATACTTGTAAAGATGGGAGATGGTGTTGTCGTCGGACGAGACCAGGAAGTAGATATTGCCGTCGTTATCAAGGGAAATTGACACTAAGTCTCCGTTTATCGGTGGACCTATCACATTTCCCAAGATCGTTCCATTGGGATCGATGGAATGGAAAAACCCGTCCGATGAGACCACGTAGGTGGTGGAGTTGGCGCTGACCGCGATCAACGGTCTCAAGCCGTCGATGGGAACGCTCCAGGCCAAGGAGCCGTTGGGATACAATGCGGTGACCGAGCTTACCCCCGCAGTGACATCTGGAAAGACCAGCAAGCCGTTAGGACAAACAGCTAACGGATCGCTTTGTGAAAGGCTTCCTCCGGGAGAGGCATATTCCCATTTCTCGGTTCCATTCTCCGGATTCAGTGCTAATATCCGGTTATCTGTGTTTATCTGATAATTTCCCGTGACCGGATCTGGTGGGAACTGCTGGGCGGTGTTGACGATGCAATAAATGTTGCCATCCTCACCGACGACTAGGCTTTGACCGACTTCGCCGTATCCTGCCGTGGCAGAGGAGAACCACTTCAATGTTCCCCAAGGATTGATGGCTACAAGGCCCCTCTCCGAGGGTGTCAAGTAATCCTGTTTTTGCACATAGATCGTTCCGTCCGGACCTACGCAGAAGCCTGAAAGAGCATAACCTGAATCACCAGTATCTTTCAGGACATCCGTGGAAAGTATCCATCGCGTACTATTCCCGACGTTCGTCGTGTTGTAATGGCTCAATCCATTGTTCTGGGGATTTCCTCCGGCCATCGACATGCCTTGGTTTGAAAAGGCAGAATCTCCCTGAACACCCCCTAGGACGGGCAGGCTTATCATCAGTACGCCCACGAAAACGAGAGTTGCCAATGACGCCCGTGTAACGACTCCTCCTCCGACACCCATGACGACCATTAATGCGAATGGGATTAATTCTGTTTGTGGACGATAGTTCTCTTACGATTCTCGACGTCCTTCCTCGTTGTCCAGCAGATTGCCTTTCGGTCCTCTTGTTTAGGAATGGATGAGATCATGCGCTTTTAGCTCACGGGATGAATAAATGACAGAACAGAGCAGAACGGTTCGCTTATCGACCGGTAATGATTTTATCAGGGAACGATTGTCGTTGGCTCATGGATGAGAAGCTAGAGAGGCTGCTGCAAAAGTATTACGAGAAGGACTATTACGATTACCGCGAAGACCTGGTGGCTGACCTGGGAGATCTGGACGATGACGCCATGGAGATCGCACTCGAGGCCCGGGTCAGCAAGATGCTGCCTCTGGTCGACTCGATCGGCCATCAACTGGACCTGGCATACCCGGACCTCTCGGTGGAGGAGATCGTTCTGGCGATCAAGTACCTCATCGACGGGGAGATGGGCGGCTCGGTGATCATCTACGAGGATGAGGTCCTGGAACAGTCGCAGTTCACCAAGGATGCCGAACTGGTCGGGGAAAAGATCAACTCCTGGATCGAGGCGTTCATGAACAAGAAGCATATCAACTTCGAGATCGTGGAGATTATCTACGTCTTCGATGAGCTGATACGCGGATTCCGGGGCAGCGATCAGGAGGACCAGTTCATCCTTATCCCGGAGGAGGACGACGACGAGGAGTGATCGATAATCGGGGCATGCCGATCCGGCATGCCCCCGGAACCTTTCCTAACCAATCGCTGTCATCTGTGGGACCAGGTCATTGCCAACATATTCTTAACCCGGCATTCCCATCGTTCCCGGGGAAGGAATTGCCGAACGGAACGGATATACTATTCACCAGGGCGACCCACCGGGGGGATACCGGAACGGCGCCGATCTACATCATCGGGGGAATCCTGTTCTTTGCCGGTCTGGCCTTCCTGTTCGGTTTCAACGTCCCTGATATCGGCCTGATGATGTCCGGGATCGGGATGGTCCTGATAGGAGTTGAGGAGAAACCGAAATTGAATTTCCGTTATGTGAAATACACCGGCCTGCCCGGCCTGGTCCTTTTTGTGGCCGGACTGTTATTGTTCATCCATGTGATATGAAAGAATCTGGAGAATCGATGTTTCGGGCTCCGAAGGAGATTACTCCCCTCTGCCGATCTCCATCATCCGCTCGAGGGGTTTCCGGGCCTTGTCCATCACGTCCTCCGGAAGCTCGATGGCCGGCTGCAGGGTCTCCAGCGACCGGATGATCATCTGCCTGGTGATCATCTTCATGGTGGGGCACACGGCGCTCTCCACGGCGTAGAACGTCTTACTCGGGTTCTCCTTCCCCAGGCGGTAGGTCATCGTTCCCTCGGTGGCGATGATGAACTCCTTGGCGTCGGATGACCTGGCGAAATTGAGAATGCCCTCGGTGGACGCCACCTTGTCCGCCATGTCGATGACCTCCGGACGGCACTCGGGATGTACCAGGACCAGCGCCTTCGGGTGCGACTTCTTCAAAAGCGCGATGGCCTCGCGGTGAGATCAGATCATGGGTCGGGCAGAAGCCTGGCCAAACGATGATCTCCTTCTCCGGGAAGAATCTCTGGACGTAGTAACCAAGATTGCAGTCCGGGACGAAAAGGATCTGCCGGGCGTCGATCTTGCCCACCACCTTCACCGCGTTGGAAGAGGTGCAGCACACATCCGTTTCCGCCTTGCAGGCGGCTGACGTATTCACGTAGGACACGACCACCGCTTCCGGGTACTTCTCCCGCACCTCATGGAGCGATTCGGCATCGCACATGGCCGCCATAGGGCACTTGGCCTGCGGCTCGGGAAGGATGACCGTCTTGGACGGGTTGAGCACCTTGGCCGACTCGGCCATGAAATCGACCCCACAGAAAATGATCACGTCGGCGGTCGTTCTCGTGGCCTGGACGGATAGACCGAGCGAATCGCCCACAAAATCTGCTATATCCTGGATCTCAGGGGGCTGATAGTTGTGCGCCAGTATTACGGCGTTCTTCTCTTTCTTCAGCTCCTGGATTCTTTCCCAGTCCTGCATTGGAATTGCGATAAGGATGGCGGTATTAAAAACTTGGTGGCCAACCTCCAAGCCCTGAGGCTGGCCTGGTCCATTCGAGACCAAACAGACGGCTAGGTGACTATCGCATCACTTCTGGATGACCTTGTCCAGCTGCTCGGACACGAAGTCCCAGTTGATGTTGTTCCAGAAAGCCTCCACATACTTCGGCCGCAAGTTCTTGTAGTCCACGTAGTAGGCGTGCTCCCAGACGTCCAGCACCGCGAGCAATTTGTACCCCGGGATCACGTTCACGTTATGCTTCTCGATCTGCATGATCAGTGGTCTCTGGGTCATTCTGCAGAACGCTAGAGCCGCCCATCCAGATCCTTCGGCGCTGCTTGCGGCGGCGCTGAATTCCTTCTTGAACCGATCGAAGGAGCCGAACTCCGCGTTTATCGCATCGCCCAGCTTTCCGCCCGGCGACCCGCCGCCCTGACCGGTGGGGGCCAGGTTCAGCCAGAACATCTTGTGCAGATGGTGCCCGCCCACATTGAACGAGAGCTCCTTGGATATCGCCTTCATATCCAGGTCGACATTGTCCTTTCTAGCGGCGGCGAGCTTGTCCAAGATGGCGTTCGCGCCGTTCACGTAGGCGGCGTGGTGTTTGTCATGATGGAGCATCAGCTGTTCCTCGGAGAGGAACGGCGCCAGGTCCTTATAGCCGTACTTCAAAGGCGGCAGTTCGTACTTCTTTACAACGTCCGTGATCATCACTCCTTAACTTGATGGTGAAGACTGGAGCGACGGGTATATTTTCGTTTGGGTTCGCAATACGAACATTCGTATATCGAAACTCCCGGGTTTCCGAGACAGCCTGGTCGTTATCGTTCCTCCAGATCCTCGTACCTTTCGTCCGCACTTCAGGAATTGACCAGGATCTCACGCAGCCTGTCCACGACCTCGGAGGACCCGTCGTCCACAGGCACCAGTTCGATGTCCTCTGCTTTGGAGACCCCGATGCCCAGCTCCACCGCCCTCCGGATCTGGTCCTGCCCGAATATCCGGGCCGATTCTATCGCCTTGGTCGTGCCGTGCATTTTCAGAGCGGCTAGACCAACAGCGTCGATGGCGACACGGTCGTCGGAGGCCAGGGTCAGGTTCGCTTGCCACCTGGTACCGGTCATCGGACCGCCCTCCACAAACGCCTCCACCCCGTCCATGACGATCAATTCGGGCCGGTAGGCCAGATTCATCTCCGCGATCATCTCGCGGATGTGGTTGGAGGAGTGCAGCTCGCGCATGTTCGTGGCCGCCAGCATCCCCGTGGTCACTTTCAACGACATGGTGAAATGTCCGCCGAACCCGTGGGTCTTGAGGCAGCAGAGGGTGATGACCGCGTCCGCCTCCAATACCGGTTTGGCGATCAGGAAGCCGTCCCTCCAGTGTGAACCGGGTGGGGCGATTCTTGGCGTACCGGGACTTGGGCATCTCGTCGAATATGACGCTTTCGAACCCGAGGCGTTCCGACATCTCGAACACGCCTTTCTCCTGGAAAACCTCCCGGGTGTTCGCCGGACCGCTGCGGTCGCCCACGGTCAAGGTCTTCGCTCCGCCCGCCAGGACCATCCTGACGAGGGTTTCCAGTGTATCGTTGTGGGTGGAACCCGGGGCGGGGTCCGCGGTGTTGAAGTTCGGCTTGACCAGGACGGTCTTTCCTGCCACGTCGGGAGATCCGAAACGCCTCGATCACCTTTCTCGTCCCGGCCTTGCGGTCGGGACCGAACGCCACGCACACTCTTCGATCTCGTTCATCTCACCCCGATCGTTTGGTTTTGGTGCCTGCCCTATAACTATTCTTTCCGCAGGCGGTTCCAACTTTTATAGGCCGGAAACATTACCGTCCTCGGAGATGTTGAGCACCGTGCCGAGCAAACGAGAGCATCTGGCGGACAAGTACTTCAACTGCAGCCAGCGAGAGCGCGTGGTGTTCGAGGCCGGGATCAAGCTGGGCACCATCTACCACCAGTTCGTGGGCACTCCCCTTAGTTCCACCAGCGTGGAATCGCTGGAGAAGGCGATACAGGACGGCGTACGGGTGCAGCCGTTCGTCAAGGACGTCAAGGTGCACATCTCCCGGGATGCGCTGCGCCGAAAGTCCGACGAGTACGACTACCAGACCCTGACCGGCCCGATGATGGAGGTCGACCCTCACGGTGAAGATGGAAGGGGTGACGGTCATCGCGGAGATGCAGTACATCGAGGAGCTGCACTACCCGCTCATGTACGTCAGGACGATTCAGGAAGAGTGAACCGCCCTTTATAACGGTCTAATTTTTTCCATCGAAAAGATAAATAGCCCCAAATGCGTTACCGGTAATTCCTATTGCAGAATAGCGGTGAGGGCCTGGTTCGCCCTTCGGTGAATTGAATGAACAACATCAAGATCGGTATAACTGGCCTTCCAAGTGCGGGCAAGACGCACACCCTGGTAAAGGTTATCGAGATGCTCGAGGCGGAGGAGCTCAAGGTCGGTGGAATGATCACCGAGCCCATCATGGACGACAAGAAGCGCAACGGCTTCTACGTCATCGACTGGCGCACCAAGGAGAAGGGGGTGCTGGCCTCCACGGACATCGCTAGCAAGTTCATGGTGGGCAAGTACGGCGTCGACCTCAGCGTGCTGGAGGATGTCGGCGTCCGGGCGTTGGAGACCGCATGCGCCGAGTCAGACGTCATCGTCATCGATGAGGTGGGCAAGATCGAGGTCGAGAGCGAGAAATTCGTCAACGCGGTGAAAGCGGCGTTGGACGTGGAGAAGCCCATTCTGCTCACGCTGCACAAGAAATCGCGCAACCCGCTGCTGCAGGACATCCGCCGCAGGGATGACGTGCGGATTCTGGAGGTTACCCCGATCAACCGGAACCTCCTCCCGTACAAGATAATGAAGCTCATGAAGGGAGAGCTCCTGTGAGCCAGCCGGCCGACTCTGAACTCTCCCAAGAAGGCGCGACGCAGCTCTATATCCCGGTCAACCACACCGACCACGGACCGGGCAAGATCCAGGGGAGGGTCTTCTACAACCGCCAGATGGCCTTCAACCGGGATGTGTCGGTCATGTTCTTCAGTTCACCACAGGTCACCGCGCGCACGGCGATCGACGCCATGTCCGCAACGGGAGTAAGGGCGCTGCGGATCGCCAAGGAGGCCAGGCCCGACATTCACTTCGACATCTGCGACCGCGATTCCGCGGCCGTGGAATTCATCAAGGAGAACATCAAACTAAACGGCCTGGGGAACTGCACCGCCATCAACAACGACCTGCGATGCCAACTGGCCCAGGAATACTATGACTACGTGGACCTGGACCCCTTCGGGACGCCGGTGGAGTTCATACCGGCGGCGCTGCAGGCACTGAAGCGGAACGGGATCCTGGCGATCACCGCCACCGACACCGCGCCCTTGGCCGGGGCGCAGGCCAAGAAATGCGTGCGCCGGTACGGGGCGATACCCTGCCGGGGACAGTTCTGCCATGAGGCCGGCCTGCGCATCCTGATCGGCTATGTCGCCAAGGAGGCGGCGAAGCTGGACAAGGGAACGGTCCCGCTGCTCTGCTTCTATGCCGACCATTACATGAGGCTCTACCTGCGGATGCCCCAGTCCGCGTATCACGCGGAGGCGGCGCTGGACCAGATCGGCTACCTTCAGTACGACCGCTCCACCCATGAACGGACGATCTCCAAGGACCAGCGGACCCCGAAGGACTGCGGACCGATGTGGCTGGGGCCCCTGGCCGACAAGGAGTTCCTCGGCTCCATGAAGATGCCCGAGACCCTGGCCGGAGAAGGACCGCTGCGTCAAGTACCTGGACCTCTGGAAGGAGGAGCTGGACGTTCCCTATTTCTTCGAGAACAACGAGCTTTCGTCGGTGGCCAAACTGTCCCCGCCTAGGCGCGAGGTCCTTCTGGAACGCATGAAGCAGCTCGGGGCGGCCTCGCGAACGCACTTCTCCCCCACCGGTTTCAAGTCGGACCGCTCCTTCGAGGAAATACTGGCTGCTTATAGGGAGATCGGCATCCATGAAACCAAACCTTAATTACGGAGATAGGGATTTGGCGAGTGCTGGTGAGCACTCTGCCTAGCATCGCTGTCATTGGTACTCAATGGGGAGACGAGGGAAAGGGTAAGATCACTGATTACATCGCCGAGGGCGCTGACCTCGTCGTGCGCTATCAGGGCGGCACCAACGCCGGTCACACCATCAAGATCGGTAAGGATGTTTTCGGGCTCCATCTTCTGCCATCGGGCATTCTGCAGGGCAAACACCATCAACGTCATCGGCAACGGATGCGTGGTCGACCCGGAGGAGCTGCTCAAGGAGATGAAGCAGATCGAGGACCGGGGATACTCGATGAAGGGCCTGAGCATCTCCGACCGGGCCAACGTCATCGTGAAGTACCACAAGATGCTCGACGGCGCCGAGGAAAGGCAGCGCGGCGCCAAGGGCGTAGGCACCACCGGCCGCGGCATCGGCCCCTGTTATTCTGACAAGATCTCCCGCTCCGGCATCCGGATGTGCGACATACTGGACGAAGAGGCGTTGAAGGAGAAGATGGACCTGGTCTATCCGGTCAAGGAGAAGTACCTTCATATCCTGGACGGTCCGAAGATGGACGCCAAGGACGAGCTGACCAAGGGGCTGCTCGCTTCCGGCAAACGTCTGGAGCAGTACGTCGTCGACGCATCGGTGCTGGTGAACGACGCCCTGAAGCACAACCGGAAGGTGCTCTTCGAAGGCGCCCAGGGAACCATGCTGGACATCGATCACGGCACCTATCCCTACGTCACATCGTCAAACTGCATCTCCGGCGGCATATGCACCGGCGTGGGCGTCGGCCCGAACAAGATCAACGAGGTGCTCGGAGTGACCAAGGCCTACACGACCAGGGTCGGCGCCGGACCGTTCCCGACCGAGCTGAACGGACGACCTGGGAAAGTACCTCCTCACCAAGGGCGGGGAATGGGGGACCACCACTGGACGAGCCAGGCGCTGCGGCTGGCTGGACCTGGTGGTGGTCAAGCACGCGTGCCGGCTGAACGGCCTGACGGCCCTGGCGGTCACCAAGCTCGACGTCCTGAACAGCATGAAGACCCTGAAGGTCGCCACCGCCTACGAGATCGACGGCAAGAAGTTCGATGAGTTCCCCGCCTCGCTGCACAAGCTGGAACGGGCCAAGCCGATCTACGACGAGCTCGCGGGATGGGAGGACTGGGCCGAGGGCGAGGCCGGGGAGGTGGCCAAGAAGGGCTACCAGGCATTGCCGAAGAACATGAGGGACTATCTCGACTACATCACCAAGGTGACCGAGGTGGAGGTCAAGATCGTCAGCATCGGCAAGGAACGCGAGGAGACCATCGACCTCCGGCACCGGCCCTAATGTCTTGGCTCCAGATTCATAATAGAGACCAAGCCCAACATCATTTCAGTCTGTCATAGGCATCGAGGAACATGAGCCGCGACCCTGACATGTCAGAACGGGAGGCAGTGGTTCTGAGCCCAACCTCCAGTAATTTCTTGGCCGCCGATCTTTCCTTGTTTGCCAGCAAGAGGTGCACAAGTTCGGGGATCTGGATAAGCACTTCCGGTTCATCCCTATATCTCCTGACGATGTCGATCAGCCCAAGACGGGCCCTTGCCGCCTCTTGTCTCAAACCATTTTCTTCGTAACATCTTGCCTTCAGGAACTGGGTCGTACATAGCAGCATTGGCATGCCACTTCTTCGTCCCTGCTCGACCATTCTTCGAATGTTCTCTCTAGGGTCTATATTCACCTCGAACTGTAGCATCACCATATCATGCATTAACGCTGGCCACGTCCTACTCTCGGGCGATATGGAAGTGGCGTGCACCATGATCGGGATGGCCTTCTTTCCGATGAGATCGACGGCTGATTTGGCAGCCTTCGACATAGATCCTCTCGCGAAATCGTCCGAGCCGTGGACCTTGATCAAGAGGTTCAGTGCCTGGTCTAGGCTGCCTGGCGACATATCCATTTCAACCCTTCCCAATTCTATGCCCGCCTGCCAGGTCAGCATCAACTCCTGATCTTCTTTCGGTTCGACAGAGCGAAGATACCTTAGGAGCAGGCATTCAAGGACGAATCTCGCCAGCATGTTCGTGGTCTCATGCTCCTTTGATGTTATCAAAGACCATGCCCCATCAGATGCCTCTAACAGCCCCGCTTCGGCCAATGCTGCACAGGTGGTCCTGACGGTGTCCAGGATCGGCAACGCTTCCTCCAGGAACATGAGGTCAACTTCCTGAATTTTGAGAAGCTCATCGGTATCGAGTTCTAGATCATAAGGGTCCTTGTTACCCCAAATGTCCTTGTCCATCTGCTCAACAAAGGTGTCCATGAAACCTTCATATCTATCGTCATTCTTGGACCAGGATTCCCCTACCAGATAAGGATGGTCGATAGCCAGAAGATCACGATCCTGGCCAATCGTTGCTCCGATTTCTCCTGGCGACACCTCTTCCTTGTCTTCGAACACCAGCGGAAATAGGGCAGTGAGAGCAACATACCGGGAAAGGCGCCCGGAGTCCTCCTTGTACCATGCCTGAGATCTCAGCTTCCGGACTAGTATGTGGAAGGTCCTCTGGTCCCGACGTGAGGCGAGGATTATTGTTCGCTCAAGATAGGCCTTTTCCATCATAGATTCCCTCTCCACGGAGGATACCAAGGCAAATTGATTATCTATCAATGAAATGTACCGATCGCAAACGTTTTCAAAATCAATCCAAAGCTGGAATGACGGATTTTCGAGCTTTTTGACAGTGTCTAATCTTTCAACCATCGAAGATTGTATCCATTCTCCATATTTATTTCTAATATTAGCGAAAACTGAAGAGGTCTGGAAGATCTGGTTTGGCGGCGTCCTTTTCAATAATCCCTCGTCCGCTTGGGCCTAATTCCCGAAGAACGTCTTTTAATTTCAGAGAGGCCCTGCACCGTTGAATCTGCCTCGGTCTCGACGTTATCGAACGCCTTTCTTAGCGCCTCCCTTCCTCTGAACTCATCAAGAAGGGAGTCCCTCATCCGCAGCCAATCATCCCTGCAAACGATGTATCTCATGACGGTGAGCACATCCTTTATGCCGTCGTACCTAGGCCTTCCCTTGAGCTGAGCGTGAGCCATTCCTGTCCAAGGTCGGCGGCCATGCGCTTGTCAGTAAGTGATGTCATCATATTCGCCAGTCTTTGTGGATCCATTTCTGGCAAGCATCCTTTCAGCAAGACCATGGCCCTTTCAGGGAATCGTGTCGCCAGTTCGTTTGCTATTGCGCTTTCAATTCCCAATTTTATGATTTTCGATCGTTCGAAGGCCGCCAGGTCTTCCTCGTTCATATTCATGATCGCCTTCTTTAACGTTGCCAGATAATCGACTGGTACGTGTTCATTGGTGCATGATAACGCCATCAAGACGAACCGAGTCGAGATGTCGTTTTGGCAGGATGACATGGACGCCAATTTCCAGATCTCGAATGGGTCCCACAGTTTCGACCTACTGACTTCCCGTTCAACTGCTTTCCATC
Source organism: uncultured Methanomassiliicoccales archaeon (assembly GCA_963710685.1). Taxonomy (GTDB): domain Archaea; phylum Thermoplasmatota; class Thermoplasmata; order Methanomassiliicoccales; family UBA472; genus DASXVU01. The sequence goes on along the minus strand of CAVQBH010000016.1, from coordinate 50,393 downwards.
GCCCTAGTTCAGCAAGAAGTTTTACCTTCAATCTGGAACCAAGTTTTTCCTTTTCGATCATATCTCCCAAAATATCATCAGTTGCAGTGCGCCGCAGCAGGGTCAGTAAATCCCTGATCCTTTTTTCATCCATGCGACCGTCGATCGATCGGAGGAGATGAATTATGTTTTGGGCAGACGGCATCTGTGCTCCAGAGCCCTGATGAGCGTATGTCTGCAGCAACAAGAACGCCCTCTCCCCTTTGTTCTTCTGCCATATCCCTTTCTCCAGAACCAGCCTGGACTTGTCCCATTCATCATGCAGGGCCCATGTCTGGGCTGCCACAATGAGGTCCTCCTCCGAAGCTCCGTCTTTAATAAGCGCCTCCACTGCAGCTTCGGTATCGCCTGAGACCGTGTGCGCACGATATTCCAGATATCTCATCCCTATGCGTTTGATGCTTTCGGCCACAGGTCCTTTCTTCTTCTGTTCTTCCCGGAACATTTCAATGATCTGGCCGGCGCCGAGTCTGGAAACGAAAGCTAAGGGCAGGTTTTCCAGGCCCATGCCCTTCCAATCTCGGCCGAACAATGTCATCGAGCTCTCAAAAGCGTCCACTACGGCTTCTTCAGGGAGCGATTTGACCGCTTCTTCGAAAAGTTCAGCAGTGCTCATGATAAGGGATTCAAGATCCTCATATGGATCACCTTGGACCGTGTCCAAAGCATCCAATGCCTCTGAAGCTACCGCAACACACAATTTCATGATCTCTAAAGGAGGTGCGTCAGAAATATGCGTACTCTCGATCAGTTCCTGTAAGATTTCGCTGCCTTCGCAAGCTCCTCGCCTTCGAAGCACCCTGCCAACGCCTGGGTTACCATGTTCATCCGCTGACCAAACCAGGTCAGCGACTCAGGACCTTTCATGACCTCACGGGCGACATCAGGGTTAATCGTGGCTATTCTGCAAAGCAGCCTCTTTGCTTCATTCTCGGTAAGCCTGCCTATTCTCTCCTCAATGTCATGAAAGTGTGATACTTTTCCGTCCGCATAGGCAATGGCCATTGCAGCACAATGCTTGCACATGGCCTGTGCGGGGCAAGAACAGACCGATGACCCTAGGTCGTTCATGTCGATCTTGACCTGATAAGGACCGTCCATCGACCCTTGAACGAATCCACGTAATTTTCCTTTGATCTCTATGGAAGAGACAATCCTTCCTTCCGTTACATATCGCAAGCCTTTCTGGAACTCTTTGAAACCGAAGGATTTGATGACATCTTCCCGGCTCAGAAGGCGTTCGACCATCGTTCGAAGAATCGTTCTACTAATAAATCGCCTTTTTCATCGTAACCAATGTGCTAGGGAAACGAGGATCATTGAATTCATCCGGTGCTTGATGAAGTTCATGACACTGACTGTAAATGAGAATCTAGGAATCCGGATCGGTCATCGGATATCGACCAAATGGTTCCCGTAGCCATTCTGCGTCATTCGTATTGCGAATTTTACGATGCTTTAAGTATGATTCATCTCAATTTGCGGCTTCAATGTCAGAGACCCAGCAAACGGGACTGCCCCGTCCCGTGATCACCGAGGACGAGTGCAAGGGATGCGGAAGATGCGTCAACGCTTGCCCCAAGAAGGTCCTTAAGATGTCCATCAAGGTGAACAAGAAGGGATTCATCCCGGCCGAATACTCCGGAGAGGGATGCACTGGATGTTTCATCTGTTACTATAATTGCCCCGAGCCGTACGCCATCGAGGTCCACACGGCCGACAAGAAGGTGTCCCAATGAGGAAGTTCGTCAAAGGCAACGAGGCGGTGGTCATCGGCGCGCTGTACGCCGGATGCGATGTGTACTTCGGATATCCGATCACCCCGGCCAGCGAGATCGCCGAGGATGCCGCGGCCTGGTTCCCCCAGATGGGGAAGGAGTTCCTGCAGGCGGAATGCGAGACCGCTTCCATCAACATGATCTACGGGGCCGCCAGCGCTGGCAAGCTGGCCATGACCGCGTCCTCCGGGACCGGGGATCAGCCTGATGCAGGAGGGGATGTCCTACCTGGCCGGCGCACAGCTGCCAGCGCTGGTCGTCAACATAATGCGCACCGGACCGGGTCTGGGCAACATCGGGCCGGAGCAGGGGGATTACAACCAGGCGGTCAAGGGTGGAGGTCACGGCAACTATCACAGCATCGTTCTTGCACCGGCATCGGTCCAGGAGATGTGCGACCTGACCATTAAGGCGTTCGAGATGGCCTTCAAGTACCGCAACCCGGCGATGATCCTGGCCGATGCCACGCTGGGCCAGGTGATGGAATCGCTGAGGCTCCCGGACCACGAGATGCACGGGCCGAAGACCTCCGACTGGTCGGTGCAGGGCGATCTGAAGACCAAGCGGAACCTGATCAGTTCCATATTCCTCGAGCCGGACAAGATGGAGATGCACAACCGACATCTGCAGGAGAAGTACGCTTCCATGCAGCACGAGGCGATGGCCGAGTCATACCTGACCGACGACGCGGACGTCATCCTCACCGGTTACGGGACCAGCGCAAGGGTAGCACGTTCCGCGGTGGACCAGCTGCGGACGGCGGGGGTCAAGGCCGGGCTGTTCCGGCCGATGTCGCTGATGCCGTTCCCGATCGAACAGCTGAACCGGGCGGCCGCCGGAAAGAAGGTGCTGGTCGTGGAGATGAGCAACGGCCAGTACATGAACGATGTGATACTCTACCTTGACCGGAATAAGCAGACCCTGGTGCGCCTGTGCAACCGCATGGGCGGCGTGCTGATCCAGGTGGACGACGTGATGAAGGCCGCCCACGACCTGATGAAGGAGGCGTTCTGATGATCAAGCGATCCCACGGTTTCTACGAGACGTTCGAACGAAAGGACGGCAGCAAGACCACGACGTACTGCGCCGGATGCGGACATGGCATCATCCAGAAGCTGATCGCCGAGGCGATGCATGACCTGGGCATCGAGGACCGGACGGTCTTCGTGAGCCCGGTCGGCTGCGCCGCGTTCTGCTTCTACTACTTCGACTGCGGCAACGTGGCCGGACCGCACGGACGGGCGTCCGCCGTCGCCACCGGCGTCTCGCGGGTGCTTCCGGACAGCGTCGTCATCTCCTACCAGGGGGACGGGGACATGGGGGCGATCGGCTTCAACAACGCCTTCCAGGCAGCGAACCGCGGGGAGCATTTCGCCGCTTTCTGCGTCAACAACAGCATCTTCGCCATGACCGGAGGGCAGATGGCGCCGACCACGCTGCCGGGGCAGAAGACCACCACCACGCCGTTCGGCAGGGACGTGGCCCGGACCGGCTATCCGCTCAAGATGTGCGAGGTCTTCGCCCAGCTGGAAGCGCCGGTGTTCATCGAACGGGTCTCGGTGGCCGACACCAAGCGCATCATGCAGGCCAAGAAGGCCATCCGCAAGGCGCTGGAGGTCCAGAGGGACGGCAAGGGCTATGCCTTCGTCGAGATACTTTCCCCGTGCCCCACCAACTGGAGGATGGACGCCATCAAGTCCGCCGAGTACGTCACCAACGAGATGGAGAAGGTCTTCCCATTGGCGAACTTCCGGGACCGGAGCGGGGAGCCGGGAAGGAAGGCCATACCGATAGAGCAGGTCACCTTGAAAACGCTGATGGGGGAGGCTGGTTCCGGCAAGGACCCGTACCCTGACCCGTCCTTCAAAGAGAGGCGCTTAAAGTTCTCCGGCTTCGGGGGGCAAGGGGTGCTGAGCCTGGGAACGGTCATCGCGGAGGCGGCCAGCAGTTCCGGTCGCTACGTGTCCTGGCTACCCAGCTACGGACCGGAGCAGAGGGGCGGTTCCGCGTCCTGCTCGGTGGTCATGGGCGGCCACGACGATAGGTTCGCCGACCGTGGACAAGCCGGACGTCCTGGTCACCATGAACCAGCCGGCCATGGAGAAGTTCGCCTCGACGGTGAACCAGGGTGGCGTCCTGATCTATGAGGGATCGCTGCCGGTGAAACCGTCTGTGAGAAGCGACGTCCGGGTCATCGCGTTCCCCGCCATGAAGATCGCCGCGGACAACGGGGTGCCGAAAGCGGCCAACACCGCGTTCCTCGGCTGCATGAGCGCGCTCGGCCTGATCGGACTGCCGGAAGAGGCGTTGATTGCAGTCCCTGGCATCCAGCTTCGCCGCGAAACCGCAGCTGGTGGAGAAGAACAAGCGGGTGTTCGAGGCGGCCAAGGCGTGGGTCGCCGCCAACATAAAGTGATCCGGCCCGTAAGGGCGGAATCACTTGATTCCGCCGCCGGCTTCATTTTCTTCCAACCGGTGACCACGCACGTGCGCCGTCCTTACAATCAATGTCGGCCGCCCTGGATAACCTTAAAATAGAAAACCAGGACATTTCGTCCCTGAAGGAGCAGGTTGCCAGATGTCCTCGGACCGACGGCCTCCGTTCCATCGATCAGATTTGCAGGGATAGAATGACCTCTCCGGACAAGCTCGGAACCCGAATACGCACGTACCGCGAACGCCTGGGGCTCACGCCCGAAGAACTGGCCAAGAACGCTGGCCTGGACCTCGACGCTCCTCAACCACATCGAGGAGAACAAGGCCTATCCAGCCATCGGGGTGCTGGTGAAGCTCAGCCGTGCGCTGGGACAAAGGCTGGGAACGTTCATGGACGACCAGTTCATCGATGACCCGCTGATCGTCCGGGCGAACGAGCGCAAGGACGAGACAGAGGGGCCGCGGGGGGCCGGGCCGGACCACGCCCACTACTACGCGCTCGGCAAAGGAAAGACCGACCGGCACATGGACCCGTTCTACATCGAGTTCAACGGGGGCGGGGAGAAGCAGCTCTCCTCCCACGAGGGTGAGGAGTTCATCATCGTCGTAACCGGCAAGGTAGAGCTGATCTACGGCACCCAGAAGTACATGCTGGGACCGGGCGATTCCATGTACTACAACTCGGTCGTGCCCCACCATGTCGGCTCGGCGACCGATGGGCCCGCGACCATCTACGCGGCTCGTGTACACCCCGTTCTAAGGTGCTCAAAATGTTAAGGAAGGAGATCACCAGGGAGGCGACCCTCGGCCAGCTTCTGGACGAGACCGTGGCCAAGTATCCGGACAACGAGGCCATCGTCTACGCGGACCGCAACTATCGGGAGACATGGAGCGAGTTCAGCGGCACCGTCGACAGGGTGGCCAAAGGCCTGATGGCGCTGGGCGTCAAGAAGGGGGACAAGGTGGCGGTGTGGGCCACGAACGTGCCGCACTGGGTGGCACTCCAGTTCGCCACCGCCAAGATCGGCGCGATCCTGCTCACCATCAACATCAATTACAAGTCGACCGAGATCGAGTACGTCCTGAAGCAGTCGGACTGCGAGAACATCTTCATCATCGACGGCTACCGGGACACTGACTATGTCGCCATCATGTACGAGCTCATCCCCGAGCTGCAGTACCCAGCCAAGGGACAAGCTGCACACGGAGCGTTTCCCGCACCTGCAGCGGGTCATGTTCCTGGGTCCGGAGAAGCACCGGGGCATGTACTCGATGCCGGAGGTGATGGCGCTGGCGGCCCAGGTCACCGAAGACGAGTTCAAGGAGCGCCAGATCGACGCTGAGCTGCTACGACGTGGTCAACATGCAGTACACGTCAGGGACCACCGGATTCCCCAAGGGCGTCATGCTGACCCACTTTAATATCTCAACAACGGCTATTGGATCGGGGCGAACATGAACTTCAGCGAGAAGGACCGGATCTGCCTGCCAGTGCCGCTGTTCCACTGCTTCGGCTGCGTGCTGGGCGTCATGGCCAGCCTGAACTGGGGCAACACCATGGTCATCCTGGAGAAGTACGACCCGGTGACCGTCATGATGGCCATCGAGAAGGAGAGATGCACCGGCCGTGTACGGCGTCCCGACCATGTTCATCAACGTACTGGACCACCCGCTCTTCAACAAGTTCGATTACAGCACGCTGCGCACCGGCATCATGGCCGGATCCCCGTGCCCGGTGAAATCGATGAACGACTGCGTGGAGAAGATGCACATGACCGAGGTAACCAACGTCTTCGGTCTGACCGAATCGTCGCCCGGAATGACCCAGACCAGGTATGACGAACCCTCGCTGGAGAAGAAGTGCTCCACCGTCGGAAAGGCCATGCCCGGCGTCGAGGTCGCGATCATCAACCCGGAGACCGGCGAGTTCTGCGGGGATGAGGTCCACGGAGAGCTCTGCTGCCGTGGCTACAACGTCATGAAAGGGTACTACAAGATGCCGGAAGAGACCGCCCGGGCCATCGACAAAGATGGCTGGCTCCATTCCGGGGACATCGGCAAGCGGGACAAGGACGGCTACTTCTCGGTCACCGGTCGTCTGAAGGACATGATCATCCGGGGCGGGGAGAACATCTACCCTAAGGAGGTCGAGGACTTCATCCACCACATGCCCGGCGTGCGGGACGTCCAGGTGGTCGGATGTCCGAGCAAGAAGTACGGCGAACAGCCGGCCGCGTTCATCATCCTGCAGCCTGGGGTCACGATGAACGAGACCGACGTCCAGGACTTCTGCCGGAACAAGATCTCGTTCTACAAGGTGCCCAAGTACGTCGCCTTCGTTTCCGAGTATCCGCAGACCGCCAGCGGCAAGATCATGAAGTACAAGCTGAGGGAGCAGTCGGCCAAGCTTTGGCCGGACGCCTGATGCCTGGATCATCGACAGATCGGCCCGTCCGGCAGAACCCGTCCCCGGGCCGGTTGTGGAATCCAAACATTTTTCTCCTTTCCATATTTCTGGTGTCCTCTGATGCCGCACATGAACGTGGGGGACACCAAGGTGCACTACGAGGTGCACGGGACGGGAGAACCACTCCTGCTCATCACCGGGCTGTGCGGGGACCTGACCAGCTGGAAGAAGGCATTGCCCCTGCTGGACAGGGAGTTCGAGGTCATCACCATCGATAACCGCGGGGCCGGGAAGACGGAACATCCGGGACGGCCTTTCACCATGGAGGACCTTGCGGATGATAGCTCGGGACTGCTGGACGGCCTCGGTATCAAGAAGGCGCACGTACTCGGAGCATCGATGGGCGGGAACGTCGCCCAGGAGCTGACCCTCCGGCATCCTGACCAGGTGTTCACGCTCACGCTGATGTCAACTTATATGAGGCGACCGGAAAGGTCGAGCGTGGGCATCGACGCCATGATCAACACGGTCAGGGAAGGCGCCTCGATCGAAACGTTCCTCACCATGATGCAGGCTTGGTGCCTTACGAACGCGGCCTTCCGCGGCAGGGAGAACGTGGCCCAGAACGATAAACGGGGCGCAAGGGAAAGGGACCTGGGCCTGGTGGACGGGTTCGCCCGGCAGAAGGCGGCCTTGGACCGGTTCGACTCGCACGAGCGCGTCTCGGCCATCAAGGTGCCGACTCTGGTGATACACGGCAACGAGGACATCATGGTCCCGTACCGGTTCGGGGAAGAACTGGCGTCCCGGATCGAGGGCTCGAGACTGGTCCTGCTGGACGGGTGCGGGCACATGATCGCCCCGGACCGTTATACCCCGGTCCTTTTGGAGTTCCTGGGGAAGAACCGGCTCGGATGATCGATAGCTCCGGTCGGAAAGATGACGGAGAACTGAGACAATTAATGGTCACCGTTCTTTTAATATCATCTCGGCCAACCTTTAACTAACGAACCGTCCATGCAAAACTTTGGGGGAACCATAGTTGGACGACATTACTGGAATCATTCTATTGATCGTGGGAATCGTTTTGGGCGGCCTCTCTGTGTACTTGACCTTCCGGGGAAGGATAGAATCCGCCAGAAGAACCGCGATCTCCGAAATGGGCGGGAAAGCTCAGGGCATGCAGGAGAACATCAGGCTCAAGGACGCTGAGATCGTCAACCTGAACCAGAGGATCGCATCGGCGAACAAGGACCGGGACGACCTGATCTCGGCGAACTCCGGCCTGGCGGCCCAGCTGAACGCCGAGAAGGACCGGGTCAAGGAACAGATGGAGCTGCTTGACAAGGCCCAGGTCAAAATGGGCGAGACCTTCAAATCGCTTTCATCGGACGCACTGGCCCAGAACAACCAATCCTTCCTCATCCTGGCCGAGGAGAACCTCAAGAAGTTCCAGGAGGGGGCCAAGACCGACCTGGAGGCGCGGCAGAAATCCATCGAGACCCTCCTCCAACCGGTCTCAAAATCGCTGGCGGATCTGGACGTCGAGATCAAGAAGGGCGAGGAGCAGCGCATCAAGAACTCCTCCGACCTGCAGGCCGGGATAACCAGGCTGACGGAGAACGACGTCCGGCTCCAGGCCGAGACATCGAAACTGGTCAACGCCCTGAAGACCCCCGGCGTCAGGGGTAGATGGGGCGAGCTCCAGCTCCGGCGGGTGGCGGAGCTGGCCGGAATGGTGGAGCACTGCGATTTCTTCGAGCAGGAATCGGCCGATACCGAGGAGGGGAAGAAGAGGCCGGACATGCTGATCTCATTACCAGGGGACCGGTCCATCATCGTCGATTCGAAGGCGCCGGTCCTTGCTTACCTCGAGGCTCTGGAGGCCACCGACGATGAGGGGAGGAGGGAATGTCTGGACCGCCACGCCAAACACATCCGGAAGCACATCGACCAGCTGTCGGCCAAGGCCTACTGGGAGAACTTCAAGGGGGTGCCGGAGTTCGTCGTACTGTTCGTCCCTGGCGAGGTGTTCTTCAGCGCGGCGGTCGAGAACGACCCCATGCTCATCGAATACGGCATCAGCCAAAAGATCGTGCTAGCCTCGCCGACCACCCTGATCGCGCTGCTCCTGGCGGTGGCACACGGCTGGCGGGAACAGCACATCGCGGAACACGCCGAGGAGATCAGCGAGATCGGTAAAGAGCTCTACGACCGCATATCCAAGTTCCGGGAGCAATACGCCAAGGTGGGCAAACAACTGGCTAGCGCCGTTGACGCGTTCAACGGATCGGTCGGTTCCATGGAGACGAGGGTGCTGGTGAGCGCCCGCAAGCTCAAGCAGCTCAACGTGACCAGCGCCGAACCGATAGAAAGCGTGGACCAGATCGAGAAGATCCCGCGCAAGTGCGGACTGGAGAATGGGGACTGAGCCGATATCGACCGGTCAATCATGCCCGACCCACGAAATGGCTTAAGGCAATGTTGCCCGCTCGAACCCTTTCGTCACGCCCATCGGCCTGGTGGCGTCGATGGCGATCTTGGACGTCGTTCCGTCCGCGCTCGGGTCCAGGGAGGAACCGGCCGCGTTGTTCACCACCATCAGTCCGCGGGACGCCTGGAACCTGGTCGCCTCGGCCCACTCCACGTCCAGGTCGTTGAAGATGTCCACGTCCTTGTCGACGATGGTCACCTTCTTCATTGAAGGATGGCCGGTGAAGGCGGCCATGGCGGCGTTCATGGCGTCTCCCTCCTTGTTCTTGGTGATGGAAACGACGCCGTGGAGCCAGCAGCAACCGCCCTCGGTAAGCCTCACCGCATGGACTTGCGGCACAACTTGGCGGATCGTCTTGAACATGACCGGCTCGCGCGGCAGTCCCATCAGCATGAAATGCTCCAGTCCGCCCGGCAGGACGACGTGCAGGACTGGGTCCTTCTGGTGATATAGCTTGTCGACCACGAACACCGGCTGCTTCCTGACGTCATCGTAGGTGCCGGTTATGTCCACGAACGGCCCTTCATCGACCTTGTCCATGGTGAGATAGCCTTCGAACACGTATTCGGCGTAGGCGGGGACCATCAGCCCTTTGTCCGTCGGGGCGACCGCGACCGATTCGCCCATGCAGGCCTTCCTCATCGACGCCGCGATCTCCATCTCGTCCAGGGCATAGTCGGCGGATGTGGCCGCGGCCAGCAGTACGGACGGGCAGACGCCGACGCAGAACGCGACCGGCAGGTCCTTCCCTTTTTCCAAGCTCAACTTGTGCATGGTGAACAGGTGGCGCGGAACCAGCCGGATTCCGAACCGGTGATCGTCCAAGAGCATCAGGCGGTGGAAGGAGACGTTCTTCTTGCCTTCGAACTCCGAGACGGCGACGCCGGCGGTGATGTACCGCCCCCCGTCCTTGGGATAGAACTTAGGGATCGGCAGCTTCCGCAGATCGAACGAATCCAGCTCCACCTGGCGGAACGCCGGGTCATCGACCTCCATCGGTTTGACCGGGTTGGAGATCGATTCGATCATCTTGGGGAGGAGTTCCTCCTTCGTGATGCCCAGCGCTGACGCGATCCGGGCCCGGTCGCTCCACAGGTTACCGACGACCTTTCCCCCGTTGACATTGTTGAACAGGACTGGGACCTTCTGGTTCTCCACGAGCGTTCTGGTCAACTGAAGGTCAGGCGAGACCAGCTCGTCGACCCTCTTGACGTCCTTCATCCCTTTCAGGAGGCCCCTGACTGACATGGACGGGTGATTCCTTTCCCGATTAATAAGCAATAGCTAGCCCCACGGCGCTCCCGAAGGGCCGACGCGGAAGCTAAGAACTTTGACGGCCATTCCGAACATTGGAAGGTTTTCGATGTACGATCAGTTGGAAGCAAGGCTCGGTCAGCTGAAGGCAGAATTCGAGGCCGGCCAGAAGGCGCTGGCTGACCTCGAGGCAAACGTCACCGAGCTTAAGGGAACATTGTCCCGGATAAGCGGAGCGATCCAAGTGCTTGAGGAAGAGATCGATAAAGAACGTGCCGGTGATCCTATCCGTCCAGTCCCGCTTCAAAGAGCGGTCAGCAAATAAGCGTTCTCTTCGCTTAGACCAGCCCGGTACGTGGAAAGGAACTTTCACGGTTCCTCGTCCTCGTCGAATCCCTTCCAGCGTTCCCGGTGTCCGTACACCGGATTGCCGGGGACGGCCTTGTCACCGGCCGGCACCGCCCTTAGCGATGGCATCTTCATCGAATCGTCGCAGGTGTGATGGTGCACCATCTTCATGAGATAGAGGAACCAGAGAACATAGGCTAGGGAGATGATGAACACCGACGGCCAGAAGACGATCATGACGAATGCGTCGGTGACGCACATGATCATCGAGAGGCTGATCACCGAGGCGATGTAATGGGATATCTTGTCCGAATTGCCGTAGATGGTGCCGAGATTAGTGAAGTCGACCTTCCTGACCACCTTATCGACATCCTGGCGCAGGGCGAACCAGGCGATCGCGCACGCTCCCAGGGATATGAGGAACGCCGCCAGACGGAGCTCCCCCGTCAGGGACAGGATCGAAAGGATGGAGGCGAGATAGAGACCGAGGGAGATCGGGAGTCCCTTCGAGGTCCTGAAGAGCCTGAGCCCTCCGGGAAGGATCATCTTGCCCATGGTGCGGGAGAATATCGAACCGCCGTAGGCGATGTACCTGGGCATTCTTATCGCCATGCGGTCAGCGATGACGTAGCTCCGTTTGATGAAGAAAGGACAAAGGACCGACATGACGAAGGTTATCGCCCCGGCTATCGGATAGAGCTCCGCCCCCTTGGTAGCCGTGGCCGCCTGGCTGCCAACGGTGGCATACATCACCGACTCGCCGCCCCTGGCGCTGAACGATGCGCCGATGGAGACCGCCTCTCTTCTGGGGAAACCGACCAGGTAAGCGGTGATGGACATGACAATGATCTCGTCCAGGATGATAATCGCGACGGCGATGATGATGATCGACCAGACCGAGCCGAACATCGAGGGGTCTATGAACATCCCGAACGACACGAAGAAGATGGCGACGAACGCGTCCCGGAGCGGTGCTATCTTCTTCTCCAGACGTTTGGTGACCCGGGTCTCGGCAAAGGTTATGCCAATGAAGAAGGCGCCTATCAGGGAAGGCACGCCGCAGTATTCCGCGATGGCGGCCGTCATGGCGATGATCCCGAGCATGAAGAGAACGAACATCTCGTCGCTCTTCATCTTGTCCAGACGCTTTATCACGTAGGGGATGACGACGGCGGCCATGATCGCGAAGAACACGAAGAATGCGACCATCCCGGCGATCATGCCGGTCGGAGAGAAGGAGGAGCCCGTCTTGAGCAACAGGCCGCCGACCAGGGTCAGGAAGAGCATGGAGATGAACTCCTCCATGATGATCATGCCCAGCATGAACTCGGTCTCCGGGTTCTCCAGCCGCCCCAGCTCGATCAGGGTCTTCATGGCCACGGCGGAGCAGCTCATGGAAAGGACGGCCGCCAGGAATATCGAATCCACCAGCCCCCATCCCAGCCATGCGGCGAGGAGGAACCCGGTGAAAAGGTTGAGCCCGACGTCGATCAGTGAAAGGACCGCCGCCGGGCCCTTGACCCTCTTGATCTTGTCTATGGAGAACTCCAGACCGACGAAGAAGATGAGCAGGATAAGACCAAGCTGGGAGAACAGGTCTATCAGGCCGGTCTCGTGCACCACTCCGGTGTACACGATCGGGCCTATCTGGATGTACATGTAGGGGCCGATCAGGGCGCCGGCGATGATGTAGCCTAGTATGACGCTCTGCTTCGCCTTGGTGGCGATCATGGCACCGATGAACGCCATCAGCAGTATCGTTCCTATCTCAATTAGCAGCTCGAGGTCAGCCATATATTTCCGCCGTACCAGACCCTAGGCCTGGCCATGGATCCAAGGTGATCGTTTGACGACCGTGGTCCAACAACGTGAATCGATCCGAGAGGTCTGATTCAAGCCCCTCCTTCAGCGCATCCCGTGCGACATATCAATTACAGGTTTATGAAGGTTGCAGGGGAAAATGACCCCCGGACGGAAGTGTTCCAGTTCGCCAACGCTATCAAAAGAACGACCGGAAAGGGACGGACGGCGGCCTCGCCGATCCCCGGCCGGCGAAAGATAGAATATGACCATCCCTCATTCTCCGGACGTTATGTCAGACATGAACCTTGAGCTCGTCATCCGGAAGTACGCCCTCCAGAACGCCGTCCAGCACAACGGCTCCGCCAACCCCAAGGCAGTGCAGGGGAAGGTGCTGGCGGAGCAGCCGGAGATGAGGACCAGGGTCGTTGAGATACTGCCCCTGATCGCGCGGATCACCAAATCGGTCAACGGCATGCCCGTCGAGGACCAGCGCAAGGAGCTGGAAGGGATCGATTCCACCATGCTCAACAAGAAGGAGAAGGTGGAGCGCATCCATGTGCTCCCCGACCTGCCCGGGGCCACCGACGGCAACGTGGTCATGCGTTTCGCCCCCGGCCCTTCCGGCCCGCTGCACCTGGGCCACACCAGGGTCGCGATACTCAACGACGAGTACTGCAAGCGCTATAACGGCGTCTTCGTCAACCGGATGGAGGACACCAACCCGGAGAAGATCGACCCGGACGCCTACTGGATGATCCCGGAGGACCTGGAATGGATGGGCGTGAAGGTCTCCAAGACCGTCATCCAGTCCGACCGGTTCGACCTCTACTACGACATCGCCAGGCAGCTGATCGAGAAGGACGCCGCCTACGTCTGCACCTGCGCAGCGGACGACTGGCGGAAGATGAAGGAGGAGGGAAAATCCTGCCCCCACCGCGATCTCCCCAAGGAGAAGCAGATGGAGATGTTCGAAAAGATGCTGGCCGGACACTTCGAGGAGGAGAAGGCGATCCTCGTGGTCAAGACCGACCTCAAGCACCCCAACCCAGCAGTCAGGGACTTCGTCGGCCTGCGCATCGTGAAGCAGGCCCACCCCCGGGTCGGCATGAGGTACTGCGCCTACCCGGCCATGAACTTCTCGGTGGCGGTCGACGACCACTTCCTTGGGATGACCCACGTCATCCGAGGGATCGACCACTTGAACAACACACTGCGTCAGGAGTACATCTTCAACTACTTCGGCTGGAAGATGCCGTGGTACCATCACTACGGGTTGGTATCGATACCGGAGGCGATACTGAAGACGTCCACCGTGGGCAAGGGCATCAAGACCGGCGAGTATTCCGGCTGGGACGACGTCCGCCTCGGTACGGTGCGGGCGATGGAGAAGAGGGGGATCTCACCGGACGCCATCCGGAAGTTCTGGGTGGACTGCGGCATCAAGGACGCCAACATCGAGTTCTCCTGGGATAACCTCTACGCCTACAACCGGGACATCGTGCAGAACGATGCGGACCGCTACTTTTTCGTATGGAATCCGACCCCATTGAAGATCACCGGCATTGATAGGCTCGAGTCGCATGCACCGCTGCATCCGGACCATCCGGAAAAGGGAGTGAGAAAGTACGTGCTGACCGGGGACCAGATCGAGGTGCGCGTCGTGAGCGAGGACCTGGCCAACGCACAAGAGCGGGGAAAGCTGAGGCTCAAGGACCTGGGCAACTTCGAGCTGCAGGATTACAGCTCGGGAAAATACATCGGAAATGACCTGGCAATACTGAAGGAAAAGGTCAAGATCATACACTGGGTGCCGGCAGACTCCAAGCAGGCGACGGTCTTCATGCCAGATGGAACGACCAAGGAAGGGTATGCCGAGAACATCCCCGAGTTCGAGGTGAACAAAGTGGTCCAGTTCGAGCGGTTCGGGTTCGTTCGGATCGATTCGGTCAACCCGACCATCAAGGCCTACTACACCCATCCCTGAGATCTGCCAACCGACCGGTCGGGGTCAGGTTCAGTGCATCGAGAACAAGAAATTAGCCAGCCCGCCCAGTGAGAACGCAATCGCCAGCGATGCGGCGGTCACCTTCATGGTATCCTTGAGACCGAACTCCTTCACCATGACCGCCAGCGCGGACATGCACGGCACGTACGTGGCCATGATCAGCGCGAACACGAACAGCTGTTCCGGGGTCATCGCCAAAGCCAGGTTGGCCGTGCCGAACAGGATGACCAGCAGCTGCAGGGACATCTCCTTGCGCATCACGCCGAAGATCAGCGCCACGATGATGATCGCCGGCAGCCCGAGGAAACCCACCGTGAACGGGGAGAGGGGATCGACCAGCGCATTGAGCACGCCGTAGTTCATCAGGAACTCCAGCACCAGGCTGCCGATCAGGAGGATGGGGAACGCCACCACGAAGAAGTCCTTGACCCTCATCCAGGTCTTGAACAGCACGTTCCGGGGCTGGGGCATGGCCATGTCCGGGATCTCGAACATGAGGCCAGAGGGCTCGAACTTCATGTAGTGGTTCAGCAGCCGGCCCAGCACGAGCAGGATCGCCAGCAGGATCAGGTAGATCAGTGCCGCATACCAGATGTTGCCGAACTTGCCGATGGTGCCGAGAATGACCACCGTCTGCGCCGAACAGGGCACGGCCAAGATCGTGATGGTGGCGAGGATGAGCCGCTCCCTCTTCGACTCCATGACCCGGGTGGCGAGTATGGCGGGAACGTTGCAGCCGGTGCCGACGATCATCGGTATGATCGCCCGGCCGTGCAGGCCGAACTTGTGCATCACACCGTCCAGCAGAATGACCACCCGGGGCAGATAGCCAGAGTCCTCCAGCAATGCCAGGATCAGATAGAACACCAGTATGTAGGGTATGACGATCGATATGATCGACTGGATTGACAGGTTGATGCCGGTGGAGATCGAATAACCGAACGTACCGCCTATCGAAATCCCCACCCAAGACCAAAAGCCTGAGAACAGGTCCAGGTACACCTCTGAAAGCAGGCCTTCGATCAGACCTCCCAATATCACCACCGCAAAGAACACGCCGACAAGGACGGAGAAGAGGATCGGGATGCCCGTGACCGGTTTCAGCGTGATCTCGGATATCCGTTCGGCCCTGGTCAGCTTTCTTTCCACCCGACTCTGCACCTTCCTTATGGTCAGGCCGGCCTCGCCGTAACGGTCCCGGTTGATGTGCACGTCGATGTCCTCGTCGTGCTTCAGTTTGAACTCGGCCCTTTCCTCCATCGCCATCCTCTTCACCCGGTCCGGCAGGTGGTCGGTGAAGTACTGGTTGCCCTCGAGAAGTTTCAGGATGGCGCCCCGCGGCGGATACACCGAGGCGACGGAAGAGGCGTCGGGCGTAAGCAGACGGATGATGTCCTCGATGGTATCCGCGTACTTGATGCTGAAATCGGAGACCTGGGCCTTGTTCTCGATGATCGACTCGACGAGAACGTCCACCCCCTCCTCGGTGAGCGCCACCATCGGCACGACCGGCACCCTGATAATGTCCTGGAGCAGCTTGACGTCGATCTGGTGACGCCGGCGTGCCACGTCCATGAAGTTGAGCGCGACGATCACGTTAAAGCCCAGCTCGATGAGCTGGTAGATCATGACCAGGCTCGGTTCGAGACGGGTCGCGTCGGCCACCGCCACGACCACGTCGGGTCGGTGCTCCGCCAGCAGCTTGACCGCGACCACTTCGTCCTCGGTGGCGCCGGTCAGCCCGTACGTTCCCGGAAGGTCATAGACATGCAGTGTGACGCCCTTGTGCACGACCGTGCCTTCCAGGTATTCGACCGTGGTGCCTGGGTAATTTGAGGAGATCGCACCCACGCCGGTCATGCGGTTGAAAAGAACCGACTTTCCGACGTTCGGGTGCCCTACCAGGGCTACCTCCATCAGGCGACCCCAACATCGACCTTGCGCCGGTCCTTGCCGCAGGAACCGTCCTTCTGAACGAACACCATGGCGGCATACTCTCGGGCCAGCGCGATCCTGGTGTCCTCCACACTGACCAGGAACGGTCCGCCCATGGGCAGTTCTTCCTCGACGCAGACCTTGCGGCCAGGGACGAAGCCCATGGAGATGATGCGCCTCACCTTGGCGGATTCGCCGCACTTGAGATGGGTTATGAGGCCGGCTTCGCCGGGCTTGAGCATGGACATGGAAACGGTCGGCTCTCCGATGCAATCGAGGCAGTTGTTCTCGCATCGGGGGATGGGTTTGCCCTTGGGCGACGTCTGTGGATTGTTCATCATCTGGCAGAGGCTCTTCTCGCTGACGTCGGAGATCGTGTGCTCCAGACGGCAGGCCTCTTCATGGCTCTTCTCGTTGCTCACCCCCAGGATGTCGACCAGGAAACGTTCCAGAAGCCGATGGCGGCGCTTGATCTTGGAACCGATGCGGTTCCCTTCCTTGGTGAGCGTGACCCCTTTGTACTTCTCGTAAATGACGTAACCTTCCTCCGCTAGCTTCTGTACCATCTCGGTGACGCTGGCCGGGGATACCTTGAGCTCGGCGGCCAGGTCCGTGGTCTTGGCCGGTTTGCCCAACTGGTTAAGCTCCCATATGCTTTCCAGATACTCTTCGATGTTCTCGCTCACCATTGATCTGCCAAACCCAATCATCAGTATATAAGATTTAGGAGTACCTAAATATTTTGTACGAATGATAATCTGACAAGACCCGGGATCGAGGGGTCCATGCTCACGATATCAGGACCGGCCCCCCTCCCGGGTGGATATTATCGCCTGGATGAAGATCGCGGTCAGGAAGCCCAAGACCAGGTATCCGCTCACCGATTCGAACAGCATTACCGCCTTCCCGATCCCGACCGGGAAGATGTCCGGCGAGCCCAGCGTGGTGAATTCAGCCCGCTGAAGAACAATGAGTCACCGAAACTGACCGGCAGGAACGTGGGCGACGCGGCAAAGATGTCCGTCCTGACCAACAGCCCATTCACGAAATAGATGGTGGCGAAGGTGTACATTATCAGCAGGATGGTGAGGAAGACGAGCAGAAGCGGCACTCTCGAATGCGTCTGGACGATGCCGCGCCGGATCACCGATTCCACCAGGAGGGTGATGACGAACACCGGAGGAAGGATGATGACGACAGAAGAACTGACCCGGAGTACCGAGACCACCTCGCTGCCCAGGACCAGTGAGAGCAGCGCCAGGATCGAATAGACCGATATGGAGAGGACGATCATGGCCAGCACGACGGCCCCGGAACGTCTGATCCGGCCATCGGTCAGCTTCCGGTTGAACCGGTAGAGCACCGCTCCGGTCGTGTAGAACACGAAATTGAGGCAGAAGAACACGATCCCCGATTCCAAACGCCCTGCCGAAGCACTGCTAGGGCCGCCTAGGATCGGGACGATCAGGAACACCATGAAGAACGCCGCCAGTATCAGTTTGGATGGGATGCCTGAGCCGCTGAAAAACCGGTCGAAGTAATCATAGATCCCGCTGCTGGAGTATATCCGACCCCATTTTCTTCCAGACGTTCTCGTTGCGGCCATATGCGCCTTCCGAAGTTCATAGGCGACCGACCGCCTAATCAGGTTTTGGGAGGCACGGTCACCGCCTCAGGCCGCCGAAGGATCAACAAAATGAACTAGACGTCCCGGAACGGCACGATGTCGCAGCATCCGCACTCGTGGCACATCGTGTGGTACGTCCTGGTGGTGATCCCGCACTCCTCCATGATGGCCTTCGCCCTCGTTGCCAGGTCCACGATCCTTTCCGCGGTCACCGGGACCAGCGGGCCCAACGCCTCGGTCAGCGGCTCCCGGTTAAAATCGTTAATGCGCAGAGGACGCAGCGTCGCCACGATGCCCCTCTCGGCGAAATACCTGACGCCGTCCAGAAGGTTTTCGTCCGATTCACCCAGACCGACCAGGAGATTGGTCGTCACCTTGCCCTCGCCGAACACCTCCACCGCATGGTCCAGTGCCTCAAGGACGAAGTCGTAGTGCAGCTTGCCGCAGACCTTGGCGAAGCGTTCCGATTCGAAGGTCTCGATGTTCAGCTTGATCTCGTTCGGCCCCGGCCGCCTTCAGGTCCTCGACGTCGCTCAGCCGGGAAAGGTACGGCTCCACCCCGATGGGCACGTCCGGGAGCGACCTGCGCACCTCGCGCACCACGTACAGCATGCGCTCCACCGTCTTCTCCGGAGAATCGACCACCGCACTGGTGAACGCCACCGATCCGAACCCCTGCTTCTTCGATGCTTCCACGACCAGCTGGACCACCCTCTCCGGGGATAGGTTCTTGGTGATGCGCTTGTCCAGCTTGCGGGAGGAACAGAACTTGCAGTCGTATATGCAGTCCTGGGCCAGGTTGAAGAATGCCTGTTCCGGCGCATGGGCGATGGTCGGTCTTAACTCGACCTCTTCCAGGAAGGGCTGGCCGTTCCTCAGGATGCGGTAACCGCCATCCTTCGGGGCCAGCTCGAACTCGCCCGCCTCGCGGTTGATCGCCTTTTTGCAGCGGGACCCCTCGAAAGCGATCACAATGGAGGTCGACCCGGCTCCCGGACCGGCGGTGGACCGGCTGGGCGCGAAAGGCAGGACCAGGTCCTTAGGGATCTTGAGCTGGCCCCCGGTTATCAGGATGGCCTTCTTCATCGCCAGGCTCAGGCCTGCTTCCATTTCACGCCCTCCGCGGTATCCTCCAGCACGATGCCCTTCTCGGCCAGCTGGTTCCGGATGGTGTCCGCCAGGTCGTATGCCTTGCGCTTGCGCAGCTCCTTGCGCACCTCGATGAGGATCTGCATCACATCGTCCAGGCGGTCCGTCTTCTTCCCGGCCGGGGGCAGGATTCCCAGGATCTGGTCCAGCTCCTCGAACATGGAGATGATGCGTTCCGTCCCCTTCTTGGAGAGCATCCCATGGTCCATGAGCTTGTTCGACTCGCGGGCGGCCTCGAAGATCACGGCGATCGCGCCGCGGGTGTTGAAATCGTCGTCCATCTGCTCGATGAAACCGTTCCTGGTCTTTTGCACCAGGTCCTCTGCCTCGTTATCGCCGGTGGCGGTGGCGGCATAGCTCTTCAGGTCGGTGTAGGCGTTCTGGATCCTTTTCAGGCTGGATGCCGCCTCGTCGAGCGCGCTCTCACTGTAGTTCAGCGGTCCCCGGTAATGGGTGTTGAGGAGATAGAACCGTATCTCCTGGGTCTTGTATTGGGCGGCGACATCCTTGACGGTGAAGAAGTTCTTCATCGACTTGGACATCTTGGCGTCCTGGACCTGGAGCATTCCATTGTGCAGCCAATATTTGGCCAGCGGCTTCCCGGTGACCGATTCGGACTGGAGGATCTCGTTCTCGTGGTGCGGGAATATGAGGTCATTGCCACCCCCGTGGATGTCGATGGTCTCGCCCAGGTACTTGAGGCACATGGCGCTGCATTCGATGTGCCAGCCGGGACGGCCCTGCCCCCAGGGCGATGGCCACGAGATCTCCCCCGGCTTGGCCGCTTTCCACAGGCAGAAGTCCATGGGGTTGTGCTTGATGTCGTCGATGCAGACCCGGGCGCCGGAGATCATCTCCTCCTGCTTATTCCCCGAAAGCTTTCCGTAATCCTTGATCTTCTCGACAGCAAAATAGACGCTGCCGTCGGCGGTAACGTAGCCGAAGCCGTTCTTGATTATACTTTGGACCATTGCGATGATCTCCGGGATGCACTCGCTGGCCTTGGGGTAGATATCCGCCTTTTTCACTCCCAGCTTGGCGATGTCCTCGAAATACTTCTCTATGTACATCGCCGACAGTTCCAGCGGCTTGATCCCCATCTCGATGGCACGGTTGATGATCTTATCGTCCACATCGGTGAAGTTGGTGACCAGGGTGACCCCGTATCCCTTGAACCTGAGGTATCTGGCTATCATGTCGAAGACGATGATGGAACGGGCATGCCCCATGTGTATGTCGTTGTAGACGGTCACACCGCAGACGTACATCCTGACCTTCCGGTCATCGATGGGTTTGAACTCCTCGGTCTGCTTGGTCATCGTGTTGTAAAGTGACAGTCCCATGTAACATCGCCAGGCGAGAGATGCAACTTTGGTTATTTATTTCTGCTTTTTTAATTGCTCTTCCATCAGGGCTAGACGGCGGTCCAAATCGGAGATCTTTTCCGATATGTTCGTAATGGCATCGCGCAGGGGGTCTGGCAGATCATCATGGCGGAGGTCGGTCTTGATCACCGGGACGCCCTCCCTCTTGACCACCCTGCCCGGGACACCGACCACGGTGCAGTTCTGAGGCACATCCTTGGTCACCACGGAACCGGCGCCGATCTTGACGCAGTCTCCGATGGTTATGTCCCCCAGAACTATCGCCCCCGCGCCGATGGTCACATTGTTCCCGATGGTGGGATGGCGCTTCCTCTTGCTGGTGCTGACGCCGCCCAGGGTAACCCCCTGGAAAATGGACACGTTCTCCCCGATGATGGCGGTCTCGCCGATCACCACGCCGGTGGCGTGGTCGATGAAGAAACCCTTCCCTATCGTCGCACCGGGGTGAATGTCTGCCCCGGTAAGGAACCGACCGAAGTAATTGATCGCCCTAGCGAGCAGAAAATTCCCCTTCATGAACTGCTGATGGGATACCTTCTGGAGAAGGATCGCATGAAGACCGGGGCTGAACCACAGCGCCTCCTTGAAAGAACGGGCAGCGGGATCGCGTTCCAGGACCGTATTGACGGAGTCCTTCCAGCTCATGGGGTTGCTTGAAACAGGTTCAGGCTCATATAGATTTCCTAGAAACAGGAATGCTGGCAAAAGATTTATTGCAGCAGGAAGGCGGTCCCGATGACCAATTTCGCGGGGCACCTCCGAAACGCATGGCGCATCCATGGAGCGACGACAACACCCATCCATTGGTGCCTTTCAATTTTGATAATTTCACTCATGTTATTTATATGCAAATAGGGGCCTGCATAACCAGAGCGGGCTAGATTGGACAGCATAGCGACACTGACCCTGTACAACATCATCATTGTCATTCTCTCGTTCCTCCTGATGGTGGTGGTATGGAGGATGAGCCATCAGCCCAGCCGATACGTTTTCGCGGCCATTCAGGTTCTGACCATCGTTCTTATGGCCAGTTATACCTTCGACGTCTCCTCGCCGCGACTCGAGGAGAAGCTCTTCTTCAATAATTTCGAGTATCTCAGCATGGTCTTCATCCCGGCATTGGTGCTGGTGATCGCCTTCCAGCTGACGGGGAAGACCGCCTGGCTGACGAGCCGGCGGCTGCTGCCCCTCTTCGGAATATCGTCCTTCTTCTACCTGGCCCTGGCCACCAACAATTCGCATCATCTGTTCTATGAGAGCGTAACGCTGGCAACGGATCCGCTCTATTCGTTCGTGACCGTCCGGGGGCCGCTTTTCTACCTTTTCTTCCTTGTGGCGCTGGCGGAACTGATCATCGCGTCAATATTGGTGTGGCACGCGAACCGGGACCTGGGCTTGGCCCAGAAGCGGCGAATGAAGATCCTCATCGCCGCGTTCCTGTGCCCCACCATCATGACTTTCGTTGGGATCCTGACCGAACAGTGGGTGCCGTCGGAGATGCTGGTCATCACCGGGATCCTGCTCAGCAGCGTGCTCCTTTTCGTGGGCACGTTCGGGTTCGAACTGTTCCGCATGCTCCCATTCACGTTCGACGGTACGGTCAAGACTCTGAAGGATGGCGTTCTGATCGTTGATGAGCACCAGCGGCTGCTCTACACCAACCCGGCACTGCAGAGCCTGATCGTTCTGCCGGAGGGAAAGGAGCTGTCGGGGGAGAACCTCAGGGAAATACTGCCGGAATTTCCGTTCCAGATCCTGGATGACAAGGTCAGTTCGGAGAATCAGGATGTCAAGGAGGTGCAATTGCAGCATGGCCGTTTCTATGACATCCAGGTCTCGAAGATCCACAACCGGAAGCACACCACGATCAGCAGCCTGGTGATCATCAAGGAGGTGACCGAAAGGATGCGGCTGGAAGAGGACGGGAGACAGTCACGTGAGCTGTACACCAAGATATTCCAATCCAGCCCGGCGGCGCTGGTGCTTTCACGCGTCGACAGCGGACAGTTGATCGAGGTCAACGAGATGTTCGTGAAACTTTCCGGCTATTCCAGGAATGAGCTGATCGGCCACACAACGACGGAATTGAACCTCTGGAGGAGGCCGGACGATAGGGACCAGCTGATCGACCTGACCCGGTCGAACGGTTTCAAACGCCACATGGAGCTCAGCTACCGGCGCAAGGACGGGACGATGCGCACCTGCAATGCCAGCCCGCAGAGGATCGAGATGGACAACGTCCATTGCATGCTCACGGTCATCGAGGACATCACTGAACAGCTGGAGATCGAGGAGCGGGTCAGGAGCAACGAAGAGAAGTTCCGCACCCTTTTCGACCACGCGGGTGATGGTATCTACATCGCGGACATGAAAGGCAGCATAATCGATGCCAACGGCAAGGCCCTGGACAGGTTGGGCTTCACCCATGATGAGCTGATCGGAAAAGGCTTTGCGGAATTCATAGCCCCAAAGGACATACCCCAGGTGGTCGAGGGATTGAAACAGCTCTGGGCGGAAGGGAGCACGTTCCGCGAATTGAACGGCCTATCGAAACGAGGCGAATGGATACCGGCAGAGATCAACGCTAGGACCATCAACATATCAGGCCGGAAGGCCATCCTGATCATCAGCCGGGACATCACGGAAAGGAAAGAGGCGGAACGTGCGCTGAGGAATGAGAAGGAACGTCTGGATGTCACCTTGAACAACATCTCCGAAGGCGTAATCGTTACGGACATGGAAGGCAAAGTGGTCCTGGCCAACAACTCTGCCGCGAACCTCCTCAACGTGAATCGGGGGGCTATCGTAGGCAATGGCCTGGACGATATCTATCAATTGGGCACCCAGGCCAGCGGGGACGAGACCAGAAGCGCCATCACCAATACCCTGCAGACCGGACTGGTCTCCACCACGTACCGGGTCCCGTTGAAGCTGGACCCCGGACACCTTCTGATCAACGAATCCGCATCCCCGATCTTCGAGGGAACGAAGATGGTAGGCGCGGTCCTGGCCTTCCACGATGTGACCGCGGAGAAGAACCTGGAAGAGGAGATGGCGAAGGCCGCGAGGTTGCGCACGGTCGGTACCCTGGCCGGGGGTATCGCCCACGATTTCAACAATGTCCTAACGATCATAATGGGCAACATCGAGCTGACCCGAAAGTCGGGGGCGTCCAACGTCGACCCGGAAAAGTGGTTCGACGATATATCGAAGGCGCTGGAACGGGCAAAGGACCTGTCCAATCAGCTGCTCACCTTCTCGAAAGGGGGAGCCCCGGTCAAGAAGGCCGTCCCGCTGGAGGATGTGATACACGAAGCGGTCTCTGACCTGCCCGCAGGAAATGCGGTCCGCATGGAGGTCAAGGTCCCCAAGGACCTCGGTAAGGTCAACATCGATGAAGGCCAGATGAAACAGGCACTGATGCATGTCCTGAGGAATGCGCTGGAGGCCATGCCGCATGGGGGACTCATGGAGATATCCGCGGTCCACTCGTTCATCGACGGGGAGAGCGTGTTCCTGGTGCCGGGGGAATACGTTCACATCCGGGTCAAGGACAGTGGGATAGGATTGCAGTCGAACGAGGTGAATCATGTCTTTGAACCGTACTTCACGACCAAACAGGATCATGCCGGCATGGGACTGGCGGTCGCCTATTCGATCATAAAGGCGCACAACGGCCATATCTCGATCGAGTCCGACCCCGAAAGGGGGACCACCGTCCACATCTACATTCCATCAATGAACTCGGAGAAGCCGGCGGAAAGTAAACCGGAGAAAGCCGTCCCCCTGAAAAGTCACCTCAAGGTCCTGGTCATGGACGACGAGAAGATGATCCGGGAACTGGCCTCGGAGATGCTCGAGGTGCTGGGTCACACGCCCGACAGCGTGTACGGGGGAGAAGAGGCATTGGCGCGTTACGCTGGCGCGATGGCCTCACATGATCCGTACGATCTCGTGGTGATGGACCTGACGATCCCCAATGGGATGGGTGGGAAGGAGGCCATCGTGGAGATGCTAAAGCTCGATCCCAATGCCAAGGTCATCGTATCCAGTGGCTATAGCAATGACCCGGTGATGGGCGACTTCCGGAAGTTCGGTTTCAGGTACGTCATGCCGAAACCGTACAAGATGAAGGATTTTGAATCCGCAATAAGGCATGCCATGACTGACGGGTCCGGTGTTAGCTGATTATTAGAAAGACGGACCTGCCGTAACAGGTCCGGAAATGGCTTACTGAGGAAGGTTGAAGAGGTCTGTGCTCAGGTATCTCTCGCCCGTATCCGGAGCGATGAACACCACTTTCTTGCCCTTGCCCAGCTCGACAGCGACCTGGATCGCGGCGGACAGTGCGGCACCGGATGATATTCCCGCCAATATCCCTTCCTTCTTGGCCAGCTGACGCGAGCATTCGGCTGCATCATCATCCTTGACCTGCATGATGCGATCCACCACATTGAGGTCCAAGACCGATGGGACGAAACCGGCGCCTATCCCCTGGATCTTGTGCGGTCCCTTTTTGCCTCCGGATAGGACAGGGGAAGCGGCCGGTTCGACCGCCACGATCAGGGTCTTTAATCCCTTGGACTTCAAGAACGTCCCAACCCCGGTTACCGTTCCGCCGGTACCGACGCCGGAGATGAATGCATCCAACTCGGGAACGTCCGCCATTATCTCCCGGGCGGTCGTTTCCATATGGATCCTCGGATTCGCCACATTATCGAATTGAAGGGGGATGAAGTTGTTCGAGTCGTTTTCGCACATCTCCTTCGCCCTGCAGATGGCGCCGGGCATCCCTTCGGATCCTGGAGTCAGCACCAATCTTGCCCCGAGAGCGGCGAGGAGCTTTCTGCGCTCAATCGAGAAGGTTTCGGGCATGGTCAGGACCAGTTCGTAGCCCTTGGCGGCGCAGACCATGGCCAGACCGATGCCGGTGTTACCGGATGTTGGTTCTACGACGATCTTCTTCCCCGGGACCAGAATGCCTTTCTTTTCCGCATCCTCTATCATTGCCAGTGCGATACGGTCTTTGACCGAATGCATGGGGTTGAACGATTCGAGCTTAGCGTAAATTGTCGCTGCCCCTTCCGGAGCAATCTTGTTCAAACGCACTATCGGCGTCCTGCCGATGGTCTCAAGCACGTTATTATAGAGCATGTTTCTCATCTCCTGACCTATCACAACGATATATAATGTTAGCGATTGTTAAGAGTCCTGTGAGACTGCCCATGTCCTCTACGGGTTACTTGGACGATGGGTTATCACAGAATAATAGATAATTCATATAATTGAAATATTTGGCCTATTATCAGGCGACGAATGTTTGAAAAGTTCACTGGGACGGTGGCAGGATGTTCAGGCCCGGCCGTTCTTGATGTCATCCCAATCCTGTCTGATCCTCTTCCAATTCCAGCCACCGATGGCCTTGTTGGCGATGAGCAGACCCTGGGTCGCCTTTTCGGCATAGATGCCCATCGGGAACGACTCTATGAAGCTCCGGTTCACGGCCCCGCCGGCGCATATGAATGGTAGTTCGATCCCTTTCTCGATCAGCTTCTGGGAGATCTTCGGGAATGCCGACATCGTGGCGGTCATCAATGCGGTTCCAGTGAGCACATCGGCGTCCGTCCTGGTCACGGTCTTGACCACATCATCCACCGGCACGTCCCGACCCATGTCGACGACGCCGAATCCGTTCGATCGGAACAACACCACCGCGATGTTCTTGCCGATGTCGTGAGGGTCCCCTTCAGCCACATGCATGACAACTTTGCCCTTTCCTAGGAACTGTCCCTTCATGGTCCTTTCCGCGAACTTCAATCCGATGTCGAAAGCATCGGCGGCGACCATGACCTGTGGCAGATAATAGATACCTCTGCCATACAGCTCGCTGACCACCTCCATGCCTCGAAGCAGTCCTTTGTCCACCAGCTCCTCCGGGCTGAACTTGGTGAGGGCCGCTTTGGTGTCGGCCTCGATATCCTTGTATCGCATCATGACCACATCCTCTGCCACCTTCTTCAGAAGGGGATCCTTTGGCAGTATCTTGGCGGCAATTTCCTCAGGGCTTTCCTTGGCTTCGACCAGGATATCGTACCTCTTAAATATCTGTTCAAAATCGACATCACTAAGATCAAACATTTCGACCCCCCGCCCAAGATGAATCTTTCGATTCCATGGACTCAGTCACGTGGGAGGGAGATTCGCTTTGATTGTATTTAAGCCCATTTTGTTACAGGGAAATTGTTCGTCAGCAGGTAGTTTTCACCCTCTGTCAACTGATAGGATCTTTGATCGATTATGATCAATCAAGTTTCCAACGATTTGAATTATATATCTGATCGAAAGCGACCGGGGCGGACCTATCGCCTCTTTACGATCCCTTGCCAGCCGGTCGGGTGGCAGATAGAACAAAGAGGAATAATGAGTCAGAAGAACAAGAAAAAGAAGGTAAAAAGTTTGGAAAAGGTTTACCGAGAATATGAGTCTTACAACTCGTAGTTCTTCGGGTTGAACGCCTGGACGTCCTTGTAGGCCTTCAGGCACTGCTCGAGGAACTTTCCTTCCTCGGACGGCAGGGCCTTCAGATCGGCCGTGACCTTGTTCAGCATGTCGCTCTCGTGCTTCGAGAGCTTCAGGCCGTTCTTGGCTCTTGGCGGACTCGGCGATCAGTTCGGCTGCCTTGAGACCGGCTGCCTTTGACCTCAGGTAGATGTTGTTACCCTCGGCGACGATTGCCTCACCGATCTTGTAGGCGTTGTCGTACCGCAGACAGAATGCCTCGGGGGATCTGTACGAGTCGCATGCTGCGTAGATGTCCCTGAGGACCTTGTCCTGCTTCAGCTGCTTCGATGTGTTCATCAAGGCCGCTTCGTATCCTATGACTCCGAGCCAGCACTGGACGGATGAGCCACCGAACTCTGGGTGGTATTCAACCGACTCGTTGGACCAGAGGTCGCAGGTCGATGCGATCAGGTTACCCATCAGATCAGCGTGGGCGTCCTGGGCTCCCTTTCCCTCTTGGGCGGATGGGCGTCCGGAGATTGCCTTCAGGATCGGGCCTTCATAGCCGCAGTCCTTGTCCGGGCCAGTTGCACCGCACTCGATTGCCACCAGGGTTCTGGCGGAAGCGATGCAGCGGGTAACTGCCGCGAAGGTCCTCGGGATATCCTTGTCCAGGTAGCCACCGGCCATGAACATGGAGGTGTTAGCGCCTGCGCAGTTCGTGTCTCCGCCGGCGATGACCTTGTTCTTCTTGGCGATGTCGACGATCTTCGTCCACATGTACTCCATGTCGATGGAGCCCAGGTAGCCGATACCGAAGAGCCATCCGCCAATATCCTGGTGCAGGATACCGTAGTCGGACATTTCCTTGCCGCCCATGGATTCGATCGAGAGGACATCGGCGCCGTTCTTGGCTGCGACTTCGATGGACTCGATGACCTTCTCCGGGTAGGATGACTTCTTGTCCATTCCTTCCCTCAGGCCCTTCTCGGCCTCTCTCATGTCCGGCAGGGTGTGCCTGATGGCGGTCATGATTCCGTACTCATCGTGGTACTTCTTCATGACTTCCTTCTGGCCAGCAACGACCGGCTTGGCGAACTTTTCCGGGTCGTTTCCGAGCTGGAATATCCACTCGTTCTCCAGCTGAACTGCTGGGAAACCGAGGGTTACTGCCCTGTCCATGATGTCCTTTGTTATGTAGTCGACGTACTCGCGCCTCAGGGTGTCCGGGTTCTTCTCAGCGCCGGGCCTTGGGGCGAAGTTGATCTCTGGCACAACGAATCCCGCACCGGCCTTCATTCCGAGACCGTATGATACCGGGTATTTCGCGTCACCGAAGACGAGGTCGTCTGCGGTCTTGACTTCCATCTTTGTGAATCTCTTAACTGCCATTTTTCCCACCTCCTAATTTATGCCTTCCCCGATGTGATGTCGTCCCACTTCGAGCGGATCTTCTTCCAGTCCCAGCCGTCGATTGCCTTGTTGGCAATTCCCGGTCCCTGAGCTGCTGCTGCGGCGTAGATACCGAGGGGGTAAGACTCTACGAATGACCTGTTCACTGCACCGCCGGCGCAGATGAACGGGATCTCCATTCCGTTCTCGACGAGCCTCTGGGCTACCTTCGGGAAGGCGGACATGGTGGTGGTCATAAGTGCGGTTCCGGTTACGAGCTGGGGCTTGATCTCCAGGCAGGTCTTCACTACATCATCGACCGGTACATCCCGGCCCATGTCAGTGACACCGTATCCGTTCGATCTCAGCATGACGGCGGCGATGTTCTTGCCGATGTCGTGCGGGTCACCCTCGGCGACCATCATGACGACGTGGCCCTTCATGACCCTGTCGCCCTTCATCGCCTTCTCAGCGACCTTGATTCCCTTGTCGAATGCGTCTGCAGCGACCATGACGTGCGGCAGGTAGTAGATACCCCTTCCGTACAGTTCGCTGACGACATCCATTCCCTTCAAGAGTCCCTGCTCAACCAGGACTTCCGGGGTATGCTTGGCCAGTGCGGCCTTTGCATCAGCCTCGACGTCCTTGTACTTCATGAATACAACGTCTTCGGCGACTTTCTTCAACAAAGCGTCCTTCGGGAGAATCTTTGCTGCTATGTCTTCTGGCTTCTCTTTAGCCTCTACGAGTATATCGTAGCGCTTGAAGATCTGGTCGTAGTTTACACTACTTAGGTCCATCATTTTATACACCTCAGATATCCCAAAATCCCAATCGAGGATCTTAGGGTCTCCTCCGGGACAGGGGATTCAGTTTCAAGGTATATAAATCAATTGTCAATGCCCTAAATTCATAACTCAATGAGGTGAATAATAATAACGAATAAGTCGGTTATTTTTTCCACAATTCTCGTCATGCTGGATTTAATTAATATAAAATAATCATCAATTTACTAGTTTAAATACTTAGTTTTGACATATATAATATATCAATATAATATAATTAAATGATTCTGATAATCATTAATCTTTTCAGAGCCCCCTTCGGGCATACACCGTCCAGAACGAAAACGGGTCGGGCGGATTATTTCCTGGAGGGAACGCCCCTAAACTGAATAATCGAAGTACAATTGGAATATATGATTCCTGTCAACGATTCTTCTCGGCCATTATCACAAAGCATCAATCGAATGGATCATAGAGGGTGCCAGACAAAAACGTGGTGGAAACGAGAATTTGATAATAACGAATCGATGTGCGATGATATTCAACAGAAAATTAGAGAAAAATACTGCCCGGAACATTAGGCCCGAATCGTGGCCTTTATTAATTCCTATGTGAATTATTGGCGAACACCGAGGTATTGAAATAATCAATAAGCGTTATGAAGGTGAAAATTAACAATCGTGGGCAATCAGAAACATGGACATATTGTCAACTGAACATGATACCTTGAAACGGACCCATGAAGAGATGAACGCCCGGATCGCCAAAGGAGAGGCCGTGGTGATGACAGCTGAAGAGGTCATCGAGCTGGTCAAGAAAGACGGCCACGAAAAGGCCACCAACGAAGTCGATGTGGTCACGACCGATACGTTCGGGGCGATGTGCTCTTCCGGTGCGTTCCTGAACTTCGTCCACGCCGAACCGCCGATCAAGATGCAGAAAGTATGGCTGAACGATGTGCCGGCCTTCGCTGGACTGGCGGCGGTCGATGCCTATGTGGGCGCCACCGAGACCCGGGAGAACGGAGACATCAGCTACGGTGGGGCGCATATCATCGAGGAGCTCGTTTCGGGAAAATCGGTGAAGCTTCGTGCGACCGCGTTCGGCACTGACTGCTACCCGGCAGGGAGATAGAGACCCTCATTTCATTGAAGACGATCAACCAGGCGTATCTGTTCAATCCACGGAACATGTATCAGAACTATGCCGTGGCCACAAACTCATCTGACAAGACTCTCTATGCATACATGGGAAAATTGTTCCCGCGCAACGGTAACGCCACGTATAGCAGTGCATGTCAGCTGTAGCCGCTTCTGAAAGACCCGGCCTGGCGCACCATCGGCATCGACTCCAGGATTTCCTTAGGGGCGGAAAGGCCATGTCTCATGGGGGGACCCAGTTCAAGACCAATGTACCGACCAAGAACGGCTTTCCGACCATGGCCGCCCGGGCCTTGGCGGTCATCGCGATCTGCGCGGCATGTCGCCGGAATACCTCAGGGCCCTCTACTTCACGAAGTACGGCGTCTCTCTCGCGGTCGGCATTGGGGTTCCCATCCCCATCTTGGACAAGTCCATGATGAGGTCCGTCGCCAGAGACCAGCGTGGAGATATTCGCCCCGGAGCTGGACCATGGAGTGCAATCCCTGGACAGGAGGTCGATCAAGAAGGTCAGCTACGGGCAGCTGAGGAGAGGCACCATCGACATCAATGGAAAATAGGTCCGTACCTCCCCCTATAAAACTATCGGAAGGCAGGAGAGATCGCGGTTATTTGAGGGACTGGATCGGGAAGGGCGAGTTCCTCCTGACCAGCCGGTCGAGATGATGCCCGACAAGTGGGTGCAGAAGACCCTGGATGCCCACGCCAACTGGGAGCTGGTGTGATGGTGGGCAAAAGTTCCTCCTGGTATTCCCGCCGGTGGTGGCGAACCAGCCGATAACCCAGCGCCTGTGGCGCGATTTCGACATCGACGTCAACATCCCGAAGGCGGAGATCGACGAGAGGCGGGGGCAGGTTCATCATCGAGCTGGCTGGTGAGTCGGACAACATATCGAGCGCGCTCGAATACCTTGCCTAGAACCAGGTCGGTGGAAGAGCTCTAGAACTACGTCGGGAGAGATCCGAACAAGTGCACCGACTACCGGATGTTCGTGTCCATCTGCCCTTTGAATGCCCACGAGATGGACACTTCCGACTACCATGTGGTGTTCCACCTGGAGAGATGTCTAGCATGCGGCCGCTGTCTCGACGCCTGCCCTCCGGGGGCCCTATCCAAGGGCCCCTTGTCGGTCCTATCCCAATGACCTGCGACCAGATGAGGGTCTCAGAAGAGATAACCCGCCCGGCGGCGAAGGAACGTCACTCCGCTTTCTTCTCGACCGATTTTCCCCGCCGGAGCCTTCTGGCCCCCAGGATCAGTACTGTGCATAGGACGAGTGGCGGTACCAGTACCCCTGCCAGGACGATCCACTCGTTCCCTTCGTTGACCTGACCCAGCTCGAACAGGCCGGTGGACGATCCGAAAGCCACCGTACCGTTATTGGTGATCGCCGGGGACCCCACCAAACCGCTGCTGATGCGGTACGTCCAGCGCACCGTTCCGTCGGTTCGGACGGAGTATATGGTGGAGTCCGAGCCGACGTAGCATATCCCCTGGGAATCGATGGCCAGGGAACGGGTGACGTTGTATCCCCCGAGCTTCAGGCTCCATTCCATGCTGCCGTTGCGGTCGATCGCCACCAGGCTGCCATCACCGGTCAGCAGCATCGACGTCCCGTCCGAGCGGATCCCGATCGAAGAACGGACCGGGGTGCCGGTGGAGAACGACCACAGGAGCTTGCCGTCCGGGCTGAGGCAAAGAACGCTGCCATCATCGGTCCCGAAGTGTATGTTACCGGCACTGTCGATCGACGGCGACGTGCGCACCGGTGCGCCGGTATGGAATTCCCACTCGGTCGTGCCATTGGGGTAGACCGCGTACAAGGTTCCGTCCTCCGCCCCGAAGTATATGATTCCGTCGACGGAAACCGCCGGAGATGAACGTGAGGTGACGTTCTCTAGGACCCGCCAGTTGAGCCTTCCATCGAGGGTGAACGACATCAAACCCGCCGATGTGACGTACAGGGTGGAGTTGTCCACGATCGTCGGCGAGGACCACACCGGTGCGCTGGTGTTGTAATCCCACCAGCTGGTGCCGTTCCCGTCCAGACAATTGATGTACATGTCCAGGCTGCCGACGTAGGCGGAATCGTTCCAGCCCACCGCCGGCGTTCCCGCGAGGCTGTCGTTCCCCACGTTGCGGTTCATGCGCACGTGGTCCGCGCTCAGCCGGTAGAGCACCGTACCCGAGCTGGCGAAGTAGGTGCCGCGGGCGGAAATGACGATGGAGGCGTTTCCCGTGGCCCAGATCGGGACCCAGTTGACCGCCTGTCCGGGATTGGTCGATGTGTTGAAGGGCGACCGGCTGGTGTGGCCCGGGTCGGCCATGAACATTGGCCACGGTGCAACAGCGGCCTGCCCGCTGGCTCCTTGTCCGGCCACGGATGAGACGGCCAGGGTAAGCAACAGTGTGATGATCAATAACGTCCGAAACTTCATCCCGATCCCAGTGCTCACCAGGATAGTTGAAGATAATACTTTCCACGGGGACGGCCGGCCCCGATCCCTTGGAGGAACTGGTCCATGTCCAGAGCCCCACCCGGCGCGCCCGGCCCCGTACTACCACCAAGTTCTTATCCTCGCAGGGCTAAACAGTTAAACCTTGTGGCCGAGTGCGCCCTGGGGGGATCATGATGGTTGACTACGAAGCGCTGTTGGCAAAGTTCCGTTCTTGGACGGACGGTCTCGATCCGGTCGAGAGCAGGATCGCTCTCTTTGAGCGTGTCCGGGACATCCCCTTCCGGCCGACGGTAAGCCTCTACGGCGAGCGGGACGCACCGGAACGGACCATCGCCCAGAATTTCGGAAGCAGCGAGGCCAAAAGCATCCTGCTGGGAACGCTCCTGGAAATGCTGAACATCAAGGTCATGTACGCCACCTATTCGTTCCGCTGGGAGAACCTGCGGGTGGAGTTCCCGTCGAGCCTGAGGCAGTACGTGCGGGCCATACCGGTCTCCTTCCATACCGCGCTCAAGGCGGAGATAGACGGAAATCTGGTGCTCATCGATCCGTCCTACGACCTGCCGCTGGGAAAGGTGGCGTTCCGGGTGAACCGCACCTGGAACGGCAGTTCCGAGATGATGCTCGGGGTCGTCGAACGGGAGGAGATCGTGCACATCGACCACATCGAGCGGGCAAAGTATGCGAAGCTGCGCCACGATCATTATGACGAGGAACAGATAGGATCGCTAACCGAGTTCTACGAAAAGCTCAACGCTTGGCTGGAAACGTTGAGATGAGAAGTGAAATGGAGCAGGGACCGCGATTTGAACACGGGTATGCGGATATCCGCCGTTTAAGGCTGCAGTCCGCCACATGGCCGCTCTGTCATCCCTGCGTACCGGGCTAAATCTGTTCAACATATATTAGCCTATCTCCGACTGGGTCGTTCTGGGAGAAAAACGTTTTTAAAGTATTCATTCCTTTTTCTTGGAACGCGGCGCTTTCTTTGCGGGCGCGACCTTCGTCGGCCTCTTATTCGGTTTGGTATTTCCTGCCCTCGGCTCCGGGGCCTTGGTCGGTCCCCTTTCTGGCTTAGCCTTTTCTTCCGTAGGCCCCTGGACATTACTCGGTCTCTTTTCCGGTTTGGGAATCTCTGCCCTCGGCTCCGGGGCCTTGGCCAAAACCGGAGATTCGAGAGATCTCACCAAGATGTCGCCCAGTGCGTCGGACATCTTCCTAAGCTCGAGCACGCGGGACTCGAGCTCGCCCCTTGATATTATCTTGGGGCGGTCCTTGTTGACGCTGTAGGCGATCGATCCGTCGGTGAACGCCACGAACTCGACGTGGGCGATGCTGTTGCGCAGTTGCCGGTCGCATGCCCGGGACACAAGGTCCATTCCGTTGTCCTGGAGGAACCGGAGCTTGTTCGCCAGACTGTCCTCCGCAATGGCGTCCAGTTCGGAGGTTCCCGGCCGGCAGAAGTTGACCTCGTAGCGATGCCCGGACTTGGAGAGCAATATGGTGAGGATGTTCAGCTGGGTGGCGTATATACCTTCCACCAGCATCAGATAGTAATGCAGCATCAGCCGGGTCTCCTCCTCCGGCGTGCGGGAATCGATGTCGTTCCCATATTTCGTCATCAGGATGTAGTACTCGGTTGTGTTGTGCATCTTGGCCTGCATCTGCGGCAACATCTGGCCGCGGATGTGTTCCAGCACCTGTGCATCCTTGACCTTGGAGAACAGATCGTTCACGATGGGGGTCAGGGCCTTGCAAATCGCCGGATCGACCGGAGGTATGACCCTTTCCCAGCTGGCTTCCACCGAAGCATCCTTCTGACCTTCGTCCAGCTGGGAGTAGCGCTCGTAATCGGCTCGGCTTATGGCCTTGAGCCTGGCCTCGAAGAGACGCCTCCTAAGCGAGGCGATGCTGACGCTAAGACCATTGCTTGGTTGCATCCCTATCCCACGACGGTATCGGCCCTCCGGATAATTAGGTTATGTAGTCCGTTCCAAACTTGAGACTGAACGATCGATGGTCAAGGTTAATAGCGGCCTGATGGTTAATGGGCCCGATGAACCCCGACCACTGCAAGGACGTCTCCCTGCGCCACGTCGATTTCTCCCTGACGAGGGATAACATCGCCATTAACCTCGAAGGCAAGAAGGCCTACACCCGCACCGATTTCATGATCTTGAAGCACGAGGACGAGGTCGCGGTCATCAGGGTAATCAAGGAGCGCGGAAAGGACCTGTTCCGCCCGATATCCGGTTACCAGATCGTTTCGATTCCGGACGAGACCGTCTACATCAGGGACGAGGGGATCGACGTGCTGAACGCGTCGCACATGGCGCGCAAGGCCAGGCAGCATCCGGGCAAGACGGTGGTCGTATCCGGGATGTTCAATCATGTATCCTTTCTGCAGGAGGAGAACCTGCTCGACCTGTTCGTGGTCGATGTGGTCCCGCCCTCGCCCTCAAAGCTTTCGGTCCTGGCGGAAAGGGCGTTCTCGACCGGACTGGTGGACCTACCGATCGTGCCGCATTACCGGGACATCGACCTCAACGAACTGGAGAAGGAGGTCAGCACAAAGGCGGTCATGTTCCCCTGCCGCGCGTCGGGCCTCGAGTCGGCCCGGGACGTCTATTTCCTGGACGAGACACCGGTGCTTGCTCAGGAGGTCACGCTCATCGGGTGCGACCTGTCGAGACGCATATTCAACTCGGTCTACCGTAAGGAGCCGAGATCGCTGGACATGTGCCCGAGGAACCTGGCCAAGAAGGAGGGGAAGACCCTGGTGAAATGCTGCAGCGTCAAGGAAGGGTTCGTCATCGACGGGGAGGTCGCATCAGTTCCGTGGGGGGCGACGGTGCTTGACGTGGTCGGCGCCATCAACTCTCTTTTCGGACACCGACCTTACGGGCCGCTTGTGCTCGGACGGACGGACCCCTGAGAGCTGCCGGGCATTCTTCAGAGCTGCGAATCCCTCGTCCTTCCTGCCGGTCTTCAGCAGCACCTCGCCGTAGACATACCAGGAGTCGGCGTCCTCCGGTTCCAGCTGGAAATGTCCTTCCAGCCAGGAGAGCGCGCCCCGCAGGTCGCCCCGGGCGACCATGTCCCGGGCCCTCTGGGCGGCGGTCTTCTCGGACAATATCTTGGCCTTCATTGCTTCCATTATCTCGGTCTTTATCACCTCGATGGCGTGCACCGAGAGCCAGGGATATTTGACCAAAAGGTTTTGACGGAGCTCGTCCCATTTCTCCGGAACCAGATGGAAGGTCCGGTCCTTGAAGACCGAATAAGGCACGTTGATGACCATCTTGCCGTGGCTGACCGGCAGGAAGTTCGGGTTCTCCGGAGGATGCTCATCGCCCCGGTTCGGGATGGCCATGAACATAAAACCGTGGAGCGATTATTAGGGTTTTCTGCTCCCGGAGAGATTCACGGAAAGGATAATTAACACGCTTGAAATAGGGACTCCCATGGACATGATCGCCCTCGGGCCGCACAACCCCAGACTGGACATCAAGGACGTCGTCATCTACGACTCGACCTTGAGGGACGGGGAACAAACGCCGGGGATCGCCTTCAGCCCAGAGCAGAAGCTCGCGATCGCCCGCAGGCTGGACGAGATGCGGGTTCCCGAGATAGAGGCTGGATTTCCGGCGGTCTCGGAGAACGAGCTGAGATCAGTGAAGGCCATCAGTTCGTTGGGGCTGAACGCAAGGATCCTCACCCTCTCGCGCATCACCCGGCCTGATATCGACGCCTGCGTGGAGGCCGGTTCGGACCTGGCACTGCTGTTCATTGGAACCTCGGACATCCATCTGAAGTACAAATTCAACAAACCCAGGGAGTTCGTGCTGGAAAAGATCGAGGAGGGATTGGACTATTGTCACGAACGGGGCATCGCCGGTGCGCTGTCGGCCGAGGACTCAACCCGGACGGATATGGATTTCCTGCTGAAGGTCTACCGCAAAGCGGAGGAGTGCCACGCCTCCCGGATCGGGGTCACGGACACGCTCGGATGCGCTTCACCCGAGGCGATATTCAACATCGTCACCACTGTCAAGGCCCATCTGAGCACCCCCATATCGGTGCATCTGCACAACGACTTCGGACTGGCGCTGGCCAACGCGATCGCCGGGGTCAAGGCGGGGGCGCAGGCGGTCACGACCACGGTCAACGGCATCGGCGAACGGGCCGGGAACGTCCCGCTGGAACAGTTCGTGGCGGCGATGAAGTACGTGTACCGCTGCGACCTGGGAATCGACACCACAAAGCTGAAGGGGCTCTCCGACCTGGTCGCCGAATACTCAGGGTTGGGCCTGCCTAAGAACCAGCCCCTGGTCGGCCAGAACGTCTATTCGCACGAGTCTGGCATTCACGTCGCGGCGGTTCTGAACTGTCCGATGACCTATGAACCGATCCCGCCGGAGGAGATAGGCAACAAAAGGCACCTCATCATGGGCAAGAAGACCGGGCTCAACTATGTCAGGAAGCGGGTCGATGAGCTCAACCTGGGCGCGACCGAGGAGCAGCTGGAAAAGGTGTTGCGCGAGGTCAAGAAGATCGGGGAGAAGAAGGGTCGGGTCTCCGATGAGGAGTTCAAGCACATCGTCTCGACGGTGTTGAACGGTTGAGCCGGACTCACAGCCTTATCTGCTGGCCCGCCTCGTTCCTGCGGAACTTGCCGAACTCGATCATCCTCTGCGCCTCCTCGCCGGTGAAAACCGGCCCGTCAACGCATACCCTTTTCTCATCCAGTGCGCAGGAACCACAGAGCCCGGCGCCGCATTTCATATAGCGCTCGAGCGAAAGCTGGCACTTGACAGCCTGCTTCCGCAGTAGGGGGAGCAGGTAGTACATCATCTTCTCCGGCCCGCAGGCCAGTACATGATCGTAACGTTCCTTGGAAAGCATGTCGGCGACCAGGTCGACGGCCGTTCCCCTGAGCCCGTCGGTCCCGTCATCGGTCGACGTGCGCACGTTTCCGGATGCAGACCTGGCCCTATCGATGAACAGCAGCTCGGAAACGTTCCTGGCGCCGATGGCAACGTCCACCCTGGCCGGGTCTCCGACCGCCTCCACCGCTGGTAACAGCGACGCCATCCCGGTTCCTCCGCCGACCACCAGTATCCTGCCGTCGTGAAGGGAGTATCCGTGGCCATACGGACCCCTCACCCCGATCTTGTCCCCCGACCTCAGATCGCACAAGGCCTTGGTCGCCGGGCCCACTTCCTTGACGGTGATGCCTTTCCGGCCCGAGCAGTAGGAGGCAGACATCGGTATCTCATCCACACCCGGAAGCCAGACCATAAAGAACTGGCCCGGCCTGACCTCGTGATGGTATTCGAAACGCAGCGTCCGCACGCCCTTCCCGACTTCTTCCGATTGCAGGATATCCACGATCTCAGACATGTTCGTGAGCCACCCCCACAAGTCCCCGGATGCCGCCGCAGCGGTCCTGTTCCACGTACCTTTCCAGCCCTGCCGTTATCTCGGAGAACACCCCGATCCCCCGCCTGCCGATCGCGCTTCCCACCTGGACCGCGCTGGCGCCGGCCATGATGTACTCGAGCGCGTCCCTCCAGGTCTCGATGCCGCCGACCCCGATGACCGGGATCTCCAGTGCCGCGTACAGATCGAAGACGCAGCGCAGACCGACCGGTTTCACCGCTGGACCGGAAAGCCCGCCGAAACGGTTGCTCAGTACTGGCCTTCTGAACTCGACCGAGATGGCCATGGCCTTGAGCGTGTTGATGGCCACCACCGCGTCACCACCCGCCTTCTCCACCGCCCGTCCGACCTCGACCAGCCGGTGCGTGTTCGGGGTGAGCTTGGCGAACACCGGAATGGTCACCGAGCCCTTGCACTCCTTGACGATGGCGCCCACCACCTCCGGATCGATGCCCATCTCCATGCCATAGCCCTGGGCGTGCGGACAGGACAGGTTCAGCTCGACCGCCGAGGCGCCGTACTCTTCCATCCTTGAACTGAGAAACGCAAAATCCTTCGCGCTGGAGGCGAAGATGGAGCCGATGACCGGGACGTTGCCTTTTTTCGCCGCCTCCATCTCGATGCGGAAATCCTGGATCCCCGGACCGGGAAGGCCCATGGCATTGACGTAGCCGTCCTCGAGCTCCACCAGCGTCGGATTGCCGTAACCGTTCCTCGGTTCCATGCCGATGGACTTGGTGACCAGCGCGCCGGCGCCGGCGGCGGCGACGCTGACGAGCGAACCCCCGGTCTCGCCCACCATACCGGACGCGAGCATGGTCGGGTTGTTCAACTGGACCCCGGCCACATCGACCTGCAACGAGGACATGATCAATGCTCATGCCCTGGGGACTAATAACTTCTTCGGAAACGAATTGCCAGGCCCTTCATTGATCAGTGCGAGACTATGGGCGCTCCCATGGCGCACTGGTCACCCCGCTCGAAGGCCGCTGGCGGTGCCTCCGACCCCCTTCCTTTCTTGATCAGGTACTCGCGAATGGCCAGGTGCAAGGCCTCCGCTCCCAGGTTCGAACACTCCATCTTTCCCGGAGGCAGCCCGTCCAATGCTTCGGCCACCTGCTCCCGGGTCATGGCCAAGGCCTGCTTCAGGGTCAGCCCCTTGGCCATTTCGGTGACCTTGCTCGACGTGGCGATGGCGGCGGCACATCCCATGGTCTTGAACTTGACGTCGCTCAGGACACCATCCTGGACCTTGATGTAGATGTGGACCAGGTCCCCGTCAGCTGGGTTTCCCACCTTTCCGACCCCATCGGCATCCGGTATCTCCCCTACGTTCCTGGGATTGGTGAAATGATCCAGCACTTTTCGCGAATATCCCATCTAGCACACCTTCTCCTGGTACAATGGTGACATCTCCCTTAATTTCTTTACCACGGCGGGCGCCACCTGAAGGAAACGTTCGATCTCTTCCATGGTGTTGAACTTTGAAAGGCTGGCCCGGAGCGAGCCGTGCATCTGTTCATGCTTCAGTCCCAAACCCGAAAGCACATGGGAAGGTCCGGTGGATCTGGAGGAGCATGCCGATCCGGTCGAGACGCAGAACCCCTGCTGGTCAAGGAGGATCAACAAGGACTCCCCTTCGACCCCGTCGAACCTGAAGTGGACATTGTTGCAAAGGCGCTTTCTGGGATGTCCGTTCAGATGGGCGTCCGGTATCTCTCGGAGCACGCCGGTGATCAGCCTGTCCCTCATCTGTGTCATCAGGGCCACATCGTCCTCGAATTCGTCCATGCCAAGTTCGATCGCTTTTCCCATGCCCACCATGCCTGGGATGTTCTCGGTGGACGAACGCAGCCCGCGTTCCTGACCTCCGCCGTACACCAACGACCGGATCTTCACGCCGGTCTTCAGATAAAGAGCGCCGATCCCCTTAGGTGCGTGGAACTTGTGACCGGACATGGACAACATATCGATCTGGTCCTTTGCAACGTCGGTCCTGACCTTGGTGATCGACTGGACGGCATCGGTGTGGAAGACCGCCCCTTTGTCATGTGCGATCTCCGCTATCGCCCTTACCGGTTCTATCGTACCGATCTCATTGTTGGCCGTCATCACGGATACGATCAGCGTCTCGCCGGTGATCGCCTCCTTGACCTTCTCTGGATCGACCAGCCCGAGATCGTCCACGGGGAGGTAGGTTACTGCGAAGCCCTCCCTCTCCAGGAACTCGCAGGTGTTCAGGATGGCATGGTGCTCTATCCTGGTGGTGATTATGTGTTTGCCCTTTTTCCGGTTAGCGAAGGCATATCCCTGCAAGGCCATATTGTCCGCTTCTGTGCCCCCGCCAGTGAACACGATCTCGCCTGAAGTGCAGTTGATCGCTCCGGAGACCTTATCCCTGGCGGCGTCCATTCCCTCTTCCGCGCCCCTGCCGAGGCTGTGGAGGCTCGATGGATTGCCATATTTCTCGAGGAAGAAAGGGCTCATGACCTCCAGGACCCTAGGGTCGACCCTGGTCGTCGCGCTGTTGTCGAAATAAGTCACGTTCATGGGGAATGATCTCCTGACGGCACCTTAGCAATAGATAACATAAAATCCGATATAATAATCCGACTGGTCAACAACCATCTTCCTGACGGCCCCCCAGACCCTGACCTAATGGCCTCCGGAACACCGTATCAGGTCATCCTGACGGAGTGTTCCTCGGGTTTGACCTCGATCTTCTGGCACAGCTCCATGAAGGCATCCCTGCGTTCGTCCGGGTCATCGGTGTTGAAGCGGAGTAGGAACGGCCTCTGTGACCAATCGAAAGGCTCTTCGGCCTTGCCATGGAGGAACAGGAGCATCGCGGCGAAGTTCACCGCGACCTCCCCTTCCCGTTCTTGAACTCCGCGGAACAGCTCCTCCTCCACCTCCGGCGGATGGAATTCCTCGACCAGGTCCAGGGCGTGAGACAGCCCGTCGTAGATGTTCCCCACCCGAAGGGAATGAACTATGGCCTCGAGCTTTTCATTGAAACTGACGATGTCTGGCGCATAGCTTATCACCGCCATCCGCACCCGGAGGTCGCCGGCCGCGAACGCATCCCGGAGCTCTTTCCGGGAGCGGGGGGTATCCAGTTCAGCCAGCGCCTCCATGTCTCGCCAATCGCGGCCTTTACTGGAGGTCAGGACCTTTTCGATGGACGCGCGCTCCTCTGGAGAGGCCTTTTCCAGCGCCTCCAGGTCATATCCGATACCGTCGTGCCATTTGTCATAATCGATGATCATGCTCCGGATGAACCGGCTCAGGGGGGTGTCGGGGGTGGCAGCCGGACCTTCTGGCCCGGCGGTCTGTCCACCCGCCATGTCTCTGTGCCTGGTCCTCTGGACAACTCGTCTGTGGAGTTCATTATTGGGCAATTCCCGCGGCGGCCCTGATGGCCTGTCCGTTTCCTTTTCCGACCTGTTTCCATTCTTCATTGATATGCCCCCTTCCGGCCCAAAGATCTCGGACCGGCTTAGATTGGAAATGCATCCCGGAATACAATTCCCATCGAACGTATCTAAACCTGTCTGCCAAAAGGATAGATATACGCTCATCCTGATTCTCGTGTCCGATGGACATTGATAGGATAAGGGCCGATTTTCCCATACTCTCAAAAGGGGATAAGAGCCCGGTCTACCTCGACACGGCTTGTCAGAGCCTCAGACCCAGACAGGTCATGGAGGCCATGGATTCGTATTATTACGAGTATCCGGCCTGCGGCGGCAGGAGCGTGCACAGGCTCGCCACCCAGGTCTCGATCAAGGTGGAAGAAGCGAGGGAGAAGGTCTCCGATTTCGTCGGTTCCAGCTCGTACGAACAGGTCGTTTTCACCAAGAACGCCACCGAATCGATCAATCTGATAGCGCGGGGCCTGGGCCTAAAAAGGGGCGAGGCGGTCCTGACGACGGACATGGAGCACAACAGTAACCACGTCCCGTGGTTGCAGCTGAAGAGGACCGAAGGGGTCGATCGGGTCATAGTGGAAACGCCCCGGGATGGCTTGTTCGACCTGGAGGCATTCAAAATCGCGCTGTCCAAGAACGTCAAACTGATCAGCGTGGTCCAGACGAACAACGTCACCGGCACGACCATCCCGGTGAAGGATATCTGCGAGATTTCTCACGACAACGGCTCCCTGGTCATGGTCGACGGGGCCCAGTCCGCCCCGCATATGAAGATCGACGTGGAGGATATGGACGTGGATTTCTTCGCGTTCTCCATGCACAAGATGTTGGGCCCTTCGGGCGTCGGTGTCCTGTATGGCAAGGCGGACCTGCTGAACCAGGTCGAGCCGCTGATCCTCGGCGGAGGAGGGGTTAGCCTCACCACGTACGATGGTGTGGATCTCCTGCCGATACCGGAACGGTTCGAGTCCGGCCTGATGAACTACGCCGGTATCATCGGTTCTGGGGCGGCGGTGGACTATCTGCGGGACGATCGGCATGGACGATGTGCTGGAGCACGACATCGAATGCAACCGGATCGTCTCCGAAGGTCTGGCGGGGGAAGACGAGATCGAGGTCATCGGTCCAGACGACCCGGAATCGAGGGGCAGCATCTACTCCTTCAACATCAGCGGGATGCGCTCGCACGACGTCGCGATGATCCTTGACGAGATGTCCCGGATGATGATACGTTCCGGGATGCATTGCGTCCATCCGTTCTTCTTGAAAAGGAAGATAGACGGTGCGGCTCGAGCCTCCTTCTATATCTATAACAGCAGGAGCGATTGTGAACGCTTCGTTCAGGCGGTCAAGGAGATCGTCCGCTCCTTTGCCACCTGAACCTGGACCACGCCTTTGTTGGCCGGGTCCTTGTGCAGGAGCAGGATATCACCATAGGAGAGGGTTAGGTCATCCACCTCGGCTCCGTTTCTGCCTGAAATGACGAACGCGGAATGCAGACCGGCGTAACACCGTTCGGTCCCGGAATCAAGGCACACGTAACCTTTTGTGATCAAGACCGACGACGATCCCTCCGGAACGTAGTCCGCCACAATAATGGTCATATGAACATTTGCCGGGGCATCGGAAACGGAATCCAGGACCTCGGCCAACTGGAGGACGCGGCGCTGCGACTCATCATCGGTCACGGAATGGTCCATGCCGGAGAAGGCCATTAACAGCACGCCGGTGACCGCGATGCCGCAGACGAACAGCCAAACCTTGGACAGGAAGAACTCCATCATAGACCGCTCACCACCACATAGGTCCCGTTGTCAGAAACGCATGTGAAGGACAGGCGGCCCGTGCCCGAGGTCAGCTGGAACGGATGCCCGCCGACCGTGGTGACCCGGATCGACGGGTCAGACAGGTAGAGGCGGTCAACCCCTCCGTCATGCATGACCTTGATGACCATCGACTCGGTCTGGTTCAGGTCACCGCCGATCTCGATCGTACATTTGTCGTCCCCCAGCGGCGAATCTATCACCCGGTGGTTTCCCGGACCGGAGATGTATGTCGCGGTTATCGCTTCCCGGATAACCTCGGCGGCGCTCATCGCCATCGACTCCGAGGTCCGGGCCTGGAAACTGCCCATGCTGGAAACCACGATCGGTGCCGAGAGCGAGATCAAGAGAGAAACGATCAGGAGCTTGAGGGGCATGCCCTCCAGCCCGCGCTGGTCCTTGATCGCCAAGTTATCACCCCGAGATGACCGGGATGCTCAGGCCGGTGTCGGTGCCATAGCCGCTTTTGGTCACGGTGACCGAGACGAACCCGACGGCCTTTCCGGTCTGCGTCAGCTGAAGATTGCTTAGCGCGATCTGCCCATGGGAATCGGTGGTGCCATAGGGTCTGGTGCCATCCACTCTGGCGATGTTACAGCCGTCCAGGACGACCGTGGCCCCGGCCAAAGGATCTCCCTTTGCGTCCGAGACGGTGATCGTGAGGTCGAAGCTCCTCGCCTCGTAGATCCCATCACCGTCGCCATCATGCGCCACCAGCTCCGTGGGTGTCGCGGTGACCGAGCCGATGGACTGCGGCGCGTTCAGATTGCCCATCCATCCCAGCAGCACCGCGGAGCCTATCCCGGCGATCAGAACCATGATCATCAGCTGTAGCGGCAACCCCTCGATCCCGCCGCTCCTGTCCTTCTTGAATTGTGTCCTCATCCTCATGTGAGTGCCTCTGTTCCGGAACCGGTGGAATGGTCAATATCCAGTGCCCCTACAGTCAAGCTACGTGCTATGGATATCCGACCCGAGTCAGCCGTAATGTCCTTCTTAAACCTCCGGGGCTTTTGACGCCGGACTGAAGGTGGATTCTTGAGCCTCGTACATGCCAGCAACCCAATGTTGTGAATTGATATCTCGAAAGGACCTTGTTCATCTGACCTATTCTGAACGACGCCAGAACCGGCGGCCTGATCGCATTGCCGAAGAAAATGGCAAAGTCCGGGGCTTCATCTTGTCAAATAAAAATTCATAATAGGTTAAATAATTACCATATGTTCGAATCGCTAGATGATAATAACAGTCTGCGGCATCGCCCAGGGTGTTGGCTTCCAGGCCTCCGTGCACCGAGTGGCGACCCGGCTGGGCATGCACTACCATATTCGGATCAACGGTT
Source organism: uncultured Methanomassiliicoccales archaeon (assembly GCA_963710685.1). Classification (GTDB taxonomy): domain Archaea; phylum Thermoplasmatota; class Thermoplasmata; order Methanomassiliicoccales; family UBA472; genus DASXVU01. The sequence goes on along the minus strand of CAVQBH010000016.1, from coordinate 5,397 downwards.
CCCACGCTGTTATCCAGATAGACGGGGACGTCGATCGTTTCGTATCAGAGCTACGCCAGACTATGGCTCCACTCGCCTGCCTGGACCCTGTGGAGATATCGACTGGTATGTTCGACGGAGAGCTCTCCGATATAGGTTTCCAGAACGTTAAGAGAACCAGCAGCCGGAAGGCAGCAGGGATTCAGAATGATGTTGCCGCCAGCTACGATTGCTGCCAGGGGTACGGGGACCTTGCGGCCAGGGAGTATCAACCGCAGACCATTCCATGTCCGGACCGCGAATCGAAGTTCAGACTACTGGACAGTGATGGCAATATGATCGGTGGAGAACCGATCTCAACGTTCGCCACATTGCTCGAGCAGGGCAGTATCGGAGTCGCCAAGGGCTCAGGAGGCATGCACCTGTGCTGCACGTTGGGGACCCTTCCTAGAATGAGGCAACGGTACAGACGTAGGGTGAAGCCGTTCGCCATCATGGTGCGCGACATGGAAGCAGTAAGAAAGTACGCGAGGCCGGACCGACATGAAATAGAACTTTTGATATCGGCGAACCGGTCGATCGTGCTGTTGCCCAAGATAGATTCTGAGATCACGGAACTGGTCGCTCCCGGCCTAGGCAACATCGGGATCCTCCTGCCTTTTACCGAGATGCACCGGATATTGTTCAGTAAGCTACATTGCGATGCCCTGGTAATATCCCCGGCCAACATTCCCGGAGAGCCGATGGTCTTGCGTGACGAGGACTCGTTGGCGTTGGGGGCGGAATGCTATCTATTGCACGACCGGGAGATATTGAACCGGTTCGATGACTCAGTGGTGCGCAGCTTTGAGAACGGTACGTTCTATCTCCGCAAGTCGAGGGGGTACATTCCGGTGGCGGTCGATTTCCCATTCGCCGGCAATGCCTTCGGTATGGGGGGGCAGAAGAGCATCACCGTCGCTCTGGCCGCCGGGAAGCGGTTGTATGCCACTCAGCACATCGGCGACACCAGTTCGGCAGGCGTTCTTGATCTTGTTGGATCGGCCATCAAATACCAAAGGAGATTGCTAGCACCGACACCATCGACGCCATAGGCATCGACATTCACCCTAGGTATTCTACCGGCAGGTTGGGAAAGCGATTGGCCGAAGAGACTGGGTCGCGACTCGTTGAGGTACAGCATCAATGGGCGAATGCCGCGGCATTGTTGGTCGATCATAAGGTCGAAGAGGCGGCGGTGATTACGCTGGATGGCACCGGATACGGAGACGACGGGACTGTCTGGGGGGGAGATGTTCTGCACTCCACCTTCGACTCGTACCAGAGGGTGGGGCATCTGCAGGAGATACCGCTGCTCGGAGGCGAGAAGGCCGTTTACGACGTGCGACGCCTGGTCTTCGCGATTAGAGAAATGCTCGGCCAACACTGCAACTATTATTCGGACGTCGAAACCGCTCTGCTCCGCAAGATGATGATAAAGAGCCCAAGGACGACCAGCATGGGAAGGGTGATGGACGCACTGTCGTGCTACCTCGACATCTGCCAGTATCGTTCATACGATGGTGAGCCGGCAATGAAGCTGGAAAGGTTACTGAAGAGGGGAGAACCCATCGTCGAGCTGGTCGCAGAGGTCAAAGCGGCGTGGTGCAGACCATCCCGCTGTTCGAACAGCTTTTCGAGTCAAAAGGCAGCAAAGAGGATCTGGCAGTTAGTTTCTTGACGGCGATACTGGGGGCGTTGGTGGATATTGCCTGTCAGGAGGCCGAGGAAAAGAGCGTCGGGATTGTTGGCCTCACTGGGGGGGTCTCTTATGATGCTACTGTCTGCAGGCTTGTGAAGGATCTCGCGCGCTCAAGGGGGTTCGATCTGCTATTACCCGACCAGATACCGAACGGTGAAGGTGGTATATCCACCGGGCAGTGTGCTATTGCCCTCAGCATGCTCAATGGTTAGTCTGGCGACCCCTATCGAACCCTTCCCTCCTCAGGCAATCGTTATCCGGTAGGCCACCGGCCTGGAAGTGATCGAGGGTAAGGACATAAATGGACTTTCAACTCGAAGAGGATCGCGTACCGAATGATCCTGGCCAAAATCGCCAAGGATGCACGGAATTCATCGATGAACATATTCATTTCTTTCCAACTTCTCGGGATTTTGTTAATCGAGAAGGACATTTCTGATGCTTGGGTCATCACAAGGCTCTGGATAATATTCACTATTAATATTTCACCACTAATTTGAATCGGGGCTCATGAATAATCGTTTTTTCTTCAAGGTTGGCTCCGGCCAGATCAATAAGCATTCAGAGCGCAATATTAATTCAGATCTCTTCCGCCACTGGTTATTTCCAGTCGCTTGCGGAGTGCTTTCTCGCTTACGAACATTCGAATGAACATCACAAATAGCTTGATTTAGCCAATATGCCTATATTGTATAAGCATAACTGCCAGGAAGAACATGAAGCTTTCATCAAATCATTCGAAGATATTAAAAGGACGACAGACAGAGGGCGTAGCCATCGGACGAGCCGTATCTGAGAGGATGGTTCTTAGGTTCTCGAACAATGTGCTATCCGACCACAATATTCCCCATGATCGAAGGAGGCGCTCACGTGAAACTTGATGAAAAGGACCGGATAATCATCACCATGTATGCTGAGGATCCCAATATATCCCAGGAGAAGATAGCTGCCCGAATCAAGATGTCCCAACCCTCGGTCGCCACCCGGGTCGCCTGGTTGAGAAAGAACGGTGGATTGGAGAAGCAGATGGGGGTCAACCCGGTGAAGATGGGATTCTACCTTTCCAAGGTGGACGTGACCACCATGAAGCCGGATGAACTGCTCAAGATGTTCCTGGGTTGCCCCTATTTCGCCCACGGATTCTCGGTTTCCGGGAATCGGAACGTATGCCTCTTCTTCTTCAGTGAATCCATGTCCACGTTGGAATCGATAGTCAATTGCCACATACGATCACTTCCGTCGGTAAAGGATGTTGACTTCAATATCGTGATAACCTCCGCGAAGGATTTCATAATCCCAGTTCGGATGGCGCCGGAGGAATGCAAGGATTCTCCCTGCAAGACGGAGAAGGGATGCCCGCGGTGCCCCTTCTATGCGGACGACAAGTGCATGGGCTGTCGTGTCACCGGTCAATGCAAGGAGAGCCTCGCCTGAACTTGTTCTGGAAAAAACAGCGAGGGAATGGTTCAGAGCAGGATCGGATAACCCGTCGCCATCGCCCTGACCTCTGTCCAGTTAGTCATGACCTTGACCGTTGGAGATTTGGATCCGATCCAGTCCTCATTTATGTTCACCAGGACATCGACATTGTTAGCCCCGGCCAATATCGCCTTCTCTTTGACGTGTTTTGAGGCCATCTGTTTTGCCATGTTCACGGCGGTCACGCGGTCAAAGAACTCCAGAGGGTCGGCGAACGGCGACATCACCCAGAACCTGTTCTCCCTTGGGTACACCTGCAACGATATGGTCTCCGTCACCTTGCTGCACACCGCTCCAACGGCATTCCCCACGTCGCTGTTCGGGGGAATGATCACCTTCACCCCCATCCGCTTTTCCAACGCCGGGACAAAAGCGTAGGCCATCCCGCCCAGACCGATGATCGGGCGGTCCAATTTCGCGTTTATCGATACGGTGCGTAGTCCGGTACCCGAAAGCGATGCTTTGATCAGATAGTCCAGTGACTTAGATGGGACGATATCCCCGGACTCGTCGGATATGACCTTCTTTATGATCTCCGATCCTATCCTGGTGACCATCTCGTCCATGAACTTGTCCACGAATTCCTTCGTGGAGAGACCGGAAAGGTTGGAAAATATTTCTACACCTTCCTTCGCTGCCACGACGTCCCCTGGTGTGTAAATGCCCCTGAAATGCAATATGTCCGTCGGGGTCAGACCAGTCTCCATAAGGAAGCCTTTGGACCTCAGGGACCTTAGGTTGTCCCTGATGGGAAGCTTGGGCAACGCTTCGCACAACTCATCATGCGTGCTGATGACGTTTTTCCTGATGAAGTCATAGACCTTACTATCTTCTGGGGTCAGTTTACCGCTCGCCCGTTCATACGCCATGAAATAGGTCGTTTGGCGCGTTGCCTGCAGCTTATCCAATATTGATCCATGCAACCTCGAAGCCATCGACAGGGGGATGACCTTTTCTGGGCCGATCTCGATTCCGCCGAAGCAGTCCACTTTTATGTTCGAGTCCCCGCCCAGACCGCTTGTCCAGATGTCGATCGCCCTTACCATCGTGCGCCAGTTTCCTACCAATGCGCCCTCACGGTTGATCCTCATGAACCCGTTATCAAGATATGCGATGTCGGTGGACGTCCCGCCTATGTCGATGACAATGCAGTGGTCTTGTTTAGAGAGAAGTTTTCCCCCCATCAGGCTTGCGGCCGGGCCGGAGAGGATTGTCTCCACCGGTCTTTCCCTTGCCACCGCCAGGTTCATCAATGACCCGTCGCCCTTGAACACGAACGTCTGACCGGTTATCTTCCTCCTTTTCAGCGATGCCTCCACACTGGTGAGGAAATCGCCTATGATGGGGATTAGCTGGGCGTTCAGAACCGCGGTTATTGTCCGCCCCCTGATCCCAAGCTGCGTGGTGAGGTCATGGCCAGTGACGACGAGCTTATCGGTTCGTTCCAGGATCGCCTTCCTGGCCCTCTCCTCATGACTGGGATTGTAGACACTGAAAATGCTGGAAATGGTTATCGCATCCACCCGGTCCAACATAGACATTATTGCCTTGTCCAGTCCCGTCATGTCAAGTTCGTTCAATTCACTTCCGTTGACCGAATGTCCGCCTTCGACATGCTCGATGATGCTTGTTCCCATATCGACGCTGTCCCCCGGAAACCATCCAATGCAGATCAGACCGACCTTGCCCCCCTTTCCGGTGAGGAGGGAGTTGGTGGCAAGGGTCGTTGACAGTCCGACCATTTCGATCTCCTCGACCGAGAACCTGCCCGAGGCAATGACACCGTCCACGGCGCCCAGCAGTCCAACGGTAAGGTCCTCGTAGGTCGTTGGAGATTTTGCCTTCGCCAATATCTCCATCGTGGCCATATCGATGATGACCGCGTCGGTGAACGTTCCGCCCGTATCGATGCCAAGGCCAAGGGTCCTTCTGCGATCATTGGGCATCTATACTCGCCTTCTTTTTGAAGTGAGAAGGCAACATTTCTCAATTGTTCCACAGGAATCGATCTTGACCCCGAGACCGTTGGCCATGGTCGAATGATATGTGTTTCTATATTATAGATGTTTAGTCTATCAATGATAAGTAAACAATAGAAAATATGAATAATAGACCAATAGAATGTCATTATTTTCGAAATTTTCGAATATCCATTTTCCTGGAATCTACAGTAACGGATGTGTCCTAGCCAAATTATA
>CAVQBH010000015.1:0-440518 GCA_963710685.1 uncultured Methanomassiliicoccales archaeon | reverse complement strand
CAGTGTCTTTTCGCCTTTCGCCATCGGGATGAAGAACCACGAGCCGAAGGAGGACGAGCTCAACCGCTCGATCATGGTCCGGATGCTCACCAAGCCGCCAAGCGCTGAGGTAGAGCGGATCATAAGGAAGGATGAGGCGCGCGTTCTCCGGGGGCGCCTCCTTGGGCTCCGCTTCAGGGTCCAGACCGGCCTGCTCGACCTTGAGCCGTTCATGAGAGAGGCATTCCCCCTGGCACTGCGGGAGGTCCCATGGCGGGAAAGGCCGGTGATCCTCAACGACCGTTCCATCGAGATAGCGACCGCTCTCCTCGTGCCCGCCCTGGCCATGGGTGGCGCGTCGAAGGACCTGAAGGTCAATGCCATCCTCGGCGTCGTCGCGAGCTCCCAGGAGTTCTCGGACGAGGGCCTGAAGGACTCGGGCGAGGGTAAGGTGTTCTACTCGCTTCAGATGACCTACGAATGCCAGGATGAGCTGGGTCAGACCGGCCTTGATGGGAGAAAGCTTCGCAACACCGCCAAAATGACCACCAGGGCGGTCGCGGACCAATATAACCTGGACCTGCTCAATCACGGGGACGATGACCGCAGGGACCGGGTCAAGACCGCGAAGGTCACCAGTATGATAAAATCCCTCGGCTTCAAGCTGATGCGGGGGGCTGGGAACCAGACTTACTTCGAGCTCGACGGTTTTCACTCCACCTATGCCCTGAACCTGCGGAAATATGGGGTCCGAGGTAAGTGAGTTAACAGGTTAACTTGGAGATGTAAGGGCATACCAGCATCGAAAATTGTCAACGGTTAACACACAACGAGGAAAAAGGGAAGAATGAGCTCCAGGTCATCGTCCGCCGCCCCGGCCACAGGACAGCCCGCCGAAGCGATTATCATCGCACGGGCGCATGCTCATGACGAAGGCGCTCAAAGTGTCGCACGACGACGAGGGCGTCCCAGCAATGCCGATCGGCTTGCCAAGAGGGGGAGGTCCATGGGCAGATACCCCCTGATGGCGGCCGCCGAGAAATATCTTGAGAAAAGGAGCTTGAAGGTGGGAAAGAGCACGATGGACAATGAACGGAGGATAGTCCGGAGCATCGTGAGAGAGCTCGAGGAGATGCGTGAACGGGGCGAGCTCAAGACGACCAACCCGGTTGAGGTGGGGCCAGTCGAGTTAAGGGCCTTCCTTGATTGGATGAGGGAGCCGAGACATCACAAAGGAAAACCTCTCGACCCTGACACGCAGGTCCGCTATCTTTCGAAGATCGAAGGAATCCTTGAGCTTCACGGCAACAAGATTGTCGAGTCGATGAGGCAAGAGGATATCAACTGCCCCACAAGGCGGCAAGGAAGCCAATACGGGCCATGGCGAACAATGACCTGAAGATCGTGCAAGAGGCCGCTCACAGCATTGGGAGCTGCGAGGATGAACCGGAAGGATGGCGCAGGGCCAAGGCGGGGCTTCCTGACCACTTTCTACGTTGCGACGGGCCTGAGGCCGTCCGAGCTCCGTCTCGCCCGCCTGGAGGACCTGGATGTGCGCCGGTGGCGTTTCTACGTACGGACTCCAAAGGGCGCCGGAGTATGGGGAGAGAACAGGACAGTGGCGGTCATGCCCAACTATCGTGATAACGTCCTTGCATACCTAGAGGAGCGCAAGGACCTGTTGCGATTCTACGGCAAGGACCAATCCATCTATCTCATCCCGCAACCTGCGGGGCGACACAGATCGACCTTACAGCTCGAACCACTTCCGGGAGCTCAAGAGGGAGGTCCAGGAGATATCCGGGGTCTCCTTCAAGCTCAAGGACTTCAGGCCCACCTTCGCCACGATGTGCGTGGAGATGGACCCAAACCTCTTGGTGGATGTATCGGCACAGCTAGGACACTCGAATGTGAACACGACCCAGAGCTACTATGCCCAAATCTCGCGGAGAGCGCCGGATCGAGGCTCGAGAAGGCTTGGGACGGGAATGGTGAAGACACCAAGGTGCTCTAACAAGGGCAGCAACGAAGTCTCGGGCAGCTCTTGGAAGCTCTCGGAATCACTCGGTAACCGAGCTGAGAGCACGACTAAACACCCAGGCCCAAAGTCCGCCAAATCTCGGAATTGACAAAAAAGTCCGCTATCTACTATATTTGAAGACTATCCCGGCGGGAGCACTTCACTTCTATCCAGTAAGAGTTGAGGAATATTGTTTGCCCAGTTCATGTAAAATGTTCAAGACAGAAAAGGTCTTGCAATGTCGAACGCTTCTTAACCCCTCCGATTTTCGAAGGGATTAGGTTGTGACCTCGCAGGCGGTCAACAACCTTTTTTGGCTCGGAAGAATCCAGCATAGTTGCCCGGCCGGCGGTTGCAGTAAGTCACGAGGCGTCCTCAGGAGATCATCTCGCGGCCGACCGAGCATCTGCCTATCGGGATGACAGGGATAACATCCTTCCGACCCAGTTATCAAAAGGGCACTTTCACGGAACTTCCAATATGGTGCGTGATGTATCGTGTTGGAAGGAGCAAAGAATCAGACCAGATCAGGACGATGGGAATGCCCAGCCACAGAAGGGCTTTCCCTTTTTCATTACTTTGAGCTGATCTTCAGACATTCGAGGCGATAGTATGGTCGCGGCCGTTTCTAGCCCTCGGGGCTTCGAATCTTATCATCGATGATGCCTCCGAGGCAGGGGTTGCCGTCCACGCTCTTGCCCGACTGGTCGAATGCCTTGCCGTCCCTTATCTCGATCTCGTCGTCGACGATCAGCCTTATCGCACTGATGAGCAGGTAGGCCTCTCTTTTCAACTCCTGGGCCCTCACCTGTTTTATCTGATCTTCTTTGCCGGGGAATCTCTCCCTGATCCCGCTCAGCGCGAAGGAATCGTAACAGAGCGTTTCCCCGCGGTCAAGTTCCGGGGTGCAGATGTGGATGGTTGCCCCATAACGCTCGTCACCATTCTCAACCACCTTGGCAACGATCTCCTCCCAGGTTCCCTTATAGGTATCCGGGAGTGCCGGATGGAGGTTTATGATGGAGTATCTCCGGCATGTCTCCGGGTCAAGGATCAGCATGTAGCCTGCCAGCACCCCGAAGTCCATAGGATATTTGGATATCTGCTCCCGCATTGCCTTGCCGTATTCATCCCTCCAGGCCGGAAGGTCCTTTTCTTTCAGCTCAGGTTCGAACGTGTCCGAGGGAAGAATGATCACCGGAATGCCCGCCTCCTCTGCCAGACCGATGAGCTTCATGCGGAAACGGTTCCCCCTGACTTCCCTGTTGATGAAAACGAAGGATATCCCGGCGTCAATGGTCCCGTCGTTTATACTGTCCATCATGGTCTTGAACAAATTGAACGAACCTGGACCTCTTGCAGTGGTGAACCAACCGATTCTTTTCATAATAGACCTCTTCCTCTGCCATCGATCAATGTTGATGGTCAAGCCATGATAAGGTAAGATTATTTCGTCCGGAAAAGGGGCAAAAGGCCGTCGAATGGGTCTTTCCATGCCATGATGAATCATGCCATGGTAGGCTGTAAGGCTTATTGCCGATACATTATTGGCCTTTTTCATCCCCATGCTTAAATCCTAGAACGAATTTGACCTGTCTCAATAATTACGGGCTAGAGTATTGCCCAGATGGTGATAGCAAGAGATGTATAGCATGGGTCCGTGGTCTGGAAAAATGATGAGCGACGAAGAGATTGAGGAACGTTACAAGAAAGGCGAAGAATGGGGCCTTCTTACATCCATCGATCTGAAAGACTGCGACCCTAATAAGATCGGCAGCGGCGAGTACATTACTCAGTTCTCTATCGATCTGTGTGAACATATCCACATGAAGCGCTTTGGCGCCCCCATCGTGGTAAGGTTCGGTGCCGATCCTCGCGTGCAGGGTTACTCTTTGGCCCAACTGATCGAGACGTCATTGATATCGGGGCACTTCGCTGAGGACACCAACAGGGCGTTCATCGATGTTTTCAGCTGCAAGGAATACCCACCGAAGCACGTCGCAGAGTACTGTCAAAAGTACTTTGGCGCAAAGGACGTGCAGTATTCCGTGTCGTTCAGGACCTAAATCTCCTTAAGAAACTTCTTTGAGCTCCCGCGGCGATGACCGAAAGGCATCGGTCGTGACGACGCCGGGTAGCTCATTTTTGTTCTGTTTTGCTCACTGAGACCTTTTGGTCCCTCAACATCGTCCCATCAACTCGATCAATGATGCTGGTCGCAGTAAACATTAGATAATCCAGGCGGGAATAGAAGGACGTTGGCTCGGATCTCGGGATCGGTTCCTGGACGATACCATTGGAGAGGCTATGGATTGGATAGATGATACCGTGGCGGTCGGCGATTGGTTCGATGGTTTTTCCCCAAAGCGTCGGCGTAGCGAGGGCATAGGTCTGCTAATCGATGCCAGGGTCCTGTTCACCAAAAGCATATTTCCATCCAGAAGGGCTCCATTGGTCGAATTGATCATGCAGGCCCAGAACCAGATCATCGGGGTTGTGCCGTTCCAGCCCAAGATCCTAATATTCTGCGATAGGGGCAGGGACCGATCCCCGTTCGTGGCGATGCAGTATGTGAAAAAAAGGTACCGCATGACCTATCAGGAAGCATATGAGATGGTCCGGTCCAGGCGCAAGGAGACGGTATTTCATTGGGACTGGGTGAAAGCTTTAGACCCGGCGGCCCCGGAATCTGCGCCGATGGTCTAGAAGTGTTCGATGACGTTTTCATCCAGAACATATCTCAAGCGTGGACCCACCAAATAGACCGGGGAGTAACCGAATAGGTCCTGCCGAATGACATCGTAAATCGCGACAGAGTAGTACTTCTTTCTCAGGCCTCTTAGCACGGTTTCCTTTTCCTCGTTCTCCGGTATCATTTCCACGGTGTCCAGTTTTCCAAGGACCTGCGTGTTGAGGTCGTCTATCCGGGCCTTCAGCAGGTTGACCGCCATCCTTCTGCTCATTATGCCCTGGAAGTGCCTCATGATCACCAGTTGACTGATGAATACAATGGCGATCAGGGAATAATCGACATTGGGGAACAGTTTCATTTCGGAGAGGAACGACGGAAGAATGAAACCGGGAAGCAGCATCGCACCGGTGACGAGCACTCCGGCCACGGTGATCACTCCGACCATGGCCAGGACGACCGAGAAATAAGCTTTCCTGCCCTTAGAGCGGGCTTCCTCGAATTTCTTCTTGAAGGAGATGACGATCTTGGTGATGCCCTGGGCCTGGGGCCGTAGGAGGATCATTAGGAGATAGAATAGTATGATGAGAACGATCTGCACCACCATCAGTACCACCGCCTGGCCAGCGATGACGTGGGTCAAGAAGCCGAAGTAAACGGCAAAGAACATGGCCAGTCCGAAAATGATGGAGAAGCTGAGCGACAACGGGACGATGCCTCCCAGCAGAACGGTGAGCCCTATCTCTATGGCCAGCTTCCTCTTTCTTAGCAGCAGTCGCAGAGCCAGCCATTTGCGCTCCTTGTCGATCCCCGGTGCCATGTCCCTATCTCCCGGCCTGATCTTCTCAGTCGTCGTCGGGATCAGCATGATCACGAAATTGTATGAATACAGAAGGACCGCGATGATGAGCCAAAGCATGAAAACCGAGTTCTGCATGAATATCAGGAGTACGACCAAGGACGTGAGCACAAATGATGCCAGATGGCCATACTTATCATGCCCCCGGGGTTGCTGAAGCTTTAGGAGCATCTTCTCCTCGCAGGCCACCTCCGCGGCAACCTCTTGGCGGAATGCGGATACCCCATCCCCGAAGTTCGCCGAGTCACCGCCTGCTCTCATTTTCAACCTCCCTGGTAAAATATTGGAGTTTCATGTATTCTAATGATTTCAGCGATGTCCTCGAAAAACCGAATTTGACCGCGACGATTTGGCGGCATTTTGACGATTCTGTGGTTTCGTCGATGTTTAGCAAGGCAATTTAAGGCCGATAAAGCGACGACCAATTGAAAGATGTTCAGGTCGATCCTCTCTTTCTTTTTGTGGATTACTCCCCGCTTTTTCTAACGTCGACGCCGGGCTATTTGATAAAAGATATACTGCGAAAAACAATCGGTTCCGAGAAGGAAAAACGCCGCTCTGCTGATCTTGATGTATCTATTTCACTGCACTGGTCGTTTCCGGCGCCACATTGATATGGTTAAGGACATCCTCATCCAGCAAATAGCGGAGCCGAACGCCGAACAGGTAGATCCTAGAATAACCGAAGATGTCCTGTTCTATGAGGTCGTAAATGGCGATCGAATAATACTTGCTCTTAAGATCCTCCAGCTCGGCCATGTTGATTTCCCCTTCGGGGGCGGACAAGAGTTGATCCAGCTTGACCACGACAGTTCGGTTGAGGTCCGACAGCCTGTTCTTGAGCCGTTTCACCGCCATCCGACGGCTGATGATCCCTTGGAAATGCCTCATGACCACCAGTTGGATGAAGAAAACGACCAGGACCATCGGAATATCGATGTTGGAAAAACGGCTCAGGTCCTCCCAGAGGGGAGGCAGTAGGAAACCGGGAAGTAGCATCGCACCGAACACCAGAACGGAGGCGACGCTGATGCCCGCGATCATGAACAAAACCACCAGGAGATGGGCACCTTTACCCTTGGAACGGGCGGTGTCCAGCCTCCGTTTGAACATTCTTCCGATCTTGGTGATCCCCTGTGCCTGCGGTTTGATGATGTACATCATCAGGTAGAACAACAGGATCAGTATTATCTGGATCACGATGAAATCGATCGTCTGTGCCGCGATCAGATGGGCAAAGAACCCAAAATAGATGGCGAAGAACAGTCCCAGGCCGAAGATTATGGAAAAGCTCAGGGAGAGGGGGAGGACCCCGCCCAGCAGAACGGTGAGCCCTATCTCTATGGCCAGCTTTCTTTTCTTTAGCAGCAGACGAATCGCGGGCCAATTGCGCTTCTTGATGAGGGTGGAAGCAATATCATCATCATCTGGACGGATGCTCTCCACTGTCGTCGGGATGAAAAAGATGATGTAATTGTATGAATAGAGCAAAATCGCGATGATGAGCCATACGATGAAGACCGAGTTCTGCTGAAAGATGAGGATGGCTGCCAGTACTATCAGGCCTGCAGAGATCAAGTGGCCATACTTGTCGTTCGGTATGGGCGCCTCTATCTTCCTGATCATCCTCGCGTTGATGGCGACCTCCGTGGAGACCTCCCCCTTGAAAGAAGAAAGACTTTCCCCGATATCTCCTGGCCTGCCTAGCGAACCCATGATGATGTCCCTGTCGATGACGATGATTTGAGCTTCTAGTATTCTAATGAATTTGAGATAATCACTAATGATGATGGCCGTAAAACGCCCAGTCATGAGAGTACAAAAGATAATAAGACACGGACTCGAATGGTCAACCGGTCTAAGCTGATGGACAAAAGAGACAAGATGGCATCGGTCCTGCACCTGGTCGGCGGGAAACCCGAGAACGTCGAGAAGATAGTCGATGAGATAGATGAATTCATGAACACTCTGAACGCCGAGCTCGAGGACTGGAAGGTGTCGATGGAAGAGTTCCAGGATGGAACACGTATATTCGCGCGCTTCCAAGTTTTAGTCAAGAAGTAGGTGTTTCCCTTGGCAGAACAGAAGGCGAAGAAACCGGATAAGCCAGTCGGTCCGGACGGGGAAATATGTCGTGACCTGATATGTGCGGAGGAGTGGAAGGACCCGGCGAGCAGGAAAGTGTTGACCGAATTCCACAAGGACGGGCTACCAAAGGAACTGGTGGGAGTGGACGCCGATCTGGAAAACTTCGAGCGGTATTGGCAAAAGAAGGGTGGCAGCGTCAAGGTCAAAGGAGAGTATCACAAGAACGGCGCCCCTTTCCTGGACCGTGAGCCTGGAATGGAAGACATCAATAAAACGGAGACTTCGGACGGGGAAACAGCCGAGGCGAGCTGCTCTTCAGAGCAGACCGGTGAGGAGGCGCCGAAAGAACCGATCACCGGGAACGCGGTCAATCCGGAAAAAGACGGATCGACCTCGTCGGAAGAGCCGTTGCCCCAAGGCAATATCCAGCGACCGATCGACATGGGTCTGATCGAAATGGTCAGCTATGCCCTGTTCCGGGTCGTTTTCAGCCAAGGGCTGAGCATTCCCATCAAGCGCGAGGGCATGGTCGATATGGATGTCACGGTGCAGGGAAAGGAGATAACGATCAACACGAATCAGCTTTTCTTCTCTGTACCTGAACTTAACGTATGGCATATCGTGTACGAGCACAAGGGAAAGCCCATCCTCGAGCTTGGGCGCGGGGTCAAGAACGGAATGGTCATTCACCGGATCCAGGCCTTAAGGCTGGGGTTCGAGATGTGGAACGGCTCGAGGAAGATGAACAAACAGAAGCTCAAGCAGATCAAGGAAGCGGACAGGAGAACCCACCTTGAGGCCGTAAAATGAACGACCACTCCGATGCCGAAAAGCACTTGGCCCACAGGGAATTTTTCCGGGACGTGCTTCAGGATATCCATAAGATCATGGAGACGGAGTTTCATCTGACCAAGGTCTCGATCAAGCCAGTGGGGGCGGAGGTCGCCAGGCTCTCGATCCCCATCAAGATCGAGGGTACCGACAAGAATGGAAAGCGGGTGAGATATTTCGGCAAGATCCTGGGCGGGACCGACAACATGACGGCAAGGGCCATCCAGCTGTTCAAGAACCTGTACTTGCACATGAACTCGATGGCCCCCATGTTCCGGGTCACCGAATCACCCGAAGAACTGGCCAGGCATCAGTATGAGATGATGAACGCAATTAGCCAGTTGGGGATACCCACGGCCACCCCCAGGGGGATCTATCCATTGAGGGCCAAGCTGTGGCTGTTGGTCGCCGACTTTTTGGACGCCAAGCCCATCGGGGACGTTCCGGAGCTGACCGATGAGCATCTGGATACGGTGTTCAGCTATCTGCGGAAGATGCACGACAATAACATCTTCCACGGTGACATCAAGCCGGACAACCTGATGTTCGGCGACAAGGTCTATATCATCGATGTCGGGAACTTCATGAACGAGGCTCCGCCGTCACAGAAGCTTGCCTATGACCTGGCCTCACAGATCACCTCTTTCCTGGAATACCGACCAGCGGCCAAGATAGTGGATATCGCCAGGAGGTATTATCCGTGCGAGGAGATGATGGCGGCGGCCAAGTACCTGGACATGATCCAGCGGCGGCCTGACATAATCCTCACGGATGAGAACAAAGAAGAATTGTTGCGCCTAATGAACTTGAAGATAAGGCGCAGAATGTTTGGAAGGACCAGACGGGTCTGACCATCACTCCTTCTTGCGTTTTAACAGGGCGGTGGCGTGGATCTCTACCCGGGTGCCCTCTTTCGTGTCCTCGATGGAAAACTTCCATTGCTCCAGTGTCGCGGACATGTCTTTGAACATCTTCTTGATCTCCATGCTTTTTTCCGTTATCGCTTCTTTGATATCTGTTTCGGGCATTGTATCACCTTCACTGCGATTCGATTGGGAGCAGGCATTATAAAAAGCTGGCCATAGGACTGAAGTTTGTTCAGAGGTCCCGGGGGCGTGCATTTCTCCTTGCGAGCGCTTCATCCGACCATTCTGTCGAACGGTCTGAGGCGGTGAGCTAGAGTCACCCATCGACCAATTCTCAGATCGAACGAGAGGAAGTGCTTTCGTTGTCACTTGCTCGATCCGCTGAGAAAGGATATGGGCGAGGCTCACCTATTCCAGCCGCTCCCGGAGGAAGAGAAGCGTCTTCGACCAGGCATCTTTGGCGGCCACCGGTTCGTGGCCTTGCCAACCAGGTCGGTGAAAGGCATGGCCAGCCTTCGGATAGAGGTGAACGTCCAATCGTTTTCGATGTTCGACCGCAGCAGGCAATAGGCTTTTCAGGGCCCATGGCGTCACCCGCTTGTCCTCGGTACCGAGCATCAGTTGCAATGGTCCATTAAGGCCTACCAGTTCTTTCGCATCCTCCATCATTCCGTAGTAATCCACACAGAAATCGATCTTCAGGTTGCACCCGCCGAGCAATGCGAACCCCCCTCCCATGCAAAAGCCCATTGTACCGATCCGCGTACCTCCGGTCTTTTCCTTAAGAATATCCAATCCATGGGACATGGCATCGATAGCCTCCTCCCTTGTCAGAGAGTCTCGTAGTTTCATGCCCTCCTCTAGGCTGTTGGTGGATATTCCCCGGAAAAGATCGGGCAGGGCCACCCAGAAGCCCTCGTTTGAGAGTTTCTTCCCAACCGAAAGAGCGTATTCATCGATGCCTTTGATCTCATGTAGCAGGATGATTCCCAGGGGGAGCCGTCCTCGGAAGATCGAATAATCCCAGCCGCCAGATTCTACTCGTTCCATTCTATGATCACTGGTAAAAGGTTCCAACAGCCGGTACTTATCCTTTGTCCGACCGGTCATCGCGTTCCTACGGAAACGGATTCAACCGCGAACTCCGAGATGGTGGGGATGGTGGTCACATCCCCCCTAGGCCAGTCTTTCGAAATCAAGAAAAAGAGGCAAGACATTCTCACTCCGATGCCATACACGTCGTCCCTGGAGGCTGCGATCGTCTTGTACCGGGCGGGTAGATACCTGGAGGCCTATGACCTCATCACCGAACAGGCAGCATCACCGGACGCGATCCCGGCATTGGTCTATTATTTTCGTTTCTCATTCGCCTGCAGGGCTGGCATGCATGACCTGGCGTTAAGCCTCCTTCGGGAGGCCATAATCGACCGTGGGTTCTGGTATTCACCTGACTACCTGGGCGATGAAGACCTGGAACCGTTGAGAGGACTTTCGGAGTTCAATGAATTGGCGGAGATAAGCGCCGAGCGGGAGGGGATCGCCGCCCGGGGCGCACGATCGGAAATGGAGATCGTCTTGCCTAGCAAGGGCGGAGATAAACGGCCAGCCCTGGTCGTTGCTTTGCACGGGAATCAGCTCAACATCCGCACCACTCGACTCAATTGGAACGGCGAGGCCTGGTCCGATTGTCTGCTCGCCTTCCCCCAATCATCCCGTGAAGTTTGCACCGATGCTTATTCCTGGGTGGACCCTGAGGTTGGATCGGAAGAGGTCGTTTCCCATCTGGATGAAATATTCAAGAAGAACGATATGGACCAGGACAGGACGATCCTGGGGGGATTCTCCGCCGGGGGAAGAGTGGTTCTGCATACGATACTCAAGAGTAAGGTCAAAGCGAAAGGGATCGTTCTCCTGGGACCGTGGCTTCCGGACCTCGTATCTTTGGAGCCAATGATCCCAAAGCTGCGAAGTGCTAGAGTCAGGGTTTATCTGATGTGCGGAGACCATGACGAGGATTGCTTCGATTCGACCAACCGGCTGGCCGGACTTCTGGAAAAGGACGGTATATCATTCCAGTATAGTGTCTTGGCCGGCATGGGGCATACTTTTCCTCCAGATTTTGAGGAACACCTGGAAAGAGCTCGTGCCTTCATCCTGGAAGGATGATCAAGCTGGAATACTACCTCGGACTTGTGATCGCTCTCTGTCTGGGCCTCAACCACCATCGCGACTATTCTTGCCGAAGGGCAGAATGGTAACGATTAATAGGCAACGGATTCACTGGAATACCCA
The DNA here is from genome assembly GCA_963710685.1 of uncultured Methanomassiliicoccales archaeon. Taxonomy (GTDB): domain Archaea; phylum Thermoplasmatota; class Thermoplasmata; order Methanomassiliicoccales; family UBA472; genus DASXVU01. Next base: position 428,894 of record CAVQBH010000015.1, on the reverse strand, counting down.
TGAACGAGAAGGGAGCGAGAACCGTCGTGATCACCGGCTCTAGCGAAGGCATAGGCAGGGAGGCCGCCTTCCGTTTTTCACGGGAAGGGTGGAACGTGGTCCTGACCTATCACAAGGACGAAAAGGAAGGGATCGAGGCGAAGGCCAAATGCGGCGCGCTGGGAGCGAGATCATCTTCGCTTCTGCAGCTCGACCTGTCCGATCCGTCCAGCATCAGGAAGGTGGTGGACGGGATCAAGGGAATTTTCGGCAAGGTCACAACACTGGTCAACAATGCCGGGATCGATGTGTGGAAACCGTTGAGGGACCAGACGCCGGAGGAGATCTCCCGCCAGGTGCGCACCAATCTGGAAGGCCTGATAATCATGACCATGGAGATGCTCCCGTTGGTCGAGGGTACGATCCTGAACGTGGGCAGCCGGGCGGGAATAGACGGGTACTCGGGGATGACGGTGTACAGCGCGACCAAGGCCGGCATACGAGGGTTCACCCGCTCTCTCGCCCAGGAGGAAAGAAATCTGAAGGTCTATACCATCTATCCAGGCTACACCGCCACACAGATGACCGGATTCCACGGGGGCTCGCCGGAGAAGGTCGCGGACTTGATATTCGATACGGCCAATGGACGGTACGACCTTCCCTCCGGGTCCGACATACCGGTATGGGGCCCACTGGGCGGCGTCTGAGCTGGGAGGTCCGCCAGGCACCAGGGTCCGATGTTCATGTCAGGTTGCGGATAGGATCACGCCCCATCTCCTTGCTCCTGACCTTCAACCGATGACCACATGGAAATTGAACATGGGGGTTCGCAATTTGCCCATGAGATTGACCCAAATGATCATCAGCATCTCCATGCCCCGGGCGGTCGTTATGTCCCCCAGGTCGATGACGTTCTTCCATCCGTACTGAAGCAATAGTTTCATGACCTCGGCTTTGGCGTCTGGGTCGTTGCCCCCGATGAATATGTCGTGGTCTCCGTTGGCCAACCTCATCGGGTCAGCCTGCAGTATGGCATTGACCATGTTCGGGGTCTTGACCACTTTCACCTTAGGGAAGGTGCGCTGAATCTGCTCCCCCAGGGAATCATCGTTGGAGACCAGGAGGGTGGGCGGGCATTCCCTTGAAGAAGTCCAAGGGGTTCGAGATGTCCACCAAAACCTTGCCGTTCAGGTTCCGCTCCCCTACCGTCCTCAAAGCCTCGAGCGAGTGTTCGCCCCTGGTGGCATTGATGGCCAGCTCACCTTTCCAGGCCGCCTCGCTGAAGGTTACCAGTTTTACTTCCGGGTTCTGTTCCAGCCAATCCTTGAGGGGAATGTTCCCCATCGAGTCCTTCTCGATCTTCTACACCGCTTTTATGACGTCCCTGGTTCCCATGTAGACATCATGCCCCAGCTGCGCCAGTCGTGCGGCATGCGTCCTTCCTAATATTCCCGTTCCCAATACTCCTATCTTCATCAAATCCACCTCATTCCAAATGGGTTTCGGAGCATCCGGCATATCTAAGTTGCATGCAGGATCAGATCAGACGCTTTTGTTCACGGACAATCTGAGTTGCTGTCGAAGCAAAAATGAGGGCAAACGTCAATACCCGGGTCGCCAATCTCGCCCAGGTAATCCATGGATAAGGTCGTCAACCGCCGTAAGCTCAACTCATTCGACGTGACCAACATCGTGGTCGGTTCGATCATCGGGGCAGATGTCTACGTGGCGACCGCCATAGGTGCTCGTTTGCTGGGACCCGCCTCGATCTTGATATGGCTCTTGGCCGGTCTGATGGCCATGGTGATCGCCATATCGTTCGCATACTGCGTCATGATGACCCCCAAAGCGGGAGGTCCCTATGCCTATGCGAACGAAGCGTCCACACCTTTCATCGGTTTCACAGTGGGTTGGAGCCTTCTCTTGGCGGAGTGGTTTTCCCTGGCGGTGTTCCCGGTAGCCTTCGCCCAATACTTCGTCGCCCTGATCCCGGGCCTGGATTCCCTGGAACAGCTCCTGCTCAAGGCTGTGTTCATCATCATCATCCTGGTAACCAACCTCTTGGGGGTGAAGGCCGCCGGAAGGATCAACGACGGGCTCACCCTGGCGAAGCTCGGTCCGTTGCTGTTGATCATCATCGGCGGCCTCGTTCTGTTCGCGGCCCAACCGTCCATCGTCGTTGGCAACTTCACCCCCTTTGCGACCGGTGGGACCGCTGCCATTGGACAAGCCCTGGTACTGATCTTCTGGGCCTACGCCGGGTTCGAACTGTCGACCCTGCCAGCAGATGAGATAGAGAAACCGGAAAGGACCATTCCGAAGTCCATCGTCCTTGGCATGCTGATCGTCATCGCCTTCTACCTCCTGACCAATTTCGTCGTGATCGGGCTGGTCAGTCAAGCAACGCTCTCGACCTCGGCAAGTCCGCTCATCGATGCCACATCGGTAATATTCGGCGGTGGGGTGCTGGCACTGGTGGCGGTCGCTTTCGTGGGAGTCGGGGCCCTCATATCGATCACCGGCGCAGATGAATCGGGGACCATCGGATCATCCCGGCTGGCATACGCCATGTCCCTGGACGGATTGCTACCCAAGGCGTTCCATTGGACCCGCGGCCCTTCGAACACCCCCTACCTCGGCCTCATAATACTATGTATCACCGCTTTTGTCGCCTCCGCCTTTGGCGGGATCAGCGCACTGATCAATTCCTCCGTCTTCCTGCTGGCCTTCACTTATCTGGCGACATGCATCTCCGCTATTCGTCTGCAGGCCAAGCATGAAGAGGTGTCCAAGAAACTGATCGGCAGGAAGGCCATCCCCATGACCGGATCCGTGTTCTGCATAGCGCTGCTGGTGCTGGTCGATCCGCTCCAGATAGCCATTTCGCTTTGCCTGCTGGCCGTGGGCGTCCCGATCTACATATTCTTTTCACCCAAGGAGGAACTGAAGGAGGCCAAAGCGATCTTTTTTTCCAAGGAGGCCCGGTTGCGTCGTGCCTGCCACCAGGCCAAGACCTTCCTGGGATTGCCGATCCACAAGATCAAATTACTGCATTTCGCCAGGACCGGAGTGAGCAGCGCCCTGGTCTGCGGGGACAAGAAAGAGTGCCAGGAAGACGAATCGTGTAAGCCGGTCTGAGGTCGGAAAGGTCAGTCCAAATCATGCTCGGACCTGGCCGGACATCTTCAACCGCATGGCCGACCAGACGCCATCCACTGCAAAGTTTGCCGACGCCTCCATGCCGAGATCCTTGGCCTTTCTCCAGATGATTTCCCGGTTCAGGTCCGTCTAAATTCCAGAGGTGCCTTTCGGATAGGTGGCCCAGATGATCGAGCTGGGCTTCAGGACAGGTCTCAATCTTTCGATCTGGGATTCGAACTCCCTCATACCCCTCACAAATATCTGGACCACATCGATGTTTCCTTCCGGAGGCTGGGCCATCCTGACGTTCTGGCAGTGGGCCCATCGTATCAAGATAGCCCTCGGGGTGGTCGAGGACGAGGATCGTCATCCCTGGTTTCAGATGCATTTTCTTCGCGATCGTCTTGTCCGAGGTCACGGGCGTCTCACTGTGAACAAATAGTGACCACGCGCCTGATTAAAGATAAGAACTGCCAACAATTTGGACGATCATCGTCGACGAGCATTGATATGTAACCAAGAATGGATCGATCCTTTCCGATTTTTGGAAGAATGATTGAAATCTATAAAACCGACCTATCGGCGGTGCCATTAATGACTAGGAGGTTGATTAACCTCGGGGAGGTCAAGGTCCGTGGGCGAAGCCAAACAAAAATGGTTCAAACGCTTCATCATCATATGGTCGGGTCAGTCCGCCTCCCTCATAGGAAGTCAATTGGTCCAGTTCGCACTGGTCTGGTATTTGACCATCCAGACCAACTCGGCAACGGTCCTTGCCATAGCGAGCGTGGCGGCGATCGTGCCCCAGATCCTGCTCTCTCCGATAGCCGGAGCCTATGTGGACCGATGGAAACGCCGCCACGTGATGATCGCCGCCGATGCGTTGATCTCACTGAGCACATTTGTTCTGATCGTGCTGTTCGCTCTGGGTTATGCTCAGATATGGCATATTTTCGTCGTACTGTTCGTCCGGTCCTGCTTCACCGCGTTCCACTGGCCGGCCAGCCGGGCTGCGACCACGATGCTGGTTCCAGAGGAGCATCTGACCAGGGTGGCCGGACTGAATCAATCGATGCAGGGCTTCGCGAACATTCTGGCCCCGCCCATAGCCGCCGTCCTTATCGCCTTCCTGCCGATAGAGCAGGTGCTGGTGTTCGACATTCTGACCGCCCTGCTTGCCATCTTCCCGCTCCTGGTGATCAAGTTCCCTGAACCCGTCCCGAAGGATGGGCCGCGCCAGAAAGTCATCGTCGATCTGAAGGAGGCGTTCGTCTACCTCCGGGGGTGGCGTGGGGCAATAACCATGATGTCGATGTTCATGATCGTCAACATGCTCATCACCCCCGCTTTCAATCTGATGCCGATCCTGGTGGTCGACGCTTTCCATGGCGGCGCCTATGAATATGCCACCCTGGAAGCGGTCGCAGGCATTGGAATGATCTCCGGAGGCATAGCTCTGAGCATATGGGGCGGGACCAAAAAGAAGATCATCACGGTCATGTCCAGCACGATCCTGGCCGGAATAGGCATCACCCTGATGGCATTGGTGCCCGGGAACGGATTCCTGCTGATCCTCGGGCTGGTGCTCTTCGTCGGGGTGATGATGCCCATGCTGAACGGTTCTCTCAATTCGCTGTTGCAGGCAAGCATACCCAAGGGGATGCAGGGAAGGGTCTTTGCGCTCATGGGCTCGATGTCCCTGGCCGCCGCCCCGGTCGGCATGGCGTTCGCCGGCCCGATCGTGGACGGGGTAGGGATCCAGGTGTGGTTCCTCATCGCCGGGATCCCCACAGCCCTCATCGGCGTGATCGCATTCCTCCTGCCGAGTGTCATGGGGATCGAGGATCCATCGAGCCAGCCGGAAGGCCTAGGAGAAACGCTCGATGTTCCGGTCCCCAACGAGACCGATGTTTGAGGACGTCGGGATGCCTTTCCGTTTTTGCCTTTATTTGATCAGCTTCAGCTCCTTTCCGATGGCGGAGAACTTCTCGATGGCGTAATCGAGGTCTTCCCTGGTCAGGGCGGCGTTCATTATCGTCCTGATCCTGGCCTTGTCCTTGGCCACCATGGGGTAAACGATCGGCAGGGCGAACACCTTCTCCTCGAACAGCCGTTGGCTCAGCCTCTTTGCCACTCCGGTGTCCCCCATCATCACCGGTGTGATCGGCGTCCGGCTTCGTCCCAGGTCGAAACCCAGCTGCCCCATCGCCTTCTTGAAGTAGTTTGTGTTGTCCCAGAGCGAACGGACATGTTCCGGTTCCTGTTCCAGAACATCGATGGCGGCGGTGCAGGCGGCGGCCACCGCGGGCGGGTGCGATCCGCTCAGCAGCCAAGTCCTGCTCTTATTGAGGGCGAACCGGACCAGGTCCTCCGAGCCGGAGATGTGCCCTCCGACCACGCCGTACGCCTTGGAGAAAGTGCCCATCTCGACATGCACCTGTTCGTGCGTGAGGTGATAGTGAGAGACGATCCCTCGCCCTCCCTCTCCCAGGACCCCTTCGCCGTGGGCATCGTCCACGTAAAGCATCGCCCCATGCTGGGCGGCCAGTTTCGAGATCTTGTCGAGGGGTGCGATGTCCCCGTCCATGGAGAACACCCCATCGGTGATGATCAGCATTCTGCGATAGGCCGGGACATGCTTCTCGACCTCGTCCAGCTTCCTGGCCAGGTCCTCCGCGTCCCCATGCCGATAGACCTCCCGGTCGGCATAGGATAGTCTGACCCCGTCTATGATGCTGCCATGGTTCAGCTCATCGCTTACGATGACATCCCCTTTCCCCACCAGCTGTGGGATGAGGCCGGCATTGGTGGCGAAACCCGTCTGGTAGGTCAGCGAGGCCGGGGTCCCCTTGAACCGGGCCAGGCGCCTTTCCAGCTCGAGATGGATGTCCAGCGTGCCCGCGATCGGTCTGACCGAACCTGAGCCCGCCCCGTATTTCTGCACCGCGTTTATCGCCGCTTCCTTGAGCCGGGGATGGTTGCTCAGTCCCAGGTAGTTGTTGGAACAGAACATCAGGACATTCTTCCCGTCCACCATGCACCAGGCGGTGCTCGGTCCTTCCAACTCCCGTATCTTCCAGTCCAGGTCACTCTTGACCAGCTCTTCGTACTCTTCCTTCATGAACGATGTTGGGTTGCGCAATTCCAATCCCTCCAAATCAAACCTATGAATCCGAACGTTGCAGTTTCCTTCCTAACCGTGTGAGCATGTCATCCACCATCCTTTCCAGGTCGTAGGCCGGGCTCCAGCCCCAGTCCTGCCTGGCCTCGGAATCGTCCAGTGACATGGGCCAGGAATCTGCTATCTTCTGTCTGCTGTCGGGCCGGTATTCGATCGAGAACTCCGGCATCCGTCGGACGATCGCTCCCGCCAATTCCCCCGCCGAGAAGCTCATTCCGGCAAGGTTGTAGGCGTCGTGCCTGCGTAGATCGGCCATTGGTGATTCCATCAGGCTAACTGCTGCATTGATGCAGTCGGGCATGTAGAGCATCGGAAGCACCGTATCCTGCCTGACGAAGCATTCGTAACGCCCATTCTGGATCGCTCCGTAGAATATCGCCACCGCGTAATCGGTTGTCCCTCCGCCCGGAGGGGTCTCCGCACTGATGATCCCCGGGTATCTGACGCTGCGCGTGTCCAGTCCATACCTGTGGAAATAGTAATTGCATAACAGTTCGCCGGCGACCTTGGTCACGCCGTACATGGACGTGGGTTGAAGGATGGTGTCCTGGGGCGTATTGGAGCGCGGCGATGTCGGTCCGAACGCCGCTATGGAACTTGGCCAGAAGACCTGACGGGCCGAAGAGGCATGGCAGGCATCGAGGACGTTCTTGAGCGAGGTCGTGTTGACGTTCCACGCCTCCTGTGGTCTTTCCTCCCCCACCGCCGACAGCATGGCCGCCAAATGATACACCTGGTCGATCCCTTCTTTCTTGATGGTCTCTGACAGCTTCTCCATGTCCATCAGGTCAACGGTCAGGAACGGTCCGGAATCCTCCATCTCCCTGGTCGGCCGCCGCACATGGCCCGTCGCGACCACGTTGTCCCTGCCATAACGCCTACGGAGTTCCGGGACCAGCTCTGAACCGATCTGACCGGTCGCTCCGGTGACCATGATCCTTCCCGGCGAAACCGGTTCCGAAGTTGACATCCTCTATGCCTCTGAGCGCGGACAATATAACCGTTCCGTCAATATGGGGGATTCCTAGCCCGATCTTCGTCCCTCAGGTCTTCCAAATACCGGAGGCGACCTCGCTTATCCTGCCCCCAACCTTCACTACGATCTCGCCTTCGTTCCTGCCTGCGTTCAGATACAAGGTCGAGGGCCTGCCGATCTCATAACCTTGCCCCGCCCTCGTATCAACGCTCGGCGAACCGCCGTAACGGTTCTTGACCATGTAAGCGGCCAGGCACCCGTTCCCGCTTCCGGTGGCCGGGTCTTCGCTGATGCCCTCGAGCACCGGGAAGACCCTGACACTGAAACCCTGGCCTTCCTCCTGTCCTCCCGGAGAGAACGCCAGCGGAATGGAATCGGCCCCTCCGGAGATGAGCGAACGGAGCGCCGCCACATCCACCCTGATACGTTTCAGGGCCTGGAGCGAACGAAGCGGAATGATGATGAACGGAAGGCCGGTGGAAACCTCCTCAACCTGCCATCGATCATCTATGTCATACTTATCCAGGCCGAGGATCGCCGCCGCCTCCTCCGGGTCGAACTTTCTTCCGAACTCCGGAGCCTTTTGCCTCATCCATGCCAGGTTCGATCCCCTGGTGAATCCCACCGGTATCTGGCCCACCTTCAGGTTCAAGGCCACGTTCTCAACCTTCTTTCCGATCAGCTTCTCCCGGATGATGTGGGCGGTGCCCAGCGTGGGATGTCCCGCGAAAGGTATCTCTTCGTTCGGGGTGAAGATGCGGACATCGTATCCTCCCAGTCTCTCCTTCCTAGACGTTATGAAAGTCGTTTCGGAGAAATTGGTCTCCCTGGCGATCCTTTGCATCTGGCGGCTGTCCATCCTCCCGAAGTCTAAAAACGTGGCCAGTTGGTTCCCTTCAAGCGGTCTCTCCGCGAAGACGTCGGTGATAAAGAAACGTATGTTCATGGCCTTGGCCCGATCCTTCATTGTGCTGTCGGAATGATATACCCTGCGAGGACGAGGACGTCGGCAAGTCGCCTTAAGCGTCTGAAGTCAACAATAATCAAGAGTCAATTTCGTAAATAAGATGATAATTCATAGTAAATTGTGTTATATAATATAGCCTGCATCGAATCATCAAGGTGAATCGAATGTCAATGTACTGTAACCAATGCCAGCAGACCGCAAAAGGAGTGGCCTGCACGGTTAAGGGGGTATGTGGGAAGGACGAGGACATGCAGAGCCTCCAAGAGCTGCTGCTCTATGGTTTGAAGGGCATTGCTGCCTACGCCTATCACTGCCGGATCCTGGGATACAAGGACGAGGAGGTCGACGCGTTCATGCACGAGGCCATGTTCAAAACCCTCACCAACGTCGATTTCTCAAACGAGGACATGTGGAACACGGTCCTGAAGGCGGGTATGATGAACTTCAAGATCATGCAGCTGCTGGATAAGGCGAACACGGACCACTTCGGCTTTCCGTCGCCGGTAACGGTCAGAACCGGAACGGTCAAGGGGCCGGGGATCCTGGTCACCGGTCATGACCTGCTCGACCTGGAGGACCTACTGAAGCAGACCCAGGGCACCGGGGTCAATGTCTACACCCACGGAGAGATGTTGCCTGCGCACGGTTACCCCGAACTTCGCAATTACAAGAACCTGATCGGCAACTACGGCACCGCATGGCAGAGGCAGAGGACGGAGTTCGCGGAGTTCGGGGGCCCGATCCTGACCACAACTAACTGCGTGATGATCCCTCCTGAATCATACAAGGACCGGCTCTATACGACGGGCATCACAGCGGTGGAAGGGGTAAAGCACATCGCGGACAGGAAGGACTTCTCTCAGATCATCGAGCATGCCAAGAGGATAGGGGATCTTCCGGAGCGCCCGGGCAAGACCCTATCCACCGGTTTCCACCACAGGGCGGTGCTGACACTGGCCCCACAGATCGTGGAGGCGGTCAAGGCCGGGAAGATAAAGCACTTCTTCCTCATCGGTGGCTGCGACGGTGCCACTCCAGGCCGCAACTACTACTCGGAGATGGCGGACAAGGTGCCATCGGACGGCGTCATCATGACGTTGGCCTGCGGCAAGTACCGCTTCAACGACAAGCAGTTCGGCTCGATCGATGGGATCCCAAGATATCTGGACATCGGACAATGCAATGATACCTACTCCGCAGTCGTCCTGGCAGTGGAACTGTCCAAGGCCTTCGACATCTCCGTCAACGAGCTGCCTTTGAGCATCGTCCTGTCCTGGTTCGAGCAGAAGGCGGTGGCGATCGTCCTGACATTGCTGGCCCTGGGCATCAAAGATGTCCGGGTGGGCCCGACCCTGCCGGCCTTCGTTTCCCCGAACAACTGGAAGATGATCCAAGAGAGGTACGGCTGGAAAGCGGTCGGGAACGTGGACCAGGACCTGAAGGACATGATGTCCAAGTGAACCGGTCAAGATCGATCTGGGCAATGGCTGGGAACTGCCTCCTGGCCTCCCAAGTCCCTTCCCCATTTTTTTCTCAACATTGCCACATGTGCCCGCAGGTTTCCATATATGGAGGCCTCGAATTGAAGCGATGGTCGACATCCTCCCGCAGGCGATGTTCGTTCTAGGTCTGACCATCATCGAAGCCGCTTTGGCATCCGGGAGTTCATGGGGAACAGGAGGCAGTACAGATAACGTTCGTCACCCCGATAGCCATGGAGAAGGCGTTTCCTGTCCAGTAGGATACTGGCATTTTCACCGGGTATGACCATCGGGAAGGAGGAAGGACCATGGAAGGGGTCCGTTTCGTGATCCCGGCAGGTCGTTCCCATGTCCGATCTGGGCCGGATTAGGAATGATCTATGCGGTTGTCCTTGCCTTGTTGGAGGTATTGGTCGAAGTCCTCTCCCTTCAGACGGACCACCCGCCATTCCTTCAGTATCCTGGCGCCCGTGCTCTCATAGAAGTCGATGGCGTCCGCGTTCCAGTCCAGGACGTTCCACTCCATCCGACCGCACTCCCTCCTCTGGGCCTCGGCGATGCAGAACTTGAGCAGCATGCTCCCGATCCCATGCCTGCGGTATTGGTCGAGAACGAAGATGTCCTCAAGGAACAAGGTGGGTCTGGCCAGGAAGGTGGAGTAGGTAAAGTAATAACAAGCATAACCGATTGGAACACCATCCGCCATGGCCAAATGGGCCAGGAGATAGGGGTGTTTGGAGCCCAGGTCTCTCTTCAGCCGGGACAGCGCTTCCTGGGTCGGCGGTTCCAGGTGTTCGTACGCCGCAAGCCCTGCGATCAGCTGCGCCAGAAGATCGACATTCCCGCCATCCACCTTGACGATAGAGACATCCACCGCATCAAGCTCCTTTCCCATATGACCGACATAAAATCGGGATATAAAAGCGTGCCATTGGATTTGCAATGACACTCGTCCTACCTCCGAATATTTCAGAATAATTAGTGAATTCTGATTTTTCAGAATATTATTAATACTTTGATCGTGTTGTTCGCGGTGAAGCAAATGAAGGCGAAGGTGAGTTCCTGCGGCTCGACCTCCCCCAGTGAAGAGTATCGGGTGGAATCGATCGTCAACGTCGATGAGAGGGGGCAGATGGTCCTGCCCAAGGACATAAGGGAGAAGGCCGGCATCAAACCCGGGGACAAGCTTGCCTTGGTCACTTTGGAGAAGAATGGCAAAGTGTGCTGCATCCATCTCATGAAGGCTGATGAGCTGGCCGGAAAGGCCAGGGAAGTTGTGACCGAGACCGCGAACCATCAGAGCTGATGTTCATTCCCCAGATAATGGAAGCCGACTACACGTTGGACAAAAAGAACCGACGGGACCACATCATGGCCAGGCTGGGTTATCATCGTTCCTCACACCTAGTAAAACCGGGGTTGTACTCGTTGGGCAGGCCGAGTCCCGTTTCTCCGGTCTTCGTCACCGCAAATTACACCCTGAGCTTCGATGCCCTCCGAACATCCATCCAAGGGATCGATGCCTACATCCTGGTGCTGGACACCAAGGGCATCAACGTCTGGTGCGCGGCCGGTAAGGGCACATTCGGCACTGGAGAGGTCATCAAACGGGTTCAGGAAGAGGAACTGGCCCAGGTGGTTTCCCATCGTAGGCTGATATTGCCCCAGCTCGGTGCCCCCGGTGTCTCGGCGCACGAGGTACAGAAGCAGACCGGTTTCAGAGTGGACTACGGGCCGGTGCGGGCCGCGGACATTCCCCGCTATCTTGCGAACGGACCGGATCCGGAGATGAGAAAGGTGAAGTTCCCGGTGAGGGACAGGATGGTCCTCATTCCGGTCGAGATAGTCCAGATGCTGGTCATCATGGCGGCGGCAGTCCTGGCGCTCTTCATAATGGGCGGGCCGGTTGCGGCATTGATGGCGTTGACCGTCGTCCTCACGGGAACGGTGTTGTTCCCGATCCTGCTGCCGTGGCTGCCGACCAAAGATTTCAGTTCCAAGGGCATCGTGCTAGGCCTGATAATGGCGCTTCCGTTCATTGCCAACACCATCATCAGCAGGGGCACGGACTCGATCTGGATAACCTCCATGTTCGCGGTCGCCGACGCGCTCCTGATCGCACCGGGGGTCGGATACCTGGCCCTGAACTTCACCGGTTCCTCGACCTTCGCTTCCCGGACCGGTGTCCGGCGGGAGATATTCCGATACATCCCGATAATGGTCGCAATGTTCATTATCGGAGGAGTCCTTTTCGCGCTAGCAGCGTTATCGTCATACGCGGGGTGGTCCTGATGGAAGAGAATCTGTTAATGCGGTTGCCACAGCAGGTCGATGTGAAAAAGGCCAAGAACACATTGATGCTCATGCCTCACCGCTGCTCCGGGTGCGGAAGGTGTGTTGAGGTGTGTCCGCACGGTGTTTTCGCCATCCAGGAGAGGAAGGCCCGGATGGTCAATGCCGACGATTGCATGGAATGCGGCGCCTGCCAGGTCAACTGCGCGAACGGGGCCATCAAGGTGGAGAGCGGTGTAGGATGTGCCAAGGCCATGATCCAGGCCGCGCTGACCGGGAAAGAGGTCTCCTGCGGCGGCCCGGGCGGATGCTGCTGAGAGAAATAACTTCTACCATCTGGTGCAACATTATTTTCGCGGCTATTCGCTCGATGGTAGGGCAGATGGAGACAATGGGAACGCAAACAAAGTGGCGGAGCTGGTCTCCTTGCCGCTTTCCGAGGATGTGAAGCTTGCCCTGAAGATCTCGCAGAACATGCATGCCGACAATTATCTGTCACTGATCGCCGTATACGGAGGCAGCAAGAACTCGTATGAGGGTTGGCGATCGAAGGCAGGTTCCTGAATGCATCCGGGATCGACCTCAGCTCCATCTCGTTGGGCGACGGCGAGGGTGGGGTAAGGACCGAGGTCATCAGTCCCGCCGCCGCAATCCATTTGCTGGACCGCGTTATGCGTTCGGATGATTCAGGCCCTCCCTTGACGTTCTGCTGATCCTCGGGGTCGACGGGAATTTGGCAGATTCCTCCTCCGACCGGTCACCGGCCGTCGGCCATGTCTTCGCCAAGACCGGCACCACGGTGGACGGAAACTACCTCTCCGGGCAAGGAATCGTGCTTGCAAAAGGAATTGGCGGCTATGTTGACACGGAGGGCGGGAAACGGGTCATATTCGCCGTATTTAGGAACAACGCCCTCTGGCCACGATATCGGACGTATTTCACAATGGCAACGATCTGGCCAACGTATCTGAGATGATAAATCAGGACTTCTAGGGCGGATCCGGCGAAAATCGTCAACGGGAAATGAACATCCGGGCCGGAGGGGCACCGAGGCGGCATAGTAAGGGGCAGCGAAAGGATTATGCCATTTGCCAGCGTGCCGGTATGTGCATGGATGAAGTCAGAGAAGCGGCGGAGAGGGCCAAGCTGGCGTCGCTCCGGCTGCAGAGCATGTCGGCGCAGTTGCGGAATTCCGCCCTTAGGGAGGTGGCGGTTTCCCTAAGGCGCAACGAAGGGGCGATCATAAGAGCTAATCAGATCGATCTGCAGAACGCGGAGAATGGCAACCTGGCAACGCCTCTGATCAAGCGCCTCAAGTACGATCATCAGAAGGTCGAGGAGTCCATGGCCCAGATAGGATCGCTGGTCCAGCAAGAGGACCCGATCGGTAGGTCCATTTCCACGACAGAGCTGGATGAGGGACTCATCCTGAACAAGGTCACCACCCCCATAGGAGTGGTGGCGGTCATCTTCGAATCAAGACCGGACGCATTGGTGCAGATATCGACCCTGTGTATAAAATCCGGCAACGCGGTCATCCTGAAGGGCGGTTCCGAGGCCAAGGAGACCAATTCAGCCCTTGCCAGCGCGGTCGTCGAGGGGGTGCTCAGGGCGGACGAAAGGTTCAAGGACGCTGTCCAGCTCCTTTCGACCCGGGAGGAGGTCAGGGAACTTCTGGACCAGGACGACCTGGTCGATCTCATCATTCCCCGGGGATCGAACCAGCTGGTACGTTCGATCCAGGAGTCGACCAGGATACCGGTCCTGGGACACTCCGGGGGCGTTTGCCACACCTATGTCGATGAGGACGCCGATATCGAAATGGCGGTCAAGGTGGCATACGACGCCAAGTGCCAATATCCGGCCGTCTGCAACGCGATGGAAACGTTGTTGGTCCACAAAGACATCGCGAAAGCGCTCCTACCGAGATTGGCCCGGAAGTACGTCGAGGCCCACGTCGAGATAAGGGGTGACGAAGGGACACGAAAGATCATCCACGCTAACAATGCCACGGAGGAGGACTGGTCCACCGAATACAACGACCTCATCCTCTCGGTGAAGATCGTCTCTTCACTGGAGGAGGCGGTGGAGCATATCAACAGATACGGTTCCCACCATACCGACGCCATCATCACCAACGACGAGGGAAAGGCCACCCGTTTCATGGACACGGTCGACTCCGCCTCGGTGCTATGGAACTGCTCCACCCGATTCGCGGACGGTTTCCGCTACGGACTGGGAGCAGAGGTCGGGATAAGCACCAACAAGACGCATGCCCGCGGACCGGTCGGGCTGGAAGGACTGGTGATATACAAGTATCGCCTTTCTGGAAAGGGACACGTGGTCGCCGATTACGCCGGGGACGACGCGAAACAGTTCACCCACAGGAAGATCAAATGAGGGCTCTGGAAGCAAAGCGAGTGGTCATCAAGATCGGCACCAACACCATCTGCAAGGATGACGGCACGGTGGACTCGTCCTACCTGGAGGAGGTGGCTCGCCAGGTCGTACTCCTGGAAAAGAAGGGCGTCCAGTCCATAATCGTGACCTCGGGGGCCATCGGGTCCGGGGCGGCCGAACTGGGACTGGAGGACGCCCGCAAGGATGTGGCCCGCAAACAAGCCTGTGCCGCCGTTGGCCAAGCCATCCTGATGATGACCTGGAGGGACGCCTTCAAGAAGCATGGAAAGAGCGTCGGTCAGGTACTCTTGACCTATGGGGCTTTCTCCGACCGGAAGAGATATCTAAACCTGAGGGCCTCGATCGATGAACTGTTCCGGCTCGGGGCCATCCCGGTTGTGAACGAGAACGACGTCATCTCTACCGATGAGATCGACGAGATATTCGGGGACAACGACAAGCTGTCGGCACTGGTGGCAAGCAAGATCGACGCCGACCTCCTGATCCTGCTGACGGACGTGGAAGGTCTCTACGACCGCAACCCGGACGCGGACCCGGACGCCAAGCTCATCACCACGGTGGACGAGATCACCAAGGACATAGAGCGCATAGCCGGTACCCACCGCAACGAACGGAGCGTGGGCGGCATGAAGACCAAGATCAACGCGGCCAAGATATCCATGGAGTCAGGCTGCAACATGGTCATCGCCAACGGCCGGGCCAAGGACGTCATCCTGAGGGTGGTCGAGGGCGAGGATATCGGGACACTGTTCTGCTCCAAGGCGAAGTACAACAACAAGGAGCGTTGGATCCTTTTCGCCTGCCCCCGGGGCAAGATCAACGTGGACGCCGGCGCGCAGAAGGCGCTGCGCAGTGGGGCCAGCCTGCTTCCGTGCGGGATCACCTCGGTCGACGGGGATTTCAGGGACGGGGATGTCGTCCGCATCGGGGACTTCGCCAAAGGCATCTCCAATTTCGCTTCCCCCGCGATGGCAGACCTGATAGAAAAGTGCAAGGCCGGGAACGGGGCCGGCCATAAGGTCGGCAACAGCAAGGTGGCCGTAGACAGCCGCAACATCGTGGTATTCGATTGAACGGGCCCCGGGCTCTTTTTATTATGCAGAGAGGCATTAGCAGATCGATGAACGTTAACACATTCTTCCTGATCGCAATGGCGGCGCTGATCGCGGTCAACGGAGTATCTTTCCTACTTTATCGGGGCGACAAGCTGAGGGCAAAGCGCAACCAATGGAGGACCTCCGAGACGGCGCTGCTGGTGTGGGCGCTCATCGGCCCCTACGGTGCATTTCTGGCCATGAGGAGGTATCGGCACAAGACCAGGCACGCCAAGTTCCTCCTCATTCCGATATTCATGGTCCTTGAGACCGGGCTGATCGTGTTCCTGGTCCTGCGGTACGCGGCGATTCCCTATTTGTGACCGCCCATCTCCTTCTCGAATCCTTCCACCGCCGCAGGCAGGCTCTCCAGAACCGCCGCCAACCCAGACAGATGGAGGTTCAGCGCCACCGCAGCCAGTATCTCCTTCCGGTCGGCTCCAGCAGTCTTCGCCATCATGGCATGGAACATGACCCCCCGTGGATTGCGGTTCGCGGTCTGGATGGCGATATTGATCAGCTGTTTCGTTTTCTGGTCCAGGCCTTCGAGTTGCCTCTGGGCCTCGACCAGCTGTTCGAATCTGTCAGCCAGTTCAGGGAATTCCTCTTTGAATAGTTGCATTGGGTTCTTGTCCATGACGGGAAATGGAGGTCTGTGTGATTAATCTCACCGATACTCCCCGTCCATTCAGTCCCTGCATCTCCTGAACGCCTGTTCCAGGTCCTCTATCAGGTCATCCCGGTGTTCGATTCCGACCGAGAGCCTGACCAGATTGTCCCCGATCCCAGCCCTTAGGCGTTCCTCCCGGGGCATAACCTTGTGGGTCATCGAGGCAGGATGCTCGATCAGTGATTCGACCCCTCCGAGGCTCTCCGCGAGTGAGAAAAGTTGCGTTGACTCGGTCAGTTTTACCGCTGACAGGTGTTCGCTTAGCTCGAACGATACCATGCCGGAATACCCTCTCATCTGGCGCTTGGCCAGATTGTGGTCCGGGTGGGAGTCCATGCCGGGGTAGATCACCTTGTCCACCAGCTCATGGGAGCTGAGGAAATCGGCTACCGCCTTGGCATTCTCCTCGTGCCGCTGCATGCGGAGCCCCAGAGTACGGATCCCCCGAAGCGCCAGGAAGGCATCAAAAGGACCAGGAATGGCTCCAATCGCCCTCTGGTAGTTCTTGAGCCGTTCATGGACCGGCCCATCTTTGGCGACCAGAGCCCCGCCGATGATGTCGCTATGTCCGGCGATGTATTTGGTGGTCGAGTGGGCCACCACGTCCGCTCCCAGGTCGATGGGGTTCTGGAAATAGGGACTGGCAAATGTATTGTCCACCACAACGATGGTCTTCGGGTCCATTCGGTGCGCTGCATCCGCCAGGTCTTTGATGTCATAGACCTTTAGTGTCGGGTTGGTCGGGGTCTCCAGCCAGACCATGGCCACTCCCGTCCGCAGCTCCTTCTCGTACCGGGCCCGGTCATGGAAGTCGATGAACGTCGATCTCAGCCCGAACTGGGTGAAGCATTCTTCGAACAGCCGGTAGGTCCCGCCATAGAGGTCGTTGCAGGCGAGCACCCGGTCCCCTGCCTTCAGCAGGAACAGCGCGGTCGCCTCCGCGGCCATGCCTGAACTGAAGGCCAGACCTCCGATTCCATTTTCCAGTACCGCGAGGCGCTCCTCCAGCACGCTGCGGGTGGGATTGCCGGCCCTGGAATAGTGATAGCCGTTCGGAAGCTCCTCCATCCTGGTGCGGGCGAAGGTGCTGCTGAGGTGCAGGGGAACGACCACATCGCCGTTCTGCATTTTACCGTGGTCCTCGCCTGTGTGTATGGCCTTGGTCTCGAATCGCATATAGCATCACCCAATCCAATGAACATCCGGTTCGCATAGGTAATGTACTTTCACCTTACCGACCGGTCATGGGCTGCACGAAATCGAATGACTCGTTCGTTCGGAGGATAAGAAAAAAATACGGCGCCCGGCCGGTGCATTCGTTCCGGGTGCCTTGGGAGTAGTGCCGGCGAGCATTGCTTCATTGACAGCTTTTCTTAGCCGGGGATCTCAATGGCAATTCGACCCTCCGACAGCCATTTGATTGCGATGAAATTAGCAATTATTTAATCAAAACGAATGTGGTGTGGATTTGTGAATCCCCGGTCCCCGTCTCTAAATCGGGATCGGACCGTCTACAGCCTTAGGAAAGCTATTATGTGAGTCGGTGGATGACATCGTCCGATCTTGATGAATGTCCTTATCCTAGACGGGTCGCGGCAACCTGTTCCTTCCCTGGAGAGCATAAAAGAGGAGCTCAGGGTACGATTGGGGGGCAAGGGCCACAATTTGGAGGAGATCGTGCTCCGGGAAAAGAGCATGAGCAGATGCACCGGATGCTTCGAATGTTGGGTGAAACGGCCGGGCCTATGCGTCTATGAGGACGATAGCAAGAAGGTTGCCAGCTGCATCGCCAACGCACAGTTCATGGTCCTTCTCACGCCCATCACGTTCGGAGGGTACAGCAGCCTTCTCCAGAACGCCCTGGACCGGCACATCTCCGTCCTGCTGCCATTCTTCAAGAAGTACGACGGCGAGGTGCATCACCCGCTCAGATACGAATCATACCCCACCACCCTGGTGGTGGGCTCCATCGGTAAGGTGGACAAGCTCCACGAGAACGTATTCGCCCGGCTGGCGAAGCGGAATTCCATCAACGGGCACGCGCCCAGGTCCAATTCTCTGGTCGTTTACGACCACGAATCAAGGGAGGAGGTCTCGCGGAAGCTGGACCACATCCTCGACGGCATGGGGGTGGTGCCATGATGAAGAAGGCATTGCTCCTGATCGGCAGCCCCAAGGTCAACGGCGGCACCTCCAGGATCATTGCCGATCACCTGGCCTCAAGACTGAGGGAGCTAAACGTCGAAGTGGAACTGAAGCATGTCCACCAGGCCATCGACGCAGGTAAGGAGGATGAACTGTTCGAGGCCATCGACCGGTCGGAATCGGTGGTACTGCTGTTCCCTCTCTATGTCGACAGCCTTCCATCTGGAGTGGTCCGTTTCTTCGAACTGTTCCTGGAGCGCAGGGGAGAGAAGGGAGGAAAGGCAAAACCGTTCTATGCGATAGTCAACTCCGGATCGCCCGAGTCGATCCAGGGCACCGTCGCACTGGAGATATGCGTCCTCTTCGCCCGGGACACCGGATTTGTATGGAACGGAGGCGGAGCAGTGGGTGGAGGGAGCATCCTGGAGGGCCGGACACTCGAGGAATCGGGGAGCAGGTCCAAGAACCTGAGGGGCGGACTCGCCCTGCTGGCCGTATCCATGTCGCTGGGCGGGGGGCTTTCCAAGCAGGCCCGGGATCTGATCGGAAGGCCCCTGGTGCCGAAGTTCCTCTACGTTTACTACGGCAACCGGATGTGGCGCAGGACGGCAAACACTAACGGAGTGGCTGAGCGGCTGAACGACAAACCGCTGGCCCAAAAGTGATCTGTCTGCGATACCTTCAAAAGGACCTTGACATATTCTAACACGCTCCGTCATCGCCCTCCCGGGTGTTTGTCGGATTGAGATTGATCGAGGCAATATAATGGCAAACAAACCGATGGTCTGGATGGACGGCAAGATGGTCGAACAGGACAAGGCGTACGTGCCGCTCATGTCGCATGCCCTGCACTATGGCAGCGGAGTCTTCGAGGGTATCCGCCTCTACGACACGAAGAAGGGTAGGGCTATCTTCCGGTTACAGGAGCACATCGTTCGGCTGTTCAATTCCTCCAAGATACTGGACATGAAGATCCCCTACACCGTGGAGGAACTGTGCGAGGCAACCCGCGAGGTGGTCAGGCAGACCAAGACGGACATCGACTATATCCGTCCTATCGCATACTATGGATTGGGGGAGCCAGGCAAGATCGTCCTCAATCCGGCGAAGTTCAAGGTGAACGTTGCCGTGGCCACCGCCAAGATGGGCTCGTACATGGGAAAGGAGCAGCTGGAGAAAGGGGCAAGCATCATGACCTCCTCCTGGGAGAAGCCCTCCAACAAGTCCACTTCACTGCAGGCCAAGATATGCGGCAATTACGTCAACTCCGTCATCGCCAAGATCGAGTCGAACCAGCACGGCGCCGACGAAGCGCTGATGCTGAACTCGAACGGCACCGTGGCGGAAGGTCCGGGAGAGAACATGTTCATCGTCAGAGGGGGCAAGCTCATCACCCCGCCGATCTCCGCCGGCGTCCTCGAGGGCATCACCAAGGACTCGATCCTGACCATCGCCAGCGACCTCAAGATCGAGGTCATCGAACGGGACATCACCAGGGGAGAGATATTCGTGGCCGACGAGTTCTTCATGACCGGCACCGCGGCGGAGGTGACTCCGTGCAGCAAATTGGACGGACGATTGATCGGAGATGGAAAGGCCGGTCCGATCACCTTGAAATTGCAGGCCGCCTTCTTCAAGGCGGCCCGGGGCCAGGACAAGAAGTACGACAAGTGGCTCGACTACGTGGACCAGTAGCGCCGAGAGGATCTGTCAGGGTCGACCAAACCCCTTCGATGCTCTTCTTTTAGCCCTGATGCTCGCAGTACGGCGCAACCGGCCGCTGAAGATGTTCATCCTGGTCGGTCTGTCTCGTTCTGTTTGATGACCTGTGGACCATATCTGGCCTTCTGCTTCTACCTTTAGGGCAGGTTGTCCATCCATCAGATTTAGATACGACACATCGAAGTCTTATCGGTCCCAGTTTTGTTCCTTCTCCAGGCAAGCATGAATACTTGCCCCGACATTTACGGTCGAAGGTGACCGGTTGCAGGAAAATGGAGATCTCCCACCTCATGGAGGACGGTGAACATGACGCCATCAAACTGGTGGTAAGGCACGCGGAGCGCCCCTTGTTCAAGGGATTGCGGGCCCCGCACGGGGTGAGCATCACCGAGGATGGAAAGAGGGAGGCGGAGAGGTTGGGCGTATTGTTAAGAAAGCACGGCCTGAACCTGGATGGATGCGCCTCCAGTCCGGTGCCCAGATGCATTCAGACCGCCGAGCTTATCGCAATTGGCAACGAATTCCGCGGGTCGTTGGAGACATCTCCTTCGCTTGGCGGTTCGGGGTTGTTCATGGACGATATGGAGGCGCTCGAGCACACCCTCGATACCTGCAGCATCGAGGAGATCATCGGAAGTCAGCTCGAAGGAAGGAAG
The DNA here is from genome assembly GCA_963710685.1 of uncultured Methanomassiliicoccales archaeon. Classification (GTDB taxonomy): domain Archaea; phylum Thermoplasmatota; class Thermoplasmata; order Methanomassiliicoccales; family UBA472; genus DASXVU01. The sequence continues at coordinate 408,169 of CAVQBH010000015.1, read as the reverse complement.
GTCCCCGGCATGAGGGACCTAAAAGAAGGGCTGAAGGTGTTCATGGGTCGGGTGCTTTCCGACCGGTCCAAGGATTTTGAGGTTTTCGTCAGCCATGACCTGTTCGTTTGCCCGGCCGTTCACTATCTGACCGAGACGGAATATTCCTCCGAGGGGAACACCGGTTTCCTCGAGGGGTTCTTCATCGCCCTGAAAGGCGACAGGACCATGGTCCTGTGGGAATCCGAATGGTATGACGTGACCATCCGCATGGGTTCGTTGCTCAACAAGAACTGTTATTGAAAACGGTCCGGAGCGAGCACTTACCAACACATTTGAAAGGTGATTGTGAGGGTGGTCAAGCCCCTCCGCTTGTTCCTCGATAAGCAACTCCTTCATGTCGATAAATGTTTTTCAACAAACCTAACAACGTCCATCACGGTCATTGTAACGGTGGATGACCGAGGGAACGATGTTCATGCATGGGCGCACGATCGCAGGGGAACGTTAAACGCGTCCCGATTCAATACTTGCGCTTGTCGATGACCCTTTTCGCTTTGCCCTCGAACCGGGGCAGGGAGCCGGGCTCGACCAGTTCGATGCAGGCGTTGACCATGAGGGTGGTCCTCAGCTTGCTGGCGATCTTGTCCCTGAGAACCTCGATCTTGGCCATGTCGTCGACGAAACCCTCCGGCCTTAACTCCACCTTCACCGTCATCTCGTCCAGGGCGCCGGTCCTTTCCACGATTATCTGGAACTCGTTCCCCAGCTGCGGCATGGACAGCAGCACGTACTCGATCTGCGACGGGAAGACATTGATGCCCCGGATGATCAGCATGTCATCCGACCTCCCGCTTATCCTCCCGATCCGCGGGTGTGTCCGTCCGCAGGCGCAGGGGGACTCGTCCACCGTGGTGATGTCGCCGGTCCGGTAGCGGATGATCGGCAGCGCCTCTTTCTGCAGCATGGTGATGACCAGTTCGCCCTTCTCTCCCGGGCCTGCCTTCTTCCCCGTCTCCGGGTCGATGATCTCCACCAGGGCCAGGTCGCTCCAGACGTGCATTCCGTTCTGTTGCTCGCATTCGCACCAGAGCGGGCCGGAGAGTTCGCTGGTGCCGTAGATGTTGATGCCCTTGACCCCGAGCGATTCATAGATGCGGTCCCGCATGCCGTCGGACCAGGGTTCCGCACCTAGCACACCGATCCTCAGCTGGGTGTCCTTGCGGATGTCGATGCCCATCTTCGCGGCGACCTCGCCCAGGTGCATCAGGTAGGATGGCGTGCAGGCGATGGCCTTGACGTTCAGGGACTTGATGAGGTCCAACTGTCGTTCGGAGTTGCCGGTGCTGCTCGGGACCACCGTCGCCCCCATGCGCTCAGCGCCGTAGTGCAAGCCCAGCCCGCCGGTGAACAGGCCGTAGGTGTAGGCCACCTGGACCGTATCGTCCTGGGTAATGCCGCAGGACATTAGACCTCGTGCGATCGACTCGGACCAGTTGTCCACGTCGTGCTTGGTATAGCCGACAATGGTCGGTTTCCCGGTCGTTCCGGAGGAGGCATGATATCTTACCAGTTCCCGGTTGGAGGCGATGAAGAGCTTCTCCATCGGGATGTCCCTCAGGTCGGCCTTGACCATGAACGGCAGTTTCTCCACGTCCCCCAGGGTCCTTATGTCGTCCGGAGAGACGTGGACCGCCTCCATCCTCTCCCGGTAGAATGGCGAGAAGCTGTACAGCCGGTAGACCAGTGACTTAAGGAGCTTCAGCTGCAGGCCGGAGAGCTCGTCTCCCGGCATCATCTCGACCCTTGGGTTCCAGCACGACATACCGATTCCTCTTTGCAAGCACCGAGGATGGGTCCATCGGACAACCTTTCGTCCGTCGGCTGGCCTTCCAGCGCAGTTTCCACCCGACCTCGGACAGGACAGTGTCAGGTGATATCATGTAGCATATATGATTCTTTCAGGGGGGCGTCAGTGTGACGGAAAGCTCGCTTTCCTTCACCTGAAGGACGACGTGTCCAGCAGCTTGGCGCCGCTCGCCTTGATGGTGCCGATCGCCTTCTCGATGTCCTCGACCCGGATCACCAGGATAGCACCGGGCTCGTTGCGGTAGGCGTACGCGTACTCGATGTTGATCCCCGCGTCCTTGAGGACCTTGGTCAGCTCGAACAGTCCGCCGGGCTTGTCCGCCATGTGGATGGCTATGACGTCGGTGTAACGTACGACGAATCCATGCTCCTGCAGTCGTTTCAAGGCCCTCTCCGGGTCGGAGACGAACGCCCGGATGACCCCGTATCCCGCCCCCTCGGCGATGCTGAAAGCCAGGATGTTGATGTTCTCCTCGCCCATCGCCTTGCTGAAGTCCATTAGTCGGCCTGGCCTGTTCTCGGAGAATATCGAGAGCTGCTTGATCTTGTACTTGTCCAAATCGTCCGCCATCAGATCTCCCTTCTGTCGATGACCCTTTTCGCTTTGCCTTCGAACCGGGGCAGGATCCCAGGCCCCACCAGCTCGATGACCGGGTTTACGTTCAGCAGCGACCGCAGCTTGTGCGCGATGCGCTCCCGGATGCAGTTCAGTTCCAGGATGTTGTCGGTGAACGCCTCCGGTTTAAGCTCCACCCGGACCATCATCGTGTCCAGCGCACCCTTCCGCTCGACCACGATCTGGAACTCGTTCCCAACTTCCGGATTGGTGTTGAGCGAATATTCCACCTGTGACGGGAATACATTGATGCCCCGGATAATTAGCATATCGTCCACCCGGCCGGTGAGGCGGGTGATCCGCGGATGATGCCTTCCGCAGGCGCAGACCTCCTCTTCCATGACGGTCAGGTCGCCGATGCGGTACCGTATCAATGGGAACGCCTCCTTTTGCAGCATGGTCAGCACCATCTCGCCCCGTTCGCCGGGGCCTACCGGTTCGCCGGTCTTCGGATCGACGATCTCCAGGTATGCCAGGTCCCCCCAGATGTGGATGCCCTGCTGGTGCTCGCACTCGCTGAAGAGCGGTCCGGACAGCTCGCTCGCCCCGAAGCAGTTGATGCCCTTGACGCCCAGTGAGTCGTATATCTTGTCCCTCATCTTGTCCGACCAGGGTTCAGCTCCGAGCAGTCCGACACGGAGTTTGGTGTCGTTCTTGATGCTCACCCCCAACTTCTCCGCCACCTCCCCGACGTGAATCATGTACGATGGGGTGCAGGCCAGCGCGGTAACGCCGAGGTCCTGGATGAGCTCCACCTGCCTTTCCGTGTTTCCGGTGCTGGCTGGCACGACCGCCGCCCCGATGCGTTCGGCGGCATAGTGGAATCCCAATCCTCCGGTGAACAGGCCATAGGTGTTGGACACTTGGACCACGTCGTGCTTTCCCAGTCCGGCGGAGGTGATCGAACGGGCCAGCGATTCCGACCAGTTGTCGATATCGTTTCGCGTGTAACCCACGATTGTCGGCTTTCCGGTCGTCCCGGAGGAGGCGTGGTAGCGGACGATGTCCTCCTTGGGAGCGATGAATATCTTGTCAGGATAGTTCTCGCGGTAGTCCCTCTTTGACATGAACGGAAGCTTGGCGGCGTCCTCCAGAGACCTGATGTCGTCGGGGGTCACCCCCTGGTCTTCCATCCTGGTGCGGTAGAACCGGGACTGGTCGTAGAGCTTGTTCACCAAGTTCTTGAGGAGTTTGTACTGCAAGCCTTTCAGCTCGCTCTGTGGCATCATCTCGATCTTAGGGTTCCAACATCCCACGAAACCATCCTCCCGGTACCGTTTCCGTGAGCCGTGAGGAACTGCATCTCAAAGATGTATCCCATCCGAGCCAGAACATCACTATGAAAGGTGACGGATGACTCGGCTCACAGTGCAGGGTGATAGCATGTAGCATATATCATTTTTCTGAGATATGCCCCTTAAGTGGAACCATTGCACCACCAGACGTTAATATCTCTCCACATCCATCGTCTATCGATGCCCGAACTTCCCGAGGTTGAGCAGGCGAGGCGATTCCTGGAAAGGAAAGCGCTCAACCGTAAGATCCTCTCGGTCGATGTCCTTGATGACGGCGTCCTTCAGGGGATCAACGCTGTGACGTTCCGGCAGGACCTCACCGGCCGTTCGATGACCATCGCCGGTCGCCGGGGAAAACAGATCTTCATCGGCCTGGATGACGGGTCGTTCCTGACCATACATCTCGGCATGACCGGAGACCTGGGGATCGAGACGGGCGAGATAATTCCCAGGTTCTCGCGGATCGCCTTCCGGTTCGAAGGAGGAACGAGCCTGTTCTATTCAGACCAACGAAAGTTCGGCGCCGTCGGGATCGTCGGCTCCATCGATCAGTTCGTGAAAGAACACGGACTCGGACCGGACGCTTTATGCATCGGTCTTTCCGATTTCATGGAAAGGGTATCGGGCCATCGGAAGGCCATTAAATCGGTCCTCCTCGACCAGGGAGTTCTCTCAGGGGTGGGGAATCTGTACGCCGACGAGGTGTTGTTCCAGGCCCGTGTTCATCCAGCGACGAGTGCGGATTCCCTCTCCCGGAGGAAATTGACCGAGATTTATCGGCAGATCGGGGACGTACTGCGAGCATCGATCGCGGTATCATCGGATTTCGTCTCCCTGCCAGACGGATTCTTGCTCAGGGCAAGGGAAGAAGGGGCCGAATGTCCCCGTGGCAATGGCTTGCTGGCGATGACCAAGGTCGGAGGCCGCACCACGATCTACTGCCCGAAATGCCAGCGGTTGAAATGATCATCGTTGCCGGATCTTTTTCGTCATAGGAACATGGTCCGACCGATCGCCGTTCTCCAACTCCATGAATGCCTGGCGATCCCTGCCGCATCCCAGGCGATGAATGAAATCGACCGGGAACATGGAGGGATCCAGTTCGGGGACCTTTGTCCGTCCCTGCTGTAGCTAATCGTTCCAGCCGGTCATGCTCCTCGCCTCTATCCTTTTCCCCGGCGATCAGCCAGAACAAAGACCCTCCCGTTGTTATTGCCGAAGAGGATTCCGGAACCGACGTTCGAGCCGTCCTTCACGGCCACGATGTATGGCCTTGTTGGGCATCGGTGCAGATGTTACGCGCTGAATGGCGCGTTGAAGAAGTCCACCTTTTCAGCGAGTAGACGCCGCAACAGCTCTGTTCGATCGTCGTGCATATCGTGCTATGAAGCCATCCAGGTCGTCCACTCGAAGGCCGTGGATATACATGGAACACGCCTTGATATGCCGATCATGAGGTTATTCATCGCCAAAGATCACGACAACATCGTATGTCCCGTCCGGATAGATATGGATTTAATAAAAGCGGTCGTTTGCATCATGAACGTGGTTCAATGCAGCTCGACAAGAAGGACCGGATGATCGTTTCCCTGTTCGCCAAGGACCCAGGGGTATCCCAGGAGGTGATCGCCAAGGAGGTGGACCTTTCCCAACCCTCGGTGGCGGTACGGATCAGGAAACTTAAGGAGAGCGGTGCCATCCAGACCATCACTGGGATCAACCCGCTGAAGATGGGGCTGTACATGGCCAAGGTGGACATCGCCTCCAACAACCCCAGCGTCATCCTGGACATGTTCCGGAACTGTCCTTATTTCGCCAATGGCTTCACCATTTCCGGTCGTAACAACCTCATGCTGATGTTCGTCAGCGAGAACATCGCCACGCTCGAATCGATCGTCAACGGGCACCTCCGCTCTAGCAAGTTCGTGAAGGAGCTGGATTTCAACATCATCATCAGCGCCGAGCGGGACCTGGTGCTCCCCACGGTGCTGACCCCAGAACGCTCCAAGACCCCGCCCTGCGGCGTGGACATCCAATGCCACGACTGCCGTTCCTTCAACGAGAAGAAATGCATGGGCTGCCCCATCACCGGTCAGTATCAGGGCTGGTTCTACTGATCAACGATACAGATCGTCCGGAGATGGTCCTCGGACCTCGTCGGGGATATGATTATCAACATGGGCCTCAGTAAAAACCATCCAGGTCAAGGTGAAGACGATGGATAAGTTCGACCAGTACACGGAACAGATGAAAGGTTTCGGTCCGGAAGAGGTCCGTAAGCTCATCGAGGATTACAAGAAGAGGTGTATATGCGCCACTTGTCCCACATACAACGAGTGCACCGCCCGAAAAAGGGAGCTCCTGTTCTGCCTGGTGGGCAGGAGCAGGGCAGTGCCAGCAGGACGAGCTCGGGTGCGTCTGTCCGGACTGTCCGTTGACACCAGATCTGGACCTCAAGAACACCTATTACTGTACCCAGGGTTCGGAGAAGGAGATGCGGGGTCCGAAATAAGGACCTCAATACTTTGCTGTCGGGTCATCGAGGCGGCTTTTCTCCACACCATCGCCCATCCGGGGGTGGTCCGAGAGGTCCAGGTCCTTATCGGTGGACGCGGTCCTCTCGTTCGAACTCGAGGGTTTGGTCTCCTGATTGATCCCCGAGATCATGAGGATGAACCCCACGACGCCCACCAGCACCGAAGCCAGGCCGACGGGTACCAGGTAGGGTGACTCAGACGAGCTGGAATAGTTCAAACAGAGCGCCATGCCCAGAAAACCGGACACGCTCAGTGTCAGCCCGCGCACGAGATTACCCAAGATATTGCCTCTCTTTTACTATTCCCGGACACCTTAAAGTGTCTTCGCATCCGGTTATCAAACGAAGGAAGACCTGATTCGTGCGGGGACTCTGCCCGCTCCGATTCCTCCGAGATGCCGTTCCAGCTCACCGAAATATATTAGCGGAGGCGGCCCCTGCCCGGAAAAAGGCAACACCGATGACGGGAGGAGATGCGCACGGCAACGAAGGGCGGAAGTACATCATTCTCGCCATCGTGCTGACCGGCGTGTTCATGTCGGTGCTCGACTCCGTCGTGGTGAACATCGCGCTGCCGAACATCACCACCAATTTCCTGGTCCGGTCTCCGATTCGCAGTGGGTCATCACCATCTACCTGGTGGTGCAGACCAGCCTCCTGATATTCTTTTGCCGGATCGCCGAATACACCGGCAAGGCGAAGATGTTCAAAATGGGCCTAGGCCCGTTTACGGTCTCTTCTCTGTTGTGCGGCGTCTCCGGCGATCTCAACCAGCTGATCGTCTTCCGAATCATGCAGGGAATCGGCGCCTCCATGCTGTTCAGCATCGCCGCGGCCATCAACTTCCAGTCCTTCTCTTACCAGGAGCGAGGTCGGGTGATGGGTTCCTGGGCTCGACGGTGGCCGCGGCTAGCATGATCGGGCCGTCTGGGGGGTTTCATCGTGGGGGCGTTGGGATGGCGGTAACATATTCCTTATCAACGTCCCCATCGGAATCATCGCGTTCATAGCCGCGGTCAAGATGCTGAAGCTGGAGGAGAGGTGCGAGCAGTGCCTCAAGATCGATTACCCCGGGGCGGCCCTGTGGATCACCTCCGTGGTAACGCTGATGCTGTTCCTCGGAGAGGTGGCCAGCGCAGGCGCCGTCATCCCGGTCGGAGGTGTGTACGCCCTGGCGTTCGTGGTCCTGTTTGATCGGATTCGTGCTCTGGGAGAAACGGACCGCGCTGCCGATGCTCGACATCAGCATGTTCCGGGTCGGGCGCTTCACCCTGGCAGGCATAAGCATGATGCTGTTCTTCTCCTCCTTGATCATGGTGACAGCGCTGGGGCCGTTCTATTTCGAGGGTGTGCTGGGATATTCGCCGGAGCAGGTGGGCCTGATATTCATGGTCCTGCCGGCGGTCCTGGTGTTCGGGGCCCCCATCACCGGCAGGATGTATGACAGGACGCATTCCCGATACTACAGCCCTGCCGGTCACCTGGTCCGAGGGATCTCCCTGTTCCTGATGGCGTTCGCCTTTGTCAGCACGAACCTTGTCCTGGTGCTGGTGGCGTTCTTCCTGATGGGCATCGGAAGCGCACTGTTCCAGTCCCCGAACAACACGGAGGTGATGGTGGCCCTCCCTCGGGAGAAGGCGGGCATCGCCTCCAGCATGTCGGCCACCCTGAGGAACCTGGGCATGGCCCTGGGCGTCTCCGTGGGAAGATTCTGCTCACCTTACAGATGGGGCGGTCTACATCAGCAACATCAATGGCGGGGCGGGTGCTTCGGACCTCGCTAGCGCGGTCGGCGTGATCATGTTGGCGAGCGGGGTCATCAGCATCGCCGGGGCGGTGATCTCGCTGAAGGGCAACTCGATCGGTCCCGGCAGATGATGCCGCGATGTCCGTCATGGAACGAAACGGAATCAGGGGTATCTTCCCTGGGACATGCGTAGCGGATCGAACAGTTCCTTCGCCTCTTCCTTCGTGAGCAGCTTCCCCTTCACCGCCAGGTCCGGGATGGACATGCCGGTCGCAGTCGACTCTTTTACCAGGTCCGCAGCCGCCAGATACCCGACCCTCTCGCTCAGCAGGGTGGCCAGGATAGGGTTCATGGCGATGAGGGAGGCGCATCTCTCCTCATCGGCGGTAATGCCCTGGATGCACTTCTCCCGGAAGTCCGGAAGGTAGCGGTTAAGCAGGTTCAGCGATTCCAGTATGTTGTGCGTCATCACCGGGGTCATGACGTTCAGTTCCAGCTGGCCTGCCTGGGCGGCCATGGCCGTGGCGGCGTCGTTGCCGATCACCTGGAAGCAAATCATATCCAGGCACTCGGCCATGACAGGGTTCACCTTCCCCGGCATCATGGATGACCCGGGCTGGACCGGCGGCATGGAAAGTTCGGCCAGTCCGGTGGTGGGGCCGGACCCCAGAAGGCGAAGGTCGTTGGCGATGCGTATCAGCTCAAGTGCCAGCTCACGCAATGACGAGGAGAAGGCGAGCATCTGGGAACGCGACTGGAGCGCCTCGAACGGGTCCCGTGCCGAGATGAAGACCCGATGGCACAGCATCGAGAGGTTCTCGATCACCAGGTTGCGATACCCGTTCCCCGTGTTCGCCCCGGTCCCGACCGCGGAACCTCCTATCGCCAATTCCAGCAGATCGTCGTGGCGTTGTTCGATCCTTCCCCTGGCCCTGCGGACGGCCGAAGCGTAGGCCCGGAACTCGTTCCCCATCCTGACCGGGAGGGCGTCCATGAGGTGGGTCCTGCCGGACTTGGCCACCTCCATCAGCTCGGTGCCTTTCCTTTCCAGCGATGATGTCAAGAGGTCCAGCTCGCCCAGCAGCTCGTCCGCCTTGTCCAGGATGGCCATATGGGAGGCGGTCGGGTAGGTGTCGTTGGTGCTCTGGGACATGTTCACGTGGTCGTTCGGGCCGATGGTCCCATAGTCGCCTTTGGGCCTTCCCATCATCTCCAGGGCGAGGTTGCAGAGAACCTCGTTCACGTTCATGTTGAACGAGGTGCCCGCCCCGGCCTGGAACACATCCACCGGGAACTGGTCCATGTGTCGCCCTTCCATAATCTCGTCGCAGGCGGTCACGATGGCGATGCCGATCTCTTCGTCAAGGTCCCCCGTTTCCATGTTGGCCATGGCCGCGGCCTTCTTCACGGTGACGTAGGCGCGCACCATCTCGGTCCTTGCGGTCCTTCCGCTGGCCCGGAAATTGTCCATCGCCCTTTTGGTCTGGACGCCGTAGACCGCGTCGTCGGGCAGCTCCATCTCCCCCAGGGAGTCCTTTTCCTTCCTCATGTTTTTCCCTCGGTCCCTTTCTTGACCCCGGTCAGCTCCTGCCGCGCCTTGCCGATGGCCAGGTTCGGCGGCACATCCTTGGGGCAGACCTTGCTGCAGTTGGTGTAGAACCTGCAGGCCCACCAGCCCTGCGGCCCGTCCGCCAGGTCCAGCCTGTTCCCCTGGTACCTGTCCCGGGGGTCGATATGGAAACGGAACAGCTTGGCCAGTGCCGCCGGTCCAAGGTACTCGGGATCCGTCCCGTTGACCGGGCATGCCCCGTAACAGGCAGCGCAGAGGATGCAGTTGGTGTACCGCTCCAGCTCATGCACCGCTTCTGGTGACATGTGCGATTCCCTCTCCCCGGCCGGTCCTGGTTGCAATGTCGGCAGGATCCGACGATACTTTTCGTAGAACCCTTCCATGTCCACCACCAGGTCCTTGATCACCGGAAAGTTCGGGAGCGGCTCGATCAATGCCTCTTTTTCCGGATCCCATCCGGCGGTCTCCACGATCGTAGGCGAGGGGGCGATCTTCGGCCGTTCCTCCTCGACCAGAGAGGTGATCTGTGTCCGGCAGGCCAGCCTCGGGACCTTGTTTATCAGCATGGCGCAACTGCCGCAGACCGCACCGCGGCATGAGTAACGGAAGGACAGTGAATCGTCCTGACGGTCGTGTATCTGAAAGAGCGCATCCAGCACGGTCATTCCCGGTTGCGTCTCGACATCGTAGACCGAATACGTCGCCTCCCGGTCCGGAGCTTTCCGAAACACCCTGACCTTCATCAATACACACGCTCCTTGACATCGAAGGTGCCCAGCCGCACCGGGGAATAGGAGACCAGCAATCCATCATCCCTTACTGACACGACCGAATGCTTCAGGAACTCCGAGTCGTCCCTCTTGGGGAAGTCGGTCCGGAAGTGAGAGCCGCGTGACTCTCGGCGATAGAGCGCGCTCAGCCCCACAGACTGAGCGGTCCTGACCATCCCCTGCAGTTCGAGGAGCTCCAACAATGCCTGGTTGAACCGTTTTCCCATATCCCCGATCGAGACCGATCCAATCCTGGCTTGCACGTCACGTATCTTGGCCAGGCCGGTTTCCATGCCCTCCTCTTGGCGGAAAATACCGAAGCAGGTCCACATGGTCGCCTTCAGCTCTTCCCGGAGCGATGACTGCTTTTCGTCCCCCTCACCACTGAGGATGGAATCCATCCGCTTCGATTCGGCCGCCATCGCCTCGCTTAACCGATGTCCGGTCCGGTTCGGGAGCGTGCACGACGTACTCCGACATCGACCTTCCCGCCACCTTGCCGAAGACGATCGTCTCCAGCAACGAGTTCCCCCCCAGCCGGTTCGCGCCGTGAACGCTGATGCAGGCGCATTCACCGGCCGCGTAGAGGCCGGCCAGACGGGTGGATGCGTCGTTCCCTGTGTCCACCCCGCCCATCGAGTAGTGCTGTCCTGGCTGCACCGGAATCGGCGTCTTGACCGGGTCCACGCCCGCGAAATCCATGGATATGCGCCTGATGCCCGGCAGCCTGGATTCGATCTTGTCCTCGCCCAGCTGGGTGAGGTCCAGGTCCACGGAACCGCCAGCCATCCCCCTTCCCTCGTCTATCTCGGTTTGAATGGCCCGGGCCACGATGTCCCTGGGAGCAAGCTCCATGGCATGTTCCGCGTACCGGGCCATGAACCTTTCCCCGGACGAGTTCCGCAAGGTGCCTCCCTCGCCCCTGGCCCCTTCCGTGATCAGCATGTTGGTCCCGAACAGGGTGGTCGGATGGAACTGGACGAACTCCATGTCCTTCAGCGGCAGTCCTGCTCCCATCGCCAGGGCGGCCCCGTCCCCGGTGTTGATGTGGGCGTTCGTGGAGTGCGAGTAGATACGCCCGTATCCCCCGGTGGCCAACAGCAAGGACCTGCACGAGAACCCTTCGATCTCTCCGCTGGCGATATCGAGCGCCACACAGCCGGTGCACCTTCCCTCGGTCCGGACAAGTCTGGAGACGAAGCGCTCATCATAGAAGGTTATCTTCCTGGACATGCATTGTTCGTACAGGGTGTGAAGGAGATTGTGCCCGGTCCGGTCGGCCGCGTAGCATGTTCTGGGGAAACCGGCCCCTCCGAATGGCCGTTGCGCGATCTGCCCCCGTTCGTCCCGGGAGAACACCGTTCCCATGCGCTCCAGTTCCAGGACCGCACGCGGCGCCTCCCGGCATAGGATATTGACCGCATCCTGGTCCGCCAGGTAGTCTGCGCCCTTGACCGTGTCCAGCGAATGCGCCTGCCAGCTGTCCGTGCCCTTTGACAGGTTGTTGCCAAGGGCGGCATTGACACCGCCCTGGGCGGCGACAGAATGGGATCTCAACGGATGCACTTTGGAGATGACCGCGACATCATCGTTTTGGTCGGCCGCGGAAACTGCGGCCATGAGGCCGGTCAGACCACCTCCGACTATCACTATTTCATGGGTATGGATGATATCTGGCATGTGATCGAACCTTCGTTTGCCGTTCTATTGTCACCTTGGTCGTATAATCCTTTGCCATTGGCTCGGGTCTGTTCGGTCAGAAGGGTCGGTTCCTTCGGAAAGGAGTTTCCGCTTCGATCCGCACAGAACAGATCGCCAGCCCGGAAGTGGACCGAAGGTCCTTTCATCCATCCAACTAAGATATGCTTCGTTTGATTTCTGTGGAGGATCAGGATGCCGCGCCAATGATGAAGAACGAATAAATGGAACACGTGTCTATGATGGGACGGTCTGATTAAGTGCACAATCGTTAACTATGGCTCTGTCTTAACATAGCCCTATGGCTGGATAATCCATCCGTCACAATCTATCGTACCATATGACAAGGATGAGAGGGCGTCGTCGTCTTCTAGCTCAATGACGAATTCAGGTGGAATACATAATGCGCTTAGAAGAGATTCTGGCAGGACTGGAAAAGGCCGTTGTGGCAGGGAAGAAGCAGGAAGCCGTCCAATACGTAAAGGACGCACTCGCGGAGGGTGTGAAGGCTTTGGATGCGATCGACCAGGGGCTCATCAAGGGAATGAACATCGTCGGTGACAAGTATGGTGCCCACGATCTACCTGCCCTGAGTGCTGCTTGCGGCCGATACGATGTATGGCGCGATGGACGTGCTCTTGCCGCACATCCCGAAGGCGGAGGCTGACAAGAGGATCGGAATGGTCATCGGTGTGGTCGAGGGAGACGTCCACGACATCGGCAAGAGCATCGTCAAGACGATGTGCAGTGCGGCTGGATTTGACGTGCACGACCTGGGCCGCGATGTACCTCCGGAGACGTTCGTCGCCAAGACCAAGGAGACCAAATCACATGTCGTCGCAATGAGAACCTTGATGACCCCGACCAAGGACGGCATGAAGGCGGTCATGGACGGCCTCGTTGAAGCGGGCTTCAGGATGAACGTCAAGACCATTATCGGCGGCGCTCCAACCTCGAAGGAGTTCGCCTACGACATCGGTGCTGACTTCTGGGCGGGCATCGCACAGGATGCAGTGGTCAAAATCAAGGGGGCTTTGTAAGAAATGACAGACACAATGAACCACATCGAGAGGGCAGTCACTTCCCTGCAGAACCAGCCTGTAGACCGCCTGTCAACCTACCCGCTGGCGATGGGCGTATGCCGCAGGACCGTCGGCGATGGCACAATGACCTACCGTGACTGGGTCTCGGACCCGAAGAAGTTCGCCCAGGGATTCATCCAGGGACAGAAGTACTTCGACTTCGACTGGGCTATCGGTCTAATGGACCCCTCCGTCATGGCCGGCGACCTAGGCGCCGAGGTGCGAATGGACGACCAGAACACACCGTTCGTGACCACTCCAGCCTTCAAGACGGTGGAGGACTACGAGACCTTCGAGGTCCCGGACGTGCACAAGGGACGTTCCGGAACGCTGCTCGAAAGAACCAAGCTCTTCAAACGATGTGCTGAAGAGCCAGGTGATCTGTGCGGGATTCATCGAAGGCCCGCTGCTGGCGCTGACACAGGCGACCGGCGCAGAGAAAGTATTCATGGACATGTACAATCACCGCAGCGCCATCCACAAAGCGCTGGCCAAGCTGACCGAGTTCGACATGAAGCTGATCGACGGCTTCAAGGAGGCCGGTACGGCAGGTCTCGTCTGGGACTACCCGTGGGGCAGCTATTCGTGCCTTGGCGACAAGGAGTACGAGGAGTTCGAGGGTAACGACAGTACGCCATGAAGCTCAACGCCCACACCGCAGAGGTCGGCATCGCCAGCTGCGTACACAACTGCGCCGACCTGACGCACCTGGACACCAAGGTCAAGAAGTTCAAGCCAGCGATCTACTCGATGGCCTACTGCCCGCTGATCCCGGGATCCCCGTCCCCCAAGGAAGTGATCGGCAAGGGATACGCCGACCACTGCCCGCTCGCAGGGGACATCGACCCACAGCTGTTCGTCCGCGGAACGCCGGAGAAGATGCAGAAGACCGCCATGAACCTGGTGCAAGAGGTCAAGACCGCTCTCTGCGAGAGGGGCCTGCACTCCCGGTACTGCAACGCATCTGGATGCGAGGTGCCGCCAACGGTAACGACCAAGCTTGAGAACATCAAGATGTGCGTCGACACAGTTAAGCAGCACGGTCAGATGACCTGCGCCAGGTAAGGCCACGAAGGACAATCCAAACCTTTTCCCTTTTCATTATTTTCTTTCATGATCTCATAAATTCAGAAACGTATTTCATGTCGACGGCCATATTAGGCGGACATGGCCAATGGTGAGCCAATGAAGATTGCACAGATCGCAGGTTTTCTCGGCAGCGGCAAGACCACATTCCTAATTGAGGTAGCCAAGGAGCTCGTCTCCCGTGGCCACCGGATCGCCATCATCGTCAACGACGTCGGTGACATCAACGTGGACGCGAGGTTCATCGAATCCTACGGGCTGAAGGCTAAGGAGATCTCCGGGGGGTGCATCTGCTGCCAGATAGCCGGCAGTTTCGCCACCACGGTCGCCACGCTCTACAACACCTTCAAGCCGGACATCATCATCGTCGAGCCGTCCGGGGTCGCCATCCCGTGGGGCCTCAAACGGGCCGCTGAATACTCAGAGGGGGAGATGGACGCGAAGATCGAGCACACCCCGGTCCTTACCCTGGTGGATTCGGTCCGGATCGATGTTCTGATGGATTCGGTCCGCAGGCTTGTGGAGACCCAGATCCGAGAGGCGGACGTGGTGCTCATCAACAAGGTGGATGCCTCCACGCCGGAGAAGATCAAGAAGGCGGTGGACCTGGTCAAGAGCATTAACCCCACGGCGGAGATCCTCTACGGGTCGGGAAGAACCCTCCAGGGCGTCAAGGAGATAGCAACCATAATGGAGACCAGAATATCGCCGCGCTACGACGAGGCCAGCGAGAAAGAGATCCTGCGCAAGTCCTACGGGACGAAGTGAGAGGTGAACCGATGGATGAAGAGCTACATCTGGAGATGCACCGGGCGGCCGACGAGCTGGGCAAGTTCTCCATTCATATGAAGGTGCACACAAAGGAGCCGATGGACCCCGAGCGGGCCGGGAAATTCCTGGACCATCTGCTCGTCCAGATCACCGAGGAGTGCATGAGGGACGGGGCGGACCTGATCGGCCACGTCAAGGCCTTCCTTGAACCGGCAAATGGCGGGACCCTCGGTGCCAGCCTTATCGATTTCAATACCGGAACGCAGCTGAGCAATGGACTCACCGGACCAGTTTCGGACGCTGACCTGACCGTCCACGTCATCGTGCACGGGTTATGGGATCCGGACGTCCGCCATGCCTCGATGGAGAAGATCGAGAATGTGATGGCGGAGAATGGCGTCAGGTTCGAGGTCATCAAGGACTTCTACGAGACCGAGAAATCGATATCGCATCATCACGTGAAGAGTTGATCGCAAAGACGGACCGATACTACGAAGCGATGCGGCAGAAGGGCTTTTCCAGTAACACCATGGACTCGATCCGCAAGGTGAAATGCCCCAAGTGCGACACCGAGTTCTACATGAAGGAGATGCCCCACATCGCCACCCCCCTCAAGGAGAGGGCGGTCGCCAGCCACATGAGCAAGATCAATGCCGATTATTACGACGAGAATGGCTGGAAGAGGTCCCGGTGAAGAAGAAAGGAGTGGCGGAGGACAACTGTCATTTCCGACAATCAGGTCGCAATCACACGGCTGGATATTTGCTCCATACTGGGGCAACCAATGATGGAGAAAATATGTCGTCGAGATCAATTCGCTGAAATCAAGGCCCTCTTCTCTACCTTCACCACATCCGCGTGATCGATGATCTGTTCCATCATCTCTTGGAAAAAATAACTGAGGACGGTACCGCAGCACAATATCGCCCGGTAGCCCTCCCCTTCCTTTGACACCAGCATCGAATCATTGTGATCGCATAATATCGACAATTCCAGATTGTATTTTCCGTCATTTGTGGTGAACCCCCTCTCGCTCAGCGCTCCAATCTTAGGGCCTTTTCCTTTTTGCCAGAATTCATTGAACTTCATGATCCTGGAACTACCCAATAGATTCACGAAGCTCTCTGGCTGGTGGGATATCACGACCGTCACCGACTTGGTCCTGGAAGCCTCCGCGATGCATTTGGCATACCTTATGAGATGTCGGTTGTTGACGCAAATTACTTCCACATCGTTCTTGGCCGAATCGATCATCTCGCACACCTTATGATTGATCGCCCAATCACCCTTTATGGTCCAAATCGGGTTGTCCCGTTTCTCCGCCCTACTGCCAATATCGTTCAGATACCTTGACACCTCGTCTCCTGCGGTCTTGATCTCCTCCATGAGATGGTTAGTGGCCTTTGTCGGTTCGTTCGCCCGGTAGAAAAGGGGATTGCTGTTCCCCACCTCGACCAGTCCCTTCTCCGCCAGTCGTTCCATCACATCATAGGCCCTGGACCGTGGGACCCCGCTTTGATCGCTGATCTCCTTTATCGTCCCCTCGCCCAACGCTACCGTCGCGATGTACGCCTTGGCCTCATACTCGTTCAAACCGAGTTGTATGAGATGGTCAACGATGTTCTTCATGTTACTACTGTAGTGACAATAGACCTATAAGGATTATCATCATGCCCGATGGAACCTCCGACAGATTGGGAAGGGGCACGAGATAATGATATTCGACAAGTTGGCAAACGTCATCACCAGACGATACAAATTGATCATCGCGATCTGGATAGTTGCTCTTCTGATCGCTATCCCGGCGATCATGAACGTCAGTAATGCGGTCACGTACAGTACCGATCTGACCGCAGGTCAGGACAACGAGTCTCTCCGGGTCAGCAAGATCATCGAGAATAATTTCCAGAATTCCGTGGCAAACAGCACTCTGATCGATCGTCATGCAGTCGAACAACATGACCGATGCTCAATCCAGGGATTTCGTTCTGGAATTGCAGCAAAGATTGGACTCATCGCAGGACATACCGTACCTGGAAGGAGCATCGTCCATCTACTCTTATTCTGACACGGTCCTTCAATCGTACATCTTGCAGATCGGGCCTCAGATAAGGCCGGCCGAATCGCAGGTCAACCAGAGCGCGTTCATGCTTTGGGGGATACCGGCATTGCAGGCACAGAACTGGGCATCCACTCATTCCGATTCCGAGGCGTACAATATCACCAGCGCTCAACTGCATGCGGTCCTGCAGAACTATGATGCCAACACATCCGCCTTGGCCATGAGCTATTATGGGTCATTCGCGGCGACCTGGAACGGTACGTCCTCCGATCCATCCCTGGCCAACCCGCTGGTCCGGGCCGGCCATTGTGTGAACGACACGGCTCCGGCGTTCATCAGCGCTCTGCCGGTCGCGGCGGCGGAGAAGCAGGTCATGCTGGGTGTGGTGTCCAACTTTGACCTGGGCACATTCTCCAATCAAACCCTGGTCCATGCCTTCACGTTGAGGATCGTGGGTGCCGCCGCAAGCATCTCCAACATGACCTTCATGCAGGAGATGTACGCACTTGGACCGGACTACGATCCGCAGGCGGTCGCGGCGGAAGCGAACTCCATTGTCAGCACCGGAACCCTCGCCACCTTCCCGGTCGAAATGCCACAGAAGCTGGTGACCAGTTTCGTTTCATCCAGTAACCAGACGATGCTGATGATGCTGAGCTTCAGCAAAGCGGCCAACTACACCGATGACCAGGGCCACAAGCCGGTGATGGAGGATGCGGACAAGATCAGGGCGGTCATCGGCGACATCAGGTCTGAGACCGGCTCGTCCATCACCACCTACGTCACCGGTGAGGGGGCCATCTCCCAGGATATGTCGGTCGCCTCCAAGGCGGACATGGCGCTGATCGAGCCGATCACCATCTTCATCATCATCGTATTGATGGGCTATCTGTTCCGCACGGTCGTCGGGCAATTCCTGCCGTTGGCGGCGGTAGGGGTGGCCATCGGGTTGAGCCAGGCGCTCATCTATTTGCTTGGCTCGACGATACTGGATATCAACTATCTGATATCCACGATCCTGTTCGCAATACTGATGGGCGTGGGGACGGACTACTCGATTTTCATCATCACCCGGTATCGTGAAGAACGCATCAAGGGCGCCGACAGGGAGCGGGCCGTGCACACCGCAGTGGTCTGGGCCGGCGAATCGATCGTTACCAGCGCATCGACAGTCATCGTCTCATTGCTGGCCATGGCAACGGCCAATTTCGCCTTCGTCCAATCCATGGGCATCGTTCTTTGCGGGGCCATCATCATCGCCCTGCTCATCGCCCTGACCATGGTCCCGTCGATCCTGATGCTCGTAGGGAACAGGATATTCTGGCCTACCACCGGAGACAGGTGGAAGAAGTTCGCGAGCGGCCTGATGGAAAGGAAGAAGGAGGGCAACCACGGCTATTTCCACCGGGCCGCCTCCTTTTCCGTGGGCCACGCCAAAGTCATCGTGATCGCGGCGGTGCTGGTCACATTACCGACCACATACCTGTTCATCAATGCGGACACCAGCTTCGATTTCATAGGCTCCATGGGCAATTCCGAGAGCATCACCGGGATGAAGGCCATGAGCAGCGACTTCGGAGCCGGCAGCATTCAGCCCACCCAGGTCGTGATCAGCGGAACGACGGTGGTCTACAATGGTACGAACTTCAACATCCCTTACCTTAATTCGATCGACAATATCACAGCAAAAATAGCCAGCGAGCCAATGGTACAGAAGGTGACCGGGATAACCCGGCCCTACGGTCAGAGCATAGACTACCGCAATCTGTCCGCGTTGACCGCAGAGCAACGCCTGCAGATCACCACCAGCATGCTGCAGAACGTGGGCAAGGACGGAACCAGCGTTCTGTTGACGGTGGTCCTGAAGGAACAACCCCAGAGCGCCGATTCGGTGTCCTTCATACCAACGCTGAGGAATGATGTCAACACCGCCAGGCTATCGGAGCCGGCCATGGCCGCCTCCATTGTTCAGGTCGGCGGTTCTACCGCCTCCCTCTACGATATGAGCCAGAGCACATCGAAGGAGTTCACGAACATCGAGATCCTGGTGGTCATAGGCATATTCGTGGTGCTCATGATCGTTCTCGGTTCGGTGCTCCTGCCGGCCTTTGCGGTGTTGTCGATCGCGATGAGCATCACCTGGTCGTTCCTGCTGACCTCGTTCCTGTTCGGGTCCATCCTGGACAAGCCCGTCCTTTGGCTGGTGCCCCTGATCCTCTTCGTCCTGCTCATGGGCATAGGGATGGACTACAACGTGTTCATCCTGACCCGCATCCGGGAGGAGATCCACAAGGGCAAGGATACGGAACATGCGGTCATAGACGCGGTCGACTGGACGGGCGGCATCATCACCGCCCTGGCCCTGATCATGGCGGGTGCGTTCGGGGCCCTGATGGTCTCCGGCAACGCGATGCTCCAGGAGTTCGGCTTTGCTCTGACCGTGGCCGTCCTTATCGATGCCATGGTCGTCAGAACCTACATCGTGCCAGCGGCACTTTCCCTCATGGGCAAGAAAGCATGGTGGGCCCCAGGCAGGCTGCAGCGGGAAGGTCGCAGGGAGAAGACCCGGAACGACGAGCCATAAACACCTTACTCGTTCCCGGGCCCACCATAGGGGTCCAGTCAACTTTTTTCATCACCTCGGTCGATATCCGTCTACCAAGGACCAGATATTCTCTCAAGGATTCATTGATTCTCATCCCTCAGGGAGTCGCTGTCCCATCAAGATGTCGAGGCCGTCCTTGGAATCAACCGCGATATTAGGACGTTCTCAGGATAAATATCGGCCTCGTCGCTTGCTTCTCAGGTTAGGGGAAGCGGAGAAGTGGGCCACAAGGAAAAGTTATGGGCGGTTGCATTGCTGGTAGGGATCATCATCGTACTCTCCAGTATGGTCGGTGCCCTGCTTTTGCAGAAGGAGGCGTCGACGGGCGGCATGGACGTTCTGTGGAAGCAGACGAACGTGGGATCCAACCACGACCGAAATGTCTATTGGATCAATGATTCCGCCCTGATCAACGACATCAGTGACAAGGTGCTCAGATGCCTGGGCCCGGATGGATCGGTGGCTTGGAACTATCCATACACAGATATGTCCTCACTCGTGGCCCAGAATGGCCACATTTGTTTTGTCGATCACAATGGTCCAACTACCCTAAACTGCCTAGGATACAACGGATCGCTCGAATGGAGTCTCGTCGATCCCTGGGGAAACATTACTTCCACTTTTCCCGGCGCACAAACGTATGGGATCCCAGGTGCTGACGGGAACACCTATATGTTCAGTTCAACTGTCCGGTCGATGTGGTGTGTGGATGCGTCTGGTAAGCAAAAATGGAACTTCATGGTCGGCAACGGCGTCATCGGTTCACCGGTCATATACCCTGATGGGACAGTATCGATCGATCATGTGATCACCAACGCATCATCCCTTAATTCTGGGCATCCTCAGCTTGGTAATGGGGAAGAGATCAGCGGCGAGGAATTGGTCTGTATCTCCTCGAATGGAACAGTCATCAACACTCTGGAAATACCGGATTTCCGACCCGAACAGATGTATACTTTCGAGCAGGCCACTAACGGGACGGCCGTCATCCGCACATACGATATCGAAAATTCGACCAGCAGCGTCATTGGTTTGTCCGATCACCTTCAGATCCTATGGTCGGTCCAGGGGGTGGACCTGAACGATCCGGTTCAAAGAACGGGTTCGGTCATCTACTATCTGGAACATCGTTCTGAGGCGATCGATGCGTATGGCGGCACCCAAAAATTTACGACCTTGTGCGCATACAACACCAGCAACGGAAGTTTCCTCTACCGGACAGATTTCTCGGGTTCCTTCTCTGGGGGGTTGTTCGTGAATGGCGATACGGCCTTTCTGAGAGATAACGACAAGATGTGGTCAGTCGACTCCAGTGGACAGGCCCGGAGCATCGATATTTCCGGATGGTACATTGATGGCGCTTACAAAGATGGGATGCTGCTTCATGATGATATCGGTTTCAAACTGATCGGTGCTGACGGTTCGACCGAATGGCAATATGACCTGGACAGTGGGGTCATCCAGTCGATGCACGTCGCCTCTGGAACGATAATGGTCTGGGCCACCGATGGGTTGACCGCCTTTCATAAGCCCGCGATGTCGAACAGCACGATGTGCATCGTCGGGCTGGTGGCATTCGATCTGCTGGTCGTCCTCACCTCCGGAATATGGATAATGGATCACAGGTCCCCAAAAGAAAGAAGACGCACTGATCGGCTTTCAGAGGACCAACGCCTTTGTGAACCATCTTTTCCGGACCTCAGCCGATCGCTCTCTTGATGGCCTCGACGAACCCGTCCACGTCCTCATCGATGGCATCCGGGAAATCGAAGACGGCGGTGAACTCACATGGCCCCGATTTCTTCACCGTGCAGTCGTCGATGACGACCGAACTCTCAACCTTCATCCCGTTCCTCTCCATGATCCGGTCGCAGCCCTGTTGCGGCAGCCGTTCACGGAGATGAGCCTGTCCATATCGACGCCGCTCATCGACATCATGATGGGGGCGAGGCCCACCTGCGCACTGAGAATTGCAGCGATTTTCCGCAGGCCAGGTTCAATTTCGAGAACTTCTCCATGGCCTTCTCAAGGAACACTCCCCTCTCTCCGTTGGCCCCGCAGACGACCACTCCCTTCCTCATTTCAACACCTCGTCCATGTGTTCCTCGATCAGCTTGACCGTGTCGCGATCCCCTTCTCATCGACCTGAAGTAGGGACCCATCATGACCTTGCCTGTTTCCAGGTCAACGATCGCAGAATCCGTGTAGGTGCCGCCGATAGCAAAGGCCAGTACCGCCATCACGGCTATAAAAACGTTCTACCGGCCTGTCTGGATGGTCTATCCATCCAGGCGTCCAGTCCGACGATCGCTGCCCTTCCGGAGTAACGATCGGGAGCTCATCCCATGTTGCCGACCGCATCGCCCCGGAGCCCCTGTCTGAACCTCGAGCTCTGCTCCGCGATCTCGTTGACGTCGGAAGGTGACACCCTTCTCACCCGCGGCAGTTCTCCTGGGTAGACCCGCGCCAATTCCCGCTGCAGGTATTCGTGCACCAGGCCGGAGGTGCGCAATCCCTCGACGCTCCAGTTCTCCACCAGGTCCAGGACCGCATCCCGGCCGGTGCGGTAGAACGCCTCTGCCAGCATCGAGGTGACGATGGTGTTCGTGGACATGATGGCTATGTCCGATTCCCGTACCGCCTGCTTGTTACCGTTGAAGGAGATGGCCAGGCCGCCCCCCTTCCGCACCAGATGCAAGGCCCTGGCATCCGTTCCGCTGTCTCCCACGTACATGCAGTCCTCGAGCGGAACCCCCATCTTCTTGCACACCTCGACGACCGACGACGCCTTCTCCTCGTCCCCGATCGCCTGCGTGTCCACCATGAGCTGGTAGCTTTGCATGTCGGTCATCTCGTTCCAGAACATCTGGTCCAGTCTCTGGACCGTACGCCGGGTGTCCTGGGGCAGGTCCCTAACGCCCCGAGCGGTCCGGGAGACCTCGATGATCGGCATCTTGACGATGTCCTGGGCCATGTGCTTCAACGCCTCCAGTTCCCAGGTGTCCATTCGCACCGGGTCCAAAGAGACCTTGGTGCAGAAAGCGTTCTCGAACGGGAATCCGATATGGTCGCAGACGGCGCTGACGTAGTGCTCGTAGGACGAGGAGACCATGAAGGGCGACATGATCTCCTGCACGAACCGCATCGTCTTATCCGCCCCTGCCACGAGCTGCAGATGTTTTCGACAATAGTCCACCAGACTGGTGTCTGTGGCCCCGTACGCCTTCAGGAAGGGCAGCAGAAGCCTTATCTTGTCCCCGGACTTGTAACCGTCCTTCTTGAAGATGTTCGCCAGTATGTCATCGTACTGGGAGAGCACTCCGTAGAGCTTCTCACCGTTCTCGATGAACTCGGAGCACAGCTCGAGGGCGATATCGTTCTTGGTGATAGGTCCCTCGCAGTCTGTAACGAATATCTTCCCGTCGAAGGGCATCATCTCTTCCAGTCCGTCAAATTCCATGTCTCACACCTCGAGCATCGGGGGAGCGATGATCCTTGCCTTCCGGACGCGACCGGCCCCGGTCCCTTTCCGCGTCAAAGTTCTCCCCTCTCGAATCTTTCCAGCGTTTTGCTGTCGGGATATCCGTCCCGGCCGGCCGAAGCGACACTGCCTGCCGCCACCTGGGTAGCGAACTCGCCGCAATCCTCCACGCTCCACCCGCGGAGCATGCCGGCGAGGAACCCGGAGGCGTACACATCGCCCGCACCGGTCTTGTCCACCACCTTTACTCTCTTGGCGGGGATAAAATGGTTGTCGCCACCAGAGAAAATGGTAGAACCGGCGGACCCCATCTTGAGCACCACCGTCTTCGGCCCCATCCTGAGCAGGTCCGCCACGCCCGCCACCCCGTTCTGTCCGGTGATGATGCGCAGCTCCCGCTCGTTTATGAACATGATGCCGCAGCGTTCTACGATCGGATGGATCGCGTCCAGACCCTTCTTGGCATACACCTCGCCGGGATCGAACGAGATCAGCACATCGCCGTTGAGCGAACGCACCAATCCGGTCTGCTCCCTCAGTGCGGCGTCGCTAACGAACGATGAAAGGTGGACGATGGAGAAGCCGTTCGCATAGTCCACGTCGTCCTTGGAGAGGGAGAGCTCATCGTTGGCGTTGGGCAGCAGTATCAGCGACCGGTCCTGTTCCGCGATGAGCGACACACAGGCACCGGTGTGCATCGTCCTTCTCACGTGGGAGCAGTCGACCTTTCCCATAGACCGTAAAAGGGAATCGCCTTCCCGGTCGTTCCCCACGGTACCGATGAAACCGGTGGAGAACCCCATCCGGGACATCGAGTGAACGGTGTTGGCGGCTGACCCCCCTCCGCTCTTTTGCAGCAGGTGCCCGTCCCTTTCCACCGCCTGAAGAACTGAACTGAACTGTTCGGCGGTCCCGATGACCGTTCCGCCAGGGATGAAGGAGTGCCCTGCTATGTCGAGCCCTTCCACCTCGTATATCAGGTCCTGATTGAGCGAACCCAATCCGACGGCGTCGTTCATCGGTTCACCAAATGACACGATGTCCAATTAATGTATGCTATGGGAGCGAAGCAGATATACATCGATGCCGTTGCCATTATGATCTGATGCAGGTACACATCCGAGATGCCAAAGAATCGGACATCGAGGCCATCAATGACATCTACAACTACTATGTGTTGAACTCGACCTGCACCGCCCAGACGGAACCCGAGCCGAGGGAGGGGAGGAAGCAATGGTTCGCGGACCACACCGGCAAGTACGTGGCAATGGTGGCGGAATCGGAAGGGCAGGTGGTGGGCTGGGGCTCGCTTTCGAAGTACCACCGGCGGTACGCCTACTGGCCGACCGTCGAGGACTCTATCTATGTGAAGCATGAGATGCTGCACAATGGGATAGGGAAGCTCCTGCTCGAGGGACTGATAAGGAAGGCCCGGGAGAACGGGTTCCACAGCATCCTGGGGGTCATCTCCTCGGAGCAGCTTGCCAGCATTCGGCTGCACGAACGGTACGGCTTCATCGAGGTGGGACGCCTGCGAGAGGTGGAACTGAAGTTCAACCGCCGGCTGGACGTCACATTCATGCAGCTGATGCTGTGAACTAGAACAGATGGTCGCCGACGATCGTCGCCTCATCCCCGACGTGGCACTTCAACACTCTTAAGCCCAGGGCGTCGATCCTCCTGGCCACTTCAGAGCGGTCCTGCAAACGGGAGTTGATGTACACGGTGGCGCCGGTGTCGATGGAGAAGTAGCATTCCAACCCCTCCTTCCGCATCCTTTTCACTTCCAGTATGATGCTGACCGTCTCCGGTCTCCACAGGATCAGTTCGTCCACGCCGGTCATGGTGATCCCGTGGAGCAACAGCGTGTCGAGCTCGGCCAGCTTTCCGATCTGCTCGAAGCTGCGGGAACGGATGGCGCCCATCATCTGCGGTATGGCGCCTTCCACATACTCCAGACGGGCCCGGAAGAAGGGGGAAGAGACGACCGAGCGGTGTGCATCCTCGGTGGACTTGTAGGCCGGCACCAGTGCCGCCACGATGCCCATGTCCAGCTGCTTTGATGATGCGATCTGGGTGGAATAGCTGCTCTCGTCGTCCTTGCCGGCGTACCAGAGCGAGAATCCGCCCGTGACCGCCCGGGAGGCCGACCCCGCCCCCCTCCGGGCATACCGGGAGATCTGCTCCAGGCCCAGCTCCAGGCCCAGGGCCTTTGCCGAAGCGACCGCCAGGGCAGCGAAGCCGGAGGCGCTCGCCCCTAACCCGATGTTCGACTGGAAATTATTTTGAGAGACCATCCTGAATCCGGACCGCTCTCCTGCCCGCTCGCGCAGGGGGTTCACCACATCCAGTATCCTCTGTGATTCGCGCGGGGAAGCGGCCTTCCCGTCAAAGGCGCAGGTATCCTCGTCATAACCGAACTCGATCGTCGTGCGGGTCATCAGGGGGGCGGTGCAGACGGAGATCGAATCGTGATAGGGTATCCTGAGCAGTTCGTCCTTCAGTCCGTGATACTTTATCAGTCCCTGGATCGGATAGGCGGTCGCGGATGCTTTCGTATTTTCACCTCAGATGTCGAATATCACCGTCACGGAAGGTTCGTTCTGGTCCACGGTCAGCATGTGGTATGTGATGGCCTTTATCTCGGTCTTCGGCTGATGTCTCTCCAGGTCGAGCCGTTCTCCCCGGGCCTTGCATTTGATCTTGAAACCCTCGATGCTCACGTCGAACTCGCACAGCACCAGGCGGGTCACGTCATGCACGTACAGGAACTCGGAGAGGAAATTGTACAGGAGGGACTCGTAGTCGTGCCCTTCCTGAATGATGTCGATCTCCTGGTGCGGAACGATGGTGGTGGCATCGACCATGGTGTTGAAAAGTGCATAGGCCGCGTTCCCATAGCACTCCTCCAACGTCCTGCCGTAGGCCTTGATCATGACGTCGGCGGTGTGCTCCAGCTGTTCGTATCTCATCGGCGCTCGTAGGCATTCCCCCGGTAATATAGCTTGCCGGGCCGTCGCCTCCCGGTCATCCAGCTTGGCGCGGGATGGGTCCCGGACAGGGCGAGGAGGTGGGCCGTCGATCCGCTGGCAGCCTTCCTGCCCATGGAAGTTGATGCGTCACCGTTATATGCCAGCGATACAATGCTGGAGGTCATGCGTCTCCTCATCATCGGAAGCGGAGCCATAGGCGCGGCATTGGCAAAGGCGATCGACGACATGCCAGAAGTGGACTCGTTCTACATAACGGACAAGAACGAGGAGCGTGCCATGAAGAGCGTCAAAGGCTTCAGTAAGGCGAAGTTCATTTCATCCACCGATGAGAGCGTAAGGGCCCACCTGAAGAACGTCGACCTGGTGGTCGAGGCGGCCAGCCAAGACGCGGTCAAACACTATGTGCCATTGATCCTGGGGCACGGCAACGACGTCCTGGTCATGAGCGTGGGCGCGTTCGCGGACGACGATTTCCGGGTGAAGTGCTTCGGCCTGGCGAAGCGGAAGGGCGGGCGTCTCTACGTTCCCTCCGGCGCGGTCTGCGGGACGGACGCACTGCACGCCGCCTCGGCCGATCGCATCGATTCGGTCGAACTGCACAGCATCAAGGGACCGAAGAGCTTCAAGGACGTCCCCTACCTGAAGGAGAACGGCATCGATGTGGACAAGCTGACGGAGAAGACCGTGATCTTCCAGGGACCGGCCAGGGAGGCTGTGGTCCATTTCCCCAAGAACGTCAACGTTTCCGCCACCATCGCATTGCTGGGTCTGGGCCTGGACAAGACCATGGTCACCCTCATCTGCGATCCTACATGCGATTGCAACTCCCACCGCCTCATCGTCAAGGGCGCGTTCGGGGAGATCGACGCCGAGACCGACAACGTACCGTTCCCCTCCAATCCTGCCACTTCATACCTCGCCGCACTGTCGGCCATAGCCGCGATCAAGACCATCGCCGGCAACGTCTGGATCGGGGTCTGAATACATCTAGTCCAGTCCGGCACGGTCCGGGCCTCATTCGGAGAAGGGTTTCGCCATGACAGAAAGGGGAAAGAGGATATTCAGCAAGCTCAGGGAAGAGATCGATGCCATTGTTCTGATAAACGCCGACGAGCCGAACCTGGACATGGCGTTCTCTTATGCCGCTGGCACGGAGGCCGGGCTTTTCGAGGGATGCGTCACGGTCATCGATCCCGAGGGTGGGGTGAGAATGCTGTCCAGCACCCTGGAGGAGACCAGCGCCCGCCGTTCCAAGGCGGAGGTGCAGGTCTTCCAGGGGGCCGAGGACAAGATCGACCTGATGAAGGACTGGTTCGGACATGCCAAGAGGATCGGCATCAACGGCCATGGACTTACCTACGCCAATCTTTTGGACATCAAGAAGGCGGCGCCAAAGGCGGAGATCGTGGACGTCTCGTACGCCATCGCCGCTTCCCGGCTGGTCAAGGACAACGACGAGATGGAACGGCTCCGGAAGGCCTGCCAGATCGCGTCCCGGGTAGGGGAGGAGCTGCCTTCCATCGTGAAAGAGGGCATGGCCGAGTACGAGGCGGCGGCCGAGGTGGGATACCGCATGATGAAGCTGGGCGCGTCCACCACATCGTTCACTACGATAGCGTCCTGGGGCCCGAACAGCGCCGAACCCCATCATGAGCCCGACGGAAGCAAACTGAAGAAAGGGGACATGGTGCTTTTCGACTACGGGGCGTTGTACAGCAAATACGCCTCGGATGTGACCCGGACCTTCGTGTTCGGACGGGCCGAGAAGTGGCAGGAGGAGATCTACGGGATCGTCCTGCAAGCCCAACTGGAGGCCATCGCCGCCATCCACCCGGGGGTGGAGGCCAAGGAGATCGACGCCGTGGCCCGGCGGATAATCGACGCCACCCCGTACAAGGGACGTTTCATTCATTCGCTGGGCCACGGGATCGGCCTGTCGGTGCATGACGGGGGAAGGTTCTCCCCCACCTCCAGCATCATTCTGGAAGAGAACATGGTGATGACGGTCGAGCCGGGCATCTACCTGCCCGGGAAGGGAGGCGTGAGGATCGAGGACGACATCAGGGTCACCAAGAACGGTTGCGAGGTCCTCACCGACGCCAAGAAAGAATTCCTGGTGATCTGAATGGAAGACATACTCACAAAGGCCGTCAGGTCCATGGAGGACCAGGGAGCGGAGTTCTGCGACGCCCGCCATCAGATGATCGACCGGACCTTCATCGTCATGGTCGATGGCGGGGTCCGAACGATCGACAACGGAAAATTGGAGGGCGTGAGCATCAGGTCCCGCATCAATGGTTCCTGGGGATATGCCTCGACCGTCGATCTGGGCAACGAATCGATCATGGACGCCTCGGCGAGAGCGGTGGTGAACGCCAAGCACGGCACGGCCAAGGGGAAGAGGATCCCGGAACGCAAGGCGAACAAGGCCAAGATCTCGGCCCAGGTGAAGTTACACCCTTCCAAGGTACCGATCGAAGAGAAAGTGACGGCCATCAAGGACCTGGACCGGGCACAGAAGATCGACGAACGGGTCGTGAACGTCAACTCGGTCTACCGGGAGGAGGTTAAGAACAACCTGCTGATTTCCTCGTTCGGCGATTCGCTGCAGTGGGAGGAGGTCAGGGCCAGGCTGTTCGCTCAGCCGGTGGCGCACGAAGGGGACCGGACGGAGTACTACTTCGACCTCATCGATGGAACGAAAGGGTTCGAGATGGTCAAGGAGGCGGACATAATGGCGTTCGGAAAGCATGCCGCCGAGGAAGCGGTCAAAATGCTGAAGGCCAAGAAGTCGCCGTCGGGCCTCCAGACGGTCATCAGTGACCCCATGATATCCGGGCTGCTGGCGCACGAGGTGATGGGTCACGCCTCCGAGGCGGACGAGGTGGTCAAGAAGCGTTCCTTCCTCAGCAGCGTGGTGGGGAAGAAGGTCGCCAGCCCGCTGATCACCATGGTCGATGACGGCACGGTGCCGGGGGCTCACGGGTCGATCCCGTTCGATGACGAGGGAACGCCGTCATCACGCACCACCATCATCAAGGACGGCGTCTACCAGGGATACATGCACAGCCTGGAGACGGCGGCGGAGATGGGGACGAGGCCGACCGGCAACGGACGGGCCCAGGATTTCGGGCACCGGGTGTGGGTCAGGATGACCAACACCTTCTTCGACCACGGCGATGCCACGCTGGAGGAGATGCTGGAAGGCGTCAAGCTGGGAGTTCTGACCGATCACATGATCAGCGGCATGGAGGACCCGGTCGCCGGGGGCTTCGAGGCCAAGGCGCTGCGCGGGTTCCTCATCGAGAACGGAGAGGTGACCGACATGCTCCGCTCCTTCACGCTCACCGGGAGCGCGCTGGAGATCCTGAAGACCACCGACGCGGTGGGCAAGGAGGTGCTGTTCGACGGCGGGACCTGCGGCAAGGGGATCGAGGACTTCGTCCCGGTCTCCTCGGGCGGACCGTATTGCCGTTCCAAGATCACGCTCGGAGGTGGTTAAGAATGCAGTTGGAACCGATAATGAAGAAGGCCATCAAGACCGCCCTGTCCGAAGGGGTGAACGATGCCGAGGTTTTCGCGGTACGCTCCCGGACGCTTTCGGTCTATGTGGACGACAACGCCATCAAGAACGTCGAGGAGAAGACCGATCAGGGCCTATCCGTCCGGGTCATCCGGGCGAAGAAGGTCGGCCAGGCATCCTCCACCTATTCGAACATCAGGGATTCGGAGAGCTGCGCGGTGAAGGCGGTCAAACTGGCCGGGGTCTCGCAGCCGGACCCCGCGTTCAAGAACTTCCCGGTCTCGGAGAAAGGAGGGGAGGTACCGAACGTCTATGACCGGGCCGTTTCCGGGATGGACGCGGATACGATCACGGAACTGGCCAAGAGCATCGTGGCTTCCGCGGTGGCCGCCGGAAAGGTCAAGGTGCCCAGCGGTCTGATCAGGGTGGCCGCCATCCAGTCGATGCTGGTCAACACGAACGGCGTGGAGACCGAGAACCGCAGCACCATGATCTATGCCCACTTCACCTCGATGACCGAGGGGGACGATCCCGGGGAAGGGGTCAGAAGCTTCTTCTCACCGCATCTGGCCGGATTCGATACGGCCGATTTCGGCAGGCGTCTCGGGCAGGGTGCGGTGGACTCGATGAGGGCGGTCCCGTTCGAAGGCGAGAGGAAAATGACGGTCATCATCCCGCCGATCGAACTCCAGGAACTGCTCCAGTCCACCGTCTCATATTCCATCAGCGCGGAGAACGTGCACAGACATCGGTCCTCCTGGGCGGAGATGACCGGGAAGGAGGTCGCCTCACCGTCCATCACCATGCTCGATGACCCGTTCGATGCCAAGGGAATGCTCTCATGTGGATATGATGACGAGGGCGTGCGGACCAGCCGGAAGGTCCTGATCGACCGGGGCGTTCTGAAGACGTTCCTCTACGATTCGTACAACGCCCAGAAGGCTGGCGTGAAACCGACCGGGAACGCCATCCGGCGCTCGTCCATCGATTCCCAGAACCTCTACCGCAACGGCATCGACATCGACCCGGTGAACCTGGTGGTGAAACCCGGGGCGAAGAGCCTGGAGCAGGTCATCGCCGGGATCGACGACGGTTTGATGATCGGCCGCCTGGCCTCGGCGGATGCCAGCGGTATCACCGGTGCTTTCGGCCTGGAGATACGCTGTGCCTACGTGATAGAGAAGGGGGCCATCACCGGGACCGTCAACCACGCGCTCGTCGCCGGCAACATGTACGACGCCCTGAAGAACGTGAGAGAGGTGGCGAACGACACCACGGTGATCCATTCTGGCATATTGCCATCGGTGGCCTTCGAGGGGATCGAGATCATCGGCTCGAAGTGAGGCGGGTGCCGTTTTCGATCGTCAATTCGGGCCCAAACTTTATTACTACTATCCGCTATAGTACCAAACGTTCCCATGGAAGAGAAGTCGTGCGAGATCCCCCAATACAACCTCAACGGAGCCGACCTGGAATCGTTCCTCGGTCCTTTGGAAGCAAGGGTGCTGCAGGCGGTGTGGAGCTTCGATAGCTATCCCATCACGGTGAGGGATTGCTACAAGGTGCTCAACGAGAAGGGGAAGATCGCCTACACCACGGTGATGTCGACCATGGACCGGTTGCACGAGAAAGGCTACCTCGAGCGAACGATAGAGCGCGGAAAGGGCGGGCTCCTCTACAAGTACTGGCCCAGGATGAGCAAGGAGGAGTTCAACTCCCATGCGGTCCGCGAGATCATCGGCAGCCTGGTGAACAAGTTCGGCAAGGGCATGGTCGCCAGCTGCTTCACCGAGGAAGTGTCCCGGAAATAGATGAGGGGAAGTATCGAATGAACTCTTATCGATGGGGAGGTTCGCCATGGATGCTCTGAACTGGATAGCCCTGCAGCTCTTCCAGCCATATTTCTATTACCCATTGGTCCTGAGCCTGGCATTGTACATAGCGGTCAACCTGGCGGTCCGGTTCACACGGATAAAGGACCACCGACTCAGGTCGTATATGTTCGCCTTGCCGTTGCTATCTCCCATCATCGTCTACATGATGTATCCGCCCCAACTGCAGATCCCGATCATGAGTTGGAAGGCTCCGAAGGTATTCCCGTTCCCGGCGAACCCGATGGCCTTCATTCCCCTGCATTTCGGTCCCCCGTCGATGCTGGAGCTATTTTCCGTGACCGGTACAATATGCATTTCCGGCCTTATTCTGGGACTATCGTTGCTGGCCCTTTGCCTGGTGCTCAACCGGTACGGAACCAGGAAAGGTTTGGTCCCGATCTCGGAGGAAGATTATCCAGGGGCGATCAGCATAGTCGCTAAACGGTGCAGGCGATTCCAGGTCGAACGTCCGCATATGGCCCTCGTGGAGGACCTGAGGCCGAACGCATACGTGGGTGGACACGGCCGCTCGACCGTCCTGGTGTTCAGCCTGGGCATGCTACAGACCTTTGACGAGGATGAATTGACCGTTGCCATTGACCATGAGCTGATGCACCTCAAGAACCGAGACACCCTATTCCGTTCCGCCTCGATTGGCCTCATGGCCCTTTCGTTTTTCAACCCCATCGCCTATTTCTCGTACACTGCGGCGTTGCGCGAGAGGGAGCACCTCGCAGACGACGGATCCACCCGCTCCAAGAAGTCCAGGGAGGCGTTGAAGAGCGCGCTCCAGAAGGCGGCCGTGACGACCAGTAAAATCGAGGGGTTGACATCGGTAAGTGGTCTGCGGCTGATGGGCCTGGTCCCCCTGTTCCCACGGAACATGCTGGCAACCCATCCAGCCGAGCAGAGTAGGCTCGAGTCGATCAGTCGGTCCAACCGCGAACGTAGGACCAGCAAGAGGGCGATATGTCTAACCTTGCTCTGCGTCGTGGTGCTGTCTGCGTTCCTGATGACCGTCTTCGTCGATACCCGAACCATCCTTGTGGATAGCTCCCCCAGAGTGGAGATGTTCTTCGGAGTGAACTCTTCCGGGGTCGCTGAACATCTATTACCGGTCATTGCGGGTCAGGCTTTGCATGAAGGCACATCCCAGCACATCAACTCAATCCCTTCCCCATGGCTTCATAACCAATCCTATTTCCAGAACACTTATTTTGAAACATATCAGGCCTAGTAGTTGCTACTATCTACACTAGTAACAAATAAATAGTCTTGTGCCGATTGACTTCGGTAGGAAGGTGCCCCGATGGGTTTGATCAACCGTGCATTCAAGAGCATATGGAGAAGGAAATGGAGGACCGGTGTGGCACTGATCGCCATCGCCATCGCTATGGCCATAATGATCGCCATCCCGGCCGGTCTGGACGCCAACCAGGCCGCGGCGGTAAGCGCCAGGGACAATATCCAGACGTCGATCACAGCGATGAACAACGAGATCCAAAACATGTCCCTCGTGGTGGAGGCATCCTATGGTGCCGCTGGGCGAACCCCAGGTAGCTTCAACTTCACAAGGCAAAGTTACTCGAGTTACACGGCATCAACCACTTCTACGTTCTCGACCACCGATGTATCGAACGTCAGTTCCCTGGAGGGCGTGGTGAATATCGTCGGATATGTGCAAAAGACCGAGGGCATGCCGAACATGACCAGTTTCACGCCTGGCAGTTTCACGCGTGGTAGTGGCGGCGGTTACGGTGGCAGTTTCACCAGGAGCGCGGTCAATTTCGATAGCGTCTACACGGTTTGGGGCATTCCGACCAACGCCACTATCGACGGCATCACCCCGACAATAGTCAGTGGTAGGGGCCTGAACCCCAACGAGACTGGTTCTGCCGTGATCAGCCAAGCGCTGGCCACCAGCTGGAATATCGGAGTAGGCGATAGCAAGGCCATCGAGGGGGTGACCCTGACGATCGTCGGGATCAGCTCGAGCACCGGCACTGCGATGTCCGACCGCATTGCCTATGTAGACCTGGCCCAGGCCCAGTCGATGTACTCGATGTCAGGCGTGTACACCAACATGTATGTCTACACAAACAGCACGTCATCCGCGGATAATGTGTCGACCGAGATGCAGTCGATGTTCCCTAGTGCACAAGTGACCACCTCAGCAGAACGGGCTGCACAGCTGAGCTCTTCGCAGACGGCGATGAGCAATTCGTTGTCGAGCACGAACGCCACACTGGCGCAGACCCAGGCCGCCGGCAATCAGGAGACGATACTGGCATTGGTCGCGACAAGTGCGGTCATCCTGCTGATCATGGTGTTCTCGGTGAGGGAGCGGACCAAAGAGATCGGCGTCATGAAGACGCTCGGTTTCAGCAACGGAAACGTCGTCAGCCAGTTCCTGCTGGAAGGTCTCACAGTGACCTTCATAGGATGCATCATCGGGGCGGTAATAGGCGTCGTGGCATATCCCACGATCTCCAAGATCTTGTTGCCACCCAGCATCCTCCACTGCCGCCCGCGGCGGTGCATTCGCCATCCAGGCGGCGGCGACAACGGTAAATGTCAGCCCCCAGGTCGGAATGGTGCTGATCGCTTTCGTGGCCGTCCTGGCGATGGGGGCTTTGGGCAGTATCTACCCGGCCTGGAAGGCATCCAGGGTAAAACCGGCGGAGGCGCTTCGCAATGAGTGATGCATCCTACAGACCCGGTGATCAAGGCTGTCGGACGTCTCCAAGGAGTACGACCTGAAGACGCATAAGGTGTTGGCGCTGAGGGACGCGACCTTCGAGGTCAAGCGGGGCGAGTCGATCGCCATCAAGGGCCCGTCCGGCTCCGGCAAGACCACCCTGCTGACCATGATCGGTCTGCTGGACTCCCCCACCTCGGGTAGCATCACCATCGACGGCGTCGACATGACGCAGATCCATGAGAGCAAGCTGCACGAGGTGCGGCAGAAGAAGATCGGCTTCGTGTTCCAGGCGTTCAACCTGATGCCGTACCTGACGGCCCAGGAGAACGTCGAGCTGCCGATGGAGCTGGGCGGATTGACCCGCGGCCAGAGGAAGGAGCGGGCGACGGAGCTGCTCGGCATCGTCGGCCTGGCGGAACGTGTCGACCACCGACCGACCAAGCTGAGCGCCGGCGAGCAGCAAAGGGTGGCGATCGCCAGGGCGCTGGCGAACGGTCCCTCCATCCTCCTCGCGGACGAACCGACCGGTAACTTGGACTCGAAGTCCAAGAAGGAAATCGTGAAGCTGTTCAACCGGCTGAGGCGGGAGCAGGGAATGACGGTCATCATCGTTACCCATGATGACAAAGTGGCGAACGACATCGGGCGAGTGATCCGGATGCACAACGGGAGGTTGCTGACCAGTAAGGACGCGGAGTTCCTGCAAGACGAAGAAGAATAAGAACCACTTACGAGGGCTGGATCCTATAGTCGTCTCCCGGACAACCTGCCCCTTCCAACCCTCGGCCCGACCCCCGATCGTTATTTTTGGCTCTCTTTAACTTCGTGTGGGTAAGGGATTTATTTTGGGATGGAGTGGGTAAGCTTATCGCTTCCCCACTCGCTTACCGGACCCGATGGAAGATAAGGAGCAGCTCTTCCAGGCCATGTTGGGTCTGCGTTCTCCGTGGTATGTGAGCGAATGCCGGGTCGACCATGCCAAGAAGCGGGTCGACATCTTCATCGATTTCGAGAAAGGGGCAAGGTTCCCTTGCCCCGAATGTCATGATCCATGTGAACTTCACGACACCAGCATGAGGCACTGGCGTCATCTGAACATGATGCAGTATGAGACCTGGCTGCATGCGCGCGTGCCGAGGACGTCCTGTCAAAAGCACGGGGTCAGGCAGGTCGAGCTCCCCTGGGCCAGGCCCGGGTCGGGATTCACGCTGCACATCGAGGCCATGGTCCTGGCCATGGCCGAAGAGATGTCGGTGGCGGCACTGGCCGAACACATCGGAATGAACGAGGACTCGGTCTGGAGGATACTTAAGCACTATGTCGACCAGTGCCGGAAGGACACGGACCTGAGCGGGATCACGATGCTGGCGGTGGACGAGTTCGCCGTCAAGAAGGGGCACAAGTACGTGACCATGTTCTACGACGTCAAAGGTCGTCGCGTCATCCACATCGCCGAGGGCAAGGGCGCCGAGACCTTCGACGACTTCGTCCAGGCGATGGCGGGACGCCTGGACCTGGCGAAGGTCCAGGTGGTCTGCATGGACATGTCCCGAGCCTTCATCTCCGCCTGCAGGCGGATCTTCCCCGGCGCGGCCATCGTGTTCGACCACTTCCACATCATCAAGCTGGTGAACGATGTGGTCAACCGGATCCGCATCGAGGAGGCCCGGAAGAGCGACCACCTGGTCAAGACCAAGTACTGCTGGCTGAAGAACCCGGAGAACCTGACGGAGAAGCAGGAGGAGAGGCTGAACGGGATCAAGGACCTGGACCTGCTGACGGCGCAGGCCTACCACCTGCGCCTGGCGATCCAGCGCATGTGGGAGCTGCCACGCGCACTGGCCAAGACATACTTGGGGAAATGGATCGGCTGGGCCAGGAAGAGCCGCTCCCCCCAGATGGTCGACCTGGCGGAGACCATGGAGCGCCATTGCGACGGCATAATCGCGTCGATAAGTTCGGGATTGTCGTCCGGATTCGCCGAAGGGTTGAACACCAAGGTGCGGGCGGCGTTCCGCCGCGCCTTCGGGTTCAAGGCGCCGGAGTATCGTGACACGATGATCTACATGACCGCGGGAGGATTGGTGTTACCCACACCATGTTGAAGAGAACCTTATTTTTCCTTTCCGCTTTCCTCTTTATCCAACCAGATCGGTCGGCGGGGTCGCATTTTGGACTATTGGGTCTCCAGGGTTATGGCGGTCTTGTCCGCCAATTCCTCCAGCTTCTCCAGGTTGGTGACGATCTTTCCCAGCGGCATCACTGGAGAGTAGGCCTTCGGGGCTTCGCCGGAGCTTGCTGGGGTCCGGCCGAAGAATATGCACAGGGCGTCTCCTTCCGGCCAATAGGCCACTTCCCCGACCTCCATGATCTTCTTGCCATGCTCTAGCTCATCGTGGACCGGTATCTGGAAATAGATCTTCACCGCCCCAAACGTTTATCTCCCGCTCCAGCGGCAGCGCCAGATATAGTCCGTCCGCGGTGGGGGAATCGTTCAGCTCGATCTCGAACGCGTCATATCTGGTCCGCATCACTATCTTCGTCATGGGAATTCCTCATTTGATCTTGACGACCTTGACCGTGTATTCAATATCCACCGTCAGGGGCCTCTTGCATCTCGGGCATGTCCTCTTGAGCGAAGACATGGAGATCGTCCACAGAGGCAGGTCTTGAGACCCCAAGGTTAGAGTGTGTTGGCAGAAGGGGCACATGATGGAGATATTCTCGCCTGGCAAAATAATCACCGTACTTGCCACTAATAGGTGCCGTAAGCTAGTTATGATTTCGGTCACTCGAGTGTTCCAGAAAGGGTGAAGGGAAGGAGTTTATTGGTTTCGGGAAGCAGTCACTGCTTCGTCTTCTTCCCGGCCGGAACCTTCTTGGCAGGCACCGATTTGGCGGGTGCCTTCTTGGTCAGCGCCTTCTTTGCTGGAGCGGCCGTCTTCGCAGTTCCTTTCTGGGCCGTTGCCTTCTTCGGAGCCGCCTTCTGGGCCTTCGGGGCACCCTTGATCTCGAACAGGGAGCGGATCTCCCTGCCCACGACCTCGATGTTGCTGTCAGCCTCTTTCTTCTCCATCGACTGGAGCTTTTTCATACCGCCGTTCGCGTCCTTCATCCACTCCTTGGCGAACTTGCCGGCTATGATGTCGTCCAGCAATCCTTCCATGGCCTTCTTGGATTCTGCGTTGATGACCTTGTCTCGGGTGGAAAGGCCGCCGTACTCGGCGGTGTTGGACACGCTGGTCCACATGTTCATCATGCCGCCCTTCTGGATCATGTCGACGATCAGCTTCAGCTCATGCAGGCACTCGAAGTAAGCGATCTCGGGCTGGTATCCTCTTTTGACCAGGGTGTTGAATCCGGCCTCGATCAGGGCGGTAACGCCGCCGCAAAGCACTGCTTGCTCGCCGAACAGGTCCGACGTCGCCTCCTCCTTGAAGGTGGTCTCGATGACCCCCGCCTTGGTTGCCCCCAATCCCTTGGCCAGGCACAGGGCGATCTGCTTGGCGTTTCCGGTGAAGTCCTGCTCTACCGCGATCAGTGCCGGTACCCCGAACCCCTCGAGGTAGACCTGCCTTTCCATCGGTCCTGGGGACTTCGGGGCCATCATGATGACGTCCACGTTCTTCGGCGGTTTGATGACGCCGAAGGTGATGGCGAACCCGTGCGCGAAATCGATGGCCGACCCCTCCTTCAGGTTCGGTGCGATCTCTTCTTTCCAGACCTTGCCTTGCACCTCGTCCGGGATCAGGATCATGATGACGTCCGCACCCTTAACGGCGTCGGCGACCGGGGCCACTTTCATGCCGTTCTTCTTGGCGTCGTCCCAGGATTTGCCGCCCTTCCTCAGACCGACGACCACGTCCAGGCCGGAGTCGCGCATGCACATGGATTGGGCCTTCCCCTGGCTGCCGAATCCAATAACCGCCACTTTCTTTCCCTTCAGGACCTTTAGGTCCGCGTCAGCGTCATGATAGATCTTTGCCATTTTATTTCACCTATTGCATTATTCTATTTTTATTCCAGATATCCAGTCAAATATAAACATTGTTTGAGCCAGTTCACGCCGGCAGGACCCCGGGTGATTCTATCTTCACCGGTTTCTGGGGTCGGCATTCCTTCCCCCAGTTGCACCTGCCCATGATCACGTCCTTGGACGGTTTTCCTCCTGGCTGCATCGGCAGAACGTCCTCTTCCGGGTCCACATGGATGTCGATCAGGATCGGGACCTCTGACTTGAGGCCGTTCTGGAACGCTTCCCTGATCTCCGAGGGCCGTTCTATCCTGATGCCGCCCGCCCCGAACGCTTTGGCCAGGGCCACGAAGTCCGGGTTCAGGTGCAGGTCCGTTCCAGAATAGCGCTTGTCGTTGAACAGCTTCTGCCACTGCTTGACCATACCCAGCCATCCGTTGTTCATGAGACAGATCATGACCGGCAGGTCCTCGTTCATGGCGGTGGCGAATTCATGGAAGTTCATCTGTATGCTCCCGTCGCCAGCGATGTTGACCACTTGGTTCTCACGATGCGCATATTTCACCCCGAGCGAGGCGGGGAACCCGAATCCCATGGTCCCGAAGCCGCCGCTGGTGATGAAATGGTGCGCGTGCTTGATCTTCAGGAGGTGGGCCGCCCACATCTGGTTCTGCCCGACCTCGGTGGTTATGTAGGCGTGTTCATTCAGTGCCTTTCCCAGCTCATACATGACCTTCTGCGGCTTGATCGGCATCTCGCTGATGTCGTTGTTGCATTCGCAGAGTTCGTGCATCTGCTTCATCCTCAGGGACCAGGCGCTCTCGCCCCGGGCGCGCCCCAATCCCTTGATGATCTGCTGCAGGCCCTTCTTGGCGTCCCCGACCAGCCTGACCTTCGTGTGGCTGTTCTTGCCCGCTTCCATGGGATCGATGTCCAGATGGATTATCTTGACGGCTTCGGGCAGTTCCGACGGCAGTCCTGACGACCGGTCCGAGAACCTGGTGCCTATGGCCACCATCACGTCGCATTCCAGGAACGCCCGCCTGGCGATCTCCCTTCCGTGCATCCCGATCATGCCCATGCACAGCGGATGCATCTCCGGGATGATGCCCTTGCCCATCATCGTCGTCGCGACCGGGGCCATCAGCATTTCCGCCAGCTTCACGACCTCCTGGTTGGCATTGGCCC
Source organism: uncultured Methanomassiliicoccales archaeon (assembly GCA_963710685.1). Classification (GTDB taxonomy): domain Archaea; phylum Thermoplasmatota; class Thermoplasmata; order Methanomassiliicoccales; family UBA472; genus DASXVU01. The sequence continues at coordinate 368,750 of CAVQBH010000015.1, read as the reverse complement.
ACATGGCGCCGCCGCCCACCAGCAGCATCGGCCTCTCCGCGTCCTTCAGCAGCTTGACTGCGTCCAGTATGCCGGACAGGTCCTCGAACGGGGCCGGGACCGGGAACTCCTCATCCATCGCCGTTTCGGTGATCTGGGCCTTCATGATGTCCGAGGGCAGATCGATGTGGACCGGCCCCATCCGTCCGTTGAGGGCGATACCCCACCCTCTCTTTACCGCCTCCGGGATCTGTTTGACATCGAGCAGCCGGAAATTGTGTTTCGTGATGGGCATCATCAGGGAGAACACGTCCGCTTCCTGGAATGCGTTGTTCCCGATCATTCCGGTGGGGACCTGTCCGGTCAGCACGATCATGGGGGATGAATCGGCGTAGGCCGTCGCCACCCCGGTGACCAGATTGGTGGCTCCCGGACCGGACGTGGCCAGGCACACACCCGGTCTGCCGGTGGCCCGGGCATAGCCGTCCGCCATGTGTGCGGCACACTGCTCGTGGCGTACCAGGACATGGTGTATACTGGAATCGATCAGGTCATCGTATATGGTCAACGCCTGCCCTCCAGGATAACCGAACATCACGTCTACGCCCTGCCTCTCGAGCAACGTCAGGACCGCTTTGGAGCCTCTCATGAACTAATCTCCCATAATCCAGCAATCATCGAGGACACCCTCTTGGAAAAAGGATGCCTCTTTTAGATGACAGTCATCACTACGCTTACACGCAAAATCAAGACGCCAGTCTCGCACGTGATGCCTGACACAGTTTATCATGATAGAGGGAAACATATATAACATTTCTTGAAAAGAAAATAAGGTGTCTCCTGAACGGCGGCGCATGATCCGTCCAGGCGGCGATTTTCCTCTCAAGACGGGAACACCCGCGGTGCCTCCACCGGTCTGGTCGGCCGCGGTCCGCATTCCTTCCCCCAGTTGCACCTGCCCATGATGACGTCCCGGCAGCCCATGCCGCCAGGCTGCATCGGCAGAACATCCTCCTCGGGGTCGGTGCGGATGTCAATGAGGATGGGGAGATCGGAGTTCAGCCCCTGCCGGAACGCATCAGCCAGTTCGGAAGGCCGTTCCACTTTGATTCCGTCCGCGCCGTATGCCTTGGCCAGTGCCACGAAGTCCGGGTTGAGCCCCATGTCCGTTCCGGAATAACGCCTGTCGTTCAGCAGCTTCTGCCACTGCTTGACCATGCCCAGCCATCCGTTGTTGAGCAGGCAGATCATGACCGGGAGCTTTTCGTTCATGGCGGTCGCCAGTTCATGGAAGTTCATCTGCAGGCTGCCGTCTCCGGCGATGTTCACGACCTGTTCCTCACGGAAAGCATACTTGACCCCCAGCGACGCTGGCAGGCCGAAGCCCATCGTGCCGAAGCCTCCGGAACTGATGAAATGGTGTGGATGTCCTATCTTGAGGAAGTGGGCCGCCCACATCTGGTTCTGCCCGACCTCGGTGGCGACATAGGCCTTCTCGTCGAGGGCTCGTCCCAGCTCATACATGACCTTCTGCGGCTTGATCGGCATCTCGCTGATGTCGTTGTTGCATTCGCAGAGTTCGTGCATCTGCTTCATCCTCAGGGACCAGGCGCTCTCGCCCCGGGCGCGCCCCAATCCCTTGATGATCTGCTGCAGGCCCTTCTTGGCGTCCCCGACCAGCCTGACCTTCGTGTGGCTGTTCTTGCCCGCTTCCATGGGATCGATGTCCAGATGGATTATCTTGACGGCTTCGGGCAGTTCCGACGGCAGTCCTGACGACCGGTCCGAGAACCTGGTGCCTATGGCCACCATCACGTCGCATTCCAGGAACGCCCGCCTGGCGATCTCCCTTCCGTGCATCCCGATCATGCCCATGCACAGCGGATGCATCTCCGGGATGATGCCCTTGCCCATCATCGTCGTCGCGACCGGGGCCATCAGCATCTCGGCCAGCCTAGCCACTTCCGGTCCGGCGTCAGACCACATCGCCCCGCCTCCCACCAGCAGCATGGGCCTCTCCGCCGACCTCAGCAACTTGACCGCTTCGAGAACTCCGAACAGGTCCTCGAACGGGGCCGGGACCGAGAATTCCTCCTCCAGCGATGCATCGGCCACGTTCTCTTTCATGACGTCCGACGGGATATCGATGTGGACCGGCCCCATCCTCCCGCTCATGGCTATGCTGAAGCCGCGTTTGACCGCTTCCGGAATCTGGGCGGCGTCCAGGACCCGGAAGTTGTGCTTGCTGATCGGCATCATCAGGGAGAAAATGTCGGCCTCTTGGAAGGCGTTGTTCCCCAGCATCCCGGTCGGCACCTGGCCGGTGAGAACGATCATGGGAGAGGAATCGGCGTAGGCCGTCGCCACCCCGGTGACCAGATTGGTGGCTCCCGGACCGGACGTGGCCATGCACACGCCAGCCCTCCCGGTCGCCCTGGCGTACCCGTCGGCCATGTGCGCTGCTCCTTGTTCGTGGCGCACCAGTACGTGGTGGATGTTCGATTCGATCAGATCGTCGTACATCGGAATGGTCTGTGCGCCCGGGTAACCGAACATCACGTCCACCCCTTGCCGTTCCAGCAACCTCAACACCGCTTTGGAGCCTTTCATGGACTAACCCTCATTTTCCTGGATGGTCAAGACACCTTCGAGAAGGGTCTTTCTCACAATACGAACAGCACTACGTCTACGCGCAAAAGCAGGACGGCGCATTGACATGTGATGCTCGACACAGAAAGCAACAGGGGTTGGTAGATATATTAACATTTCTTGATATTCTCTACCGAGGACCGAAAATCCTTGGGGCCTCAATCCAGTCTCACCATTCGAACCGACCTTAGATGAATAATAACTGATTAATATGGCTCAAGCTTCTGTCTTTTCCATTGCCTCAGAACCACATGACGGATGAAATCATGGTGGTCGATCACGTCACGGAATGGTCGGCTCAGTTCCGGGAAGAAGCGGACCGGATACAGGAGGCCCTGGGCGACATTGTCCCCGTCGTGGTGCAGATGGGAAGCACGGGGATACCTGGCCTATGCGCAAAGCCCGTGATCGACATACTGGTCGGGGTCAGGGCCCTGGACGATGGCCAGATCGTGCCTGCTCTGGAATCAATGGGATATCTTTTCAGACCAGATGCCATGGGGCCTGGCGACCTGTTCTTCCGAAAGGTCCCGATCCGTACGCATCATGTCCATGTCGTAAGGCTTTATAGTTGGGACTTTTGGAAGTTGGTGATTTTCCGGGATTATCTTATCAGTCATCCTTCGTTATGCGCCCAGTACGGAGAATTGAAGCGGATCAGCGCCGAAAAGTATCGGTTCGATCGACTGGCGTACGTAGAATCAAAGACACAGTTCATCGAATCGGTGTTGATGAGGGCGACCCTGGAATCGCTAATAACTGTCGAAGAACAGAACACTGGTTTAGGATAGTCAAATCCGAAATATGATCATGATCATTGTGGTCGTTCGCGCCTAATAATGTCATTCCCATGTCTTTCCAGCCTATGTTTTTTTATCGTATTCGCATTGATATATTCCTAATTGAACAGAACAAAGACACCAACCTTGGAATTCAGTTTCGAAAAATATAAGATTGACCTATTCAAATCTTAGCTCGACCATCGATACAAGGTGGAAGGGGGAAAATTATGGCAGAAAATGTAGCTTTTAGAATTCAGGTAATGGACACGATCGCAGCCTTGATGACCGCGGCATTCGGACTGGTAGCTGCACTGGCATGGAACTCGGCCATTCAATGGGCGGTCCAACAGGTGTTCGGAACCGGCTCAGGGGCCGGCCTATTCGTCTATGCGATCCTGGTCACCATCCTCGCAGTAGTGGCAGTCATATTGATCGGAAGGTATATCGCCAAACTCAAGGCGAAAATGGCTCCCGAGAAGAAGTGAGCTGGCCAGGACCGAAACCTTTTAACCTTTTTATTATTCGATGCGATCCGCAAGGACAGTTCACCGCGCTCAGTGTTTTCTCGGCAGAGGTCCTATCCGGGAGCGGATATCCGTCCTCATTTCGGGTCCCGGCTACCGCAAAATAAAAACCCCACCTATGCGTGCGCTGAAGCGGTATCATAATGATTGTCCTTTCAATCTTGACAATTATAATAGGCGGAGTTCTGATCGTCGTCGGTGCGGCCACCCGTAAGGGGTCGGAGATGTTGATCAAGTTCAACAAAGACAGGATCGCGGACCTGGAGAGTGCTCAGGGTTACGTGGGCCGCAACATCATAGTCCTGGGCTTCGTTGGCGTCATCGCCGGCGGTGCGACCCTGGCCGGCGGGGAAGATAACATACTGCTGTTCCTGGCATATCTGGGTTTCATAGCTCTGTTCATCCCCTTGCTCAAGGTCGGACTTAAGACCTTCGAGACGAAGAAGTGAGTGTCACCGCAAGGGTGATAAAACAAGACTGGAATGCAGGTGATGTAGGTGGATCGCGTGAAAGTCAAGGTCGGTGTCAACGGATACGGTACGATCGGCAAGCGGGTGTCCTGGGCAATCTCCAAACAGGATGATATGGAGGTCGTGGGGGTCACCAAGACCCGACCGAGCTTTGAGGCTGACATAGCCGTCAGGGAAGGGCATCCACTGTATGCCGCCTGCCAGGATGATGTGGTGAACTTCGAAAAGGAAGGCTATCGGGTCAACGGGACCCTGGACGATCTAATCAAGAAGGTCGACATCATCGTTGACACCACGCCCGGAGGGGTTGGCGAGGCCTACAAGAAGAAGTACGAGGCGGCCGGGATCAAGGCCATCTTCCAAGGGGGAGAGGAGCACGGTCTGGCCGGCATTTCGTTCAATGCCTATGCAAACTACCATGAGGCATGGGGGGCCAAGTTCGCCCGGGTGGTCTCATGCAACACCACTGGCCTGGTAAGAACTTTGTTCCCGCTGGACCGAGCTTTCGGGGTGGAAAGGGTCACCGCCTCCCTCATCCGCCGCGGGGCAGATCCAGGCGACAAGAAGGGCGCCATGCTCAACTCCATTGAACCATCGCTCAAGCTCCCGACCCATCACGGACCCGATGTACAGACGATCATGCCCTGGATCCGGATCACGACCATGGCGGTCGTTACCCCGACTACGCTCATGCATGTCCATTGCATCGCCGCCGAGCTGAAGAAGAAGCCGAAAGAGTCAGAGGTATTGGATGTCTGGAACACCGCCCCCAGGGTGAGGCTGGTATCAGGGAAGGAGGGCATCAAGTCCACTGGACAGATAATGGAGCTGGCCAAGGACCTGGGACGCCATCGCGGTGATCTCAACGAGATCGTGGTCTGGAAGGACGGGGTCAAAGTGGTTGACAACACCCTCTATTACTACCAGGCCGTTCACCAGGAGAGCGACGTGGTGCCGGAGAACATCGATTGCATCCGGTCCATGATGAAACTGGAGAACGATCCGATGGTATCGATCCACAAGACCGACAGGACCATCGGCATCAGTAAGTAGGTTAGACACCAGGCCGGCGATATTTGCCGGTCGGTATCATTATCTCGAAACGCGCCCCCTTGCCAGGCTGGCCGTTCTCGATGATGGACAGACCGGTTATTCCCAGGACCTCCACGGTCATGTACAGTCCATATCCGGTGTTCTTCCCGTAACCGCGTTTGAAGATGAGGTCCTTCTCCTCGGTGTTGACCCCCTTGCCGTCATCCTGGAAGACAAGCTTCATGCCCTTCTCGTTCTGTTCATTGGTGACGGTGATCATCTTTACCCGTTCACCATGTCTTAGCGAGTTCTCCATCAGATTGTAGAACACCCGCTCGATCATCGGATCCGCATAGACCTCGATCTTCTCGACCTCTATGTTGATGTTCACGTCCTTTCTTGAGAGAGAGCCGAGGGTCTTGCGGATGCTGTCCTCGATGTTGATCCAGTCAGGACTTTTTGACCCGATCTCCTGGTACAGCTTGGTGAACTCCATCTGCTTCCGCACGACCTCGCTGGCCGCCCTGGCCTTCTGGATATAGCGGAGGATTATCTCGTCGCTGGTCTTTGATTGGGCGAGTTCCAGGTATCCGAAGAGCCCGGTAAGGGAGTTCAACACGTCATGTCTCGTGGCCGAACCAAGGATATTGAGCTTCCGGTTGGCGAGCTCCAATGCCGCTTCCCCTTCATGATGATCAGTAATGTCCGATGAATGTATGACCAGCATCCTTTGTCCCTGGGCATCGATGACCAGGGTACCGTGACATTCTAGCCATCGGAAGCTGCCCTCGGAATGGACCACCCGGAGGATCGTCGTCTTGGCGGCCCCTCCGGACAACAAACGGGTCAGTGCCTCGATAAGGATCGGGGCATCATCGCTGTGGACATAGTTGGTTATCCTCTTGCCCACTAGGGTGGCAGGGTCCAGTCCGAGCAGTCTCTTCACCGTACGGTTGGCGAACTGGATGTTCATGTCGGAGTCAACAATGGTGATGATGTCCGGAGAAGTGTCCACTAGAGCGGCGAAATAATTGTCATCTCTGTAGAAATCGTTTTTCAAGCCCAAGTCGCACTCCCCGTTTCATTATCAATGCCCTTCCATATTATAATACAATTCGAGTCAATTACTGTTCTTGATATGACGGCTGTGCCAGCTGTTTCCTGGAATGATCGGTTCGGGTCCCAGGCGGAAATCGGAGCCTGTCCAAAATCAATACATCTGGCCTATGGCAGGCAGGTAATGGCGATTCGGTCGCCCTCTGCCCTGGGAGAACAGTGAAATGCCGATCGGATCTTGTCCGGTGTCTTTGAGCACGTTTTCCCCCAATTTGATGTTGTAACCACCAGTCGGAACGCCTCGAAAGAATAATCTATGACAAGGTGATTCTTCGATAATCGGCGCGGGATTTGACCACAAATCGTGTCCTCATCTCCTGTTCGGGGTATTTCCGATGAAAGAATTCAACACGCTCGACGATTTCAATTTCAAGGACAAGACCGTCTTGCTACGGGTGGACATCAATTGTCCTCTGAACAAGGATGACATGTCCCTAGAGGACGACAACCGGATCGTGCAGGTGCTGCCAACGATACGGGAGCTCCTGGAAAAGAAGGCAAAGGTCGTTATCATAGCGCACCAGGGCCGTCAGGGGGATTGGGATTACTGTCCCCTGGACCAGCACGCCAAGGCGTTGAGCGAGCACCTCGGTTTCGAGGTGCCATATGTGGACGACCTGTTTGGCGAAAAGGCCAAGAGGGCCATCCGGTCGATGCCTTCGGGAAGCACCATCGTCCTCAAGAACGTCCGGTCCATGGACTGCGAACAGGAAAACATGACCATGGAGGAACACTCCAGATCCGACCTGGTCCAGAACCTGGCGCCCCTGGCGGACTATTATGTTTCGGATGCGTTCGGGGCCGCGCACCGGGCGCACTGTTCCCTCATCGGTTTCCAGGGGGTCCTGCCTTCCGCCGCCGGAAGGCTGCTGGAAAAGGAACTGACCGCACTGGGTGAGGTATTCGACCAGCCGAAACGGCCATGCGTGTTCGTCCTGGGCGGTTCCAAATTCACGGATTCGATCAAGGTCATCGACCGGGTCCTGAACAACAAGGTCGCCGATTGGGTGATATTGGTGGGGCTTTCCGCGAACGCCCTGCTGAAGGCGAGGGGCGTGGACCTGGGCACGGCCAGCGAGGAGATCCTCATGAAGGAGTTCACCCAGGATAATCTGGATGCGGCAAAGAAGCTCCTGCACGAGAAAGGGGGCAGGATACTGCTTCCGCACGATGTCGCGGTGGATGCCAATGGGACGCGGCTCGAGATCAAGGTCGGCGATCTGCCGTCAGAATATCCCATCATGGACATCGGTTCGCACTCCTCGGCCAAATTCTGCAAGGTGGTGCACGGCGCCGGGACGGTGTTCATGTCCGGTCCGGCCGGGGTGTTCGAACGTGAGGAATTCTCATTTGCCACCAAGGAACTGATGAACGCGGCCGTTTCCGGTAATGCGTTCACCGTGATCGGAGGCGGGCACACCGTGAGCGCCGCGGAAAAGTTCGGCCTCTTTGAGCGTTTCTCCTATGTTAGCACCGGAGGGGGGGCATTGGAGACGTATCTGCTGGGAAAGCCGATGCCGGTCGTCGAGGCGCTCAAGGCCGCCTATGAGCGTGAATTGAAGAAGTGCAGGGTGAAATGAAAAGGTGCGGTCCTTTATCGGCCTGACCGCATAGACCAACGTCAGCGGGGGAGGTCCCCCGCCTCATTGTTTCTTAAAGAACCTTTCTCATCCGTTCCAGCGCCTCATCGATGCGCTCCGCCGTCTGGGTCGTCGCCATGCGGACGTATCCCTCGCCGCCTTCTCCGAACCCGACTCCCGGAGTGACCACGACCCCGACGCTGAGCATCTTCTCTGCGAACTTCATCGAGCTGCCCTCGATCTTGAGCCAAAGGTAGAACGTCCCCAACGGCGGGTCGACCTTGAAGCCGAGCTTCCGCAGACCGCCGACCAGTATGTCCCGGCGGTGCTGGTAGACCTTGATGTTCTCCTTGACGCACTCCGGCTTCTCCTTGCCGTTGTACATGTTCAGCGCCATGACCATGGCCTTCTGGATGAACTTTGGCGCGCCAGAATCGATCTGGGACTTGGTCTTCTTCAGCCCGGCGATCAGGTTGGAGTCACCGACCGCGTAGCCGATGCGGTAGCCGGTCATGTTGAACGTCTTCGAAAGCGAACCGAACTCGATGGCCTCGTTGCTCTTGCAGCACTCCAGTACGCTGGGCGCCTCGTAGCCGTCGAAGGTCATCTCCGAATATGCGTTGTCGTAGCAGAAGATGGTGTCCGTCTCCAGCGCCCACATGGCCGCCTTCCGGAGGAAGTCCTTTCCGCAGGTGGCCCCAGTGGGGTTGTTCGGATAGTTCAGGTACAGCATCCTGGCGTCGGACGGCAGGTGGTCCAGGTTGGGAAGGAACTTGTTCTCTGCCCGGAGCGGGAACCGGACCGGAACGGCGTCGCACAGCGTCGCCGCTCCCTGCGCATAGACTGGATATGCCACGTCGGGGCACAGTACCTTTTCGCCCGGGTTGACGAATGCCCGGCAGATATTCGCCAGGCCCTCCTTTGAACCGATGAGTATGGCCACCTCTCCGTGTGGGTCCAGGTTCACCCCGAAACGCCTCTCGTACCAATCCGCCACAGCCTGGCGCGCGTCCAGCTCGCCGCTGCTCGACGGGTACAGGTGGTTCTCTGGGTCGTCGAGCTGCCTCTTGATCTCCTCGATGATGGGGCTGGGGGTCGGCAGGTCGGGATCACCTATGCCGAAGTCGATGATGTCCAGTCCCTCATTCCTCCTGACCCTTACCTTTTCCTCGATCTCCGCGAAAAGATATGGTGGTAACTTCTTCAGTCTGGTAGCTTGTTCGAATACCATTTCCTACACCTACTCCAATTCGCCCTGGAACACCCGGGCGGCCGAACCCCTCATGGTGACGGCACCGAGGTCCTTGGACACCGTGATCCACAGGCTCCCTCCGGGCAATCTGACCTCGATCTCCTTCTCGTACGGAACCATTCCTTGGAGGGCTGCAGCGACCGCCGTCGCGCACGCCCCGGTCCCGCAGGCCATTGTCCAGCCAGCGCCTCTTTCGAGCACTTTAACCGTCAGAACTCCATTCGATGATTTAACGAATTCCACGTTCGTGCTCTTGGGGAAGGATCCATCCGACTGGATCAGAGGGGCGATTGTTTCCTGCTCCTCGTTCGTTAGCTCTTCGAACGTGATGAAGTGAGGGTTTCCCATGGACACCGCGGTGCCCCTGATCTTTTTTCCGCCGACCTCCAGCACCGAATCGATGAACTTTCCCGGACATCTCATCGGGACTTTGGAGCACTCCAGCTCGGCCGTTCCCATTCCCACCTTCACGTCCGTGACCTGGTCCCCGGTCACCGAGCACTCGATGGTCTTGATCCCGGCCAGGGTTTCGATGGTCATGTGCGTTTTCTTGACTATGCCAAAGTCATGCAGGTGCTTGGCCACGCACCGGATGCCGTTGCCGCACATCTCAGCCACCGAACCGTCAGAGTTCAGGATGCTCATGGTAGCATCGGCCCTGGCCGACCGCTCCAGGTACAGTATCCCGTCCGCCCCCACGCCGAAGCGGCGATCGCAAACGGACGTCACCCAAGCAGGGTCCTTATTGGCGAACCCGTCGAAATTGTCCAGGAGAACAAAGTCGTTGCCGATCCCGTGGTACTTCCAGAACTTCACACCATCAGCCTTCCCGGAATCTTTTGGTGGGCGGTAAGGTCGTCCAGCGTCTGCGCCTCCCGTATCAGGTTCATCTGGCCGTCCTTGACCAGGACCTCCGCCGGGAGCGGTCGGGAATTGTAGTTAGAAGCCATGGTGAAACCGTATGCGCCGGCGTCATACACGGCGATAAGGTCTCCGAGCTCGATCATGGGCAGCATCCGGTCCCGGGCGATGAAGTCCCCGGTCTCGCAGATCGGCCCCACTACGTCGTAGTTGAAGGTCGCCCTGGCACCGAACTTGTTGGCCACCGCCACGTGATGGTACGACCCGTAGAAAGCGGGCCGGATCAGCGTGTTGAAGCCGGCATCGACGCCCGCGAAGGTCTTCTCCGGATGCTCCTTGATGTCGCCCACGGTGGTCAGCAGCACCGTGGTGTCCGCCACCAGGTATCGGCCCGGTTCTATGGCCAGTTTTCTGACGTAACAGTTGTTCCGGATGTAGTTGGATACTTCCGAGGAGAGCGCGCCAACATCCATATGGTTGTCCTCCAGATGGTAAGGTATGCCGATGCCCCCTCCGATATCGATCGTCTCCAGGGCCAGCCCCAGATGGTCGCGGATCTCGTTGGCAATGTCCACCAACACCTGGGTGACCTGGAGGAACGGCGCCGTCTCCTGCACCCCTGCCCCTATGTGGGCGTGGATGCCGAACGGTTTGAATCCCAGAGAAAGGGCTTCCTGGTAGGTGTCAAGGATCCGCTCCTTCGGCACCCCGAACTTGGTGGTCTTCGCCCCGGTCACGACGTGCTGGTGATGCCCAGCCCCCACTCCCGGGTTGACCCGGAAGGAGATGGGATGGCTGTTGTCCATTACCGCCAGCCGCCTCATCTGGTTGATCGAATCCACGTTGATCGGGATACCCAGGTCCACCACCTGCCGCATCTCCACGTCCGAGACCATGACGCCGGTGTAAAGGATCCGGTCCGGGGTGAACCCCGCCTTCAGGCAGAGCCTCGCCTCATACACCGATACCGCGTCGATGCACGAGCCTTCCTGTTCCAGTATCCGCAGGAGGGACATGTTCGAGTTCGCCTTGCAGGCGTAGTGTATCCTCGTCGGCATGTTCTTCTGGAACGCCTTGTCGATGCGCCGGAAGTTGCCCCTCAGGGCGTCCTCGTCGGTAACGTAGACCGGAGTGCCGTACTTCGCGGCGATGTCCGTCGCTTTCACTCCGCCGATCATCATCTGACCCTTGTCGCTCTTGAAATCTCTCATCCAAATCACCTAATGTACATTTCGTGAAGCTTCCTGATCACATCGATGGCCCGGGAGCTCGGCACAACGAAGTTGAGCGCCACGTCCGATGCCCCCTCCGATATCATCTCCACGTTCGCCCCGATCTCCGCTACGACGGCGAACACCTTCGCCGCCACGCCGGTGTTCTCCAGCAAACTATCCCCCACCGCACATATCAGTGCCATGTCCTCTTTGACGGTCACGGACTCGATGTCCTCCCTCAGCATGCCCACCCTCTCCATGACCTCGGGGATCGAGGAGGAGGGCAGTGCCACCGCCAGCGTGGACAGCGATGTCGAGACCGCATAGGTGGAGACGCCGTTGGCGTTGACCGTTTCTAGTATCTTGGTCAACAGGCTTGGCTGATAGGCGATCTCCGACGAATAGAACTTGACCACCGAAAGGTCTGTCTTCATGGCCACGCTCCGCAGCAGCGTGGTCCCGGCGGTCTTCATGCTGAATATCTTCGTGCCGTAGGCATCTGGATTGAAGGTGTTCTTGACCCATACCGGTATGTTCTTGCGCTTTGCCGGTTCGATGGTGCGGGGATGAAGGACCTTTGCTCCGAAGTAGGCGAGTTCCGCCGCCTCGCCATAGTCCATGTCGTGGATGGTCCGGGCCTCGGGCACGATCCGGGGGTCAGCGCTCATGAAACCGGTCACATCGGTCCAGATCTCCAGGACGTCCGCGTTCACTCCGTTCGCCACCACCGCGCCTGAATAGTCCGAGCCGCCGCGGCCGAACGTGATCGGCCGCCCCAGCCGTTCGCAGCCGTAGAACCCGGTGATGATGGGGACCCAACCCTCCTCGATCATCGGTCCGATCGTCAGCATGAGATTCTTGGACGTCGCCGCCAGATCGGCGGTCCCGTTGCCGGGCATGCCGCTGGCCACAATTCCTGCCTCCTCCGACAGCATTGGCACCGCCTCGACGTCCTTGGAACGGAGGATGTAGGTGAGGGTCAATGATGAGAGCCTCTCCCCCCAGGATTGGACCGCATCCTGGATCATGATCCGGTCCTCCTTCTTGTGGTAAAACTCAAGGAGGTCGTCCAGCTTCTCCAGCCTGTCCTCCAGCCGAACCTGGAACGCGGCCATGTTGTTCTCGTCCATCCTTCCGGTGGCCGCCTGCAGGTGCTTCTCCCGAAGCTTGTCCACCATGCCGCGCGGCACTGTTTCTGAGTCGTTCATGGCGGCGATGAGGGCGTTCGTGACGCCGGACATGGCGGAGACCACAATCGCCTTCTTTGCCGGTTCCCTCTTGATGATGTCAGAGGTCCGGTCCATGGCCTCGCCCGACCCGAGGCTGGTGCCCCCGAACTTCATGACCTTGATCATATGCCTAACACCTCAGCCATGGTGTGCACCTTGCCATCCTTCCTGGCGTTGACCCATCGGATGGCTGTGATGCATCCCTCGGCGAACGCTTCCCTGGAATGGGCCCGGTGCGTCAGCTCGATCCTTTCCCGGTTGCCCGCGAAGATGACGGTGTGCTCTCCGACGACGTCCCCAGCGCGGACCGCATGTATGCCAATCTCTTTTCCCCGGGCACCGACCACTCCCTGCCTGCCGTACACGTACTTGTCCACGTTGGTGGCTTTGGAGATGATGTCCGCTGCCTTCATGGCAGTGCCGGAGGGGGCGTCCTTCTTCTTATCATGATGCATCTCGATGATCTCCACCTCGTACCCGTCAAGTGACCTGGCCAGGACCTCACAGGCCTTCCAGAACACATTGACGCCGATGGAGAAGTTCGGCGATACCACGACCGAGGTGTGCTCCCGCTGCACACTTTCCGAGAACCCGTCCAATACCGCCGCTTCAATTCCTGTGGTTCCCACCACACAGTTCACCCCCATGGAGGTGGCGATGGTCAGATTGCCTGGTGCCACCATGGGATTGGTCACGTCGACGAAGACGTCCGTTCCTTGGAGCGCTGACACTTAGCCCTTCGGGGCCTACGGCGAAGACCTCTGGTGCTATTTCCTTGCCCACATGTCCGCCGCTGGAAGAAACTATGGCACCGACCAGGCGCATTTCCTTGCTGGCCTGGACCAGGGAGCAGACCATGGAGCCCAGTTTGCCAGTGGCTCCCGCTACCGACACTCTTATCGTTTCCATCACCTCAGAGCAGCCCCAGGTCGGCCAGCGTCTTGCGGAGCACATCTTGGTTGGCCTGGTCCATCTCGCACAGCGGCAGACGGAATATTCCGGACGGCCTCTTCATCATTCGGACCGCGGTCTTGACCGGTATGGGATTGCTGTCGATGAACAGGTTGGTGAACAGGGGCAGGAGCTTGAAGTGGATCTCCCTGGCCTTCGAATATTCGCCGGCGATAACGTGGTGGGTCATATCGGAGACCAGCTTCGGCACCACGTTCGAGGCGACCGAGATCACTCCCTTCGCGCCCATCGCCATCATCGGGAACGTGAGGGAATCATCACCGGAGATCACATCGAACGTCTTGGGAACGTCCGCCAGTATCTGCATGATCTGGGTCACGTTGCCCGACGCCTCCTTGATGCCGACGATGCCGGGTATGGCCGACAGCTTCTTGACCGTCGCCGGCGCGATGTTCGAGCCGGTCCGGCCTGGAACATTGTACACGATGATCGGTATGTCCACCGCCTTGGCGACCGCCTCATAGTGCATGAAGATCCCCTTCTGGGTCGGTTTGTTGTAGTACGGTGAGATGGACAGTACGGCGTCAACACCGAGGTCCTTCGCCGCCTTGGTCAGATGGATCGCCTCGTGCGTGGCATTGCTTCCCGCTCCGGCGATGACCTTGGCCCTCTTCACCTGGTCGACTACTATCTCGATGACCTTGACATGCTCCTTGTGGGTCAGAGTGGCTGATTCACCGGTCGTTCCGCATGGAACGATGGCGTCGACCCCTCCCTCCTCCTGCAGTCTCACCAGTTCGCGCAGGCCTTCCTCGTCGACCTCACCGTTGTCCTTGAACGGTGTGATTAATGCCGTGGCAGTTCCTTCTAACATTTCACTCGCCTCCAAAGTGCTCTTTCAGGATCAGTCTGGTCCTGGTCGATTGTACGTTATCGAAACGGCGTATCCTTTCGATTATCTCGTTCAGCTGGGGAGATGACGTGACGTCTATTATCGCCACGATGTCCTCCTCGCCCGTGACCTCGAAAACCTCAGAAACACCTTCGAACTTCGCAATGTTTCCTGCGACTTCCGACGTATTCACGTTTACATCGATCTTGACCTCGATCAAGGCCTTGACGTTCTTGCTGCTTGTTTTTATCGTGAAGCTCTGGATGACTCCTTCCTCAAACAGCTTCTTGACCCGGCTGCGTATCGTGCCCTCCGATACGTTGAGCTCCGTGGCTATCTCCACGAATGGGCGTCTGGAGTCTTTTTTCAGTATCTCTATGATTTTGTCGTCGAGATGATCGATCAAATGCATCCCTTCTTCGATTTGTCGCAATAATGTTAATTGATTTCGTATTGCATTTGACGTAAAAGTTTGGATACTATTTTAATTCTTCCGAAAATGGCGGCCCGACTCACATTTTGGTCTCTATTTCAACTTTATTTGTTCTACGAACTGCATCCATCTGCGTTCGTCATTAACCTTGGCCATAAGGGCTAGCATCTTAAACTTGGCCGTTTTACCGTGCGAGTTCCTCAGTTCATCCACTGCTCGCAGCAGCCCGCACGTCTCGTCCAACAGTTGGTAGGCGTTCACTTTGGTCAAGTCATGCTCCTTTAACTGAAGTTCCAGCTCCCGGGCCTTCTGCTCCAGCATGTCCGACAGGGCCTTCGCCCCCTGGACCTCCTCGAGCGAGGGTTCTTCCTTGGAGACGAATTGGTAGACCACGTCCCTTAGGTCGACCCGTTTCCCGTCGACGATCTCGGCCTGCGGGACGAACATGCCCACCCAATAAAGCAGCGAATGGATGCGGGAGATGATGGCCCTCCTTTCATCCTCTGAAAGACGCTCCGAACCATTACCCGTGATGTCAGCTCCTTCCATGTCGGAAAAGGTATTACATGTCCCCTTAATAATTATGTGAAGGGTCGCGCCTGGTTGAAATCGCGGAGACCAGGCTGACCAGTGTGCGGTTCAGGCGGACATCGGTCCCGGCCTCAGTCCCGATACGTGCGATCTCTCCATTGATGTGAAGGATCTCCGTCCTCCTTCCCCTCTCCACGTCCTGAAGCATGCTGGAGCGGTTCCCTGCGGTGGCCCTCGCGACTTTCTCCACGTCAGTGAACGCCATTTCATCAGGGTCGAGCTGACCCGTCGAGACCCCGGCGGAAAACGATTCCCCGAAACAAATCTTTGCCAGACCGCTAATGTCGGCGTCATCTATGAGGATCGAGTTCCTCTTCCTAGTGATGGCGGTGATGGGATTGATGCACGAGCTGGTCACCGTCTTCTTCCACACTTCCTTCTTCATATCGGTCGATCGGCGGCATGGTATCCCGGTGGAATTCAATGATTCAAAAGCCTGATGGTTGGGGTCACCGGGATCATCCGGATTTCCGATCACGATGTCGCCCATCCCAGTCAGTCTGACATGCCCCGGGCCGATATAGTCCGCGCCAAAACTGGCCGCGCCCACCGAGGCTCCCGGGGTCAATTCCTTCACATCCCTGAGCACGGTCAATCCGTTCTGGATGATCAGCAATGAGGTTCCTTCCCCGATCAAAGGGGTGATTGAGCGCATCGCCGCCCTGGTGTCGTAGGCCTTCACGGTCAGGATGACCAGGTCCTGGACCGGCAATCCAGCCACACTGACCGAGGCTTTCGGGAACGCCTTCCTCTCCACCAGTCCGTCGATCCACAATCCGTCCGCATTGATCTCCCGGGCATGGTCCTCCCTGCAGACCAGGGACACCGCGTGGCTGTCCGCCATCAGACCTCCGATGACGCTTCCCAGCGCCCCGGCTCCGAAAATAGTGACCTGCATCATCCCTCCGTTACCGTCCGGTTCTTACGATGTTCCTTCGACAGTCGGTCCGCGATCCGCAACGGGTCTCTGGCCTTGTCGACCGTTGCCTTGCGCACTATTTCCACAGCGGTCTTTAATGAGATCCGGTGGCCCACCGAAATGTAAAGGGGGCGATGGTCTGGGATGGTCAGCCGCACTCCCAGGATCTCCCCGTTCACAGATATGGGCGATTCCTTCGAGCCGGCCTCATCCACCTTTCCCACCAGGAGGCTCTTCGCCACTCCGATGGTCGGTACATCCAGACAGACCCCGAGGTGACATGCAATGCCGAACCTGCGCGGGTGCAGCCTTCCCTGTCCGTCGATCAGATGGACGATATCTTGCCTCGGGCTGTCGATCAAACGGGCCAGGATCGGTAATTCCCGATAGGTGAGATAGGTCGGGACATAGGGGAACAGGACCTTCCCCTCCACCATTCCGCTGCCCACGATCTCTCCGGTCCCGGCGTCCTGGAGGACCTTCACCGCGAAAGCTCCATCTCCTTGATACGCCACGTCCAGTCCCATGATGGCGTTCGGTTCCGGAAAATCATCATCGATTATCACCCTTGGTCTCAGCTCTTCCTGCCTGTGCCTCATCTTCTCCAGCAGGGGGTCGATCTCAAAATCTTGGAAAAGGGAGCTTTGGAGGTCGGCCACCTTTCCGTCCTCGATGTCGACCCCCTCTTCGCATAGGAGGGCCTCTTTATTCTCTTTGCCGCATCCTTTGCCGGAATACCAGCCAACATTGCCATCCCTGTAGACGATCCGATGGCAGGGAACCACGATGGGGGTGGGGTTCTCAGAGAGGATCATGCCGACTGCCCGGGCGGCCCTGACATCGCCCAACGCTCGGGCGATCGCTCCATAGGTGGAGACCATCCCTGGAGGGATCTGCGAGGTGGCCTGATAGACCAGACTGGCCATGTCATGGTCCTCCAGATCGAAGGCGTTCGGACCCTTCGGCTCAGGCCTGATCCCTTCCATGGCAATGCTATGCGCATTCTTCAGTAATAGGGATTTGGATGCCATCCGAACGGAACGATCATATCGACTTGATCATGCCGTCTAAACCGCTCTGCTCATTGGACGGCATCATTTTTCAGGATGCGCAAGATCTCTTGATGGTCGAGAGACAGATCAGCTAATTCGCCCCTTTCCCGTAGGTGTTCCAGAAAACCAGTTCGTCCATCGATTTGCGGGGTCTCGTCTCCGGCGACTCGTCCGGATATCCAAGTGACATGCAGACCGTGATGACCCGGTCCTTGGGCACTTCCAGGTAGGCTGCCAGTTTTTCCGGGTCGAAGGCCCCCACCCAGCAGGTCCCCAGTCCGTTCTCGACGGCGGCCAAGGTCAGCTGGTCCAGGGCGATGGACAGATCCACCCGGTTCCATTTCTGTAACGGGTCGTCCACGCCAGCGATGAAGACGGATGCCTCCTCCACGAAATGCTGGTTCTTGCACAACGGGACCAGCCCTTTCTTTTTCTCCAGATCTGTGACCACGATCAGCTGGAAAGGCTGCCGATTTGCCCCGGACGGGGCCAGCCTGGCCGCTTCAAGGACCTGGAGCAGAACTTCCTGAGGTATTGCTTTGGCCTTGTACTTTCTGATGCTCCTTCTGTTCTTGATCGTTTCCACAGCTTCCATGGTAAAACCTCGATGCTCTACAATCAGAGCTTCCCGATTAAGCCTTTTCCGTTGGTATCGAAAAAGTGATGAATGGAAGGTGTTTGTGAAGGCCCTCACTCTTTCTTGACCGCCTCGTTCGCCTCGTGCAGCCAGACAACCGACTGCGGGAACGGGATCTCGATACCGGCCTTGTTGAACTCTCTTAGTATGGCCTCCCGATAGTCCGAACCGACCTTGAAATGGTTCTTGACATCGTCCACCCATAGGAATATCTTGAACAGCAGGTCCGAGGCCTCGAAATCGCTGAAGCGGACCACGGTCTTGTGGTCTTCCGTGTTCAGCACGTTCGGGTGCTTCGCCGCCTCCTCGAGCAGGATCCTCTTGACCTGTTCCACATCCGATCCGTAGGCCACGCCGACCTTGACCGTGACGATGAGCTTGCGGTCCGGTTCGACCATGTTGACGATCTTATTGTTGGCGATCTGATCGTTTGGGATGATGACCTCTTCATGGCTGAAGGTGTTGTAGAGGCTGGTCGAACGCATGCCGATGCGGGTGACCTCGCAGATGTCCCCGCCTTCGATCTCCAGAAGATCGCCGATCTTGAACGGACGGTCTACCAGCATCTGCAGCCCGGCGAAGAAGTTAGCCAACGTGGACTGGGCGGCGAAACCGATGACTATACCCAGGAACCCGACCCCGGCGAGCAACACGGTCACGTCGTAGCCGAACATGTTGAAGATGGCAATGAGCGCCAGGACCGGTATGAGGACCATGCCCAGCTTTTCGACCACCGGGACGATGACATCGTTGATCTCGGTTTCCGTCTTCTTCGAGAATTCCTTGGCATAGTAAAGAACGACCTCGTCGAATATCTTGTAGGCGACGTACGCGATGAGGATGATGATCATCAGGCTATAGACCGTCTCGATCATCTTCACGTAGTTCCTTGGAAGGTTAAGGATCTCCAGCGAATTCACCACAATACCGTAGGTGACGATGAAGATGAAGACCGGATATCTCAGGATCTTCAGCATGATGTCATCCAGTTCCGTCTCGGTCTTCCTGGTGGCAAAGTGGATCAGGGGTCGACCCCGAACATCACGATCAGGGCGATGGCGATCCAGCCCAGCAGGGTCACCACGAAGGCCCCGTAGTTGGATTCGAAGGGAGAGGGCAGGTTGTTCTGCCATGCTCCGAAAATCTTGTTCTGATCGGCCTTGGCCCCGTAGGTCGAGTCGACGTGCAGGGAAACCTGTTTTCGTGACCGTGATGGTCTGGGTCGGGTCATTCATCTGGGTGAAGGTGAAGATGACCTGGAATGCGGCATCGGTGGTGGCCAGATCGGGGTCCGGGACCAGGGTAAGTTGTACTGTGTGCGCTTCCCGGGTTGATCGCGGTAAAGTTCTGCTCGAACGTTGGATGGATGCTGTTCGTGTCCAAATTGGTGACGTTGACCTTCAGGAGGAACGGAGAGGTGTCGTTATTGAACACGACCCACTCGAACGTGGCATGTTCCGCCGCATCGATCCTCCTAGTGTAGTTCTGTTCATCGACACCGAACACGTTTACCCCGGTCGCCTGCACCGTCGGTGCGACCGCCGCCAGCACCAGCAGAATGATGAACGGCAGAGCCACCAGCCAGTTGGTCCTATTGCTCCTCCCCCTCGTTAACGTCATGATCCCCGAACACCCATACCAAACGGAATAGTGATGCATAGTTTGACAATATTAAAAACTTCAGACTGCTGACCAGTTCCTGTAATTTTTCCAGGCGATATTAGGACAACAAAGGTATATAATCGAAAAAACTTTGAGCAGAACGCATGGATTGGCTTCCCTTTATCAGGCTCGGCGTAGCATTGGCCATTGCCTGTTTCGCTTCGGTCTCCGATTGGAGGAAGAGGGAGGTGTCGGACCTTCACTGGGCGGCGATGGGCGTTGCCGGTCTGGCCCTGTTGGCGGTCCAGATAGTCCAGGATGGCGTGGACCTGACCTATCTTCTGTTCCTGTTGCCCATGGCCTGGTTCTTTTTCGACCTGCTGGTGGAACGACAGGGAATGTTCGAGGAAGGCATCCATCCATTGCCGATAGCGCTCTATCTCGGGAGCTTCGCCATCTTGGCCTTCCTGCTGTCCCAGTTCTGGAACGACGGGTACATGTGGCAGCTGATGGTCATCCCGATACTGTTCGTGCTCTTCTTCTTCTTGTACCAGTTCAACGTCATAAAGGGAGGGGCGGACGCCAAGGCCCTGATCGCCATAGCGCTTCTCATTCCCCGTTACCCGATGCTGGGGCCATTCCCGCTGATCCACGTCACGGTGGACGCCACCCAGTACATCATGCCATTCGCCATACTGGTCCTGTTCAACGCGGCGTTGCTAACGTTGGTGGTGCCGGTGGTGATGTTCTTCTATAACATTTACAAGCATGACTTCAGGTTTCCAACGATGTTCTTCGGCTACAGGATGGACATTTCCCGTGCCCGGGAAAAGTTCGTGTGGCCCATGGAATACATGAAGGACGGTGTGCTGAAGATGTCGGTCTTCGTCAGACCTGACGATTCGACCGAAGAGCAGATCAACCAGCTGGAAGCGGCCGGCATGACCAGGTTGTGGGTCACTCCCAAGATACCGTTCCTCATCCCGATCACGGCCTCATTGCTGTTCTCCACCATCGTGGGCAATATTATCTTCTTCCTTGTCCAGTGAGTGAAGGCACTCCCGGGACAGGGGGCAATCAGCGCAGGATGGGACCGCACGGCATATATCTTTGGAATGCTGGACGATCAATGCGTAGAGGTCTCGGAAATCTCTCGGACTGCCTCGAAGATTCGATTCTACGAACGTCTGTACCTCATCGTAATCGTCCGAACAAAGCACTCCGGTCCGTTTCAGTACCCGGAAGGAGTATGCCGCTGCCACGAACTTAGGCCTCCCGGCGGCGAAGACGAGGATGGAATCGGCCGTCTCGTTTCCAATGCCTTCCAGGGACATGAGCTCTTTCCTGACCGAATCGGTCGGTCTATCCAGCAGCGAAAGCGGGTCGGAACCGTGACTGTCCACCAGATACGAAGCCAGAAGTTTAATGCGCTTGGCTTTTTGCCGGTAGAAACCGGCCGGTCTCAGGATCGATTCCAGGACGGTAACCTCGACGGACGCCATCCGGTCGACGTCAAGCAGTCCATCCTCCCGAAGCCGGTCCAGCACGCTGGCCACGATCTCCCAGGTGGTCTGCTGCGTCAGGATCGCCCCGACCATCACCTCGAACGGGGATTCTGAAGGCCACCAATTCTGCACATCATAGGTTTTGCGCAGCAATTTCAGCAGCCGGTCGAGGTCCATTGGGGTCAAATGATCGACGCCTCTCCGCTATACCACCATGTTCAACGGTTCGCCACATTTCCCGCAATTGCCGTTCTGGTCCAGCGCCACTATCTCTGCCTGGAAGCCGAGGCGTCTTATCGCCAAGGAACCGCATTTCGGGCACCTGGTGTTCTCCCCGTCGCTCGTGGCGATGTTGCCCAGGTAGACGAAACCAAGCCCCGCGCCGACCGCTTCCTCGTGGGCCATCTCCATGGTCTTGATGGGAGTGGCTGGGATATCGCTCAATAGATAGTCGGGATGGAAGCGGGAGAAATGCACCGGCATCCGGACATCGGTCCCAGCCGCCCAACGGCAGAAGTCGGCGATCTCTTCCCTTGAATCGTTGCGTCCCGGGATGATCAGGTAGGTCAGTTCGACGTGAATACCCAGGTCATGGGCCAGTTCCACTGTGTCCAGGACCGGCTGGAGCCGGGCCTTGCATATCTTCCGGTAGAATTCGTCACGGAACCCTTTCACGTCGATATTGGCGGCATCTATGACCTCTGCCAGTCTTCTGACCGGTTCTTCGTTGATGAAGCCGTTGGTGACGAAGACGGTGAACAGTCCTTTCGCCTTGCATATCTTCGAGGCGTCATAGACGAACTCGTGCCACATGGTCGGTTCGTTGTAGGTCCAGGCCACGCCGTCGCAAGTGGATCTCCGGCACAGCTCTGGGACATCCTCGGGCAAAAGGTCGCGCAAATGCACATCGGCGATCTTGGCCTGCGATATGCTGAAGTTCTGGCAATGGAGACAGCCGAGGTTGCATCCGACGCTGCCGAAAGATAGGACCTCCTTGCCGGGATGGAAATGGAAGAGCGGTTTCTTCTCGATGGGGTCGACGTTCATCGATGACGCCCTCCCGTAGCTTAGGGCGGTGAGTTCTCCCTCGATGTTCTTCCTTACCCCGCAGATGCCGGTCTTGCCCTCCGCTATGCGGCACTCATGCGGGCACAGATGGCAGGCTATCTTCCCTTCCGCGGTGTCCCAGAACCTGGCTTTCATTTTTTCACCCCTTGAAATGCTCGAATCCTCTCTTCTCCAGCGGCAACAATTGTCCACTGCGGCGGACAACGTTGGACCCGGTCTCCCGGACCTCGCCGATCACCGTGAAGTCCTTTCCCAGCATCCGGTGCAGTTCTTCCGCTCCATCACGTTTTATGGTGAACAGCAGCTGATAGTCACCGCCGGAGTACAGCACCATCTCCTCCACCTGGATCAGTTTCATTTCGGAGATCTCGTACACGTCGTTGGAGATGGGGAGAGAATCCCAGTTGAGCACGAAGTTCACGCCGCTGGCCTTGGAAAGCTCATGGATGGATGAGGCCAGGCCATCGGACGTGTCCATACAGGACGTGACCAGACCGGAGGCGGATAGGAGGGCCGCCTCCTTTACCCGCGGGATGGGCTCCATCAGCGCCTTCCTTGCCCGGGGATGTTTGCCCTCCAGAGCGATATCCAGGAATCCCGCCCCCGCCAGGCCGGCCGACCCGGTCATCGCCAGCAGGTCTCCCGGCTGCGCTCCCCGGCGGAGCAAGATGCCGTCCTTGCGCACCGTCCCGACAGCGGTGCCGGACAGCGCCATTTCGTAACATTCCTTGGTGTCCCCTCCGACATAGTCGGCGGCCACCATCTCGGAGCAGTCCTTGATGCCGCGGGCCACCTCCTTTACGTAGTCGATCTCGGTCTCCTTGGGAAATCCCATCGAGACCACGAAACACAATGGAATGGCCCCCATGGCGGCGATGTCACTGTAGTTGACCGCCGCCACTGTCCAACCGACCTGCCTGGGGGTCATGACGTCGGGTACATGGGTATGCTTGGCGATCATGTCCGTGGTGATCACCAGATACCTGTCGCCCAGATCGACCGCCGCCGCGTCGTCGCCGGGACCGATACCGCCGCAGTTTCCGGCCAGTTTGATCAGGTCCTCGACGGCGGCCTTCTCTCCCACATCCATCAGTCGGCTCATCGCTATGTCACGGTATGAGGGTGGATAAAATGGTTGCCACGCCCTCCTGACGGGAAATGTGCCAAGCTTTTAGAACCCGAGGGTCATTAGAGGCCAGGCGCACATGAGAATCGAAATACCATACGGCAAGGTCGGTCATCAGACATTGATCGTCCCGGACGCCAATTGCATGGGTGTTCTGAGGCCGAACGAGCTCCCGCATTCCGATGAGAAGGAGGTGCTGGAATGTGCTCTCCAGAACCCGATATCCGCGGAAAGGATAGAGGATTTCCTGAAGGGTGGAAAGGACATCGTGTTCATCGTCAACGACGGCACGCGCCCGACCCCCACCGCCGCCATTCTTAGGACCCTTTCGAACAAGATAGACCTGGAAAGCGTTCGGTTCCTCATCGCCACCGGTGTGCACCGCGCTCCGACCGAGGACGAGTACCGGATGATCTTCGGGGAGCTTTACGATTCCTTCAGGAACAGGATACATTCCCACGATTCCCGCCGGGACCGGATGGTGCTCCTGGGACGTTCCAAGAACGGGACCGAGATGGCGGTCAATGAGATGGCCGTCAACGCCGACCGGCTGGTAATAATCACCAGCGTGGAACCGCATTATTTCGCAGGCTACACCGGCGGACGAAAATCGTTCCTGCCCGGCGTCGCCTCCTACAGCACCGATCGAGCAGAACCACAGGCTGGCCATGAGGTCCGATGCCCAGGCCATCGCCCTGGAAGGGAACCCGGTCCACGAGGATATGATGGACGCCCTCCAGGTGGTCAAAGGGAAGAAGATATTCTCCATCCAGGCGGTCCTGGACCGGCACCAGCACATGTACCGGGTGGCGGCCGGGGACCTGCAGAGCTCCTTCGAACAAGCGGTCATCTGGGCCAACGACGTCTTTTCGCGTCGAGATCGGACAGAAGGCGGACGTGGTCGTGAGCATCGCCCAGTACCCGATGGACGTGGACCTTTACCAATCCCAAAAAGCGCTGGACAACGGAAAATGGGCGCTCAAGGAGGGCGGGACCATCATACTGGTGGCCAAGTGCCGCACCGGTGTCGGGGACGAGGTGTTCTGCCAGCAGCTCTCCCTTTCTAGCGACCCATTCCAAATACTGAAGAACCTGGCCCGGGAGTACAAGCTCGGCTTCCACAAGGCGGCCAAGGTGGCGGAGATCATGACCTGGGCCAGGATATTCGCCGTGACCGACCTGGACCCGGCGCTGATCGGCGGATCAACATGACCGCGTTCCAGGACGTTCAGTCAGCCGTCGACCGGGCGATCGACGATCATCCTGGCGCCAAGGTCCTGGTCATCATGGACGGCAGCGTCCTGGTCCCGAGGCTGGTGCAAAAATGAGTGAATACATCGAGGCTGAGAATCTCAAGGAAGTCAAGAAGACGATGATGACCTGCACCTATTGCGGGTTCTGCAAATCGGTATGCCCGGTGTTCGAAGGCATCGGATGGGACCCGAGCGTGGCCCGGGGCCGCATGATCCTCTCATATGGACTGCTGCAGAAGGACATCCCTGCTGACGAATCGGTGGTTGAGAGCCTCTTCCAGTGCACCACCTGCAAGGATTGCGAGAGACGCTGTCCTTCCAACATCGAAGTGGTCGAGGTCGTGGAGCGGGCCAGGAAGGACCTGGTCGCTGCCGGGAAGATGCTGCCCAAGCACCGCGCGGTGGTGGACAACGTGCTCAAGCACGGCAACCCGTACGGGGAGAGGGTCAGCGTCCCAAGTACCCTGGGCCGACAGCCGAAAAGCTCCGAACTCGGATATTTCGTCGGTTGCACGGCGGCCTACCGGAACAAGAGCACATCGGCCGCCACACTTTCAATCCTGGACAAGCTCGGCGAGGACTTCACATTGATCGACGAGATGTGCTGCGGCAGCGTGCTCCAGCGGGTCGGGGTCGACGACGAGACGGTCGTCGGGATCATGGAAAAGAACGTGCAGGCCATGTCCGACCTGGGCCTGGACGAGGTCGTACTCTCATGCGCAGGCTGCTACCGCATGTTCAAGGAGGAGTATCCCAAACACGTCAAGGTGCCGTTCAAGGTGAAGCACATCTCCGAGCATCTGGCCGAACGGGACCTCAAGCTCCGTCTGTCGAAGGGAGTGATCACCTATCATGACCCTTGCCATCTGGGACGGCACAGCGGCGTCTACGAGGCGCCCCGTGAGGTCTTGCGGAAGATACCCGGGACCGAACTGCGGGAGATGCCCAGGAACCGTTCGACGGCCCGGTGCTGCGGGGGCGGAGGCGGCGTTCGTTCGGCCTATCCGGAGCTCTCTTCCAGCATCGCCGCCAAACGGGTGGACGAGGCGCAGTTCGCAGACCTGCTGGTCACCTCCTGCCCGTTCTGCGTGAACAACCTGAAAGTGGGGAAGCAGGCCAACGGGTCGAAGGTGGAGATCATCGACCTGGTGGAACTGGTGGACTCGCTGATGGAGGGATGAAGGTGGCCAGAGTTCGTACCTATGCGACCTACGACGAGGCGGTCTCGGAGTGGCGGAGGAACGGGATACCGGAAGAATACATCGATCGGAAACGGCTTTTTGGCCGTACCATCGTTTTCCGGGATGACCTCAGCTCCGAGGAAGCGGAGAAACTGGTCACGCTGGCCAAGGCAGCGGGCGAGGACGCCTTCGTGTGCCGGAAGGCCAAGGTCCCGCGGGTCATGGTTAGCTGTAAGCCGTCCTTCTTCGACCAGGTCTCCGTGAACGAAGGCGAGCTCGGCGTCCTGGGCCGGCCACTGGCGGAGGCGTTCCGCAACTTCCATTCCGACTACGTGCAGCCCCTCCGGCTGCGCAAGAGGGAACTGCGCTTCGATCGCACGCTGGTGATGGGAATACTGAACGTCACGCCCGATTCGTTCTCGGACGGAGGGCTGCACCTTTCGGCGGAAGAGGCGGTCGACCATGGACTGGCGATGGTGGACCAGGGAGCGGACATCATCGATATCGGAGGGGAGTCGACCCGGCCGGGCGCATCCCCGGCCAGCGTCGAGCAGGAACTGGCCCGGGTGTTGCCCGTGATCAAGGGGCTGGCCCCGTCTCTCGTCATACCGATCTCCATCGACACCAGGCATGCCGAGGTCGCTCGTCAGGCCATCGAGCTTGGGGCGGACATCGTGAACGACGTCTCCGGGCTCAGCGGGACCGGGATGATCGGCGTCCTGAAGGACACCGGAGCGGCGGCCATCGTGATGCACATGCGGGGAGAACCGGGCGACATGCAGGCCAACACCGTCTATGACGACATCGTGGGCGACGTAGGAGGATTCCTGACCTCCCGGATCGACGAAGTGGCCAAGGCCGGTATAGACCCTTCCCGCATCGCGATCGACCCCGGCATCGGTTTCGGTAAGAACGTGAATGGCAACCTGGACATCCTTCGCCGTCTACGCGAGTTCCGCAGCTACGGCCGTCCCATCCTGGTGGGGGCATCCCGCAAGGGTTTCATTGGAAAGATCGTCGGTGGGACCGCCGATGAACGCCTGACCGGTTCGCTGGTATCCGCCACCGCCGCGATCATGAACGGGGCGAACATCGTCCGGGCCCACGACGTTCTGGAAACGGTCAAAATGGCACGGATGGCGGACGCCATCCGGCTGCCGAACTACAAAGGTTGATTTGTTTCATCCGCTCAGGAAGTAAAAGGCCAGCGAGATCAGGACCACGATGGCGATAGCGGCGATGTAGAAGTAATTCATCCGCCGCGCTTCCCCCTTGACCTTGGACTGATACTCGTCCTTGCACTTGTCAGAGCAGTACTCTTCGCCCACCGGGATGGGCTCATCGCACATGATGCAGTGGGTATGATCAGGCAGGATATCGGTCATGTTCGATATCTCTCATGTTTCCCGTAGACTTAATGTTTGCTGGGGATGAGCACCGAGGCGACAGAGGAGGCGACGATGACCTTCAGAGCGTCGATGGCCACGAACGGTACGAATCCCAGCATGAAGGCGGTCAGCAGGTCCTTCTGCAGGACGAGACCAAGCTGCAGAGAGCCGAGAGTCAAGATCATGGCGTCAGCGGCGATCAGTGCCAACAATATCTGGGCATGGCTCATCCCCTTCTTCCGTTCGACCAATTCTCCCAGGAAGAAGGAGGCCGCCAGGAATCCGAGGATGTATCCTCCGGATATGCCGGCCAGTGCCGCGAATCCGACCATTCCGCTGAACCAGCCGAATGTCCCGGCCATGCCGATGAACATGAACTGGCTTACCAGGCCGTAACGGCCGATGACGACCGCGGCCAGCAGTACCACCAGCACCTGTCCGGTGAATGGTATCGGGGTGAACGGCAGAAAGAATCGGATTTGGGCCGCCAAGGCGGTCAAGGCCGCAAAGAGGAAGGCGGCGCCCAGCTTCTCCATCACTGTCGCTTCGCTGCGCCAGCGATATAGCGATCCGCCGATGTGATCCCGGAACTGACCGTAGGCAATTGCGCTGCTCATCGAGACGCTCAAATGGAGTGCCGCCTGATAAACATTATCATGTAGCATCATCCAGCAGTCCAATTTTAGTCATAAAGTAATGGATAATTCCTGCAAAGTTTTATAGGCCTCTAGCTATTGGACAGCATTGCCGTATTTTTCCAAAGGTGGTCTGACGATCTTAGAGGTGGCAGGTTGAGAAGGGTGTTGGTGAGATCGGACAGGTGTATCGGATGCAGGTCATGCGAGATAGCCTGCATGAACCACCATCTCGAAGAGAGCGACCCTGACCCTAGCTCGAGGCCGTTGGCGGTTGCCAGAGTGAAGGTCGAGTGCGGGGTGTTGGACCGGGCCCCGGTCACGGTCGGTCTTACCGATGACAAGATATGCCGGGGGAACCTGAGGAAGACCTTCGTCATCCTGTGCCAGCATTGCGAGGAACCGGAATGCGTCGGGGCCTGCATCGCCGGCGCGCTGACCAAGGACCAGGACGGGATGGTGCGCCATCACCCTGAGCTCTGCGTCGGCTGCCTGATGTGCATCGTGGCATGTCCCTACGAGGCGATCCGCCGCGACCCGGGTGGCAAGATGGTGGTCAAGTGCGACCTGTGCGGCGGCAAGGAAACTCCCTCCTGTGTCGGAGCATGCCACGTAGACGCGCTTTACCTAGAAACGGACCCATGCGAGGGGAAGTGAATGAAGCCATACAAGTACGTCATCATCGGCAACAGCGCCGCCGGCGTCGCGACCGTGGAAGGGATCCGGAAACGCGACCGGAGCGGCACCATCGCCATCATCTCCCAGGAGGACGGCGGCATCTACTCCAGGCCCATGCTCTCCCATTTCCTTTCAGGCAAGATAACGGAAGAGAAGCTGAACTTCAGGCAGGACGACTTCTACACTCGGAACGGAGCGGACACGTTCCTGGGAAGATGCATAGCACAGGTCGACCCAGCCAAAAACTCCATCCGGTTGACCGATGGCGAGGAGATATCGTTCGAAAAGGTGATGATCGCCACCGGGGCACATGCGAAGCTTCAGGAGATGCCCGGCTGTCATTTGAAGAACATCTTCTCCCTGCACAATAGGCAGGACGCAAGGGAGATCGGAACGGCGGCGGCCTCCGGAATGAGGGCCGTCGTTCTAGGGGGCGGACCGGTAGGAATGGGCGCCATCCAGGCGTTACGGACCAGGGGTCTGAGCGTCACGCTGGTCGTCTCGTCCGGAAGGCTCATGTCACAGTTGATGGACGACGAAGGCTCGGAGATTATCAGGGAAAGGATCGAGAAGAACGGCATCAACGTCATTTTCAATTCCAGTGCCGTGGAGATACTGGGCACGGACAGGGTCACTGGATTGCGCATGGATGATGGAAGCGAGATACCCGCCGACCTGGTCGTGTTCTGCAAAGGCGTCGTTCCCAACAAGGATCTCGTCCAGGCCACGGACATAATCGTCCGCCGGGGCATCGTGGTGAACAGCCGGATGTGCACCAACGTGTCGAACGTCTATGCTGCCGGGGATGTCGCCGAGGCACCTGACATTCTCTCCGGAGGGTGGAGCAACCATTCGATCTGGCCCAACGCTTCCGAGCAGGGACGCATCGCCGGCGAGAACATGGCCGGAGGGGAGGTCGACTACCCGGGGGCGCTTGCCACCAACTCGGTGAACGTGTTTGGCCTGCCCATGATGGTGATGGGAACGGTGCGTCCAAAGGACCGAAGCGGTGTCTCGTTCATGCGCAGTGGGAGCGGCGAACAATACAAGTGCATCACACTGAAGGACGACCGGATCATCGGCACCCTGCTGGTCGGAAAGGTGGGAAACGCCGGTGTCTATTCGATGCTGATCAAACGCAAAGTGGACATTTCCAGGGTCAGGGGCGCCCTGCTTGCGGACGATTTCGACCGGGGCAAGTTGATCGACCGGGGCGTCATAGACGAAAAGGAAGCTATGTAAGAGATCTCAATTGGTCATGGCACTGAAAGCTTCCAATTATGATATAATACCCGAGATCTGAAACAGCCACGCGCTGTTGCCCGGTTCATTTATTGTACGGCATATTTGCATAGGAGTTTCGACTCAGGTTTGTTGATCGATATCGATTAAGGAAATCATCGGCCCCTAGAGGCATATGGAATGTCAGGCAGCTACGGCCGTTGTTATTTCGTTATCTCCGGTCATCATAATTTATCTAATCACTATGGTCATCATATCGGTTGCCATCCCGATCGAGGGATTCAGGAATGAATGATGACTGATCCTCCTGGATATCTCATCACAGACCATCCATCGCCTGGTCGGACCACCGACAGGTGAAGGTGCTGATCGAGGATATCCAGCACCCTTTCAACAGAAATATTCATTATCACCTGCACATACTTCAGTAGTATGTGGAAGGTTTTCGGGGTCGCCACCAACCTGGTGGCAGCGGGAGACGTCTGGCAGGATCAATTGGTCAAGCTCTCCGGAAGAAAGAAGGACAAGGAGAGGTTCCTTGAGCTGAACCACAAGGCCGAGGTCAGCCACATGTTCGACACCATTCGGGAAGTGCACATATTCTACGCCAAGTTCCCGGAGGACACGCACATGGAAGACCTGAAGTTCTATGAGCATTTCATACTGAAGATCACCAAGGCGGCCAAGGACCCGACCATAGAGTTCCAGGGCGAGCCGCAGAAGTTCATGGTCATCATCAGCGCGGAGACCGAACTGAACGAGTACATGGTACGGCAGGAGACCCGGGGGGAGCGCGCCGCGGCCATGGAAGAGATGCTGAAGAAGGAAGAGCAGGCGTACCGGTAGGTCGCCGCCCGCTCAGACCTTTCTCGATCAGGAGAGCGCCTGGGGCGGACTCGAGCATGAGCTCAAGCTTCTCCCTTGACCTTGGGTTCCGAGCTCTGTTCCCCCACCCATTGCTAGAGCTTCTTGATTGCCCGCCGCTGTCGATGATGTCCGCAGCCTTGGCCACGCCATCACATATGTCGGCCGCATGACCGGTGATCACCAGGATCGGTGCGGTTTTGGCCAGCACAAATGTCCCGCCGGGAGCCTTTGTCCTGCCCGGACAGCAGCCTCAATAGCAGCAATGCCTCCCTGGACTTGTCCAGACGGCATAGCAGGTCGTCCTCGTTCGCCGACCTGGTCCCCAGATCGCCGGGGCCGAGGATGTATTCCTCGATGTTGCCGTCCTCCTTCAGGTCGGCAACTTAGGTCTTACCCACCGTGGACAGCTCGTTCATTCCTCTGGTGCCTTGGAATCCAGGCCGATGCCGACGTTCTCGATCCTCCTCTTGACCACTGAAGCGTCGCACTCCATGTCCACTTCCAGTGCCTCCATGATGTCCACCGTGCCGCACCTCGACGTTATCGCCCTCGCCGTGCTTGGCCATGTAGATCCCGTCCGCGGCCGCCACGATGGGGGCGGGCGGTCGAGATGTTGAAAGTCTTGATGGTGTCCATGCCGGTCCCGCAGTTGTCCACCAGCGGGCTGTCCACTTCCGTCTCACCTTCAAGGTGTCGATCTCGTTGATCGCCTCCCAGCTCCCGGCGGTCTCCTCCGGCGTCGCCTTGGCGGTGATCGCCGCCAGGAACGCTCCCTGCTGCAGGTCTGGCTGTTCGTTCAGCAGCACCTGGCGGAACATCTCCTCGGCCTCTCTCCGCGTCAGATCCTCAGTATCCTTCGCCAGCCCAACGATCCTTCCGACGATCTCGTGCCCCAGGATTCTCGGGTATCGAAGGCCCTTGTGTCCATGCTCGAGCATCTTCACGTCGGTGCCGCAAACCGAGCAGGCCTCCACCTTGACCAACGCTCTCCCGGCCGAGCAGAACGGGTCGGGGACATCTTCCAAGACACTCCCCAGGCGCTCTCATCAAGGCTGCAAGCATGCTCTCCCGTTGGGGAGGGCCATGTAATTATTTGAATTGGATGTATCATCCAATAAATCCATTCAGAAGCGATAATAGTATTCTAACTTCTTTGATCTCGACCTCCTCATAACGTGCTTCATTCCAAAGAACACGATCATTGTCATCATGCTCGTTCGGGAGGTGAAAAGCAGCATAACCGATATCTCCAACCCCGTCCATCACCTTCGCATGAGACAGGCAGAGAGGGAGATCAAGGACCGGGGCATGATCGATGACCTGATGAAGAGGGCGGTCGTGTGCCGCCTCGGGATGGTCGACGGTGATGAGCCTTATATCGTCCCGATGAACTTCGGATACGACGGTAAGAGTCTGTTCTTCCATTGTGCCAAAGAGGGAAGGAAGATAGACATCCTCAGACGGAACGACAAGGTGTGCTTCGAGGTGGACCTCGACACCGAAGTGGTCAAGGGGGATGTGGCATGCAAATGGAGCATGAGATACCGGAGCGTCGAGGGAATGGGACGGGCCGTCATCGTCCACGATGCCGAGGGTAAGAGGCACGGCCTGAACCTGATCATGTCCCATTATACCAAAGGTCCCTTCGAGTATGCGGAAAGGGGTTTCGATCTGGCCCTCGTCATCCGGGTGGACATCGAGAGCATATCGGGGAAAAGGTCCCAGCTCTGACTAGGGAACCGGGACCGCCTCTCCGCCCTCGATCTTGACCACGTACTCGGTCAATGGTACCTGGCGTCCAGAGCGTTGCAGCGCGGTCAGGACCAGCTTCTTCAGCTGCCGGCAGCAGGGCACCTCCATGTGCACCAGGGTGATGTCCTTGATGGGATTGGTGGAAATGATGTCGGTGAGCTTCTGCACGTACGCGTCGTTGTCGTCCAGCTTGGGGCAGCCGATCAGCGCGACCCTTCCTTTCATGAACTGCCCTTGCATCGAGCCGCAGGCGAAAGCGGTGCAGTCGGCGGCGATCAGGAGGCTGGCGTTCCAGAGATAAGCGGCGTTGGTCGGTACCAGACGCAATTGGATGGGCCAGGTGGAGAGCTGAGAGGCGGCGGACGTGGTCCCTGTCGATTCATCCTTGACCTTGAACATGCGCGGTCCGGAGGACGGGCAGGCACACGGGGTTATCACGAGCTCCCGCTTCTGCTGCAGGTGTTCCTTCACCTTCGATTCATCAAACTCCGGGGCATCCCGCTCCTCGATCGTCAATGCACCGGTGGGGCATTCCCCCAGGCACGCCCCCAGTCCGTCGCAGAACGTTTCGCTGACGACCTCTGCTTTTCCACCCTTGAGCTCGATAGCGCCCTCCGCACATGCGATCACGCAGTTTCCGCATCCAGTGCACAGCGATCTGTCGATCTTTATGATATTTCTCTTCACCATCGGTCCTATCACCCAGCGCCCCGTATTTATCCTTTCATGGGTTTCATTTTGACTTCGGTGTTGTGTCCATGAACCATGATGGGAATGGCACCTCCAGTGGTGCGGTTGCATAGGTCGTAAATCCGAGCATGGGACCTGCTTGCCCACGGTACGTCAGAACGGATTAACAAAAGCTCGTTCTGAATCGGGGGTCTCTACTTACGCCCTTTGCTGGCGTTCTACATCAAGGTTATAATCCACGGACCCGATTCGTGCGAGGTCGAGTGCAGGTTCATGTTCCAGGAGTTCCAGAACGAATCCGGACCCAGTTCCATCAGGGTGTTCAATCCAGCCACCCTCGAGGTCGTGGGGGAGGTCGATGTCCGCGAACCGGGTACATTGCCAGCTGTGTGAAGGAAGGCGGGTGAAGCGCAGGCGGTTTGGATCGGTATTCCGCCATCACAGAAGAAGAAGGTCATAGAAAGGGCCCAGGGCATCATCCTAGACCATCGGGAAGAGATCGCTAATATCGTCTGTCAGGAGACTGGAAAGCCCAGGATGGAGGCCATCAACGCGGATATCGGATGCGCCCTGGGAGCCGGGGACTTCTCCCTGAAGGAGATGGGAAGGATCTTCCGACCGTACAAGATCGATTTCGGGAGCATGGGTCTTTCCATGAGGTACATGAGACGTTCATCTGTCATCGTCCCGAGGCCCGTCGGGGTGGTCGGCATCATCGCTCCCTGGAACTATCCGTTCGGCATGCCATATTCGCAAACGGTGATGTCCATCGCGGCAGGGAACGCGGTCCTTCTAAGCCCTCCTCCCACAAGCCGTTCAGCGCACTGAAGATAGCCGAGATCTTGGAGTGCGCCGGCGCCCCGACCGGACTGGTCCAGGTGGTCACCGGCAGGGGAAACGAGATCGGCCGGGCCTTTACCCAATGCGGTCTGGACAAGCTCATTTTCACCGGCGGAACAGAGGCTGGTCGAAAGGTCTGGAGAATGCCTGCCACCGGTTCACCCCGGTCACATTGGAGCTGGGGGGCAAGCACCCGTTCCTGGTCCTGGACGACGCCGACATCGGGCGAGCGGTGGAAGGAGCCGCCTGGGTGCCTTCGTGAAC
Organism: uncultured Methanomassiliicoccales archaeon; assembly: GCA_963710685.1. Classification (GTDB taxonomy): domain Archaea; phylum Thermoplasmatota; class Thermoplasmata; order Methanomassiliicoccales; family UBA472; genus DASXVU01. The sequence continues at coordinate 334,535 of CAVQBH010000015.1, read as the reverse complement.
TCGGGCCAGACCTGCTGCGGCGTCAAGAGGATATACGTCCAGGATGGCGTCTCCTCCGAGTTCACCGAGCGTATGGTGGCCCGGGTGCGTTGGCCGAAGCAGGGTTGGGGCTGGAACGACCCCGAGGTCTCCATAGGTCCGATGATCAACGAAGAGGCGCTCCACGAAATGGAGGATTGGACGCGTGTGGCCGGGGCCGATGGGGGAAAGCTATTGTCCGGCGGAAAAAGGTCTCCTGGGCTCAAGGGAAACTTCTTCGAGCCCATCATCATCGCCGACCTGCCCCAGACATCGTGGATCCAGGAAGAGATATTCGGACCGATCGTGTCGATAAACCGGTTCTTCGAGGATGCCGAAGGGATCGCCCTGGCCAACGACTGCCAGTTTGCCTTGACCGGCAGCGTGTGGGCGAAGGACCTGATGCGTGCCAGGAAGACAGCGGAGAAGTTGAATGGCGGTACCGTGTCCATAAACAACGTGGCCTCCACCTACGGCCTGTCCTCGACGCCGTGGGGGGAAAGGGTCAGAGCGGTTTCGGGCACACCCATGGAGCGCTCGGTTTCGCCGAGCTGCTGGAACCCCACCACGTCCACCTCGACCAGGGCTAGTTCGGCCGAGAGCTGTGGTGGTATCCTTACGGCCAGAAAAGTATGAGGCCAACAACATCATGCTGGACATCAATTTCGGCAAGGACCGGGGCCGGTCGCTCCTCTCCCTGCCCAAGCTCAGGAAGATCTGGAAGGGAAAGTAGCTCATCTGAACCAGTTCGCTCTTGGCTCACATTTCAGATGGTCGATCACCGACTTCTTCTTCAGGAACATCTGGATCCTCCTCTGACTGCTGGGGATGCCGCTCTGTTTCCAGCCCTGGAAGAACTCCCCGCAGCTCAAGGACCGGCCGCAGTCGTTTATCCACACGTTCCCCGCCTCAAGAGATCTGGCCAGCCTCAGGGCCTTGGCCTGGTCCCTGGTCCAAACGGTGGCGCCCAGACCGTATCCGGTGTCGTTCGCCTTTATTATCGCCTCTTCCTCGTCGTCAACGATCCGGATGGGGCACACCGGTCCGAAGGTTTCCTTACTGGTCACTTCGAGGTCGTCCCGTTCGACCAGCAGTACCGTCGGTTCGTAGAAGAAACCAGGACCTTCGAGCTTCTTGCCTCCGATAAGCAATTTCGAACCGCCAGCGACGGCTTCCTTCACGACCCGATCGACATCGTCCCTGGCCCTTCCCCGGATAAGAGGACCGACGTTCACCTTGGGATCGATGTGGGAAGTGATCTCGACCAGGCGTTGGATGAACTCGGCGGCGATGGCCCTGTGCACATAGACGCGCTTTATCCTTATGCACACCTGGCCGGCCCTCCCGAACGTTCCGGAGCTCACCCCCCTGGCAGCGGTCTCAACGTCCGCATCGGAGCACACGATCCCGGCATCGTTTCCAGACAATTCCAGTATCATCGGTTTAATGCCAGCGTTGCGGGCGATATCCATTCCTGTCTCTATGCCGCCGGTGAACACCAGGGCATCGAAACCGGATCGGACCATTTTCTTGCCCACGTCCCCGCCGCCGATCAGCGGAACGAAGAGGTCCTTGGGAAATCCGGCCTCGCCCACGATCTCCGCGACCTTCAATCCGGACAAGGTGGCCAATTCGGATGGCTTGAAAACGAACCCGTTGCCGGTCAGCAGTCCGGGAATGAGCGTGATCATCGTTTGCCAGATGGGAAAGTTCCAGATGCCGATATGACCGATGACGCCGTGAGGTTCGTAGTGGATGGTCGCCCTGGTATCGATCCAGGAGTTGTCCAGCGGAAAATCCTCGTCCCCGAACCGGGAGTACTCATCGATGTAATGTTCCACACCGTTCAGGGCGCTGCCGCACTCGCCCAGGACGGCGTTCCGGGGGAACCCGCATTCACCATGGACCAGGTCGGCGATGGTTTCTTTCTCCCTGACCAGGATCGTCCCGAGCTTCCTAATGCAGTCCGCCCGATCGCTCCTACTGGTCTCCGCCAGCCATTTCCTCTGGCCGGCCCTTACCATGGCCAGAGCCTCTTCCACGTCGCTTTCCGACGCTGACCTGAACTCTGCGATGACCTCTCCGGTGCCAGGGTTAATGGATTGAACGTCCACATGTGATGAATTGTTCATCCCCTAGATATATACAAACGTAGAATATCGGACCGATGGACTCACCGGGGATGCAGGTTATCCAATGACCTGTCTCTTCTGACGCTCTACCCAAGCCAGTCATCCGTTTTCCGATCCGGCACAGGCATGATTGGCAGGACGGCAACTCAGGCAAGATCATCATTGTTCCCTTATCGATATCAGCAACCTTCGAAGAATGGAAGGTGCGCACCCGGACATCATGCATCATTCCTATCCCGGGTTTCCCAGCGTTAATGATTAATCCACCGTCGTCCCATTACTGGAACGATAGTCCATGTCTTCATCGAATCAGGATTCCTATGATCAGTTGCTCGAGAGGTCGAAAAGGCTTACCGTCCTAGGGACGACCGCGGCATTGGCCGGCTGGGACATGCAGACCTACATGCCAGCAAAAGGCATTGGCCTCCGCAGCGAACAGCTGTCCCTCATGAGCATCCTTTATCACCAGGCACTGACCGACCCGAAGGTCGCCGAACTGCTGGAGAAGATTGAGAGCTCAAAAGGGTACGTAGACCTGGGCCAAGAGCAGAAAAGGAACGTCCACCTGATGCGCAAGGCCTACGATGAGACATCCAAGGTCCCCGAGGCCCTGGTCGCCAAGATATCGAAGCAGGAGACGGTGACTTTCGACTCCTGGAGGAAGGCCAAGGCGGCAAAGGATTACAAGTCCTACGCCCCCGAACTCGCCAAGATGATCGAACTGAAGAAGGAGGTGGCACAGATACTGATGGATGTAAAGGGCATGAAGACCCCCTATGACGCCCTCCTGGATTCCTATGAGCCAGGCGTGACCGCGCAAAAGATCGGGGCGGTGTTCACCGGCATGAGGGAAGGATTGGTCAGGATCATCCACAAGGTTGAATCGTCGGGGATAAAACCGGACGACGAGTTCCTGTCCCGGACCGTCCCGGTCGAGGCGCAGCGCAACATCAGCGCCGAGGCCATGAGGTTCATCGGTTTCGTCACTGAAGGGGAGAATGCTGGAGGCCGTCTCGACGAAGCCGAGCATCCGTTCACCACCGGCTACTATTCGGACGTCCGGATCACCACCCACTATTATCCGAACAAGTTCTCGTCCAGCATCTACAGCGTCATGCACGAGGGCGGCCACGCACTGTACGAGCAGGGGATACCGCGGGAATGGATGTACCAGCCCATCGGGTCGCCATGCAGCTATGGAATCCATGAATCGCAGAGCCGATACGTGGAGAACATGATCGGGCGTAGTCCCGAGTTCCTTTCGTTCATGCTGCCCCGGCTGAGAAAGATCACCGGCAAGGCCCTCACCGGCATCAAGACCGCCGACTTCGTTTCGGCCGTCAATGTCATCGAGCCATCCAAGATCCGGATCGAAGCGGACGAGGCGACATATGGATTACACATCATCGTCCGGTTCGAGATGGAGAAGGACATCATGTCCGGCAAGCTCTCCGTCGACGAGCTGCCCGGGGCCTGGAACGAGCGCTACGACAAATACCTGGGAATGGAGATCGAGAACGATTCCGAGGGTGTGATGCAAGACGTGCACTGGTCTAGCGGTTCGTTGGGTTATTTCCCAAGCTATGCCCTGGGGAACATCTACGGCGGCATGTTCCTGGAGAAGATGGACAAGGATCTGCCTTCATGGCGGTCCGACATCAAGGCCGGAAACTATCTACCAGTGAAACAATGGTCGGCAGAGAACATACACTCCAAGGGCAATCTGTATGACCCGGCCGACCTGGTCAAGAACGTCACCGGAAAGGACCTGGACATAGCACCTTTCATCAAATATCTGGAGCGCAAGTGCAAGTACGTCTACGGGGTCTGAAACCCCTCAATTCTTTTATTAAAGCGGATATGAAGGGTGAGGGATGGCCTACATCGGTTCCGTTGCCGAGCCTGCTCCGACCAACTGGCTGGGCGATTCTAGACTCCCGATAGAGAAGGTGGAGGCGCGATCTCCTGGGAGCTCAAGAGATGATGCTGTGCGACCTCTTTCATCGTGCCGAATATGGACGCAGGCGATATCTTGCCCCTGATCTCTTCCAGGCTTCCCGAACTTCCGTACCCGATGAACAGCGAGAAGGATTCCGTCTCGTTCGGCCACCATAAGAGTGGAAATGCATGAGGCTGCCAAACGCGAAAGGATTCGTGCTAGGACGGCCGAACTTGGGAAAATCAGTACCTTCGATGGTCAAATGATCATTTGAGTGGAAATCGCACTAGCCAAGGTACTAGAGCCGATTGAAACAAGAGCTGTTCATTAATAATCACAGGTTCTTGACCTTCTCCTCATATGCTTTGATGTCGAACCGCAGCCTGGCTCCGGTGTAGGTCATCTTTTTCACTTTGCCCAGCACTTCCTTCGGCTTCCACGGACGGCCATAGAGCCCGCCGATGACCATCGCAATACCGGTATAGCCGCTGGGGTCCCGGCCGTCAAGTGAATAGCGGTCGTTCAGGAGGATGGCGAAACTGAAAGCTTCTTCCGGGCTCCTGGTCCACTCCATGATGTTGTTGGCCCAATATTCCCTCAGATAGCCGTGGATCTTTCCGCGCTTGACCAGCTCCATCTGCGCCGCGTTCCAGAGTGGGTCGTGGGTCAGGCCCTTTTCCAGCTGTTCCAGCGTGTACAGGTGCTCCCTGACATCGGACCGGTGTTTGTTGATCGAACGCCTGGCCCATGCCGGGAACGCCCCTACAGAATCGTATTCCGGAGTGTGCAGGCAGAAGTTGTCTGCGATCTCCTTCTTGACCACGATATTTTCGATGAAGGTGGACTTGGCCTTTTCTGGGGCTTCGGTTCTGCGTACCTCGAGCACCGCCCTCTGGGAGGATAGGTGGCCGAAGTGCAGGTAGGGGGACAGGTCCGATTGCGCGTTCTTCGCCGGGTCGACGATTCCCTCTTCATATTTTGTTATGCGATATTGAATGAAGGTCAGGAGGGCGGCCTTCGCCGCTGCCTCTCCAGGAGTTATCCAGGTCAATGGTCTGACGCTTTTGTCCAGATGAATCCTGCCCACCGCCGATTCCCAGTCGATGGAGGGATTCTCCTGTACCCATCTGTTGTCGATCCCCTCTAATTCTGGATATTCTGTCAGGAACTCCGGGATCAGAGGCATTACCTTGGAATGGAAGTTGGCAAATGACATCATCCGGCGCTTGGCCGCGATCCTGCAGGGAACGATGTTGTGGGCGTCCACCTCGATAACGGGAATGTCAAGGGCGCCGACCACTCTCTTCTTCCATTCCTTCTTGATCCTCAGGGGTTCGAAGTCCGTTATCAACATTCCTGCTCCAACATTGTGCAGGAATGACGGAAGTTCCACTCCAGGGAAACCCTCCAGAAGGTAGAATCCGATACCTCTTTGTTTGATCTTGGGTTCCAGCTGGCGAAGCCCACCGATCATGAAATCATATTGCCTTTCGGTCGTGCCCAGGTATTCCGGGACGAGACAGAAAACAACGCAGAGCGGGACCTCCCTCTCATTGGCCGCCTGAACCGCGTATATGAGCGCCCAGTGGTCATCGGCTCGCTGGTCCCGGCTCATCCAGTAGACCACCTGACCGCCCTCATATCGCTTTCGACGAAGAACCGTGGAGCGCTTTTCCAAAGCCTCTAATGGCATTGCGGCATCACACTTCTCTTGACCATGGTCATATGAACCATTCCATCGGCTGGTAGATAAATGATGGGCCAGTACATTCCAGAACGATCCAATCCATTTTTTTCTTCAGTTGTTTCTTTTCGAACAGGGCCAGATGTTTACTTATATATAATATGCAAATATATTACCAGGCGAGGTCGGGCCAGACCGTAACCACGGAAGTCTGAAGAAGGGCCAAGCAAGACCGTTTTGGCCGTGTTCAAACATGTCAATGACATTGCTCTTCCCAGGCCAGACGCTCCTATCATGCAATGTTCGTACATCCCTGTCCGGACTGATTATTTTCCAGATGGACTCGGAAGGATTAATAATCCGGGGTGCCAGATGTGTTAAGCATGAATCCCTATGACACTGCCATCGAAGAGTATTCCGTGAAAAGTTCCAGAGAGGTCGATCAGGTGTTCCGCGACCTGAAGGAAGAGACCTACGCCAAAATGTCTAACCCCGGAATGCAGGTCGGTGAGGTCGAGGGTAGATTCCTCCGGCTCCTGGTGGCGATGATCGGGGCAAAACGAGTGCTCGAGTTCGGCACATTCACAGGGTATTCGGCCATGATGATGGCATCGGCACTGCCTCCCAGGGGGGTCCTTTATACCCTGGACCGGGACCCCGAGGCGGTCTCCGTGGCCAAGAAATACTTCGCCAGGGTGCCCTACGGCAATAAGATAAAGACGGTAATGGGGGACGCCAGGGAAACGGTGAACGACATCAAAGGCCCTATTGACATGGCGTTCATCGACGCTGACAAAGAAGCGTATAACCTCTACTACGAGGCCACCCTCAACATCCTCCGGCCCGGGGGAATCATTGCGTTGGACAACATGCTCTGGTACGGAAAGGTTCTCGACCCTCCGGCCGATGACAGGGACGCCAAAGCGATCGTCGCCATGAACAAGAAGATCAACGAAGACGAAAGGGTCGAGAACGTCCTCCTGACCGTCAGGGACGGGATCCAGCTCGTGCGGAAACTGCCTACTCCTTAGCGAGCTCCCTTACCTTCTCGATGGACCGTTCCACGTGGTCTTTCGGCTGGATGTTGGAGGAGAAGACCATTCTGATCACGCCCTGCTTGTCCAGGACATAGGTCACCCTTCCGACGATATGAGCCAGGCCGTACGCGCCGAACATATCCCGGACCTTGTTCCCAGCGTCGGAAAGCAGCTCGAAAGGCAATTCGTGTTCGACCGCGAACTTCTTATGCGATTCAACGCTGTCGCCGCTGATGCCGAAAATCTCTGCACCCTCTTTCTGGAAGGCTTCGTACATCTCCCGGAAGGCATGCGCCTCCATCGTACATCCAGATGTGAAATCCTTTGGATAGAAGTAAATGACCAGCACTTTCTTGCCGATGTGCTCGGCCATGTCTATCTCTTTGCCATCCTGGTCGATCAGCTTGAATATTGGGGCTTTGTCCCCTTCCTGAAGTCCTTTCATGTTAGCACCGGTGATGTCGATTTGAGCCGATTGGATATAAGACATTGCCAGGAACCGCATGATCGGAGAATGGTTGGCGTCGTTATCCCCGACTAGTAGATCAATGGCAAGGGCATCAATCCCAGGAAGGTGTAGTCCGCCACCGACACTCCTTCGGCGTCGTAGTTCCTTACCAGCAACAGCACATCCGGCAACGCCTGATCCGGGACGACCACCATCACTTTTATCTGGTCCAGCGCCGCCTGGGCATATTCGGTCACGGCATCCGGCCTTTTCCAGCTCTCTTCACTTTCAATGAAATCATGCTCGATCGTCCGGCCTCCGCTTCCCCGGATCGTGATCAGGCACCATAGGCCCGCCTCTGCCGCGAAATATAGCTCCTCGGTTGACAGGGAATGGTTCTGCCTGGCAATTTCTGCTAGACGTTGCTCGACGATGTTCACTAGATCGATGACGGCCATCGAACGGGTCCTGGGAGCAGCCGATATAACAAATTTTTTGTCCGAACGAGGAGGGGGTTGCAGACCTCTTTGTCTTACGTTCCACGCCTAGCCAGGCAATCTTTGAACGTTCCTTCCTCAATAGGATAAGTCAATCTCGATACGGTTATATAATTCCATAATGAACTGTTTCTCGAAGGATAATATGCCCGATGTCGAACTGATAGCCACCGAGCGCCGGTTGTACGGCTCAAACAGGTCAAAGAGAAAAAGATCAAAGACAAGAAAAGGAGCTTCGACAAACGCCCAAAGGTCCAGAACATCAATCCCAGAAGAAGGTAATGAGGCTAGGGTCCTTCCATTCTAAAAGGGCTGGTTCAAATGGAGAGGAACGATCCCGGGGCCAGGCTGGTCGCTAACATCACCATGTCGATATCACGGTGGTCCGACCAGGTGGTCGCCTTCTGGTTGTTGGAGGAGGTCCAGAACTTGTCGATCTCTTCCCCCAAGGGGGCAAATCTTTCGAGATCCATCACCCTTTGGAGCAGCTCATGCGAGATTTGAGGGTCAGGAATGCGGCCCAAGGATGTTTTAACCCTCTGCAGACCCTTCATTCCTATCGAAAGGCCCAGCTCTCTGAAAGCAAGCCTGCTTTCCGCATCCCCGCCGGGCGCATACGACCCGACGCTGATGAGGGCGGCGTTGACCACCGCTTCCAATAATCCCGCCTGCAGTTTCCCGCCCCATTCCATGACCTGCGCGATCAGTGCGGCGTCGATCAGCAGTCCGCCCATTCCGAGGGGATCGTCTGTCGCCAACCCTTCCAGCTTCATTATTTTCCTAATATCCTCGATCTCATGGTCAAGCCCCGGCGACTGCTTTCCCTTTGACCTCGGCGCCGTTGCTTGGAGCTCGTTGTAAGTTACGTAACCATCGAGGGGATCGTGCTGGCCCATGGACATGACAAGCGGGTAGCTCAGGTCGATGCTCATCTTCCAGTACATCCGTTTCCCGCCCCCGGAGGACGGTTGATAGCAGAAGGCTGAATTCGCTTTCTTCGCCAGCTCGACCGCCCAGACGTGATAGGCAGGGTCTGATGTCTCCCTTTCTACCAGATTGAGGGCATGCATCCATTTGGTCAGATAGTGATAGTACTGACCATCCTGCTCCCATTCCAGATACTCATTTATCGGTTCTCCGGCCTTGCGTTCTCTCAGGTCTTTCCCTATCCGGAGGCCGCCGGCAGTGGGGTGGAGCTCTCCTTCCGCTTCGCTCAGGCCGCTGATCCACCCCTTTCTTGCATCATCGTCCCGGTGGCGCCCAAGTGTATGATGAACTTGATGGACCAGCCGAACGGCCAGATCCAAATAGGTACGTTGCTCGGTGATCCGAAAGAGTTCCAGATAGTTACAGACCGCGAATGCATCGGTCCAGAGATAACGTATGGGATGAGGCGAAATAGGTTCCAACCCGGTGAGGTTGGCAAATTCTATCATTATTGTTTCAACATAGTCGGTGCTTTCCTTTTTGTCCATAGTTTGCACATTCCAGCAGTTTCGTAGGATAGCTAGTGATTATACATTGATTGGAAGCAATATAAACATCATTCATTCCGTAGCATTTTCACGACCCTTTCGTTCCCTTTTGATCTTAAGCAACTTTATTTGTTCAATCGTTCATTTCCCAGGCGTCAGGGGTTGGCGAAAGGAATTTCATTCGTTGATTCATCGCCATTCCCTTATCGATGAATATATAGACCTCTTGTTCGGTTTCTATCAACAAAAGTGGCATTATCGGATCTTACCAATTGCGAGCGAGGCGCCACGACCCGACCAGTATTGCTGGTCTCCCTGAGGTTTTTCGACTCACTAGCTGCGATTCCCTGTACATTTGTCGAATAATTTCGTCTTTCCAATAGCTTATGTAGTACAATTCTTCTAAAGGTCGGACAAATGACTAAGTGTCATTACTCCCTAGGTCGGAGGCAAGAGCCGTGAATTCATATTCGGGCCAAAATGATGGGCAGTTGGCAAGGATTGGAAATGAAGAAATCAATCCCTCCAGCAAGCGAGAGAAACGAAACAAGACGCTGGGGAACGAAGAGAGGAAGCGGGTAATCAAGTGGGCAATTGGACAATCAATCTTGAAACTCGATCCCAGACACACCATCAAGAACCCGGTCATGTTTGTGGTCGAGATCGGAAGTGCAGTCACTACCTTCCTTTTCATACAGGCGTTATTCGGCCACGGTGATGCCTCTGTTTCGTTCATTGGTCTGATATCCATATGGTTATGGTTCACCGTCATTTTCGCCAACTATTCCGAGGCGTTGGCTGAAGGGCGGGGGAAGGCTCAGGCCGATGCGCTTCGGAAGATGCGCACCACCACGACGGCCAAGAAGATGAACGATGGATATTCGGTCGTCAGAGGTCAAAAGCCTTCAGAGAGTGAGTATTCCCAAAGGCCTTCAACCGAGCTCCACAAAGGAGACCAGTACTTTGTTCAGGCGGGCGATGTCATCCCTCTCGACGGCGAGATCATGGAAGGGGTAGCCTCCATCGACGAAAGTGCCATCACCGGGGAGAGCGCACCTGTGATTCGGGAGTCGGGCGGGGATAGGAGCTCGGTCACTGGAGGAACCCGTGTCCTGTCCGACTGGCTGGTGGTTCGATCCGCCTCCGATCCGGGGGAAGGGTTCATTGACAAGATGATCTCTCTCATCGAGGGGGCCAAGAGGCAGAAGACACCGAACGAGATCGCATTGAACACTTTGCTGATCGGTCTGACGGTCATCTTCATAGTGGTCTGTACCACCCTACTGCCGTACTCGATCTACAGCGTCTATGTTTCGGGTCAGGGCAGCCCCATCTCCGTGACGGTGCTGATCGCATTGCTGGTGTGCCTCGCCCCCACGACCATAGGCGGACTGCTGAGCGCGATCGGGATCGCCGGCATGGACCGTCTAATCGGCAAGAACGTGATCGCTTCGTCCGGGCAGGCCATCGAGGCCGCTGGAGATGTGGACGTTTTGCTTCTGGACAAGACCGGTACCATTACCTATGGCAACCGTCAGGCGGTACAGATCGTCCCCGTGGAAGGGCAAACAGCTGAGCTTGTCGCCGAGTTGGCACTCCTCGCCTCCTTGGCTGACGAGACGCCGGAAGGTCGCAGTATCGTATCCCTTGTCGATGACAAGTATGGAATAAAAGAGTCGAACGTGGCTAGTCCCGAAAAACGATCCAGTATGAAATTCATTCCTTTCTCCGCGCATACGCGTGTGAGCGGCGTGGATACCGAAGGTCAATCCATACGCAAGGGGGCTTCAGACTCTATCGAGAACTTGGTCCGTGCGTCCGGAAATAAGTTCCCGGCCAAGCTCAAGGAAGAGATCGACAAGATTGCGAGGTCCGGAGGGACACCCTTGGTGATTGCCAGCGATGGAGCCGCGATGGGGGTCATACACCTAAAGGACGTGGTCAAACCGGGAATGAAAGAGAGGTTCGCCCAGCTCCGCCGGATGGGAATAAAGACAGTGATGATTACGGGGGACAACAAGCTGACCGCGGCGGCCATTGCGGCGGAGGCAGGCGTCGACGATTATCTGGCCGAGGCCACCCCGGAGAACAAGCTGAAGCTCATCCGAGAGTATCAGGCGGAAGGGCGATTGGTGGCCATGACGGGGGACGGCACAAACGACGCTCCCGCATTGGCCCAGGCCGATGTGGCGGTAGCCATGAACAGTGGCACTCAACCCGCTCGGGAAGCGGCCAACATGATCGACCTGGACAGCGATCCCACAAAGTTGATCGAGATCGTCGAAACTGGCAAGCAACTTCTAATGACCAGGGGCGCTCTCACGACGTTCAGCATAACCAACGACGTGGCGAAGTATTTCGCCATCGTGCCAGCGGCGTTCGCCACAACGTACCCGGCGCTCAGCGCGCTTAACATTATGGGATTGCACGAAGCGGTGCTTTCAGCGGTCATCTTCAATGCCATCATCATCGTACTTCTGATCCCACTCGCACTGCGGGGTGTTAAGTACAGGCCATTGTCCGCTTCGGAAGCACTTCGCAAGAACCTGTTGATATATGGTTTGGGCGGTCTTATCGTGCCGTTCATAGGCATCAAACTTATCGATATTGTCCTATTCGCCCTGGGGGCAGGGAAATGACCGAAATTGGCAAATCGTCAAAAGACAAGGGGGCGTTCAGCGGAAGGATACTTTCCCTCATCGGAATGACCAGGCGGCAGCTCAGGCCTGCCATTATGATCTTTCTGATATTGTTGGTTATCACCGGAATAGCCTACCCTTTACTTGTGACTGGTATCGCCCAGGTGATCTTCCCGCACCAAGCCAACGGAAGCCAGATCGTGGTGAACGGAACGGTCGTTGGTTCAGATCTCATAGGACAGCCATTCAACGACACCAAATATTTCTGGGGCAGGCTCTCTGCCACGCCCGGTTTCCCGGATAATGCCAGTCTATCAAGCGGCACCAATTACGGCCCTGACAATCCAGCTTTAGATCAGATGGTCCAGGCCAGAATTGACGCACTGCATGCCGCCGACCCCAATAACACACTGCCAATTCCATCTGACCTGGTGACCGCATCGGGCAGCGGACTAGATCCGGACATCAGCGTCGCCAGCGCCCAATACCAGCTGCACCGGGTTGCCATGGTCCGGAACCTGAGCCTGACCGCTGTGCAAGGACTGATCGATGCCAACACCCAGGACAGTCAGTTCGGTGTCCTGGGTGAGAAGACGGTCAATGTACTGAACTTGAATCTGGCCCTGGACGACCTTCAGGCCGGGGGAGGCGGGGGCACCTATAATTCATCAGCCCCTTCATCGAGCGTGCCCACCACCGACAGTCGGGTCCTGGGAATGACGTCGATCAGCTGGGCATTCATCGCCATCTTCGTGGTCCTGCTCATCTTTTTTACCTACTGGACGAGCAAATTGATTACGGGGGTCTACGAGGAAAAGCCGGGTGTCATTTCCCGAACCATCAACAGGGTGGAAGGGATCATCTATCGACCGGCAAAACTGGACCGGCGGGAGATGGACTGGAAGGAGTACGCGCTGGCGATGCTCATATTCTCGTTCATCGGGTTCCTTTTCCTTTTTGTCATGATATTGACCCAACAGTATCTGCCTCTTAACCCGCAGAACCTAGGTTCGGTATCCCCCGATCTGGCGTTCAACACCGCCGTCAGCTTCGTCACCAACACCAATTGGCAGTCATACGCCGGGGAAACGACGATGAGCTACTTTACCCAAATGATCGGGCTCACGGTCCAGAACTTCTTGTCAGCAGCCATGGCGGTCGCCGTGCTAATGGCATTGATTCGGGGCATCCACCGGAAGACAACCAAGACCATCGGTAACTTCTGGACGGACATGACCCGGGCGACGCTGATACTCCTGCCTCTTTGCATAATCCTGGCCCTACTCCTGGTCTCTCAAGGTGTTCCCCAGACGTTGAATGGTCCGATCACTGGCCACCTGGTCCAATCGGTCACCGACTACAGCGGTAACCTGGTCATGACCCAGAACATACCCGTCGGGCCGGTTGCGTCACAGGAGGCCATCAAGATTCTCGGCACCAATGGGGGCGGGTTCTTCAACACCAATTCGGCACACCCATTCGAAAATCCGACACCTTTATCCAATCTGATGGAGATAATTGGACTGCTTCTTATTCCAGTCTCTTTGGTCCTGGTGTTCGGCAACATGGTGAAGGACAGGAGGCAAGGGATCGCGATCCTGGTCGCCATGACTCTGATATTCACGGTCTTCCTCGGTTTCGCAATATGGGCTGAGTCTAACGGGAATCCGGCATTGACAAATTTGGGTGTCTCGCAGACCTTCACCGCAATTCAGCCAGGCGGCAATATGGAAGGAAAGGAAATGAGGTTTGGAGTAGTTCCTTCGGCATTATTTGCGACCGCAACAACAGCTACAGGTTGCGGAGCGGTCAACTCGATGCACGACTCCTTCTCTTCGTTAGGGGGCATGGTCCCGCTATTCCTCATCCAGTTCGGAGAGGTGGTGTTTGGAGGGGTGGGCTCGGGCCTTTACGGGATGCTCATCTTCGTTCTCATCGCGGTCTTCATAGCAGGCCTGATGATCGGCCGCATGCCCGACTATCTGGGGAAAAAGATCGGCCCGTACGAGATGAAGCTGTGCACCATCATCATCCTGATCCCGATCGTCACGATACTGGTAGGAGTGGCCATTGCCGTAATGATACCGGAAGGTCGGGCGGGGGTCCTGAATCCCGGCCCTCATGGATTCACCGAAATACTGTACGCATTCAGTTCCGCAGCGGGAAATAACGGCAGCGCTTTCGCCGGGTTGTCAGCCAACAGTCTGTTCTACAACAGCGCATTGGCCATCGCCATGCTCATCGGACGCTATCCGGTGGCAGTTCTCACCCTGGCTCTGGCAGGGGCGCTCGCCCAGAAGAAGAGTGTTCCGATCAGTCCAGGAACATTGCCTACTCACACCCCCCTATTCATTTCATGGCTGATGGGTGTGATAGTATTGATCGGGGCTCTAAGCTTCTTCCTATCGCTGGTGCTTGGGCCGATCGTCGAGTCCCTGATCTGGGGTGGCTGATCGATGGGGGGAGAGGGCGGGAGGCCAAATCCAGATGAACTGCTCAAGCGGGTGGAAGCAGAAGAGAGAAAGCAGGCGCGAGGCAAGCTGAAGGTGTTCTTAGGCTACTCCGCCGGTGTGGGAAAAACGTACACCATGCTGGAGGAGTCCCAAGGTCAAAAGGAGAAGGGAACGGACGTCGTGGTCGCCTGCGTGGAGTCACATGGGAGGAAAGAGACAGAAGAACTGCTAGCCGGGCTAGAATCGATACCTCTCAGGGAGATCGATTACCGGGGAATCAAGGTGAGGGAGATCGATCTCGATGCCGTCCTCGCACGCCATCCGCAACTGGTTCTTGTTGACGAGCTGGCCCACACCAATGCTCGCGGTTCTCGACACAATAAGAGGTATCAGGACGTGCAGGAACTGCTGGATGCGGGTATTGACATCTACACCACCCTGAACGTGCAGCACCTGGATAGCGCGAACGACCCGGTACAGCAGATATCCGGGATCCGGGTCAAGGAGACGATTCCAGATTCGGTGCTCGATGAAGCGAACGAGATCAAGATCGTGGACCTTCCACCCAAGGAGCTCATCCAGCGTTTCAAAGAAGGGAAGGTCTATGTGCCCGATCGAGCCGGTGTCGCCCTGGAGAACTTTTTCAATGAAGGCAACCTCATCGCCCTCAGGGAGATGACGCTCCGACGGGCAGCGGACCACGTTGACGAGCAAATGCTCGCTTACATGAGGACCCGCTCGATCCCCGGACCATGGCCGGTGGTGGAAAGGCTACTGGTGTGCATTGGCAACAGCCAGACGCTCAATGAGCGGGTGGTGCGGACAGGAAAACGTCTGGCGGACGAGCTTAAGGCCGAGTGGTATGCCGTATACATCGAGACTCCAGCCCACAATCGCCTTTCCAGAAGGGAAAGACAGGAGGCGATCAAAGGCATAGGGCTAGCCTCTTCGCTTGGGGCCAATACCAGCACCAGTTTCGGAATTTCCATCGCGGACGAGGTCATCCGCTTTGCCAAGAAGAACAATGTGACCCGAATAATCGTCGGACATCCCGTCCGTGCCGGCTGGAGGGAACGGATATTCGGTTCAGTCCCGGACCAGATCGTGCGAGCGAGCGGTGCCATTGACCTGATCATCATCAGCGATATCAAACCCGAAGACAAGGGCGGCAGGGAAAGGGAAGAGACTTCCAAACCGGTTTCGAAAAGGAAACCCTACTGGTACAGTCTATGGCTGGTTCTGTTGATCTGTATCTTATGTTCATTCATACGGACGTTCATCTCGCCCACCAACGTCGTGATGCTATTCCTCATCGGAGTCGTCGTAGCAGCGATAAGTTGGGGTTTGAGACCAGCGATATTTACCGCAGCGATGAGTGTGCTTTCATTCGATTTTTTCTTCGTCCCGCCGACATTAACATTTCGGGTGTCCGACTCCGAGTATCTGATCACATTCGGAGCATTTCTTTTCGTTGGGGTGGTCGTCAGTTTCTTAGTTGCCCGGGCAAGGGATTTCGCGTTTGCGGCGCAGAGAAGAGAAGAGTATACTGCAACAATGTACGCTCTAAGTCTCGACCTCGCCTCTTCGAGGGAGATCTACGACATATTGGAAACGGTAGCATCCCACGTGTCCCGTTCCTGTCATTGCAGGTCAGCCTTTCTCCTTCCATCCGATGGTGACCTCACCATCGCCTATGCCAGCGAAGGCCTCAATATCGACGAGAAGGACATGACCGCGGCCAACTGGACGCTCAAGGCTGGTATATCCGCTGGAAAGGACACCGACACATTGTCTTCGGCTTTGCTCAAATACTATCCATTGCGGACAGTGAACGGTGTCATCGGAGTCATGGGCATATTCTCAGAGGAGACGGAAGGATTCGTGAAGATGGAACAGGAGAGGCTGTTACAGTCATTCGCCAGCCAGGCGGCGATCGCGCTGGAGAGGGGGCAACTCTGGGACCAAGTTTGCAAGGCAGAACAGCGAAACCAAGAAAAGAAGGGTAAATAGTGAAAACAGCCGACATAGGACGGGCAAGGTCCGCCATCGAGGCCCGTTCCTATCTCAGAACGGCGAGGTGATCCCACAGACCTTTTGCTTGAGAATGCCCAGCGTCTGTTCGGCGAGCTTCGGGGGAAGCCTTATTGAGTCCATCGATTCCCCTCCGGTCTTGACCCGGAGCCTGATGATCGACCTCATGAATCCCTTTTCCAGCCCGACCCCAGTGATATCTGAGTACAGATATACCGTGAGGTCGGTCTTGGACTGCTGAGCGTTCGTGCGCCGAAGGATGATCCGTTCACTGGTGATCGCCACCGAGTCTATCGTGATCTGGGGATAGGTCTCCCCGTCGACGTATAGTTCAATCGTTTCCTTGGGCCCAATGAATTTCTTCATATCATCTGGTACATTCATTATTATCAACCGCACAATTACTGGTTAGGATGCCACTCTACTGGCATCCAAGATTATAGTAGTTATGCATCGAGGGAAGTTGGGAATGGGGCAATCCTAAGGTCTAGGGAAATGATCAGGCCAAAATAACCCCATCAATTTCACCTTCTTGGGAGCGGCGATCGGGTGGTTTCGCATGCCCCATCCTCCGTAAATCCTATCCATCTGGTCCTGAAAGATTTCGTAGGCGGTCCAACAACAGAACCAGCACTTAGCAACTTCACCGAAGCATGGGTCGAAGATCGTGGTCGGGGAATCCTGAATCATCATTTTCAGTGACAACCTGTTCGAGGACCTCAGGTTGGTCATGAAAGATGAAAGGACAAGGCCTGCCGACATCTGTCGGCAGCAGTTTTCTGCGCACACGCATGATCGTTGAAGGCTAAGGTCAAGGAACTATAGCGCCATCGTAACAGAGACTAACGAAAGACGTTCTAATATGAATGAATGACAAGTAACAACGTGGCATACTTACAAATCCACAAAACAATGGTGATGAATATATAGATGGGAAATACTAGAATTATCGATGGATAAACTCGACCGCCAAATGCTCGTGGTGTTGGAGAGGAATCCACGAATCACTTATAGAGAAATAGCCGAGCTGTTGCATCTGTCGATTCCTGCGATCCAGAGGCGTCTGACGATCATGGAATCCACTAAACGCATATTGGGCTATCGAACCCTGGTCAACCTCGAGGCGATGAACGGGGTGCGGACCATTGTGTACGGGCAGATGGATGGCAAGATGGATCAGGAGATGTTATCGAATATCGAAGGTCAAGGGTCGATCCACACCACTTCATTCGGCAGCCTCAACAATGTATACTTACTGGCCCATTTGCGCCGCATCCTGGAACTGGATGGCGTCATCAGGGTCGCTCAGGAGGTCTGCAGGATCTCCAATCCGCGGGTCGTCATCTTCGGTTGCGGTTCCATCATTTCAACCTATCCCTCCATCATCGAGGATTCAAGGAAAGAGGAATTTGGTGCCCTCAGCGAGGCTGATTTCAAGATCATAAGGTCTCTCCATTACAATGCCAGAAAACCGATCGCCGCGATCGCAAAAGATCTTAACCTTTCATCCAAGACGGTGAGGAAACATCTGAACAGGATGATCGATGACAATCTCATCGAATTCAATACCATATCCACCATCGAAGGATTGGGGGCGCTCGTCTTTTACGTGATGGTGAAGGTGAAGTCACCGGAATCTCGGCCTTCGGTATTGAAGAAGATCCGGGACGACCCTCAGTTCTTCGTCGAGTCCTCGATCGTGGTCATCAATGCCCTGGACCTGCTGTTCTTTGAGATGCAGACGGAGACGGTGAACGAAATGAGCCGAATAATCGAGGATATCCGTGCCCTCGAAGAGGTCGAATCGGTTTCCCAGGACCTGATTCAAAAAATGTACTATTTTGAGATATGGAGGGATCGAATGCTGGAGGACGTCAAGAAGGGGAGGAAAGAGCTCATCGGGCCTCTCCAGTCATCCGTCCCTCATTGATCACGACTATCTATGGAACAACTCTCTATTCCGCTTCTATCTTCCTCCGACCGGCTCATACCCTGGTCGGCCGACTGAACCTGGCCAGGTTGACGAATTCCTCTCTTTCCTGCCTTAGGAACGGTTCGCAATAACGTTCTGCCTGCATGGTGGTCAGCCGGAAGGTGTTTGACTCCCTCAACCGCTGTTCTTCTTCCTTCAGTTCGGTCTCCGATCGGAGGGCCTGCATTGCGGCGATCTTGTCTTCCATCACGTTCGTTATATCTACTACCAGATTGGGAAAGAGGCCGCCCCACACCTCATAGGAGTACAGAGTGAGACAGCCTGTGTACTCCTTCAGCGCATGAGCGGCCAGCAATCCCGTCATCGCGTTGTCGGGATGCTTTTCGTGAATGGTCGGTATGAATATCATGTCGGGCGAGTAGTATTCGATCTTCCGGTAGAGCTTGTTCACGCTCTCCTTGTCACAGTGCATGTCTAGGCATGGTAGGTCCAAGATCTCCGACTCGAAGCATCGGACCTTCTTCAACGTCTCTTCTGCCTCTGTCCGGACCATGACGACCAGGTTACGGTCGGGGCCCGTCCCATCGTAGGAGGAATCCGTCAAATAAATCACTTTGACGTGGGCACCCTGTTTCGCCAGCTTGCACATCGTCCCCCCGCATCCGATTATCTCGTCGAAATGATGCGGTGCCAGGACCAGAACGCGTGAGTTGGAGTTCACTTCCGGTTCCTGGACCAGATTCTTGCTGAGCCAAGGATAGGAGCGAAGTAACGTGAGATAATCTGACGCGTCCAGTTGTTTTGCCATTCGTCTTCTGCTTATCATCATATTACACCTCCTCACGTAATTCATGGGATGCATGGCTGAGCCAAATGGATGGACAATCATCGGTGACATCTCGACTGTCTTCTCCATTCCCCATTGTACGATGAGTTAGGAATGCTTTAACTCGCGTTAACATCCGAACAGCAAAATGATCCGTATGAGGGGGTCGAAATGACCGTTCTTATATCGGTCCATTAAAAAAGGGGAAATCAAGACCTGCTTTCCCCCGCTGGCCGGTAATTGGAACATATGAACCGACCCAGTGAGCAACGCTCATATCGCACAGCCAGATCACAGCGGTGTCCTTTTGACTGGTTTCTGTCATTGGCGGTCCAGACTTGCTGTTTCATCTAGCCGTTCATACTCAACGCCGATCATTAGGGATAGTATGCAATCGCCAGACGTCGATGACCGTCCTATCCTCCTTGCCACTATTGTAACGATTAAAATGGATAGCGGCGGGGGTCCATTACTCGGTCTGGAAAAGGGTCCCTTCTGCCGTCAATTCGACGGATCATGCTAGAAAGATATTTGGCTCGAGCCAAAGGTTGCCGGCCCGGTCATGCCCGCGGCCGACCGTCTATCTCTTCCGTAGGAAGAAGAAGTACACTGCGACCCCGGCCCCTACTCCTATGACCGCGATTATTATTATCAGGGTCATATCCCCTGAACCTGATTCACCGCCATTGGATGATTCGACGGCATTCAGGACGATGGAACCGAGGTCCGCGTTCTTTCCGGGCATTGCGGTGACGTTCTGCGTGATGTTCGAATAACTGTCCTTGGTGATGCTGAGACTATAGTTGCCCGCCTTGACTCCTGTGAAAACGAAGAACCCATCTTCGCCTGTCAGTACAGCCTTGTAATCGCCGAGAGTGACGGTTGCGTTCACGATCGGGTTTCCTTGGATGTCCAACGCCGTCCCATCGACCGCCACCCCCACCGTGGGCAGGTTGACCGTGACGGAGGTCGAGTTCTTAAGGTTCCCATTGGCGTAGGGGGTGACGATGGTGAAATTGTATGCCAGTCCATTTATCAGGCCAGTTATCTTGACTGAATTGCCGGCCACCCGTTCGATATATGTGCCGTTCCGATAGACAAGGTAACCCGTGTTGGTTATCGCGATGGCGCCGCTGGGGGCCTTCCAGGATAGGCTCACGCTGCCGTCCGCCGGCACTGCAGTAAGGCCCTGGGGGGCCCAGGGCGAGGTCATCTGGCAGAGCGTTACTCCGGTCCACGACGGGTCGGTGAACCCGGTCGCCCCTCCGAAATAGTAAGCGGTCATGTTGATGCATCCGGTCTTCCAGCCGCCCCCCATCGATGGGGCATTGCCGCAAAATGCGATCGATGTCAGGTCATAACAGTTTGAGAAGATACCGACCCCCATCCTGGTGACGCTCGCGGCAACGGTCACCGACATCAATTTGTAACAGTTGCCGAACAGGTAGTCCCCCAGACCGGATACGTTGCTGGGGATCGTTACGGAAGAAAGTGCGTAGCAATCGTAGAAGGAATAGTTGCCAATGCTAGTGACGCTGATTGGTATCGTAACGGTGGTCAGGGAATAGCAGCCCTGAAAGCACCGATCCTCGACCGCGCTGACGCTCACCGGGATGACGACCGCATGGAGGCCGCAGTTGCTGAATGCACCAATGCCTATGCTAGTGACACTGCTGGGAATGACGACTCCGGTCAGCACGTAGCAGTTCCCGAACGAATAGTTGCCAATGATGGTGATGCTGACGGGAATCGTTACTGTGGTCAGTGAATAGCATCCGAAGAACAGATTGTCCTCAATGACGCTGATGCTGTTCGGGATGACGGCGGTGTGGAGCCCGGCGTTGCAGAATGCACCCTCGCCGATGCTTAGGACGCTGTTCGGTATCGTTAGCGACGACAGGGAACGGCAGTTCTGGAACGCCTCCGCTCCGATCGTTGTGACGCTGTTGGGGATGGTCACGCTCGTCAATGCGGTACAATTGGAAAATGCCAGGTCCCCGATGGACGTGACCGGCTTGCCCGCGATGACGCCTGGAATGACCAGGCTCACGCCAGTGCAATTGAAACTGGTGATCTCGACCGCCGTTCCGTCGTTGATGAACGAGTACTGGTAGTTGTCGGTGGCTGCCGCGGATGCCGTGCCGGCCAATCCTCCAACTGCCACCGAAACGATCGGAGAGAACAGCATGAGAGCCGCCAGCAAGACGGTGATCTTCTTATGATTCATGAAACACCAGCATTTTCAATGGATACCCAGGTGAGAATAAGACGGGGATTCTCATAATAGAAAACTACCATCAGAATGTCATAATTGATAATTGGCGTATCGGAGCAGGCTGCCTGACATGTCTGCTCACTTTTAGGGAATCGAAAGCCTACACGATGAAGCAAAGCCGCTTCTCCGGGGAATCGGGAACGTTGCGGCAAAACGACCGTGCGTTGGAAACTTCGAGCGGACATGCGCACATGAAACAGTTAACAACCGTTAATAATCTGATTGGATATGAAAAGTGGTGGGTCTGTCCGGATTTGAACCGGAGTCACTAGCACCCCAAGCTAGAAGGATTCCAAGCTACCCCACAGACCCAGTGAATAAAGGGGTTTGATGGAAGGGGTTTAGCCAAGCGGAATGATCTCTTCGACCAGGTCCGAATGGGCTATTATCATACGGCGGCAGCAGTAGCGCTTTAATCCGAGATCGTCCAGGACCTCTTTGGGGTCCTCCCCTAGCTGGACCCTCTTGATGTAGGTCTGGTAGGAACTCGCGATGACTTTCCCGCATGTGAAGCATCTTACTGGTATTATCATTCCGCTCACCTGTACGATTTCTGTCTCTTCTTCCGGGCGCCACGTCCGAGGGGCTTCTTCGGCAGTTTACGCCTGATGTCGCTGATGAGCAGCGAACGGTCGTACTGCTTGAACGCCTTTTCGAGCGTCTCGTCCTTAAAGAACTCAACGATAGCTTTAGCGATTGCGGTCCTCGTCGCCTCCGCCTGTCCCATTACGCCGCCACCCTGTACGCTGACATTGATGTCGACCTTTGCGAACAGCTCCGGAGCCAGGGTGACCGGTTCCATGATCTTGAGCTTGGCCAGTTCCGGAACGTACGCCTCGATCGGGACACTGTTGACGCGGATCTTTCCCGATCCCTCGGCAATAACCGCCCGTGCGACCGCCGTCTTCCTCTTTCCACTGGTGTTAATAACCTCAGCCATAGTATCACTTCACCTTCGAACCCATGTGACCGGCGATCTCGCTAATTGTCACGAACCGGTTGGACTTAAGGCGCAGGGCGGCCTCGACCTTCTCGGCCTTGATCTCTGCGAACTCCTTCGGTACTCCAACATAGCACTTCAACCGGTGGTAGGCATCCCTGCCACAGGTGTGGTCGTACGGAAGCATGCCCCTTACCGTGCGCTTCAGGATGAGGTCGGCACGGCGGGGGAAGAACGGTCCACTGCGGACGTCTCCCTTGTACCTCTTGACCTCGTAATGTTCAAGGACCGTCCAGCGGTCTCCGCTGACGATTGCCAACTCGGCGTTGACGATGACCACGGTCTCACCTTGGAGGAGCTTCTTGGCCACTGCGGTGGCGAGTCTTCCGGCGACGTGTCCAGTTGCATCGATTACGATCATCTAGTTCACCTCATTATCCTTATTCCGGCGCCGTCCGGGTGCTTCTTTACCATCTCGGAGATGGACAAATGCTTCCCGCCAGCCTCCGCGATCTTCTTCTTCGCGGACTCGGAGAAATCGTACGCTGCAACGGTGAGCTTCTTGCTCAGGCTGCCAGATCCCAATACCTTGCCCGGTACGACGATGACGTCGTTCTCGGAGGCATTTCGCTCAAGCTTGCTCAGATTGACCTCGGCCCAATTCTGTTTGGACTTTTCCAGTCTCAGAGCAATGTCTCGCCAGATCTCCGCACCATTGGTCCTCGTCTCGGTCTTAAGCGAGTCGATGAGCACCAACAGGTTCGGATCAGTCTTTTGATTAAATGTCATTTTCTGACTCTCCCGACATTGGTAAGGGGCACATAATAAGAAGGATTTTAAATAGTTTTGCCAGAGGGACGCAGGCAGGCCGGACCGGTATTCTGCATTGCCAGATACCTAAACCACTTGCCGGCCGGCGCTAGCGGGAACGATACCGTTCCACCAGAGCCTCAATCTTGCGCAGCTCCCGGTTCCGGTCCTCCACCCAGTCCCTCGACCAGATGCGGTGCATGTTCCAGCCCAGGCCCTGCAGGACCTCTTCCCGCAGCCTTTCCCGGTCCCGGGCCGTTCGTCCGGAGGCGTAGCTAAGACCGTCACATTCGATCCCTAGTATATGCTTTTGGTTCTTCTCCGGGTCCATCACCGCCATGTCCAAGCGGTAGCCGGAGCATCCGACGCTGCGGTGCAGTGTCAGCCCCATCTTCGTGAGCGCGTTGAAGATCGAGTCCTCCAGAGGTCTGTCTCCCTCGTCCTCGTGGCGGATGTCGCAGCCCAGCGAGGCCCTGTCCCCCCGGCCCCGGGCGAACTCCATGTACCTGCGCAACAGTAGAACTCCTTTGGAGGCTGAGTTCGGATCGATCTCCTCCGGCTGCATGGAAGTGATCAATTTCACGTGCCGCCTGGCCCGGGTGATGGCCACGTTCAGTCGGCGGTGCCCTCCCTCCATGTTCAGAGGGCCGAAGTTCATGACCAGCTTCCCTTCCGGGTCCTTCCCGTATCCCACGCTGAAGAACATGACGTCCCGTTCGTCCCCCTGCACGTTCTCCAGGTTCTTTACGAAGAATGATTCCTCCTGCCCCTCGTCGAAATACTGCTGGAACTCGGGTCTCAGCTTTTTCATGTACTCGATTACCTCCAGGATCGCTAGCTGCTGTTCCTCGCTGAAGGCAACCACGCCCAACGACATCTCGGGGTGTGCTTTGAACTGCTCGAATACCAGGTCGGCCACTTTCTTGGCCTCGAGCTTGTTCTCCCGTTTGCCGCCCCGATCGTATACCCCTTCCGGCACGTACACGAACTCGATCCCGCTGGTGGGGCCGGGCAGGTCCGCCGAGGGGAACGTGTATAGGCGGTTATCATAGTAATAGGCGTTGGAGAACGCGATGAGCGATTCGTTCCTGGAACGATAGTGCCATAGTAGCATCTTCTGGGGCAGACCGATGGTCGCGCATTCGTCGAGGATGCTCTCCAGGTCCTGGACCTCCGCGTCGTCATCTCCCTCTATCTTCTCGAAGAACCGGGTGGGAGGCAACTGCTTGCTATCTCCCACAACCACCAGCTGTTTTCCGCGCATGATGCTGCCGATGGCGTCCTCGGGGCAGATCTGCGACGCCTCGTCGAAGATGACCACATCGAACCTGATCTTCCGAGGGTCGATGAACTGGCAGGCGGAAAGTGGCGACATCATGACGCACGGTTTGAGCAGCGGCAACAGGTCAGGCATGTCCGAGAGGAGCTTCCGGATGGCCATCTGCTTCGATTTCTTGGCCATCTCCTTGCGCAGCATGGTCTCCTGCATCCGCAATGGGCTGGCCGGATCGGCGGCTTTCATCCTGTCCACCCGCTGCCACAGCTCGTACGCCATCCTCTTTCGCGCCAACAGCAGCTGGGTCTGGTCCAGCTTGCGGAACTCCTCGATCAGCGCGTTATGCTCTGCGCTGTTGAAACCGGCGAGCAGGGGAACATGACGCCGGAACGAATCGATCCACAGGGTGAAGAAACGCTTGCGGAACATCTGCACCAGCCGGGCGACGTCGGTTGGCTCCTTGATCACCAGCACCAACAGGGAATCCAATCCGCTGGCCTTGACCTGTTCCTCCGCCTCCCTGAGCTCCACCCACTCCCTGAGCCGGTCCTTCGCCGCCAGATGCGTCGCGACGAAATCCCGGGCGACCGTCAGCGGTACCGACCCGAAAGAGACGTCCCCTATCACGAACTCGCCGCCGCGGAGATACTGGCCGGGTACCAGGGAAGCGGCCGCCAAGGCCTCGAACGAGGGCCTGACCCGGTCCAGTTCCTTCCTGACCTTCGCTATCCCTTCCGGATCGTCGCAGACCAGCTTGACAAGGTCGCCATTTAGTTCGGCCCCCGCCTTCTCCATCAGGGCCTTGGCCCAGCGCAGGGAGGATAACAGTGCATCCCAGTTGGTTCCCGGTCCGTCGAAATACTTCCCGAACGTCTTATAGTCGCCCGGAACCTTCGAGTTCAGGGAACTGCGGGCATCCTGGAATATCTTCAGTGCCCTGACGTCGTTCAGTGCCTCTTCGTATTCCAGCCGATGCTGGTTCAGGAGGTTCATCGAGAGCACCTTGATGTCGGTGCGGTAGTCGGAGTTCATGGACCTCAATGTGCCGCTGTACTCGACCTCGAACCTGTGGCTGAGATGTTCACCGTCGAGCTCCAGGACCTTGGCGTTGTACTTGGCCAGGAGTGATTTTCTGCTCGAATCCATGGAGCTGAAGGAAGCCTTCTCGCTTTCCACCCGTTCGATCAGGCCGTCTATGAGGCGGGGTTCCAACCAGTTCTTGAGCGGAAACTTCGTGGCGATGATCGTGTTGGCCAGATCGACGGTGTGCCGGCAATCGGCCAGTGACTTCGGCATCCCGATGTGCGCGTTCCCGGCCAGCGATGTGAACTTGGGCAAGGCGTCGTCGATGGCGCCGAGAAGTGATTCCAGGGAGTGCAGGAACTCCTGCTGCTTGCCCATGTCCATGGCCACCGGTTCCACGTCGTGCCAGGGGTGTGACGCCCGCACCGCGAGAACGTCCTTGCGTCCGACCAGTCGTTCCAGGCTCGACTCCATCGCATCGATGCTCTTCCGGTCCACGTCGAACGGGTCCGTCATCTTGAAGGGCATGTCGGGTACGTCATAAAGCTCGGCCAGGCGGCCGTAGGCGTCGAAGGGGGACAGACCGATCGCCCCCATCTTCATGTGCAGGAAATGCACATAGGCGTTCAGCCGGTCCCGCGCCGACGCCACCCGGTCCAGGTCGGCCAGGTCCACATCCTTGAACCGGTCGTTCCCGTCCAGCGGCCGGCCCAGCGAGATGATCACATCGCTTTTGTTGGGCGTGTTACTGTGCAGGTCCAGGCAGTAATCTCCGAGGCGGCAGATGTCCAGACGTTTCTTGACCACCTCCAGGGCGGCCATCTTTTCGCTGACGAACAGGACCGTCTTGCCCGACCACAGGCACTCCGAGATCACGTTGGCAATGGTCTGGCTCTTGCCGGTGCCAGGCGGCCCTTGGAGGACCAGGTTTGCCCCCCTCCGCACCGCCTCAATGGCCTCGGCCTGGCTGGAATCGGCGTCCAGCACCTGGTGGGAATCGATGGGTTTGACGACCTCGTCCAGCCGGTCCGCGGCGGGGAGGTCCTTGGGGGTGGAGGGCAAAAGGCCCGGGTCGCCAGCCAGGGCCCGCACGATCGGATGGGCAGAGGCAACGTCCTCGTTCGTTTTCAAGTCTTCATACATGGCCAGTTTGGTGAAGGAGAATATGCCCATGTACGATTCCCGGAGGACGCTCCAGCCAGTCTTCTTGCCGATGGCCAGTTCCACCTGTTTCAGGTACGCTTCCAGATCGAAATCGTCCACGTCATCCGGCATAGCCGGGATGTCGATCCCCTGATCGGTCCTCATCTTGAGGGCCAGCGAGGGGTTGAGCACGGCCTCGTCGCCGAATCGGGCCAGGGTGTAAGGGTTGAACGGTTTCTTGCCCAACTGCACCGGCAGCAGGACGATCGGTGAGGAGATCAGCTTTTCATCGCCCTCCTTTTCGGTCCACCGGAGGATGCCGAACGTGGCATACAGCACGTTCACCCCCTGTTCCTGCATGAAGGTCCGGGCCTTGAGCCTTGTCTGGTAAAGCACCTTCTCGGTGTTCGGGTTGAGCGTCGAGGGCAGGACCTGGCCTGGAAGTATGTGGAGCCGGTCCTTCAGGAGGCATTCCCGGGCACCTTCCTCCGGTGCGTCCATCTCGTCCCGGATCTCGGGGCAGATGACCGCCATGGGCTTGTTCTTCTTGGCCAGAAAATCGAACAGTGTGTCCATCGCCGGTTCGATGAACTGTACGGTCGAGGATTTGGTGGGCTTGAAGTTCAAGAGGCGGTTCCGCAGGCTCAGATCGATGAGCCGCGACCGCCAGTGGTCCATTTTCTTGGCAACCATCAAATTACCGTTCTCCATCAAATCTCCACCGTCAGATAGGATGGAGTGGGAATGTCATAAGGGATTCGGTCTGATATCGCGGCCTTAGAACCAACTTCCGTGCTATTCCATACCACGGATATATATGGTTGCCGGGCTGTTCATGCCATGCTGAGAATCGACCCCGATGAAAGACCTATTATTAACAGATGATGTTCCATAACGTGACTGTTGGACGCAAACCCATATAAGGCTCCGGCCTAATCGATAAACTAGTCATACGAATGCCCACCAGAATGAATAGTACTTAAATAAGAAGTTCGTCATACGGTGATGCTTATCGGGGGGAGAATTTGATACGGTTTGGTCCAGCTGGAATTCCGCTTTCATGTAAAGGAAGGACTCTCAAGGACGGCATAGAGGATGTTCACAACCTGGGCCTCAATGCCATGGAAGTCCAGATGGTAAGAGTTAACGTCGTCGAAAGGAATCCCGACGACGAAGAGGTGGGCATGACCCCGCTGGAGATCGCCAGCGACGTCGTGGTGGAGCTGGTCCGGCACAAGGGCAAGAAGGACACCATCATCGCCGATCTGAACGAGAAGATCAAGGCGGACGACACGCTCATCACCCTGGCATCGGGCCTGGTGCAGAACTTCAAGGAACTGATCGCCCTCGGACACATGGGCGCGGAGCTGGATGTCCAACTGTCCATGCACACCCCCTACTACATGGACCTCACTAGCGATAACGAGCTTACCCACAAGAGCATCGACAGCATCCGGTGGGCCGGCATGCTCACCAACCAGATGAAGGGGAACATGGTCATCTCCCACCTGGGGCTGTACGGCAACATGTCCAAGAAGGAGGCCGTGGAGACCATCACCGGGAACGTGACCGAGATCATGGACTGGTGGGAGAAGAACGAGATCAAACCCCTGCTCGGTTTCGAGACCTCCGGGAGGCAGGAGGTGTTCGGGTCGATCGAGGAGCTGCTGGAACTGTGCGACAACGTCGACGGGATCGTTCCGGTCATCAACTTCGCGCATGTGCACGCCAGGCAGAGCGGCACCCTGAGGGAGCCGCAGGACTTCAGCGAACTGTTCGATAAGGTCAGGTCCCAGGTGAAGGGACACTATTACACTCATTTCTCGGGCGTGGAGCACGAGGCGGGGAACGAGAAGAGGGTCACCCCGATCAAGAAGGGAGACCTCCGGTTCGAACCCCTGGCCGAGTTCCTGGTGGAAGAGAACCCGGAATGCACGATCATATCCAGCTCCCCGCTGCTGGAGCACGACGCCATGTACATGAAGGTCATCTACGAGCGTATCCTGACCAAGAAGGTCTCCAAGGAGACCAAGGTCAAGAAGCCAGATAAGGCGGACAAGGCGGAAAAAGCTGACAAGGCGGAGAAGGGAGAGAGGTCCGAAAAGGCCGAGAAGCCGGTCAAGCACGCCAAGGACGTTAAGGGCCGAACCCCCCGGGTCGAGACCGAGGACGAAGACCTGGAAGATGATTACGATTGAGGGAAGCGTCAGCGTACATCCTTAAGGAGGTCCAGGAGGCCCTGGACAAGGTCGACCAGGCAAAGGTGGAGGAGGTCATCGACATGATTCTCGCGGCAAAGAAGATATTCGTTTACGGGGTAGGGCGTTCCGGCCTCGTGGGCAAATCGTTCGCCGTTCGCCTGGTGCAGCTTGGAATGGATGTGCATTTCGTCGGAGACATGACCACCCCGATCGTCGAGCAGGGCGACCTGGTCATATTGATATCGAACACCGGCGAGACGATGTCGGCGGTGCAGACGGCCAATATCGTCGGTCGCATCGGGTCGAAGATCGTCTCGGTGACCTCATCCATGCATTCCAAGCTCGGTTCCGCCTCCGACGTGGTCCTGGAGATCACCCAGAGCAAGGACGAGCAGAGGAAGAGGCTGGCACCGCTGGGAACCATCTTTGAGGTTTCCACCTCCATACTCCTGGATTCACTGGTCGCGGTGCTGATGCAGCGGCTGGCGCAGACCGAATCGTCGATGCGGAAAAGGCACGCGATCTGGGTCTGATCCCACAAGGAAGTTCATTCCTTGAGATGGCGCTTGCGCACGCTCTCGCCGTAGTAGGGATTCTGGTACTCGTCCCAATAGACCGCGAAAGCACGGTGCAGGGACCGGCCCTTCACCACTTTGAAGTTCTCGATCTCCATGTTCACCGGGTCGATGACCAGTGCGCTGTGGAAGGGACGGTTGAACATCGAGACCTGGGTATCGATGTCGGTCTGGGAAAGGAAGCAGCCATGCCCCGGATGGGAATGGTACCAGCCGACGATGAGGTAGTCGAACCCGCTGTCATCCAGCGAGTCGAACAGCTTCTCCAGGCCCTGTCTGTCGAACTTCACCGACACGGACGATGCATCGAGGTCGGTGGTCACCACGTCCCGGACGAGAACGTATTCCTTTTGCTGATGTTGATACAGCGTACCCAGCATCAGTCCCATCACCTCCGTTCGGGGGGAGAGGCGGCTCAATGCGTGGTTCCGTATCTTCTCCTCGGCCAGTTTTGACAGGTAGAGATCGAACCCTTCTGGTTCTGATTCCCGATACCGCTCTATCGAGGCCACGGAGAGCCACTTGTGCGGCCTTGTCCGCTCCTTCTCCGGAGGGGCTTTGTCCTGCACCTTCACCACGCTGGTCCCGACTATCTTGGGCATGGTCACTTCCGCACCACCTTGGGGAGGGTGGTCGTGACTATGGGTAAAGTTCGTGTGCCGCTGTTGAAGAAAGCGGCCGCCTCCGTGCAGCTGGACGTGCCGAACGGACTTTCACCGTTGGGGGCCATGAGCAGCGACTCGATCCCCTTGACGAAGGTCAGGATGGTCGAGTTGAAGCTCCACTCGCTGAGAAGTTTGGTGCACACATGGCCTCCGTCCTCCGGGGCCATGATATTTGGATGGAAGATGGGTGTCTTCCAGATGACCGCCGGTTTCTCGAACGGGTAGCTGGAGGAGATTATGATCCGGAAGCGGTGGTTGTAACGGTTCACCACCTTTCCATTCTCTCGGACCGGGCCGGGCGTGTTATGCAGTTCGATGTCGAACTCCACCGGATAAGTGTCCAGCTTCTCATCGGTCGTGTCCAGCGTGGTCTTCAGATATTTCGAGCATTGGGAGAGTTCGTTGCGAAGTCGGGAGACCAGGATGTCCTTGGGCAAGGGCATCAGACACCGCCCTCGGGATCAGGGATGAGCTCTATCTCGTCGTTCTCGGCAAATCCCAGGTCCCCTATCATCTGCTCTCCCCTCAGGAGCTTCTTTCCCTTTCGAATAACGTAAGCGCCAGCATCCTTCTCCCAATACATGGCGATGCTGTCGATGATCTCCTGTACCGAGTTGGAAGGTTCCAGATCCATGGCAACGTTCATACCTGCCTCAGAATTCTTGATTATGACCCTGACACCCATGTGTTTGCACCGAATCAGGGGACGATTTCGAATATAAAATAGCTTGGCACTAGAGTAATGATACCTGAGAACACCTTTTTCGTCATTATCAAAGAGGTTGGTGCATCGGACAGTCCGGATCGATGTCCACTTCAAGCTCTTCGGTCGATCCGTTCAGACCATCGTAGAACATCACGTTCCTGATGCATTTCTCCTTCCTGCCGCTGGCCAGCTTCAACGCTTCCCGGACCTGGATGGCCGCCACGATGCTCGTGGTGGTTATCTCTGCCGGGACCTTCGGCTCGAAGAAACTGACGTCCGAACCGGTGCAGCTGAACCTCTTCTCCATCACCCGGTAGTGGGAACGGTTCATGGCGCACTGGAGACAGGCCGTCCCCGGCGGGACCACCACCTGGACCTTTCCCTGGAAACCGTTGGTGCCGCCGTCCACGTACGGGATACGGGCCTGAAACGCATGCGAGTTGACGTGCAGCCTGGCCGCAATGTTGTCCAGACAGCCCAACACCAGGCCGAAGGAACGGAACCGGTCCACGTCGTAGGTCTCCACGCGAACGATTGAAGGCACGATTGTTGACGAGGGGTCCAGCTCGGCCGCCCTGGTGGCGACGATCTCCACCTTCATGAGTTTCCCGTCGGCATCCCCTTCCCGGAAGAAGACACAGCGGTTGAGATTGGACCGGACCACGTGGTCCATGTCGACTAGCTCGATGTGCTTGAAACCAGAGAGCACGAGGTCCTTGACCACTTCGTTCCCGAGCGCGCCAGCACCGACCACCAGGCATTTCATGCCCGCTATCCGGTCCATATCCAGCCAGGTTATCCTCCTGGAGCGTTCCAGGCGATCCTTGTCGAACATGCCCGGCCTCAGGTTCTCCATCGTCATGCAATCGATCGGATGGATAGATAAAACGATAAGGCCTGATTATGAAAAATTGTTGGGTGCTCACGCGTTCATGAGCACCAGGGCGAAGAAGAAGAGATACAGCACGCCACCCAGCATCAGGCCGGACATGTGCAGCTCCTTTTGCGATGACCTCCAGTACAGGACCGCTCCGGACAGCAGAGCGATGCCTATGCACACCGCTTCCAGGAACTGGGTCGTGTCGCTCAGATTTAGGTGCCAGGGCGTCAGCAGTATGCCGATGGTCACCGGGATGCAGCTCTGGAACACCATCGCGCCGGTGATGTTTCCGATGGCGAACGTGTCCTTCTTTGACCGGATCCACATCACGCTGTTGAACTTCTCCGGCAGTTCCGTGGCTATCGGGGAAACGAGCAACGCGAAGATCAGTGCCGGGATGCCTATCGTCGAGGCGATACTGTTGATCTGGTCGACGAACAGCGTCGCGCCGAGGATGATGCCCATCAGACCCAAGAACACCTGGATGAAGATCATGTAGGTCTTCGGGTCCGGCCGGTAGATCCGTTCCCTCAACTTCTCCCCGATGTCCTCGTCGGGATCGACGCTCCTCCACTCATCCAACCGGCAGAAGGCGCCATGCACGTAGAGGCCTTTCTGCTCTTCCTCGCTGTCGCCGCACTTGGCACCGCTAGTCATGGTAACGTAGGTGTAATAGATGTACAGCGGGATGAGCGAGAACCCAACTATCCAGCGGATGATGTCGTAGGGAGGCGGGATGAACGCGGCGACCGCGGCGAACGAATACGCCACCAGGAAGAACTTGAGGTCCCGGCGTATGAGGGTCCCGTTGATCTGCAGGGTCTTCCGCCCCCTGCGCTTGCGGAACACCAGTACCGCCAGGCCGGAGAAGAACAATGCCAGCGTCGCCAGCATGAACGGCGCGCCCAGGATGGCGCCGGCGCCGATGTCCTTGCCGGCGGTCCCGCCCAGGGTCAAGATAGCGATGAGCGGGATGAGGGTCTCTGGAAGGGCTGTGCCCACCGCTGCCAGGACGCTTCCTACGGCGCCTTCGGCCAGATTGAACCGCTTGCCGACCCATTCCACGCCATTGGTGAAGAACTCGCATCCGAGTAGGATGATGATGAAACTTAGAAAGAATAATATTAAGTCCATTTGACCGGGTATCGAATGGAAATTAGATATTAATCTTTCTTTATGGTACTGTGGCAACATCGGTGATCTGATTCGCCGGCGAGACGGATCAGCCGCACAAAAGGAGCGTTTTGGGAAGTGCGGTAAAGCGTGCCGGGATGTGCGATAACCGTTCGGAGACGGAAGCCATCCGGGTACGCTCAGTTCGGGCAACTGGACACCGGTCTGGACATTTCATTCAGTCGAAAACGCAAATGGTAACCAGCTCGAATGACGTAAATATCCAAATAGAGTAGGTCATGGCGCATGTGAGCGGATGCGGACTGGCACAAGGCCCGAAGGCATCCATCCGGGGATGGGCGTACTCTTTGACAGAAGTGAGCGCAACAGAATGGGTCATATTCGTTGTTTGCATCATTTCACTTTTGGCATTGGACCTGGCGGTCTTCAACCGCAAGGCCCACGTCATAAAGCCCAAAGAAGCATTGATGCAGGCCGCTTTCTTCATAACCGCAGCGGTCGCGTTCAACATCTGGATATATGTCTCGATGGGTTCCAATTCCGGTCTGGAGTTCACCACCGGTTACCTGATGGAGATCATGCTGAGTGTGGACAACCTCTTCGTAATAATGCTGATCCTTGGTTCGTTCTGCGTGCCGGCCCGGGACCAGCACAAGGTATTGTTCTGGGGCATCCTGGGCGCATTGGTGCTCCGAATGGCTTTCATCCTGGTGGGTGTGGCGCTGGTCGATCAATTCTCGTTCGTCCTCTACATCTTCGGAGCTTTCCTGGTGTTCACCGGGCTCAAGCTGGTGGTCAAGAAGGAGCAGGAGGAGTCGGTCGAACCGGAACATAACGTCATAGTGCGTTTCTTCCGCCGCTTTCTGCCTGTTACCAAGGGCTACGAGGGCGACAAGTTCTTCGTCCGGAAACCGAAGGCTGAGGGCAGGATGGCTTTGTGGGCCACCCCTATGTTCATCGCCCTGCTCGTGATCGAAAGCACGGATGTCGTCTTCGCCGTGGACTCCATCCCGGCCATACTTGGGATCACGACGACGACATTCATCGTTTTCAGCTCCAACGCGTTCGCCATCCTCGGGCTGAGGTCGCTGTACTTTTCGCTATCGCACATAATGGGCCTGTTCTGCTACCTGAAGTACGCCCTGGCCGGCATCCTGACCTTCGTGGGCGGGAAGATGCTCTTGGCGGACTATGTGCACATCCCGGTGCTCGGCTCCCTGGCCGTTATCGTCCTCATCCTCGTCGTGGCCATCGCCGCGTCGATCGTGAAGAACAGGCGCCTGCCGGCATGTCTGGCGGTGGCAGGGGAACAGGTGGATGTCTGTCCATCCCTAAGGAGATGAGGGATACGGAGAAAAAGCACCACAATTAGATTCGGAATTCCGCCCGCACACAATTGACCTTCGATCGATCCTCAGGCCGTTCGTCATCAATGTGGGAGGGGCTGCTCCTCACTGCCGTTCGATGTGGTTTGTGGATATCATTCCCTCGCAATCCTTTTTACCCTCCGAACCATTCTCCGCCCACTGGTGTGCAAATGGAAAAGGACTTCAAGGTCACCCCCTGGGAAGTGACTGGTGACATCGATTACGATGAGCTCATCGTCCGTTTCGGAACGAAGCATATCGACGATGAGATGCTGGCCCGTCTGTCGAAGTACGGCGAGCTGCACCCGATGCTGAAACGGGGCATCGTCTATTCTCAGCGGGACCTGGAATGGATCCTGAACGAGTACGACAAGGGCAACAAGTTCTTCCTCTACACCGGTAGAGGTCCGTCCGGCCACACCCACCTCGGTCATCTGATGCCCTGGATGTTCACCAAGTATCTGCAGGACACCTTCGGCTCGAACCTGTACTTCCAGATGACCGACGACGAGAAGTACCTGTTCAACGAGAACCTGCAGCTCGAAGACACCAGGAAGATGGCGTACGAGAACGCCCTCGACGTCATCGCGCTCGGTTTCGACGTCAACAAGACCAAGATCATGGTCGACACCGAGGTCATCAAGACCCTGTACCCGTTGGCGTTGAAGGTCGCCAAACGGGTCACGTTCTCCACCGCCAGGGCGGTATTCGGTTTCGACAACAGCACCAACATCGGCCAGATCTATTACACCAGCATGCAGGCGGCGCCCTGCTTCATCGAGAACGCGTTGTACGGGAGGAACACGCCCTGCCTCATACCATGTGGCATCGACCAGGACCCGCACTTCCGGGTCGCCCGTGACGTGGCGCCCCTGCTCGGCTACAACAAGCCGGCGCTGATCCACAACAAGATGTTCCCCGGTCTGACGGGAAGCGACAAGATGTCCTCCTCCCAGCCGAACTCCACCATCTACACGACCGACAATCCCAAGACGATCAAGAAGAAGGTCGGGACGGCGTTCACCGGCGGTGCCGTTTCGGTCGAGGAACAGCGCCGGACCGGTGGCAAACCGGAGGTCTGTTCCGTCTTCAAGTACCAGTACTATCTGTTCGAGAAGGACGACAAGGCGATGGACGACCTCTCCGAGAAATGTCGCAATGGGGCGATCCTGTGCGGCGAGTGCAAGATGATGCTGGCCGACAAGATCGTGAAGTTCCTCGAGGTGCACCAGCAGAAGCGCGAGGAGGCCAAGGACAAGATCGACGAGTTCATGATGAAGGCACCATGTTGATCCTGGAACCGATCGGGTACGTCCGGAACGACATCGAGAGGAGCACGGACTTCCCTGACGTCGTTTCAGAGATAGTCATGCAGGAGGACCTGGTCGAAGGGCTGTATCGCATCGAGGAGTCGAAGGAGATCGAGGTGGTCTTCTGGTTCGACCGAAGTCTTCCGGCGTGCATGAAGCTGCACCCCAAGGGCAACCCGAACGCACCGCTGGTAGGGGTGTTCGCCTCCCGCAGCCCGAACCGCCCCAATCCGATCGGGGTGACCCGGGTGCAGCTCATAGCGATCATGGGCAACATCCTCACCGTCAAAGGCCTGGATGCTTTCAATGGAACGCCCGTGCTCGACATCAAACCGGTCGAACCGACGGGCCGGTAGACAAACTGTCAAATAGACAGGAGTTTTTTCCTCACGGCATATGAACGCCAAGGAGATCCTCGAAGGCCTGAGCTACCAGGAGAAGCGGGTGTTGCTCACGCTGAACCAGCTGAACGGCAATGCATCGCCGGAAAGGATATTCGAGGCAGGCAAGTTCGAGCAGCAGGTCGAGGTCATGAACGCCGCCTCCTGGCTTCAGGCCAAGGGTCTGGTGACGGTGAAGGAGAGCGCCCGGAAATGCTACTCCCTGAAGACCAAGGACATCAACGCCATCGGTCTCCCGGAGCGGCGGGCCCTGAACTTCCTGGCCACGGTGAACGGTGCCTCCTCCCTGAAGGAAATGGAGGCCCACATCACTCCCGAGGTCTCATCCCTGGCGGTCGGATGGCTGAAGAGGAAGGGCCTGGCCAACATCGACAAGTCAGCGGGACTGCCGACCATCACCCTCACGGACCAGGGACGGAAGCACATCACCGGCGACATGGCCGATGAGACGTTCCTAAAGATACTGGAAGAGCGGGACCTGTTCGAGGAGGAGGTGGACAAGGGCATCATCGCCCAGCTCAAGTCCCGCCAGGACATAATATCCGAGAGGTTGGTCATCTCCCGGGAGCTGATCATGGCCGAGGCGGGAAGGGAGGTCATCTCGCTTGGTATCGAGCTCATCCAGGAGGTCGCCCAGCTCACCCCGGAAATGATCCAGTCCGGCAAGTGGAAGGAGGTCCAGTTCCGGAAGTACGACATCCGGACGTTCGCCTCCGCCGTCTACCCGGCCAAGAAGCATCCCCTCACCCGCATGGCCGATGAGGTGCGTCGCATCTTCATCGAAATGGGCTTTTCCGAGATCGATGACGAATACGTGCAGCCGGCGTTCTGGAACATGGACGCGCTGTTCACACCCCAGGACCACCCGGCCCGCGATCTGCAGGACACCTTCTACCTGAAGAACCCGGCCAGGCTGGATCTGGAGGACGAGGTCGTGGTCGAGAAGGTCAAGCAGATGCACGAGAACGGCGGGGATACCGGTTCACTCGGTTGGCGCTACAAATGGTCCCGGACCGAGGCCGAGAGGGCGCTACTCCGGACGCACACCACCGTCAACTCGGTCAGATACCTGGCCAAGCACCCCGAGCCACCGGCGAAACTGTTCTCCATAGGTCGCATCTTCCGCAACGAGTCGCTGGACATGACTCACCTGCCGGAGTTCGTGCAGATCGAGGGCTTCATCATGGAGGAGGACGCCAGCTTCGACATGCTTGTGGCTGTCCTGAAGGACTTCTATCACCGCATGGGCTTCGACACGGTGCGGGTACGCCCCGGACCGTTCCCTTACACAGAGCCGTCGCTGGAGATCGACATCTACTACAACGGCACCTGGATGGAGCTCGGCGGCGCCGGCGTCTTCCGTCCGGAGGTGACCGCCCCGCTCGGCATACACCACCCGGTGCTGGCATGGGGACTTGGATTCGAACGGCTGGCGATGCTGCGCTACGGCCTGAAGGACATACGGGAACTGTACGCCACGGACATGGACACGCTGAGGCAGAGCCCGATCATCTGAGCTTGGCCTTCTTGGCGTATTCGACAGACTTGTCGGTCATGCCGGTCGAACCGTACGCTTCGGACATGCACTGGTGGATGCGGCTCTTGTCCCCCGGTCGTGCCAGTCCCAGCGCTTTGCTCAGGTACCGAATCGCCTCATGGCCGTCGCCGGAACGGAAAATGACGCTTCCCAACTGATAATATATCAGCTCCAGGCTCTCCGGGTCCATCCCCTTGAGGCCATTGGCCATCATCTTTTCCAGGCATTGGCGGGCCTCCTCGAACCGTCTCAGCCGGGTCAGGGCTTCCGCGTAATCGCATTCCAGCGGCGTATCGGTCAGGGACGTCATCGACCTGGCTGCCATGTAAACCGGTATGCATTCCTCCAGTTCGCCCCTGTCCATGAGCGTCCTGGCCCTGAGGCAGGTCCCTGTTCTCCGGTCCGCATCGCCGCCCATGCACATCAGCTTGTCCGCCATAGCCAGGGCCAAGTCGAACTGTGACGTTCCTCGGGCCGCCTCCCCCTGGACGGAATATATCCTGGCCGCATATTTCTCCCCGGGTGCGGTGATCGCCGATAGGAGATCATAAAGGTCCTTGTCCGGGCTCGCCAGCAGTTCCGGCCCTTTCGACGCGACCATCATCTCAGCTTCTTTCAACCGGCCGGAATGGATCAGGTGGTAGAGCCTCTCCCGGCTGTCCCCCTCCTTCAGCCAGTAGTCTGCTGCGAAGCTATGGTATTGCTTGAGCTCTGGTTTCGA
Organism: uncultured Methanomassiliicoccales archaeon; assembly: GCA_963710685.1. GTDB lineage: Archaea > Thermoplasmatota > Thermoplasmata > Methanomassiliicoccales > UBA472 > DASXVU01. The sequence goes on along the minus strand of CAVQBH010000015.1, from coordinate 296,459 downwards.
GGCCAAAGCCGGGATAGACGCACGGAGCGCCTCCGGGACGTCCACCATGCCGTTCTTGTCCTCGGGCAAGAGGGAGATGCTGGTCACCGGCAGCGCCGACCGTTTGAACGGGGTTCTGAAAACGCAGGCTTGGGCCAGGATCGGATGGAAGTTCGGGTCCAGGGATCCCCATAGCTCGGGGCCCTGGCATTTCTTCAGGTCCAGCAACGGCTTGATCTGGATACCCTCCCGGTCGGCGTAGGCCCGCAAACTGTTGGCCTTGTCCTCGCCGGGCTTGTTGAGGTAGTATACCTTCCTCTTGGTGTTGCCCCTGCGGATGTGGGCGATCTTTTCATCCACCAGGGCCGATTCCTTCAATTTCTTCAGTTCTATGGCGGCGTGGGCCCGGGATATCCGGAGCGCCTCCGCGATGCCGTCCTGGCTGACGTCTACGGGCGCATCGAAATCGTCCCTGAACTTTGAATACTGAGCAAGATGGAGGATGATCCTCTCGCCGATAGTGACTGGACTCGGCATGTTAATCGAATTCGAAAGAGGATATTTCAGGCTATGTCGCTGATTATTACAAGCAGACTATTAGGTGCGTCTTAGATTAATCCAAAGGCGGATGGTCTGACAAATCCAGCAGCAGAATGCTCAAAGCACTACCTAACCGTCTCTATAGCGAAGACACGCGGTTTCCGCACCCTAAGTGTCGGGTCCGAAAGACTCCAACCTGATGGACGAGGGCCAGGATCGTTCCATAACCTGATTTTCATCCCATGGGTCGGGTCATTGGTCCAGGTTCCCGTAGCGATTGCGGTGGGCGAAGGTGTTCAAACTCCTCCTGACCTGCGGGCCGTTGTCTTTCTCTCCAAGCGGGTATCCCAGGCGGAGCCCGTAAGCGATCCTCATTTCTTTGGGTATGCCAAGCACCCGTTTCGCCTCTCCCTCGATAAGAGGCTCACCGAAAGCGACCAATAGCCGAGCGCTGATGCTCAGGGATGTGGCCTCCAGCCACATGTTTTCCATGACCGTACCGAGACCGATGATGCCTTGGAAATCGCTCTCTGAACCGGGGGCCCGCCGCCTCGGGTCGAAGACCACTATTATTAGCAGTGGGCTCCCGGCGATCATTCTGGTGAGGGGTTGTGGGGTCAAGGTCTCAGCGACTTCCCTGAACTTTGATGGGTCCAACCAGGCTGGTGGGAAACCGGATGCCAATATGCCTGTTCCCTTCCGCCGTAGCTCGTCCTCGGACAAGGAGAGCAGTTCGTAGCTCTCTCGGAGGAATGCTTCGGTGACCCGGAACTTGATAGACCCGAGCTCTTCGATGACCTTCTTGTCGTCTACAACCACGACCTCGAAGTTCTGCATGTTGTGGGGGGTGGGCGCCCACCGGGCCGCTTCCACAATCCGCCTAACATCTTCTTTGGACACTAGGTGTTGGGGGTCGAAGGGGACCCTGTCTGATCGTCTTTTCCGAATGAGATCAATAGCGTCGTCCACGGTCATTGGAAAACCGCCTTCTCATCCATGCCCAGCCGATTCTCGGGGAATGCCACCTGCGACCGTCTAGTAAGGAACGAACCTTCTACGTTCTCAGCCATTTTTCTTGCCATATCAAACGGTATGGCCATGGACATCATTTCAGGAGGGAACCAGGCGTTGCCAGTGGGGTCGACCGGGCCGACGAACGCACTTTCTCGTGGTGCCTTCTCGGAAAATCCTGCCGCATAAGTCAGCATAGAAGCACATGAAGGGCCGCTGGGCATCACGACTGAGTTGAAGATGTCTTCAAATGTGTACTGTGCTAGGCCACCAAGATTCCTTATAGACTCAGCATTGCCGATCAGTATGAACGAAAGTACATCTTGCTCATCCACTAGCTGGTCCCACCCAGCTATGTTGATGTACTTGGAAGGAAGCGTTATCTTTCCCGGTGCGGCGGCGAGTTGCGCTGCCGCCTCCGGGTTGGGCTTGAGGTACTCTGCCTCACCGTGTCTGAAGTTCGGGCTTCCTGTGGACACGAAAAATTTGATCATAGGAGAGGGAGCAGTCAACCCGCACCATGCTTGACCGCCAGGGCATATGCCAGCCTTAGCATCGGCTCCGAAGTGAACAGGAGGAGTATGCTTTTCCATTGCTAGCTTATAAATCGCTCTGGCCATGCATTGGTCGACCTTCGCAATCTGGGTCGAACCATTTGGAAGGTCTTCGCTTCCGAACACGCACACCGCTCTTCCAGGAAGTCTAGATGCCTGGGTGAGCTTCTCCCCTATTGTCTTCGCTTTCATGATCGCCTCTACTCGTATCGGACTATATGTAAAATTCATAACTTTAATAAGGTGATAAGTGAGATAAACTGCCAATGCTGCTCGATCAAAAAACAATATTCACACTTCAGAAGTTGGGCCTGACCCTGTATGGCGCGAGGGCGTATGCAGCACTCGTCTCTACTGGCACTACTACTGCCGCGGTCTTGGCGAAGGAGGGGAAAGTCCCACCTACAAAGATCTATGAAACTATGAAGCGATTGGTCGAGGAGCGGTGGGTCACTGTGGAAAAAGGGCGACCGAACATGTATACCCCACGATACCCTCGGGAGGTCATTGAGGAGAGGCGCTCCATGCTGTATTCTGAGATCGATGAGATCTCCAACCAGCTTACCATGGTCCACGACCAACTCATTGAGAAGGATAGTCCAAAGGTATGGGTCTTCCGAGGCGCTGATAACGTCGTCTCCAAGTCTATAGAGTTGATAGGCCGAAGCAAGCATCACATATCAATGATGGGTGCCTTATACTCGCCTCAGGAGTTGAACGTCCTGCAGAAGCACATACAAATGGCGAAGACGCGGGGCGTGAGCGTTCGAATCATAACCCAACACGCCGTTAAGACCTCAGAAGGTAATCTGGAGATCGTCAAGGCCTTTCAGTCGGTTATCACCGATATCAAGGTATTGCCTCAGGCTCCGTACCTGAGGACTATGATAATCGACGACCGCGAATTGTTCTGGGTCTACTCACGTGTTGCCGATGGGGTCGTCGACCTGTCCGACGTGGTGGGCATCTGGATCCCCAATGCCACAACGAGTTCGTTCCTTCTTAGTGATTTCAACCATTTTTGGGAGCGCTGCGACCCTGTTTAGGCGTTCATAGCAAAAGAGGATAAGACCGAAGATGTCAGATCAATCCCTTTTTTGAATGTTGAGGTTAGCCCGGACCATGATGTCGGTGTTCATTGAGGCCTAGACCTAAGGTCAACAGATCTCTGGGAAAGATTATTCTCGGATGAACGTTTTGGGTCTGCTCATGAGGCTTTTTGTATGCAGCTTGGAAGACGTCGCCAGCGTTAACATACGGGACAGGCTGCTCGAAAAAGGTGATTTCGAGGTAAGGGGAGAGTATGAGGGAAGCCTTGTCAAGTGCATCGGCGACACCGCGATGATCACCATCCGGGAGAAGCATTTGTTCGCCGACGATCTGGACCAGCAGGTCCAGGACCGGCTTCACTTCAAGGTCGACGAGGTGGTGTTCCTGTCCAAGCACCGTTCCGAGTCCAAGATCCCCACCCTGACGGTGCATCCCATCGGAAACTACGGCAACGCCGAGTTCGGCGGCAAGAAGGGTACGTTGGTACGTTCCGCGCCGCACCTGATGACATCGCTGCTGCGGGGCCTCAAGGTCAATGCCGCCGACGTTCCATTCCAGGTTTCGTTCGAGACCACCCACCACGGTCCTTCGCTGAAGAAGCCGACCCTCTTCATCGAGATCGGCAGCGACAAGACCAACTGGGAGAACCAGCGCGCGGCCCAGGTCATCGCCAAGACGCTGCTGAACGTCGACGTGCAGGAGCATCCAATCGCCATCGGCATCGGCGGCGGTCACTACGCGCCCCGGTTCACCGAGATAGCTCTGTCGAAGAAGATATCGTTCGGCCACCTGTTCCCGAACTATGCCATGGAAGGCATGACCGAACAGAGGTTCTCCGAGACGGTCACCGCCGCGGCGAATGCCAGCTCGGCCACCCTGGCCTATATCCACAAGAAATCGATGCCGAAGGCGAAGGCCAACCACATCAAGGAGATCGCAGAGTCCTGCGGGCTGAAGGTCGTGGAGAGCGCCGACCTGGAAGACCTCTGAACCGCTCAGTCCAGTTCTGCCCCGCAGATCGGGCACTCGTCCCAGCCCGCCTTGACCTGGGCCCCGCACTTCGGGCATTTCCTGCCCTTGCCCCTGGGCTTTTCCGGGGGCAGCACGTATTCTTTCTCTTCGGACGTCTCCTTGCTCTTTGCCCACCGTTCCGGTAGTTCGCTCTCCTCCTCGTCCCGCATGACATCGGCGAAAAGTGTGAGGGAGCCGGCTATCGCCAGCACCGCCCCGAAAACGGAGAGGAACACGCCTGGTCCATATCCGCCGTCGTTCCCCGCCGGGTTGATCACCTGGTCCTGCACCCAGAAGACCGATATGATGGAGACCAACGACGTCGCCAATGCAAGGGCCAACGTCACCACGGCGACCTCCCTCTTCCACCTGCTCTCCACGATGGTCCGGGACAGCTGGACGACCGAGGTCACCGCCAACGCTATGCCGCCGAACGGCATGATCCACAGCAGCGCGAAGTTCCCGGACATGTTGGCCAGGTCCACGAAGTAACGGTGGTCGATGGAAGAATCGGTCATCTTGATGTCAGCCCAGCTGACCACCGTCGAGAGCGCGAACAGCACGCCGGCGATAATACAAAACGCGACCCCCACTATCAGGGCATCCTGGTAGGTCGAGTGCGGGCGCTTGGCCTTCTCGATCCTCTTCTCAAGCTTTTTCTCCTTGGCATCGGAGCCCCCAGCTAGCTTCATATCAAAGGGGCATGCGCCTCCGGGCCAATAATGTTATGCCACTAGTCGGAAACGAGGGTGCCTTTGATCTTCCCGCCCTTTATGGCCGCCCGCATCTCTTCCATATTCCGGCCGTTGATGATGAAGATGGGTATGTTTTTCCGGGCGGCGATGGACGCCCCCAGCGGATCGAAGACATGGGAGGGGCCGGCGCAGTGCATCCCCCGGCTGACCAGCAGGTTCAGTTCCGCGTGGGTGATGGTGTGCAGACGTTTCGCGTCCTTGACCAGTTTCGGGTCGGCGGTGAAGGCGGCGTCCACCGAAGTGCCGTTGACGATCCGGACCGCGCCCGTTTTCTCGGCCAGCATCGCGCTCACCGCGTCGGTGGTGTGGCCCGGAACGGTCCCGCCCATGACCACGATCTTGTCGCCCGATGAGGCCCTTTCCGCCTCTTCGACGGTGGTGGGAATGATGTCCACCGCCTTACCCCCGAGCGACAGGGCGACCAGCTTGGCATTGATCCGGGTGGTCATGATCCCCAGTTCGTCCAGTTCCCTCTCGGTCGCGCCCACGTCGCGACCGGTGGTGATGTAGTAGCGGGCCACCTTGCCGCCGCCGCAGACCAATAGGAGGCGGTGTTCGGAAGACATCTCGATAAGCAGTCTGGAAAGGTCGGACAGGTGATCGGCGTCATTTTCCTCCGGGATCAGCACCGAACCGCCCAGCGAAACAACGACAGTATCCATGTGGGCACCAACAGCTTTATGTGGGTAATCGATACTGCTAGAAAAAACCATAGGTTGTCATCGAAATGCAAGTCGATATTCAAGGGGAGCAGCTTTCCGACCGCCAGAAGTACGACTTCAAGAGGGCGCTGGAAGAGATAAGGACCCTCAAGGGAAGGGGCACCGAGCTGATCTCTGTTTACGTTCCGCCGAACAAGCAGATATCCGACGTAGCCGCGTACCTACGTGAGGAGTTCTCTCAGTCCTCGAACATCAAGTCCCAGGGAACCAGGAAGAACGTCCAGGGGGCAATCCAGTCGATCCTGGCTAGGCTCAAGTACTTCAAGACCCCGCCGGCCAACGGGGTCATATTCTTCGTCGGCGAGATCGCCGCCGGAGGCGACCAGACCCGCATGGTGCAGTACGTACTGGAGCCGCCGGAGCCGATAGGCACATTCCTTTACCGGTGCGACTCGGACTTCTACCTGGAGCCACTGACGGACATGCTTCTGGAGAAGAAGGTGTACGGGCTCATCGTCATCGACCGGAGCGAGGCCACCATCGGCTATCTCCGGGGTAAGAAGATCACCGTGGTCCGAAACTTCGCTTCACTGGTTCCATCAAAGCACCGCATGGGAGGTCAGTCGGCGCAGAGGTTCGAGCGTCTGATCGAGATCTCCGCCAACGAGTTCTACAAGAAGGCGGCGGACATAGCCACCGAATCCTTCCTGAACCTGGAGGGGCTGCAGGGCATCCTCATCGGCGGTCCTGGTCCGACCAAGGATTACTTCAATTCGGAAGGCTATCTGCACCACGAGCTGCAGAAGAAGGTGGTGGACACCTTCGACATCGGCTATACGGACGAGTACGGGCTGAAGGAGCTGGTCGACAAGGCCAAGGACCGTCTCCTGGACATGGACCTGATGCGCGAGAAGCGGTTGATCCTGAAGCTTCTGGAGGAGATCCGGAAGAACGAGGGATCGCTCGCCACCTACGGCGAGGACCAGGTCCGGGCCGCCGTCAAGATCGGGGCGGTGGAGGTGCTGCTCGTCTCGGAAGGACTGCGCAAACGCCGCATCACGATCGAATGTTCCGCCTGCGGCACCGTGACGGAGATGACCGTTTCCGAGGTGCCGAACATCGTCCAGTGCCCCAAGTGCAATGCCAATGCCAGCGTGACCAGGAACGTGGACATAGTGGATGACCTGTTCGAACAGGCGGAATCGATGGGCTCCAAGGTGGAGCTGATCTCCAATGAATCGGAGGAAGGCGACATGCTGCTGAAGGCTTTCGGCGGCATCGCCGCTCTGCTACGGTATTCGACCGGGTGATCTCAATGGACGCGATGGGACAGTTCAGGGAAGAGGTGACGTGGGCGGTCAACTCCGTGCTCGACGCCATGGGGGCGAAGGTCCAGTTCGATGTGGAGGTCCCGGACCCGGAGAAGGCCGATCTGGCCATCCCCTGTTTCCCGATGGCTAAGGCCCTGCGGAAGAACCCGGTGGAGATCGCCAGCGACATCGTCTCGAAATTGCAGCCGATGCCCACCATCCAGAGGGCATGGGCAGACCGCGGCTACCTCAACTTCAAGATCAACGAGGAGTTCCTGGCTTTGGCCACGGTCAGGGAGATCATATCGACGATGGTCCATTACGGAAAGGGAGGTCCGAAGGGCGAACGGGTCCTGCTGGAGCACACATCGGTCAACCCTACCGGTCCGCTTCACGTCGGACGCGCCCGCAACCCGCTCATCGGGGACACGCTGGCCCGCTGTCTGAGGACCTGCGGATACGACGTCACCACCGAATACCTGGTGAACGACGTGGGCAAGCAGGTCGTTCTGCTGACCTGGGGGGTGCAAAACGTCCCCGACTCGGAGGTCCCGGTGTCCGAGCGGGACAAGGACGACCACCGGCTAGTGGGATACTATCAGAAGGCCAACCAGCGGATGGAGGCGGAACCCGAGGTGCAGGAGCAGATCTCGGGCATGCTCAGGCGCTTCGAGCAAGGGGACCAGCAGGTCATCATGCAGGTGCGCGAGACCACCGAGAGGATGCTCGGCGGTATCCGGGCCTCGCTGTCACAGGTCGGCGTCGAGATTGACAACTACACCTGGGAGTCGCAGTTCATCCTCGACGGCAGCGCCAAGGAGGTGGTCGAGCTTCTCAAGAAAACCCCATTCTGCAAGGAGGAGAACGGCGCCTTCTATCTGGACCTGGAGACCTTTGGCATTCACGGCAAGAGCACGAAGTTCTTTTTCACCCGGGCGGACGGGACGACGCTGTACACCACCCGGGACATCGCCTATCACCTGAACAAGTTCACCCGGGCGGACGTCCTGATCAACGTCCTGGGGGAGGACCAGAAGCTGGGTCAGCAACAGCTGGCGGCGGCGCTCAAGATACTGGGAAGGTTGTGCGTGCCGGAGTGCGTGTTCTATTCCTTCGTCTCGCTGCCCGAGGGCAGAATGTCCACCAGGAAGGGTGTGGTGGTCTACCTGGACGATCTAATAGACGAGGCGGTCGACCGGGCCTACGAGGAAGTGAAGGTGAGGCGCCGGGACCTGTCCGAGGAGAAGATGCGGCAGATCGCCCGGGACATCGGCTCCGGCGCCATCCGGTACAACATCCTCCGGGTCCAGGCCGAAAAGCAGCTGGTGTTCAAGTGGGAGGAGGCGCTCAACTTCGAAGGGAACAGCGCCCCGTTCGTTCAGTACGCCCATGCCCGGGCGTGCAGCATCCTGCGCAAGGCCGAGTCCTACGATCGGACGGCGGATCCGCGAAAACTCGTGGACCCATATGAGAGAAAGCTTATCCGTGTACTGTCGTTATACCCCTCGGTCGTGAGGGAGGCAGGGGAGAAGAGACGGGTCCATCTGCTACCCGCATACGGGCACGAGGTCGCCGCGGCGTTCAACCAGTTCTATGGTGCCGTTCCGGTCCTCAAGTCTGGAGAGTTCCAGGACGCGAGGCTCTGCCTCGTGGAATGCTCGATGTGGGTGCTCAAGAACACTCTTGTGAACCTGGGCCTCGTGGCTCCGGAGGAGATGTAATGGTGGACATCAGGGCACTGAAAGAAGAGGACAGGGGACACGTAAGAGCGCTTGAGTTGTTCTGCGTGAGGGAGTACCTTGAATCGGCACTGAAGAAGAACTGGGATTCCCTCTCACAGGAGCTCATCGATCAGCTCGGGGCGTCGGCGAAGGGATCTTTCGACTTCTACAAGGAGGCCGGCATGAGCTACGTAGCCATCGAGGACAAACAGATCGTCGGCTTCATCTTCGCCCAGATGGTACAGCATGTCTTCAATGTGGAAAAGGTGGTGTGGGTCGAGGGTCTTATGGTCCACCCCCTGCAGAGGAGGAAAGGCATCGGTTTCAAACTCCTCAGGAAGGTCTCTGCCGAAGGCAAGAAGAAGGGCGCCAAGGCCGTCCAGAGCGTGATCCTGCAGGACAGCCAGAGTGCGATCATGCTGCACAAGAAGGTCGGCTTCTTCATCGACGGAAGGAAGCTCGCCTTCCTGGACCTCGAGTCGTTCGAGTGATCAACGTTGGAAGGTGAAAACCTCTTTCCGCGTATTTCTCTTCCGACAGCCTTTTCGCCAGCTCTCGCTCGTCATCACATAGCGCTCCTTTCCGGATTTTCACTCCGAACGCCATTTCGAACCCGACAACGAGCGCGGTCTTCACCTGGTCCATGTCAACCCTTCTCCCTGATTCCCTCGACAATCGAGGTCATCCCTTCCACGCCGCGCGGTTTTCCGGGCCTCGGTCGGATCACCCGCATCATCTGCCCAAGGTCCGAATCGACGATGACGGTCCCGTGCTGGAGCACAACGCCTCTCTTTCTGGTCTGGGCACTGCCGGAGATCTTGCGGCCGTTCACCACCACATCGTTGAGCGGCTTGTGCTCGGCTTCGATCCCCAGGCTCCTGAGGGCGTTCACCACGCCGCCGCATATGATCGGGTAGGAGTCCTTCGGATTCTCCGGCACCAGGTCCGCCTCGATGGCCACGGTGTAGATTATCTGACCCGGATCGGTGAAGATCGCGCTCCCCCCGGAAAGTCGCCTCACAACCTGTATGTCCATATCGTGGCAGAGATCGAGATCGATGCATTCCGCCGCCTTCTCAAAATATCCGAGCGAAACGGTTGGCCGGTCCCGCGAGTAGAAGCTCAGCGTGTTCTGCGCATAACCCTCCGATCGGAAGGTCAGGACGGCCTCGTCCGTGGCCGCGGTAAGGGCAGGGTCCATGTTCCCCAGGTCGACGACGCGCCAGTCCACGACCGATTACCGGTAGGATGATAGATAAAAGATTTGCACCCGCTCACCGGATCGTTCTAGGCGGGATCAGGTGACTATCTCATCGACCCGTTCCTGTTCTATCGCACGCCTGACCTCCAGGGCCAGCCTTCTCCCGGTGGACATGTTGGTCCTCCACATCGAGTTGCCGTAGGCATGACCGACCGCCATGTGGACGTTTGTGCCACCGCCGATCCTCGGGGCCACGTCATAGATGTAGAATTTGAGGTCCTTGTCGACGCAGGTCTGGAGGCAGAAAGGCCCGATGATGCCCGGGCTGAAGTGCCTCTTGCACGCCTTGACGTACTTCTCCGCCAGGTCGAACGCGTTCTCCAGCAGAGACTCCCTCAGGGTGGCGGAGTTGTGGCCGCAGACGGTGTACTCCGGTATGCTCTGCTTGTCGTTGAGCGCCAGCTGCTGGGCCGCCGGCAGCCGGACGTGCCCGTCCAGCGAGCTTTCGAAGCGCCAGTCGACCCCGATCAGTTCGATCTTCGAACCTTCCTCCTCGAGCGGCGAGTAGAAGAAATCCAGATTGAAGACCGGTCCGATGATGTATTCCTCCATGCGGGCCCCGGCCAGATTCTCCTCTTCGATTACGCCCTGGGCGACCAGCGTGTCGGCCTTGGAGCGATACTCGTCGTAGGACGAGGCGGTGAAGAAGCCCCTCTCCAGTTTCTTCTTGGCGTGGTGCAGCTTGATGATGGTGAGCGCATCAGATGTCCTCCGGCCTGGTCACCTTCTTCGGTGAGGGCATGCCCGCCTCGTTCAGAAGCCAGTAGTAGTCCTGCGGCCCACCCCGGTCCTCGCTGCGGAGAAGGTTCCGGGAGCCTACCATGGGCACGGCGAAATCGTTCTCGACGGAGTCGAGGCTGCAATAGGATGTGAATGAACGGTTGGGCACGAACAAAGCGCTCTTCCGCGGTGAGCTGGTCCATGACCGTCTTTGATATCGTGTCCTTGAACTTCTTGACCATGATGGTCTCGTCCACCATTCCCCTGCGGACGCTGCCGTCCTGCGTTGCGGTAGGCCTTGAAGTACTTGGTGTAGGTCTGGTCCCGGCCTTCTTCGCACACCGCCAGGGTTCGGAACCCTTCCTCCACTGCTCCATCACACACGTCGAGCGCGGAATGTGATGCCAGGACGCCGATCTTGGCGTTCTTGAGGTCGTAGGATTCTAATTTTCCGAGGACTTGTTGCCGGTCGATCAAATCGGACACTTCCGTCAATCGGGTATGCCTAATGGAATTAAAAGCTGTCGCTGCGCTTCAGGCCAATTTGAGCAGGATGATCATCACTATGAGCGATATCGCACCGACCGCGTCGATGGCCGAGGAGGTAAGCGGAATGCTGTGGTCGTCCGGGTCCAGGCCGAAACGGTAGGCATAGATCGCCACATAGTACGAGATGAAGTTCAACACCGTGACCGTGATGAATCCTGCGGAGAGCGATAGCACCACCATCTGCAGCAGGCCGGGCGATCCCAGTCCCAGGATCACCGCGACGAAATGAGCGGTGACACCTACCAACGTGAACACCCAAAGGGAGAAGATGTAGATTATGACAAAGTTCTCCCAGGTGGTCCGTTTCGGGGCGCGGGTCGGCTCCAGGGTACCCATGTGCAGCATCGACGAGAGTCTGGACGTGAGTATCCCGCCCAATGCATTGGCGTCCTCCAGGAACGGAGGGATCAGGACGAGCAATGCTGGCAGCGTCACCAGGCTCGTGATCTGGTCGTCGATGGTGAGACCGGCCGCGATGTCCAGGACGATGCATATAAGCAGCACCGGGGCGCTCTGAACGATGATCCTTCTGGTCTCGCTCTTCTTCATCCTGATGGCCCGTAATGCCAGATATGCCGTTACCGCCAGCAGGACGATGGCGAAGGCCTGAATGTAGAATTCCGGTAGTAAGGCGATATGGGTAAATTCGTCCGGCCTTACGATCAGGGCGGCGATGAAGAGCATCGGCAGCGTGACGATGTCCCCGGCCGCGGTGATGATCGGCGCTGAGATATTGTCGATGTCCCATCCCCGGCGGAAGCCGATGAACGCGACCAGGATGTTGATCAGGACGATGACGGCCCCAGCCAAGGTGCCTCCCATGACAGAGATGAATATGAAGTCCTCGACGGAGATGCTGTTGACGCCCAGTGCCACCGATATGAGCTTCGCCATTACCCCCATCAGGAACGACATGACGAGCGTGAGAAGGAGCGATGCCACCATGTTCTGGCGCAACATACTGCCTCGTTTCAACGACAGTTCGAAGGTACCGACATGCATGGCCGTCCCCAGCCTGCTGCCCAGAGCTCCGAAGATGTTGCCCCTCATGCCGATCGCCGGCGGGATGAGGATCATCAGACCGGGGAGTAGTGCCAGAGTATCGGTCATGAAACCCAGGGTGGCACCTGCGGCCAGGTCCCCTATCGATGAGATGACAAGTCCGATGAAGCCGAGGGTGAACACGCTTCGGTTGCGCCCGAAGAAGCTACGTATCCAACCTTTCGACGCCATCCCATTCCTCTCCATGCATGAGCATTCTCATCATATATTTGATGTTCTGAAGGACAGTCCAGCGAATTGAGATTCTGCCCCGGGTGGTGGGCAATAGATAAATATCGAGGAATAGGATTGATGGTAGTCCGCTTTTCAGGGCAGGCTGGGGTCTCCCGGCCGTGACCGGGCGGAAGGTCGGGATCAAATTCAATGTGCTTGGGCTGTTTCGACGGCATATACCTCGTGAGCGATAGAAGAAATGCCATCCAGGGATTTCGAGAGGTGAATGGGCCATGAGCGAACATCATGAGCATGTGCCGGACCGGACGGAGATATCACACACCACGGTCCGTGAGCTTCTCACCGAGATGAAGGACATCTCCGAGGTGATGGTCGATCTGGCCTATGCGGCGATCATGTTCGATTCGGAGGAGATTGCAGAAGAGGTGGCTCATCTCGAGGAGCGGATGCACACTCTGAACTATGAGATCCGCATCAAGGCCATGCTCTCGGCCAGGACCTACAACGACGCCGTGAAGATCGCCGGACTGCTGCAGGTGGCAGCGGCCGCCGAAGCCATATCCAATGCGGCCGGCGACATAGTGACCCTGTCCGGAGTCGACCCTTCCAAGAAGCCATTCCTTTCATTCGTGCTTAGAGAAGCGGAGGAGAAGATCAGGCGCCTGACCATTTCTGAGAAGTCGGACATGGTCTCGCGGACCATCGGTGACCTCAGCATCGAGTCGGAGACCGGCATGAGGGTCATCGCGATCAAGCGGGGCAAACGTTGGATATATGATCCCGAGGAGGACACCGTCCTCAAGGCCGGCGACATCATCATCGTCAGGGGAACGGAAAGCGGTTCCGAGCTGCTCCGCAAGCATGTGTCCGGAGAGACGAGCTGGCCTGTCTATCCGGTCGAGGAGGATGAGTGAATGGACGAACTCGACCTGATGCTGCTGGAACTCAAGGACACCTCCGAACTGATGATAGATCTGGCCTACTCATCCTTACTTTACAACAACCGGGAGATCGCGGAAGAGGTCTTTCAGATGGAGGAGGCGCTGGACGAGATGGCGATGGAGATTCAGAAGAAGGCCATCGAAAGGGCGGTGAAGGATGCCGACCCGGACAAGGCGTTCGCAGTCATACGACTGGCCCAGTCGGTGGAGGAGATCTCCGATGCGGCCAGGCAGATAGCGGACGTGGTCCTGCGGGACAACGAACCGCACCCGGTGATCGCGCTTTCGCTGCAAGAGAGCGAATCGATCATCAGCAGCGCCACCGTCCTGGAGAACTCGGACCTGGCAGGGTCAACCCTAGGAGACACAAAGCTGGCCAACCAGTGCGGCATGTGGGTGGTGGCGATCAAGAGGGGGCGCAAGTACATCTATGGGCCGGACAAGACCACCCGGGTATCCACCGGGGACCTGCTGTTCGTGCGGGGTCCGCAGGACGGGGAATCGTGCTTCAGGGAAATAGCCACCGGAGAATCCCACATAGAAGCGATCTGAACCGATTGGAGAGATAACTCCCAGTATAGAATTGAAGAGTAGGAGAAGAAGTAGCCCCGGGCAGATTCGAACTGCCGTCGCTGCCTCCAGAGGGCGGCATGATTGACCGCTACACTACGGGGCTATGAAATGTGGGTAAAAAGTTCTTGGTCTTTAACCTTTTGCTCCCGGTTCGGTCTTATTTGGCCTTGTGGGACCTCAAGGCCTTCAGAATGCGCTCGTAGACATCGCCGATCTCTCCTTGACCGTCGATCCGGACCAGTATGCGTTTGTCGTAGTAATACCTGGTCAGCGGAAGTGTTTTGTCCTTGTAGACTCGAAGCCTTTCCCGAACGACCTTTTCCGTGTCGTCGTTCCTCTGGATCAGCTCGGAACCGCACTTGTCGCACTTGCCCGCGACCTTTGGCGGGTTGAACTCCAGGTGGAAGACCGAGTTGCAGGACTTGCACACCCTTCGCTCGGTCAGCCTTCTGACCAGAAGCTCTTCGTCGACCTCCAGGTCGATGGCCATGTCCACGGTTATGATCTGGTCCAGCATCTTGGCCTGCTCGACCGTTCTCGGGAATCCGTCCAGTATGACGCCTCCCTTCAGGTCGGCCAGCTTCTCCTTGATCAGGTCTCCGACCAGCTGGTCCGGGACCAGTCCGCCGGACTCCATGTAGGATTTGGCCTTCACTCCCAAGGGGGTGCCTTGTTTGACCGCCTCCCTAAGCAGGTCGCCGGTGGAGATCTTGGTGAACTTGAGCTCGGCGCACAGCCTTTCGGTCTGGGTGCCCTTTCCAGATCCCGGCGGTCCTAGGAGAACGATCTTGAGGTCCATGGCGTAGGAACGGACTTCAAATAAATAAATCATGCGAAAGCTTGACACTCGGTTTGCCAGATGCCGTGCGGACGTTCGCCAACTCCCATAGCTATTTATGATTTCTCGATGGTCACTATCTTTATGATCAAGGGGAAGCACGTCGGAATCCGCCCGCTCCAGTCCGATGATGCCTGGATCCTGTTCAAATGGTTCAACGACCCGAAGGTGACCGACGATCTTGGGATAAGGGAGCCCCGCCCGTCCATCTCCATCGAGGAGGAGATGGAGCTGACCCAGGACAAGATCGGGAAAAGGTCAATACGGCCCTTCATCGTTCAGGACATGGACCTGGCCGTCCCGGCGGGCCTGGCCGAGCTGACCCACATCGACCTCAAGAACGCGTCCGCCAAGATATTCCTGGTGATCGGCGAATTGGAGCTTTTCTCCGACGGGTTCTTCCTGGAGTCCCTCAAGATGGTCACTGGCATAGCGTTCCAGACCATGAACCTGCATCGTCTCGAGGCACGGGTCCCGGCCTACAACGATCGGTTGATCAGCCTCTATCTTTCCTCTGGTTTCGAGATGGAGGGCAGGCTCCGCCACGACCACTTCCGCCACGGGGCGTACGTGGACTCGGTCATATTGTCAAAGATCCACGAGACCGGGGGCAAGCACTGATGCTCAAGGGAGAGATGGTCAGGCTGCTGGCGGTGGACCGGGAGAACCTGCCCAAGTTCCTCGGCTGGGTGAACGATCCGGAGGTGACCCAGTTCCTGATGGTGGACCCGCCCCTCGGCATGGAGCAGGAGGAGGCCTGGTTCGAAGGCCTGCGGGACCGGGAGGCAATGGTCTTCACGATCCAGACCATGGAGGGCGAGGTCATCGGCAACTGCGGCCTGGAAAAGATATCCTGGAAGGACCGGAAGGCGACCTTGGGCATCATGATCGGTTCCAAGACGCACTGGGACAAGGGCTACGGAACCGATGCGGTCAGGACGATGCTCCGGCTTTGCTTCCACGAATTGAACCTGATGAGGGTGTGCCTGATATGCGACCTGAGCAACGTTCGCGCCCAGCGCGCGTATGAGAAATGCGGGTTCAGCCGTGAAGGGGTCATGCGGGCCTACCGGTACAAGAACGGTGCCTACGTCGACGAGGTCCTCATGTCCATACTGCAGCCGGAATGGCTGGCGATGCAGAAAGGGGATTGACCGGGATCAGTTGTTCGGGTCCCTGATGCCGGGCGCCCCTTTCTCCAGCAGGAACTCGACGATGCGGCTGTAGATCCTCGGATAGCATCCGTCCTCTCCCGATTCGAGTGAGGGGTTGTCGTTCACCTCGATGACGTACGCCCCGTCATCGCATTCCTTGATATCGACTCCGTACAGTCCGTTCCCGATGGCCCTGGCCGCTCTGAGGCCGGCCTCGAGCACCGGCGCCGGGATCTGGGCCATCGGAACGCTCTCCGTCCGGCAATAGACCAGATGTCCGTTCACCTCCGCCTGGATCTTGAACGTGTCCGCCGGAATGATGTACTTGCAGGCGTACAGCAGCTCTCCCCCTAGCACGCCGATCCTCCAGTCGTACTGGCTGGAGATGAACTGCTGCACCACTATCCAGTCCGAGAGCTTCATGAACCGGTTCGCCGTCTTCATGAAATCGGCGGGGTCCCGGGCCTTCTCCACCCGGGCGGAGAAGCAGGTGGACGGCTCCTTGAGGATCAACGGCGTCCCCCAGTTCTCGAAAAGGACCTTGGCGTGGTCAGTCGTGATGTCCTTCTTTTTCAGGAACGCCGTCTTCGGGATCTTCACGTTGTTCTTGATCAGATGATAGTACATGTTGACCTTGTCCGCACAGATCTGGATGGAGGCCGGGTCGTCGACCACCGGGATGTTGTGCAGGCTCGCCATCTTGGACGCGACGAAAGCGACGTTCATCGGGTCGGTGTTGGTCCGGATGAACAGTCCATCGGTCTTCAGGAGCCGCTTGATCTCCTCGGGGAAAATGAAGTCCACGCTGTGGCCCATCTCCTCGGCCGCATCGCGGCATTTCAAGAGTGCGCTCAGCTGCTCGGCATTGCTCAGGGTCTGCCTGTTGACAAAAACGCCTAGGTTAGACATTTAGTTTCTCGCCTTCTGTGAACGGGGCCCACCTGCTCTGCAGATACTCTCCGAGGAGATGCTTCTCCCCCCTGGTGAGCTTGGAATACCTCACCGGCCCCATTGAAGAGAGTGAATATTTTCCGTCCTTCTCGAACAAGACCGCACTGAACAGCGGGATCTTGAACAGCCGGTAGACCTCCGCAATCATCTTCGAGACCACCGGATCGTCGTTCTCCACCACATTCCCGAAGACGGAGGTGATGGCCACGATGTTCGCCCCTGGGGCCAGCTTCTGGTAACAGAACGGGTACTTTCCCTTGTTGGTGACATGCTTGATGACGTCCTTCGCCGTCTCCTCGTCCTTCGACCACGAAGAACTCCGAAGGGGTCGAGAAATAGTTCAGCCCGTAGATCACGCAGGGCGTGCTGGCGTACTGGTAGGAAATCTCCCAGTCGCTGACCTCGATCCCCGAGAGCTTGGCCTTTTCCAGGCATATGGGGACCACATAGGCCTCGATCACCTGGCCGCTGGAGGGGACGGTGCTGATGCCGCTCATCTCGCTGCTCACGGCGGTGTAGTAAGCTTCCGATTTGTAGAAATGGTTCTCGCTGACGACATGCATGGAGTCATCCAACGATACCGTGAATATCGAATCCTCCTTGAGGAAACGATCCTTTCTATCGTGAGCGGTCATCTATTGCATCACCAGAAGATCGCCCGCTGGGGTTGATGACCGGATTAGAACAAGGACCGCTCAAGATCCCGGTAAGATTTGGGTTCGACGAGAAACCATACCGCTTCGTGATGGCCCCACACTGTTCCTCGCCTCTTCTTGTGGAGGCAGGAACACGATTATCACTACTATCGCCATCTTCAGATTCGTCGCCTGAGTCTTCCATTCGAACACTCTGCTATACCCCTCATGCCCTAGTGACGTTTAAGAACCTTTTCCTAACTTTATCTGGATTGTCATTTTATAGCCATGGGCGGGCATATCCGGGTAACCGATAAGGAAATGTTACATAACGCAATTTTGCACGATTAATCGTAGGCGGGTCTAATCTTTTTCAGAGGCATCATGGAGTTCATACGTGTCGGCCTTCGAGGGGGGGTCGTATGCGAGTGGATCCGACCGTCTGTTAATCCCAGCGGACTGGACATTGTCTGTACTTCATTTTTCCGGAACAGATTTTCCATGGCAGATTCCGAATGGCATCCTGCCGGACAGGTTGAACGCCTTTTCCGCACGGTTAGTTCGCCATGCAGTCTTGCCATAACGGGCCGCCTCTGCAACATACTGAAATGTGAACGAGAAGAAAAAACGAAGGGTCCCACCCTCAGGACCCTTCACGTTTGTACACCTAATCTCGAGCCGACCTCCCTCGGTGCCATGAGACTGCGGTGTCAAACACAAGCCAACGCATGGTCATACGCCCCCGCCTCCTCTGGGGGCGGGTTCATGTGAGACCTCATGTTCGGATGGAGCGCGGATTCAGGATAGTTGTTTTGGTTCTAACCCGCTTTGCGCAGATAAGCGGCCAAGGTCAATGGTGCGAACACGGCCACCACCACTAGCGAGCCGATAAGCGAGAACCAGAAGTCATTGCCGATGACGCCCTGGTTGAACAGCTCTCGGATCGCGCTCACAATGTACGTCAGCGGATTGATGTTGACGAACGCCTGAAGCCAGTCCGGCAGCGTGCTGGTAGGCACAAATGCCCCGGACAGGAAGACCAGGGGGAACAGGATGAGATTGGAGACCCCCTGCACCAACTGCGCTGAACTGGCAATGGTCCCGAAGAAGGCGAATATCCAGCTGATACACCAGGCCGCCAGGATGATGAGCGCGGCCCCGAGCACGGCGCCTCCTAAGGAAGCCCACTGGTAACCGAGGAGGAAGGCCATCAGGAACGTCAGCCCGATGGCTATGCCATAGCGCAGTACGTCGGTCAACAGCGCTCCAGTTAACGGCGAGATACGGCTGATCGGCAGTGATTTGAACCGGTTGAACACGCCCTTGTCCATGTCCTCCCGTAGTTGGACGCCGGTGGCCATGCACGCCGATAGCGCTGTCTGGGCCAAGATCCCTGGGATGATGATCGGCAGGTAATTCTGCCAACTGCCAGAGACCGCGCCTCCGAACAGGAAGGTGAACATGAGCGTGAATATTATCGGCTGCACCATCACATCGAACAGTTGGTTGGGCGTGCGCTTGATCAACAGCAAGGTCCGGTAGGCCATGGTCATTGTGTGGCTGAAGGCCTCACGGAGACTTGCACGTTTCTTTAACTGTCGCTCGGCGACGGGGACCATCGTCCTGGTCATGGTCAGTTTGCTTAATTCAGATCGATTGATGTTTTGTGCGGCCATGGTCAGTTCGCCCCCTGTTCCACGAATTTGGTCTCGCCGGTCAGCACCATGAATACCTCATCGAGG
Source organism: uncultured Methanomassiliicoccales archaeon (assembly GCA_963710685.1). GTDB lineage: Archaea > Thermoplasmatota > Thermoplasmata > Methanomassiliicoccales > UBA472 > DASXVU01. The sequence continues at coordinate 277,266 of CAVQBH010000015.1, read as the reverse complement.
GTCGGTTCCTGCACGCTTATCTCCGCCAGGCGGATGCCCGCTCCGCGCAGGGCGACGAGCAGGTCGGTCACCTTTTCCGGATCGGCCATGGGGGCGGTGATGACCGCGGGATCGGTGGTCGATGCCTTTACCTGCAGCACGTCCTCAATGACGCGCATCGCCTCTTCGTTATCCTTCCATGCGGCCAGCCGCAGGTGCAATGTCGCGATCCCGATCTCCGCCTTCAGCTCGTTGGGCGTGCCTTCGGCGACCACGCGCCCGTGATCGATGACGGCGATCCGGTCCGCCAAGTGGTCCGCCTCATCGAGATATTGGGTGGTCAGGAGGATCGTGGAACCCGATGAGACGAGTTGTTTGATGGTGGTCCACATCTGCGCCCTGGTGCGCGGGTCAAGGCCGGTGGTGGGCTCGTCCAAAAAGATGAGGGGCGATTGCATGATGAGGCTGGACGCTATGTCGAGCTTGCGCCGCATGCCGCCGGAGAACTTGTCCAGCGTCTTGTCGGCGGCCTCGGTCAAGCCGAACTCTACCAACAGCTCTGCGGCCCTCTTGCGCGCTTCCGATCGCTTGAGGCCGAGCAGCATCCCGAAAATGACCAGGTTCTCGGTCGCCGACAGCTTCTCGTCGACCGCGGCGAACTGGCCGGTCACGCTGATGAGCTGACGGACGGCATGGGCTTCGCGCCGGACATCGTGGCCGAATATTTTCGCCGTTCCCTCATCCGAGTTCATCAATGTCGCCAGTATATTGATGATAGTGGTCTTGCCGGCCCCGTTCGGCCCCAGCAGCCCGTATATGCAGCCGGCCGGTATGACCAGATCGACGCCGTCCAGCGCGCGGTTGTCGCCGAACACCTTGACCAGCCCGCGAGCTTCCACCGCCAATGCTGCCTGGTCCTCTTTCTCCGATCGCGAGACGGTATTCTCTAAATGAACGCTTGATTGTGACAAATAAATCTCTCCTTATCCGTTCTTTCAACCCGTGCTCTAACTTCATTGGACCCTATTTTTCAGGTTCGTCCATTTGTCTGTGCCTTCCGACCGCCGCAAAGGTGCCGCCGATGTTCAGGTTGCCCATGTACTCCCGGGTCAGCTGGAATGCCTGCTCGTTGCTCATGCCGGCCTCTTTGAGAGCCTTGTAGAAGTTCCCGACGGCCTTTCCTAAATCCTCGCTCTCCTTGACGCCGTAAAGGATCCTTGTCAGCTTCTCCAACAGTCCCGGGCACCTCCTCGCCCAAGACCTTGAAGATCCCTCTCAGCTCTTCCTCGGTCGGCATTTGATGGTTGTGTTGACGTCGTTCTCGTTGTTCATGATGTTAGTCTCCTAGCTTTCGCTTTTTCTTCCTAGGCGGATAATGCTTGGTCACTCTATTTGGTCGGACCGAGCACTTGTGACCACTTGTTGATCACTTTGTCCGAGGGGGTTGTAAGTCCTCGCATTGTCCTCCCGACCATCAGTGACAGTTTCTTGCCCGATCGGGACGAAGTCATTCGGAACGCACGATGCGGTGGGAAGAGATGGATGATCATCGAGCAGTAAGTTCAGAAACATACGGCCCAATTCGAAATAAGGGGAATCATACCACAAGGTGTATCCTAAGATTCCAGGCATTTTCGTAATCATGAGTTCTTTGCAATTGCTTGGGATAGACAAAATCGTGAGCATGCAATAGGCGTTATTGGACCACCAATCAACGCCCATTCAAGTCAGCCATTCGATATCGGGGGTGGTCAAAGAGCCGTTCTGGGACAAAGGGACCACCGTTAAAGGCAGGGATGGCGTTTCTTTAGAAATAACGGGATAATCTCCAGATGTCCAGTCGGCAAGGGTTATTGTATCCGGACCAGTAATATTGTCTCGATTCCTATGAAGGTCACTTTTCTTGGCACCAACGGATGGTATGACACGGAGACCGGGACTCACCACCTGCTTGCTCATCGACACCGAGGAATGCCATATCGTCCTCGATGCCGGTAACGGGTTCTACAAGATCGATGAGCTGATCAAGGATGAGAAGCCGATCTACGTGTTCCTGAGCCACCCTCACCTGGACCATATCTCCGGGCTTCACACCCTGAACAAGTACAAGTTCACCCAGGGGATCAAGATCTTCGGACAGCCGGGAACCAAGGATCTGCTTGACCGCATCATCAGCGCCGCCCTTCACGGTTCCGTTCGATCTCCTGCCCTGCAAGGTGGAGGTGGAAGATATGGCAGAAGGCCGCCATGAGCTACCCGATCCGGTTCGAATGTCGCTATCTGGTCCACAGCACGCCCTTGCTATCGGCTACCGATTCGAGATCGACGGAAAGGTCGTGGCATTCTGCACCGATACCGGGGTCTGCGTGAACGCCATCGAGCTATGCCGGGATGCCGATCTAATGATCACCGAGTGCTCCTTACAAACCGGGCCAATACAGCTTCGTCTGGCCCCACCTCAACCCGGAGGACGCGGTTTCGATGGCCAAGAACGCAAACGCGAAACGCCTGGCACTGGTCCACTTCGATGCCGCCCAATACAAGACCATCGCAGAAAGATATGCAGGTGGTCGAGGCATTGAAGGGAAAGTTCGACGACATCATCGTGGGCGAGGACGACAAGGTAATAACCATGTGACCAGTCCACCAATCAGCAACTATTTCTGCCCAATGATCAATCGGTGGGTCCGTGCTCAGAAAAGAAGTGCATTGATCAATTGTCCTCGATCGTCGGTCCGGAGAACCTGTCCACCCGGAGCGCGGACCTCTACACCTACGGTTTCGATTCGTCCATCCATCATTCCAACGCGGAGGTGGTGGTCCGTCCCGGGACGGCCGGGGAGGTGTCCGCCGATCGTCAGGGCGGCCCTCGAGCACAGGGTCCCGATCACCGCCCGGGGGGGCGGGACCGGTCTGTGCGGGGGCGCCGTTCCTCTCTTCGGCGGCATCGTCCTTCAAACCGACCAGGATGAACCGGATCAAGGAGATGAGGGTCGAGGACCTCTACTGCGTGGTGGAGGCCGGGGTCGTCTACGACAAACTGAACGAGGCGCTGGCGCCGAAGAAGTTCTTCTTCCCGACCGCTCCGGGCAGTGGGGAGGCCTGCACCATCGGGGGAATGGTGGCGACTAACGCGTCCGGCATGAGGGCGATCAAGTACGGGGCCACCAGGGATTACGTGCTCGGTCTTGAAGGTCGTTCTGGCCAACGGGGAGGAGATGGAGGTGGGGACCAGGACGCTGAAGAACTCGTCCGGATACCAGCTGGAACGGCTCTTCGTCGGCAGCGAGGGAACGCTGGGAATCATCACCGAGATAACGCTCAAGGTCTCGCCGAAACCGAAATCATCCGCCATGATCGTGGCTGCCTTCGAAACGCTGGAGGATGCCGGGAAATGCGTGTCCCGGCTCATCGCCACCCCGCTGCTCCCCTCCGCCACCGAGCTGATGGACAAGACCTGCATCCGGGCGGTGAACAAGGCGATCGATGCCGGCCTGCCGGACTGTGAGGCGCTGTGCATGATCGAGGTGGACGGAGACCCGCTGGTGGTGGAAAGGGATTCGGACCTGGTGCAAAGCGTGTGCCGCGAGATCGGCGCTTCCAGCGTCCAGTATTCCAGCGACCCGAAGCAGATGGCGAAGTGGACCAATGCCCGCAAATCGGTCATGTCCGCACTGAGCCGTTACGGCGATAGCTCGGTGTCAGTCTCATTGGCGGACGACATGGCCGTGCCCATATCCAGGATACCGGAGGCGGTGGTCGCCTTCCAAAAGATATCCTCGCGAGAACGGCATCATAGTCGGCACCTACGGCCACGCGGCCGACGGGAATCTGCACACCAAGCTGCTGGTCGACCCCTGTTCGGAGGATTCCTGGAGGCACGCCGAGAAAACGGTGAGCGAGATCTATGACGTGGTCATCGCCCTCGGCGGGACGGTCACCGGCGAGCACGGCATCGGCATCACCAAGGCGCCTTTCCTGAAGAAGGAGAGGCCGACCGCGCTCTCCACGATGCTGGCCATAAAGAAAGCGCTGGACCCGGAAAACATCCTGAACCCGGGAAAATGGTCCAGTGGGAGGGCGGCATCATCACCCGTCTCAGGTATCCGTGCAAAGATCTGGATTAGGTCCTGCAGGAACCGGTCAGCATCTAGCTGATGGTGATAATTCCCCAACCCAGCAGCAGGCCGAACCCGGTCGCGGCCACCATCCCGACATAGATCGGTATGTTCCAGACCGCGATCTTGTAACCGTCCAGCGGCGGGATCGGGATCAGATTGAAACCGGCCAGGAACAGGCTCATGATCGCTATCAGGCTGAGCACGTATCCGACCGTCCCCGAGCGGGAAGAGCAAGCAAGCGGCAAGGAACGTCACGCCTATGGCCAGGTTGACGATCGGACCGGCCAGGCTGATCAGTCCGTTCTGTTTCTTAGTGACCCTGCCGGCGATGTACACCGCCCCGGGTGCCGCGAACAGGAACCCGAGGAAGGACATCATGATCGCCAGCAGAAGTCCGAGCGGGTACATCCTGAACTCCGCCCAGGCCCCATACCTTTGCGCGACGAACTTGTGACCCAGCTCATGCAGCAGGAACCCGGCCAGGACGACGAAGGCAGAAACGCCCAACGTGATCGGGATGGTCGCCATGTAGGACATATTCAAGATTGAATGCCAGGATGCGAATTTAGGACGATGGTGAACGCCAGCGTCAGGGCCGCCACTCCGATCAATATGTGCTTGATCTCGACGCGGCTGAAACGTATCTTGCCATACCCTTCCGGGATGTAGACCGTATTATAATCGGGAATACATTGGTTCGCAGACACTCGAATTCTGGACGACTAGTTAAAACTTGGGCGGTAACTTCGCAATGTCCGGATTAATCGGTCTGACGAGGACAAAAACGGATATCTTTTAGTACGGGTTGCGGAATAGCAGCCGTTTCCATATGTCCCATTACCTTCATGGCAAGGCATTGTTCCGTTGGTGCGACAAGCTGCGGCACGCTGCTGCTGGGAGTCGCCTGCGACACCTGCGGGGCGAGCGGCCGGGAGTTCGAGGTCTCCCTCCCCGGCGACATAAGGCCGGCGATGGGGAAGGCGGCCGAAGGTGTGGCCTTGCTACTGCGGAAACACTTCGGATCCAGCGTTCCGACCGACAGCAAGCTGATCTTCCTCAACAAGGTGGCCGGAGAGGACCGCTCTGACGAGATCGTGGTCGACGGCAAGATCATCGGTACGCATGCGCTTCGACGTCCGGGACCAAGGAGTTCGCCTTCGACCTCAAGATGGACGGCGCCCAGCAGCTACTTGCCGGTGGCCAAGAAGGGGATCGTGACGGTCGCCAAGCTCACCGGGCATCTGAAGGGCAAGAAGATACCCGGCCAGGAGATCGTCGAGATCAAGGGCGATTTCTCCGAAGGCGACCCGTTGATCGTCGTTTCCGGGAACACCCTCTGCAGCGCCGTGGCCAAGGTCGGCTCGGACCAGGCGAGGACCGCCGAGAAGGCCATCCTGATCCGGGACGTGGGCAAGGTGGAGAAGGCGCCGTTCGGCAAACGGGCCTCGAGGCAGGACTTCGTGGCCGCCAACCGCGGTTCCTGGAGGGTCTGGAGTCCAAGGGCGTCAGCGACATCAAGTCGTTCGTCGGCAACCGGGAGCTGCCGGTCACCCTTTCCTTCAGCGGCGGGAAGGATTCGCTGGCCTGCTACGGCATCGCCAAGAGGGCAAGCTCAAGATTCACCCTCATCTTCATCGACACCGGCCTGGAATTCCCGGACACGGTCGAGTACGTTCGCAATTTCGTTGCCAAGCACAACGAACAACTCATCGTCGCCTCGGCGGGGAACGCGTTCTGGGAGCAGGTGGACACCTTCGGGCCGCCGGCCAAGGACTTCCGCTGGTGCTGCAAGGTCTGCAAGCTGGGTCCGCTGACGTCCTCCATCGAAGAGAACTTTCCCAAGGGAACGGTCACCATCGAAGGGAACCGGGGTCTGGAATCTTTCGCCCGTTCCCGCATGAACTTCGTCGAATCCAACCCCTTCGTTCCCGAACCAGACGGTCCTCAACCCGATCAAGGACTGGAGGGCGGCGGACGTGTGGGGCTATATCTGGCTGCAGGGGTCTGGATTACAACCCCCTCTACGAGCAGGACTTCGAACGCATAGGCTGCTACCTGTGCGCCTCCTGCCTGGAGAGCGAATGGAAGAGGACCTCCGAACTGCATCCGAAGCTGCACGGCGACTGGCAGGCCTATCTGGACCGATGGTCCAGGCGGGTCGGGGTCGGTCCGGATTTCGTGAGATACGGTCTGTGGCGCTGGAAGGTGCTGCCGCCCAAGATGAGGCAGCTGGCCGATGAGGTCAACCTGAAGGTGCCCGCAGGCCCGCTCCGACCGGCTGGAGCTGAAGATGACCAAGGGGGTCAGCCCCTGCCTGACCGGCGGATATTCGATCGAAGGGGTCCTCATCGTCCCCAAAAGACGTGACTTCTCGAGCATCGGGGAGACGCTGAAAACGGTCGGCAAGGTGAAGCTGTCCGAGGAGTTCGAGATCGCCCTGGTCAAGAACCGGGAAGGCACCGTGAAGGTGTTCGGCGGAGGTCAGGTGCTCGCCACCGCGGCGACCGAGGGCGCCGCGCAGAAACTGTTCGAGTCCGGGGTCAAGGCCATCCTCAAGGCCCAGATGTGCACCCGGTGCAACATCTGCGTGAAGAACTGCCCGCAGCGGGCGATCAGGATCGAGGATGGTCCGGTGATCATCGAGGAGCGGTGCAACCAGTGCGGCAGATGCACGGATGCCTGTGTGGTCGCCCATTACTACGACAAGCTCGTCTCGGGAGAGGAAAGGGCCTGATAAGTGCGGGTCGTCCCGGACATGATATTATATCGCTTGAGCGTCTTCCCCGATGCGTAAATGAACTACGATATGTTTATCGCCGGCGCCATAGGCTTTGCGCCAGCCATCCTTTTGATGTTCTACACGCTGAAGAACTACACCTACCCGGTCGGTGGAAAGGCCGTTCTTCGATGATCGTAAGGTTTTCTTCATGTTCGCCGTCGGCATCATGATCGGTGTCGTCTATGCCGCCGTCGAGTACCTCTTCTCATCAACGGACGTCGGGTCTCTGATGCTGTACGCCGTCCTGTTCGCACTGGTGGAAGAGTTGGCCAAGTTCGTCATCCTCAACATAAGGCGTTTCCTGCAGAAACTGGACACCACGTTCTACGGAGTGACGCTGGGTCTCGGCATCGGCAGCACCGCCGGGTTCGGGGCCGCCTTCTTCGCGCTCACGGGGTTGAATGGGCTGGCAGGCCCCCTGGACTATGTGTTCCTGATCCTGCTCGCGACCCAGCTGGTCCTGCTGCATGGGGCGACGACAACCACCATCGCCATCGGATCGGCCCGCGGCAATCCCTGGCCATTCCTGATCCAGGCGATCCTGGTACACCTGGCGGTGAACCTGCTGATGGTCCCCTACTATCTGGGAGAGTCACCCCTCGGTTACATCAGCTTCGCGCTGGCACTGGGCTTCCTGGTCCTGTACTACCGGCACGTCTACGGGACGATGATCCCAGATGTGGTCTCGGAAGCATTATCAAGAATGAGGCACGCCTCAAAACGTTAATATCGGCGGGGTTCGATGAACTCGCGTGGAGCAGACGAAACCCGATCCAAACCAGCAGGTCTACCCACAGCAACATTCTCATACGTACGGCCCACCTCCTCCACCGCCACGGCCAGGGCCCGGCCAACTGCCTCCCCGGCGCAGGAGGAACGGTGGCGCCATCAGGGCGGCAGTCGTGTTGGTCGCGGTCGTCGTCATCGTCATCATCCTGGTCATGCCCACCACCCAGGACTTCCTTAGGAAGACGCTGATCACGCCCTTCCAGGAATCCTATCCGGAGTATGCCGACATCTCCTTCCAGAAAACCTTCACGGTGAATGCGAACGGCGGAAATGTGGAGAACTTCACCATCAATTCGATGTCGCCGCAGAACATCTCCCAAGAAGGGGTCAATCTTCAGCTCATAGAAGCATTTCAAAGTGACACCTGGGTACCATGAGGTGCCGTACGGCAATGCGGTGGGACTGACCTGGAGCCCCGGTCCGATCACCGGCCAGCAGAGTTATTCCGTGACCTTGTCCTACCAGGTCAGGGAGACGACCCGGGTATGGTCCCTGGGCCAATCCGATTCCGGGACGATCGGTCAGGTCCCCGTGTCCCTTAGCTCGAAATTCCTGGGGGACGAGTGGAAGATCAAGCCACCGATCCCGCCATCGTGGCGTTGTCTAAGCAGATCAATGGCAACGAAAAGAACGTCTACACCATCCTCAAGTCCACCTATGACTGGGTCACGAAGAACATCGCCTATCCCGGTTCCCCGCAGGCGGGCGAACCGCAGTCGTCGGTGGAAACATTACAATCGCAGAGTGGGGGATTGCGATGACCAATCGAACCTCTACCTCGGTCTGATCCGGGCCGCCGGTGTTCCCGGCTGGTTGCAGCTGGGGGCTCTTTACGACCCGTCCACCGGCGATCTGGAGGGTCATGCATGGGTCCAGACCTACATCCCCTACCAGAATGGGGGCGGTGTGTACGTGAACATCGATCTGGTGAACAACAATTTCCTGGTATGGAAGCCCTCCCTGTTCTGCGATTACACGGACAACGGGAATGCCACCGATCTGAAGAACTACTATTACACATTCACATACAAGTATAACGGAGTCCCGCCAACGTTCACCGACAGCTTTTCGGTGATCAGCTATCATGAGTCTTCCAACCGGGTGACCCTGAGTCAGCTTACGCAGGGATACGATCATGGGACCATGCTTGCGCCCGTAACGTCATAACGCACGGAAACGGCCCGGCCTCGGCTCATAGACGATGCCCTCGTTCAGCATGACCGAGGCGATCTTGGCCGGGTCCAGATCGTACCCTTCCTTCGTCAGGGCCTCCTTCAGTTCATCCAGGCCGAACCCCGGCTCGGATGACAGTGAACGGGCCAGAAGCACCATGCCGTCAAAATCGAGCGACTGGTTCCTGGCCTTCTTGCGCTGCTCCTCGGTCGCCTGCCTGGCCTGGACGACGTCGTCCCCGTAATCCTCGATGGAGACCTGCATATGGGAACTGGTACGGCGGACCGCCTCGGCCAGCTCCAGTTCGTTATCGGTCTGAAAATAGGTGTGCATGCGTTCCACCTCGGAATGGAGGCCGCAGCCGGGACATTTTGAGGTTTTTACCGAGAGGTCCACCCCCCGGGCCCGATTGCATCTCGGGCAGATGATCACCCCGAACATCAGTACTCGACGAAAACCAACGAGCCCAGGCAGGTGCCGTAGTGGTCCATGGGGATGGATAGCTCCTCCACTGCATACCTTATCGGCTTCAGCTCGATGTCCCGAAGGTTGGCCATTTCGTTCATCTTCCATTCCAGGACCTCGCGCAACGCCTTCTTGGTGCCGTGCATATGGCCCTCGGCCACGTATCCTCCCTGTCCATCCTTTCGGAAGGCATAGGCGATGCCGGCGGAGATCATCTCTCCCTCACCTCCCCTCATCTGAGCGAGGACGCAGTGCGTGATTGAGCCCATCGGGAGGTCCCTTGCGGCGACCTGTTTCGCGCCCACCGGGAGGACCGAGGAAACTGAGACCAGGTTGAGCTCGCCGATCTTGGCCTCTTTCAAAGCCTGGTCGAACGCATTGAGGTCCGAGACCTTGGAGACGGCGCAACCTGAAGTGACAAAGAATTTCTTTGGCAGTAAGTTCATATTCCGATGTAAATTTATTATGGAATTTAAGCGTTTGCATTATGTGAGGCTGAATTATTTCAGTTCCAGAAGCATCAGTTCCCGCTCCAACAGCCGAACGTCCTTCTGATTGAGCGTTTCCGTTGACAGAGGCAGCAACAGCATCCCTTCGTTCATCGCGATATTGTCGTTGATCAGCTGGATGAACTTGAGGATCTTCGGGAAATTGTTCTGGCTGATGAGATATTCCACCCCGGAGATGAGCACGATCGGCTGGGCGGATGTTCCCAGGAAGTTCTTGATCTCCGAATAGATGAGGGGGACGTTGGTAGGTTCGCGGCCGTACTTCTTCTCCATCTCATAGGAAAGCCAGAGGTACGGAACCTCGCTCCAGTCCCCATTTCTTTTGGACCTTTTCAGGGTACTCCCTGGCCACGATCATCCCCTTGTGGCCCTCGGATATCTGGTCGAGAAATATGTCGTAGGCGATCGCCGGGTCGGTCACCTCCAACAGATAGGAGTTGCCCGGCTCCAGGTTATGTTTCCGCTGCGCCCGTCGGACGCATTATGGCCGTCTCCGGTATGTCGTACGCGACCCCCGGTGTCAGGACATGGACGCATCTTTCCGCCCCTTCCGACATGCAGGAGACCTCGGTCGATTCGAATGTTCTTCCGAGCAGCGAAGAGACCACTCCGGTCAGGTATCCGCGGGTGAAATCGCACCGGCGGCCGAATTCGATTCCAGAGATTCCTGGAAAGTGGCCACGATCTCTCGTTCTCGGTGATGATGATCGATGTGGATGCTGCTCAGGCCGGTCTCGGACCAGATCTGGGCCAGCACCTCTTCGGCCTGCTTCATGTTGCCGCATTCGATGTCCAGGGTCTTGACCAGGCCGACTCCCGCCCGGTAGCCGTAGCGCTCCATCGTCTCCGCTGAAGATGCACCTTCTATCAGCTCCAGCTCTTCCCTCAGGTCCTTCAGCGCGGAGGCCGGCATGACGAAGAACGGTCTCGATCTCCTTGGTCCATCTCAGCCACCGACCATCAATTTGCCGAGCTGGAGGAACGCCTCTTCCACTCCATCCCCGGTCTTGGCGCTCGTTCTCCTAAAATCCTTGCCTAGGATCGCCGATGCCGATGCTGAGCGACTCCTCGCGTGACCCTCGAGGTCATGTCGCACTTGTTCGCCAGGGGAATGATCGGAACTTTGCCCGCCACCTTGGAGAACTCCAGATACCAGGAGTTCAGACTCTCGAGGGTGTCCGGCCTGGTACCGTCACAGACCAGAAAGGCCCCGTTAGCCCCGGAGAAATAGGCGGAATGCATGGAGGCACCGCTCTTCTGACCCAGTATGTCCCAGATCATGATGGTGAGCTCCACGTCCCCCAACGTGACGACCTTCTTGGACACCTTGGCCCCGAAGGTCGAGATATAATCGTCACCGAAAACATCCAGAACGTAACGCCTGACAAGACTCGTCTTTCCGACCGCCCCGTCGCCTATCAGGCAGACCTTCCGGATGAATTGCCTCTTTTCCATGGTCCAGTGCTTGATACTGGCTGTGCTCTATTAAAGGGTTGGTCTGGTGATGTCGGAGAATGATAATAACCGCATTTCGGCCCTCGACGATGGGCGCTGGACCGCGTCTCATCCGTAAAGGTGTCGATTCCTCTCCCGGTTTATTGATCTGCTTCATGCTCTCCATGGCGGTCTTCATCCCCTGTTCGATCTCCTCCGCCTCTTTTCATCAGCGGTTGCGAGTCGAGCTTGATCTCCGGGAACATCTCCCCTATGATCTCGAGCAGCCTGGCCGCACCGCCGGCGTCCGGCATGTCCGCCTTGGCCGGTCCGAGAAGGCACATCACGTCGATGCTCAGCCGGTCCCCCTCCGATAGAAGCAGTCCGGAAATCCCGGAGACCATGCCCTCCCTCATCTCTGAAATCCGGTAGGTCTGAAGCATCCCCTTCGTCTTTGCGGTCGTTCCCACCCCGAAGATCCGGGTCTCCTTGGGGTTGTCCGATGTGTTCACCCCCTCCAAGGTCATGATCGTATCGATCCCCTTCCTCTGGCACCAGTCCAGGATGACCGCGCACAGCCTCTTGAGCAGGTCCGGCCTGGGCATGAACTCCGACAGTATGACCACGATCTGCTCGCACTTCTCGCCGTCACCGTTGCAGACGCGTTTGCCCGCGTAGATCCGGACCGGCGGGGAAGGTATCCCTTCATGGAGTATAGTGTACGCCGGAAAATCCTTGGAGATGATGGTGGCGATCCTTTCCAGCTTCATCGACCTGACGATGTAGTTGGCGGCGATGGAGCTTACCAGGCCGACGCTTGGAAAACCAATCACGGCGATCGATTTGGCGATCTGTGCGTCCTTGTACTCATGAAGGAACATGTCTTCGTCCATTTGTTTGACCCGTATGAAAACATTGAATCTCAAGGGTAATAAATGGTTCGTGAAATCAGGTTTCTGTGATGGATAATCATCGGCAAACTGATTTACATCAAGCACGCATTAGCGGTTCGTGGCCCAAGACAGTTTGAATCTCATTCATACGCCAGGTGGCATCCCGGTCATCGTCGAACGTTTGCCTTACTTCCGATCGGTGGCGCTGTCGGTCAACGTGAGTGTGGGCTCCCGGGACGAGCCCCAGGACCATTGCGGCATCGCACACCTGCTGGAGCATCTCATGTTCAAGGGCACCAGCGAGCGCAGCACCAAGGAGATATCGGAGATAATCGAGGGCGCCGGCGGGGAACTGAACGGTTACACCACCAAGGAGCTCACGTCCTTTCACGTCTTCTCCCTGGACGAGACCGCCGAAACCGCCCAGAACATCCTCTCCGACATGATCGTGAACCCCCTCATCGACGAGGAGCACGTGGAACTGGAGCGTAGCGTCGTCACCCAGGAGATCAACATGATGGTGGACGAACCGGAGGACTATTCTAGGGTCCTGCTGGACCAGTCCATATGGCGCGGCCACCCGATGGCCACCCCCGAGTCCGGCGAGGTCGAGAGCGTCAAGGGCATCGAGACCGCCGACCTGCGCCAATTCTTCACCGAGCATTACCGCCCTCCTAACCTGACCGTGGTCGCCTGCGGCCATGTGGACAAGAAGAAGGTATTGAAATGGGCGAGCGAGAGCTTCGACCACCTGCCCCGGGCCAAGAAAGCGCCAGAGCGCGTGCCTCCGGTCACCCACTCCTCGATCAACGTGTTCCCGAGGGAGGGCGACCAGGCCTACGTGGAGATGGGATTTCCCGGTCTGGATGCGAAGAACCCGGACCGGCATGCGGTATGGCTGGCCTGCGGGGTCATCGGCGCCGGGACCAGTTCCCGCCTGTACCAACGCATCCGCGAGGACGAGGGAATGGTGTACACGATCTACACCTATCCACAGCTGTTCAGCGATTGCGGCCTGATCGAGACCCACTTCTCCACCGAATCGGAAAAGACCGAGACGGTCATCAGGCACATCGCCGAGGAACTGAAGCGCATCAAGGACGAAGGGCTCGTCGATGGCGAGCTGGAACGGGCCAAGCGCTGGGTCAAGGGGACTTTGGTCCGGAAGCTGGAGAATACCGAGTCGCGCATGTACTGGCTGGGCGAACATTACATGATGACAGGGGAGGTCATGCCCCTGGGAAAGATATTGGAAGATTTCGACGGGGTGACCGCGGAGGATGTGGTACGGGTGTCGAACGAGCTGTTCAAACGGAACAAGCTCTGCGTCGTGCTGCACGCCCCGGACGCCCAGGGGAAGCAGATCGCCAAGAACATCAAGACGCTGGACTTCTAACGGCCGATTCCATCTCAACTCCGGAACTGACCCGGACCCGACATGTCGAAATAAAGAGGGTAATGACCATGGTGAGTTTTGTCCGGCCTGTTCTGCGCCGGAAGCATACCCTTATTAAATCGCCCCTCTCAATTGTATCGGGAGGTTTACTATGGAATCAACAATTATGGCCCTACCGATATTGCCAGGGAAATTAGACGCAGTGAAGGCTATGTTCAAGACCATAAGGGACGAGAAATGGAAAGACAACGAAAGGGTCGATAAGATGGCGGGTGTCGATAAGGAACAGGACTTCGTCCAAACGACACCGATGGGGGACATGCTGTACATGTACATCGAATCCAAGGACATTCAGAAGTCCCTGGCTTGGTTTGCTTCTTCGAAGGACCCTTACGTACTCTGGTTCGCGGAAGAGATGATGAAAAACACCGGCATAGACCTTTCCAAGCCGCCTACCGTAGCACCTCCCGAGAATGTGCTTTCCTACCACAGATCTTTGCTGTGAGCGAATCCAGAATGCACGCTTTACGAGATAACGATCTTCCAAAATCCTTTCCCTATTCTTGTTGATAATTCATGCCCAGGTATATTTTCATCACCAGAAGAGTTTGCCTTTAAGGCGATGTATGAGATGTGACAACGGCGTTTCTGTATGCCCTAACCGTTGTGGTATCCTCTTCTTTACTGCTCCAATCCTCTAATCCTTCAGGTTTGTTCGATCGCCAGAACACAAAGACGATGGACTTCTAGGTCCGGTGCTTCCCCTCGATCAGGTCCAGGACCGTCTGTACCGCCTCGGGCAACGCTTCCTCGACCTCCGGGGTCATGGTGTCGCCCACCGTCCAGACGTCGTTCACCTCGACCGCCACGAAGAAGATCTCTTTGGGCATTCGTTCCGGCTCCAGCTTTCGTCCCAGCTCCAGTGCTGTGCCCACGTTCACCTCGTGCGGGTTGGTCCCGTGTATCGTGGCGTGGAACGATTCCTCTCCCAGGACCATCACCGTTCCGGGAGCATAATTGGTGGTCACGATGGCGTCGACCACGATGACCAATTGATAGTCCAGCATCATCTCGATGAGGTCGAGTCCGCTGGTGCTGGCCTCCTCAAAGTCGACGTCCTCCAGGTCCATCGTCCTCAGACGATCGACGATGCGGAAACCGATAGCGTCGTCGGTAACTATCGGGCTTCCGATCCCTAACACTAGCGTCCTTGCTCTCATGCATCGAATCTGATGTTCGGTTGGCATAAAAATGTTCCTCAGCTTCCATCGGTCGCCTTTATCCATGCCGTTCTCGATACACCCATGTGAAGCTCGAGCCGATAGTGGCGTTGGAAGTGAACGGGGTCGACCTGACATCCCACCAGCTCGAGGTCATCACCGCCATATACCGGAACGGCAGCCAGCGATCCGCCGCCCGGAGCCTCGGCATCACCACTCCGGTGCTGAACCGGTACGTGAGACAGATCGAGACCAAGACTAAGTTCAAACTTGCAGAAGGCACGCCGACCGGGACGGTCCTTACCGCGGAAGGAGAAAAGATCGCCAGGGAGTATGAGGCGCTCCGTGTGCGGATGGCCAAATCAACCTCATTGGTGGTCGGGTGCACCATCATCACCGAGGACCTGCTGCTGTCTTCCCTTTCCCAGGTCGACCCGGAGGGCAGGTTCGATCTGGTCATATCGGACGATCAGAGGAATCTGAAGGACTTCCGCGCCGGGATGATGGACCTGGTGGTGCTGGACGATCCTCTCAACGCGTTCGACGAGAGCGAGGCCCTTTTCGAGGAGATAGGCTTCGACCGTCTCCTGCACGTCGACCGCGGTCCCGTCTATCTGCGTTTCAGATACGGGGCGCAACGCATCGGGTTCAAGCACCTGGAGGCTACCGGCAGAACGTTCCAGGTGGAAAGGACCGAGCGTTCATTGACCGCTCTGGTGCGCTCGAATCTGAGCTTCTTCGTGAACGAGAGTCTGGCGGCTCGGAAAGGACTGAAACTGAAGAGCGACACCGACCCGAGGCTGCTCAGGCATGAGATAATCGCGCTCTACCACGAGGAACGGGCGGACATCGCATCCTTGCTGTTCGAACTGAAGAAACAAAGAGTCCTAGGAAAGAATACAGTATAACCTAAATAGGTTACACACGCAGGATTTTTCATTCAAGTTTATATACATCGGCAAGAATCGGGGTTCAAAGGTAATTTCCATGTCCAACATAAAGGAACCGGACCCGGTATTCACCAAGGCGGTAATCGACGCTGGCGGAAAGACCCTGGACCTTTGCTACCAATGCGGCACCTGCACGGCCAGCTGCCCATCCGGCAGGAAGACCGGGTTCAGGACCAGACAGCTCATCAGAAAGGCCCAGCTGGGCCTCAAGGACGATATACTGCCCACGGACGACCTGTGGCTGTGCACCACCTGCTACTCGTGCGTCGAGAGATGCCCAAGGGAGGTCGAGATCACCGACATCATCACGATCATGAGGAACATGGCAGTGAAGAAGGGCTACATGGCAGACCAGCACAAGAAGATCGGCGCGTCCATGATGAAGACGGCGACCACAGTACCGCTGGACGAGAACATTCTCGCCCTGAGGGAAAAGATGGGGTTGTCAAAGGTGCCCCCACTGGCGATCGGCGACCCGAAGGCATTGGAAGAATTCAGGGCAGTCATGCGCAAGACCGGTTTCGACAAACTGATCGGAGGTGCGTAAATGTCCGGAAAGTTCGGATTCTTTCTCGGCTGCGTTGCGCCGCTGAGGTACCCCGGGATCGAGAAGGCCACCCGTGAGGTGTTCAGGGCCTTGAACTATGAGCTGGTCGAGCTGGAGGGAGCGGGCTGTTGCCCCGCGCCCGGTGTCATCAAGTCCTTCGACGAGCCGACCTGGTTGGCGCTAGCCGCCCGTAACTTGGCCATCGCAGAGAAGAAGGGGGTCGACATCATGACCATCTGCAACGGATGCTATGGATCGCTGTTCGACGCGAACCACGTCCTGAACGAGCACCCGGAGAAGCTGAAAGAGGTCAACGAGATCCTGAAGGACATCGGTCTGCACTACAGCGGCAAGACCAAGGTCAGGCACTTCGCCGAAGTGTTGCACAATGAGATAGGCATGGAGAAGATCCAGGCCGCGGTCAAGAACAACCTGACTTTGAACGTCGCGGCCCACTATGGCTGCCACTTCATCCGGCCCTCGAAGATCAAGCACCTGGACGACCCGGAGAGGCCGGTCCTGCTGGACGAGCTGATTGAGTGGACCGGAGCGCACAGCCTGCCGTACAAGGACAAGAACATGTGCTGCGGAGCCGGCGGCGGAGTCAGGAGCGGACACAGCAGCCTGGCACAAGAGTTCACCACCGAGAAGCTGAAGAACATCAAGGCGGCCGGCGGCCTGTACATCATCGATGTCTGTCCGTTCTGCCACCTGCAGTTCGACAGGGGGCAGAAAGGCACTGAGTACAACATCCCGGTCATCCACCTGGCGCAGCTATACGGCCTGGCCTTCGGTCTGCCGAAGTCGGACCTGGGGCTCGAGGCCCACGAAGTCAAGGTCAATCTCTGAGGGTGCCGGCTTGCACAAAGCCCACCTCATAGGCGTCTACACGCTGCGGGACATGCCCGAAGAACTGACCGGGTTCGTTAATTTCCAGGCAAAGCTGGAGAAGCACGAGCTCCGGATGGACGAGCGCATAGCCCTGCTGGTGATCGTCGGCACGTCATCGTACGTGCCGTTGTTCGTGGAGTCGATCAGCGACCTGACCGCGGCGGAGAAGAAACTGCGGGAGCAGGACGCCGAGATGGACAATGTGACCAAGGAATCGCTCACCCGAGTGATGGCCGAGCTCCGGGGCCGACCCGGGGCGTAAACGATTTCCTTCAATTATTATTCTTCTTTGATCGTGCCGAGTAACACGAATTAGTTAAATAACGACGCACAATCTTTAAATATAAGTGGTACATTCGGAAATCATCCAATTATAGAGGTATCATCATGGCTGCAACATCTACAAAGAAGACGGTTACAAAGGCCGCTTCACGTAAAGTGAAGGACCGGTGGAAGGCGAAGGAGTGGTACAAGGTTTACGCTCCGCGTATGTTCAACCAGGTTCAGCTAGGTGAGACCCCGTCCGCCGACCCTTCCAGCCTGAAGGGAAGGATCATCGAGGCCACCGTGCATGACCTGACCGGTGACTTCTCCAAGATGCACGTAAAGCTGAAGTTCCAGATCACCGAGATCAACGGATTCGATGCGCACACCGTGCTCATCGGACAGGACCTCACCAGCGATTACATCAGGCGCCTCACCAGGAGGAAGCGCACCAAGACCGACCACGTCATTGACATCAAGACCAAGGACGGGTACCTCGTCAGGGTGAAGCCCATGAGCATCACCGAGAAGAGGATCCAGGCGTCCCAGGAGACGGCCGTCAGGACGCTCATGACCAAGGACCTCCAGACCCTTGGGGCGGAAATGACCATCTCCGACATCATCCGGAGCGTCATCTCCGGCGAAATGGCCAAGAGGCTCTCCAACGTCAGCAAGGTCGTTGTGCCGATCAAGAGGATCGAGATCCGCAAGACCGAGATCCTGGAGATGGGCAGCGAACCGCAGGACGTTCCAGTCTTCGCGGCGCCGGAACCCGAGCCGGAACCAGAGGCGGAGGTTGCGGAAGAGGTCACCGAGGCAGCGCCAGAGGCGCCCGCCGAGGAAGAGATCGCGCCGGCCGAGAAGGCCGACGAGTAAACCCTTTCTTCAAACCATTCAGATGCCGGGGTGGCTCAGCCTGGTGGAGCGTCGGACTCATAGGGTAAAGTGGTAATACAGACCCTTCTCCAGGGCAATCCGAAGGTCGCGGGTTCGATTCCCGTCCCCGGCACTCCCTTTCATTGTTTCTGTTCAGGTCGGTTCGAGGTAGCCGCTGGTTTCTTGATGGCTCCCCAATTCTGTCCCAAAACAATTTATCGGAGCGGTCCCGTAGCCAAGGTCTGGTGAAAGGATGAGGGTCATTATCTATACCGGCAAGGGTGGCGTCGGAAAAACATCGACCGCCGCTGCCACAGCCTTGCGGTCCGCCCACATGGGATACCGGACGATCGTGGTCAGCACCGATTCGGCGCATTCTCTGGCCGATTCCCTGGATTTCCCCCTTACCGGCGAGATCAGGAACGTGGAGCCGAACCTGGATGCCATCGAGGTGGATGTCCTCTACGAGATGGAGCACAACTGGAAGGAGATAGGCAAGTACGTCTCCGATTTCCTAGAGGCGCAGGGCATGGACCCGGTCAGCGCCAAGGAGATGACGGTCTGGCCGGGCATGGAGCTGATGTCCGCCCTGTTCTACCTGGACGAGTTCGCCAAAAAGAACACCTACGATGTCGTCATCCTCGACACCGCGCCGACGGCGGAAACCCTGAGACTTCTCAGCTTTCCGGAGACCTCCGATTGGTACTTCGACAAGCTCTACAAGGTGTTCCGCAACACCATCAGGATAGCACGTCTCACGGTGGGCAAGTTCATGAACACGCCGCTGCCGTCGAACGAGTTCCTGGACGATCTGGACCTGATCCGGACGCGGATGACCGCGGTGAAGAAGATCCTCACCGACCCGCAGATCACCTCGATCAGACTGGTGGTCAACCCGGAGAAGATGGTGATCAACGAGACCAAACGGGCGTTCACCTATCTGTGCCTCTACAACCTCACGGTCGAATGCCTGGTCATCAACCGGCTCATACCGGCAGAGGAGAAGGATTCCTATCCGAAGGAGAAATGGGCCGAGCAGGAGAAGTACATGGAGCTGATCGATGAGTCGTTCAGCCCGCTGACCATGCTGAGGTCGAACATGTTCAAGACCGAGGTTTTCGGGCGGGAGAAGCTGAACCTGCTGGCCTTCAACATATTCGGGGACACCGACCCGACCAGGATATTCTCCACGGACAAGGCCATGGCGATATACCGCGACGATGGGGTGGACGTCCTGTCGCTCAAGCTGCCGTTCTCCAGCAAGGACGAGGTAGAACTTTATAAGGCTGGAGACGTCTTAATCGTCAAGGTCGGATGGTACAAACGTTCGGTCTCGCTGCCGTACTCGCTGGTCAGGAAGGACGCGACCAAGGCTGAGTTCAAGGACGGCAGGTTATTGATCAAGTTCGAGGAGGTCAAGAAAGATGGCAAGAAAGAAGGCGACACCGGTTGAGGAAGAAACAATGAAGGAAGAGGTCCCGTTCGAGGAGAAAGGGAATTGGAACGAGCCTTCTGGCGGGATGATCTCACAGGACACCGTGGGCCACCTGATGAAAGCGGCCACCGAGTTCCTGGGGGCGATGGACACCATCATGCCGAAGAGGAAGATGCCGGACGAGGTCAGGATGCACTACAAGGCGGCCAAGAAGGAGATGCTGCTGATGGCCCGTGCGATCCTGGACGCCAAGATCGCCGAGTGCGATGGCGAGAAGGGACCCACGGACGAGGAAGCCCCCAGGGTCAAGAAGATAAACCTGGACTGAACCGGCCGCGCCGGTCCGTCCATTTTCGTTTTTCTGATGGCAACGACGCTCCGGGTTCAGGGACCCAGGTCCCGGCATTCCGGGCAGCGCAGTTCGCCGGAGTTCAGCCTCAGGTCGATGGAGAACTGGCCGCAGTTCTCGCAGTAACCGGTGAAAACCTGTGGTTCCTTCTCCCTTCCGATGCCGCCCCGGTTCACCCTGGACCATTCCCGGGTGAGCTCGATAAGGGACGGTGATATCCGGAGCACGTCGTTCTCGGTGAGGACCCCGACCAGCAGGTCACCCTTCACGACCGGCAGCCGCCTGACATGCATCGACGACATCCTCTTCGCCGCATCGGACAGCGATTCCTTGGCGGTGGTGGTGATGAGCGGCGAGGTCATGACCTCCTTGACCAAGGTCTTGGACGGGACCTTGTTCTCGGCGACGATCTTGTTCAAGAGGTCCCTCTCGGTGACGATCCCGACCGGAAGCTCGTCCTCCACGATGATGAGGCTGCCGATCTTCTCCTCCCTCATCAGCATGGCCGCCGCCTTTACCGTCATTTCCGGGCTGCCGGTGCGAGGCGATTTTGTCATGACTTCCTCGACCAGTATGTCCATCGTTCCGTCGCTCATGCCGATACTATTCGCGCACTGGGATTAAGTACCTTTCCGGTGGGGATGGCTGGCGAGGTACTGGAATGACGCTCAGGGGCAGTCTGGAGGTCTACGGGTCATGCCGGACAAGTCAGGCTCCGGACATCGCCGATCCGGGTCGATCGAGCATCATTAGATATCGTCACAGCGGTGCTAAGGCAGGCCCGGTGTGCGGTCCTCGCCGATATCGAGGCACCGGTATCCGTACAAAGGGATATATGCACCAAGCCAAATTGTCATCATGGTGCCAGGAATGAACGACAACGAGGGGCAGATCGCGGTCCACATGGCCCGACAGACGATCGAGGCGGAGACCAAGGACCACGGATATGGGTGTACTTCAACGCGCCTGGAAGTTTCAATGAGAAGCGGGGTGTCTTCGTCACGCTGTCCACCTATCCCGAACACAACCTGAGGGGATGCATCGGATATCCGGAACCGGTCTTCTCCCTGGCCAAGGCCATCCTGCTGGCGGCCGAGGGTGCCTGCCATGATCCCCGGTTCCCCTCCCTGAAGGCGAAGGAACTGGACGATATCGTGGTCGAGGTCAGCGTACTGACCCCGCCGGAGGAGATCGAAGATCGCCGACCGCAAGAACCTGCCCGAGGCGGTCAAGGTGGGCGTGGACGGCCTCATCATGGAGAACGGACGGTTACCGGGGACTGCTGCTGCCCCAGGTGCCGGTGGAATGGGAATGGAACTCGGTCACGTTCCTGGAGCAGACCTGCATCAAGGCCGGACTGCTGCCGGACATGTGGCTGGACAAGTCCACCAAGGTCTACAAGTTCCAGGGAGAGGTGTTCTCCGAGAGCAATCCCCACGGTCCGGTGCGTCGGAAGGAACTGGTCTGATCCGATGGACCTGATCATCGAGGGAAGGGCCTTCTACAAAGGCAAGCTTCAGCCAGTATGCATCGGCATCGACGAGGGCAAGATCGTCGAGATCAAGAAGGTCCTGGCCGGTGAGAACCGTATGGATTTCAAGGACCGTCTTGTCCTTCCCGGCGCCATCGACGTGCATGTGCACCTGCGGGACCCTGGCATGACCCAGAAGGAGGACTTCGGCACCGGGACGCTGGCGGCGGCCTACGGAGGCGTCACGACCGTTTTTGACATGCCGAACACCAACCCGCCCACGGTGATGGCCGAGGACATCGTGAACAAGCGGGAGAACGCTTCGTCGAAGGCCTGGGTGGATTTCGGGCTGTTCGCTGGCGTCGACTCGCGTCACGACCCGACCAAGATGAACGCCCATGCCGTCGGGTACAAGATATTCATGGGATCGTCCACCGGCAGCCTCCTGGTGACCAAGGACGCGGACATCGCGGGCGCCCTGGCCAGGATATCTGCCACCGGCAAGGTGGTCAGCGTCCACGCGGAGGACGACGCCTATATCGTTCGTGAACCGGAGAAGACGCTCAGGGACCATAACCGGAACCGGCCACCCTACGCCGAGGTCTCGGCCATATCCAGACTGACCAGGATGAACGGGTCCGCCCGGATCAACGTCTGCCATGTCACCTCACGGGAGGCGATGGCGGCGCTGGCCGGCACCGGGTTCACCAAGGAGGCCACCGTGCACCACATGCTGCTGGACGACTCGATGCCGCTGGGCGGCCGGGGCAAGGTCAACCCGCCGCTGCGCACCAAGGACGACCGGCTGGCTCTGTTGGACGCGTTCTCGAAGGGAAGGATCGACATGCTCGCCTCCGATCACGCCCCCCATGGTCAGGATGAGAAGTCCGGCGATTTCGACGCCGCACCTTCCGGGGTGCCCGGGGTCGAGACCTCCGTCCCCATCATGATGGCCATGGTGAAGCGGGGCCAGATCCCCATGGAGGTGCTGGTCTCCGCCGCCTGCCAGAGACCGGCCGAGATATTCGGGCTGAGGAAGGGCGATCATCGAGGTGGGCAGGGACGCTGACCTGATGGTGGTGGACCCGAAAAAGGTCACCGAGATCAAGTCGAAGAACCTCCACAGCAAGTGTGGATGGACCCCCTACGAAGGGTTCGAAGCGATATTCCCCACCGCTGTGTTTTTAAGGGGGATGGAATTGGTGGAGAACAGTTCTCTTGTAGGGGAGCGCAAAGGAAGGGATGTGGTTGTTGCCGGAAGTTCAGGTCGATCTTAGCGAACTAGAGGGACGCAAGTTCACGTGCATCGACGGATGCGGACTGTGCTGTCTATGTCAGCCAGAGCTCTTGCCGAACGAGGAGAAGCAGTTCCGTTCCAAGTTTCCGGAGATGGTGGTGCTCAAGACCGAGCCGCACAGGCACTATGCCATGGCCATGAAGAAGGGCATGGGCTCCTGCGCCCTCCTCAACGACCGCAGGTGCAAGGTGTACAACGACCGGCCGCATTTCTGCCGCGAGTTCCCGTTCCACATCCACGTCGGCATGCGGGCCCAGGTGCAATTGGACCTCTCGTGCCGGGGCGCCTGGGTGAGCGACGGCGAGGACGCCAAGGCGGTCGGCGCGAAGATGGCGGCGGACAGTCTGGCCGCGATTAACCATACACTGTACGATTCGAAGCGTGTCTACCGAGAGTTCTTCGACAACTGCCACGAGAACGGGATCGACCCCGACCCGGAACCGATGCAGGCGCTGGTGCGGGAGAGGATCGAGAGGATGACCCAGCTTCCCTACCTGGCGGCGGTGTTGGAGGGATCGGCGGAGGACGAACAGCTGGACCTACGGAAGCTGCGCGTCCCGGGCGAGCTGGACAAGAGCGCCATGAGGGAGCTGGAATCGGCCGCCCTGGATGGCGCGAACGATTCGCTGGGAGCGCCGAACGCGTTCGACGCGCCGGTCTACTGCGATGAGGCGAACCGATGGAACGTGTTCCTCTCCGAACACGGCCGGTTCGAGCAGTACGTCATCAAGGACAGCGGGGACCTGGACCATGTCCGTTCCGTCGATCCGAACGCGGTGCGGTTGCTGGTGCCGGATGAATCGGGGAGGAAGGTCATGGCCGACTACCTGCGTGTCCTCAACAACCGGGACAGCATCGTCGGCTCCACCTACTATCTGGTGGACGAGTATGACTACGAGGATTATTTCCCCAACGTCTACATGGGCGTATTGTCGACGTCCATGCTCGACATGATCTGGAGGGCTTCTCTCATCGCCCATGTCAAGGGCGCCAAGCTCGACGGCGATGGCGTCAGGGAAGGCATAATCTACTACGACATGGATAGATTGGATGGCCCCTCGATCGGTGCCTTCATATGAGCCTGGCCTGCATCCAGCAGGACAAGGCCATAAGACAAACTACAAATAGTGATGGGGATATCGGGAAAATCGGTGTTCGAGCATGCAAAAACCATTGAACGTCCTGAACCAGGCGATCAATAGCCAGGTCATCGTCGAGCTGAAAGGGAACCGCGAATACCGCGGAGTCCTGGATGGCTACGACCCACACATGAACCTAGTGCTCAAGAACGCCGAAGAGCTGATCAACCACGAGGTTGTAAGAAAGCTCGTCGTCACCATAGTTCGTGGCGACAACGTGATTTACATTTCACCGTAAAGGAGTGGATTAGATGAGCAAGGGTACAGCATCACATGGAAAAATGGGTGACCGAAAGACCCACATCCCCTGCCGGAGATGTGGCAACCGAGCCTTTAACATCAGGAAGTCTTTCTGCGCGTCGTGCGGATACGGACACACTGCAAGGTTGAGGAGCTATACTTGGGCCAAGCTCCACTAAATCAAGAAGGGATGTCCATCGAGGACGAGCCAGAAGATCACTGTGGTGTGGTCGGCATGGCCCTGTCCTGCGATGCCTTGCCTTCCATGAAGAAGGCTTTGCGTATTATTCAGCACAGGGGTCAAGAGGCCGCCGGCGTAGCAGTTTTTGACGGTGGTCGGATCCAATACCTCAGAGGCATGGGTCTGGTCCATGAGGTGCTGAGCGGCCGTGCCTACAACGCCCTGAGCGGTAACGTCGGTATCGGCCATGTCCGTTACTCGACCACCGGCTCATCCGTCTCCGAGAACAGCCAGCCGATTACGGTGACCACCCTGGCAGGCGACCTTGCACTGGCCCATAACGGCGACATCGTGAACGCCGGCAAGCTGCGGGCCAAGCTGCAGTCGGAAGGGTGGGCCTTCCTCACCACGTCGGACACTGAGATCATCATCCGCATGATGGCCACCGAGCTCTCCCAGAGCCCTGACCCCATCCGCGCCATTAAGAACGTGATGAAGGTCATCGACGGTTCCTATTCGTTGACAGTGATGCTCGGCACCAGGGTCTTCGGCGTCCGGGACCCGATGGGCTTCCGTCCGCTGTGCATCGGCAAGCTGCCTAGCGGTTACACCGTCGCCTCCGAATCATCGGTCTTCGACGCGCTCCAGGGCGAGCTCGTAAGGGATGTGGCACCGGGTGAGATCGTGGAGATCACACCCACTGGGTTCATGTCCACCAAGACCGTCAGTCCGCCGCACAAGGCCCACTGCATGTTCGAGTGGGTCTACTTCGCCAGACCGGATGCGGTCATCGACGGGAAAGAGGTCTACCAGGTCAGGAAGAGGCTCGGCCGCATCCTGGCCGAGGAGCAGCCGGTCGACGCCGACGTCGTCATCGCCGTCCCGGACTCGGGGCGTGCCCACGCGCTCGGGTTCGCCGAGGTCTCCAAGATACCCTATGAAGAAGGCTTCATGAAGAACCGTTACATCGAGCGTACCTTCATCATGCCGGAACAGTCGCAGCGGGACGAGGGCGTCCTGCTCAAGCTCAACCCGATCCGTTCCACGGTCAGGGACAAGCGCGTCGTAATCGTGGACGACAGCATCGTCCGCGGTACGACAATGAGGCGCATCGTGATGATGACGAGGCGCGCCGGTGCCAAGGAGGTCCATGTGCGCATAGGCTGCCCGCCGATCAAGGCGCCGTGCTTCTACGGCATCGACATGAAGACCCGTGAGCAGTTCGCCGCCACAGACCGCAGCTTTGCGGAGATAGCCAAGCTCATCACCGCCGATAGCGTCGGTTATACTAGCATCAAAGGACTGGTCAAGGCGCTCGAACTGGACGAGTGCGATCTGTGCATGGCCTGCCTGAACGGGGAGTATCCGACCCATATTCAGGGCGAGAAGATGCGGTTCCAGCAGCGTCTGGACTGATATTTTCCAATCATTTTTTCTTGATGTTCCTTCCGTGCGGGCAGATGTATACGCACAGGCCGCACACCGGCTTCGGCGCCTGATTTTCCATGTCCCTGAAGTATTGGTCGCACTTTTTGGCATCGAACCTGGCCTCCCGGGACTCGTTCCGGTCGAACATGCGTCCAGTGAACGCGTGGGTGGGGCAGGCCTTGACGCATTCCTCGCAATTGCCACAGAGGGGCTCCATGGGGGTTCCAGCCCTGGAGAACGGATAATCGGTCAGGACGGTGGTCCACCTCACCCGGGGGCCGTATTGCGGTGTGATGAGCAGGCAGCTCTTGCCGATCCAGCCCAGGCCCGCCAAGTGGGCCGCCATCTTATGCGAGAACATGGCACAGACGCGTTGGTCGTCGATCCTCTCCGACGCTGGCACAGGCATGCTCCGGTATCCTTCCTTTTGCAGTCGGCCCGCCAGCACTGATGAGATATGGTCCAGGCGAGCGTTGACCATTTCGAAGGCGTGGCTTCGGTAGGATACCCTTACCGCCCTCAGGGACCGGTTCGGGATCTGGTCGACTATCGTGTCCAGAAGCCTGATCCCCACGGATATGGCATACTGATAGCCGGAGACCATCTCTCCTCCCTGCTCGACCATCTCCACTTCGTAGGGCCGGAGATCGGCAATACCGTACAGATCGGCACCCAACGATATCGCCGCTGCTCGCAGGTCATCCTCAATAGGCATGTGTGATATTCAGCGTCCTCATTCATCAAGGTTGTCCATACGCGAAGAGGAACGCCACTTGCTGAATCGACTGGGTCCATGGGAAACCTTTAATTAGGGAAATCTCTTTGCCATTCCTTATTGGGCTGGTAGATCAGCTGGAAGATCGCTACCTTGGCATGGTAGAGGCCGCGAGTTCAAATCTCGCCCAGTCCACTTCTACTATTCTCATTGAAAAAGGGGACCCCCTGGAGAACTTAGGCGTCGACGAAGATGTCTTCGCCTTCGACCGTCACCGGGTGCGTCTTCTCATCGGAGGTCTTCGCGAATGGTATCCACGGGCCCTTCAGGACCTTCCCGGTCCTTATGTCGTACTCCGACCCGTGCCTGGGGCACTTGACGACGTAGCTGATCAGGGCCCCCTTCCAGAGCTCTCCTCCAGCATGGTTGCATTTCCCGTCCATGGCGTAGTAGCTGCCCTCAACGTTCGCGATGACCAACCACTTTCCTGACACCTCGGCCCCGATCATCTTTCCCGGTGGGATGTCCGATTTCGCTGCAACCTTCGTTTTTACCAACTTTTCACCGAACAAAAACTGGAACGCCGGGTATATCAATGCACTCCATGGTTCTTGGAATCGTAAATCCCGGTCAGCTACGGTCCCTCAATCCAGCGGATTCCCCCAGCTTCCCTTGAAGAAGTTGTCCTCGAGCGGTTTCCTTCCCGGCCTCTTGGCCTCCGCCTCCATCTGCTTCTCCGACAGCATGGAGGTGTCCGTTCCTGGATATCCGATGTTGACCAAGGTGATCAGGACGTAGTCGTCGGGTATGTTCAGGTTCTTCTTAACCATCAGTGGGTCGTATCCGGCGATCGGATGTGCGGTCAATCCCAGTTCGGTCGCCTGTAGCATCATCTCTCCCACCGCAAGCCCGCAGCTGAACAGGAAATAATCCCTCCGATCGTTCAGATGGCAATCGTCCTCGAACTTTCCGCACACGGCGAATATCAGGGGGCGTTCTTTGCATAGGAGTTCCCTTTGTTCAGAGCGACCTTGATCTTTTCCAATGACTCTTTGTCCTTGGCCACAACGACACGCCAAGGTTGGTTGTTGTTGCAGGAAGGCGACAGCCGCATAGCATCGATCAGCAGCACGATCTTGTCCTCTTCTACCGGCCTCGCATCAAACTTTCGCCTGGCTCGACGTTCCTGTATGGCCTCTCCTACTTCCATCTCATTGCTCCGTGCTGCGATTGAAGGGCTTGCCGATAATGATTGTGGTCGTTCTATTCGAACGACATCGATGACTGGCTAGGCGAAACGAATGGTCGTGCTAAGGCTTACGATCGCTCGCTTCTGGTTTGAGGCATATCTATCTTAATCGTGGTCCAAGGTTGTCGTCTCAATATCCGCAATCCACTTAGAATATGCGACCCTCGATATTCTTACTCGATGAACGAATATCGTGGCGGACTTCACAAATCAAGCATGACCTCAGAGTGATTGGAGTACCTGTCAAGATCCTGGCCATATCGGATATTGCTTGATCCAGCGAATTGACGGGATGTTATGTTATTAGCCTCGGTGGAATAGCGTCCGTTAGATACATCTCGTACATCACGACGTCATTAGTCCGACCGAATGTGCGTTAATCTGGATGGGAGAATGCTCCAAACAGCCTCCAATCCCGTAAACCTTTAAATGAGGGCAGGCATATCCAAGCCTTACGCGGGCCTGTGGCTTAGCATGGATATAGCACTGGCCTTCTACTCCTTGCCTTCCGGTAAGAGAAGCAAGTCAGTGGTCTCGGGTTCGAATCGACCGATCCTCAGGGTTCGGTCGCGAAAGTCCCGACAGGCCCGCCATAGGCAAACATTGATAAGTGCTAATGGAATCAGGGCAAGAAATCTGGTGTTTCAAATGAAGAGAAGTTCACGCGCCTGGAAGAAAAGAGGCAAGCAGCGCTGGAAATGGCGCAAGAAGAAGATGCGGCGCCGGAAGCGGGCACAGAAGATGCGCAAGGCTTAATCTGACCAAGTGGGGGTGTGGGGTAACACGGTATCCTCGCGGGCTCCAGTTAATTGGGAATGATTGCTAACGGGAAGCTGATCCGGTGATGAATAACTGGAGCGATGACCCATTAGTTCGCGCAGGGTAGCTCCCTGCGTGGAAGAAACCCGCTGATCTGGGTTCAAATCCCAGCGCCCCCACATATTCTTACTGGACAGTAAGGAAAAAAGTCCAAGGTTCAAATGGGTACTTTTCTACCACATCACAAACTCATCGTGCATTTTTCATCCTCCGCTTCTTTGTTCTTCATATAATCACTGCATTTGCAAGTTCCTTCTTCTAGTCATCAAACCTAATTCTAACTGCAACAGAGTTGTCCCAATATCGAAATGTCCGAGAACATATGCTATCTCAGCTATCACAACGCCTGAATGGATAGTAATCGGCCGCAATTACGTCCTAGAGTGTGATCAGTGATCTTCTAGAAATGCCCACCTTCTCACTACTGAGATGATGATATTGTCCAAGTCCTTTTTCTTTTGATAGATAATTGATCCATCAGGCTCATTCTAAAATAAGAACAATAACATTTTGATTACATATAATATATATATATATATATAACAATGACCTGTTCGAACACATCTTTCCAAAGGTCACCCAGATGTCCACGGAATAAGATGTTCTAAAACGGTCAGAAATCACAAAGAGGGGGTGCGACCATTCTTTTGTTTGGAGAACGCAGAAATGACCGCACCCAGTGGATATACTGTAAGGTACGATATTAAAGGTGAGCCTAGGAAATTCCGGAATGGGAGCCAGCAGCTCCAGGACTTCAACCATTTCCTTCGCCAGCAGGTGGTCCTGTTAGCCGGAACGGTTGGAATAAAAGTCGTAGCGGCGAAGGTCCGTTGCTGCCCCAGATCGATAAGGAACTGGACAGCCAGATGGAAGAAAGGGGGCTTCGCCGCCCTGCGTGACAAGAGCCGCCGACCGAAGGAGACCCACAACCTGGAACGGGAGAAGGTCGAAAAGATCCTCACGATCCGTGACCGCCAGGGTTACGGATGCTCGAAGATATCCTTCGATGTGGAATGTTCGTCCAGCACCGTTCACAAGTATCTCAGGATCCACTCCAGGCCGATGAAGAGCGTTTCGAAGCGACGATTCCGTTCGTTCGAACGGAATCATTCCAATTCGATGTGGCAAATGGACTATACCCAGCTCCGGAAAGACGTCTGGGTGCTGCAGATCGTTGATGACCATTCCCGCTTCATCATCGACGCGAAGGTCATGTCAACTCCCGACGGAGACGAGACCATCCAGTTGCTGAAGGAATGCATGTCTGACTACGGTGTTCCGGAGCAATTCCTGACCGACCACGGAACCCAGTTCTACGCGGTCAAAGGAGGCGAGAGCTCTTTTGATCGATTCTGCCAGGAATGGGCCGTCCAGCACATCCTGGAGTCGATAGCACATCCGCAAATATTAGGCAAGACCGAGCAGCGTCACAACATGATGAAGAACTATCTCTAGCAGGTCCTGCCGGACCTCGACCTGGCACCCAGGTCCGAGGTCAGGAAGGCGGTGCACGATTGGGTCCAACGACACAATTTCGACAGCCCTCACGAGGGCTGGATAACCTATCGGATCGGCGATCTGGTCAAGAAAAAGAAGATCCATTTCCTGCCCTATCTGAGGTTCGTCTGCCACAGGGATTAAATTGGTGAGAGTGAATACATGTTCTCAACAAAAGCGTAGAAATATCTCCTCGAATAGCTCAGAATTAGATAATGTATAATGAAGAGCGTCACACTCGATTCAATTTGAAGAATTTTAAGGATATCGAAGAAGGCTGGGATGGGCTTCGCTCATCGAAGATAAAGGAGAGCTCGTCCGTGGGGCGCCCCTGTTCGCCAGTCATTCCCGGGTGATGGGCCTTCCGCTCAACTTCATCGGCATCGTCGGCAACATGAACACCTTGTTCGGCTACAGCCTGTACTCAGTCTTCGCAAAGCAGGACGATCCGACGGTCATCAGGAAATACTGAGCTCGATCAAGATGGCAAAGTGGAACATGCTGGTCATGTCCAAAATGGAGATGAACTCCTCGACCTCTAGATTCCTGGATGGGTTAAGCATGAAGGGGGGGAATTAACCCATCATCCTTGGGCACCTCAACGGATCGTTCATATGTCTTCCCGCTCGAAGGGAATATAACGGCCGATTTTGGAAGGAGTACCCGTAGACACTTGCAAAACATGAGGAACAAACTGGAAAAAGAGGGTAGAATGGGTCTCCACAAGGTCGTGAACGTCGAGGACGCAGAGAGTGCGATGAATCTTTACCTTTCAAATCACGAACAACAATGGGACCACGGGAAATCCCATCTCAATACAACCCTTAACCGCAGATTACTGGTGGAAATGGGGAAAATGGCCGTAAGGACCGGAATGGGAGAGATCAATGAGCTATTGATCGACGGAGAGGTGGCTGGACAGGTGTTATGTTTCTTTGATGGTGATGTGTCCCGAGGCTTTCGCGTTGGCATGACAGACAAGTTCAAGGATTTCTCGCCGGGCAAACTGGCCATCATTCTGAACATGGAGGAAAATAGAAAGAGAGGAATGAAAGCTATGGGCTTCCTCCACGGGAACGAGGATTACAAGCAGCACATGACCAATATGCAGCAACCGCTGGGTTCCGCGATGGTTAACAAAGGGACATGGAGGGCAATATCCTGCGTGCGATCGTTCCCGACGATGTGGTATTTAGAGAATCGCCTGAAGTTCCACGACCGCATAGTGGGACGTTTGTACGAACACAAAGCATGTAAAGACCTATGATCAGGGCCTCGCCTTGAAACGTTGAGTGTAGCCTCTCAAGAACTGAAGCTACCTCAATCGTCCGGCCTGATATTCAAATTCCCGGTTAACGTTTCTACTGTATTTTTCAATGGACCCGGGGAATAATCTGGTATAATGGATTTTGTCCAACGGGATCGAGTAAAGGGAATCTGGATTGTTGGGATCGCCGCCGAACCCGATCACGACGTAGACCTTTTCCGGCCGGTGCAGTTTCTGAAATTCCTGGTATTGTTCCATCTGCCATTTCTCTGCCCACTTGATCTTTCCGTCATTAAGAACGGTCCTGAATTTGCATTCCACCCAAAAACAGTGTCCGCTCGATTTATGATGGAATCTGAAATCCGGGTCCTTTGCCTCTCTGATCATCCTGCCATTCGGATCGTTCCTGGTTGTCTTGGCATGGATCACATCGAATTCAGAGCTGGGAAAAAGGCTGCAGACGAATGCTTCAAAATAATGGCCTTTGTAAAAGTTCAGCGTCCAAGGGAACGGATTTCCGCAGGAGATGCAGTACCTTGGTATTACTACGTCTCCTTTCTTTCCTTTCTTGCGACCAGGAAGGTCGCCGTCGCCGATCGTTGCGTTACAATTTGGGCATGCGGAAAGGAACACCGATCCACATCTGCACCTCGTCGGCAGTTCCTCCCCAAATCGGGTCTGAGGGTCATTTGGCCTTCTTAGATGCCCTCTCTTGCACACCACCAGAGCATCCGTTGACCCCATATCGCCATCAGATTCGTTCAATATTATCGATGAAGAACGCTGCTGTTCTTGCTTAAGGATTATCACCCGATTATCATTTATCAACATTGATTATATTCTAATCCAGTGCAGTAATTACACGAACTGGAAGGATCCGACAAGGTCATTGACGGGTACCACCGACTTCAGCCAGAGCGAATTGGCTTTGGATTTTCGCATCCAATCGTTACGGGATATGAAAGATCGCATCAGCGGAACCATTCACGAAGTCGTTGCCCGATCCCATCAAAGGTCTTTTCCAAGAGATAGGTGTCGCTGTGAAGTGCATCTTCGATTCTAAGCATGTAGGCCTTTCGCAATCTGAGCAGATCGCAAGAGGTTACGATCTCTGGAACGTCCCGGGACCCGTAAATGATCATGGACCGTGCCTCATCCTTGTCTTGCCAATCGGGTATCTTCGCGAGAATATCAAAGACCTGTCCCGGGCTTTCCGTACGGACCCGGTACCCTCTCAGTTTCTTGAGCAGCTCTTCCGTCCTGGCACCGTAGGTTCCATCCAACGGGGGCGAGATGCCGATGGCGAAATTGGCACTGCTCATCAACGACAGCCGGCCTCCCAACGAGTGCCCTATCGAAACGACCCTGCCGTATTTCCGTGCGTGCCGGATGACCATTTCGACATCTTCCTGAAGATCAAGGTCCAGTGCCATCTGGTGTTGGCCATGTCCCCGGAGATCGATGGCGAAGGTGACCAGCCCGGAACCGGCCACCCTCCAGGCCAGGCCCAGCTGTTCCTCCTTGCATCCTCCGTATCCATGAACCACGACCGCGGCTCCCACCGGGTCCTCGGGAGAGAACTTGATCGCTGGGACCTGGAGGTCCCCATCTTCGACGATCATCGGCTCGATTATCATGTGCGTTCCCGTTCCTCTTCCATGGGGTATTGCCTCGTTAATCAAGAATTTTGTCCATTCTTTCAATGCTCCATCGTGCCCAGTGCAATGCGTTCGTTTTGAGCCAGCGCTCGGTATTTGTTATGGATCTCCTTTGGATCGCGTTGGCCGGCATCACTTTTCACCATTTTTCTGGTATTCGAATGAAATATCATTTGGTTCAAAATCTTTTTCTAATCGATATGGTATTGAACGAAACGTGGGGTTCCCGCGGACCTTCTCCAACTTCCCCACCATATTTACTAGATTTGCGGGGATCCCATACTCAGCAATACATCGCGTTGCTGGACACTGTTCTCCTGAGAGATCTTAGGGCCTGAATCTTTCATTCAAGGCTTACGGTCGATTCTCTGATCGATGGTCGAGGTCGGACTTGTCCGGTCGGTGCTCATTACCATGAACGACCTATTTCATGGCCCTGAGGTCGACCTTGGACTGGATCTCCAGGACAATTCTTATGTCCCGTTTCAGTGACTCGATCAGGGTCGAACCGTCCTCTGCCAGGAGCTTCACCTTCTCCGCCCGGTAGTCGGCCGTCGACTTTCCCTTCCATTCTCCCAATATCCGGATGCCGACCGGTTTGATGGAGATCGAACCAAAATAGACCGCCAGATCGTGCATGAACTCCACCACTAGCCACGGGTCGAAGGGCAGATGGCCGGGTATGTCCGAAGGGTACCTTATGAGAAGCGTGGGAAGCTTGGCGGCATAGGTCTGCACCCTGGCCTTATCGTCTGTGGTAAGGAACAGCAGGTCCATGTGCTGCTCTGCGGAATGGCCGGCCAGGGCTCTGGCGATCTCCCCGTCCCGCTGCTCCTTGTCTGCCATGTACGTCCCCCCGGCCACCCTCCAGAGGTTGTAGCGCTCCTCCAGCACCCCCTCCTCCGCCTGGGCGTTCAACGCCTTGCGGGCACCTTTCATCGAACAGTTGACCAGTCCCGCCACGATGGACGGGTTCCGCACCGCCCTCTTCAACGATTCGATGTCAAAATGGCTGTACTTTCCCGACTTCTCCACCATCTCCTGCTCCACCAGGTCCGAGAGCAGCACCTGGACCTTGGTGGGATCGAAATCACTGATGCCGCAGCCTTCCCCGTGGTACAGGAGCCGGCTGAACAGCCGCCGATAGGCGATGTTCGTGTCGATGGCGAACGATTCCTGCTTCGGATAGCGGTACGGGTCGCCCTTCCTCTTCTCCGACTTCCTTATCTCGGCCATCAGCTCGTTCAGGTTCTCCGGCGGAACGAGCAGCGAGCTGTAAAGTGCCTCCTTTAGGTCATTGTAGTCCGGCAGGTCCGCGGCCAGATTGTCGTTCAGCCTCGCTCTCAGCCCCGGCAGGACGGCGTTGAAATCGTTCCAATTGGCCATACTCTCGATCTCCCCCTTCTCCAGGTCGAGGTTCATCAGCGGTATGCCGAGCAGGTCCGAGCAGACCTCGATGCTGCCCCGCTTCGCCATCGCCAGCTCGTTCAGCACCGCCATCAGCATATCCTTGCCCACCATGGATTCCATTCACCTCGCCTCCCGCAGGAACTCATGGTCATGCTGTATGGAGACAGGTATCGTGATGTACGGCCGGGCGGCGTTCTTCAGCGATTCGATGTGCAGGTAGAAGACGTGGTCGAACAGGTTCCGGTTCATTCCCTGGGATCACCGCCCCCATGACCAGGGAATTCGTTCCCGGGGTCACGTCCAGGGCCAGTGTGTTCCCCAGCTTCTTCTCCTTCTCGGCGATCTCCCGTACCTTCTCCGCCACCTCCCTGATCAGGTCCGCCCTTGAGCGGCACGATCTCGATCTCGTGATTTTCCTCGTACTCTCCGAGGAGGACCGCCAGCATCGTTCTGACCTGTTCCGCCATGGGCATCTGGCAGCCGTCGGTGAGCAGGTAGACCTTCTCCGGTACGTAGTCATGCGTGCGGATCATCGCCCAGACCGAATTGAACAGGCCCCACCCGCTCCGGCCCAGCAGCGTGATCAGGACCTTCATCTCATCGGTCCTCGAACAGCGCTTTTCTGATAAGCTCCTGCGTCTCCTGGGCGGGCGAGGTCGTGTTCACCAGGTGGACCCGGACGTTGGAGAGCAGCTTGGAGAAGAACTCGTAACGGATCGCCATCTTGCGCTTGTCGCGCACCAGCTGGTGCGGGTTGCAAAAATCGTTCAGCCGGAGGTACTCCAGTGCCTCCTTCGGCTCCAGCTCGGTGACCAGGTCCGGGTCGCCCGGGTCGCGTTTCAGTAGTATCACGTCGTACAGCGTGGTCAGCGGGATGACCGAGCCCGGACCGGCGATCCACCGGACGTTGACCACCGCCCGCTTCTGTTTGTCGAAGACCGCCTTCTCCACCAGTTCGCGGTACTCGGGCCAGGCCTTTCCGATATCGGCGTCTATGTAACAGTTCTTTTCCGAGCCGTAGGCTACCGGCCGTCCGGTGAACGGCCTCACGTAGTACCAGTCATCCGTCACCAGCCGGGCGTCCTTCATCCGGAGCAGGCCCCAGGAGTGGGTCGTCTTGCCCGTTTTGGACGGGGCTATCAGCGATACCCCATGTCCGGCGATGTCCATGGACGCGCCGTGCACCGAATGGATATGATGCTCGTCCTCGAGCAGGTCGCCGGCGACCGCCAACGCGATGCTCTTCACCCATCCGTAGTAGTCGAAGTTGAACAGGAAGGCGGTCTTGGCCACCGGTTCGTACAGCACCTTCATCCCTTCGCCCGGAAGGTCGATCATCACCACCCGTCCGTGCGACCGGACGTTCTCGGACATGGCATAGAAGTTGTCCTCCCACATCTCCTTCATCTGGCGGTTGGTGGTCAGGAACTTGATGCAGCAGCCGTACACCTCCGACTTGATCGAGAAGAAGTTGATGCTGGAGTATTTCTCGTAAAGCCGGTCCTTTTCCTCCGGGGTGATGATCTTGACCTCGTATGGCATTGGCCCATGATAGCGTGCGCTCCCCAAATCAATGTAACGGGTGTTCCGTCACTCCTTGAAGCCGTTGACGCCTTCCTTCATGAGCTTGTACTCGATGCTGTCCAGAAGTGCCATCAGCGAGGCCTCGATGATGTTCCCGGAAACCCCGATCGTCGTCCAGGAGTGCTTCCCGTCGGTGGACCGGATCAGAACCCGGACCTTCGCCGCGGTCGCGTCCTTCCCATCGATGACCCGCACCTTGTAATCGATCAGACGCACTTCCGTCAGCACCGGGTAGAACCGCTGGAGCGCCTTTCTCAGGGCCCGGTCCAGGGCGTTCACCGGCCCGTTCCCGTCGGCCGCGGTGTGCTCCACCGTGCCGTCGCTATCGACGACCCGGATCGACGCCTCGCTGATCGTGTTCCTGGTGGACACGTCCATGAACAGCCGGAACCCCTCCACCTTGAAGGGGGCGGTCTGCTGGTTCTTCAACCGGCGGATGAACAGTTCCAGCGACGCCTCCGCCGCCTCGAACTGGAAACCTTCCGCCTCCAGCTCCTTCATCTTCTCCAGTATCGATCTCCCGCCGTCCTTCTCGGTCTCGATGCCCAGCTCCTTGGCCTTGGCCAGGATGGACGAGGTGCCGGAAAGTTCGGAGATCAGGATGCGGCGCTCGTTGCCGACCAATGCCGGATCGATGTGCTCGTAGGTCCTGCTCTCCTTGAGAATCGCGGAAACGTGCATGCCGCCCTTGTGGGCGAAGGCGCTCACCCCCACGTACGGAAGTCGCGGGTCCGGCGATATGTTCGCCATCTCTCCCACGAATCCGGACAAAGCGGTCAGGCTTGACAGCTTGGTCACGTTCGTTTCGACCTTCATCTTCAAAATGAGGCTGGGGACGACGGAGCACAGATTGGCATTGCCGCACCGCTCGCCCAGTCCATTGATCGTCCCCTGGACCATGGTGACCCCGGCCTGCACCGCCGCCATGGAGTTCGCCACTGCCATCTCGCAGTCGTTGTGCGCGTGGATGCCCAGGGGTGTGTCGAACCTCTCGCGGACCTGACTGACCGCCTCGGTCACCTCGGACGGGAAGGTGCCTCCGTTCGTGTCACACAGCACCAGCCATTCCGCGCCGGCGTCCTTGGCCGCTGCCAGCACCTTCATGGCGTACTCCGGGTTGTCCAACCATCCGTCAAAGAAATGCTCCGCATCGAAGATGACCCGCTTGCCTGAACCGGTCAGGAACCCGACCGTGTCGGAGACGATCTCCAGGTTCTCTTCTAGGGACACGCCCAAGGCCTTGATGGCGTGTAGGTCCCAGGCCTTACCGAAGATGCTGACCCATTCCGTGTTCGCCTCGAGCAGCGACCTCATCGTCACGTCATCCTTGGCCGGGACGCCCGCCTTCCTGGTCGAGCCGAAGGCCACCAGCTTGGTGTGTCTCAGATCGGCCTGCTCGGCCGCCTTAAAGAACGCCTTGTCCTTCGGGTTGGAACCCGGATAACCGCCCTCGACGAAGTCCATGCCGAACGCGTCTAGCCGCTGAAGTATCTCCAGCTTGTCCTCGGTAGAGAACGAGACACCTTCGGTCTGGGCGCCATCTCTGAGGGTCGTGTCGAACAGACTAACTTGTCGACCCAATAAAACAATCCCTTCTTGTTTCGTTGTAAGCCATGTCTAACCCTACCGTGTTAGTCTGTGTCTATGCGAAGTCCGATATTTAATCCCTGTGAGTTAAGGCCCGCCTCTCCCGCATGATGGCGAAGATATCGCTCATGACCGCGCTGCTGGTCTCCGCCCTTCCCGCCCCTCTCCCGGCCACGGTGATCTCGCCCGCCAGGTCGGTCTGGATGCTGAAGGTGTTCAGGGTGCCACCGATCGACAGCGGATGCCCCACCGGAATCAGTCGGGGCGATACCTCTCCCCCGCGATCGGTCACCTCCCCGATGAGCCTGACCACTTTCTTGTCCTGACCGGCCAGGTTGACCGCCGCCAGGTTGATGCCTCGGATGCCAGTGCGGGCGACGTCGTTGACCGTGATGTCCTTGCCCATGATGGCATTTGCCAGTATCGCCACCTTGCAGGCCGAGTCGATGCCATCTATGTCGTAGGACGGGTCGGTCTCGGCATACCCCATCTGCTGCGCTTCCCGCAGCGCCGGTTCGAACTGCATCCCCTCGGTCTCCATCCGGTTCAGGATGAAATTGCAGGTGCCGTTCATTATCCCCCGTATGGAGTAGATGTTCTCGCACACCAGAAGTTCCGATGCCAGATTGATCACCGGGGTCGCCCCTCCCACCGACGCTTCGAACCGGAGGAGCGCATTGTTCTTCTTGGCCAGCCTGGATATATCCCGGAACTTCAGGGCCAGGGGTCCCTTGTTGGAAGTTACCACGTCCCTGCCGGCGCTCAGAGCGGCCTTGATGTGGCCCAGGCCGGGCTGTCCGTTCTTGATGTTGGTGGGGGTCATCTCCACCAGGGTATCGTATTCGAGCTTCGGGAGGATGTCCTTGATCTCCCCGTCGATCCTCTTGCCCAGTTTTCCCTTGACCATCTTGCCGCGGACCAGTTCCAGGGGGTCCAATCCGGACTTGTCGAGAACGTATGAGCTGGAATCGAATGCGCCCACGATGCGGACCTTCTCTCCCAGGGTTCTCTCAAGCAGTGCGTTCTTCTTGGCTATCGCCTCCGCCACTCCCTGACCAACGGTCCCGAACCCTACCAACACGACATCCATTTCAATCACCGAACCCGCGGATCACGATGTAGCCGGCCCGCTTCGCCCTCTCATTGATCAACTTGTTGGCCTTCTTGATGACGTCCTTGCTGCGGACCTTGCCCGAAATGAGCGCCGCCGTTTCCTTGGCGCCCGAGACCGAGTACCGGATATCGATCGATTCCACGTCCCCGATCGCCTGGATGCCATCGATGATCCTCCTGACCTCGGTGGGGGGCAGCTCGCCCACGATGACGTAATCGAGGCGGAACGTCTCGAACAGATGATCGATCTTCATCACGTCGACGTCCCTGACCTTCCAATCACCCAGAATGTTGTCCAGGGCCTTCTGGTTACCGACCTCGAACGTTAGGTTGATTGCGATCTTGCCTCCGCTGACCTTGTCGTGGCGGTGCACCACGCTCCTGATGTTTCCATCGTTCTTCGATATCGGTTCCAGCGCCGCTATGAGCTGTCCTGGTACGTCCTTGAGCTGGATGTCTACATTGACACGCATTATGGTCCCTCGGTCCCATCCGGAGTGGTCTTATAACGCGGTTCAGATAATTCAACTTCTCCACGCCGGCGTTGCGTCATGAAACGTGGGCGACCCGCCCCGCGAGTTGGAATCGGCCGTGATTATTATCACAATTGATTCCTAGGATGGTTCCCTTTTAGTATCGATGCATAATATGATAACATCAGGAAAAGTCATTCCGGCCGGTGCCAAAGCGGCACCCAGGAATGAGATTTCCAACGCTGGTTGGTAGTATGAGCAGCTCGATGTTGTCGCAAGGAGGGTCGGAGGAAGGTTCCCTCACCGGGAGATGCGGAACGAAGGCTTTCGCAGTCCGGAAGAGGCAGAAGAGCCTGGCCATCAGGACGGCAGTCGGACAGACCAGACTGGACCTGTATCTTCACGATGAACCATCCGGTGCGGAGGCGAACGCGTCCGCACTGTGCGCCGAAAAGGAGTGGCGAATGACCATCAGCACCATGCTGAGACATGACCTGCTGAACAAACTGACCGTGGCCCAGGGAGGTCTGGAGCTCTTTGACCGGTCCTCGGACATGAGGTTCCTGGCCATGGCAAAGAGGAACCTGGAGGCGTGCGGGGAGATAGTCGGCCGGATATCGACGCTGGAGAATGCCCCAGGCACCACTGCACTTAAGCCGATAGACGTCGCCCTCATTGCCCGGAACGTGATGGTCAACCATCAGGAACAGGGAATAGGCCTGGAGGTCCACGGACGCGGCATGGTCATGGCCGATGCGGCGCTGCACAACGTCTTAGACAATCTGGTATCGAACTCGATCAAGCACGCGGTACCGTCCAATATCGGCATCGATATCGACGAGAGCGGAGACAGGGTGCTGATCAAGATCAAGGACGATGGAATCGGAATACCCAAGGAGGCCAGGGCCAGGCTGTTCCAAGAAGGCTTCAAATTCGGCCCGAACGGCAACACCGGCCTGGGACTGTTCATCGTAAGGCGACTGGTCCAGCGTTATGGCGGAAGGATATGGTTGGACGAGAGCGTGGCCGGCGGGACCGTGTTCTGCATCGAATTGGCCAACGCGAATTGCTGACCATTATGATGATATCGCAGGTCCTAAGAACCTGCGATGGCCCGTTTGTCCCTTAAGCGTTTCCGCACTGCCGTCCATATCGTCGGTCTTTGACCTTCCGGGCGATGGCGAACATGAGGTGGTTGCCGTTCTTGTTGTCGGTGAAAAGACCGGCGTCAAAGGACAAGGGCTCAATGCCCGCGCCCAGGCTCAGATGGAGCCGGTAATCCCGCACCTTGCCCGTCGTGAAGACCAGATCGACGGCCTCGGTCGCCTTTCCCGTGTCGACGAAGAGCGATGCGAAACGGCAGCCGATCAATTGCGCCCTCGACCTCGAGGTCCATCTGACCGCTTCCTCGTTCACATCCATTATCATACCGGTCCGGTCGACGGTGACCATCATGTCCGGGCTGCACTCGATCAGGCCCCGGGCATAGTTTCTGGCCTCCTCGATCTCGCGGACCATCTTGTTCCTTTCCCGGATATCCCGGGCGATGCAGAAGATCCCTTTCACCGCGCCGGCACGGTCACGATAGACACTGGCGTTGAAAGAGACTGGAATGTTCTCCCGCTTGCTCCTGACGTTCAGCTCGAAGTTGTGCACCGAGCCTTCCGAAAAGCAGCTCTGTACCCCGTGGCCCGCCCGCTCACGATCGCTGAACAGATCGATGAAGGACGCCCCGATGAGCTCCTCCCGGCTCTTCTCCACCAACAGCGTCGCCGCCTCGTTCACGTCCATGATCCGGCAGTCGCTGTCCACCGTCACCATCATGTCCGGGCTGCTTTCGATCAAGCCCCTGGAATAGTCCTTCACCCCTTCCAGTTCCGCGATCATCGATTTGGTCTCCCGCACGTCCCGGGCGGCGGCGAAGACGCCCTTTATTGTGTCGTCGTCCTCCCTGTAGGCGGTGGCATTGAATTGGACCGGGATCCGGTTGGAACCATTGTCCACCAGCAAGAGCTCGAAGTTGCGCACGGCGCCGTTCCTCAGGGTCTCTTGGATGCTGTCACTCGCCTTCTTCGGTTCGGTGAAATAATCGGCAAAGTTGGAACCAATCAGGCCTTTCCGGTCCCGCCCCACGATCTTCACCGTGGCCTCATTGACGTCCAGGATCGTCCCGTCCAGGTCCAGGAAGACCAAGGCGTCCAGGCTGGCCTCTATCAGGCCCCGGGCGTATCTCTGGGACTGCATCAGGTCATTGAAGACGAAGTTGTTGATCGGTTCAAGGCAGACCAGCGCGCCATGGACCAGGCCATCGCTCCGGTCCCGGTAGGCGATGACGTTCAGGAGCACCGGGACGGTCTCGCCGGACGCCACAGAGATGCGGTGCGGCGAACCCGTCACCTTGCCCCGGGCAAAGCACATCTTGATGGTCTGTTCCAGTCCGGTGGGGTTGACGAAGAGGGATTCCAGCCTGCTCTCCATCAGGCCCGCCCGGTCCCGCCTGCAGAGGTCCTCCATCGCCTTGTTGAGGTCGGTGATCCGTCCGTCCTCCGACACCGTCAGCTGGGGCTGGTCGATGCTACCCAGCAGGCCTGAGGTGTAGTGCTGGGCGTGGTCCAGCTCGGCGCTCCGATCGGCGATGACGGACCTCTCCCCGGTATTCTCCGCCGAACCGAGGTACCTCATGAGAAGGTCCAGGTTATTCCTCGATGGGAACGTCCACTCCCCCCGGTCCGGAAGATAAAGGACCTCATGTATCACGAAGGCCCCGTCCTCATGAGCCTTCATGCTCTGGGCCAGGTCCATGATCTCCCGGACCACCGTCGGGTAATCGACGAGCGGCCCTTTCCCATACCCAGTACAGTATGGCTTGATGGTCAGCAGGTCCCCATACCTCGCATCGTGGTGGACATAGTAGGGGAACCAGCGGCAGACCAGATAGTTCGAATCATGTTTCGTGCAGCGGTTCTGCTCAGACAGGAAAAGACAGGGTTCGTAGGTGAAGTTGGCCACCTTTCGCGCATAGCGGCAACACTCACCGCACATCTGGCATTGAAATCGGGTCTTACCCGGTATGACGAAATGACTTTTCGTCAATATTCCAGCCAGTTCGCCGTTCTTCACTTCGATGCCAAGACGTGCAAGAACTTCCGCCCTCTCCTTCGAGGGGGTCTCTCGTTGAACTTCTCCAGTTCTCCCCAGAAATGTGCATCCCGACTGAGGTTTGGATCGTGCCCCGCCCCTTGCCTTTGCTTGCCGGACGGAAGCAACATTGTTTCGGTGGTTTTTTTCCATATTTTCCACGATCGCGGTGCACCGATCGAAGGGGCACTTTGTGGTCCATGAAATCCGGCACGATAATGATTTGTGATTCGCATCGCCAAGTGATAATCAGAAACTGAGTTTGGCCGAACTTCAGATCCATCGCCGGATATTCAGAGCCTGGCCACAAATTGGGAAGAATGGCGCCGAGGGGGAGATTTGAACTCCCGAGTCCTTGCGGACACAAGCTTACTGGCGGAAAATTATTCCAGGCTTGCGCCTTACCGGTCTGGGCCACCTCGGCTTTTGGCTCCCTACTGTATGAATTGGTTTTAAACTTTACGCCCGGGATTCCCCCGTCCATACCGGAACTGAATAAATAAAGAAAAGATTAAGAAACGGGCCCGGTTGATGTGGGGATGTAAATTCCATGAACGAACTGACCAGATCGTACATGAAGATCATCCTGCTCATCACCTGTTTGGGCTCCATGATGGCGCCGCTCGACAGCACCATCGTCAGCGTTTCGTTGCCGGTGATGACCGGGGACCTCAGGATGAGCTCGGAAACGGCCATATGGATCCCGACCGCCTATCTGGTCTCATTGGCGGTCCTCCTGCTGACCATCGGGAGGCTTTCCGACATACGAGGCAGGAAGAACATCTTCATCGTCGGTTTCGGGGTCTTCGTGCTCGGTTCGCTCCTTTGCAGCCTGGCCTCGGACGGCGCCCAGCTGATCGTCTTCCGGGTTCTGCAGGGGATAGGGGCGGCATGCATAGCTGCCACCTCGACAGCGATCATCACGGACACGTTCCCCTCCAAAGAACGCGGGAAAGGCGCTGGGCATAAACGCCATGGCGGTCTATATCGGCCTGTCGCTCGGTCCGGCTCTGGGTGGGTTGCTCACCGGCATCGCCGGATGGCGTTCGATCTTCTGGATCAACATCCCCATAGGCATCGCCGTCATGGTTCTGGCGTGGCGTTTCGTC
This sequence comes from uncultured Methanomassiliicoccales archaeon, assembly GCA_963710685.1. Taxonomy (GTDB): domain Archaea; phylum Thermoplasmatota; class Thermoplasmata; order Methanomassiliicoccales; family UBA472; genus DASXVU01. Next base: position 233,821 of record CAVQBH010000015.1, on the reverse strand, counting down.
AGGGACACCGGGGAGATACGCAAGGAGGAGAGGCTCGATATGCCGGGGGTCCTGCTGTTCTCGGTCGGGTTGACCTCGCTCCTGATATTCCTGACCTTGGGCGAGCAATATGGCTGGGGTTCCGCCGGCATCATTGGCCTGATAGTGCTGGCAACGATCTCCCTGCTCGTTTTCTTCGTCGTCGAGCGCCGGAAAGGACAGGCCGCCATGCTCGACACCTCCCTGATAACCGGCAACCGGCTGTTCGCGGCCGCCAACTTCTCCGCGCTGCTCAACTATGCGGCGTACTTCAGCGTCGCATTCATGCTCTCCTACTACATGCAGGAGGTCCTGGGCTACTCCATTCTCTACACCGGCCTGGTCCTGCTCATCATGCCGGTGGTGATGGCGGTGCTGTCCCCGATTTCCGGTTGGGCCTCGGACCGTATCGGTTCCCGCTCCCTCGCCTCCATCGGCATGGCGACGGTCGCCATGGGACTGCTGTACATGAGCGCGCTGACCACCACCTCTTCGGTCCTGTACATCGGCGTCGGCCTGCTGGTGTTGGGCGTCGGCATGGGGCTGTTCTCCTCACCCAACACCAGCGCGGTGATGGGCTGCGTGGAACGGAGGCGATTGGGCGTGGCGTCCGGAACGCTGTCCACCATGCGCTTCGTGGGGCAGGCGGTCAGCCTTTCCATCATGGGAGCCATCATCGCCTCGGTGGCCGGGCCCGACTTCATCTCCTCGCTGACCGCTGGGAGCGGCCAATTCCGCGGTGACGTACGATGCGTTCGTCCGGGGCATGGACGCCGTGTTCCTGGTCGGAGCGCTGATCGCCGCTGTCGGAACGGTCACCTCCCTGGCCCGCGGAAAACCGGTCAGATGCGAGACCGGTTCAGAACAGGTCCTGAGAGACCAGGCCCATTGAGTCCCGCACCGTGGGGCGCATGCGCCGGGCGGCCCGCACCTCGGAGAGGTCCAGGTCCACGTCTCTCACGTCCTTCCTGAAGTAATCGCACTTGACCAGCTGGTTGCCCCGCGGGCCCACCGCATGGCTGCCGCCGAAGAAGACCTGGTTCAGCTGGCATCCGGTATTGTTGACGTAGACGGAATAGGCGGTGTTCTCTATCGCCCTGGCCGGCACGATCCTCTCGAAGAAATCTCTGGAGGTGTTGGGGGATGCGGAGATGCAGACGACCGCGTCCGCTCCGTGAAGCACCAGTGACTTGCTGAGCTCGGGGAAGAACAGGTCGTAACAGATGACCACTCCCAGGCGGAAGCCCTCCACCTCGAAAAGGGTGGGCACCTTGCCCGGGGAGAAATACAGGGACTCTTCGAACGGGCCGAAGGTGGCCAGGTTGATCTTGTCGTAGCTGTAGGCGCTGCCGTCCGGTTTCACCAGCACGGCGCTGTTGTGCACCAGGCCGGTGGTCTCCTCGTCCAGCATGGGCATGCCCAGGAGGATGGAGCAATCGATGCTCTTCCGCGACGGTCATGAGCTCCTGCACGCTTTCGCCTTGCAGCGACTCCGCCATGAGATGCACCCTGTCCCGGCACATGTACCCGCTGAGGAACAGTTCGGGGAACACGAACAGGTCCGCCTCCTGTCCCGATACCGTCTCGTGGATGCGCCTCAGGTTCTCCTCTTTGTCGCCGACCGCGCTTGGCACCTGTGCAAGGACCGTCCTCATGCTATCGGGCGTCCAATCGTTCCCCTCCGTTATCTAGGTTCCCGTCCGGACGTTCGATGATAAGCGATATTAGCACGCTGCTGCATACGAGGCCTCATGCGCCCGCAATTGAAGGACTATGCCTACGACACGATAGTGGAGTTCATCCGCCAGAAGGTCGAGGAGTCGGGAGGGAACGGCGTGGTCCTGGGGCTGAGCGGGGGCATCGACTCGGCCCTGGTGTCCAAGTTGTGCGTCGACGCGGTGGGGGCGGACAAGGTGCTGAACATCTTCATGCCCACGTCGTCCTCGTCCAGGTCGGACCTGAAGGACGCGGAGGAGTTCTCTCGGGAGACCGGTTCGGAGCTCAGGGTGGTGGACATCACTCCGGCCGTGGAAGGGTTCAAGACGATCCTGCCATCGGTCGATCGCAAGGAGCTTCTGGGGAACGTCATGGCCCGCTCCCGAATGGTGGTGCTGATGCACCATGCGAACCTGATGGGTCGCATCGTCATGGGCACGGGGAACAAATCCGAGCTGCTGGTGGGGTACTTCACCAAATATGGCGACGGGGGGGTGGACTTCCTCCCCATAGGCGATCTGTACAAGACCGAGGTGCGGGAGATGGCCCGGAAGCTCGGCCTCTCCAAGCGGATCATCGAGAAGGCGCCTTCGGCCGGTCTGTGGGAGGGTCAGACGGACGAGGGAGAGCTGGGTGTCTCGTACGAGAAGCTGGACCAGATCCTCCTCGGATTCGAGCAGCTGATGGACAACCGGGACATCTCCCGGGAGACGGGGATCGACCTCAACATAGTGGAGATGGTGTGGAGAAGACATCTGGACACAGTGCACAAGCGCAAGGCGCCACTCATCCCCAAGATCGGTTCTAGGACTGTCGGTCTGGACTGGCGCGAGTAGCGACGATCGCCTGCTCCAACGCTGAGCGGAACCCTTCCGGTCGGTGACGTCGAAAATGACCTCGTCCGCCCTGCGCCAGAACACCGAGGCGATTCGCTGCGGACGGCGGAGCCTGATCGAGATCAGGCCGCTCTTGCTGGCCGTTATGTTCAATATTCCCCGGGTCTGGGAGATCAACAGGCTCCGGTCCTTCGGTGCCCCCTCCAACGGACTAATGGATTTTACATTGTTGATCGGTATCCGGACGCTGAAGTGCCATCCCTGACGGAGGACGATCTCATTCTCCCTGATGGAATGCTTGGTCAGGAATGGTGAAACGCCCACCACCAGAAAGAACACGGTCATGGCCGATCCCATGACCAGGGTCACGATCGGATCGAATGGAAGCAGGAACACGATCAGTAGCATGATCCAAATGAACGCCACGGCGAGGAACAACGCCGTACGGGCCAACCATTTCCGGTCGTACGCGAAATCTGCCACGGGAAGAAGAAGGTCCTCCAGGACATTATCGTTTCGCCAAGATATCCAAATCATGAGATCATGACCGTCGTAGTTAAGAACTCGTCAGAAACCATAATAGACTACGAGCAACACTGATTGTGACGGGCGACACAATAATGGCTTTCGGAACGAATTGGGGGGCGATAGGAATTGTCGGGGTCATTGCTTTTCTTATCGGATGGTATGTACTTGGACTGTTAGCAGCTGTAATACTGGCCCTTGTTATCGTGGTCCTGATGAGCATCATGAGGATCGGATGGAAACGATCAAACCCTAAAAAATAGCAACGGTGTCACCTTCACATCAGTGACCGGTAATGACCAGGCCATTCGGCCCAAGGTCCTCCATCTGCCCGATTATCTTGTGCCAGAGCACCGATCCGTAGTCCAGTCCGGGGAGCTAACCAAAAGGTTTAATTATGGCCACAGAATTTGGGGGGATTACGGATTCGCTCCCGTAGTGTAGTCCGGCCAATCATTTTGGATTCTCGATCCAAGGACTGGGGTTCAAATCCCCACGGGAGCACCATCAACAATTTCAGCAATATGTCACCGGAGATCATCAAGAGGGTTCTCCGGTCAAGGTAGACTCTTTTCTAAGTCTTCGAGAATAGTGAGTGAAGCTTCCGAGCCCATGATAAGAAGTAGATGTTTATCATAACGAAATAATTAATGCTATTACACGAATAAATATTGAATTTCCAAATGAATAACAGTGTTATTCTGGTGACTCCAATTATATCGAGTTTCGATAGTCTGGGCATTAATTATATATTATGAATTTATAAACGACTATGCTCTTTCTAGAAGATCAGGTTCAGAGCTTGCAATAAGGTCATTAACATTGAGAATTGATAGAACTCTAATGTGAAGCATCACACCCTGACCTCCCGACTTTTAGGCATTGAACTTCATTGATCATCTCATAGCCAGCATTCATCAAAATCCTTTAATAATACTATGCCTATATAGGCATAGTAAATGAAGCCTTTCACCCGTGTCAAGAACATCAACGGCATCGACTACGTTTACGAGATCACTCCCTACTACGACCCAGGCACCAAAACTACCAAACAGAAATCGAAGTATCTGGGTAAGCTGGTCGACGGCGAGACGAAGCGGATGCGTAAGGCACTGCCACGCAACGCCTTTGACTTCGGCGACCTGCTGCCAGCATTCAAGATCGTCCAAGAACTTGAGCTCGACTCGATGCTGGACCAGCTGCTGGCGGAGGACAAGGCCAGGACCGTCCTGGCCTTGTCGGTGAACCGGGTGGTCGATCCATGCTCGGTCAGCAACGCCCGGACCTGGTATGAACGCACCATACTTTCCTCGATCTGGGGAGAGCTGCCGCTCTCCTCCCAGACGTTGAGCGATTTCCTGGCTGCTCTGGGTGGAAGCTCGATACCGGAGCAGTTCACCGAACTGCTCCTGGACAAGATCGGCAGGACCGGACCGCTGATCTACGATATCACTTCCTTTAGCAGCTCGTCGAAGCTGCTGGAGCTGCTCGAATACGGGCACAACCGGGATGGGGATGGATTACCACAGATGAACCTGTCACTGATCGCCCACAAAACGCTAGGAATACCGCTCGGATTCCAGACCTATCCGGGCTCGATATCGGACGTCAGCACCATCAAGAACACGGTGGCCAGGCTGAGGTCCTTGGGCCTGGACGCCCCGGTCCTGGTCATGGACCGGGGATTCTATTCCCTGGCCAATCTGACCGACATCGTCTCCGCCGGGTATGATTTCATCATACCCACCCCGATGAGGCTGGATGAGGCCAAATCGATCATCTCCAAGAGCCACACGGAGATCGAAGATCCGGCCTACCTGCGCAAGATGGAAGGCGAGACGTTCTTCGTGAAGGAGGTGACACTCCAGCTCGGCGAGCTGGAGGTAGCTGGCTACCTGTATTATGATCTGCGCCGGGAACAGGAGGAAAAGACCTCGTTCTATGAATGGCTTGATCGCGTGAAAGTAAAGCTGGAGGCGCGGGAGGTCAAGTCCTGGCAGAACCCTGCCAGGGTCTTCGAGGAGGAAGCCGGCGCATTGGTCCAATACTTCGGTTGGAAGCTGGATGGACGAAAGTTCATCATCGAGGTCAAGAAGAAGGCCGTCGCCGCCCGGCTGAACCGGGCCGGGAAGATGATCATACTGCACTCCGGCCAGCACAGCTGGCAGGAGTGCCTGTCATGGTCCCGGGAGCGGGACGTCATCGAGAAGATGTTCTACTCGCTCAAGAACGATCTGGCCGGTCTGCCACTAAGAGCGCAGAAGGTCGATGTCGTCAAGGGCATGATCTTCGTCAATTTCGTTGCTCTGATCATCCGATCCAGGTTGCTGGCGTTGATGCGGTCGACCAAGCTGTGCCGGGACCATTCGCTCCCCTCGGTCATGCTGGAGTTGTCAAAGATCCGCAGAATGGAGCTGCCAGAAGGCAGCTTCGTCACCAGCGAGGTGACGAAGAAGCAACGCAAGATCATTGAGGCTTTGGAGCTAGATCTTGACCGACTATGTGCCTAAAACCCGGGAAGTCAGGTCACACTCGAATCTCTTGAGGATTTTCAAGAATATCAGGAAGCCTGGCAGGGGCTTCGCCATGAGTGTGGCGCATCGATTTTCGCATCCTACGACCTTGTCCATCGGTGGCTGGACAATTTCAAGTTGGTGGTCAAGCCTCACGTTGTGCTCTCGAGGATAAAGGAGAGCTCGTCGGTGGGGCGCCCCTGTTCACCAGTCATTCCCGGGTGATGGGCCTTCCGCTCAACTTCATCGGCATCGTCGGCAACATGAACTCCCTGTTCGGCTATAGCTTAAACAGCGTCTTCGCCAAGCAGGACGATCCTGAAACCGTCAGGGAAATGTTGGGTTGTGTCAAGATAGCAAAGTGGAACATGCTCATCATTTCCAAAATGGAGATGAACTCCTCGACCTCTAGATTCCTGGAGGGTTTAGGCAAGAATGGCGGAAGTAAGCTCTCCTCTTCAATCATGTCAACGGATCGCTCATATGTCTTCCCGCTCGAAGGGAACATTACTTCTGGCTTTGGAAAGAATACCCGCAGTCGCCTCCAGGTGCTCAGGAATAAACTGGAAAGGGAAGGAAGAATGGATTTCCGCAAGGTCGAGAGCGTCGAGGATGCGGAGCGGGCCATGAATTACTTCCTTTCTCAGCACGATCAACACTGGAAGCACGGGGGCTCCCAATTGAGCACACCTCTTAATTGCAGACTATTGGTGGAGCTTGGGAAAATGGCCGTGAGGACCAGAAAGAGGGAGACCAGTAAGCTTCTGATCGACGGTGAGGTGGCAGGGCAGATGTTGTGTTTTCTTGAAGTGACGTATGCTTAGGTTTTCGTGTGGGCATGGTGGACAAGTTCCGGGATTTCTCACGGGCAAACTGGCCATCGTTCTGACCATGGAAGAAAATAGAAAGTTGAGGATAAAAGTAATGGACTTCCTGCACGGTAATGAGGAATACAAGGTGCACATGACCAATATGCAGAACCCGCTGGGTTCCGCGATGTTGTATAAAAGGACATGGAGGGTCATGTCTAGTCTCCGATCTCTCCCTCCGATGAGATTCTTGGAGAATCGACTGAAGGTTCACGACCGCATAGAGGGACGTTTGTACGAACTCAAAGCAGGTATGGAACTTTGACCAGGGCCCGCTCCCAACCATCATTGGCTTCGTTAACCTGACAGCAATCCACCGTCGTTCTGTTTGATTGCCGGAATACGCTTGACCAAATTCCCGTCACCCTCGTATGGTTGCCACGAGAATAGGGAAGTGGCAAGCACAAAAAGAGGAGCTGGATAAGATCACCTTGTTGCCTTGACGTTTCCCAGGTCGTCATATACGAAACCATTGAACTTGAAATCCTTGCCGGACCTGTTCCTGACCTCTGCCACGATGCTTCCGAATATCGCCGCGGCCATGTCCCGCGGGAATCTGGATTCTGGGAACATGATGCCCAATGTCGGAACGTCCGCGACCACCGCGGCGTAATCCTCCATGTTTTCCACCTTCCCGGCCGTCCGATCTGATTCAATGAACTCCATCGAGCTGATCTGACCCGAAATGCTGATCCGAACGACGGCCCGCTCCCCGGAATCGTCCACCACGCACTCGCAAACGGCGGCAGGGTCCTTCTTCGCTATCTGAGCGATGCGGTGCTCTCCGACCATTCCCATCAGGGCCCTCGTCTCCTGCCTCATCGGGATGATAACCGCTGGCAAGATGATTATTCTTTCGTGCTTTGAAAAAGAACTGCGGATCAGAGATAGGTGATCTCTGACCCCTTCTGGATCCGTACTACGCCGTCCTTCGGGGTGAAGAATATGGTCCTTCCCTTGTTGCCGCCGACCTCTTCGGCCAGCAGCGGTATCCTCTCCTTCTTGAGCGCCGCCTTCGCCGACTCGGCGTTCCTCTGTCCTATGTTCAAGGTGTCGTTGCTGGAGAACGAGAACATCTGCGCCCCGCCGGCCAACTTCGCCTTCAGGTTGGAGCGGCTCGCTCCCATGTCCACCATCTCGTCCACCATCAGGAACGTGGCCGAATCCGCGTACTTCGACGCGTTGACCTTGTCCTTGCCCTCGTCATAGGCCGGCAGCATCGCGTGTGCCAGTCCGCCCAGCTCTATCCTGCTGTCCCATATGGCAATGCCCACGCATGAGCCCAGACCGATGCACATCAGCTCCAGCGGGGAGGACACGATCTTGTACTCGCCCACGCCGACGATTAGGTCCTTGTCCAGGTAGTTGACCTTCGGCCTGACCACCGATGATCGGTGTCTGGATGGCGCCGGTCAACGCCCGCTCGCAGCTCCTTGCGGAATCCATCTGATCACTGTATTCCAAACTTTTCCATCAGGAGCTTCTCGGTCTCGCGGTCAGGTATGTAGATGAAGTATCCAGGGAACCTCTGCCTATCGGTGACGAAATGGGTCTTGATGATCACCAGGTAGTCGAACTCCTCGGAGGCCATCGTGGCCGGGTACTGCAGCACCGCCCCGAGCATGCCGACGGCGAAGCCCGGCGGCGATGGCAGCATCGTCACTCCCAGTAGGTTCGAGATGGCGTTCAGGTAAGCGGAGCCGCAGATGTTGCCTATCTCCGAGATTGCGTCCTTGTCCTCCTCCGAGATCGCCCGGTTCGGGTCTGGGTCGCGCCAGAGGAGCATGTCCGTCATCTTCTTGGCGATATCCTCGGTGAGGATCAGGAGCATGCTGCCCTTCCCTTTCCCATATGCGTCCAGGTAGACGGCCACCACCGACTGTTCGGCATCCCCCAGTACGTATGGCGCTTCCATGGTCTTGCAGATGAAGCATTCCGGGACGTCCACCAGGATATCCTGGTTAAGCAGGGTGGTCAGCGCCGTCGAGGCGTGCGACGCCCCTATGTTGCCGATCTCGCGCAGGGCGTCTATCTGGTCTGGCGTGTATGTTGATTGAAATTCTGTGCCGTTTTCCATTTTCCTTCACCCGCTTAAACCCCGAACTTCGCGTACATGGCCGACTGCGCTTCCGTGTCGACCCCGAACTTCTTGAACGTCAGGTCCTGCGTCTGCTCGTCCGGCAGGAACATGATCGTGCCGTGGTACTTCTTGGCCCGGTCGACGTAGTCCGTCATTATCCTGATCTCGTAGGGCGCGTTCAGGCCGAGCACCGAATTGGCCTTGGCGGCCGATGCCCCCACATACTGGACATGCACCACCGGGGCGGAAGGCATGGGCGAGATCTTCAGGAACTTGGATATCGGCGCCAGGTACTCCCTGATGCAGACGTCCCCCATCTCGGTCAGGACCTCCTTGTCCTCTTCCGTGAGCATCCTTCCCGGTGGGTTCTTCGTTCCCATCATGAGGTCGGACAGCATCGCCGCTATGCCCATCGGGAGGATCATCAGCACCCGGCTGCCCTTCCCGGTGGCCACGTCAATGCACACCGTTGCCACGATGTCCTTCGGCTGGCCGAACCGGCTCAGGTGCTTGTCCATCGGTTCCAGGTAGCATTCGGTCACGTCGATCAGTACCTCTTTCTTGACCAGGTTGGTCAAAGCCCCGCAGGCATAGGAGGCTCCCACATTTCCGATCTCCCGCAGAGCGTCGATCTGCAGTTCGTCCAGACTCTCAGTCCTCTTGCTCATATGAATGCCCCTACGTCAAGGATCATGGCTACTTTCCCGTCACCCAATATCGTCGCCCCGGAGAAGAACCCGGCCGACCTCAGGTCGCGTCCCAGGTTCTTCACCACAATTTCCTGCTGCCCGATCAATCTGGAGACCACCAGGACCGCGGAGTTCTCGTTCTTTTCGACGATGATCGCCGGCATGTCCTTATGCTCGATGACCAGCCCGCCGAACTCCGAGTGTATGTTCAGCACCGGCAGGACCTCGTTCCTCAGCCGGAACACGCCCTGGTGCGCCACCTCGATCACCTGGTCCATGTTGACCCGGACCGTCTCCCGCACGTTCTCCAGCGGAATGGCGTACTTCTCGTTGTTCACTTCGACCAGCATCGCCCGGATGATGGACATGCTGGGCGGCAGTTTGAGCGTGAACTTGGTACCCTTGCCGACCTTGGTGTCCATCTTCACGAAGCCGCCCAGACCCTCTATCTTGGTCTTGACCACGTCCAGTCCGACCCCCCTTCCGGAGATGTCCGACACCTTTTCCGCGGTCGAGAACCCGGGCAGGAACACGAAGGACAGGATCTTCTTCTCATCCATGCGCTCCACCTCCTCCTGGGTGACCAGGCCTTTCTGCACCGCTTTCTTGGCGATCTTCGCCGGGTCCATTCCCCGCCCGTCGTCCTCCACCGTGATGACGATGCTGCTCTGTTCCCGGAACGCCGAAAGGATCAGCGTTCCCTTGGCCGGCTTGCCGTTCGCTTTGCGCTGCTCTGCCGGTTCGATGCCGTGATCGACGGCGTTGCGCAGGAGGTGGACGAGCGAATCCCCTATCTCATCCAGCAGGCTTCGGTCAATCTCTATGTCGTTCCCTTTCATGGTGAACTCGACGTCCTTCTTGCTTTCCTCGCTGACGTCCCTGACCATGCGCGGGAAGCGCTTGAATATGAAATCGACCGGGACCATCCTGGTCCTTAGGACGATGTCCTGCATCTCGGTCATCAGTCGGGAGTTGTTCTGCAGGGTCTGCTTCAGCTCCCGGTGCTTAAGATCGGTGGCGATCTGGTTGATGCGGATGTTGTTGATCATGATCTCTCCCACCAGGTCCAGCAGCTGGTCCAGCAGCTTGCTCTTCACCCTGATGGTGTTTCCGGTGGTGATGGATTTCTCCGCGGAGGATGTCCCTTCCTTCGTTTTCGACGCATCGCACGTCTCCTGCGATTCGGCCGGGCCGGTGTCGTCTTCCTTGAAACCCATCAACAGTTCGATATCGACCTCTTCCATCCCGATGACGTCCTTGGCCGCCTTGCCGATCTCCTCGGCGTTCTCCTGGGTGGCGAGCAGGATGGTTATGCCGTCATCCTCCTCCTTGACCTCGGCGGCCGTCGGCCTCGAGGTGATGATGGTGCCCATCTGCGCCAGGCGCCGGACGAGCTGGAAGGCCCTGCCCTCCTTGAACTTGAGCTTCTTCTCGTAGGTGACCGCGACCTCGTAGACCTGCTTCCCGGCCCCGATGGCGTCGTTGACCTGTTTCTTCTGTTCGGTGTCCAGAATCAGGCTGGTCCCCTGACACTCGGACCCGTTCTCCTTCTCCGCCACGGCGTTCTTGGCGGAAAGGTCCTCGAACTCCTTCATCTCGGCGATCAGCCCCTCGACCTTGATGTCGGTGGTGCCGTCCTTTTCCAGCTGCCCGATCATCTTTTCGATGGTGTCCGCTCCTCGGAACAGCAGATTGAGCAGTTTCTTCTCCGGTGTCTTCTTCTTTTCGACCAGTATGCCGAAGAGGTCCTCCATCACATGGGCCAGTTCGCTGATGGATTCGATGCCGATGACCGCCGCCGTCCCCTTTATGGTGTGCACGACCCGGTAGGCCACCTTCATCGATTCCTCGCTGAAGCCCTTCTCCTCCAGCTCTAGAAGGACATTGTTCACTCCCTGCAGGTTCTCCCTGGCCTCCTCGATGAACACGTCCAGATACTTTGATTTGTCAACCATTAGACTATCCCCTAGTCCTTCAATGCGATCATGATGTGGTCCGCGATGTCTTCCAGCGGGACGACCATGTCCGCTGCGTGGGAGTCGACCACGGCCTTGGGCATGCCATAGACGACGCACGATGGCCTCGTCCTGCACGATGGTCCTGCCCCCGAACTCCTTGATCATCTTCATTCCCTCCGCCCCATCATAGCCCATGCCGGTCAGCACCACGCCCACGATCTTCTTGCCGTAGATGGGCGCCGCCGTCTTCATCATCACGTCCACGGCGGGGCGGACGAAATGGATCTTCGGGTCGTCGTTCAGATGCACATGGTTACCGACGACCTCCATGTGGCGGTTTCCCGGCGCTATCAGCACGTGGCCCCGCTTCAGCTCGTCCCCTTCCTCCGCCTCCTTGACGTCCAGGGACGTTGACCAGTTCAGCCTTTCGGCGAACGATTTGGTGAAACCTTCCGGCATGTGCTGCACGACCAGGATCGCTGCCGGGATGTCCCCGGGCAGACGCGATAAGACCTCGGGCAATGCCTTCGGCCCCCCGGTCGAGGAACCGATCAGCACCAGCCGATCGCCCTTGACCCCATTCAGATGGTGGTCCATGATGTTGTGCGACCGGGAGCGCTGGCCTTCACCTTCACCTTGCTCGCTATCTTGATCGTCCCGATTATCGTCTTGGCCACTTTCTCTATGTCCAGGGAGAGTGAGCCGGACGTCTTCGGTATGAAATCGATGGCCCCGAGCTCGAGCGCCTTCATGGTGATGTCCGCCTGTTTCTTGTCGGCGGAGCTGATCATGATGACCGGGCATGGCATGTCCCTCATGATCTGCTTCAGCGCGGTGATGCCGTCCATCTCCGGCATCTCGATGTCCATGGTCACCACGTCCGGGGAAAGCTCGCGTATCTTCTGCAATGCCTCCTTCCCGTTCCTCGCCGTTCCCACTACGACGATGCCTTGGTCCTCCTGGAACAGGTCCGTGAGGATCTTGCGCATCACCAGCGAATCGTCAACCACCAGCACTCGGATCGGTCCATCCATTTCGTTCACGTCTTATCCTATTGTCTTGGCTGCCGCTTCCAGCAGTGCCGACTCATCGAACGGCTTGACCACGAACTCGCGGGCACCGTTCTCCATCGCCTGCAGGACCAGGTTCTTCTGGCTCAATCCTGTGACCATCATTATCCTGGCCTTGGAGTCCATGCGTCACGATCTTCTTCACGATCTCCACGCCTGGTTCTCCGGGCATGATGATGTCCATCGTCACCAGGTCCGGCTGCAGCTTCGCGTACAGCTCGACTGCCTCGACGCCGTTCTTCGCCTGTCCAACCACGTTGAAACCGTTGCGGGACAGGATGTCGTTGATCATCTTGCGCATGACGATCGAGTCGTCACAGATCAGAACCTTCTTTGGGTCGCTCATACCGATATCTCTCCTTTCTTCTCTTCCTTGATCTTATGCACGTTCTCCATCTCTTCCTTGGACAGCATGATCTTGTTCAGATCCAGCAGCATGACCAATTTATCCTGAAGTTTGCATATGCCGGTGAGGAGCTCGGCGTCCATGGCGGAGGCCAGCGTTTTCGGCGGTGGCGATATGCTGTTCTTCGGCACCCGCATGACGTCCTCCACCGAGTCCACGATGATGCCGATCTGGGTGTCTCCGACCTCCGCCACGATGATGCGGGACTGGGCGGTCCTTCCGCCCACGCCGTCATCGATGTTGAACCTCTTCCGGAGGTCGATCACCGTGGTGATCTGGCCCCGGAGGTTCATGACGCCCTCGATGTAGTCCGGCATCTTGGGTATCTTGGTGATGTCCTGCACCTTTCCTATCTCCCTTACCTGATTGACGCTCACGGCGAACGTGCTCTTTCCGAGCTGGAAAGACACGATCTGTTCCTCGTCGCCGGTGAGCTCGACCTTCTCTCTCTTCCTGCGCATATTGACACCTCAGTTCTCTGCCTCGATCCCTCTCTTGCGGAGGGCCTCTTTGACCTTGATCGGCATCCTGGCCTCTTCCGCCCTTGTCGGTTTCGAGGGTGCCTTCATGGTCAACGCTTTCTTTGGAGCGGCTTGCCGCGGCGCCTCTACCTTGGCCGGCGCCGGCGCATCCACCGCTCCGATGTTGAACTGTCCCGCGATCTTCTGCAGGTTCACGGACATCTCCGACAGGGCCTGGGCCCTGGCGGTCATGTCCTCCATGCTGGCGGTCAGTTCCTCGGTCGAAGCTGCCGATTCCTCGCTAGCCGAAGCGGTCTCCTCCGCGATGCTGGCGATCCCGTCGACCGACTTCGCCGCTCTCTGGGTACCTTCCTTCTGCGAGTTCATCAGGTTGGATATCTCGACGACGCCGGCGGTGGTGGTGGCAGCCATTCCCTGGATGTCCCCGAACGCCTTGCCGGTCATCTCGACGAACTGCATTCCCTCGGCGGTCTCCTTCGTGCCCCGGTGCATGGCCTCGACCGCCTTGGCGGTCTCGCTCTGGACCTCCTTGATCATCTTGGCGATGCGTTCGGCGGCCTCGCGAGAGTCCTCCGCCAGGTTCTTGACCTCTTCCGCGACCACCGCGAACCCGCGGCCCTGGTCCCCGGCCCTGGCGGCTTCGATGGCGGCGTTCAGCGCCAGCAGGTTGGTCTGGTCGGATATGTTGGTGATGACGTCGACGATCTCGCCGATCTCTTCGGACCTCTTGCCCAGGGATTCGATGACCTTGGCGCTCTCCACCACCACCTTCTGGATCTCCTGCATCTTCTTGATGGTGCGTCTCGACCGTTCCCTTGCCAACGTTGGCGCTGTCGTTGGCCTTCTTGGCCGCTTCCGATGCCGCCATGGACCGGGTGTAGGCTTCCTGCACGGACGATGATATCTCCTTCATCGCCTTGGCGGTCTCGTCCACCTGGGCCGCCTGGCTCTGGGCGCCCTTGGATATCTGTTGGATGGCGGACGATACCTGCTCGGTCGAGGCGTTCATCTCTTCCGCCGAGGAGGCCAGCTCCTGGGACGTGGATGAGACCATTCCGACCGAGTTGTTAACTTCCACCAGCAGGGCCGTCAGGCTCTCACCGATCGCGTCCAGCGATGCGCTGAACTTGGAGAAGTCTCCCTGGGTCTCGATGTTGACCCGGGCCGTCAGGTCGCCGCCGGCGTATGCGTCTGCGATGCGCATCGCTTCGTTGATCGGGCCAATGACCGAGTCCAGCGTGTCGTTGACGCCCTGGACGATCTTTCTGTAGTCCCCGTGGTGCTTTGAAGCATCGGCACGGGTGGAAAGCTTGCCTTCCACCGCTGCCTTGGACAGCATGGCAGCATCGGCGACCAGGTCATTGACCGCATCGATGCACTGGTTCAGGTTGGTCTTGATGACGTTGAAGTCCCCGTTGTAATTGTCCGTGATCTTCGCCGGGATGGCTCCCCTGGAGATGTCGTCCACATACTTGGCGGACACCTGCAGTGGTCCGATGACCGCGTCCAGCGTGTCGTTGACGCCCTGGACGATCTTTCTGTAGTCCCCGAAGTGCTTCGATGCATCCGCCCGGGTGGATAGTTTGCCTTCCACCGCTGCCTTGGACAGCATCCCGGCATCCGCGACCATGTTGTTGACCGCGTCGATGCACTGGTTCAAATTGTTCTTGATGACATTGAAATCGCCGTTGTAGGTGTCGGTGATCTTGGCCGGTATCGCCCCTTTGGAGATGTCGTCGACATACTTGGCCGACACCTGCAGTGGTCCGATGACCGCGTCCAGCGTGTCGTTGACGCCCTGCACGATCTTTCTGTAGTCCCCGTAGTGCTTCGATGCATCCGCCCGGGTGGATAGTTTGCCTTCCACCGCTGCCTTGGACAGCATCCCGGCATCAGAGACCAAGTTGTTGACCGCGTCGATGCACTGGTTCAGGTTGGTCTTGATGACGTTGAAATCCCCGTTGTAATTGTCGGTGATCTTGGCCGGGATCGCTCCCTTGGAGATGTCGTCGACGTACTTCGCCGCCACGTTCAGAGGTCCGATGACCGCGTCCAGCGTGTCGTTGACGCCTTGCACGATCTTCCGGTAGTCGCCCTGGTGCTTGGAGGCGTCGGCACGTGTCGCCAGCCTTCCTTCAACAGCGGCCTTTGCCAACATGTCGGCATCAATCAATAGCGCCAGTATGTTCTTCCGCATGTTGTTCCAGCTGTTCGTCATGATTATCTGCTTCCCTGGGAGGGCGCGCATCTCATGACTAAGATCTCCTCAGAGACCACTGGTCCATAAGTCCTATTCCTTCTACGACGGGACTTATGACGGCTCCCATGGCTTCGTTCATTCCCAGTGCTAGGGAGGAATAAGCCCCCTGATGGATCTCCGGTTTGCACATCACTTCGAAATCTCCGGCCTTCTGGGCCCGTGCCATGGAACCGAGATCGTCCTTGAGGCTGTTGATTTCATCGATGCACTGGTTCAAATTGTTCTTGATGACATTGAAATCGCCGTTGTAGATGTCGGTGATCTTCGCTGGTATCGCACCCTTGGAGATGTCGTCGACATACTTTGCCGCCACGTTCAGAGGTCCGATGACCGCGTCCAGCGTGTCGTTGACCCCTTTCACCACGTTTGCGATACTCTCCTTGGTGCTTGGAGACATCCGCCCTCGTGGAAAGCTTTCCTTCCACCGCAGCCTTGGATAACATCTCTGCATCGACGACCAATCCCTTCATTGCATCTCTTGCCTCCACGAGGGAGCCGTTGATCATCTTGTAGATGTCATGCAGATTTTGAGTGTACTGGTCCGCTTCCTTCAGGGTTGGATGGAAATTGAGGTCACCCTTTGCCAACGCGATCAAATGGGCCTTATGCTGGGCGATCCATTCGTCACGGTAAGCGCGTTCTCGTGCCTGAATGGTTACGTCCTGGACGATCTCGATGTGACCCATCCTTTCACCTTTGGGGTCCTTGATGTAAGCGATATCGACCTGGAAGTTCATGTTCTGCTGCTCGAAGAAGGTCCTTGGCTTGCCCGCCCTTAGGCATTCTATGCCGCAGTTGTCGGTCTTGCATATGCCCGCTCCCCAGTTGCTGCAGTGCTTGCCCATCATATCGGCCCGCTTGACCCCGAGCATGGTTTCCACCGGCTTGTTTATGAAAAGCCAGTTCATTTTGTTGTCAGTGACCGAAAGGGGCCAAGGAAGTGAATCTAGGATCTGTTCGTAGAGGTATACCTTCTCCTCCAGCTTGGAGGCATCCGCCGGCTTTATACCACAGATTACCGCCAAGAGCTTTCCTTCCTTATCCATCATCGGGCTCAATCGTCCGGTGATGATGCGGGTTTTCCCGGACTTGTGACGCACCTCGCCCCTTTCGACCTCGATTGTCTTGCCAGTCTTCAGTACATCGAGAAAATCTTTGTCGCTGGTGGTGGTCGCGCTGTCTATGAAAGCTCTGATCCCGAGCTTGGTGGCTTCTTCCTGATTGTAACCGGTCAATGCTTCCATCTCGGCGTTATAGGCCAGTATGGTGAAATTGTCGTCCAATGCCAATGCGGGCATCGGGACTGCAACCAATCACATCTTTCAGCGTTTTTATTGTAGAGTTCATTTCCATTTTATCTTACTCCATTTTCTTCCTGGTGGCTGATGGGGGCATTTCTCTGGGTGGAAATTTCCTTCGGTCAGCGGATAATTCCAAAAAGCCGTCTTTCCCTAATAAAGGGCAAACAGATAGCTACCAGCCATGATAATCAATCGGGGAAAATAACGATGCTTTGAACATTGGTCCAGATTAAAAAAGGAAGGGGTTTGTTGGTGGTTTTGGTCCGATCGGTGGTCACTTCCCGGCCTCGATCCCTCGGCGGTTCAACGCCTCCTTCACTTTGCGGGGCACCTGGAGCTCATCGCGGGACGCCTTGGGAGGTGATCTCTTGATCTCCTTCTTTCGCGTGTAGAGCGGCGCCACCTCTTGACTGGAAACGTCACAGACCTCTTCCGTCTCCCTATCGATCTTGAACTGGGCCGAAACCTTCTGCAGGTTCACGGACATCTCCGACAGGGCCTGGGCCCTGGCGGTCATGTCCTCCATGCTGGCGGTCAGCTCCTCGGTCGAAGCGGCCGATTCCTCTGAGGCCGATGCGGTCTCCTCGGCCACGCTGGCGATGCTGTCGATGGCCCTTGCCGCCTTGGTCGCCCCTACCTTCTGGGACTTCATTTCCTGCTGGAACTGTTCATCATTTCCTCGAACTGGCCCGCCATCTCCGATATTTCCCGGAACGCTTTGCCCGTCACTTCGACATGCTCCATGCCCTCCGCGGTCTCCTTGGTCCCGCGCTGCATGGCCTCGACCGCCCTGGCGGTCTCGCTCTGGACCTCCTTGATCATCTTGGCGATGCGTTCGGCGGCCTCGCGAGAGTCCTCCGCCAGGTTCTTGACCTCTTCCGCGACCACCGCGAACCCGCGGCCCTGGTCCCCGGCCCTGGCGGCTTCGATGGCCGCGTTCAGCGCCAGCAGGTTGGTCTGGTCGGATATGTTGGTGATGACGTCTGACGATCTCGCCGATCTCCTCGGACCTCTTGCCCAGGGATTCGATGACCTTGGCGCTCTCCACCACCACCTTCTGGATCTCCTGCATCTTCTTGATGGTGCTCTCGACGGTTGTCACTCCGGCGTTCGCCCTTTGGCTGGTGGTCTTGGCACCCTCCGATGCCTTGACCGACCGCTTCTCCGCCTCTTCCACGGTCTTGGTGACCGAGGCCATTGCCTTGGCCGTCTCGTCCACCTGGGCCGCCTGGCTCTGGGCGCCCTTGGATATCTGCTGGATCGCCGAGGAGACCTGTTCGGTCGAGGCGTTCATCTCCTCCGCCGAGGAAGCCAGTTCCTGGGAGGTGGATGAGACCATGCTGACCGAATTGTTGACCTCCCTCAGAAGGTCGGTCAGGCTCTCCCCGATCCTGTCCAAGGACTCTGCCATTTTCGCGAAGTCGCCCTTGGTATCGATCTCAACGCGGGCGGTCAGGTCCCCTCCGGCGTAGGAATCTGCGATGCGCATCGCCTCTTCGTATCGGACTTATGACCGCGTCCAGGGTGTCGTTGACGCCCTGAACGATCTTTCTGTAGTCGCCCGAGGTGCCTCGATGTATCGGCCCGTGTCGATGAGTTTTCCTTCCACCGCCGCCTTGCACAGCATCCCGGCGTCCGACGACCATGATGTTGACCGCGTCAGATGCTCTAGTTCAAATTGTTCTTGATGACGTTGAAATCGCCATTGTAGGTCTCTGTGCTCTTGGCCGGGATCTGTCTCTACCTTCGAGATGTCGTCGATCGTCTTCGCCGCCACGTTCAGAGGTCCGATGATCGCGTCCAGCGTGTCGTTGACGCCCTGGACGATCTTCTGTAGTCGCCCTGGTGCTTGAGGCGTCGGCCCGGGTGGCGAGCTTACTCTTCGACTCGGCTTTGCTGAGCATACCCGCATCCACCACCAGGTTCTTGACCGCGTCGATGCACTGGTTCAGGTTGTTCTTGATGACGTTGAAATCGCCGTTGTAGGTGTCGGTGATCTTCGCCGGTATCGCACCCTTGGAGATATCGTCGACATACTTCGCCGCCACGTTAAGGGGTGCAATCACCGCGTCCAGGGTGTCGTTGACGCCCTGCACGATATTGCCGTACACTCCCTGGTGCTTGGATGCGTCCGCCCTGGTGCCCAGCTTACCGATGATGGCTGCATCCACCAACGAATCCGCATCGTTCGCCATCGAGGAGATGGCCTCCATGACCTGCATCAGGTCCTTGTTGACGTTCTGGTATTCCTTGCTCATCTCCTTGGTGTAGTCGTCCGCCTCGGTGACATTAAGGTCCAGGTCCAGGCTTCCGACCGACAGGTTCTTCAGGTTGCTGGACAGCCGCTTGAACTCGCCCGCCTGGTACTTCTGCTGGCGGATGGTCTTGGTCACGTCCTGCATGACCTCGACATGACCGATGTTCTCGCCCTTGGCGTTGGTCAGGAAGTTCACATCGATCTTCGAGTTCTTTCCGTCACGCTCCGAGATGGTGGAGTGCTCTCCATCCTTCAGACGGATGATGCCGCAGTTCTTGGTCTTGCATATTGGACCGTTCCATACTGCGCAGTGCTTGCCCGATCAGGTCCTTCCGTTCCACCTTCAGTATGCCCATCGCCGGTTTGTTGATGAAGGTGATGTTCATGTTCATGTCCGTGACCGAAATGGGCCAGGGGATGGAGTCCAGTATCTGCTCGTACCAATAGGTCTTCTCCACCACCTTGTCGAGGGTCTGGTTGAAGCCGTTGATCACCTTGGAGAAATCGCCCATGTGGCGGGTGAGGTCCGCCCGGACATCGAACTTCTGTTCCGCCGCCGCCTGTTCCAGCATTTTCGAGTCATCGAGCATGCGGGTGATGGCGTCGATGCACATGTTCAGGTTGGTCTTCATGATGTTGAAGTCGCCGTTCCAGTTGGCGGTGATCTTGCCGGGCATGTCGCCCTTGGAGATCATCTTGACATAGTGCGCAGCAACCTTCAGGGGCGCCAGGTACGCATCGAGCGTGTCATTGATCCCCTTGACGATCTTCCTGTCGTTCCCTTCGAACTTGTCCACGTTGGCCCTCGCCTTCACGTCGCCGGCGATGGCCTTCTCGGTGAGTGCCAAAACTTCCTTGGTGTACTCCATTTCTCTGGTGATGTCATTGAAGTATTCGACGACGCCCTGCGACCTTTCCAGTCTCATCCTTCCTCGCGGCGGCGGTTATGCGGAACTGCCTTTCGGTTCCCTGGACCTTGATGACCACGTCCCCTCTCGCCATTTCTCCGCTCTTCAGTGCCTCCTCCAGCACGAAGTCCGGCTTCTCGCCGATGCCGGAATCGAACACTTCATAGCACTTCTTGCCCAGAACGTCCGACTCCTTTATCCCCATGACCTTCAATGCGGTCTGGTTGACGAAGCTGATGCTCAGGTCTGGCTCAATGGATATGACCATGTTGGGGGCGTGATCGACGATTGAACGGGTAAGGCCTTCCGCGGATGACTCTTCAATAATTGGCTCCAGGAAGCCTATCCCTCCCACTATCCTTCCAGATCTGGTCGAACAGTGGCATAGCTTTCATGTGGACTTTCACCGACTCGTTCTTCGAGTTCATGATTTCCATGGAATCGATCTCGATCCCATTGCCGGTGTTGAGCGCCTCGATGACCGGGCAGCCCTTCTTGCCCAAAGTGTTACCGAAGACGTCCCTGAGCCTCATGCCCAAGGCTTCCGTCAATGGGTACCCAGATATGTCCTCTGCGGCCTTGTTGAAATGAGTGATCTTTGCAGTCGCATCGATCGCGAAGGTGGCGACCGGCACCGATGACACGATCTCAGCCAGTATTGTATTTCCTTGGTCAGTTTCCATTTCACACTACTCCCCTGTTTCACGATTCTCAGTGACAACCTCCGATCGATGGTTGTCCGGTCTCTTGCATTTCATCTGCGAAATGCCTGAATTCTTGACCATTGCAGGAATTTTGATGGTTATAAAGACCGGATAATCGGTAATCACCGGTGATAATCAAAAACACGAACCATCAACATACGCCATGTTCCTATGGCAGCTGCTGGTCAATGGCTTTTCCTCGCTCTCGGGTATTGAGATTCATGTCGTCTCGTTATCTATACTAGCAGTGAGCTCATTCTCAGGATGGCACCGGAGCGCGTTTGCACCGACAAGGACTTTATCACACTGAAGAAGCAGATATTCCGATGCACCTCGCTCGATCTCGGCCAGTATAAGGACACCTACCTGCAGAGGAGGATAGGGGTTAGGATGCGCTGCTGCGGGTCGAAGGCATATTCGGATTACAGCAATTTCCTGGATTCGAATCCGACCGAGTACGACCAGCTGTTGGACGACCTGACGATCAACGTGACCCAGTTCTTCCGGGACCCGATCGTGTTCAAGGCGATGGAGGAGGAGGTGCTGCCCCTCCTGATCTATGACAAGATCAAACAGGGCAAGAACGACATCACCATCTGGAGCGCTGGCTGTTCCAGCGGTGAAGAGCCCTACTCGATCGCGATCATGCTCCGTGAGCTTCTCGGCGAGGAGCTCAACAATTTCAATGTCAATATCATCGGCTCGGACATCGACGATCCAGCCTGGAGGCGGCGGCCGTGGGGAAGTACCTTCCCCGCCAGGTGACCAACATCAAGAAGGAGTACCTGGAAAAATATTTCACCCTGGAAGGGGAGATGTACCAGATCTCGCAGGACATCATGGACATGGTCGACTTCCGGAAGATCGACCTGATCGCATCCAAACCCCCGGCCAGGTTCGACTGCATTTTCTGCCGAAATGTGGTGATCTACTTCACCCGTGAGATGCAGGAGCACCTGTACATGAAGTTCTTCGGCTCTCTGAACCAGGGAGGTTATTTCGTCATGGGCAACACCGAGACCCTGGTGGGTGAGGCCTCCCACCTCCTGACGACCTTCAAGAGCCGGGAGAGGATCTACCAGAAAGCCGTGCCTGCCTGATATCGTCTAGCATAGATCGGTTCGGGCCAGTGCACTCGGCGGGGCGTCCGAAACGTATATTAGCCTCAATAAAGTCACCTCGTCGGTTATGTCGGAGATCCATCCCGGTGATCCTGAGAACGTCATCGAAGTGAACGACCTGGTCCGCATCTACAAGACCAGCCAAGGCTTCATCCATAAAAAGAAGAAGGAGACCCTGGCGGTGGACCACATATCCTTCGCGGTGAAGAAGGGGGAACTCTTCGGGATCCTGGGGCCGAATGGCGCGGGCAAGACCACCACCATCAAGATGCTCACCACCCTGCTCATCCCGACCTCCGGGAGCGCGAAGGTGCTGGGATTCGATGTCAGCAAGGACCCCTACGAGGTCAGGAAAAGGATAGGCCTGATCATCGGGGGAGAAAGGGGTCTGTATTACCGGATCAGCGGCAGGCAGAACCTGAGGTATTTTGCGGACCTCTACGCCGTCCCCCGCCAGGAGAGGGAACAACGCATCGAGGAGGTGCTGCACAAGGTCGAGCTGCTGGACCGGGCCGACGACCGAGTCGAGGACTATTCCAGGGGCATGAAGCAGAGGCTGCACATCGCCAAAGGGCTCATCAACGATCCGGAGGTCATCTTCATGGACGAGCCCACGATAGGGCTCGACCCGCAGGCCTCCCGGGACACCCGGAACCTGATCAAAGACCTGCTGGCCAGTGGCAAGACCATCCTCATGACGACCCACTACATGTTCGAGGCGGACGACCTATGTGACCGTCTGGCCGTCATCAACAAGGGAAGGATAGTGGCAATGGACACGCCCCGCGGATTGAAGTCGCTGATGAAGGACACCTGCGTGGTCGAGGTGGAAGGTTTCGGTCTGACCGACAAGGACGTTGAGTCCTTGAGGTCCATTCCGGGGGTCCGGGCGGTCAGCTCCGCAATGAACGAGGACAAGCAGATCCTGCGCGTCCAGGTGGCCGATGCCGGGGAGATGCTGGCACCCATCGCGGGCAGGTTGAGCGGCAGGAACGTGATCGACATGAAGGTCAAAGAGCCCACGCTCGAGGACGCCTACCTATGGCTGGTCGAAAGGCATGACTAGGTTACGCGCGCTCACGTCGTCGTTCCGACACCAGATGCTGTTCTTCCTGGCCGACCCGCAGTGGCTGATCCCGAACCTGGTAGCTCCGTTCGTCATGACCCTGGTGGCCCTGATGTTGTTCCGCAACGCAGGCGGAAATTTCATTCTTTACGCGGTCCTCGGCGGAGGCATGATGGGGATGTGGGGCAACACACTGTACTCCTCCGGGTTCTCACTCCAGTTCGATCGCCGGAACGGAACCTTGGAGGAAGTGCTCGCCACCCCCGCGCCGCTGGTCTGGATCATCGCCGGCCGGTCATTGTGGAACGCCCTGATCGGGATGCTCAACGCGGTGTTCATCCTGATCATTGCGGTGTTCTGGTTCCAGGTACCCCTGGCGCTGGCCGACCCGCTACTGTTCTTCCTGGCGCTGTTCGTCACCCTCATGTCGCTGGCGGCGCTGGGCCTGGTGTTCAGTTCGGCCTTCGTCCTCACCCGGAACGCCAGCGTGCTCACGAACGGATTGGAGTTCCCCATCTACGTAGGCACTGGTACCATGTTCCCCATCGCCATGCTTCCGGCCTGGAGCGGTCCTCTTTCCCTTTCCCTGGCGCCGTCCTGGGGCATCGATGCGATGCGTTATTCGGCGCTGAGCGGGTACACCGGACTGGACCTGGGGTACTGGGGCGACATGGCGGTGATGACCATTCTGGCCCTGTTCTACGTGGCCGTGGCGTTCTTCCTCTTCCAGACGGTGGAGAGAAGGGTTCGGGTCAAGGGCGACATCGGGAGGATCTAGATGTTCGTCCGGTTATCGGAATTCATGAGGGTGTTCTGGTCCTCGGCGGTGCTGGCCAAGAACGCCCTCTTCAACTGGCTGTCGCCGGCCATGTGGATAATGCAGCTTTTCTCCATATCTCTGTTCCAGATAGCTTTCTTTGTCTACGTCACGAAGTACGTACAGAACCCGGACATCAGCGTCACGTATGTGGCCATCGGCAACGCGCTCCAATCCATATCCTACGTCACCGTTTTCGCCGTCTGCAACATCACCGGGGAGGAGAAGCAACAGGGAACCCTGGTGCCGATCCTTTCCACTCCGGCGAATCGGATGGCCATGTTCATCGGGCGGGCCATGTTCCAGATCGTCAACGGCATTGCCACCGCGGTGATAGCGCTGCTCTATGCCGCCTTCCTGTTCGGGGTCGATTTCTCCCGCACCGACATGCTGGCGTTGGGTGTTGTGATCGTCATCACGGCGTTCGCCATGACCGGGTTCGGCCTGATGCTCAGCTCCGTCGGGCTGTACCTGAGGACCTCGATGGTCATCGCCAACATCTTCCTGTTCATCGGGCTGCTGTTCTGCGGGGTGAACTTCCCGGTCTCCTATCTTCCAGGTTACCTGCAGCCGATCTCCTACGGTATCCCAATGACCTTCGGCACCGACGCGGCCCGGGCGGCCGTCGACGGGACATCCCTGGTGGGAATATCAGGAACCATCGGGCTGGAGCTGCTGGTCGGACTGGTGGCCATGTTCTTGGGGTACTTGCTGTTCACCTTGTTCGAGAACCTGTCCAGAAAACGCGGGACCATGGACCGGTATTGAGAACCCGAATGAGATAGCACCGCCGGATCTCCACTGAACACGCGATACCGGTCTGGTCGGAGCCTCACCGCTGCACGTCCAAATACCACCCACATTCGGGGAATGACAGGCGTCGTCACCAACGTGGGCGCGGAAGATCGGTTCTTCCTTACCTTACCACGGTGACGGTGCACGAGGAGTTCTTGTAGATCGAATCGGCCGTACTGCCCGAGAACTTCGCCTTCATGCCGGTCTTGCCGGAACTGCCCATGATGATCATGTCGGCCTCGATCCTTTCCGCCGCCTCCATGATCGTGGTATAGGGATCTCCGGCCTCCAGCAGCGTGTTCAGCTCCACACCGATCTCGGCCGCCTTGATCTTGGTTCGACCGAGCACGCGCATGCCGTTCCGGATGTTCTTGTCCTTCTCCAGCTCGGCCTTGGGGCTCACGACGTAAATGGCATAAAGATTGCACCTGAGGACCTTGGCGAGCACGATCGCGTAATGTGCTGCCTTCTCCGAGTGCGGTTTTCCGTCATTTGCCACTATCACGTTCATTAATCTCTCACCCTATCGCCTCTGCCATTATCATCGTGGCCTGGTCAAGGACCATTCGCATCGTCATGGACGGCGGTGTCCACAATTCATTCTTGAATTGGATTTGAAATGAGGAGCGCAAAGAGGATATTAAAAAAGACCGCCCCCGGAAATCATCGATGATAACATCAACGGACATCGCTGGCCTGAAATAGCGGAGACATAGCCACCGGTTCGCGGGACAACTTTATATCTGACCGCAGGATGACACAAACTGACGCACGGGCGTCTTGCGAGTCCTGATCATGATGAACGATGTAGCTCTACGGTGCATGCCGACGGCCGTCTGGAAGGAAGACGACATGATCGGTACGGACAAGGTCAAGGCGATGGTGGCGATCCTACGCACCAAGGGCTGCTGGTGGGCCTTCCAGAAGGGATGCACCATGTGCGGTTACAACGTCGAGAGCGATCAGGGCATCACCATAGAGGATCTGCGGGCCCAGTTGGCCAGCGTCAAGGGCAAGTACTCCGGTGAGCCGATGGTGAAGATATACACCTCGGGCAGTTTCCTGGACGAGAGGGAGATCCCTTCCGAGCTGCGGCTCGAGATACTCGGGGCGTTCCCCCAGGCCCAGAAGATCATCTTCGAGACCAGGCCGGAATTTGTGACCGATGAGGCTCTGGAATCCCTCCCCAAGGAGAAGGTCTTGGTGGCCCTCGGTCTGGAGTCGGCGGATGATGAGGTGTTGCGCCGGTCGATCAGGAAAGGTTTCACTGTGGCCGACTACGTCAAGGCAGCGGAGAACCTGAGGCGTCACTCCATCCCGGTGAGGACCTATCTGTTGCTCAAACCGCCGTTCATGACCGAGGCCCGCGCGATCCGCGACACCTCCGCCGCCATCGAGTTCGCCAGGCAGTACTCGGAAAGCATATCCATCAACCCGGTCAACGTCCAGTCCGGGACCATCATCGAGGACATGTGGCGGAGGGGCGACTACCGGTCGCCCTGGATATGGTCGCTGGTGGAAGTGCTGAAGGCCGGATGGAAGGAAGGGGGGCCGCGTCTGTTCAGCTCCCCGAGCGGGGCCGGCACGCTGCGGGGCGTTCACAACTGTGACAAATGTGACAGAAAGGTACTTGATGCGGTCCAGCGTTTCTCGTTCGAGCAGGACCCGAAATACCTCGACGGCCTGGAATGCGGCTGCAAGGACGAATGGAAGATGTTGCTCCAAGTGCAGGATGTGATGGCGACCACGGTCGACCTCTCCCGGCACCTCGAGGACGAGATACTGCTCTGAGATTTCAAGGTGATTCAATGGATTATGACGTCAAGAAGGGACACGGAAAGGAACTAGAGGGTGACGGTCTGAGGAAGATCGCCGAAGAGGTATTCGGAGGCGCAAAGATCGAAGGTGACATGGTCGTTGCCAAGTACGGCGCGATGACGCACATGGAGGCAAAGATGAAGGACAAGTCCAACATCACCATCAACACCACCACCGACACCAAGGCCTCCGTCGAGATCGCCGCGGACACGATCAAGCAGTACAACGTGTTCCTGGAGAAGGTCACCGGGTTCACATCCAAGGAGAGGCGGACCCGTCTGCAGAAGAAAGCGAAAGAAGGAAAGCTCTGATTTCCGACAAATCCGTCTTGCCGGAAAACGGCACGAAAAAAACGATGTCTGGCCGGGTGCATTTTTCAATCGCTCCCGGCGGACCGTAGAGCTTATATATCAATATCAGTATGCGAGAGGTGCTCAACGCACTGAGGACGTTCGACCAGACCCCATGGGCAATGCACACTGCAACCCTATACCCTTCCCAAGGCCAAGTTCTGGGGAAGCAAAACGGTGTCACGGTCGAAGGTGCTGACCTCAACACTCTTGAGAACAGGCGTTAGCAACTGAGAGTGTGCTCTCCAATAATCGTTGGGAGAGGGAATCATGCCAAACAGAAGACGTCCGAGACAAGGTTCGATGGCGTATTCGCCAAGGAAAAGGGCTTCGAGACAGACGCCCAAGCTGGATGCCTGGCCCGAGATCAGCGAAGGCCCTAAAATACAGGGATTCGCAGGTTACAAGGCCGGAATGACCCACGCGTTCATCGTCGACTACAACAAGACCAGCACCACTGCGGGACAGGAGATCAGGATCCCGGTCACAGTGCTGGAGGTGCCGCCAATGAAGATCGCGGCGATAAGGGTCTACGAGAACACCCGGTATGGACTGAAGACCTCAGGAGAGGTCTGGGCCAGCGGAGTGGACGAGATGCTATCCAGGCGCGTGCCGATACCAAAGAAGTATGATGCTGACAAGGCCTGGGAGAAGCTGAAGGCAGTGGATATCGAGGATATCCGTGTACTGGCCTACACCCAGCCGAAGATGGTGAAGGGAGTGCCGAAGAAGGTCCCAGAGCTCATGGAGCTCAGGATCGGCGGCGCGACGATGGACAAGAGGATGGAGTACGCCAAGACCATCCTCGGCAAGGACATCAACGTCACCGATTTCGCCAAGGAAGGCAACTTCATCGATGTCGCAGCGATCACCAAGGGAAAAGGTTTCCAGGGAGCCACCAAGAGATGGGGGATCAAGCTGCTGTCCCACAAGAACAGCAAGCACAGGAGGATGGTCGGTACCCTCGGTCCGAAGAGGCCCGGGTACGTCAGGAACACCGCCCCTCAATCCGGTCAGATGGGATACCACCAGAGGACCGAGGTCAACAAGCTGGTCCTCAAGATAGGGGCCACCGGCGAGGAGATCAACCCGAAGGGTGGGTTCGTTCACTACGGGACCATCGTCAACCAGTACGTTCTGATACACGGCTCAGTGCCCGGCCCGACCAAGAGACTGGTGCGGCTGAGGGACCCGGTAAGGAACCACGGCGGCAACATGAAGGAAGCGCCCAGCATAGTGTACGTATCTACAGAATCCAAGCAGGGGGCGTAATCAATGGCTGAAAAGAAGAGCGAAGTCAACGTTTATTCCATCAAAGGCGACGTCGTCAAGACCGTCGCATTGCCACAGGTGTTCCACACCCTGTACCGCCCTGACGTGATCAGGAAGGCGGTAGTGGCCGAGGAGGCCAACCGGAGGCACCCATACGGGTCCAAGGAAGGCGCCGGTATCAGGCACGCAGTATCCACATGGGGCAAGGGCCGTGGAGTCGCCAGGGTACAGAGGCTCACTTCCGGGGCGAAGGCCGCTGAGTCGCCCAACAACGTGGGCGGCAGAAGGGCCTTCCCGCCGAAGGCAGAGAAGGACTGGACCCTGAAATGCAACCGCAAGGAGAGGACCCTCGCACGGTTTTCCGCCCTGGCCTGCACCGCTGATGCGGTCCAGGTCAAGAAGCGCGGACACCAGTTCGACGAGAAGGTCACCCTGCCGGTCGTTGTCGAGGACAACATCGAGGCATTGAAGACCACGTCCGAGGTTCTGTTGGCACTCAGGAGCATGGGGCTCGAGGGAGACGTCATCAGGGCCAAGGAAGGCAAGAAGGTCAGGCCGGGAAAGGGCAAGATGAGGGGCAGGCGGTTCAAAGCGCCTCGCGGAATACTCATCGTGGTCGCTGACCCGCAATCGGCGCTGTTCATCGGCGCCAAGAACCTGGCCGGAGTGGAGATCGCAACCGCGGAGAAGCTCAACCCGGGTCTACTGGCCCCAGGCGGCGACGCGGGAAGGCTGACGGTGTTCACCGAATCGGCCATAAAGAAAGTAGGAGCGTGGTGAGAATGGTCTCAAAGAAGGACGTTCTATTGCATCCGTTCGTCACAGAAAAGACGATGAACCACATGACGGGCACCCCGACCCAGGACTTCAAGGACGGAAACAAGCTGGAGTTCATTGTGTTGAGGACCGCCACGAAGGCGCAAATAAAGAAGGCGTTCGAGGAGCGCTTCGAGGTCAAGGTATCGAAGGTCTGGACCCGGGTAGCCCGCGATGGCAAGCACGCCATCTTCAAGCTGGCCGAGGGATATTCCGCCGAAGACATCGGAATGAGGGTCGGCGTGTTCTAAGGGGTGTTATCATGGGCAAAAATCTAAGACAGCAAAGGAGAGGCCGCGGGGGATCAGTATACCGCTCACCGAGCCACAGGCACCTGGGCATCATGAAGCACCCCCTGGCGGACAAGAAGTCCGGCAAGGTAGTGGATCTCATCCACGCACCGGGCAAGACCTGCCCGGTGGCAAAGGTCGACTTCGGCGGAAACATCGAGATGATGATCGCCGCCGAGGGAATGATGGTAGGACAGAAGGTCATGGTGGACGGAACCCCGGAGATCGTCTCCGGGAACATCATGCCGCTCGCGAACGTCCCGGAAGGAACCCTGGTCTTCAACGTTGAAGGCCGGCCAGGCGACGGTGGAAAGTACATCAAGACCGCCGGGACCTCGGGAACGGTCATCACCAAGGGCGACAAGGTCTCGCTGCTGATGCCGTCCGGAGCTTTCCGCAGCTTTGACCCGCTATGCCGGGCCTCGATCGGTATCGTGGCCGGCGGTGGAGCAAAGGACAAGCCGTTCGCAACGGCCGGAAGAAAGTTCCACGCGTGGCGCAGCAAGTCCAAGGCTTACTTCAAGGTCAAGGGTATCGCAATGAACCCGGTCGACCACCCGCACGGCGGTGGCGGTCACCCGCATGTAGGTAAGCCAAGCACTGTGTCGAGGAACGCACCTCCAGGAAGGAAGGTCGGACGCCTCTCGCCCCAGAAGAAGAAAAAGGAGAAGAGGTGATCTGAATGGCTGATGAAAAGATGTCAGGAACTAAGTCCTCGAGGAGGAAGCTTAGGAAGAAGAAGGGAGTCCTCCAGGCGAAGCGGAAGAAGGAGTTCACCTACCGCGGCTTTACGATGGAGCAGCTTCTGGAGATGCCGTTCGAAGAGGTCCTAGACCTAATGCCCTCCAGGATAAGGAGGAGCTTCGTCAGGGGCTTCAACGACGAGCAGAAGACCGCCTTCGAGAAGATCAAGGCTAGCGAGGGAGAGTTCGTCCGGACCCACCGGAGGGACATACCAATCGTTCCCCAGATGGTCGGAAAGAAAGTGGCAATTCACAACGGAAAGGAGTTCAAGGAAGTGGAGCTCAGGGCCGAGATGATAGGGCACTACCTAGGGGAGTTTGCATTGACCCGCAAGATCGTCAAGCACTCTGGACCAGGTGTCGGTGCGACCAGGTCGTCGAAGTTCATGCCGCTGAAGTAAGGTGAGAACATGGCTGGATACACACAAAGTACAGACCCGGACACTACCGCCCGAGCAATCGGGAAGGAGAATCCCATTTCACCGAAGTTCTCCCGTGAGATCGCCAGGATGATAAGGGGAAAGAAGGTATCCGTCGCGTTGAAGATGCTGGAGGAGGTCGCCGAGCTGAAGAGGCCGGTCCCGATCCGCCGCTACAACACAGGTGTCGCGCACAAGGCCGGGGTAGGACCCGGCCGATTCCCGCAAAAGGCGGCGAAGGCCTTCATCGAGGCCATCGAGAGCGCGAAGCACAACGCCGAGTACAAGGGCCTCGACGCCGAGAACATGAGGCTGAAGGTCATTGCCACCCACCTGGGACGGACCCAGAAGGGACAGATGCAGAGGGCATACGGCCGAGCCACCCAATGGAACCAACAGACCGTGAACATCGAAGTCATCCTTGAGGAGATGGAGTAAATGGCAAGCGAGAGGAAGTTCGTCGCGGAGAACATCAGAAGGACCCTGCTGAGGGAATACCTGATGAAGACCGTCGACAGGGCAGGCTTCGGCGGCGTTGACGTCCAAAGGACCCCGATGGGCACCAGGGTGACGCTGATAACCGAGAGGCCGGGGATCGTGATCGGACGCCGCGGCGCAGCGATCAAGACGCTGACCAAGGCGATCGAGGACAATTTCCACTATGACAACCCGCAGATCGAGGTCCAGGAAGTCGAGGAGCCGAACCTCAACGCGCAGATCATGGCCGAGAAGCTGGCATTTGCGCTGGAAAGGGGATGGCACTTCAGACGCGCTGGGCACTCCACGGTCCGCAGGATAATGGACTCGGGCGCCCGGGGATGCCTCATCATCATATCCGGCAAACTGACCGGAGAGAGGCACAGGACCGAGAAGTTCAAGGAAGGCTACATCAAGTACTGCGGCGAGACCCGTAACCTGTTCATCAGGCAGGGATTCGCCGTGGCAAAGCTGAAGCCCGGGGTCATCGGGGTCAAGGTCGAGATCATGGACCCGAACGCCAGGCTGCCGGCCGAGATAAGCGTCAAGACGATGGAAGAGGCGATGGCGGCGATCCCCGAGATGGCCGCGCTGCTGGTCCACCAGGACGACATCCCGGACGCAATAGCCTCCGCCGCAGACAGAGCCGTAATGGACGCGTCCAAGGAGCCCGTCGAGGGCGATGAGAAGGAGGCCTAGGCGAGATGGCGCTGATCAAAGTCAAAGAGATCAAGACCATGAGCCTGAACGACCGGGGCGCAAAGCTCCGCGAGTTGCAGGACGAGCTCATGCATGAAAGGGGCACGGCAGCGATGGGCGGTGCTCCTGCCAACCCTGGCAGAATAAGGGCAATAAGGACCAACATAGCCAGGATACTCACCGTCCAGCAGGAGGAAGAGAAGTAATGGCTGAAATTTGCTCCGTATGTGGACTCCCAAAAGAGCTGTGCATGTGCGAGGAGATCGCGCGTGAGCAGCAAACGGTGAAGATATACACCGACAGCAGACGATATGGCAAGATGGTCACGGTCATCGACGGCATCGACGATAACGACATCGACATCAATGACCTGGCCAAAAAGTTGAAAAACAAATGCGCTGCCGGCGGCACCGCAAAGGATGGAAAGATCGAACTGCAGGGAGACCACAAGAAGAAGGTCAAAGAGGCCCTAGAAAGCATGGGCTTCAAGACCGAGGTCAGATGAGCGTTACATGGAAAAAAGGGATTTCATGAAACAGGAATTCATCGGTCTGGAAGTTGAGGTCGTCTCGTCGGCGCATCCTGGTTACAGGATGAGCGGCGTCGTGGTGGATGAGAGCAAGAACACGCTCTCGATCGAGCGCGACGGAAAGGCGAGAACGGTCCCCAAGAACGGCAACGGATTCCAGTTCACATACGGCAGCGAAAGGATCACAGTAATGGGATCAGAGATTCAGCACCGACCGGAAGATCGGATCAAGAAAACGAGGTGAATCTTATGAATGGTGAGGTTAAAGATATCGGCATTGATGTTAAGGCCCCGACGGCCACCTGCGACGATAAGAACTGCCCCTTCCACGGCGTACTGCCAGTGAGGGGACAGATCATCGATGGGATTGTTATCTCCGTCAAGATGAACAAGTCCGCAGTGGTCGAGAGGAAATACTTGAAGTATGACCAGAAGTACGAAAGGTACGCAAAGAGGACCAGCCACTACACCGTCCACAACCCGGCCTGCCTAGGCATTAAGGCGGGCGACCAGGTGCGGATCGCGGAGTGCAGGCCGCTCAGCAAGACGGTATCGTTCGTGATCATCGAGAAGAGGTGAATGACATGAAGGGAATAGCGGGTAACCAGACCAGGGGAGTATGCACCGGCACCATCCTCTCTGTCATTGACAACACCGGCGCGAAGACCATCTCGGTCATCGCGGTCCCGGGATACCACGGCGTCGTAAGGCGCTACCCGTCCGCAGGCGTCGGCGACCTCGTCGTCGCGTCGGTGAAGAAGGGAACGCCAGAGATGAGGCGTCAGGTCATCTACGCGGTCATCGTCCGGCAGAGGCGCCCGTTCAGGCGCGCTGACGGGACATGGGTCCAGTTCGAGGACAACGCGGCGGTCATTACTACAGAGGAAGGAGAGACCAAGGGCAGCGACATAAAGGGCGCAGTCGCCAGAGAGGCCGCCGAGAGGTGGCCCCGTATCGCAGCCACGGCCTCCACGATTATCTGAGGTGAGAGAATGGAAAAGAGCAAACAAGCAAGGAAGCAGAGGAAGGCCCTGTACAACGCCCCGACACACGTGAAGGGGAAGACGGTCTCTTCTCACCTCAGCGCAGACCTGTCCGAGGACGTCGGCAGGCGCTCGGTAAGGGTCGTCAAGGGCGACACCGTAAAGATCGTCCGCGGCGACGCGGCGATACTGGGGCTTGAAGGGAAGGTCACAGAAGTGAAGACCGAGACCGGCCGGATCATAATCGAAGGCGTCACGGTCAAGAAGGCTGACAGCAAGATGGAGAGCCGCTCGGTCCACGCGTCCAACTGCGTGGTCACCAAGCTGGAGCTCAAAGACCAGTGGAGAAAGGACAAGCTCCAGAAGAAGGAGGCATCCTCATGAGCAACGATATGAAGAGACTGACCGCTCCCCGGAGCTGGCCAGTACCAAGGAAGTCCCACGTGTGGATCACAAGCCCGAGCCCCGGGCCGCACTCGATCGAGGTCAGCATGCCGATCATGCTCATCATCCGTGACATGCTGCATCTGTGCGACACCGCCGCAGAAGGCGTCAAGCTGCTGCATGCCCGCGAGATCAAGGTCGATGGGCGCGTGGTCACGAACCACCGTTTCCCGGTCGGACTGATGGACGTAGTGTCCATCCCGAAGCTCGGACAGAATTACCGGATGGTCCTCGATGAGAACGACAAGATGCGCCTAGTCTCGGTCCCGGCCGGGAAAGAGGCGTGGAAGTTGTGCCGCATCGAGAAGAAGACCACCCTGCCGGGCGGAAAGACCCAGCTGAACCTGCACGACGGACGCAACGTCATCGTGGCCAAGGACGGCTGGAAGTCCGGAGACGTGGTAAAGCTGGAGGTCCCATCCCAGAAGATCCTGGAGACCTACAAGCTGGCCAAAGGCAACATGGTCCTCGTGATCGCTGGTGCCCACGCCGGTCGGCTAGAGGCGGTCGAGGAGTACATCATCACCCGTTCGTCCGCCCCGAACCTGGTCAAGTTCAAGGACGGAACGACCACGGTGAAGAACAACGTCTTCGTCGTCGGCGCAAAGGTGCCGGAGATATCCCTGCCGGAGGCTAGCGTACTATGAGCGACGAGAAGAACGTCATGCGCTCACCGCGCATCGAGAAGATCGTCGTCAACATCGGCGTCGGCGAGGCCGGCGAGCGCCTGCAGAAGGCCGAGAAGGTCCTGGAGATGGTCACCAAGCAGAAGCCGAAGACCACCTTCGCCAAGGTCACCAACCGGGACCTGGGCGTTCGTGAGGGCATGCCGATCGGATGCAAGGTAACCCTGCGGGGCGAGATGGCGGACGATTTCCTGAACCGGGCGCTCACCATTCGGGAGAGGCGGCTTGCCCGTTACTCTTTCGACCAGGAGGGCAACCTGTCCTTCGGCATCAGCGACTACACCGATTTCGAGGGCATGAGGTATGACCCAGAGATAGGCATCTTCGGTATGGACGTCTGCGTGTCGATCCAGAGGCCCGGAAGGCGGATCACCCGGCGCCGCATCATGAAGAAGAAGCTGCCCAAGGAGCACCGGATGACCAGGGACGAGGCGGTCAATTTCATGAAAGAGAAATACAACGCGGATGTGGTCGAGTGACGAAGCCAAAGAAAGTGTTCGGCAGGACGATAGGCTGCACGCGCTGCGGAAGGAAGCGCGGAATAGTGAGGAGGTACGGCATGCACCTGTGCAGGCAGTGCTTCCGTGAAGTCGCGCCGCAGATCGGGTTTAAGAAGTACTCGTGAGGTGAGAAGATGCAGAACGACCCATTAAATGATGCAATGTCAACAATAAAGAATGCGGCGACAG
Source organism: uncultured Methanomassiliicoccales archaeon (assembly GCA_963710685.1). Taxonomy (GTDB): domain Archaea; phylum Thermoplasmatota; class Thermoplasmata; order Methanomassiliicoccales; family UBA472; genus DASXVU01. The sequence continues at coordinate 199,215 of CAVQBH010000015.1, read as the reverse complement.
TGGGAAAGAGCGAGTGCCAGATAAAGCCATCCTCTAAGCTCATCGGCCGCGTGCTCAAGGTCATGCAAGAAAACGGCTATATCAACCAGTTCGAGTTCGTCGAGGATGGTAAGGCCGGAGTCTTCAAGGTCAAGATGCAGGGAAAGATCAACAACTGCGGAGTCATCAAGCCGCGCTACTCGGTGCAAGAAGGTAGACCTCGAACAGTTCGAGGCCAGGTTCCTTCCGGCCCAGGACTTCGGAGTTTTGATCGTCTCGACCACCGAGGGCGTAATCAGCCACGTGAAAGCAAAGGAGTTGGGCGTCGGCGGTAAGCTGCTGGCGTTCGTGTACTGAGGGAAAGAGATGACGGTAAGCGGATACATCGAGGAAAAGATCGAGATTCCCAAGGACGTGAAGGCATCCCTGGAAAACGGGATCATCACGCTCAAGGGGAAGAACGGTCATCTGTCAAGGAACTTCTCCCACCCCAAGGTAAAGCTGTCCATCGCCGACAACCATGTGATCGTGAGCAGCGAGATGCCGAAGGTGCGCGAGAAGGCCATCGTCGGTACCTATGGCGCCCACATCAGGAACATGATCGTCGGAGTGACCATCGGGTACGAGTACAAGATGAAGATCGTCTACTCTCACTTCCCCATCAAGGCGGCGGTGAAGGGCAACAAGTTCTCCATCGAGAACTTCCTCGGAGAGAAGGCGCCCCGCAGCGCGAACATCATCGGAGAGACCAAGGTCAAGGTCGCGGGCGCGGAGGTCGTGCTCACCGGCTCTGATCTGGAACAGGTCTCCCAGACCGCCGCGAACATCGAGCGGGCCACCAAGATCAGGGGATTCGACCCCAGGGTCTTCCAGGATGGCATATACATCACAGAGAAGGCAGGGAGGCCGATCTAATGGCAAAGAACAAGAAGGAAATCAAGGAACTGGCGGACCTACCGTACTACCGCGAGGAGTACACCGCCCAGCTCGAGAAGATGGGCATCACGGACCCTGCCCGAGCTCCTCACCGCGTGAAGGAGAGCAAGAAGAAGGCAGAAGATCATCGAGGAGCTGGAAGGCGTCGGCGTCAAGATCGCTGACCACTGGATCGAGGTACTGGAGGAAGGCCCGGAAGAGTCGACCGAGCTGACCGCAAGGGGATCCAAGACCGAGATCGTCGAGCAGGCCGAGGCCGAGGTAGTGGAGAAAGGCGAGTACATCGCCAAGATCAAGCCCGTTCTCTCCGCCGAGGTAAAGGCCATGCTCGTGAAGCGCGCAGAAGTGTCTGGGCGCAGGCCGGAGTTCCGCCGTCAGGAGTGGTTCCGGTACGCCAAGCTCGGCATGAAATGGAGAAAGCCGAGGGGAATGCACTCGAAGATGCGGCGGCACTACAAGTACCGGCCGACCATCGTCTCGATCGGATTCCGCGGACCGGCATTGGTCCGTGGGCTGGCATCCTCCGGATTCCAAGAGATATTGGTGTACAACCCGTCGAACCTCGACGCGATCGACCCGAAGACACAGGCGGCCAGGATCGGCGGCACCGTCGGCGGGAAGAAGAGGGCGACAATCATAGAGAAGGCGGACCAGCTGAAGATCCGCGTATTGAACAGGTAATTTGGAAGTGAAGATATGGATCTGAAGAATCAAAAGCGCATGGCGGCCGAGATCCTCAAATGCGGACACACCCGTGTCTGGCTCGACCCGAACAGGATCGAGGATGTCGCAGACGCCATTACCCGGGCGGACATAAGGACGGCCATCGAATCCGGGACCATCCGCGCACTCCCCAAGAAGGGAATCTCCCGTGGCAGGGCCAGATACATGGCCGGCCCAGAAGGCCAAGGGACGCAGGCGTGGACAGGGCAGCAGGAAGGGTACCTCGGGCGCCCGTACCCCGAGGAAGAGAAGGTGGATACAGACGATCCGCCCGATCCGTGTTGAGCTGGCAAAGCTGCGCGACGAGGGGACAATAACCAAGAAGGTCTACAGGGAGTTCTACATGAAGGCCAAGGGCGGCATGTTCAAGAGCAGGAACAATCTCCTGATGCACCTGAAGACCGCAGGATACCTCAAGGAGGCTAACTGATGGCAACGGGACCGAGATACAAAGTGGCCTTCCGCCGCAGGCGTGAGGGCAGGACAGATTACAGGCAGAGGGCCAGGCTGCTCCGGGCAAGGATCCCGAGGGCAGTGGTCAGGAACTCCCTGCGCCACACCAGCATACAGATCATTGCCTACGACGCGGTCGGAGACAGGGTCCTGGCCACGGCACATTCGCGCGAGCTGGTGGACCTGGGCTGGAACAAGGCCACCGGCAACCTGCCGGCCGCCTACCTTACCGGCTACCTGGCCGGGAAGCGGGCCAAGAAGAACGGCATCAACGAGTGCGTGCTCGATATCGGGCTCAAGGTGCCGGCAAAGGGAGCGGCGGTTTTCGCTGCCCTGAAGGGCATGGTCGACGCGGGCGTCGCCATCCCCCACGGAAAGGAGATCCTTCCGTCCGAGGACAGGCTGAACGGTGCGCACATCGGCGAGGACGTCGCGAAACTAGTACAGGAAGTCAAGAACCGGTTGGAGGCTGCTTAAGATGGAATGGGTTCCGAAGACCAGGCTCGGGCACATGGTCCTCTCGGGAGAGGTAACCAGCATGAGCCAGGCGCTAGCCACGAAGCTACCGCTGCGTGAGGCGGAGATCGTGGACATACTGTTGCCGGACCTCAAGGACGAGGTCATCGATGTCAACATCGTGCAAAGGATGACCGACTCCGGAAGAAGGGTCAAGTTCAGGATCACCTGCGTGGTCGGAAACGGCGACGGGTTCATCGGCATCGGCCGCTGCAAAGGCAAGGAGGTCGGGCCGTCCATCCGGAAGGCCATCGACAACGCCAAGCTGAACATCATCGAGATCAAGCGCGGCTGCGGCTCGTGGGAATGCGGCTGCGGCACACCGCACTCGCTGCCGTTCGAGGTCATGGGCAAGTCCGGTTCCGTTGAGGTCATACTCAAGCCGGCCCCGAGGGGTATATCATTGGCCGTCGGAGATGTCGCCAAGAGCATCCTGACCCTGGCCGGTGTGAAGGATTCCTGGGGATACGCCAAGGGCCACACCAAGACCACCGTCAACTATGCACAGGCGACTTACAACGCGCTGAAGAAGACCACCGAGATGCGTGTCACCGATGACCAGGAAAAGAGGCTCAAGATCGTCTCCGGACCGGTCCAGATGCACGTGGCCCAGACATCGGTCGACACGATGTCCGCCCCGGCGGAAGCAAAGGGAGCGTGAACTAAATGGCATTCGCAGTCATCAGGGTGCGCGGGCACTCCGGCGTTAACAGGGACATAGAGGACACCATGAAGATGCTCCGCCTGACCCGGATCAACCACTGTGTGGTCCTGCCGCAGACGGCGGACATTCAGGGAATGCTCTTCAAGGTGAAGGACTACGTCACCTGGGGCGAGGTCACGGAAGAGACCTTGGCCAGAATGATCAAGTTCAGGGGCCGGATCTACGGCGACAAGCCCATCGACGACGCGGTGGTCAAGGAGAACATCGATTTCTCCTCGATCATCTCGTTCGCCCGGGCAGTCTCGAAGGGCGAGGTCCGGTATTCGGACATGAAGAACATCAAGCCGCTGTTCCGGCTCGCACCCCCGAAGAAGGGATACGGCGGAAGCAAGCGCGCATACCAAGCCGGCGGTGCCCTGGGTTACCGCGGCAAGGAAATAAACGAGATCATCGAGAGGATGATGTAAGGATAACCGGGTGATTCCAATGGTTAGCAGAACCGACAAGTTCAGGGGAAGCAGGACCCACGGCCGCGGCAAGAAGAGCGGAAGGGGTGCAGGCAAGCACGGAGGCACGGGCAACGCCGGGTTGCACAAGCACAAGTCAATGCACATGCTGAAGTACATGCCAGACCACTTTGGTCGCCACGGCTTCAAGAGGCCACAGAAGATGGTTTGCGCAATGATCACCATGAACGTCTGCGACATCGACCAGAGCGTCGAGCAGCTGGTCAAGGACGGCTCGGCCCAGAAAAAGGGCGAGACGTACGCCCTCAACCTAACGGAGTTAGGTGTCGACAAGCTACTCGGCTCGGGCAAGATCAACGTCGCAGTCGAGATCACGGTGGCGGAAGCCACGGAGACCGCAAAGCAGAAGGTTGAAATGGCTGGCGGCCATATCCTCCTCCCGCAGTAAGTCTCCCGTGATGTACATGGCGGAAGAAAAGAAGAGCAGGCTTTACAAGCTAAAGCCAATAACGGACAGGCTGCCGGCTGTAACAAAGCCGGAGGGCCACGTCCACTTCAGGACCAAGATGCTATGGGTCATCGTGATCCTAGTCTTCTATTTCGTGATGACCAATGTGTTCATCTATGGTCTTGACCAGTCACAGACTTTGGACATCTTCGCCCAATACCGGGCCATCCTGGCAGGCGCGCAAGGCTCGCTCATGCATCTCGGTATTGGACCGATAGTCACCGCGTCGATCATCATGCAGCTGTTCGTAGGCGCCAAGATCATCAAGCTTGACCTTACGAACAAAGATGACAAGGCGGTCTACCAGAGCACACAGAAGTTCCTCGTCATCATCATGATCCTGGTCGAAGCGGTGCCGCAGGTCTTCGGTTACCTGGTTCCATCCTCCGCCTTCACAGGAGGATTGGATACCGTGTTCGGGGCCTCCGGACTTCTCAACGGCACCAATATGGCCCGTTTGATCATCATCATCCAGCTGTTCGTTGGATCCTATCTCGTGTTCCTCATGGACGAGGTCGTCTCCAAATGGGGCATAGGCAGTGGGATATCGCTCTTCATCGCTGCGGGCGTGGCGCAAGCCATATTCACCGGTACGGTCAATTGGGAGCCGTACACATCGGGAAGCCCGCTGAGCCTTACCAATCCGCCGGTGGGCACGATCCCGAAAACCCTTTACATCCTTCATGCCAGCTCGGCATCGTCGCTGGCCAGCGGAGGGTACGAACGGATACTGCTTCAGAATCCTAATCCTATGGTAGCGCTAGTGGGAACGATAGTGATCTTCATGTTCGTCTCCTACATCGAGTCCACCAGGATCGAGCTGCCGCTGGCGCACGGCACCTCCCGGGGGGCTCGCGGACGCTATCCGATCAAGCTGATATACGCGTCCAACATCCCGGTCATCCTGATGGCCGCCGTGCTGGCCAACGTCAGCATGTTCAGTTTACTTCTTTGGAACAGCGACGTGCTTCGACAGATTCCGCTCATCGGCGGACAGTGGTGGCTCGGCTTCTTCAGTCGGGGTCCACGACCCCTGTCCGGAGGTATCGCCTGGTACCTGTCGACACCACGAGGGGTGGGTGATTGGCTCCTACCGATCCTGAGCCCCGACGAGTATGGCAGCCTGGCCCTGGGGCACGCGAGCTGGCAGATCGGGTTGCACGTGATCGCGTTCTTCAGCATGATGGTGCTGGGATCGGTGCTGTTCGCCAAGTTCTGGATTCAGACCACCAACATGGGTCCGGAGGCGGTCGCCCGGCAGATCGAGTCCTCGGGACTGCAGATCCCCGGGTTCCGGCGTGATCCTCGGGTGCTGAAGCGGGTGCTGGAACGTTATATTCCGATAGTGACCGTGATATCCGGTGCGACCGTGGGAGCTCTGGCCGCAGGGGCGGACCTGATCGGGACGGTCGGTAATGCCAGCGGTACCGGTGTGCTGCTGTCCGTGGGCATCATGATCCAGTTCTACGAGGCGATAAGCAGGGAACAGATGATGGAAATGCATCCAGTGCTGAGAGGCTTCTTCGGAGGCGAGGAGTAAGATGGCTGAGAAGATCGCTTCACCGACCACTGTCGCCACCACGGCGGCGGACAAACCCAAGGGCGGCATGTCCCGGATGGTCACCATATTCATCTTCGTGCTGGCGATATTCATACTGTTCGACCCTTCCCTGAGGAGCGCCCTGGGCACGGCGGTGGGCATGGGGCTCGACCCTCTGGTCTCGTTCGACCATTCAGCTCCGATCATCACGCTGGTCCTCGTGGGTCTGCTGATGGCTGGGCTGACCATCCTGGTCCGCCACTTCTTCACCGACTATGTGGAGCAGGCCAGAAGCCAGAAGATCGTCTCCGCGTTCAACAAGGAGCTGCGCGACGCCCGCAAGGAGAACAACTCCTTCAAGACCAAGAAGCTCCTGGCAGAACAGCCGAAGATACTGCAGCGATCGATGGCACAGACCACTACCCAGTTCAAGCTGTTGCCGGTGTCTATGATCATCGTCATCCCGATATTCGCCTGGGTCTCGGTGTTCGTCGGAGGGTTGCACAATGTGAACCACGTGGGCAGTACGGTGTCCATGTTGTACTACAACGTGCCCTGGTCGAACGTCGCCAATTTCAACGACACACCATTCCTATTCCCCGAATGGGTCCTGGTGTATTCGTTGGTCAGCATACCGTTCGGACAGGTGCTATCAAGAGCGCTCAGGTACTTCTCGTTCGCGAAGCGCCTGAAGGAACTCAAGGCAGCCAAAGTATGAGGATAACGATAAGCGGCCCGATCGGCTCCGGCAAGACCACGGTCTGCAATCTGCTGTCCAAGCGGATCGGCTATCGCAGCGTGGTCTCCGGTAACATTTTCCGGGAGATGGCCAAGGAGCATAAGCTGTCCCTGGCCGATTTCGGCGCGCTGTGCGAGCACGACATGCGGTACGACCGGATGCTGGATGACCGCATGGTCGAGATCGCCCGGGACAACCCGGACATCATTCTCGAGGGGCGTCTGGTCGCCCACATGCTCAAGAAGAACGGCATCCCGGCTCTCAAATTCTTCCTGACCGCCGACCTGGAGACCCGGGCGAGGCGTGTGGTGGAGCGGGAAGGTCAGCAGCTGGAGACCGCCCTGTCGGAGATGAGGCAGCGCGAAGATTCGGAAGCGGTCCGCTACCTTACCTACTATGGAATTAATATCAAGAGCGACGATGTTTACGACGTCGTCATCGATACCGGGGACAAGACCCCGGAACAGATCGTCGACGTCATGATGGAGAAGGTCGAGGTATGGAAACCCCAAGCATGCTGATCAAGGATGCGGCACCGCGTTCGCTCAAGGCCGGCAAGAAGCCTTCCGAACGGACCATAGAGGAACTGCTGTCCGCCGGCGTTATCGACCTCGACAAGGTCCAGGGGCCCACCTCCCACCAGGTCACCGCCTGGGTCCGGGACATCCTCGGCATCAAGCGCATAGGCCACGGCGGAACCCTCGATCCCCATGTGAGCGGCGTTCTGCCCATAGCCCTGGGGAAGGCCACCCGCGCAACCGACCTGGTGCTCCGTTCCGACAAGGAGTACGTGTGTCACGTTAAGCTTCACAAGGACGTTCCCAAGGAGAAGGCGCTGGCGGTCATCGCCACCTTCGTCGGGCAACATCTACCAGACCCCGCCGGTGCGCGCCGCCGTCAAGAGGCAGCTGCGGATCAGGCGGGTCCATTACATCAATGTCATCGAGATCGAAGGTCGTAACGTCCTATTCCGCGTCGGATGCGACGCCGGCACCTACATCAGGACGCTGGCGGTCGACATCGGCGAGGCACTGGGCGTGGGGGCCAACATGGAGGCGTTGAGGCGCACCCGCTCCGGCACGCTGGTGGAGGACGGTTCCGTCACCATGCAGGAACTGAAGGACGCCTGCGTGGCGTGGAAGGAGGACAGGGACGATTCCCAGCTGAAGGCCATGGTGCATGCCGTTCGAGCTTCTGCTGGAGCCGTTGCCGAAGATCGTCATCAAGGACAGCGCGGTCGACGCGATATGCCACGGGGCGGACCTGGCGGCCGCCGGCGTCATCCGGCTGGACCCGGGCGTCTCCAAAGGCGCCACGGTGGCCCTGTTCACCCAGAAGGGGGAGGGCGTGGCCTTGGGCGTCACGTTGATGGATTCGGAATCCATCTTCAAGGCGCTGGAAGGGAACGTGGTCCGGTCGGACCGGGTCTTCATGCCGGCCGGGACGTATCCGAAGATGTGGATCAAGCAGCAGTGCTGATCACTCGTACAGGTCGTACTCGCGGAAGTTCAGCTGTCCCTTGTGGAAGTGTCGGAACCCGATCTCGACCACGGAGACATCGTTGCTCCGCTCCTTTTGCGGCTTCGGAACGCCGATGCGGTCCAGCCTGGGGCCCATAGAGGGAATTGCCTCGATGTTCCGGACCACGGATTCCAGGTCGTCGAACGATGTGTCCTCGTCGAACTTGTAGCCGATCTCGTTCATCTTAGATTCGGTCTTCATTGGTTCTCTCGAGGACGATCGGTACTTATTAGCGTTGTTAGACAATTGTCAGTACCGATAATGAGACCAGCTCCGGGTCTTGTCGCTATCAAGAATGGCAGGTGCTGAGCTACTCGAAATCCCCGAGCCGACGCTGTTTCGGGGGCGGCAGGAGCGATCTCGCCTCGATGCCCAGGCGCCGCTTGATCTCTTCCGCAAGGGTATCGGCAGAACCGTGGTGCGTGTAGACGACCTCCGGATCGCAACCCTTGACGAACGCGATGAGCTCTTCGAAATCGGCATGGTCGGAGAAGGGGAACGCCTCGTCCACGCCCATCTGGTACTTGAACGAGGAACTGAGCGCCCATCCCGACACCGCAGCTGTCCTCAGCTGCCCCCGCCTCATCCTGCTGGTAAGGCCATGCCTGGCGTTGGTGGAGCAGACCATCACGCTGGGGGTTTCGAGGCTCGTTGGTCGCCTCGAGCGGCCGGTAGCAGTACTCGGCGCCGTGCGATTCGATGTGGCGGGTACATTCCAGCACGCTGCCCTCGATGAACGGCTCGAACTCGCTCAGCATCCGGATGAGCTCCTGCGATTTTCCCAGCGGATAGGCGAAGAGGGCGGTCGAATAGCCGCTGGACATGGAATCCTCCACCCAGTCCTTGATCACCCGGGCGATCTTCTCGGTGGCCGGGAACTTGTATGACGGGTCCCCGTAGGTGGACTCGATGATCAGGACTTCCGTCTTCACCGGCTTCGCCCCTTCCATACCGAAGCGGTCCCTGGTGCTCATGTCCCCGGTGTACAGGACGGTCCTCTCGCCCTTCACCAGGAACATGTTGGAGCCGGCGATGTGCCCGGCGTTGAGCATCTCCACGTTCGGGTGGTCGGATGGAACGATGGGTTTGGTGAGCGGTCGCTTGAGCCGGTTCGAGGCGAGCGTCGCGGTGATGGGAGAACAGACGATGGAACGGCCCTCGAGCTTCTTCGTGGCGCTCGGCAAATGGTCCGAATGGGCGTGGGAGATGCAGTGCACACCGCCGTCAGGGGTGCTGCTGGGATCGAAGTAGAACTTGATCCCGCCCATTTGGAGCTCCACGCCCTGGCCCCCTGGGCAAAGCCTAACCTCCAGCGCATCCCCCGCCATCGGTCGCGCCTATCGCGGCGCTAGTATATACGGATTCCAGGAAGTGCGACGAATCTGCTGGACGACGAATATCGCTCCGATCGTCACAGGATGTCGTGCCCGGCCATGCGGAGCGCCTCGGACGCCCGCTGCAGGTCGTGCTTCCTGACCAGCACGTAATCGGTGTTATAGGTGGACATCACGAAGATCGGGACGTTCGCCCCGGCCAGCGGCAGCGCCAGCTGCGACAGCGATGCCGACCTCGGAGAAATTCAAACTGGCCCACCAACCTGGATGCATTTCCAGCCCTTGCTGCAGGTGGCGCCCTCGGGCACCAGGTCCTCGCTGCACACGATCGTGACCTCGTCGTCGGTGCGCATCACGGAGAATATGCCGGTGCCGTCGCTCCATTCCTCGACCTCGGAACCGGGCTCCAGCTGACATATCGCCAGTGTCACGTCCAGAACCTTGAGCGTCAGTCTCATCGCGGATGGTGGTATGTCGTTGTCCTAATTATCCCTCGGAGCAAATTATCGGAAATGGGAAGTCAGCCTGGATAGGACGTCTGGCCGCACTTTCGGTCACCTCTCCCCTTCACGCCTTTATATTGCAGAAGCCGAAAGAGGTGAACAGTGAGAGCCGATGGAACTAAGCACAACAGATCAGACAGAATTCGCCAGCATCGGCATCTCGCATGAGACGCCCTATGCCGACCGCAGCTGACCGGTCGGTGCGCACCTACGTGCCGCCGATCGACGCCCTGATAGGCGGACTCAAGCCCAGGACCATGACGCTGATCGACAGCGCCGATCGGATCGTCTTCGGCATGGTCAACATGATGTCGGTCAACGCCGTCAGCGAGAACCACGACGAGGTGATCTGGGTGGATGGGGGCAACTCCGCCAACCCGTTCGAGCTGACCGCGGTGTGCAAGCGTTTCCGGCTGTCGTCGGACGATGTGCTCTCCTCGGTGACGATATCGAGGGCGTTCACCGCCTACCAGATGTCCACCCTGATCGAGGACATGCTGGAGACGGAGGTGCAGCGCATCCGCACCGGCATGGTGGTGATATCGTGCTTCCCGGACCTGTTCCAGGACAAGGACATGGAGTGGTCTGAGTCGTTCCAGCTGATGCGCAGGTCGATGGACAAGCTGCGGGAGCTCACGGAGAAGCACGACCTGATCACGGTCATCACGAACTTCGGCCTGGCCAAGATGTTCTACCGGAAGGGGCTGAGGCCGCTGCTGTACGACGGCGTGGACCGGGTGGTGCGCATCGAGACCTACGGGAAGGCGCTGCGCATCATGCTGCCGAAGGAGAACATCGGCACCCTGTACCGGCCGGTGCCGCGCAACCAGACCACTCTGGACGAGTTCGGGGGGTGGTGACGACGGGCCGGACCGTTCCCACCTACCGCATGAACGCGGAGGGCATGATCAACAGCTGGTCCGATTACCGGCGGGCGCTGCCCCAGGATGACAAGGTGGCGTTCGACTCGATATGCAACCGGGTGCGGATGCACGCTTCCGCCGCGACGTACGCCGCGTTCACCGATCCGTTCGAGAGCGCGGTGCTGTCGATACTGCTAGAGCAGGAGAAGGAGATCCTGGCGCTGCGCAAGAGCGATGTCCGATGAGAGGCTGGATCATCGACTGCTATGCCGACACCAAGGACGACTCCATGGTGCTCTGGCTATGGACCGGCCAAGGCGTCCGGAAGATCGTGGACCGGAAGTTCCGCCCGGCGTTCTTCGTCTGGGCCCCGGAGGAGAAGATGGCCGAGCTGCGCTCCGGGCTGCGCATCGCCGGCATCGGCGAGCAGACGCGTGGAGAAGCACCGCACCTGGCTGGGGGAGAAGAAGCGGGACGTGGTGAAGATCGTGCCGGACTGCTACCTGTCGCTGATGCCGACGGCTAAGATGATCGACCGCTGGGGCCTGTACCGCGACTACAAGCTGTTCAACGTCGACTTCCGCATGGACCACCGTTACTACCTGGCGCACGGCATCTTCCCGATGGGGCTGCTGGACACCGGCGAGGATACCGCCATCTGGACTCGCCCTACCGGCTCGACTACCCCATCCCGGACCTGAAGGTGATGCGGCTGGACATCAAGGTGAACGCCAGGAACCACATCCCCACCTACGAGGACCCGCTGCGCTCCGCTTCGCTCGCCGGGGACGAGGTGGACGGGAGCGAGGAGGACGTGCTGCAGGGGCTGCTGGAGCTGGTGCGCCGCCAGGACCCGGACATCATCCTGACGCAGAACGGCGACAGCTTCTACCTGCCCTACCTCTCGCACCGGGCCGAGATGCTGGGCATGGAGTTCGACCTGGGCCGGGAGAAGGGGGTGCGGAACGCCAAGGGCAAGAGCTACTTCACCTACGGCCGCATCGTCTACAAGCCCCCGGCGCAGAAGCTGCGCGGACGGATCCACATCGACGCCGACAGTTCGTTCACGTTCGAGGAGGGCGGGCTGTACGGGCTGATCGACATGACCCGGCTGTCGCGCATATCGCTGCAGGAGATGTCGCGGCTCTCGCCCGGGACGGCCATCAGCTCGATGCAGGTGAACGAGGCGGTGCGCTGCGGGACGCTGGTGCTGTGGAAGAAGAACCTGCCGGAGAACTTCAAGACCGCCGGGGAGCTGATCGTCTCGGACCGGGGCGGCTTCATCTACGAGCCGAAGGTCGGGCATACACGACCGGGTGGCGGAGTTCGACTTCGCGTCGTTGTACCCGAGCATCATGGTGGTGCACAACATCTCCCCGGAGACGCTGCAGTGCGGGTGCTGCCCCGACTCCCAGCGCATCGTGCCGGAGATCGGCTACCGCATCTGCGAGAAGGAGACGGGGCTGCTGCCGAGGGTGCTGGAGCCGATCGTCAGGCGCCGGATCGCGCTCAAGAAGCTGTCCAAGGGCGGGTCCCGGCACGCCAAGAAATATGACTCCCGGGCCAAGGCCCTGAAATGGATACTGGTGACCTGCTTCGGTTACACCGGCTACCGGAACGCCCGCTTCGGCCGGATCGAGTGCCACGAGGCCATCAACGCCTACGGCCGGGAGATACTGCTGCGGACGTCGACATTGGCGGAGCAGCGCGGCTTCCGCGTGCTGCACGGCATCGTCGACTCGCTCTGGCTCCAGGGGGACGGGGACACCGCCGCTTTCGCCGCGGACGTGAAGCAGATAGAGAAGATACCGCTGGTGCTGGACGGCATATACAACTGGATCGTCTTCCTGCCGAACATCACCACCGGCGTGGGGGCGCTGAACCGGTATTACGGCGTGTTCGAGAGCGGCGAGATCAAGATCCGCGGCATCGCACTGCGGAAGCATGATACCACCACCATCGTGCGGGAGCTGCAGCAGGAGATGCTGGACCGGCTGGCCAAGTGCAAGGACTCGAAGGAGTTCCGGGAGGCGATACCGGAGGTGCTGGACATCGTCGGCGGAGTACGTGGAGACGCTGCGATCCGGCTCCGTGCCGCTGGACAAGCTGGTGATAACGAAGCGCATCTCCAAGGAGGTGGATGAGTACACGCAGCACAACGAGTCGTTCGCGGCGCTGCAGCAGATGAAGCGCAATGGTTTCTCGGTGCCGCCTGGGGAGGCGATCGAGTACGTCGTGCTCGGACGGAGAGGAGAGGGTCAAGGTGGCGAAGTTCCTGGACGGGGACGAGGTCTACGAGCCGGAGAAGTACGTGGAGCTGGCATTGCGCGCCGCCTCGGAACTGCTGGTGCCGTTCGGATACGACATCGCGACCATGCGGACGATGTACTCAAAGGAACAGCAGCAGGGGGCAGCACAGCAGTCCGGCCCGGCACACCCACCGCGCCTTGCGCGGATCGCGCCAGCGGAACTGGAAGGCCACCAGCCGGAGCCGGCCGTCCACCAGGCAGACCTCCTCGCCGGACAGACCGTCCAGGAGTATGTGGCACAGGGCGCCGAGGGCGGGGAGGAACAGTACCGCCCGTTCGCCGGAGAGGCCGGCGAGGATGGCTGAGACGGGCAGGACGAGAAGCACGTAGGGGGAGTGCAGGAACCGGTCGTAGCGCTTCGAAGGCGAGACCGTCCGGTCCAGGTCGACCAGCAGAGTGACCAGCCACCGCCACGAAGGCCAGCGGCAGCGGCATCACCGGCCAGCCGCAGCAGCATCCCGAGATCGAGAACGCCAGTCCGGCGTGGTACAGCGCCTCGGTCATACCAGTACCCCCAGGAACGAGGCGAACGGCAGTTCCAGTCCGAAGAAGAACAGGGCTATCGGCACCAGCAGGCATCCGGTGAGATGCACCCGGTTCGTCCCGAGGCGTGGCGGGAGCATGCCCAGCAGCGTGGCGGCGGCAAAAGCATAACGCCCGGAATCCCGCTCATCAGCAGCACCAGCAGGACCAGCGAAACGACGATGATCTTGGTCATCCGGTCCAGGTCCATGTCGCCCACCCTGGCCGCGAACAGCTTGCCCAGGCGCAGGGTGATCGAGTAACCGAGCAGGGCCGCGGCGAACACCGACACCAGCAGCAAGATCGTCTCGGTCGAGGTCGCCGACGACAGGGCCCCGACGCCTTCGGCACCGAGCATCTGCTTCACCACCAGCAAGGCCCCCGTCTCGCCCTTTGCCGGTCACCGCCAGGGCGATGATGCCGAAGACCGCCGCGGCGGTGCCGACCGAGGACACCATGGTGATGAACCTCCGGGTCGCATCCTCCTCATCCCCGCCCCGGTCCGGGTCGAGCACCGAACCGATCATCGTCCCGGTGGTCGACGTGACCCCCGGCACCCATCCCACGAATCCTCCGGCCAGTGCTCCGCCGATGGCCGCCCTGGCCGTCCAGGTCCCGGCTGACCGGGCCGGACTGTTCCGGAACTCGTCCCGAGCGACGCCGACAGAAAGCAGGGTCGGCAACCCGAACAGTCCGGTGAGCAGGGGAAAGAGCATGTTGCCGTCCACGCCGTCCCAGACGCCGGTCAAAGGCAGCTTCCCGTTCATGGCCACGAACCCCAGCAGCCCCGGAGGAAAGCAACAGCGCCAGAGCCGAGAGCTTTTGCCGCGACCGGTTCCGCCGCACCTTCCAGACACCGCTCACCTCGGCCCTGCCGGCCGGCGTCCCGGCGCGCGCCAACACCGTCCAATTCGCCCTGGGCGGAATGCAGGACGAACCGCCTGCGGGATATCCGTTCCAGCATGCCCCAGGCCCTGACCGTCTCCCCGTCGCGGGGGACCAGCATCGGAACGTCGATCCGTTCCAGACGGTCGATGGAACCGCGGCGGGCATCGATCGCTACGCTGATCCGGCGGTCGTCGGCCTCCGCCATCACCAGCATCACCATGACGACGACGAGCACGCCCGGAACGAGCGGCTCGAAACGGTCGTAAAGGTCGATCGGATCGGGGACATCACCACGAACAGGGGTAAGGTGAGTACCATCGCCACGCAGGCCCCGGCCAGACTGCCCTTGGCGGCGCATGCCACCGCCTCCATGCCCTTTCCCGAAAGGAGGAGACGATGACCTGGAAGGACGGAAAGGACGCTGTCCTCATCCGGCGCCCCGAGGAAGATCGACGGAATGAAATCGACGAAGGAATGGACGACCGAGGCGGAGATGATGATGCAGCACACCAGCAACGGCACGTGGCCCACGCCGATCCCGAACAGCGCTGCAGGTCATGCCCATGAGGTCGGCGATCGCCGGATAGGACGACCAGCATGATCAGGGCCAGCGTGTTCACGTGTATGCCCGGGGCGATGCCGGTGAACGTGCCCAGCGTCGGCCCCGGCGCAGGTACAGTACAAGACCATCAGGAGCAGTCCGAGTATCCACGCCGCTCGATAGCGCGGCGTCATCGGTCATCCAGTCCGCTACAATCAGCGTTCCGCCCGAGAGAACGGTTTATATCCGTTCGGCTGTGTTCATCGGGCATGCCATGCCCTCGGTGATAAACGCCATCAATCTGCGAAAGGAATTCGAGAAGCTGACCGCCGTAGCGGGCATCAATTTCTCCATCGAGGAGGGGGAATGCTTCGGGTTCCTCGGACCCAACGGCGCGGGCAAAAGCACCACCATGCGCATGATCTATTGCGTTTCGCCGTTGACCTCGGGCACGCTCAACGTCCTCGGAATGGATGTCGAAGGAGGACCGTCAGCGGGAGATAAAGGCGCTCATCGGCGTGGTGCCGCAGGAGAACAACCTGGACCCGGACTTCACGGTGCACAAGAACCTGACCGTCTATGCCCGGTACTTCCAGATCGAGCCGAAACTGGCATCGAAGCGGGCTGACGAACTGATCGATTTCATGCAGCTGAAGGAGAAGCGCGATTCCAAGATCGACGAGCTGTCCGGCGGCATGAAGCGACAGGCTCACCATCGCCCGGGCGCTGATCAACGACCCCCGGATATTGATCCTGGACGAGCCTACGACCGGTCTCGACCCCCAGGCCAGACACCTCATCTGGGAGAGGGTGAGGGAGCTCAAGAAGCGGAAGGTGACGGTCATCCTGACCACCCACTACATGGACGAGGCGGAGCAGCTGTGCGACCGCCTCATCATCCTCGACAAGGGCAAGATCGTGGCCGAGGGAAATCCCCGCGACCTGATCGAGAAGCACGTCAGCTCCCAGGTGCTGGAGATGATCCCGCCCTCGGACGAGCTGATCAGGCTGGTCACGGAGAACGGCTGGAACTTCGAGCGTACGCGGACCGGATATTCGTCTACACCAACGATAGCGCCGCGGTCTGGCAAGATCAAGGGCAAGGTGCCTCTGGAACGGAGCATAATCCGGAACGCCACCCTGGAGGACGTTTTCCTCAAACTGACCGGAAGGGGGCTGGTGGAATGACCCTCATCGGGAACATCAGCTGGCGCTCCTGGGACGCCTGGAGGAGGAACAAGGACGTGTTCCTAAAGACCTGGAAGACGAACTTCCTGCCGCCTTTCATCGAGCCGGTGCTTTACCTGCTGGCGATGGGCTTCAGCTTCGGCGCGGCGGTCACCCTGCCGCCCTACGAGGGGCGGCAGATCAGCTACGTGGCCTTCCTCGCCCCCGGCCTGGTGGCGATATCGATCATGAACAACTCGTTCTACGAATGCACCTACGGTTCGTTCGTGCGGATGCATTACCAGAAGACGTTCGACGCCATGATCGCGACGCCGCTGTCGATCGAGGACGTCATGGTGGGCGAGGTGCTGTGGGGCGCGACCAAGGCGATGATCAACGCCAGCATCGTGCTGTTGGTCATCGTCGTGGTCGGGGCCGCCAGTTTCCCCGGCCTGCTGCTCATCCCGTTCATCGCGTTCTTCGGCGGACTGATGTTCTCCTCGATGGCGCTGATATTCACGGCCATCGTCCCGAACATCGACTCCTACAACTATCCCGTTCTTCCTGTTCATCACGCCCGATGTTCCTGCTCAGCGGGACGTTCTTCCCGCTGTCTCTGCTGCCCTCATGGGCGGCCGCCGGGGCCTACGCGCTGCCGCTGACCCACGTGACCACCCTGACCCGTGACCTGTGCCTGAACCTGTTCACCATAAACAGCGTGATAAGCATCATCTACATCGCGGTGCTGGCCCTCGTTCTCACCCTGACCGCGGTGTTCATGATGAAGAGGAGACTGATCAAGTGATGCTCGGGAGGGCTAGTTCAGGACGACCAGCTTCCCGTCCCTGACCTCGACCTTGACCAGGGTCTTGATCTTCACGTTCAGTTCGGCCTCGAGCTCCTCCTTCCGTTACCTTTCTCGACCACCACGATGATGTCGACGATCTTCACCCCCATCTTCTGGAAGGCCTGGACCAGCGCGCGCATCGTTCCGCCGGTGGAAATGACGTCGTCCACGATCACCACCCGGTCCCCCGACCGCAGGCCATTGATGTACATCTCCTTCTCCGAATATCCGGTGACCTGGTGGACGCTCACCTCTCCCGGAAGATCGTAACGTCTTTTCCTCACCACATTGTAGGGTATGCCGGTCCTGAGCGAGAGCGGGACCGCCAGCGGTATGCCCATGGCCTCCGGCGCGACGATATAGTCACAGTCGAAGTCCCCCATGTTCTGCATCCGGTCGATGATCTCCTTCATCACCGCCGCTTCCATGAAGGGGATGCCGTCCGTGACCGGGTGAACAAAGTAATCGTAATCGCCCATCTTGACGATGGGTGCCGCCTCCAGGCTCCTCCTGAAGTTCTCCAACATGTTCGAAAGTAACGATGCCCCGACGATTTATAATCATTCTGGGACCATCGTCCGTTCCGTAGACGATCGGACTTCCGAAAGGATTATGCCCTTAGCGCCATCGATTGTTCAGATCATGGCTCGGTTCAAGATAGCAACCCTCACGGACCTTTCGGAGGAGACGCTGACCAAGGTCGAAGTGGAAGGTAAGTCGATCGTCATCGGTCTGGTGGATGGAAAGCCCTTCGCCATGGAGGGTCGCTGCTCCCACATGGGCCAAGATCTCTCCAAGGGAAAGAAGGAAGGGAATCTGGTCCGGTGCAAGATGCATGGGGCGGAATTCGACATCCGGACCGGCGAAGTGCTCCGCAACCTGCAGGCGAAGAAGCTCCAGACCTATCCGCTCACGCTGGAGGGGGAAGAGGTCTTCGTCGAGCTCTGACGCTGCCGGCCTCAGTCTCACCCTGCCCAGGCGTCCCATCCTTCGCGGTGAACGATTCCTTCGGCGCTCAGTTCGACTGCAGTGTCTCCCGGATCAGCTCTATCGGGACGTCGATGGAGAACTGTTCCTTGAACGCGGTCCGCACCTCCCCTCGTCCCTGGCGCACGGTCAGGGTCTTGGGCAATGATGGTCCGCAGGTCCTCGTGCAGGTTCCAGGGAAAGATGAACCAGGTCCATTCCTCCTTGGGCACGTGGACGCAGAAGTAGTCCGGCTGGATCTTGGAATGGGCGATGTGCAGCAGGGTGGAGCTCTTCAGCTCCCTGGGCTTCATCTTCATCAGGTGCCCCAGCGCCAGGATCAGGCTCTCGCCGGTGTCGGTGATGTCGTCCACGACCAGCACGTTCTCGTTGGCGATGTCGATGCTCAGTTCCTGGGTCAGCAATGCCTTTCCGTCCTGGTTCGCGGTGACCCCCCAATGCTCGGTCTTCACCGCGTAGAGCTTCTTCACCTTCAGGTGGTCGCAGATGAGCCTGGCCGGGACCCAGCCTCCTCGGGTCAGTCCGATGACCACCGTGGGTCGGAAGCCGGTCTCGGTGATCTTCCTGGCCACCGTCTCGGTCCATTGCGCGATCTCGTCCCAGGTCACCAATTTGCATCGGAAGCTCTCAACCTTCTCCATGGTAATGCCTCGGAATCAGCGCCCGGCACTATTACGAATGCGCGAGCCAGCATGACTCGTTGCCCGGGCAACGCCATTCCATGGAAAATAGTTTGCCCGTCAGGCCCCGGTTCATTCCCTGATGATCACGTCGACGAACGTCATCCGCCTGGAGTCGAACAGGCCCCTTGTCGGAGAGCTTGAGCTCCGGGACCACCAGTAGCGCCTGGAAGGACAGGGTCATGAACGGCGCCGCCAGACCGCAGCCCATGGAGTGCGCCATCCTGACCGCCCGCTCCTCCTCCGCCGCCACCACGGCAGGGGCTGGCGCTCATCAGACCGGCGATCGGGAGACGCATCGACTCGTTCCGTTCGCCGTCGGTGATGTAGTACCCTCCCTGCTCGGAGACTCGGTTCACCGCTTCCGCCAGGGAGGCCGCGTCCGCCCCGACCGCGATGATGTTGTGGGAATCGTGCGCCACCGTCGAGGCCATCGCTCCCCGCTTCAGATCGAACCCGGATACCAACGCCACCGCCACCGGCGCTTCGCGATATCGGTTCACCACGGCGATCAGGTTGATGCCTCTGGCGGGGTCGGGGCGGACGATGTCGTCGCTCACCTTGAGCATGGCCGTCTCGGCCTTGCTCTCGATCTCCTTCGGCCTGACCCGGATGACCCTCACCTTGGCGCTCGGATCCGATGCAGCCGGATCTCGAACTCCACTGGCTTTCGGTTCCTGCCTGAGGATCGCCAGAGGCGCCTTCAACGGGTTCACGTCGAACAGCGCCTTTCCTTCCTTGGCCACCAGTTCCCCGGCGATGTAGACCTCCCGCACGTTGAAGTCCTTCAGGTCGTCCACGATGACGAAGTCGGCCGCCTTTCCGACGCTCAGGACGCCCCCGGGCAGAGTAATAGTGCCAAGCAGGCCACGCCGTCACCGCCCTGATGGCATGGAGGGGGTCCATTCCCATGGACACCGCCTTCCGCAGCAGAACGTCCACATGGCCCTTCATCAGGTCCGTCGCCCTCAGGTCATCGCTCACCAGGAAGCATTCGTTGGCCTTGGCGAACGGCATCAGGTCGCGCATGTTCTTTTCCGTGCTGCCCTCCCTGACCATCACCCACATCCCCAGGTGGAACTTCTCCTCCGCCTCGTCGGAGGTGAGGCATTCATGGTCGGTCTTGATGCCGGCATTGATGTACTTGACCAGGTCATTCCCGACCAGCCCGGGGCTGTGGCCGTCGATCGGTTTCCAGAGCGCATGGGCGACCTTGATCTTGCCCATCACCTCCGGTTCCTCGTTGATCACGCCCCTGTAGTTCATGACCTCGCCCAGGCGCCACGAACTGTTTCATACCCAGCAATTTCTCTACCTGCTCCGCATCGATCCTGGCGCCGGCAGTCTCGAACGGGGTGGCGGGGACGCAGGATGGGGCGGTGTAGAAGATCCGCAGCGGAACCGACTCAGAGTCCTGGACCATGTATCGGATGCCTTCCATGCCCATCACGTTGGCGATCTCGTGCGGGTCGGAGACGGTAGCGGTGGTGCCGTGGGGACCGACCGCCTCCGCGAAACGCGACGGGGTCAGCTGCGAGGATTCGATGTGGATGTGGGAATCGATGAAACCGGGAAGTATGAAATGCTGACGGCGCCGATTCGAATTTTTCGACGGCCAGCACTTTTCCGTCTGCATAGGACAGCCTTGCCGGGAATATCTTGCCAGAAACAACATCGACGAAGTTGACCGGTTATCGACCTGACATCCATGGAGGAATGCAGGCATGGGAGCCAGAAAAAGCTTTTGTCGAGAACCGTCCGATTGCCATTGTGCCCTATCCGAGAGAGATACTCAACCGGCTGAAATGGAAGGACGGCAGTCTGGCCGGGGTGCTGGTCACGTACGTGCATCGCGGGGCCCCCGGGGACCTGTTGACGATACCGGCCGAGGAATCGGAGTCATTGGGACATTCGTTCTTCTCCACCGCCGACAGCGATATCCCGTACCATAGGATCGTTCTGATCGAAAGGGGTGGAGAGGTGCTCTTTGATATCAGAGATTCGAGAAAAAGGATGCTGGCACCACCTGAAAGGTGGTTGAAGGGGTTTGTTCACCTGGATTTCGGCTCGTTGCAGTTCGGGCAGGCGTGCATGAAAGACGGGATACTGGACCCCGCACTTGCTGCACTTGATCATCTCGGTCTTCTGATCTTTCTTCTTCTGCTCGGCGGTCGCCTGGTCCTGCTTCATTCCCTCGCGCAGGGTCTGCATCTGGTCCTGTTGGGGCGGCTGCTGGTACTGCGGGGCGGGCTGCTGCTGATATGCCTGCTGGTCTGGGCCGGGGCCTGTTGCTGGCGGTGCCTGCTGTGGCGGGGCGACGGTGGCGTTCTGCGGCTGGTACTGCTGGTACTGGGGCTGGAATACCTCCTGCATCCTGACATAGCCGAGGAGGAGCAGTATCCCCGGGATGACGCCGCGAAAAGGCCGATGATGCCCAGGATCAGCATGCGCTCGCTCGCTTCCTTGAACTTGCCCTGGTCGAGTATGTCGAACAGCATGCTCTTCAGGATGACCGCGAATGCCAACGAGATGATCGGCATCCACGATGTAGCCGACCCCTGCGAAAAAGCCAAAGGCCAACAGGGAAACTATCCCGCCGATCAATAGCAGGACCCCTACAACTCCAGCGAAGATTTGGGCCCAATATGCTAATTTTCTTGCCTCTGCGACGCTCGCGGGAAGCCACGGGGGGCCGACCGGATTCGCCATGTACGGTAGTGATGCCATAATCTATGTCTCCCATCTCTGACATGTCCAGTTATTGCACTGGACCATTGATTGCGAAAGGCATTCAGGTATAATGAATGTATCGAATGGCAAACGGTTCGAAACCGGTTCCAGGGGCATGCAATTCCAATGCACAATTATGACCTATCCAGATGTTCCATATATTAATCCAATTTTCAATAGATTTATATATCGAATCCCTTCTACGAAGGATATATAAGTGTGAACTGATGAAGCATAATGATTTTAAGGTGATCTACGACCGACTGAATGAGCCGGCGGACATCACCAAACTCTCCCAAGAACTCGGTCTTGACCTGGAGCTCTTGGATGTTATCTTCACACAGCGAACGGTCCGTGAGACGACCAAGAGCTTTTACAAGGTGCAAAGGAACGCTCAGAAGCTGGTCTATGACTGGAATCATGGATTGACCCTGCTGGAAGTGGCGAGGAAATGGAACTTCCCTCCCATTCTGACCGGCCTGATGATCTACCAGGTGAGCGGACGGTCCAAGAAACAGTTCTGGAACATGGTCCGCAATGCCGATACGATCATGGACGAGTCCCTAAGGCTACAGATCCAGGAGATATCCGAGGAGGACCTGGTCTATTCTCCCTCGGCTACCGAAAAGCAGTACAAGCGCGGGACCTGGGGTGAGGAGAAGCTGCAGTGCTGGCTGGATGGACAGAACATCATCCTACCGGACAGAGAAGGACCTGCGGGGAGAATTCCCGAAGACCCCCGATTGCCTGCTCGACAAGCCCATCAAGGTGAACGGATGGGAGGTCAATTGGATCGAGTCCAAGGCCACCTTCGGCGACAGGGTCGAAGTGAACAAGAACATGAAGAAGCAGCTCGAACCGTACCTGCGAACTTTTCGGACAAGGCGTGGTCATCTATTGGTTCGGGTTCGTCGACGAGATAACCCCGCCGGAAGGCATCTTCATCTCGGATGCGTCCATAACCAATCTAATTTGCAGGTTGCCTTAACCAGATGGCAATCGACAAATATCCACAGCGCTTCTTTTGGCCGTGGATCCGGATTTCATCTCAGCCAGCGAGCTTGAGCGTTTCGGCTATTGCCCCCTCAGCTGGTGGCAGGGCCGGACGGCGCAGACAAGCTCGGAAGCGCTGAAACAGGGGACCAAGAACCACGAGCGGATATCGGACGACCTAAAGACGATCATGGTCAACGAGGAGAAGGCCGGTTCCTGGGAGCGTGCGGTGCTTTGGTTCTCGGCGATCTCCACTCTCATGGCCATTATCGGATTCGTCCTGACCGGAGTCGAGCGAACCTGGCAGGCTGGCGCTGGCTATTGACCTCGCTGTCGGTGTTCTGGGTGGCGGCCGTACTGATCCTGGTGCACAGCGTCACGTCCAATGCCGACGGGGACATCCGCAGGGAGCGAATGATAGCGGTGGCCGGCATCGTCGTCATGGTGGTGGCGCTGAACGCCGTGACATTGCTTCAGGTCGACCCGGGGGTGGCGGCGATCTTCGAGGTCCTGGCCCTCCTCTGGCTCATGGGGGCCAGCACCGCGCTGTACTATTCGCTGGTGGCGGAGAGTCTGGCCAAGAGGAAGCGCCGCAAGGTCAACGTGGATGGCAAGCTGCTGTACGTCGGCACCGACGACCAGAGGCTGCTGGTCTCGGAAAGATACAAGCTCACCGGCCGTCCTGACTACATATTGATGGTTGACGATGAACTGATCCCGGTCGACCTGAAGACCGGCAGGCAGCCGCGGGGGCCGCTTTTCTCCCACATTCTTCAGATCGGGGCCTACTGTCTGCTGCTCAGCGACGAGAACGGTAAGAGGGTTTGCAGGGGCATCCTGAAGTACGGCGACGTGGAGCACGAGATCGAGTTCGACGAGGAGCTCGAGAACCTCCTGCTCAGCAAACTGGCCGAGATGCGCGGGTTGATGATCAGCGGAGATGTCCACCGCAATCACAACCGGGTCGGCAAGTGCGTCGGGTGTTCCCGCCGGGACGGCTGTCCCGAGCGGCTTGGTTGATCACTCGATGGTCACGCTCTTGGCAAGGTTCTTTGGCTTGTCGATCGAGCAGTTCTTTTTCTTGGCCACATAGTAGGCGAGGAGCTGCAGTACGATGGTCACCGGGATCGGTGAGAATATCGAGGGCGTGGTGGGCACCGTGAGCATCCGGTCGGAGATCTGTGCCAGCTCATGGTCGTTCTCCAGGCCGATGGACACCACCGGCGAGTCCCGGGCCGCCACCTCCGATATGTTCGCCATCATCTTGTCGTAGGTGTGGTCCTTGGAGAGGCACACGGCTATGATGGGGGTCTTGGAATCCAGCAATGCCAGCGGCCCGTGCTTCAGCTCCCCCGCGGCGAACCCTTCGGCGTGGATATAGGATATCTCCTTCAGCTTCAGGGCGCCTTCCAGCATGGTAGGGTAGTTGATGTTCCTCCCGATGAAGAAGATGTCCCTCGAATCCTTGATGAAAGCTGCCGCCTCTTCGATCTCCGCCGTGTGGTCGAGAACGGACTGGACTACCGCCGGCGAGGACCTGAGCCCGGACAGCGCGTTCCACATGGCATCGTAGCTGAGGGCCCTCTTGGCGTAGCCGATGCGTATGCCGATGATGTACATCGCGATCAGCTGGGTGATGTATGTCTTGGTGGCGGCGACGCCGATCTCCGGACCGGCATGGGTATAGAACACCTCGTCCACTTCCCGGGTCAGTGAGCGATCCGACCACGTTCGTCACCCCAAGGGTGTGGCACCCCCGGCGCCTGGCCTCCCGGGCGGCGGCCAGGGTATCGGCGGTCTCCCCGCTCTGCGATACCAGGATGACCAGGGGGGATTCCTTCGCCCCGGGCGAATACCGGTATTCGGATGCCAGCTCCAGGGTGGTGGGGATCTTGGCGAACTCCTCCATGATGTACTTGCCCACCATGGCGGCGTTGAACGAGGTCCCGCAGCCGACGATCTTGATGGAGTTGAAGTTGGCGTTCGGAAGCAGCTCGCCCTCCACCAGCTCCTGCGCCCCCAGTATGGAGTTGTGTATCGCCAGCGGTTCTTCGAAGATCTCCTTGAGCATGAAGTGTTCGAAACCTCCCTTCTGGGCATCCTCCGCGCTCCATGATACGATCTCCTCCCTCCGGTCCACCAGGTCGCCGACCTTGTCGAACACCTGGACCTTGTCGGTGTTGATCCTGACGGTCTCTCCGTCCATGATGTAGAGGACCTTGTTCGTGTACGGCAGCAGCGCCGTCACGTCCGATGAAACGAAGTTCTCCTTGACGCCCAGGCCGATGACCAGGGGGTTCTCCTTGCGGGCCGCGACGATCTCGTCGCTGCCTTCCTTGAGGGCCGCTATCGCATAGGTCCCGCGGATCGTCTCCACGGTCTTCCGCAATGCCTCGTGCATGTCGTCCACGTAGTACTTCTCGAGCAGATGCACGATGACCTCGGTGTCCGTCTGGGAGGAGAACTGGTGGCCCTCTCCCTCGAGCATCTTCCTCAGTGACATGTAGTTCTCTATGATGCCGTTGTGGACCACCGCGATGCCCTTCGAGCAATCCCGGAACGGATGGGCGTTCTCGTCGGAGGGCTTCCCGCAGGACGCCCAGCGGGTGTGGCCGATCCCCACGTTGCCTTTGATCTCGGGCAGGATCTTCAGCAGTTCCTTGATCTCTCCCTTTTTCTTGTGGACCTCCAGTGTGGGGGTCAGGACCGCAATCCCGGCCGAATCGTAGCCGCGGTATTCCAGCCGTTTCAACGCATCTAGCAATACTGGCGATGCCTGCCTGTATCCAGTATAACCGATTATGCCGCACATGTCAGATCACCACGCTCTTGTTTTCCATGTTCCCTCTGATGGTCGCCCCATCCCCGATCCGACATCCCGCCCCGACAATGACGCCGGAGGTCAGCACGACCCGGGAGCAGATGGCGGTATCCTCGCCGATCATCGCCCCGATCTCCTCGACCCGGAAGAACTCTCCTTCCACCTTGACATGGGCCGGTCCTACGAACGCGGAGAGCGCTCCCTTGATGGAAACGCCGTCCCCGATGACCGCGCTGCCGAGGTGCGAATGCGAGCCGATCCTCACGTTGTTCATGATGAGGGAATTGTGAATACTTGTGAATGGTCCGATCTCCACGCTGTTGCCGATGCTGGTGGACGGGAAGATGGCCACGTTTGGCCCGATGTCGCAGCCCTCCCCTATGACCACCGGCCCCTCGATATAGGTGCCGGCGCGGATGCGGGAGCCGGCGCCGATCGAAACCGCCCCTTTGAGGGTGACCCCTGGCTCGATCACTCCGGACAGTTCCTGTCCGTGGAGGTCGAGGGCCGTCTCATTGAGCTTGATCAGGTCCCATGGGTAGACCGCGTCGATCCAGCGCCCGTCGGCCCGGACCGCCTGCAAACGGATGTCGTCGATCTTGGACTGCAGGACCTCCGTGAGCCCGTATTTTCCGGCCCGGACCTCTTCCTCGACGATGTGGAAGATGTCCTTGTTGAAATGGTAGACCCCTGTGTTTATGATGTTGCCGATCTTGCGGTCCGGCTTCTCGGTGATGCTGGCGACGCGATCGTTCTCGAGCGTGATGACGCCGTACTTTGACGGTAGTTCGCTCTCCGTGACGAGGACCGACGGGTTCTTCTCGTGATGGATGATCCTGGAGACGGTCTCCTTGTCGATTATGTTGTCTCCTGCGACAAGAACGAAGTCCCCTTTCACAAGGTTCTTCACGAAAAGTAGCGCATGGGCGGTCCCCAGCTGTTTCTCTTGGACGACGTAGGTGATCTTCGCCCCGAACTTGGAACCGTCACCGAAGAAGGACATTATCCGTTCCTTCTTGTATCCCACGACCATTATGATTTCCTTGAGGCCGTTCTCCACCAGCGCCTTGACGACGTAGGCGAGGATGGGTTTGTTCCCGATGGGCAACATGACCTTAGGCTTCGACATCGTGAAAGGCCGCAGTCGTGTGCCTTCCCCTGCGGCAAGAATTATGGCCTGCATTGTTAACGCCTAGTTCGAGCATCAGCGTCTAGGGGTATAATAACTTTCCAACCACACTTTACCAGACGTCGGACCGGGAGATTGGGGCATGTCGATATTCGTTGCCTTGATAATCAGACCACAAGGGGGATTAACTCCGAGAGACTGTTCTAAATCCTAGTCTACTTCAATAGTTCATGGGTGTGTACAGATGATCAGTTCAGAAGAGAACCGCAGGATACCATCCGAGATATATCAATTCTTTATGAATCCCGGTGGACATTCCCTCATCCTCCGGGGAAATGCCGGTACCGGTAAGACCACCTTCGCCCTGCAGGCGATCGAGGACCTGGCCCAGATCGAGAATAGTTTCTACTTCTCCATGAGGGTTTCCGATCACTCGTTGATCACCCAGTTCCCTTGGCTCACCGAAAAACTGATGCCAGCCTGCGGTACCGCCGATCAGAAGAAGGAGGATGTGGTGGGAAAGCACCGTTCAGGCCTCAGCAAACTGAAGGGGTTGGGGATGCAGAGCATCGGCACAGCCAAGAAAGAGATGTCGGTCATGATTGGGAAGGACCTGGGAGACCTGGAGCACGTCTATGACGTGGTGGAGGGATCGTTCCCGGCCAGATCGCTCATCATCATCGATTCCATCGATGCCATGGCGGAACGGTACAGCATGAGCTGCGCCTCTCTGATCACCGCCATCCAAAAGGACCTGGTGGAGGGATATGGCTCCAACGTCCTGTTCGTGCTCGAGAACAACGAGATGAAGCTGGACTACCTGGGCGACGGGGTCATCATCCTGGGACTGGCAGATTACCAGCTTCGCCGCATAAGGGAGATCGACATACTGAAATTGAGAGGCTGCGAGATCGCCCAGCCCAAGTATCTTTTCACGCTCAAGACCTCCCGGATCCAGACATTTGCCAACCTGTGGGAGAACGAGGTCAGGCACCAGGAGATATGGAAACCGGTGCAGGACGCCGGCGGAAAGGTTTCCTTCGGCCTCACCGACCTGGACCGTCTGATGAGGGGCGGAATGGAGAAAGGCTCCATGACCCTGATCGAACTGGGTCACGGTATCCCGACCGCCATCAGTGGCATGCTGGAAAGGTCCATGGTGGCCAATTTCGTCTCGTTGAACCGGGGCGTTTTCTGGCTTCCGACCCGCAAGACGTCGGCCGAGGCGGCCAAGAACCAGATGATCGGGACGGTGGCCAAGGAACAGTTCGAGAAGAGCGTCAGGATACCCGAGCTGGCGGCACAGATGGAGGTCGTGGGCTCGCCATATGTCATGCCGGTGGAAGGGTCATCTCCCGCGTCGGACTACAAATGGAAATCAATATCCTATGCGCTGGGCAATGCCGAGTCGCCATTGCTTTCCCTCATTGGCTTCGATTCGTTGGAGTCGATCTACGGGGACAAGGTGATGGACCAGATCCCAGACCATCTGGCGGCCATCAAGCGCAATAACGGGATCTTCGTCGGGATCACCTCGCCCTCGACCAAGTCCACGCAGCGGCTGGCCGATCTGGCCAATCTGCACATTAAAGTGGAAAGGATAGGAGGCACGGTCGTGCTCTTCGGGGAGGAACCGTTCACCGAATGCAACGCATTGGCCGTTGAGGCAAGGGAACGCGGAGGAAACATTTCGCTCTCCCCGATAGTGTGAGGTGAAAAGAATGATAAAGGCCTCACTTCCCGACCACAGTTCCATACTTATGGTCGGATCTCCAGGGATAGGGTTGCTGGAGTTCAACATAAGCCTCCTGAAGGACTACCTCACGGAGGACGTTTCCGTCATCTTTGTCACCGTCGACGTGCTCCCATCGGACATATTGACCATGATGGGCCAGTTTGGCATCGACACCAAGGCGGTCTTGGGCAAGAAGCTGTTCGTGGTGGACTATCACTCCTCATTGCTCGGTTCCACCGAAGAGCGGTCAGCATACCCCAAGACCGACGTTCGTCCCGTCTCGGACCTGGAAGGTATCATGTTCAACGTGAACTCGATCGCTTCCGAGCACACCCGTCCAGTGAGGGTCTTCCTCTATACCTTGTCGACACTGTTCCTCTACAACCAGTCGAACGTCGTCCTGAAGTTCTTTCAGATATCCAGTTCCAAGGTGAGGAGCTCTTACGGCACCATGATCTTCTCGATACACGACAGCGTACACGACGAGAAGACCGTCAACCATCTGATGGCGATAGCCGATGGGGTCATCGAGCTCAAGTTCGATGACGAGCTCAACCGGCGCATGCGCATAAGGCACATGAGGGGATACCCAACCTCAAGCCAGTGGGTCCCGTTCGAGATCCGGGGCGAGGTCGTGGAGACCTGTCCCGCGCTATTGGAATGGCGCTAGATCACTCTTCGACCTCTTCCTCTATCTCACCATAGATAGTGCGGTGCAGGTCCTTAACCGACTGCTTGGTTGCGCGCAAATAAAGTGGACACTCGACCTTAGGTCTCACTACCATCTCCTTCCTCCGACAGTAGATCAACTGACCGCTGACTCCCAGATCCGGCCTTATCTCTCTGTGGAGACACGTAAAACATTTTTGATCGTTAGTCATAGCCGACCGAAAAGAAGCGGATGGTGTATTTTAGCGTTGGCACAGCAAGTTCATTTTCTAGAAACGGAATGATATGAACTCGGTCAGGTCCAATACATCCATTCCGCCTGCCTGCTTCAGGTTGAACACGCAGAACGGGCACGGGGCCAGCACCACATCGGCGCCGCTAGCCGCCGCGTCCTCGATCTTTGTCTTGGCCAGGTCCATGGCCACGTCCGGGTAGCCGGAGAGCAGGCCGCCCCCGCCACCGCAGCATCGGTCCGGTTCGGCCATGTCCAGGACCCTGATCCCTGGCATGGAGTGAAGTATGTCGTAGCAGTAATCGATGGCATGAGGGCCCACCGTCCGCTTCAGATGACAAGGCTCGTGCAGGACCACCCGGACCACACCATGGTTCCTGAACCTCAGCTTGGCCAGGCCGATCGATTCGACCAGGTATTCGACGATGTGCAATGCCTCTATGCCATAGTGGTCGTTGATGTGGCTGGTGCAGCCGGGGCAGGAGGTGACCACCTGGGAACGCCCCTCAAAGAGCTTTAGGTTCCTTTTCCTCAACGCCTCCATCCGCACCCGGTCCCCCACCTTCTCCAGGGGAGACCCGCAGCAGACCAATCCCGCCGGCGTGCGCACCGTCGAGTTCTGCAGCAGGGTCCGCACCGCACCATCCGCAATGTTCCTGAACTTCTGACCGGCGATGCATCCGGGGAAGTAGAGCACCGAGGCCTTCTCCACCCCCAGCGACAGAGGGTCCAGTTCCCGTCTTACCGATAGGCCGTCCGCGTCGATGTTCTGCATCATCCTGGTGTGGCCAGGCAACGCCGCGTTGCGGTCGAAGATGTCCGCTCGGGCCCGCTGTATGGCCCGGGGCATCTCTATCCGGGAAGGGCAAACGTCGGCGCACTTCCAGCACATCGAGCAGGCGTATATGTTGTCCCGGAGGGAATTGACCTCGTGCGAGAACCGGGACGAGTCGACCGCCAGGCTCCTCGGTCCGTCGAAAGTGTCGGTCGACTCCTCCTGGACCACGGGGCACGCGCGCATGCAGGCGCCGCATTTGATGCACCGGTCGGCGTTGAACGGCCGGCTCATCTGGACACCTCCGCGTAGTGGGCGGCATCCCAGGCACAGTCCAGTGCGTCCAGGAGGCCCTTGCCCAACGGATAGGAGACACCAGCGAGCGCGGCCCCGCAGGCGAAGACGTTCTCCGCCGAATTGCCGTTGTTCATGATGACCCGGTACCTTCCATCCACCTCATAACCAGAGGCCAGTGCCCGGTTCATGGGCATTCCGCTGAAGCTTTCTTGTTTCCTTGTGATGGTGAATGCCTCGAACGGGTCGGTGACCTCTTTTCCGGAGATCGATAGGCCGGGGCCGATCGCGTTCCCCCCGGCGATGACCAGGGTGGAGAAATTGACCTCCTGGGTCGTACCTGGGGTCTGGACTATGGCGGTATCGTACCGGCCTCCGATCTGGATCAGTTTGGTCACCCTGCGGTGGTCCATGACATTGCATCCGCTCATCGATAACATCTCCCGCATCGCCCCCGCCAGCCTCAGTCCCGGAAGGGAGAGCGGAGTGACCGGTTCGAACACGATGCGTCCGGTGCGTTCGTTCAGCTCCAGCATGGCGGCGTTGTAGTCACGAAGCTGGAACAGTGGCGGCAGCATGATCGAGTCGGCGTCCACCTGCCGCAGGGCGTCGCACAGGGCGTTCAGCGACATCCTTCCCTTGTTGGGTATGTGCACCGGTTCCGCCTTGAGGCCGGCATCCTGTCTCAGGAGCGAGCAGATGAGCTCCGGGTCCACATCCTGATTTCCCTCAATGCCGACCACGGCCAGCCTGGACTGCTGCATTGATTCCAGGGTGCCCAGCGCGGTGTACTGGGGGGCGAGCCTGCAACGGTACCGGTTACCGGCGTTGCCCAGCAGGAGCATCTGCTCCCCATAGCGGATCATGCTAAGACCGTTGGCCATCAGCCTGGGCACCAGATAGTCGAGCATATCCTCGTTCATGGCGGTGCCGTTGAAGCAGCCGGTGGAAAGTGCGGTGCTTGATGTGCCCGTGTCGACCAACGCCACATCCCTCCGCCGCTCGGAAAGGTAATTTGCCACCAGCATTCCCGCCGCACCGCCTCCGATGACCAGGAAATCGGTCCTGACCGGGTCAAGATGTCTCATCTGGGTTCCTCCCTGATCCCGTATACCCCGCGCAAGAGGTGGGCCTTGAACATCTCCTGCCGCAGCTGTTCCCCGACCAGGACATAGGGGATGCCCTTGTTCCGTTCGCTCAAGAAGCTGTCGATGTACTCAATGGGGGCGGTCTTGAAGATCGCCCATCGCCGCCGACATCAGGCCCAGCATGCATAACCCTCCCTGGCAATAGCCCATGCCGACCCTCGTACGTTTGATCAGGTCGGATGCGTTCCTGACGTCCCCCTTCTTCAGGTGATATTGGATCTCCCCGCGCAGCACGCGTTCGCAGGTACAGACCTCCTCCTTTCCGCGGGGGTAGGAGACGCATTGTTCCAGGATGTCCTGGTAAGCGGAGCCGTTCTTCTTGGCCATTCGCAGGAGCGACATGTCATGGATGCCCGTGACTGGATCGATGGCCGGCATTTCCGAGACGGCCTCCTTGGCGGTGCGGCACTTGTTCGGGTTGTTGATCTTCTGACAGGCCAGGTCCGAGACCTTTTCTGCCATGAGCCGGTAAGTGGTAAGCTTGCCGCCGATCACGCTCACCATGTTGTCGATGCCTGACCCAGCATGATCGAGGACCTTGAAGTTGCGGCTGGCGGAACGGCCCCCCCCGCCCGTTGGGATGAGCGGCCTGACGCCACAGTAGGCGCGGACGGCCCTGGCGCTGGCAATGCCCGGTATCACCTTTGCGGTCTCCCTCAGAAGGAAAGAGACGTCCGCCTCGGTGGGGTTGTTCCCGTCCCCGGACATCACTCCAGTGGAGGTGGTGCCCACGATGGTGGATGAGTGATTGGGAACCACAATGTCCCCGTCGGCCGGTGGCCGGAGGCGGTTCACCAGCATCCTGCAGAGACGTCCGTTGAGCACAACCATGCTCCCTTTGTCTATCCGCAGCGAGAGCTTCTGCCCGGCCATGGCGGCGATGCTTGAGGACCAGGCCCCGGCGGCGTTCACCACCACTCCCGGGCTCACCGACTCGATGATGCCGCTGCGGTGGTCCTTGAACCGGACCGCATCGATCGTATGGTCATTCACGTCCAGCCCCACGACCTCACAATAATTCCGGACCTTCACCCCTTTCGACCGGGCATCCTCGATGTTGGCCAGGGTCAGGCCGAACGGGTCGATCGATCCGTCATCGACCCAGAACGCCCGGACCATGTCCCCGCTGAGGGAAGGCTCCATATCCCGTGCCTCCGCCACATCCAGCTCTCTGGTATCAATGCCGGCGTTGGCACAGCCTCTTTTGAACTTCTCCGCAAAGCCATAATCGTCCTCAGGCAATGAGACGAAAAGGCCACCAGTGTCTTCGATGAAGGGAGCGGCGATGCTCCTCAGGATGTTCGCTTCCGTAGCGCACTCTTTCGCCGACTCCGGGTCTTTGACCGCATACCTGGCTCCGCTATGGAGCATACCATGGTTGGACCCCGAAGCACCAGAACAGAAGTCGCCCCGGTCCAGAAGTATCACGGACGCCCCCCGCATCGAAAGGTCCCGGGCGATTCCCGCGCCGGTGACTCCAGCACCAATGATCAGAACATCAACCTTCGGCATGCGACACCTGTTCCTTTTGGCCCAGCAAGTAATGCCTTGGCGTCTATTTGTTTGTGACCGTCCACCGCCATTCGGGACGGGACGATCTAAGGCACAGAATTATTTAGAAGATGGTAGCGGGGGATCGATTTGAACGATCGGTCTCCGGGTTATGAGCCCGACGGGATGTCCTGGCTACCCTACCCCGCTATTGTGGAGTACTCCTAATCAGGAAGCCTTACATAAAGCTTTCCTAACCTTCATTGCATCCATCCACCAACAGACTCCGGCGACAAGTCTAATATTACGCGCGGTTCATGGGAGGTCATGAACGAGACCCTTTCCAAGTATCTTGCCGTAGGGTTGTTGCTTGGGCTCATGGCCGGTTTCATCGTCTACGTTTTGACCAACCAGGTGCTGTTCATAGAGGCCGGGGCGGCTGTGGGCATCGTCGCTGGCGCAACTGTAGGTTCTCTAATTTCCAAAAGGAAGAAATGAGTTTCAGAAGAACTTGCGGAGGCGCATGACGTCCTCCAGAGAACCCTTTATCTTGATCTTCTTAAGCGCCCAGGCCTTCATCGGCTTCATCTTGCCATTGATCAGGTCCTCGACCGTCTTGGGGTCGGAGGTGATGGTGATGTCGGGGTTTTCCACCATGCCTTCCTTCAGGGAATGGATCTTGTTGCACGACAGCTCAAAGGAGTAGCTCTCGGTGCCCAGGTCCATGTTTGCTTTTTTCTTGACACACTCGAGCTCCTTCTGTAGGGTCTCGTCTTTCTCGACCTTCGCATTGAACTTGGCGATGGTTTCTTCCAGAAGATCTTTTACCGGCATTGAATCATTCCCAGTCGGTCAGTTTCGCGTTCTTTGACGAGCTCAAAGCCTCTTTGGCGGTGGCCCATGACCTGCGCGTATATGGCGGCAAATCTCCCTTCTCCTTTATCCACTTTTGCAGAAATGCAATCGTCGTAGGGTCAGACGCGTATCCGGACCCGATCTCCTGGCCTATCTCTGGCCTGCATTTCGGAGACGATCCGGTCCCGATTGGTCTTGGCGATTATCGATGCCGCCGAAACGATCGGGTAATTGTCGTCTGCCTTATGCTCGCATACCATCCGGGGCCTGTAGCTCAGTCTTCCAGCCACCATCTGGCGGAAATGGTCCTCGTTGACGTCACAGGCGTCCACGTAGACGACCTCCGCCCTCAACCGATCTATCAGGGAGGCGAACGCGACCGCCTCGAGCTCATTCAACGAGGTCTTAGAGCCCCTCGCGTCGATCTCGTCATGGCTGATGACCCGGTATTCCACCCTGCAGATCCCATGGATCTTGTCGGCCAGCTCTTCCCTGCGGGCCGGGGTCAGCTTCTTCGAATCGCGGACCTCCATCAGCCTCAGCGGGGCGTCGTTCTCGATGGCCACCGCCGCCACGACCATGGGGCCCAGTACCGGTCCCCGTCCCGCCTCGTCCACCCCGCATATCATTGGTCCGGGATTCGCTCGTGGCTATTAATCGGTGTCGGACGGCGAGATACCAGAGCGGTGGCATCGAGGTACGCCGTAGCCATCGATCAGGGTGCGCCGAACCGGTGAATGGGGGAAGCTCCAAAGCGAACAAGAAATCGGGAAGCCCATGGGGTCCGGAACGGACAAGGTCAGATAATGGACGGTTTCGGTCAGATCGTCCAGATGGAAAGGCCGAGAAATCGGGTCAGGCTCACGGGAGTATGGGCGGATAACGGTCCGAATCTCCCTCAACAGTTTGGATGGTCGCAAACGAGAGGTTTTTAATATACAGCCTGAATGACAGCGGTAGGTGATTCCATACAGCTGAGCGATGTCCAAAACAGGCGGCTTACTAACGGGTTCATGCTGACCAGGGTCGGCGTCACAGGCGTCAAGAAACCTGTGGCGGTCAACCGCGCCGGTCACCTGGTCACACTGACCTGCACATTCGATGTATTCGTCGATCTGCCCTCGGAGCAGAGAGGCTCCCACCTTTCCCGAAATCTTGAGGTTATCACAGATGTCGTGGAAAGCAGCCTGAACGAGCCGGTCACCGGCATCGAGGCGCTGGCCTCCAACATGTCCAAGGACCTTCTCGAGAGGCACGAGTACGCGACCTATTCCGAGGTCAACATCGTTGCCGATTACTTCCTGGAGCGGACCGTCCCGTCGGGCAGGAAGACCATGGAGTCGTTCAAGCTCATGGCCAAGGCCACCAGCCGCAAAGGCAACGGACTGAAGAAGATGATTGGAGTCCAGGTCATCGGCATGACCGCATGCCCCTGCGCCATGGAAACGGTCAAGGACCTGCAGAAAGGAAATCTGCGGTTCAAGGACAGCGACCTGCCGAACATCACGCACAACCAGAGGAACGTAGCCACCCTCATGATCGAGATCCCCGAGGAACTGGACATCGAGGCCAACGACCTGATCGAGATCGCCGAGGCGTCTTTCAGCTCGCCCGACGTTCGAGATACTGAAGCGGTCCGAGGAGGCCATGGTGGTCATCCAGGCCCACGACCACCCGAAGTTCGTGGAGGACGTGGTCCGGGAGAACCTGCAGCGCATCCTGGCGAAATACAAGGACCTGCCGGACGAAACGCTGGTAACCGTCCGGAGCGAGAGCGAGGAGTCCATCCACAAGCACAACGCATTCGCCGAAAGGGTCACCACCCTGGGCGAGCTGCGGAACTGATCCGCGGAAGATCCGATGAACTCCAAGTTCAAGCTGCTGGTGTGCGACGTCGACGGCACGATCACGGATAATCGGAAGTGCATCCAGACGCTCGGGATCGAAACGCTGCGCCAGGTCCAGGAGAACGGATACACGGTGTCCTTGTGCTCCGGTAACGTGCTACCGGTGGCGTTCGGGCTATCCACTTTCATCGGTCTGAGGGGTCCGGTCATCGCCGAGAACGGCGGACTCGTGTCCTATAAGGAGCAGATCTTTCAACTGCACTCGGACGAGACCGCGAAAAGGGCCTTGCCTACCTCAAGACCAAGATGCCGGAGGTGGACCGGCTCTTCACCGACAACTGGCGCAAGACCGAGGTGGCGGTGAAACGGTCATTCGATCTGGAGTCGGTCAGAACGGTCCTCAAGAGGCTGGAACGTGGAGATCGAGGCGACCGGGTTCGCGATCCACATCATGGAGCCCGGGCACAGCAAGGCCGACGGGGTCAGAAAGGCCTGCCAGATTCTCGGAATCGATATCTCCGAAGTGGTGGCCGTTGGGGATTCGGACAATGATGTGAAGATGCTTTCGCAATGCGGTTATGGCATAGCTGTCGGCAATGCCACCGGTCCGGCCAAGGGGGCCGCGGATTTCGTCAGCAAAGCCTCACACTCGGAAGGGGTGGCGGAAGGATTGGCCCATCTGGGTATGCTCGATCCTCCCAACGGAAGGCAGTCGTCGGTCGATACTGACGGGGCGTGCGGCATCTGATGCCGCCTCTTTTTCGCCGGGACCAGCTCTTAGCTTCATAGACGGCACGAAATATCGCGACATTGGCCTGATAGGTCAATGCGGCATCTGCCGAAGTCATGCCCATCCGACCGCGTTTGCATATTGCAGCTGGACTTCAACGGCAATTCTCACCCAACGGGGAAGTTGAGCCTTCCATCCAGCCCACCGGCCAATGATGAGAATAGAAAGTGGTAGGGGATGGACTCCTCCGGTTAATGTTCTTGCCGAGCTCACAGGAGCTTCTTAGCGCTCGCCTCATCCAGGTTGATGGACTTGAGCAAGTACTTGAGAGATTTCTTGGTGATGATCTCCATCGTCTTCTCATCCATGTGCTGCTCGAAGACGACCGGTGCTTTGCGGAAGTACTCCACGCCAAACTCGGAATAATAGTAGGACAGGTTCTCCGGGTCCTTCTCGGCGGCCTTCAGGTAGGCTGCTTCAGCGTCATTGAACAGTCCGACGTCCATGCAGAACGCTCCCTTCGCCTGATATATGAATGGGTTATCGGGCTCGAGCTCGATCGCCTTGTTGTAGAGCGCGATGACCTCTTCCTGAGATACCTTGGGAACGAGGACGCCGGCGTCTGCCTTGGCCAAATAAGCCTCCGCGCTCGTCGGGTTGGCCTTGATGGCCTTGTCGAACTTGGATAGGGCGGCGGCGTATTCGCCTTCGCCCATTGATTGGAATCCCTGCTTCATCAATTTCTCGTAATCATCCGCCATCGGATCACTTAATCCGCAGTAAGTTGTGATAGGTAATAAGAGTTTTCTTTTGACCGTCGATGCCGAGAGCGTGCTGGATGAATGCTGATTTTTGCAAGGTAGGTTCCTGTGAGGGCGTAGCCCATGAACATCAGTGCGAAAGTTTGACATGACGGCAGTCGCTTCAGGTCAACGCCGGCCTCATAATGGGAGCGGCAGGGTTGATCGCATGGACATAGAAAAGGTGAAAAGGGTCGCGAAGGTCGCGAGATTGGAGCTGACGGATGAGGAACTGAAGAAGTTTGCCCAGGATCTCGAGGACATTCTCAATAATTTCTCTGTGCTGGATGAAGCTCCCGGCCTCACCGAGTACGATTTCAACCCCGTTCCGGTGAACGATGTGCTGCGCGAGGACCAGGTCGGGCAGGAGTTCGACCCGGCGGAACTGCGCGCCATGATGGACACCTATGAGGATTATGTCAGGGGGCCTAAGCTATCGTGAGCGGCGGGATGGATGAGGTCCAGCTCCGGGCCATCAACGACAAGTACCGCATCTTCAACCAGCTGATCGACCGGGAAATGCTGGAGGCGGACGATGGGTCATCCTTCACCTTCTCGGCCAAGGACAACCTGTGCACCAAGGAATTCCAGGCCCGGGCAGGTTCGAGGATCCTTGAAGGATACCGACCGCCGTTCGACGCCACCCCGGTGCGCAAGCTCCGCGAGGCGGGAGGCCTGCTGCTGGGGAAGACGAACATGGACGAGTTCGGTTTCGGGACCTTCAGCACCAACTCCGGGTTCGGCATCCCGCTGAACCCATACGACACGGGAAGGGCCTGCGGCGGTTCCAGCGGAGGGGCGGCGGCCGCGGCGGCGCTGATCGAGGAACATGTCGCACTCGGGGTCTCCACTGGCGGTTCCATCTCCGCACCGGCATCGTTCTGCGGGGTGAACGGATTGACGCCGACCTACGGACGCGTCTCGCGCTACGGCCTGATCGACTACGGGAACTCGCTGGACAAGGTTGGCCTGCTGTCCCGTTCGATGGCGGACATCAGGAGACTGCTGCCGGTGATCTCCGGTTCCGACCCGAAGGACCCGACCTCCTGCACCCAGCCCAAGCTCGATGTCCCGAGAAGAAGATCAGCAAGCTGGCCCTTCCCGACGGAGGCCATGGCCAACATCTCCCCGGAGGTCGGATCGGTCTTTCGCGATGCGCTTGGACAGGATGTCGTCGGAGCTGGACCTCACCGTCGACGAGGTCAGCATGCCTTCCCTGCGGTTCGCCATGCCTGCCTATTATATCCTGGCAACCACCGAGGCATCGACCAACCTGGCGAGATACTGCGGAATGAGATTCGGGGTTCCGGAAACGAACTGTATCGCAACACTTCAACGACTTCTTTTCCGGTGTCCGGTCGGAATGTTTCGGCCAGGAGGCAAAGAGGCGCATACTGCTGGGCACGTTCTGCCGCATGGTCGGGTTCAGGGACAAGTATTACCTGAAATCGCTGGCCGTGCGCCAGCTGATCACCAAGGAGTACCAGAGGGTATTTGCCGACCACGATCTCATCGTGACCCCGACCATGCCCTTCGTGGCCCCCCGGTTCGAGGAGATCGCCAAGATGAAGCCCCTGGAGATGTACTCCGCCGACTTCCTGACCATCCCGCCCAACCTGACCGGGCTTCCCCACCTGTCCGCACCCTGCGGATATGTGTCGTCGATGCCGGTAGGAATGCAGTTCGTGGCCGCCCACTGGGACGAATCCAGCCTGCTGTCGATGGGGGAGGAATGGGAAGGCGCTTTCCCATGCCAGGACTCCGGAGGTGGTCCAATGAAGATCGGACTGGAGATGCATTTCCAGTTGCCCACCAAATCGAAGCTGTTCTGCTCCTGCAGCACCGAAGGGGCGGACCCGAACACGCATATATGCCCGACCTGTCTGGGCTTTCCTGGTTCCCGGCCGGCCCTGAACCGCAGGGCGCTCGAGTATGGCCTGATGATCACCAAGTTCCTGAACTGCGAGCTGAACGATCGGATTTGGTTCTCCCGGAAGACCTATTTCTATCCGGACCTGCCGAAGAACTTCCAGATCACCATGTATGAGAGTCCCCTGGGGGAGCATGGCCATTACGATCTGAACGGCAAGCGCATCGGCATTTGGAGGGTCCACATAGAGGAAGATCCGGGCCGGATAAAGCGAGTTGGCAAGGCCGGCGAGGAGGTCTCGCTCATCGACTACAACCGGAGCGGCGTTCCGCTGGTGGAGATAGTGAGCGCGCCCGGACATGTCATCCCCGGCTGAAGCGAGGGACTTCGTGGCTGAGCTCTTGGTCGAGCTCCGTCACCTGGTCGGACTGAGCGCATCGGACGAGCAGGTGGCCCGATGCGATGCCAACATCTCCGTCGGCGAGGAACGGGTCGAGGTCAAGAACATACTGGGACTGAAGAACCTGGAGACGGGCGCTGAACTATGAGGTGTCCCGCCAGACCAAGATGCTGGCGGCCGGAAAGGAGATCAGTCCGGGAGACCCGGGCATTCGACGAGGAGCGCAAGGTCACGATGCCGGCCCGGAAGAAGGAGATGGAGGAGGAGTACGGATACATCGGGGAACCGGACCTGGGGGAGTACAACGTGGGCGATTTCGCGAACGCTCTGGTCCTGCCGGAGACGCCCATCAAACGGGCCGTCCGCCTGCAGAACCAGTACGGAATCAACGCGGTCACGGCCAAGCAGATCGTGATCACCTCCTGGGGGATGGCCGATCTCTTCGAACATCTATGCGAGAGGTTGGAACCGGAGAAGGTGGTGCCCAAACTGCTCGGCCCGATCACCTCCAACTGGACCGCGATCGAACAGAGGCTGGACGACAGCATGAGGGCACAGATCTGCCACGTCATCGAGGACGACATCAACGGAACGATCACCGACTCCGAGGCGAGACGGGCGATCGCCACCATAGCCGAGGGAGGCAATCACGTCGCGGAGGACAGGACCGTGGTCGAGAACGAACTGGTCCGGTCCGTCAACGAGTTCCTGGACGCGCATCCCGAGACGGTCAAGGACGCCAAGCTCAACCCCAAGGCGGCCAACAGCGTTATCGGCCATGTGATGAAAGTGACCAAAGGGAAGTTCCAATCGAAGGAGATCGTGGAAGCGGTGAGAAAAGAACTGGAGAAGAGGCCTTAGGCCTCTTTCTCATCCTCGGCCAGGGAAAGCAACTGGAGCTCGTCCAGCTTCGATTGCTCGACCTGCGTCGGGGAACCATCCACCAACGATTGGAACTTCTTGTTCTTGGGGAACGCGATCACGTCGCGGATGCTCTCGCAGCCGAGCAGCATGGCGCAGAGCCGGTCCATGCCCATGCCTATCCCGCCATGGGGAGGAGCACCGAAGGACAGTGCCTCGAGGAAGAAGTCGAACTCCTTCTTCATCTGTTCTTCGTCCTTGCCCAGCAGGTGTAGCACTTTGCGCTGCACGCAGACGTCGTGGTTCCTCATCGAGCCGGAGGCGATCTCGCTGCCGTTCAGGACCAGGTCGTAGGAAAGGCCCATGATCTTCATCGGATCCTCGTCCTCCGCGATGTCCCCGTTCACCGGTCTCACGAACGGATGGTGGAACGACGCCAGCTTTCCGGTCACCGGGTCGGCCTGGAACATGGGGCAGTCGACGATCCAGACGAACTGGTGTCCCTTACCCTCGAGCAGGTCATTCTCCCGGGCCAGTTTGACCCTGAGCTGTCCGGCCGCCTTCAGCGTCGGCATCTTCGGTCCGGCCATGAATAGCAGGAGGTCTCCGCTGGTCTGCTTCCATCTTCTCCTCCAGGCTCCTCCTGACGTCATCGGGGAAGTACTTCACGATGTTGGACTGGAGGCCTTCCTCGGTCATCCTCATCCAGGTCAACCCGCCCATGCCCTGCCTGTTTGGCCCATTCGATCAACCGGTCGACCTGCTTGCGCCCCACGTTCGCGTCCAGCGTCTTCTCCTTCACCAAAGATGAGCGCAGGTTGATGCAGACGATGATCCCTTTCTTGCCCAGGATCTTCTGGAATATGTCGTAGGTGGCGCACTTCACCTCTTCGGTGACGTCGATGATCTCCAGGCCGAAACGCACATCCGGCGCGTCCGTCCCATACCTGGAGAACGCCTCCTCCACCGGCACCCGGGGAAACGGGATCGGCAAGCTCGGTGCCGAAAACCTGCTTCCATACGTATGAATACATGCCTTCGATGGTGGCAAAGATATCCTCCTGCTCCACGAACGACATCTCGACGTCCAGCTGGGTGAACTCCGGCTGTCGGTCGGCGCGGGAATCCTCGTCGCGGAAGCAGCGTGCCAGCTGATAATAGCGTTCGACGCTGCCGACCATCAGCATCTGCTTGTAAAGCTGCGGCGACTGGGGCAACGCGTAGAACTCGCCCGGGCATGGTCCTGGACGGGACCAGGAAATCCCTGGCCCCTTCCTGGGTGCTCCGGGTCAGCATCGGGGTCTCGACCTCGATGAACCCGACCGAGTCCAGGTATTTCCGGGCGGACGAGATGACCTTGTGCCTGAATCGAAGATTGGCCACCATCTCCTTGCGCCGAAGGTCGATGTAGCGGTATTTCATCCTCACGTCTTCGTTCGGCAGCGTCGAGTTCTTCTGTTCCGCGATCTCGAAGGGCAGTGGCTTGGAAGAGCTCAGCACCTCGGCCTCCTCGATCAGGACCTCCACCTTTCCGGTGGGATTGCGGGCGTCCTCTGTGCCCGGCACCCTTTCCCTGACCGTACCGGTGATGGATATCACGTACTCCCTGCCGATGGCGTTCAGGTGTTGCCCAGGTTCGCGACGTCGACTGTGCTGGTGTAGGCCTCCGCGTCGAATACCGTCTGGGTGGTGCCATGCGCGTCCGCGAGATCGAAGAACAGCACTCCCCCGTGGTCCCTGTAGAAGCGGACCCAACCAGCCAGCTTGACTTGCTTTCCGAGGTCCTTTGTTCGAATTTCGCCGCAATCGTGTGTTCGGATCATCTACTGCAACCTCTGGTCACGCTGTGGTTGTGATGCCTGTGGTTAAGGGCGAACGGTATTAAACATTTTTCTAGCTGGCAGTTGTCAAAACGACGAATAATGGCAACGATGACCCTATGAAAGTTGACACTATGCTTTCAATTATCATGAGAATCTGCCGTTTGATTGCGGTTTCACGCAAGGGGAGGAAGCCTTATTTTCCACGGTGGTGGACCTGCTTCTCCCCCTCGCTATTGTCGTCAAAATTTGGGATGAACTTGAACGGGTCCTTGATCAGGCTCAGGATGACGTAGGTGTTCGTCTTTTTGACGCCGGGGATGGTCAACATGCCCTTCACCACGTTGCTGAACTCTTCCCTGGAACGGCA
The DNA here is from genome assembly GCA_963710685.1 of uncultured Methanomassiliicoccales archaeon. GTDB lineage: Archaea > Thermoplasmatota > Thermoplasmata > Methanomassiliicoccales > UBA472 > DASXVU01. Next base: position 156,958 of record CAVQBH010000015.1, on the reverse strand, counting down.
GGCCACCCAGGCGATGGCATCGCATTCACCGGTGACATCGAAGACGGCCACGATGTTCTTCAGGTCGGTGATCCTCCGCTCGATCTCGACCAGGTCCCCTTCCACGTAGATGTGGACGATGGCCATGAACTCGTAACCCAATCTCATGTAGTCGACGTTGGCACGATATCCTTTAACGATCCCCTGCTCCTCCAGGTTCTTGACCCTCTGGATCAGGGTCGTCGGATGGATCCCCAGTCTCTTCGCTATCTGGCGGATAGGATCCTTGGCTAGAGGTGCAGATCTCTTCAACGATGCGCTTGTCCAAATCGTCCAACATGATGCCTACCAGTCCCGAATTGTGCCACGGCCTTTGCGGTGTTCAGAAATGTCTTGCTAGATATATGTCGGTTTGCATCGGCTCGTTCTGAATATTTATCTAATCGATTAAAATCATGCGGCCCCAGAACGCTCCAAATGACGATACCTGGAGGGCAGTCGGGCGGTCGATCTTCCGAATTCGAACAACGTTTATCAACCGGCGGTCGTATCTCAATACGATGACTGTCCGTCTGTTCGAGATCGAACCGTACCGATCGGAGTTCGAAGCGATCGTGGTCAAGACCGATGGTGAATGGATCCAATTGGACAGGACGTGCTTCTATCCCGGGGGCGGGGGCCAGGACCCAGATGTCGGGACCATAGACGGGCTGAACGTGGTCGAGGTCAAGGCAGAGAAAGAGGTCATAAAGCACAGAATCCCGGGCCACAGGATCCAGGAAGGTCGGCTGGTCATGGGAATCATTGACTGGGCTCGCCGCTACGACCTGATGAAAGGGCACTCCGGCGAACACCTGCTGTTCAGTTCCATCCAGAGGAAGGTCGAGGGGCTGGAGCTGGTGAAGATCGCGATCACCCCGGACAAGAAAATGGTCATGGTCAGGGGAACGGTGGACTGGGCGGTCATCTCCGAATGTCAGAGGATCGTCAACGACGTCATCGAGGGGGGAGTGGCCAGCGAGGAGATCGTCGTCGGAAAGGACAGTCCTCTTCTGGAACAGGCCCGGGTGAAGCTGCAGCGCATACACGGTGATCGGATTCGCATCGTAAAGTTCGGTGATTTCGACATGGCGGCCTGCGCCGGGGTCCATGTGAAAAACACCAGGGAGATCGGGATGCTACTGGTCACAAAGTTCACCTCCGCCAGGCCGGCCGGGGACTTCGAGATCGAGTTCGAGGTCGGGGACCGGGCCATCGCCAAAGGTCTGGAGCTGTCCACGCTGGCTCTGCAGGCGTCCGCGATCATGGGGGCTAGCACGAACACCCTGCTGAGCTCGCTGATCAATCAACGCGAGGAACTGGCCAAGTCCAAGGAGGCTCTCAGGACCTACGCAAAGGATGCTTTCTCCAGGATCGAACCGACGACCATCGGGGAAATGAAGGTCTATAGCGGGGTCTTCGAGGGGATCGAACGGAAGACGCTGATGGACGCGGCGAACTCCATCGTGGAGAAGAGCTCCTCGATGTGCGCCTTCGCCGTGGACGACGAGAAATTGACGTTGATCGTGGCGGCAAACCCTGACCTGGGCATCGATTGCGCTATGGTCCTGAACGATGTCCTGAAATCCGTTTCCGGGAAAGGCGGCGGCAGCAGGTCGTTCGCCACCGGTGGGGCATGCGCCCGGGGAGAAGGATGTCGCCTTGTGAGCGAGGCGGTCCAGAGGGCGAGCGCCAGCCGGCAGAAATAGGGCCTTTGGTACGTTTATCGGATCATCCAGCATCGGGCAGGATGACCTCCGATGAAGTCGAAGCATCTTTGTAAGGATTTTATATACGCTACATAATCACTAACAGGACGTCCATGATGCCAGGAATGGGCAGGGTCAACCCGCGACAGATGAAGCAGGCTATGCGCAAGATGGGCATAAGCACTGAGGAACTAACCGACGTTCAGGAGATAATCATCCTGACCAAGACCAAGGAATATGTCTTCAAGGAGGCCGAGGTCACCATCATGACCGTTCAGGGTCAGAAGACCTTCCAGGTGGTCGGTGAGCCAGAAGTGAGGCCCCGTTCCGCAGTGATCTCGAAATCAGGCGCACCGGCCACGGCCGAGACAGGCCTTCCCGAGGAGGACATCACGCTGGTGATGGAGCAGACCGGTGCCACCAGGGAAAAGGCGGTCGCCGCTCTCAAAGCCACCGAAGGCCAGCCTGCGGAAGCAATCCTGATGATCATGGCGGGGTGAACTGAACATGTGCCTAGCGGTCCCAGGGAAGATTCTCAATATTGAAGGTAAGGATGCGGATGTAGATTTCGGCGGTGTCACCAGAAAGGTGAACGTGTCCCTGGTGAAGGCGGATGTGGGCGAATATGTCATCATCCATGCCGGTTTTGCCATCCAGGTGGTCGACCGGGAAGAGGCCGAGGAGACCATCAAGATATGGGAAGAGTTGTTGGCCGCCCAGTCCTAAGACCTTATTCCTTTCATCAGATACGCCCGGACAGCGATTTTAATAGTCTTTTCACAAGTATTTACCACGAAACCTTTATGGCCGTTCGGATGTAATAGCAGTTCATAGGGTTGAACAGAGGACATGCCTGAGCTGATGATGGCATGACGCAGTTCAGCACGACCGTCGGGTCTGACATGCCTTGACCGGCAGCGAACGGCCCGATCAAAGGGAGGCAATCTAATGAGATCAGTATATGATGTGAAATCAAGCGAATCCGGTTCCGGCCTTGGCGTGGACCCCATATGCCGGGGGCCCAAGGTATGCAATTTCAATTGCACCTACTGCAGGTTGGGCAAGGGCGGAATGATGGTCTCGCGGAGGAGCAAGTTCGTTGCCGAGGAAGACCTGGCAAATGATTTCATGGAGCATGTCGGCGTTTCCGAGGTCGACCATATCACTTTCCGCGGGACGGGGGAGCCCCTTCTGGCAGAGAACCTGGGAGAAATCGTGGGAGCGCTGCGCAAGCTGACCGACAAGAAGATGTCGGTGATAACCAACTGTACCCTCCTGAACGAGGATGACGCCCTCGCCGAGATACTCAAGTTCGATGTCATCATAGCGAAGATCGATGCCGCCACCGAGGCGACGTTCCAGAAGGTGAACCGTCCCTGCGGAGCGATCCACTTGGATGACGTGATCTCCGGGGCTAAGAGGGCTAGGAAGACTTTCAAGGGAGACTTTCACGTCAAGACCACCCTGATGGGTCAGAACATCGGAGAGGTGAACGAGATCGCCTCCACCATCAGAGAACTCGACCCCAAGCTCGTCTACATCGACAGGCCCACCATGGCCAACACCGGCAGGGCACTTACCAAGAAGGACCTCGAGGCGATCGAGAAGGCCTTCCGTGGGATGGATTGTGTCTTTGAGGAAGCCGGGCTGACCCATTAGGGTCGCCCTCTAATCGATTTTCATTTTTCAGAAATAGTAAGGGTTAAAGGGTTTGAACGGCTGCCAATCACATTTGGCTTAGCTTGATCAGCTCGTTCCATTTCTTGTCCACGTTGGCCTGGATCTCGCTCACGACGGCGGACCCCCGGTCCTTCAGAAGGTGGCTGAAACGGCCCTGGGACTTGATCCAGTCTATGACCGGGCGTTTCTCCTTCTTGCCTTCGGCGATCCTCTTGCTCTCGCCGGTCATGCTCCACTTGCCCTTTTCGAACTCGTAAAGGGGCCATATGCATGTCTCCACCGCCAGCCTGGACATCTCGATCGTCAAGGCCGGGTCGAACCTCCAGCCGCGAGGACAGGGGGTGACCACGTTCATGAACGCCGGTCCGCCGCACTCCAAGCCCTTCTGCGCTTTTTCCATCAGGTCCCGCCAGTTGTGGGGGGATGCCTGGGCCGCGTAGGGGAGGTCATGGGCTATGATGATGCGCGTCAGGTCCTTAGGGAACTCTTTCTTCCCGGTCGCACAGGTCCCTGCCGGGCAGGTGGTGGTGTTCGCTCCCATTCCTGTGGCGCCAGACCTCTGGATGCCGGTGTTCATGTAGGCCTCGTTGTTAAGGCAGACATACAGGAAGTGATGCCCCCTCTCGATGGCCCCGGACAACGCCTGGAACCCGATGTCGTACGTGGCTCCATCTCCGCCGAAGGCGAGGAAGTTGATGTCCTCGGTTATCTGGCCCTTTCTCTTCAGAGCGAGGTACATGGCCTCCACCCCGCCGATCGATGCTGGTGCGTTCTCGAACGCGCTGTGGATCCATGGCACGTTCCAGGAGGTGAACGGATAGATGGTGGTGGACACCTCGAAGCAACCTGTGGCGTTGGCGACGATCACTGGCTTCTTGCTGGCCATGAGGACCTGCCGGGCGACGATGGACTCCGAGCAGCCGGCGCAGAGCCGGTGTCCTTCCGTGAGGCGGTCCTCCGAGTGGGACAGCTCTTTCAGCGTGAAGCTCACGGACGCACCCCCAGGTAGTTGACCATGTCATGGTCCTTCGTCATCAACTGCCTGTATACGCCTTTGAGTTCGTCGATCTTGACGTCCCTTCCGCCCAGGCCATAGACATAGTTCGTTATGTCTGGACGGTCCTTGGCATCGTAGAGCGCCGTGCGGACCTCCGGGAACATCGGTCCGGAGGATCCGGTGCTTATCGCCCGGTCCATGACCGCAACTCCCTTCTTACCTTCCAGCATTTCACTTACCTCTTCAAAGGGGAATGGTCTGAACAGGCGCAGCTTGACCGAGCCGACCTTATCGCCATCCTTTCTCATCTCGTCGACCACTTGACGCAGCGTGCCGGCCGTGGATCCCATCGCCATGATCACGTAGTCCGCGTCCTCGGTCTTGTAGCCCTCGATGATGCTGTGCTCCCGGCCCGAGATCTTGGCGTAGTCCTTCTGGACCTGCTTTACCACCGGCTTGGAGCGCCTCATCGCCTCCATGACCTGGAACTTGTGCTCGAAATAGTAGTCCGTCTGCGAGAACGGCCCGTAGGTCGTCGGATTCTTAATGTCCAACAGCGGCCTGATCGCATGATATGGACCTACGAAGTCCTTGACGACCTGGGTCTCCAGCGGCTCCAGGCGTTCCAGTGCGTGGGTGACGATGAAACCGTCGATACAGGTCATGATGGGCAACCGGACGTCCAAATGCTCGGCGATCTTGAACGACATCACCGTGTTGTCGTAGGCTTCCTGGACGTTCTCCCCGAACAGCTGGATCCATCCCGTATCCCTGGCCCCCATGGCATCGCTGTGGTCGCACTGGATATTGATCGGTCCGCTCAATGCCCGGTTCGCCACCGACATGGAGATGGGCAGTCTCATGGCGGAAGCGATCCAAAGCACTTCCCACATGAAGGCCAATCCGGCCGAGGCGGTCGCCGTTGCGACCCTGCCGCCCGCCGCAGACGCACCGATGCATAGCGACATCGCGCTGTGCTCCGACTCGGCGCAGACGTACTCGGTGTTGACCTCGCCGTTCGCAACGAACTCGGCGAAGTTCTCCACTATGATGGTCTGCGGAGTTATCGGATAGGACGCGACCACGTCCGGGTCTATCTGTCTCCATGCATGCGCTATGGCCATATCCCCGTTCAACGCAATCGGTTCCATTTATGCTCCCTCCTCTTTCATGGTGATCGCCTTTACTGGGCACTGGTTGGCGCATATGCCACAGCCCTTGCAGTGTGAGTACTTGAAACCCTTCATCTTCTCGTCCTCGACGATGACGCTGTTGTCTGGACAGTATATCCAGCAGAAAAGGCAGTTGGTGCATTTCGCCTTATCCACCTCGGGCCTGTTCGATCTCCAGTCCCCGGTCTTGTACTCTCTGGCATTTCCCGCCTCGCAGATCATCGCCCCGGGTTCCAATTCCTTTGAGCTCTTGTCCGCCATTTCAGTCCACCTCTTCGTATGCCCTTTCGACGGCCTTTACGTTCTTCGCGATGACCTCTTCCTTGAACTTTCCCGAGAACTTCGACCTTAGTTCTTCCGAGACCGATTCCAGACTGACGATGTCCGAAACCTTGACCAACGCTCCCAGCATGGCCGTGTTGGTCATCGGTCTTCCGAGCTCATCCAGCGCTATCTTCGTGGCGTTGACCGCATGGATGTCAGCCTCGCTGCCGATCTTCGTCTTGAGCTTCTCCTTTCCATCTGGATAGTTAGCAATGACCGACCCGTTCTGCTTCAGTCCGTCAAGCACGTTGACGACACCGATCAGAGTGGGGTCAATGACGACCACCACATCGGGATAGTAAACCTGGCTGTGTACAATGATCGGTTGATCCGATATGCGGGCGAACGCCCTGATCGGCGCCCCCATCCTCTCCGGACCGAACTCCGGAAACGCTTTGATGTACTTGCCCTCCCTCAGTGCGGCCCCGGCCAAGATCTCGTTTGCCGTAACGACACCTTGTCCGCCCCTGCCGTGCCATCGTATTTCAATGGTTTTCACTTCAACGCCCTCCATCTACTGAAAAATAACATGATATTTAATCATTTCATTTAATCGAATACGAAAGACAATAAATTCATTGCGAATAATGATAGAAACATTCATTGTTAACCTTACAAATTCGAAAAAAGCTCTGAATAGCGAAGTCACCCTTCGATTCTCGAATATGCGAGAACGGAATATTTTAACTTTGACATGCAATGGCATAGCTCGGCGATATTGAATCCCGGGCGGAATCAGGGGTGCAGCCCTTGATCGTTCGCTAGGGGAAGCATATATATCAATCATTATATTATTAATGCAGCATGCCAACCGCAGCCCGGTCCTGGGTTCATCCAGCAGAGGTCCCGGACTCCTCACCGAAAGGGATTGATTTTCTTACCAAATTTGCCATGTTCTCGGAAAACTTAATAGCCCTTGCGCTTATTGCCAACAGGCGAGCGGGAAGGACATCCAACCCATTGGTCCAAATCCGTTCTTGAAAGGGGGACGAAACAATGAAGCGAATTACTAGCATCGCAGACTTGAGCAAGAACGACATCCCTATCGCAGGAGGAAAAGCTGCGAACCTGGGAGAACTGGTCTCCGCGGGGTTCAATGTGCCTCCCGGTTTTGTGCTTACGACCCTCGCCTATGACGATTTCATGGCGGCGAACCACCTCATTCCCCGGATCAACGAGGTGCTGGCGGCGGTCGATGTCAACTCTGAATCGTCCCTTCAGGGCGCGTCCATCGCGATCCGAAAGTCTTTCGAAGATGCGCTGATCCCGGAGGACCTGACGCAGGAAGTCCTGAAAGAGTACTCCCGCATGTTCAAAGGCAAAAAGGCTTGCCTGGTGGCGGTCAGGTCCAGTGCCACGGCCGAAGACCTGCCCACCGCTTCTTTCGCGGGACAACAGGACACCTATCTGAACGTCCCCAACGCCGACGACCTGATGGACAAGATAAAGAAATGTTGGTCCTCTCTGTTTACTCCTAGGGCCATCTCATATCGGGTCACCAAGAACTTCGAGCACTCCGCCGTGAAGCTGGCGGTCGTGGTCCAGAAGATGGTCAACTCGGACATCTCCGGCATCATGTTCACAGTCGACCCTAATTCCGAGATGCCTCACATTATAATCGAGGCAGGTTACGGTCTGGGAGAGGCGATCGTCAGCGGGAAGGTCACTCCCGACACCTACGTGGTCGAGAAGTTCCACAACAAGATCATCAACAAGCGCATCGCCAAACAAACCTGGAAGTTCGTCCGGGGCAAGGTCGGCGACACGATAAAGGAGGACATCGACCCAGAGATGGTGGGGGCTCAGAAGCTGAACGACGACCAGATCTTTGCGGTCGCTGACATCGGCAAGAACATCGAGATCCACTACGACCGTCCGATGGACATTGAATGGTGCATCGAGGACGGTCAGATCTTCGTGGTCCAGGCGAGGCCCGTGACCACATTGAGCAGCAATGGCGACAAGGCCGGGAAGAAGGATACCATGGCAGAGGAGATCAAGTCAGAAAAGATATTGGTCAAGGGGCTGGCAGCCTCCCCGGGCACCGCCAGCGGAAGGGTCAGGCACGTGGCGGACGAGATGAACCTGGAGGTCATCAAGAAAGGCGACATCATGGTCACCAAGATGACCACTCCGGACATGGTGCCGGCGATGACCCGCGCCGCCGCCATCGTCACCGAAGAAGGAGGCATGACCTGCCATGCGGCCATCGTGGCCAGGGAATTGGGCATCCCGTGCGTGGTGGGCGCGTCGGAGTCCACCACGATCCTGACGGAGGGACTGCTGGTGACCGTGGAGGGCAAGACCGGGGTGGTCTACGAGGGAGAGATCGCGGTCAAGAAGAAGGACGAATCGTGCGAATCCAAGTCGGTGAAGGGCTTTGGCATGGCGGCGCCGGTCACCGGGACCAAGGTCTACGTGAACATCGGCGTACCCCAGAAGGCCGAGGAATACTGCGGCCTGCCAGTATCGGGCGTCGGTCTGATGAGGATCGAGTTCCTTTTCACCAGCTACATCCAGGAGCACCCGCTGGCCATGATGGAGAAGGGCAAGTCGCAGGAGCTGGTGGACCGGCTCGCCAACGGCATAGCCGTGGTGGCCAAGGCGTTCTTCCCCAGGCCGGTCATCCTGCGCACGTCGGACTTCAAGACCAACGAGTACCGGGAGATGAAGGGCGGCGAGAAGTACGAGCCCAAGGAATCCAACCCGATGATCGGCTGGAGGGGCTGTTCCCGTTACGTCTCCGATTCCTACCGCGAGGCGTTCAAGCTGGAGCTGAAGGCGATCAAGAAGGTGCGGGACGACATGGGCCTTAAGAACGTCATGGTCATGCTTCCGTTCGTCCGGACGATCGATGAACTCAAGAAGATCACCGCCATGATGACCGAGGTCGGACTGGAACGGAACCGCGACTTCAAGTTGTACCTCATGGCCGAGATCCCGGCCAACATCTTCATGGCCGCCGAGTTCTCCGACTACTGCGATGGTTTCTCCATCGGCAGCAACGACCTGACCCAGCTGACCATGGGGGCGGACCGGGACTCGGACGTCCTGGGCAAGATGGGCTACTTCGACGAGAGGAACGAGGCCATCAAGCGGGCCATCAACATCCTGATCACTGAGGCGCACAAGAAGGGACGGACCGTCTCGATCTGCGGACAGGCACCTTCGGTCTATCCGGAGTTCACCGAGTTCCTGGTGAAGGCCGGCATCGACAGCATCAGCCTGAACCCGGACACCGTGATGGACACCATCCCGATCATCGCCTCGGCCGAGCAGAGGTTGCTTTTGGAAGCGGCCAGAAGGCAGAGGGAGTAAATCCCCCTGCCCTCCGAATTATTTTTTTTATTTTTGTATGAAAAATTATCGCTCCCTAGAGGGGGGCCTCGTCCTTCATGAAACGGGTGGTGATCTCGATCAGCGGATGGTGCGAGCCGTCGATGATCTTGACGTCGTCCAGGGTATGCAGGCCCCTCTCATCGGCGGAGCGCTCCAACCCGAGCTCGACATCGACGCTCGGCTCCAGGACAAATGCGGTGAACTGCTTCACCCCCATCTTCTTGGAGGCCAGTGCGCGGTGGTGCCCGTCCACCAGAATATAATGGTCGTGCTTCTGGACCACGATTATCGGCTCCACCAGGCCACGCTTAATCTCTTCCATGCGGCCGAACAGCTCGTCCGCGTACACCTCGTGCTGGGTCGGTCTCAGGTCCTCGATCGGGATCAGGCGTCGTTTGACCACGATGGTGATGTTGTGCTTCGATTCTAGGAAGTTCTTGATCATGTTGACCTTGTTCGGGGTCGCCCGCTCGATGTGCGAACGTACGATGTCAAGATTGGAGATGATCCCGATGAGTATGCCCTTGTCGTCCACTACCGGAACATTCCTCAGCCCATGGCGGAACAGTACGCGCGCAGCATCGTCCAGGTCCATCTGCGGATTGACGCTCACGGTGCCCTTCTTGATGATGTTGCGGACGATCTCGTCCGGCCGGTTGGCGTTCCGGAGCAGTTCCTTGGCGGTTATGAACCCTATGAGGTGCCCCTTCTCGGTCACGGGCAGTCCGTGGAACTCGGTGGAGATGAGCTTCGCCGTCGTCTGCGCGACAGTGTAGCCTCCGGGGATCTCGATGACGTCTCTGACCATGTAGTCCTCAACCCTGAGTTTGCGTTCTGCCATGCCGCTTCCATCCTTCTGCCCGAGCAGTCTTGGAAAGAATGAGGGGTAGCATAATAATCTTTTCCGGAACGACGTAAAATATGTGCCACTTTTGTCCATCATCTAGACTGGGACACCTCAACCCATAAATATGACTTATTTATTGTGGAGACCAGCACAAGCCCCGGTAGTGTAGCGGCCTATCATCCTAGCCTGTCGAGCTAGGGACTCGGGTCCGAATCCCGACCGGGGCGCCATGCTCTTTTGAAAATGGATGTCGTGCCAAGCAATTTCTCTGTTCCTTTCGGTATCAATTTCAATAATATGGTCTCAACCAACTAATAAGCAGGCCCTTGATATTGTATCGGTCAGATTAGTATGGTCGTAATCCTCGGAACGCTAGGTCATCATCCGGAAACACTTATGCCCACCATCCGGTCCACGAAAGGGATCGGGGAAGTGGTGGTGTTCCACAGCGATCATGAGGACTCCATCAGGGCGGTGGAGGAGATCGGGCGCACCTGCCAGATGATGGATGTGATATTCTCCCCCCGTATTATTCCGGACGCGTTCGACCTGGTCTCCACGGCGATGGAGATCCAGAGGACGATCCTGGAGCTGCGCGCCGATAACAAACAGATCGCGGTGTTCAACATCGCCGGGGGCACCAGGATAATGAGCGCATCGGCTCTGCTGGTGTGCACCCTGGAAGGACTGAACGCGGTCTACGTACATGACGACAGTCACAAGGAAATCCCGTTGCCGCTACTGCAGATCAAGTATTCCGACATTCTGACCGAACAGGAAAAGCTGATCCTCAGATTCCTCCTGGACAGGAGAGGGGTCGATGTCACCCAGAAGGACCTGGCCATCGCCCTTCATCTGCACAAGGCCACCGTAAACCACCATGTGCAACAGCTGATCGAGAAGAGGGCCGTCCATCTGGAGGAGAAGGCGGGAGACAAACGTTCCAGGCTGGTCAAGGTCGAGGACAGCATGGCCCTGCTTCTGAGGTGAGCCGATGCGGACCCTGATATGCACCTATGGATACCGTCAGGATAAGATCATCAAGGCCATGGGGACCATCGAGCATGATGAACTGGTCCTGGTCACTGGCATGGAGAACACCCACCGGCCGGAATACGCCAGGATACTGGAGCTGGAGCAGAGGTTCAACGTACCGGTGGAAACCGTCATCGTGGACATCTTCGATTTCATGTCCTGCTTCTCGAGCATTGATGGCCTGGTGCGAAAGCGGCAGGCGGCAAATCAGACCGTTGCCATCAACATTAGCGGTGGACTGTGGCTTCTCTCCGACGCGGCGATGATGGCCGCACTGAACAACGGATGTGAGTCGTATTACATTGATGACATGGTCAAGAAGATGCCGGTGATGCTGCCGGTATTGAAGGTCACCATAGGGGAGAGATTGACGGCTGATCAGAAAGGCACGTTGTTGGACCTGAAGGAAGGGACACCGGTATCGGTGTCGCGTTCCCCCGGGGACGCATCAGAGCCCCGTTTGCGCGCGTTGCGTGAGCTGAAGAACATGGGTATGCTTTCCATCGACCTGTCCAGCGGCAAGGCCCTGGTATACCTTACCCCGAACGGTGCCAGCATCCGCGAGTGGCTGAGGCGCTGCTGATCACGGAGATCCGCGCATCATGGGAAGAACATTGTCCATGACATTGCGCACAGCCGCATCCGCCTCCCGGACCCCGATCTCGGTCCGGTGGTAGATGCACGGGTCCTGCAGGTGGTGCAGACCCTCCGGGTTATCGGGATATGCTCCCGAGACTACGCAGGTCGCGATGGCCCAGCTCCGTCGCGTCGCGCTCATGTTGTAGCCCCCTCCGCCGACCACCACATATCGTCCCCCGCAGAGGTTATGTGCCAGGTGATGGGTCGTTTCGGCCACGCGTTCGAAAGCTTTGGTGGTGAGTCCAAGCCGGACCATGTCGTCGTCCCGATGACCGTCCGTCCCGAACACGTGAAGGATGAAATCCGGCTTGAACTCGCGCATCGCCTCGGTCATGATCTTGCGGAACGCCGGAACGTACACCTCGTCCTGGGTGCCGCAGGGCAATGGCACATTGATGCAGTAACCGCACCCCTCGCCCCGGCCGATCTCCTTGATCGAGCCAGTGGATGGGAAGAAACCATTTCCGAACCGATGGAACGAGATGGTCAGCACCTTCTCGTCATAGAAAATGGACTGGGTCCCGTCGCCGTGATGGCCGTCCGTATCCACGACCGCGATCCTCCTGAAGCCGTAGTCCTGCTGGAGCATCCGGACGGCGATCGCTATGTCGTTGAAGACAGAGAAGCCGGCCGCCCCGTCGGGTCTTGCGTGGTGAAATCCGCCGGAGGGGTTCATGGCGTGCTCGAAGCGCCCTTCCGCCACCGATCGGACCGCTTCCAAGGTTCCGCCCACGCAGGCCATCGTTCCGTCGAACAGCGTCTGGGTGGCCGGCGTGTCTCCGTCATCGAGATAGCCCCGCCCGCTCGCGCACGCCTCCCTGATACGTTCGATGTACTCTGGACTGTGAACCCGTTCTATCTGGTAGATATCCGCTGGTTTGGGCTCCAACATCACCAGGTGCTCACCGAAAACGCCCATTCCTTCCAACGTCTCCTTGATCAGACGGTATCTTATCGGTTGGGAGGGATGATCTGGTCCGAACTGATACTTTAGCATGCCATCGCTATAGTAGAAGGCAGTCGGGTTGGCCATGTTCAGACCTCATGGGTCATCTACGCTTCCTAATCAATAAATCTTGCTTCGATACAACGTTAAGGATGTGAGAGACAACGCCTCTTATCGTAAATGCTCCTCCGAATAACGGACTGTACACATTCGTCGGTCTGCCCGGTAGGACGTCGGGCCGTTCGACCGTTGGTCAAATGGAAAGATTCTTGAGGTAGGTCTGATTGCTTACTTACATGCGTTGCCTATTGCGGGGGAAGATCCACCGCGCCACCGTCACCGAGACGAACACCGAGTACATCGGTAGCATCGTCATCGACCTCGACCTGCTGCGCGCGGCCGACATATGGCCAGGGGAGAAGGTCCTTATCTCCGATATCGACAACGCCGCCCGTTTCGAGACCTACGCGGTAGAGGGCAAGGCTGGATCGGGCCAGATAATGGTCAACGGGGCGGCCGCCAAGCTGGTGAACAAGGGCGACAAGATCATCATCATGGCGTTCGAGTACAGCGACGACCCATTGGAAGCAAAGACCATCCTTGTCGATGAGAAGAACCGCTACGTTAAGCGGCTCTAGGCAATTTTTTCTATGCGTTCTTCCATGCCCGTTCAATGAGGCTCAGATTGTTCACCGATGGCGGGTCCCGGGGAAATCCCGGCCCTTCGGCTTTTGCGTTTATCCTGCAGTCCGAGGACGGCAAGACGATCCTGCAGAGGGCCGCCTTTATTGGCAGAGCCACCAACAACGAGGCTGAGTACAACGGATTGCTAGCGGGACTGGCGGCCGCCAAAGAGGCCGGCTCGGACGAGATTGAGGTGACCATGGACAGCGAACTGGTCGTCAAGCAGATGCAGGGACTGTATGCCGTCAAATCTTCTAACCTGATTCCGCTGCATCGGGAGGCCAGGCTCAGGTTCTCTAGCTTCAAGAAACCTGTCATTCTTCATGCACCGAGAGAACACCCGATCATAGCACAGGCCGACGCCCTGCTGAACGAGGAGCTCGATCTTTGTACGAAACGGAGATGACGAATGTTTTCGGTATCGTTCAATTTCATATCAGGCCTATTACGCCCAGTCTATGAATCATCTCGGGACAATCGGATGTTAATGGTTTGAATTGTTGAACGAATAGAAGATTATCCGGGATGATTTTGCTATTTTAATTAATTATTAATATAAGATGGTATTTCGTGCGTTTGGTACCGGGGGCCGGTGAACTCAACTATCCTCCTAAGATCGGTTCTTCATACTTCCCCCAATTCGGTCCCCGGTACCAAGCACCCATCAATGCTTTAGACGACCGACCAGGTCATCGGTCTTGACCAGCGATTGTTCGCCAGTGCTCATGTCCCTCAGGGTGACCGAACCTGCCTCCGCTTCCTTCTCCCCGACCACGATCGCATAGCGGGCGCCGATCGAATCGGCATATTTGAAGTTCTTAGCCAGGTTGCGTCTCATGAGGTCAATGTCCGCGACGATGTCCGATCCCCTTAGGTCAGCTACGATCCCGAACGCCCGCACGCGCATCCGTTCATTGACCGGGACCACGTACGCCTCGATTCCAGTCTTGGGAGATGTGGTCCCTTCCCGTTGCAGGGCCAGCAGTATCCTGTCGAAACCAATGCCAAATCCGCTGGAGAAGACCTTCTCCCCTCCGAACAGTTCGGACAATGAATAAGAGCCGCCTCCGCAGATCTGCTTCTCTGCGCCGAGGGCGGGGGCATCGGCCTCAAAGACCATTCCCGTGTAGTATGCCAATCCGCGCACCACTCCCAGGTCCACGGAGACGTTTTCAAACCCATAGGCCTGCAACACTCCAAAAACCTGCTCTAGATGTTCTTTCGCCTCCCCAGAGAATCCATTGAGAACCGACATTGGTCCAGTGATCTGGGTCGTCTTGATCGTGTCCTCAATGGCGTCGTCGCTCATGCCCGATTCCTTCATGATCGGACGGACTTCATCATAGAGTTTCTTGTCCAGTTTCTGAAGTATCTTGAGCATATCGTCGGGATTGACCCCAGCAGATGCCAGTTTGGAGCGCAGTATCCCTATGTGGCCTACCCTGATCTTATAATCCTTAAGGCCAGTCCTTTTGATGATAGAAGCGGCCAGGCCGATAACCTCGGCGTCCGACTCAGGGGTCGGGGCTCCGATCAGCTCCGCTCCGAACTGGAAGAACTCTCTGTAACGGCCGGACTGTGGTCTCTCGTACCGGAAGCATTGACCGAAATAGAACATCTTTAGCGGCCGTGGATATGTGGTCAGGTCGCTCAGGAAAAAGCGGATAACCGGCGCCGTCAGCTCCGGCCGGAGGCAGATCTCCCGGTCTCCCTTGTCCTTGAAGGCATACATCTCCTCGACGATGCCAGGGCCGGACTTGATGACAAAAAGTTCGGTGGTTTCGAATATCGGGGTCGAGACCTCGCGGAAACCATGGGTCCTTGCGACGTCCCTCATGAGCGATTCGAAGTACCTCCTCGTTTCCATCTCGTCAGGGGCGAAGTCCCTCGTCCCACGCGGCCGCTGAATCATGCCCGAGCAATAATATGGACGGTATTAACACTTTCTTTGTCCAGGCGAGGCTGCCATCAAATTCGTTGGTGGATTCAGTTCAAAGAAGACAAATAATTATGGAATTCAGAGGGGGCAAGATTTCTGTTGGATAGTGAGGAAAATCGTATCGCTTCCACACCACCCTGCCTGGTCTGTCTAAGACAATAGGGACATACGGTTAACGTTGGGTCGAAAATCCGATGGTTCGTAGGGAGTTGACCAGGACTGGGTCATGAAGGTGCTGGACATCTTCATCGATTTCGAACGAGTGGAAGGTTATCTGGCCTCGATTACAATCTTTTAAGGTCCACGATCATGGCCAGCTTACCTGGAGACATATTATGATTTCTAGCTTGTTGGCTCAAAACAACATGAAAAAAGGATTGGAACGAGAAAGTTTTCCGTTTCCAAGCAAAAGGAAGTTACTCTTTCTTTTCTTCCTCAGGTTCTGGTTCTACGACCTTTTCCTCGAAGTAGGCCTTGATCTTCCCGCATTTCGGGCATTCGACGATATGCACGAAGCGGTTGTTCTCCGGTTCGTCGAACGTATCATTGATCTCTTTGTCGGTCAGCATATAGTTGCATTCGCACTTTATCGATTTCATACAGGCACCGATCGATTTCCCGATGCTATTCATGAATATCTTTTCTTGGGTGGAAGGTCTCCCTTCGACCGTTCCCTGTTTCTTGGATGCGGGTCCCGGCGTCCTCGTCTTCGGTCTAGCTCGCACATATCAACATCAGATGTACGACCTGTCTCTCTTCTCGGCGGTTCCATCCTGATAACTATCGCATTATCTCGAAAATGGCGAAGGCACGGTCTGTGTTCGGGCGTTCAAGCATGCCGGACTTGCATCTGAGACCATGGTCCTCTCCTTCCATTCCCGTAATCGGCCATGGCCACAGATTAATATATGGAAATCCATTTTCCAGCGTGGTCTGGCCGTCCTTCTGGATGGCAGTCCGATTCAATGGGGGGGGAAAGTATTTGTCCAAGATTTCCAATCGAAAGGGGAGCTTCGCTATCGCGATCATCGTACTGATCGTCGTCCTGGTTGTGGCAATGGCTTTCGTCGCCGTACTGTTCCTTCCGGTAAAGGCGGTAAATTTTGACGAATCCAAGAGCGTTCCATCGACGGCCGGAGTGAACAGGCTCTCCCTCAGGCTGAACGCCGATGCCGGCGAGGTCCGGATCATCTACACGAACCTAAGCGGTCTGGCCCTAAGCATGCACGTGACCGCAAAAGGAGCTGTCGGATTACTTCAGGACCCAAACACCATCTCGCTTGATTTTGTTCAGAGCACATCGGGAAACAACGCGGTCGTGAACGCTACGCTAAGCGTCAAGGACCGCCTGCTCGGGGCATCGAACCTGAACCTTCGCTGCGATGTGATGATCGACAGCTCGATACGGTCCAAGCTCAACGTGTCGACCGGCGTCGGTACCGTCTTGGTGAACAGCACCAATGCCAGCGCCCTCGACCAGGTGACCTTGAGCGCCAGCACGGGGGCGGTTACTTTGAAGGTCGCCTCGGGAGTCTCGCTCAACGGCGATATAACGCTGTCGACGAACATCGGCGCAACCATTCTGAACTGGCAGAATCCAGTGGTCAACCAGGACATCAGGGTCGTGGCAACGGCCAAGACTGGCGGGGTCGAACTGCAGGTAAACCAGACCGCTCCGATGGGCAGGGCCGTCTCCCTCAACGGCACGACCGCGGTCGGCGGGGTCACATTGAACATGGGCATAGCCGGCGACGTGGGTGCCTCGATCGACTCCAAGGCAGATCTGGGCGGGGTCCATGTCGGCAGCAGTACGGGGTTCAATGGGACGGACAACGCGTTGAGATCGAACAACTATCCATCGACGGGCCACTTCGACGTCAACCTGACAACGAAGATCGGCGGGGTGGAGGTGAACGCGCTCAGCGTTCCCTCAAAGGCGTGAACAAACCATTTCACAACAATCTTTGACGAACCGAGAGGATGCACATGGCGTTGACGATCCGAAGGATGGAGGAGAAACTTCTAAGGGGTGCCATAGAGGAACTGAAGTCACGCTATCTGGCCTATCCCCGGCAGCTGGACCCGAAGGATGAGAAGGAGTCCCGGATGATCCAGCCGAGATCGCGGGTGTATGAGGCCCTGGTAAGGAAGAAATTCGAGCTGGACCTATTGGACCGCAAATGGTACGTCGACATCAACCCGTTCCTCGGCGGGGGCCCGGAGGAGCTGGACATGCACACCCCGGACATGGTGGTCTTCAGTGACGGACTGGTCGTTGTCACCGAGACCAAACAGATCAATGAGAAGTCAGAGGGCACCAAGATGGGCACGTTCTTCACCCAGGTCAATGGATACCGCGACTACTACGAGCAGAAGTTCGCCGAACCCGACGTCCGGTTCATATCGGTGCTGGTGACGAACAGCGATACCATCGTGAACTCCGGCTCCTACCAGTCGTTCAAGGGCGTCGTCATCCTGTTCAATCCGGAGAACTGGGACCGTGACGCCCGGGAGATGCTCGAAGAGGGGATCAAGGAGCTGGACAGAACGGGCGGCCCGGTCCTGGTCCGGTAGCGCAACCATTTAGAGTCACCTGCTCCCTAGCAACAACCGATCAGTATGTTTGTGGCGAAGGTGAAGTCCGAGGGTCTGTCGCACATTTCCTATTTTGTGGGGTCGGGCGCGGAAGCGTGCGTGATCGATCCACGCCGGGACTGTGAGGAGTACCTGCGCATAGCCACTGAGAAGGAAATGCGTATCCGGTACATTTTCGAAACGCATCGGAACGAGGACTACGCCGTCGGCTCCGTCGAACTAGCCAGCATGACCGGGGCAGAGATGTTCCACGGCGGCGCGATCCCGTTCAACTACGGCCTCAACCTGCATGATGGGCAGGAATTCGCCCTGGGTGACGTGACCATAAAGGCGATCGCCACGCCCGGTCACACCTACGAACATTTCTGTTTCTCACTGTTCGACCATACATCCGGAGATGAGCCCATCATGATCTTCACGGGGGATGCCCTTTTCGCTGGAGAGGTGGGCCGGACCGACCTGCTCGGTGAGGAGCACCGAGAGAAGTTATCCGGTGCGCTTTACGATTCGCTCTTCGACAAAATATTGACCCTGGGCATGGGGGTCGTTGTGCATCCAGCGCACGGTGCTGGCTCGGTTTGCGGAGGCTACATATCGGACCGGGAGGAGACCACGATCGGGATCGAGCTGGGAAACAACCCGATGCTATCCCTGACCCGAGAGGAGTTCATCGCGAAGAAGATGAAGGAGCGGATCGAGAGACCGCAATATTTCTCAAAGATGGAGAAGATCAACCTTCAAGGCCCGCCGCTGCTTGGACGTCTTCCCGTTCCGAGGCCGATATCGGTGCTTGATTTCCGGGCGGCGATGAAGGGTAACATGACGGTGATCGACGTCCGGATGCCCCATTCGTTCGGCGGCGCGCACATCGGCGGCTCCTTGAACATCTGGCTGGATGGCCTTGCGCAGTATGGGGGGTATGTCATGGATCCCGACAAGCCCATATTGCTGGTGGTGGAGAACAGGGCGCAGGTGACGGAGTCCGTGCGGTCGTTGGTCAGGATCGGCCATGACGACATACCCGGATACCTCCGCGTAGGGGTGGACATGTGGTACCGTGCCGGCGAACCGATCTCCATGACCCGAATGACCACCCCCCGGCAGGTCAAGGAATGGCTTGAATCGGGAATGGACATCACCTTGATCGATGTACGGAACATGCATGAGCTTGAATCTGGCGTGATCGCATCATCGAAGACGATCAATATCGGTTCGCTCGAGGCCCGGCTCGGAGACATCCCCCGGGACAAACGGGTGGTCATCTATTGCTCGTCCGGTTACCGGGGAGGGCTGGGGGCGAGCCTACTGCTCAAGAACGATTATGTCGATGTGTGGAACATGCTCGGTGGGACAAATGCCTGGAAGGCGCTCGGGTATCCGACGGTCGAGTGGCCTCAGGACTGAATGAACTTCAGGTAGCTCACTCCCTCCAGCCGTGATGCTGTTCCACATCCTGCCTGGCGAGAATCCCCAGTCGATCCTCACGGAGGTCCGCAAGATCCTCCGGCCCGCGGGCAGGCTGGGGATCATCCACTAGAACTATGACAGTTCAACGCCCCGCGGTCCGCCAATGGCCGGCAGTCCGAGGCCCAGAGCAATGCAGACGGGGCGGAACAGGCTGGCTTCCTGTTCGAATGAAGACGCGATCTGAAGCCATACCACTATGGCCTCGCGTTCCGAAAGCAATATGATGAATTCCTCCGTCGGGAGGTATCATACAACAGTTCAGCGGTTCCGGGTCTTCCCGACGCTGTTGTTGTAGTTGTTCACGATGCCGTTCATGTAAGTGGAGAGGTTCCTCTGTCCGGTCTTATTCGCCACCCAGTTCGGTTCGGAGATGAGCGGGAACTCGGTGTCGCAGTGGATGCAACGTGCGTAGGCGCAGTTCGTGCCAGACTTCGGGCAACCGACGCAGGCGATGGCCCGGGACTGGAACAGGCTGAAGCTCTTCCCGCATTTGGGGCAGACGATCTGTTTCGTTGTCCTCAATAACTGCGGAGTAATTCCCCTTCGGGCCATTTCCGGGGTTAGAACCATTTAGAATCCTTCTTTCGACAAAGCAGATTTCCCGTATTTAAGGTCTGGCTACATCATTCCCGGTGTTCACGGAAGCTCCGGGCGTCTCGGTTCCATTTCCGACGGGAATATGACCGGCCAGCGCAAGAAAGGCTTGAACGGGTATGAGGCCGAACGTTCGGTGGCTTTGAGCCCTTCGACCAATTGGTCCGCCATGGAGGGCGGGAAGGCCACGATGATGTCGTTCTCTCCGGCCAAGCCGTACGCACCGTCACCGATGCATGGCAGGTCGACCACCACCTGTCCCATGTCCGCCACCTTGGCGATGGCACAGCGCACTGAGGCCTGGCCAGTCATCTCCGTGACCACGGTCTCTCCCTTATCGTAGGCGAAGGCGATGATCAGCCTCAGTGCCTGGGCCGGACTTAGGTAAAGGACGATGGCGTTCGGTTCGACCGGGCTGAGGTCCAATGGAGAGACCACCACCGAGCCGTATCTGGCCCCGGAGCTTCCCAGCATGTACATGGAATCCTGCAGCTTCTTGCCCGCTGCCGCGTTCCTCACAAAATCCCGGTTCAATTCCCCGTCCGCTAACCTCGCGGGCGTCTGGATCAGGCCCAGCGCCGCGTCCGTCCAGACTCATCTGATCCCCAGGGCCGAAGCCCCCAGAACGCCATCTTCCCGGTGATGCCTGGCCCTGGCGATCATGTGACACAGCGCGGTGTTCGACACCATCATCACACCGGGGAGGTCGAGAAGGCTGGTCGCATCCTTCATCAACGAGATCGAGACCGGGGAGGTGCTCATGATGGTGGCCCGTCGTATCAGCTCGGAGAAATCCTTCCATGACCGACCGGACATGGCCTTCCAACACTTTCCCGGGTAAATAACTCGACGGCCGGGGTCTGCCTCTCAGCAAAGGATTATCGGTCGCAGGGAGATTGGGGTGCGTGCATCCGGTTCGGTCCCTGATGATCGCCATGGCCCGGCGAAGGCTGACATCAAACAACATCGATTCCGAGACGGAAAACCCTCTGGAGGAATAGATCCACATGAAGGTCCGCCAGACGGTGAAGGAGGAGAGGGAGTTCCGGCGGGTGCTTGGCCGTTCGTACCTGGGCGAGGTCAGCAGGGAAGACCTGCGGCATTACCAGATGTTCAAGTTCCGGAAACTGATGCGCTATGTCGACGAGAACAGCGTCCACTACCCCGCAAGGTCATCTCCGAGAACGGACTGAGTCCGGACTCGTTCATGGAGTTCGAGGACCTGGCCAAGATCCCGGTCACGGAACCGGCAGCGCTGGCGGAAGAACCGTTCCATTTTCTCTGCGTCTCCCAATCCCAGTTGATGCGGGCCTTTTCCACTTCGGGAACCTCCGGCCTGAAGAAGCGCCTGTTCTACACCAGGGAGGACGTGCTTAACATCGTCGATGCCATCTCCGCCGCGCTGAAGACGGTCGGTCTCAGGGAAAAGGAAACGCTCCAGATAATGTTCCCCGCGGTCACCTCATGGGACCCGAGCCTGATGCTGGAAAGCGCCTGCAAGGTGGCCGGATTGAACGCAGTCAGCTTCCGGAAGGAAAGGAGGGGGGCTCGTGTGGACCAGCCTGAACATGAAAGGGAGCCCCTTGCTGCGGTATCGGTCCTACGACCTGAGCTGCTACCTCTCGCCCCCTGTGGCTGCGGGTTCAGGACGGTGGGCAAGATCGGAAAACCGAAAGGTCGGATCGACCACACCACCAAGTTCGGGTTCGGGGAGAAGGTTTACCCTTATCTCTTCGACGAGGCCATCGGATCGGTGCATGGCCTCATCTCGCATCAGGTGGTGATAGACCGTCCCTCGCACCGTGACCGTCTCACGGTGACGGTCGAGTTCAATGGAGACCTGGAAGGGGCCAGGAAACAGCTTCAGGAAAGGATAATGTCAATTCCGGAGGTCCAGTCCAGCATCGAGAACGACCTGATGGAGCCGCTGGTCATCGAGGTCGTGAAGGTAAGGCCCGAGTTCGTCCCCACGAAACTCACCCTGGTGGACAACCGGGGGCAGTATGATCGATGACCCCGGACGGCAAACTATTGTTTGGCAAGAATTAATAATGACATCGTTGTTGGCAGGGCGGACTACATGAAAGCAGGCGTGATTTCGGTCCAGGGGGCCGCTCCCGAGCACATCGCAGCGCTGAAGATGGCCATGGCCAACCTGGGCATGGAGGGCGAGGCGGTCTCGGTCAGGAGGGCCAAGGACCTGGAAGGGCTCGAATGCCTCGTCCTTCCGGGCGGCGAGAGCACCACCATCTCGAAGCTCCTGCGCAGGTTCGACCTGTTCGACCGGATAATCGATCTGGCGAATGGCGGGATGCCGATCTTGGGTACCTGTGCCGGATGCGTCCTTCTGTCCAAGGAGGGGGACTACCAGGTGGAAAAGACCGAAACCGAGCTGCTCAAGCTCATGGACATGGCCGTTGACCGCAACGCCTTTGGCAGGCAGCGGGAGTCCTTCGAGGTCCCTCTGACCATCGAGGGAATGGCCGAACAGTTCCCGGCGGTCTTCATACGGGCCCCGCTCATCACCAGGGTGTGGGGGAGATGCGAACCGTTGGCTACGCATTCTTCCAGCATCGTAATGGCGAAACAAGATAACCTAGTGGCGTTGTCGTTCCATCCAGAGCTTTCCGGTGACTCCCGGATCCATGAGATGCTGCTGAGAATGGTCTGAATCAGGAACTTTTTCAACCCGATGGAAGAAAGAACACCCTCTGGACGTAGCGGAACTTGTCCAGGTCAGCCTTTGACGGCATGAATGATGGCCTTCAGCTTGGCCTGGTAGTCGCCGTTCTCGACGATGGTGCCGGTAACGATGATGTTGGCCCCTGCCTCTCTCACCATGGCGGCCTGTTCGGGCTCCCGGATGCCGCCGCCCACGATCAACGGGACGGTGATGTTATTCCGCACCTCGCTTATGATCTCGCTGGGGACGGGCGCGGGGGCGCCACTGCCGGACTCCAGGTACACCAGCTGCATGCCCATGAATTCCGCCGCCAGGGCATAGGCGACGGCCGATTTGGGGTCGTTGCGCTTCACCAGGTTGGCCTCTCCGACCTCTCCCACCTTCATCCCCGGCTCGATGATGATGTAGCCCATGGACACCGGCTCGATGCCGAGCTTCTTGACGATCCGGGAAGCGGCCACCTGCTCTCCGATGATCATCTTCACGTTCCGGCTGTTGAGCATGCTCATGAAGTAGATGGCATCGCTGTACGCCGAAATGGCATGGGCGCCGCTGGGAAAGTAGATGACTGGCAGCTTCGTGCCCTTCTTGATCGCCAGGATGGTGGCGTCCAGGTTCTCCTGGGTGATGCCGGTGGAACCGCCCACCATGATGGCGTCGGAGCCGAACCGGTCCGCTGAGGCGGCGATCTCCCCGGCCTGCTCCGGCTCCTGCTTGGCAGGGTCGATGAGCGTCATGTGCAGGGTCCCTTTCTTGACCTTTTCCCGAAGATACTCTATGACTTTCATTGGATTCCTCCTAATAGGAAGGCCACTAGGGCGACCAGCATACCATACTTAGCGAGCCGCTGACCCATGGTCGGATTTCGAAAATGAACAATGGAACAGTATATAAATATTGCATCGGCTGCGAGGACCACCAAAAGGTATCCACCGCCGAACATACTGGTCAGGTAGGGAACCGGGCTCAATGAGACCGCCGCGACGAAGGCGATGCTGCCGGCAATCCCGGCGTTCCGCTTACCGATCCGTTTCGGAAGTGTGTTCCGGTCGAAATCCGCATCCATGTCCTCGATGTCCTTGATTATTTCCCGGCCGACGGTGGCCAGACCGGCCATGAGAGCGATGATGATGGTCTTGTCGATCATTCCGACGACGGACCCGCCGAAAACAAAGAGCATGCCGGTCAACAGACCAATCGTGATGTTTCCGGAGAAGCCTTTCTTCTTCGTGCTGAGCTCGTAGGTGAGCATCAATACCATCGCCGCCACCACGACTGCGGTCGCCTCTATGCGAAGGAAGAACGAGGCGATGAGGGCGGCCGCGAAGCAGTATATCGAGACGGTCCGGGCGGTGTTCGGCCCGATCCTCCCGGAGGGGATGGGTCGTTCCGGATGGGCGACCTTGTCCACCTCGCGGTCCATGTAATCGTTCAGGGAATTGCCCGCGGCGACGAAAAAGAACACCACGAAGGCAGCGGGAATGATATCCGCCCAGTAGTCAGTTATCGAGGTCCCCGTGGCTATCAGCACGCTCATCAGAAGGCCGACGATACCCATAAGGCAGTTGCCCATTCGGAACAACTGGACTATCCGGTTCACGTCGCAGGATTGGGATTGGGCTAATTAAGGCTTATCCATGACAGTCAACAACGGCATGAACGGGCGTCATCGGGAACTCAGATACTTTTGTTCCTTTTCACATGAGAACCATTTTATTCTATCGGGTCAAAAGCATACTTCATGAGAGAATGCATCAAATGCGGTGAGGTCACCGACTCAGGGGAACGCATATGCCGGAAATGCGGCAGCAAGGAGTTCACGGTCAGGAAGGATTCCGATACGGTTCGTTGCCCGACCTGCGGCTCTTTCTACGATAAAGAAAAGGGAGAATGCGAAACATGCGGGGTCCAATTACGTCAATAGGATAGCTGGCCAGACTGCATTTCGTTTATGGGTTATTATAACGAAAATGTTAATATGAGCACTCTTGATAGGGGCGCTTATGGTCCCTACGGACGTGGCTGCGGAGATAGAACTCCTCAGGGCGATGGTCGGCAAGTACTTTCCGATCTACGACGTCAAGGTCAATGCCCAGTCCGTACACATCTTCATCAGTCCGGACCTGGCCACGATGGAAGCGAACTTCGACAGCCTGCGCAAGGAGCTGAACGGACATAAGTTCATACCGTTCATCTCTCACGCGGGCGGAGAGTATACGATCACCGTCGTGAGAAAGGGCGAGAGGAACCGGATGGGCATCTGGGCCAACGTCATCCTGCTCGGGATAACCTTCATCACCACGGTCTTTGCCGGCGCGTTTCTCTGGGCAGCCTACATCAACGCGTCCAATTACCTCACCCTGGAGATATTTGCCATGGGTGCGCTCTACTTTGCCATCCCGCTGATGACGATCCTCGGCGTTCACGAACTGGCTCACTATCTTACCGCCAAGAGGCATGGGGTGGCCGCTTCGTTGCCGTTCTTCATACCTTCGATCCCGCCGCTCGGGACCTTTGGCGCTTTCATCTCCATACGTGACCCGATACCGAACCGAAAGGCCCTGGTGGACATCGGCATTTCCGGTCCGATCGCCGGGTTGGTCATCGCCATTCCGGTGTTCCTGTTCGGCATGGTCCTTACCCAGCAGTCCCCTCATTACATAACGGGGGGCTCCGGCGGTCTCGCCGGCACGATGGCATCTCTGCTTTCCTACACCCTGTCCCAGTTCTTCCCGATCTCAGGGAACGTCATCATCCATCCCCTGGCCTTCGCCGGCTGGGTCGGTCTGTTCGTGACCGCGATCAACCTGTTACCGGCCGGCCAGCTGGATGGCGGCCATGTGGCCAGGGGCCTTCTGGGCGACAACTCCCGGTATCTCAGCTACATCACCGTCGCGGCATTGTTCCTGATGGGGGTGCTGGTATACTCGGGCTGGCTGCTGTTCGCGGTCCTCATCTTCTTCCTTGGACTGAGGCACCCGGCGCCTCTCAACGATATATCAAAGCTAGGCGGAAAAAGGACCGTGCTGGGAGCGATCGGCATAGCTCTGTTGGTGGTAACGTTCGTGCCGGTACCTCTTTACGTGGAGCCGAACGACTTCAGTTTCAGCATGCACATAAATGGTGCCGATAACGCAACCATCATGCCGGGACAGACTGCTGATTTCAACATCTGGGTCAACAACACTGGCAACACCAATGAGACGATCACGGTGAACCTGCAGGCGTGGGAGGGGCTCGCGGCATATGTGTACACCGACCATGCCACTTCCGGGAACGGGACGTCCCAGCTGACCTATTCTCTCCCATATGAAGGAAACTCCACGGTGATGGTGAAGGCAACCGCCCTGTCATCGGCCCAGCCGATAACGCGGACATTGCCCGTCTTCGCCGCGAGCGATCCCTCGTTCCAGAGGCAGTTCAATCTGACCGTGACTATTTCCTTGTAAAAATGAAATAGTGCCTGGATAGGGATCGGTGGACCCTTTGGATATGGGATTCGATCTCCATCAGCTCCTCTCTATGATGTTCCAGTGGCGCCGGGAACACCACGCCCGCTCTACCTCCAGGCCTGACAGTATCGACAAAGGCGTCCATCGCCCTCGCGTAGAGGGAGGACTTGCCCTCCTTCCACAGGCTGGCGGAGCGCCCGTAGGGAGGATCGGTCGCCACCACATCGACTTTGCCGAAGACGCTGGCGATATCGCCGATGTCCGATACGTCCACGCGTTCGAAAGGTGCCTGGAAATGGTTCAGGTTCGCGACGCATCCTCCTGCCATGTCCTCGGCTATGTCCGAACCGAGCACTTTCGCTCCGATCATCGAAGCCTCGATCAGAATCCCACCCGTGCCACAGAAAGGGTCGAGAATCGTTTCCCCCCTCCTTACCCGGGTCAGGTTCACCAGAGTCCTAGCATATCGTGGATGCAATGATATGGGTGAGAAGAAAGGGCGTTCTCCCACCTTTCGTACATCGAACTGTTTTCGGTTTATCTCGAAATCACCGATGTAAAAGTGGAGACGGTCAGAGATCAGGACCCGTACAGGTATGTCCGGCGTTTCGAGATCAACGACCCTATCCCTGGTCAAGATACCTCCGCATCTCTTCACCAATCCGACGATATCGATATCGGGCTGGCACTTTTCGACCCTCTTCGCCCGGACCGACAAACTGCCATCTGGAAGTGACACAGCGGTCAGGAAACGTTCCAGGTCCGGTAGGTCGCAGGCCCCCAGATATCTCCCGATACGGTGAGTGAGCGCTATGCGGTTGGCGACGGCAGGGACGTTCTTTCGCTCAAGGTCGATTATTTCGTAGCCCTGTCCTGAGGAGAATCTAGTGTGGAATCTGGTTTCGGCCCCCACGCAGGCCAGGGCCTCGGCGGATGGAAGGGTGGGATGCTCCCCCGACAGCTCAAAAAGGAAGGGGGAGCGGGTGTTGTTTTCAGGATCGTTCATTGGTTGCTTTGGTCAAGCATCAGTCCCTTATACCTTCTTCTGAGACCGTGATCACGCACTCCGCCTCAGGCAGGTTCGGCGAATCAATGAGCCTGGCGATACGCTTGCCGCCCTTGCTCTTCCTCAAGTACACCCTGAAGGTCGAAGCATGCCCAACGATGTGTCCTCCCACGGGCCTAGTCGGGTCTCCGAAGAACGCGTCCGGCTTGGCCGCGACCTGATTCGTGACCGCGATCACGGCGTTGGCGACATCACCGAAACGAAGCAGGTCATGCATGTGCTTGTTAAGCAGGCCCTGCCTTTCCGCCAATGTGCCCCTGCCGACGTATTCGGAACGGAAGTGGGCGGTCAACGAATCGACGATCAACAGCCTGATCGGTGTTTTCACAGCCATTTCCGCGGCCTTCTCTACCAGTAACATCTGGTGCGATGAGTTGAAGGCTCGGGCCACATGTATCTTCTGCAACGTTTCCATCGGGTCAATGCCCTGGGCGTTTGCGATCTGAACTATTCTCTCCGGACGGAAGGTGTTCTCAGTGTCGATGATGACCACATCGCCATCCAATCCGCCCTTTTCGGTCGGCATGGTGGCGTTGACGGCCAACTGGAACATCATCTGGGTCTTTCCGCTTCCGAATTCCCCGAAGAACTCATGGATGGCTTGGGATTCAAGTCCGCCGCCCAGCAATTCGTCGAACGCTTTCGACGAGGACGTAAGCCTCCGCAGGTTCTTCCTTCTCTCCAGTATTGTGTCCCCGGACTCGAATCCACCGACATCGGCCGCTTCCTTCGCGGCAGCGATGATCTTTGCAGCGGTCGCCTCGCCGATCTCGCAGACCTCTGCGAGGACCTTCGGGTTCTCCACTGCTATTGACATAAGATCTTGATATCCGGCATCACGCAGCTTCTCGGCAGTTGCGGGTCCAACTCCAGGCAACTCTTCTATCTTCTTCTCAGCCATTGATGCACCTACCTCTGCTAATGCCACCCCTATTTAAAAGGATGATGACGGGTTGTCCGAAAGTACCTGACACTTTCATGTGTTCCAGCACACACAAGGACGGTTAATATCGAATTCAATACAGGCAGCCTGCGTAATGGTCAGGCTTAGCGATATGCCCTGGACTCGCGGTTGGGAGATTTATTGAAGGGTCTTGTCGATTGATTCATCCGAGCTGAGCAATTTTGGTTCGTCTTCACGGGTCTCTATCCCTCAATCCAATGTTCTAACTATGGTCCAAGCTTAGATCTTCGGAAACAAAGGCGCCGCCCTATAGCTTCCAGTCGACATGACGATCTATTGCACAAGTTAATGAAGAAAAGCCCGGGAACTTGACATTTTCTAGGACGCAGATACAAAGTCACCACATGCCCGAGTTCGATCTAGTACAGATTATGGAGATCGAGGAATGGATCCAACTCATACGGAGATACTTACATTTATGGAGTGGAACACCTACTCAGGAAGATGTAGAACAACTATGACGGAATATGGACATGGCATCGGTAAGATCCTGGGAAGAACTGTCTGGATGCACCTTGGAATATGCTGAATCCAACGATAGTCTGGTCCAGCCCCATGGTACGTGGCTTTCGATTTAACAATATCGTTGAAGGTCTATTCTGCAACGGGGAGTCTTAGCTGGAACCACCCCATGGCCGAGACGCGAAATGTCATCCGAACCAAACCCGCAGGGCGGCGATTGCTGCGTCTGTGACAAAGAGATAGAAACAGATCGGCAGTAAGGTATTCCTCAGCTTGTCACTAATACCATGATTCACGGTTAGCCCTCACTTCATTATTTCAATGAGCACCATTCAGGACTGGCGCACAGGGACTGGCCCTATTTTCGCCCCAGGTTGCTCCCTTTGGTCGCTTCGGAACAAGTTCTCCTACATTAATACGGAACGGTCTAAATACCAACAAGGAAAAAAATCAGGATCCGTGGTTCGAATAACGGCGTAGCGTGCGAGTTCCAGGCAAAGTTCTTCTTGTCAATGTTACCTCTTCTTGAGTTCCACCAGATCGTTCATCTTTGGCATCCTTCCGCCGACAGTAATCGCAGGGGCAGGGCATACTAGACTAATCCGCGATCATTGTCGACCTTTCATGACCTTGAATCAGAAAATCGCAGACCTCGTTGTCGTAAAGAAAGTTTGACAGATCAACAACAAACCCCATTTCAGTATCTTTGATTTATTGCTGACAGAAAGTGTAGCGGCGCGTTTGAGCCAGTCCTGGAGTTAAGCAAACATATTATTAGCGGCTTGTGATTAGGGGATTTCTATGGCCCAAAAGAAGAGAAAGGAGGAGGAAAAGAAGGAACCTCAATACGAGTTCATTCCTCCCGACTTCGACGAGAAGGACTTTCTCGAGAAAGACATCAGGTCAACCAAGATCACCATGCTTTCTTTTGTGTGGGGCCTCATCTTCGGCATCATAGCGGGATTGACGAACAGCATCTCTCCACTGGTCGGACTGTTGCTATTGTTTGTCGGCATATACCTGTTGAAATTCTTCTATCAGCTGTTCAAGATAAACGTTTCGGAGATCGACAAGAAAGGATGGTTAGGAAACATAGCCATGTTCTTCTTCCTTTTCCTAGGGACCTGGATCATGCTTCTAAATCCTCCGTTCACCTGATCCAGGATAGAACGGCCGGGTCATCTTTCCCAGGCAAATCTCTTATCCATTATCTGGCTCACGATCTCTTCGAATCCAGGCGTTACGATCGTCTGATGATCGAGAACCTCGAACCCATCCATCTTTCTGAACGCGCTTCCCAGTGCCGCTTCTTTGAACCTTTTCTGCAGCAGGTTGGCAGCGTATGGGTGCTCGCGTCTGGCCATGACCACCCACTTACCGCCCTTGATGAATGGAAGGCTTGCTCCCTCTTTCTTCCATCTCTCCAGGAACTTTTCTGAATTCTCCACCCATACGGGCGGGCCCGTGTGTATCGTGCATTCGGACAGTTTGTCAGCTTCCAGCATCATGACGAATGTGACCTTGTCTGCAACCCAATACGCCTGGTCCACCACGATGAACCCATACTGGCCCAACAACGCCACCAGTCCGTCGGCGGTCTTCTGGGTCTGAGGATATAGGTTATCATCGGTCAATTCTGGTCGTTCTGTCCTTACCGCAACGATCTTCGTTCCTAATATGTCCAGCCTTTTTGATATCTCATCGATGGTGAGCGGATCGGCAGGTTCAGGGAAAAAGAAACGGCGATCGTTCTCTCTGGAAAACTCTTGACAGGCGTAGACAAAGGTGGCGAACCGGTCCACCGCCAAGGCCGAGGCCACATTTCGATTCTGGTCGACTGGATCTATGAATACCAGAGGGGACCTGAAACCACCTGCGTCCTTACCGGCCAGGGTGAGGGCTGTACCCGACATCCAATTAGATCCGGCGGCAACGGTGTTCGAGAAGTCACCATATTTCAATATCAGAAGTTCAGCGAGATAACCGGAGAATCCGCCCACCCTGGCATCCGCCCCATAAACGCCGACACCTTTCATGAACTGTTTGAGCAAACGGACCTGGTCATGCTGTTCCAACCTCAGGTTGGAGAGGATATAATCGGTATGGAAAGGGGTCCTGTCGACCGCCGATTTTATGTGCGATGCGTCGGACAGCCTGTAGCATGGAACCAGGTCAACCTGGAACCCTTGGAACGTTCCATGGACGTAGGGGTGTTCCGCATATCTTTCCTCTCCTTCGACTGCGCGGTGACCGATGGAGAGTCCGATTCTCTCCAGCGTGACCCTCGGAGTCTCCTCCGGGAAAAGAATGAACACATCGATGTCCGGATCGCCCACGTATGTGTCCTTGGCCACTGAACCTACCAGGCGAATCTGAAGATCGACGGGATAGGCCGAGGCGACCTCGTTGACCAAGGCCATTAGGGCTGAGGCGGCCCCATTGACCCTATCCCGGAGGCGGGTGTCAGGAGAGACGGACGCCAACATATCACTTTCAAAGGACATTCCCTCCGCTATCGATTGGCCTCAGCTTAATGTTTTATGTCAAAATGGAAGGTCGTTCGTATGGGGGGATGGTGTTCGGGACCGATGTGGTGGGGATTCGTAAAACTTTTCTTAGGAGGAAAGTTGAGTCACCGACCCCAAACACCAATCTTGCTACCTTACCTCCGATATAAAAGAATATTCTGCAGAAGTATCGATATATCGGAAATATCTCGCTAACATAGACCATTCATAGGCGATCGTGCAAGATATCCTCTAGATATGAGTTATTTGACCTTTTCTACACGTCAAAGTCCACTAGCCGAATCCGCCTTACGTTCGTTTATGGAATTGGCAACCGGTCCCTAAAAATGTCCAGTATCTGGCCAGTAGAGCGCTATATTGAAACGTTTTCGATTTATATTCTTATTAGATTATCATCAATTCTTACCATCAATAATGATATCCAGCTCGATGAGGGCGGTGAGGTGCAGGGGGTGCATTGTTGGCAATGAATGCAATTTTTGGAATGGTTGAAAAATAAGGAAAATAACTCAAAGATCGACTTGAGACAAATCTGGCATAAAATATTCCAATTAGATTGTTGGCGTTTCCTCGCCACGATTTAATTACATAAATATATTTATTAATATAGACATGATATTTAATTAATTAAAGCGGACTTCATCTTCGGTGGTGTCACATATTCATATTTGGGAAATCGGTGACATTATCCAGATGGGGTGGATGGATTATCCATCTCACGCATTTAGTAGTTATTATAAGAATCTAATATTAATATTATATATATATAATTAGTACCTAAACAAAAGGTTAATATACTCTACAAAGTAACTACATCACTGCGAGACCGGAGCAATCCGGGATTGCAGTTTGGAGGAGTTATAGGGGTGTCGAAAAATGATTGACATATCTAGTGTAAACTACGACATGGTCTTTAGACGCTACGACATACTCGTAGAGGCTAAAGAGAAGCCAGAAGACATCGCGGCTAAGATCCTGCCGAAGGACCCGCTGCTGAAGAAAGTCGCTGAAGACGTTGTTTTCATGAAGTACAAGGACGTCGAAGCGGATGTAAAGGCAGCCTTGGGCAAGTTTAGCCCCGAGGAGCTAGTCGAGAAGGGACTCTTGAAGGGAATGGATGTCGTCAGCGAGCTGTACGGACGGGGTATCTACTACCTACCGCACGTCATGGTCGCTGCAGACGCATTCGACAGGGGAATCAAGCTCGCCGAGAAGAGCATGAAGGGAGACCGCGTCATGAAGGGCAACGTTGTCATGATGGTCGCCGAGGGTGACCCGCACGACATCGGCAAGAACATCGCTGCCGTCATGCTGAGATCCCACGGATACGGTGTCGTCGACATGGGCAGAGATGTGCCAGTGGATGACGTCGTGAAGCAGGTCGAGGAGAGCAAGCCGGACCTAGTAACCGGAACCGCACTCATGACCACCACCATGTCCGCATTCCCGAAGGTAGCTGAGAGGCTGATCGAGAGGGGCATAGAGATTCCGTTCATCTGCGCCGGCGGTGCAGTGAACAGGTCATTCGTCGAGTCCTATCCGCTCGGTATCTACGCCGTGGCTGCAGCACAAGGCCCGGGCATTGCCGACAAGGCAATCGAAGGCTGGGACTGGAAGAAGATACGCTCGAAGTGGGACGACATCACATCGGGGAAGGCGTAAATTGGGGGGTGAAAAGACATGGCAGTAAAGAGATTCACAAAGATGGAAACGAAGAGCGCGGACGACCTCGTCTTCGGAGACGCGAAATACCCGGTATCATACGGCCTGGGAATGAAGGCCGGTGCGGGATTCGTAGTGCCAGAGATTAACTTTGCGCCGAGACCCGGTGCTGAGAAGAACCCGGACACCTTGAGGCGCGAGTATGTTGACTACATAACGAAGGACATCATGGACAGGGCAGTAACCCTCGGTTTCCCGGCAGTTCAGCTGGAGAACGAGTGGATCTACCAACTCGGAAACGAGCCAGAAAAGTTCGCCAAGCCGGTCGTTGCTGGCCAGAAGGAAGTCATGAAGAAGTACCACGATGAGTACGGAATCATGACCGCCATCAGGCACACCCTGCCGGACATGAGAGAGGCCGAGAAGGGCCTGAGGGAAGGAATGGACAAGAAGTCATCCTACCCGGAGAAGGTCATCGAGTCCATCGAAGTTGCGGCCAAGAACGGCGCCGATGTCCTCTCGATCGAATCCATGGGTGGCAAGGAAATGTCCGACTATGGTATCCTGCACCAGGATATCAGAGCATGGCTCTTCGGTATCGGCTACCTGGGCTCCATCGACATGGAGTACATGTGGACGAAGATCGTCGACATCGCCAAGAAGAACAAGGTCATCGCCGGCGGAGACACGAACTGCGCAGGCGCTAACACCTCCATGTTCATGGCCGGTGGCTACCTGGACAAGGATATCCCGAGGACCTTCGCGGCCACAACTCGCTGCATCGCTTCCGCCAGAACCCTGGTGGCAATCGAGTGCGGTGCAACTGGCCCGGACAAGGACTGCGGCTATGAAGGCCCGATCCTGAAGGCAATCTCCGGACGCCCATCCGCCCAAGAGGGAAAGGGAGCCCAGGACGCACACGCGGACCTAATGGGTAACCTGATCGCATCGACCTGCGACCTCTGGTCCAACGAGTCGGTTGAATACCACCCAGAGTTCGGTGGCTCATCCGTCCAGTGCTGGCTCGGAGTCATAGGATACGAAGCGGCCCTGATGAACACGGCAAAGCAGCTGAAGCAGGACAAGGTCCTCAGGGACCTGTACGCCGCTTGCGACTCATACAGAAGCCCCGAAGGATTCTGCTTGAGGTACGACAACGCCTACAAGATCGGTGAGGCAATCGTCGCCGAGGGCGAGAGCACCTACTTGAGGTCAAGGGCAGCCGGTATCAAGGCAACTGAACTGATCGCCGAGTCCGCCAAAGCCAAGAACGGCCTGAGACTCTCCAAGCACGAGAGCGACATGCTGAACAAGGTTCAGGCTGACCTGAAGGCACTGCCGGACGAGGAAGCAAAGTTCGTCGACCAGTGCCTGAAGGCCTACAAGGACGTCCAGGCGTTCAACCCGAAGAACTACGACCTGTAAGCGAGGCATGATATCCCTTCCAAACCTTTTCCAATCTTTTTCTTTTTTATAATTCCTTGAGGTCAGACGAAGTATTGGCCCTGAACATCGGCCCAGTATATGCTAGGCTGATCGCAAAGAAAAATAGGATGGGGTAAGAGGTTTATTTCCTGGATACAAGGAATATCGGCAGTTCGAATCCGCTGACCGGACTATTTCTAATGGCCATTTGATGATGCCTTCGATCGAGCTCTTCGCCGCCTCAGCAACTCCCGGAATGATCAATTTCCTTTCCTGGACCATGCTCGCGATCATGCTCTCTCAGACACCCTTCAGAACGATCATCGCTGTGAAGGCGTTCTCATTGACGTATACCCAACGTCTCGGTCGGAACAATGAACGCCTTGACCTTGGTCGTGCTGAATATGGCGGTCAAGATCTGTTTCGTGATGACCGAATTGCCGGTGATTAGAACAGGCGATGAAACATCTGGTGAATTGATCGGGATCAGTTTCTCCTCGACCTTGTTAATCATCGGATCGCTCTCTGGCAGATGCAGGTCCAGAGAAAATATGCCGTCAATCGCATCGGCGAGCGCAGGCGATGTGCCCGCACACTCCGATGCCTTGACCTTCTTACTTACCAGCGCCTATGCCAGCGCTTTCGCTCCAGTATATCCCTTCTCCCTGCACCCTTTCGGCGGAAGGTACTTTGCCATATCCTCCGACGTCAGCTGATGAAGGTCGATTTCCTCAACGGTCATTTCTTTGCCGTCCTCGAGCTCTTCAAGCCCGTGAACTTGAAGACCTTCTCTGGACAACCGCGCTCGCACCGTAGGCAAGCCGTGCCGTTGCAAAGGTCGGAAGCTACGGTGATCTCCGGCTCTCCGCTCATCTTCTGCTCGATGGTCAGGGCCTTCTCCGGGCAGTTCTCCACGCATTTCATGCATGAGATGCAGCCATCGAAGGTTCCCTTCAGCTTCGTACCTATGTCCGTCAGGATCTTCAGGCCCTTGTCGCCCAGGATCGGTATGTCACGCTGAACGATCTTGAACACCTTTGCCTCACGGAACGTCTCCGGGAGTGGCTGGATGCCCATACTCTGCAAGAAGAAGTTGTATGACGAGATCGGCATTCCTTCCTGCCAAAGCGCGAGTTCCTGGATGTAGAGCGTCTCGAACACCTTGTCCGTGGCGAACATGATGTGGTTGGACCGGATGCTGTGCGCCATGTCCTGGAGGGTCTCCATCAGGTTCGGGTCCTTGACTATATCGGTGGCCATCGCCAATGAGGTGTTGCCGACCTGGTAGATGTTCTTCGGGGTCGGCGGGATAAGTCCCACTCTCTGCGCCTTGAGGGCGTCCACATACGTTCCCGAGGCGCCGCTCATGTACATGCTGTCCAGATCGTCGAACGTGATGCCTGCCTTTTCCAGAAGGGTGAAATGGCCTGCCCTCATAGCGCCAAATGCCTTGGCCGCCTCTTGGAAGTCATGGTCATCGATGTACACTCCGTCCTGCAGGTGCAGCTTGCCGTCTGCGGTCAGGATGTGGGGGGCCTTGATCATGCCGGTGTCCAATCCGGTGGCTATCGCGGCAATGACACCGGTGCCAGTGATGCCCCTGGACTTTCCGTGCATGTTGCCTTCCTCGATCACGTCGCCTGAGGTCGGGTCCACCTTGTCGCCGTCGACCGGCATCAGTACGTCATCCAGGACCTTGCAGCGCCAGTGACCCTCAAAGTCGATATCGGATATGGCACCGGGGGATGCCAGCATGCCGAAGTGTATCGCTTGACCTTCCATCGCCGGGCCGGCCGCGGCCGACCCGGTGTAGATCTCGTCTCCGACCTTGAGCGCCATCTCCGCGTTTGTTCCATAGTCGGTGACCAGGCACGGCTCCTTGCGGTCCAGGAGGCCGGTCTTGAACATCATGGCCAATGCATCAGCGCCGATCTCGTGGGCGATCGAGGGAGGAACGAATACCTGGGCGTCCGGTCCGCCCAGATCGATCCCGATCGCTTCCGAAGACATGATCCGTGCATCCCGTTTCTGCGGCGTCACGCCCTTTGATTTCAGCGATCTTTCGCCTACGAAGGCCAGGTCCCTGAGCTCCATGTTCTGGAATATCGACAGTTGGATCGGGTTTCCGCACACGGCCAGTCTTTCCACCTTTTGCAGGTCGATCTCCAGCAGCCTGATCAGGCGGTTGATCGTCTCGATCATCAATTCATTGGCCAGGTTCTGATCCACCTCTATGCAGTAGGTCAGGTGGTCCATCACGTTCGCCCCCGGGACCGGATGCCTGACGGTCATGGCCGTCGAGATGATTTTTTTCGCGTCCAAATCCAGCGCATGCACTCTTGTGCCGCTCGTGCCAACATCTATCGAAATTCCGTACATGGGTCACTCCCCTTCCTCATGGCAATGGTCGTGGTCCTCGTGTTCTGCCACATCGATGTCCATTACCTTCCTCAGGTCCTCGATCCGTTTCTCGATGATCTCCTCCACGTGGTGATCATCCACGCCGACCACGGCGGCCATGACCTTTATGGTCCCGCCAGTTACGTGCGTTGATTTGATCTCGTCGCCGATATCGATTCCGAGCTCACTGTCCACGATGTTGAATCGAACAAATCCCTCGTCCACTTTGGCAAACGCCTTGACATGGCCGATCAATCCTCCCTTTCTGGATTCGACGTCCTTGGCGATCGACATGAGGAATCGGCTCAGCTCTTCTATGAACCTCCCTTTCTCCATGTGCTCGGCCGTGAAAGCGATCTCAACGCCGAAAGTGCCTGCTTCCGCAAGGCTTTTGGAATCATCATCGTTCATAATGTCGCCTCCCTGGCGATGGTGTCCGCGATCTCATCCAAACCCCTTTCCTCCTTTGCCGAGATCTCCATGATGTGCCCATTCGGATTGAGGGAGGAGACCAGGTCCTTGACCTCCTGGAGAGTGGTTTCGTTGACCAGCTCAATCTTGTTGATGACGATCATGTCCTCACCCTCTATTTGCCTCCGGAAGAAGAGTTCGCACTCTCGATAGATCTTCTGGGCCCTGAAAGCATCGACGATGACCATACCATAGTTCTTTTCGGCGTGGATCATCGACCGGCGCACGATGTCATTGATCTTGTTCGGCAGGGCCACACCCGTCGGTTCGATGAAGATCACGTCCGGTTTGTATTCCTTGGCGATGGTCTGCAGGGTGTACATGAGGCTGCCGGACAGTGAACAGCATATGCATCCCTCGGTCAGTTCGACGCTTCTCAGTCCGTACGCGTCGATGACCGCCCCGTCAACACCGACCTCTCCGAGCTCGTTGACCACAACCGCCACTCGTTTCTTCTTTTCCCCTAGCCTTTTGGCGAGCTTGATTAGCAGAGTGGTCTTCCCGCTGCCCAGGAAGCCAGATATAAGACAGACCATCATCGGCCGAACAAATCACCAGGTGCGCATTTATAACTTTTCTACCCAGCCATGAAACGAACACAACTTTGTTCGGCGGTCCGACCACTTTCCTCAAGAGCGCAGTTGCAGAAAGGCGTACGTGCCAGACGTTGGAAACTCTTATTTATCAGGGGCCCACATCTGAATGCTCGCCGTCACAGATCTACTTTGCTGTCGATCTTCTCCTCGTCCAGGTCCGGTTCCGACTGTTCCCCGTTCTTTGAGACCCGGATCACTTTGCCGACATGAATGTTCATGAGGTCCTCGGCCGCGACCGTCCTCACGCCCGAGTTCTCCTCGATGAACGTGGCCTGTTTATCGGCCCCCTCATGTACCAGCTTGGCCCCGAAGTGGGTCAGGATGATCATCTGCGGGCGCAGCATCTGGGCGATCTCCAGTGCGTCCTCGGTGCAGATGTGATTGGAAACGCGCGACTTCAGCGGACGGGTCAGGCACAGGATGATTATTCGTGAGCCTGCGTGCTGTTTGATGACCTCATAGTCGAACTCCGTGTCGCTCATGTAGGAGACGGCCCCGTTCTGGGTGCCGAGCACGAAACCGACCCCAGAAGGGTCGCTGTGCCTCGTGGTGGTGACCTTGACCTCCATCGTCCCCACGTTGAACATGTCGCCCCCTTTTACCGAAAGGACCCGCTCCGGGATGGAACGGTGGTAGCTGGAGAGCGCCGGTCCGTGACCTTCGTAACCGTCGAGCACGCTCTTCGAACCGACCACCAGGCCTCTCTTCTTCAACCCCCCTCGGGTCATTCCCTCGACCAGTACTTCAGCGTCCGAATAGTGATCTGGATGGCAGTGGGAAATAAGCAATGCGTCAGTCTTTGCCGGGTCCAGGTGCAGCCTGCTCATATTGTAGAGGGCGGTCGGCCCCGGATCAATGTGCACTTTGGCCACGTCCTTAACGTACAGTCCTCCGGTGGCCCGCACCTGGTAGATGGTGGCGAACCTTCCTCCGCCAGTGCCCAGGAACGTCAAGGTCGTCATGTTAACACAAAAATCCGATTACTTGGTCCCCCAGTCCTTCCAATTGCTTGAATCTTTCGGGTGGTGCAATGATTTGTGAGCGCCAACAAGGATTATCTATTTCGGAAAGAATAGCGAGCCGATCCGGATGACGACGCTGATCAAGAACGCGCACATCGTGACTCAGAATGCGAAACGAGAGGTCCTGAAAGGTGACATTCTGATTGACAAGGGCAAGATCGCCGCTATCGGGAAGGTCAAAGACTCCGCAGATGTGGAAATCGACGCGAATGGCGATGTGGTCATTCCAGGACTGATCAACACCCATAGCCATGTGGCCATGGCGACGATGAAGGCGGTGGCCGACGACGTCACCTTCCCCAACTTCCTGGACCGGGTCTTTGCCCTGGATTCGAAACGCACTGAGAAAGACATCGAGATCGGGGCTTCCCTGGGCTGCCTGGAGATGATCCGGTCCGGTACCACATCATTCGTCGATCTTTATTATTCAGAGGACGTCATCGGCAAGGTCGTGGAGCAGGCGGGACTGCGGGGGCTGCTATGCTGGGCGGTCCTGGATGTCGAGTATACGACCCAAAAAGGGGTGCCGCTGGATAATTGCAAGAGGTTCTGCGAGCAGTTCAAGGACAGCAGCAGGGTGATACCGGGCATCGGCCTGCAGGGGGTCTATGTCTGCTCGACCGAGACCTTCGTTTCGTCGAACGAATATTCGGAGAGCTCCGGCAGGCGAATGACGTTTCACCTGTCCGAGACACGCAAAGAGGTCTACGACCAGAAAAAGAAGGAAGGGCTGCGCCCGGCCGAATACCTGAACAAGATCGGAGTCCTGAACGATAGATGCATCGCGGCCCATTCCGCATGGCTGACGATCAACGAGGTCAGGATATTGGGCAGGCAGAAGGTGTCCGTATCCACCTGCCCCGTCTCGAACATGAAGCTGGCCACCGGAGGAGTCGCACCTATCCCAGAAATGCTGCATAACGAGGTCAATGTGTCGATCGGAACCGACGGCAGCACGACGA
Organism: uncultured Methanomassiliicoccales archaeon; assembly: GCA_963710685.1. Classification (GTDB taxonomy): domain Archaea; phylum Thermoplasmatota; class Thermoplasmata; order Methanomassiliicoccales; family UBA472; genus DASXVU01. The sequence continues at coordinate 117,280 of CAVQBH010000015.1, read as the reverse complement.
ACAACGGTCTGGACATGTTCGGTGAGATGAAGACCCTGTCATTGCTGCAGAAGGCCTCCCGATGGGACCCGACGGTTCTGCCTTCCCAGCAGGTGCTCGATTTCGCAACGCTGGGCGGGGCGAAGGCGCTCGGCCTGTCCGATCAGATCGGCTCACTGGAGATCGGCAAATGTGCCGACCTGGTCATATTGGACGGTAGCTCCCCCAGCCTCAGACCGATGGTGCCGGGGAACATAGTTTCCAACATAGTCTATTCCGCAGGCAGGGGTGATGTGAGGACGGTCCTTTGCGATGGCAACATCGTCATGATGGACCGAGCGGTCAAGAGCTTGGACCAGGAAAGGATATTAAATGCGACGGAAGGGGCGATCGGGGCGTTACTGTCCTGATCGAACCAAATCGGCGATCTATTCGCCGAACGATCCACACGTCAGAAACGATCTCGGAGAAGAGGAAAGTGGTCCCGACTCCCAGATTTGAACTGGGGACCTGCTGATATCGGCGGCTAAGGAACCGGCAAGCCGGTATACCCACTACAGTCAGCCGCTCAAGCCAGACTAAGCTAAGTCGGGATTCAGCAGAGTATTACGGAAATCATATTAAACATTTACCGCAAACTGGCGAAATCCGTCAGAGACTGGTGTGTATTCGGAGTGGTCGGGAGGGGTCGGATTGGTTATTCGGAGAAAAGAATAAACACCTAAAACTCGATACGATATTTAGATGCCTGGATACGACAAATTTTGATTATTATGACCTAAACTATAAATAGACTCAAAACAGTGTCATGTCGGACAAAAGAGGTCGGATAGACCTCCGTTGTCCCTAGGTGAGGGAATTGGAGGATGCAGATCTAGAAAAGGTAACTCTTCGCCTTCCGGCCAGATACATCCGTGCGTTGGATTTTCTGGTGGAGGTCGATGATTTTCCTTCGAGGTCTGAGGCTATCAGGGCTGCCATCCGAGACTTCGTCTATGCCCGGGTCGACCTGGTCTCAGACAAGTTGAAGAAGATGGAAGAGGCCGAAAAAACGCTTGCCGAGATGGAAAGGTTTGAGGAGAAATACTTAAAGAAGTAGCCTTGTCAGAATGGGATGGGATGCATTCGAAGGGCTAGTCACGTTTACCTCCCCTTTATTTTTTTTTATTTTGTTATTGTTCAGATATCCAACTCTGAGACAAAACCATAAAAAAATCGAGATCGAAAGAAGTTTGCAGCGAACGTTCGAGCTCATCCGATGTAGCCCAGATCTTCTTTCTTCGTTGATATCGGGGATTCGATCTCCTTCAGTTTTGAGGTGATCGTCTCGATCTGCTCGGCCTTCTCTTCCAGGGCCTTGTAGTCGACCTCGACGTTGAGGATGCTCGTCAGTACCCGAAGGACCGCCTCTGCTCCCTTGGGGTCAACGAAATAACCGGAGGTCTCGCCCATAAGGCATACTGAACGCATCCCGTAGATCTTGCCCAGCCCGAGTAGCAGGCCGCTCGCGCCGACGATACCGCTTCCCGGTTCGCCCTTGGAGAAGATGACTCCTTTCTCCTTCATCTCCTCGACCAATTCCTTGTCCGTCGCGGCGCCCAGGACGCGGGGTTTGTCCAGCATCTTACCGACGCCGTAACCGCCAAGAGTGTACACTCGCTTCACGCCCATTCCTTTCATGACCGTGAGAACGTGGTCGGAGAGCTCGTACTGTCCTTCCGGGGACAGGCCTTGGTAGTCTCCCACCAGGATGATCAGGTCAGGCCTTTTCCCCTCTCCCTTCGAATAGAACAGTTCGTTGCTGACCAGTCTGATCAGTCCTTCGTCATCCACCAGGACCTGTGGTGGGAAGTACTTGGAATAGATGTCGGCGAACTTCGTGGCCTTGAGCTGCTCCACCAAATGTTCGGCTGCCAGCTTGCCCACGTTACCGACTCCGGGCAGGCCTTCGACAAGCACAGGTTCCTCCAGTACAGGCATCTCAGTGACGATCATCTTGATGTTATCCATTTCAATCCCTCGATTGCTTGTTCAACATTCTTCTGTACTTGCCGTACTTGTCTTCCGGCGAGTACCGGGGCGGTATGGGCACGTTAGTGGCCACTCCGCATTTCGGGCAGACGTCGTGCAATGTGTACTCTTCACAATTTGGGCATTTCCGCAGTGACGTCCTCATAGCAAGTCCTCTATGGGCTGAAGCTGAATGCGTGCTCCATCAATAAAATTTTGCCTCTCACCGAAGGACTTCACTTGTCCTCGCGGTGGAAGCTGCCTTCTCCGCCGGATTCTTTGACCATTGCGATCACGTTGGCCGTGATCACTTTCATCTCTTCTTCAGCGGATTTATAGTCTGGGGCGGTGAGCACGATGCGGTATTTCGGGGCTCCGATGTATTGCATCTTGATCCGGTCCTCGCCTGCCGCCAATCCTGCCAGGAGCGCTTCCCTTATCTTGTCCACGCCGTCGGCGGTGGGGCATTTGAGTTCCAGATAGCCGGAGATCTGCACGTATGGCGGGGTGACGTTCTCCTTGGCCACCTCTATGAAGACCTTGGTCCAATCGCCCACTACGTCCGCTTCTTCCAGCGCTGTTGCGCTGGCGGCGCAGGCCTCGAAAGCGGCGTATAAGGTGCCGAATTTATCGGCCAGATCATAACCGAAGCTTTCGAGGGAAGCCTCTACGGTCATTCCTAACCGTTCGGCGATGATCTCCATCAGCTTCTCGGCCTTGTTTTCATTCTTCCACTGCTGGATCTTCTCGCGGCGCTGGTGTTCGTTGACCGACTTCAGGGAAAGGTCGATGTGACCTTTTGATGAATCTACGCCGAGGACCTTTGTGACGATCTTCTGTCCTTCCCTGACGTAGTCCCTGATGTACTTTACCCAGCCCGTGGCGACATCCCTAACGTGGATGAAACCTTCCTTGTTCCCATATTCGTCCAATGTGACGAACGCGCCAAAGTTCTTTACGTTCTGGACTGTACAAACAACGAGTTCGCCTTCCTCAGGAAACTCGCTGGCTTTTGGCATTAATCGACCACCTCTAGCAGCTGTCCCTTCATCTCCCCTACGCCTCCGCGGGGTTTGATCAAGGTCGAGCCGCAGACGTGGCACGTCACGGGCATGGCGGGCTTCTTGAATGCCACCTGCTCGTTACCGCAATCGGCGCACTTTACTTTTACGAAGTTTGTCGTGTGTACCATCTGAATCACTCCGTGAGCTCGAATTTCTTGGCCCTGAAGCAGCGCTTCTGATGAGCCTTTTTGCATTTCTTGCAGCGGTATCTCAGCGGGATCCTCTTGGTCGGTTTCTCCCTACCTTCCGGCTTCGGCCGTGGGAAACCTCCGTATCCAGAAGTTGCCCTTCTGAATCTCCTCTGACCCCATTTGAGTTCGCTCGCCTTCTTTTTCTTGACCCTTTCTACCTCGTGGTCGGTGTGAACCTTGCAGAAGGGACAGTAAGTCTTAATTTGCCTGGGCATTTTCATTATTTCACCCTTGGAAGCAACAGGCTTAATACTCAATTCGTATATAAACCTATTACATTAGGTAAGGATGCTGGTCCTGTACTGGCCTGTTTTTTTACACGCGGCTCATCAAGGTGCTAGCCTTCCTTTTTCGAGCAATGTTGCCTCATGTTTATAACGATTGTCATGAAAGCGCTGGCATCCAATAAGTCGGCAACATCGCTGAATTCATTGCCCGCTTAATTTCAATCCATCAGTTGCTGGGACCCATATATAATCACCGAAAGTTTATAATATAGAGGTGATTGTCTGGGGATTCCGCACAAATAACTTCTTGCACACGGTGCAATTCTAAATACTGGATAAATTGCCAGTATTCCGAAATGTTATTTGAATCGGGGCGGCAAATAGAAAACGATATATATCTATGCGATAATAAATGGTACGTATCAGGTTATGGAATGGTGTAATTAATGGCTGACAGGGGTTTCAGTAAGAAGGACGAGACACTGGTCGAGCTTCTCATGGGCACTGGAATGCCCAAGAATGTGGCTAAGACATTAGCCTTCCTACGAAAGAAGGAAGAGACGACCTCAGTAGAGATCGAAATATCCACCGCACTCCGGCAACCCGAGGTTTCCATCGCGATGCAGGAGCTCAGGAGGAGAAAATGGGTGATCAAGCGAGACATCAAGAAGGAGGGCAAGGGCCGTCCGGTCCATGCCTACAAGCTTGCCATCCCGTTCGAGAAGATTGTCGAGACGCTCGAGAAGGAAGAAAGGAAGAGGATAGAGCGCATCGAGAGCAACATCGAACAGCTAAAGACCGTGGCCCATTAAGGCCCGGTCGTTTTCATTTCTCAACCACGACGGTCCGGTCTGGGTAGGCCACGACCGCTCTCGTTGCCAAACCGAGGAACAGTCCGGTCTCGACCACTCCGGGAATACTCTTTAGATTTAGATCCAGAGCAGCTGGGTCATCGATCCTCTCGAAACGGCAGTTGTAGATGAGGTTGCCATTGTCCGAGATGTAGGGCTGATCGCCGCCTTTGAGCTCTGGGACGCATCCCAGTGACCTGATGTTCCGGGCCGTCAAAGCATGTCCGAAACGGGTCACCTCGATGGGCAGGGGCGATCTCGTCCCCAGCGTCTTGACCAACTTTGCCTCGTCCACTATGATGATCTCCTGTTTTGAGGCGTATGCCACTATCTTCTCCCTCAGCAGGGCGCCGCCCATACCTTTGATCAGGTTCAGGTCGCCGTCGACCTCGTCCGCACCGTCGATGGTCAGGTCGATACCGTCCACCTCATCGAGCGAGACCAGCGGGATGCCGCATTTCCTGGCCTGCTCCTCCGAGGCCACCGAAGTGGGGACCCCGCGCAGATCATACCCCTTCCCGACCAGTGATCCGATCGCCTCGATGGCGAAGAAGGTGGTCGACCCGGTGCCCAGACCCAGGGTCATCCCGTCCTCGACGAACTCCACGGCCTTCTCAGCCGCCTTTCTCTTCAGTTCGCTCATCCTCTCACGCCAGGTCCTTTCGGATGAGGTCGGTCAGAGCGTCGGTGATGTAGTCGTTCAGGCGTTTGCCCGCCTCGGCATTGGCCTTGCTGGCATCCCCAACGAAGCCCTGCGGATAGCACCGCTCCGGATCACTGACCACGGCGTATCCTCGGGAAACGAACTCTCCCCTGGTGCGGTTCTTGGGCACCAGGTCCGGTCTTATCGCCATGATCCTGGACGTCTCCATCATCCCTCCGTGACCATCGCCGGGGCCGGCTCCGATCTCCTCCTGGACGTTCTTCCCGATGTCATAGTCGGCCAGAAATAGCACATCCATCTGGTATCGTCGGACCACGTCCTCACAGGCGTCCTTGATCATGGCCATGTGAACGCTCCCGGAGTGCCCACTGATGACCACGATCTTCCTGACCCCGTTCCGGTGCAGGGATTCCAGGATATCGACGATCAAGGCTCGGAGGGTCGATGACGTGATCCCGATCGTCCCCGGAAGGTTCCGGGTGGACGAATGCTGACCATACTTGATCGATGGCGCCACCAGGCCGTTGACCCTCTCAGCAACCGCATCCGCGATGGCTTCCGGTTGGAAAGCGTCCGTGCCCAAGGGTAGATGCGGTCCATGCGCCTCCGTCGCCCCAATTGGCAGGATGACCACCGGGTCCCTTTCCACCGCTTCGGCGAACTCGTTGCTGGTCATCTCTTCGATGCGCACGATCACACCTTCTTGTCAGACTTAAGAAGGCCGGTCCCGCACACCGGGCACTTGCCCTTTGAAAGGGAATCCCTGTTAAACTGTTCGACGAGCTGCTTATTGACCTCTTCCAGACGCTCGTCCTTGATGGTCTTGTTGCATTTCGGGCAGTACATCGTCGTGGCTATCGCTTTTCCTGATATTTTTATGCTATCCCGGGGCAACTTTGAAATCTCCCGCAAAGAATGGTGGGGTATGCGTTTGGCCTGCCTTTACTCTGGAGGGAAAGATTCCACTTACTCAGCTTACCTGATGGAACAACAGGGGCACCGGGTGTGCACCCTGGTCAACATCGTCCCCAGTGATCCGTACTCCTGGGTGTTCCACACCCTTAACCTGGAAGCGGTGCCATTGATGGCCCAGGCCATGGGCAAGAAGTTGGTCTCCGTACCCTCGGACGGTACCGAGACCGGCGATCTGGCGGCACTCGGGCAGGGTCTGAAGGGACTGAACGTGGAAGGGGTGGTGGTTGGAGCCATAGCTTCGGACTATCAATGGGACCGGATCAATGGCGTGTGCGAGTCGCTGGGCCTGAGGCTGTTCGCGCCCATGTGGCGCAAGGACCAGCTCACCCTCCTCAACGACATGGTCGAGGCCGGGGTGAAGGCTATCATAGTCGGTGTTTTCGCCGAGGGCCTGGACCAGAAATGGTTGGGGCGCACGATCGATCACGATTGCCTCGAAGACCTGGTCAAGGTGGCGGAGAAGCACGGGATCAACGTTTCCGGCGAGGGCGGTGAATACGAAACGATGGCGCTGGATTCGCCGATGCACGCCCAACCGATAAGCATCGCTTCAACGGAGACGGTGGTGGAGAGGGATACGGCCAGGCTGCTGGTCATGTGCACGCTTGACTATGTCTGAGCTTTAGAGCTTTCTAATTTCGGCCAGTAGTTGGTCGCAGTCCGGTTCGTAGGCCGGGTCGTCCGGGACCCACTTGAAGCGGATGACCATTTTGGAGTCCACCAGGAACGCGGCCCGGTAGGCCCTCCCGTCCATGTAGCCGCCGTCTTGCACGAGCACCCCCCCACTCCCAGCACACCCGACCGTCCGTATCGGACAGCGGCGGGAATTGGAGCTTGAGGCCGATACTCCAGTTCCCGTTAGAGCGGGCGGAGTTGGTGCTAATGCCGATCAGGTGGCATTTCGGCCCGAACTCAGACAGGCGGTTCTGGAACGTCTTCATCTCCATCGAGCAGATCATCCCGAAGTCCGATGGGTAGAAGAGGATAAGGACCGGTTTCGACCGGACCAGTTCACTCAGCGATAGTTCGGCGTTGAAGTCCTGCGGGAGGGAGAATCCAGGGCCCTTGCTCCGACCGGAGGCCCCAGGTCTACGGTCATTGTTCACGTCCTTGGCGTTCTACTGTGATCAATTCCTTCAGGGAAATTGAGTAATAATCAATGGTGAACTCCTTCACGAATCCCGATTTAAGATAGAGGGAGAGGGCCACATCGTTGTCCGTTTGGACATCCAGCGTTATCTTGTCCTTCCCTCCCGCCTTCAGGATGCCGACCATGCTCTGCAATATCGCCTTGCCGAATCCCTTGCCCCTCATCCAAGGCAGGACGCAGAATCCGGTCAACTCGGTGTCCGGCCCCTCCTCGTAGACGTCGATCTTCCCGATCGGGCTACCGTCCACCATCGCCAGAAACCTTTTCTGGTCCGGTTTCGAGTAGAAACGGTCGTGGCATTCCAGCTCGATCTCCCGGAGCATCGCGTCATCATCGCCGACCCGGCGCAGGTCTATGTGCTGAGCTATCGCGCCCGGGGCGGCGGTCGACGTCATCCGATGTTCCGAGAACGCCAGCTTTCCTCCGGCCATTTTGATCAGTTCAACCGCCGGAAGGAATCTCCGATCGTTCAATAGCAGGAGTCGAAAGTGTCCCCTCCTCCTGCATTCCGTGATCGCCGCCTCCAAAAGGAGGGAGTGCACTCGTTTCCAATCCTCATCCGGATCGGCGAAGATCGAGACCTCCGCCTCTTCTTTCTCGAATGAATAAAAGAACGAGAAACCAATGTAATGCCCTTCGTTCATGAATGCCAGTGCGCCTACCCCGGCTTTGTCCAAGGTCCTTAGGAAATCACCGGTGAGAAGGATCACGATGCCCAATCTCTTCTCGCACTTGTCCTTCAGGGCCAGGATCTGTGCGATGTCGTTCTCGGAAGGTGAGGTGACGGTCACGATCCTCCCGCTACCAATTATTTCATGCGCTTCTACACTCACGGTTCGACCAATCCTTTGCCAGCATAATAATACTTGCATTCGGGCCAAGCTTTATCCCGATCGGCGCGCATCTGGAAATGGACCAGATGACGCAGGACGCAGGACAGTTTGACACGCGGGACTTCGAGACGGCGCTGATCGACCAGGTGGCGGACGCCATCGGCGGCTCGGGTTCAATTTCGATAGTCTCCGGAGGTTCGGCCGGTCAGAGGCACGAGGCGATATCCCGCCTGCTCCGAGAAGCGGAGGGAATGGGCTGCATCACCTCGGTGTGCGATTGCACCCGCCCGACCTGTCGGTCCGAACCGCTTCTGACGGCCCTGTTGGACAGCTGGGAGAGCTCATGCGGTAAGGCGGGGGAATTATCTGGTGGCTCATCCTTTTGCCCGTGGTCTTCCGATCGTTCCTATCGGGTGGAGATGAAGGTGCTGGAACTCCTGGAATCGATGACCTCAGAGAACACTGTGGTGATCGTCCTGGAGGAGATGGAGACCGCTGACCTGGCCACGATGTCCGTCGTCCGTTTCTTGGCCAGGAACCTGGGTCGAAGGAACGCCATCATCATTGCCACCCATTCGCTGCCGGAGGAGGACCGGCAGTTCCTTGAAATGGTCGAGGAGTTGAAGCACAATGTCACGGTCCACTTGCATCGTATCGGCGAGGCGGACGAGGTTCAGCTGGGCAAAGCCATTCCGACCGTACATGACGCCCCTCCTGAAACCGGAGCGGATGAAAGAGAAGGTCGTTTCACAACGATGGCCCGCCACATCTTGGGTCTCCTCATCTCTTCCAGGGCTGCTCTGGCATCGGGGAACGTGCCCATTTCGGTCCAGGAGGCGGAGGAAGCCATAGAGGAATCGTCTGCGATCGGACATCGAGGGCTCCATCTAGATTCATGCATCGCTCTGGGCGTTGCATTGACCCAGGCCGGGAAGGAGGAGGAATCGCTCCGTGCCCTCGACAGGGCGATCGACCTGGCCACGATCCTGGGGGAACCCGCATCCCAGCGGACCGCCCGTCTGAGGAAGTCTGAGCTCCTTCTATTCAGCGCGGGGGAACCCGACTCGGCACTTTCGGAGGCTGCTTCCGCCAACGGACTCAGTTCAGGAAAGATGGACGGCACAGACTTGATCGAGCCATTGGCCCTCATGGCAGTGATCGAGGCCAGGAACGGTAGGAGGGACAGGGCGGAGAAGGCATTTTGCGACGCCTCGAGAATGCTGGAAATAAGGCCAACCGATGAACTCGTGCTGGAAAGGATGTTGCTGGCTCTGGCGGCGGCGCTGCTGCTGGAATCAAGACACGATCTTGTCGGGATGAACGCAAGGTATGGAGAGGCAGAGGTGCTTGCCTCTGGGACCGATTCCCCCATATTCTGGTCAGCCACAATGATGATGCAGCACGGGCTTTCGCTCCTCAGGTTGAGGCGGCCTCGGGAGGCCAAAGCTCATCTGGAAGGGTCCGGGCCGCAGTTCGATCTTTTGGGCAACGCGGTCCAATGCGCCCGGGTAAGGCGTACCGTCCAGGAATCCGAGGCCGGGCCGCTGCTGGACTGAGGTCCATCCCAGCGCCCCCGCCCAAACGGGGAAAGTTGTTTATCGCTGCATTTCCTAGAATACCGTAGGCCTTAGAATGACATGCCGAACGGCATCCGGGGGCGCGAAGGCGCCGTCAAAGGAGGGTCCGATATGATATTGGTTGTTGGGGCGACGGGACAGCTGGGCAGCACTGTGGTTAATGATCTCCTGCAACAGAAAAGATCGGTGCGGATACTGGTCCGTCCCGGTTCGGACTACGACCAGCTGATCAAGGCAGGGGCACGCGCGGTGTTCGGTGACATCAAAGCCCCGATAACCTTGATTGAAGCTCTAAGGGGAGTGGAGACGCTGATCAGCACCGCGAATTCGGCCCAGCGCGGAGGCGACGACACCGTTCAAAACGTCGACCTCATCGGAAATCGCCATCTCGTGAACAGCGCTAAGACCGCGGGGGTAAAGCATTTCATATTCGTTTCCGCTGCCGCGGCTGACGACAAGAGCCGATCACCGTATCTCCAGGCCAAGAAGAAGACCGAGAACCATCTCGTTCAGAGCGGGATGAACTATACCATCGTGGCGCCCGAGCCGATCATGGAGGCCTGGTTCGGCGCGGCGGTCGTTCCGGCCTTGAAGGCCGATCGGCCAGTGACCCTCATGGGCGAGGGGGATAGGAGGCACAGCTTCATCTCGATCACGGACGTGGCGGGGTTCCTCACCTCCTCCGTGGGAAATCCTTCCGCGAGGAACGCATATCTGCCGATCGGTGGGCCCAGGGCGATCAGCTGGACCGACATCATGAGGGCATTCGAGTCGGTCCTTGGCCGTAGGGTCCCGGTCTCCCATGTTCCGCCCGGCACGGAGATATCAGGCATACCAGAAGGAATGCTGGAGCTGATGACGGAGATGGAGACGTACGATTCCGTGATGGACACGGCAAAGCTGTCCAAGCAGTTCGGCATCAGACAGACATCCGTTGAGGAGGCGGTCCTTTCACACCTGTCCAAACAGAGACAGCCCCAACCAGTCCGGGCGATATGATCGGTGGATCGATTTTGAACCACTAGGCCGCAGGAAACAAAGGATTATCATTAACGGGCTCTGAACGGGATATCAGGTGCATGACGATGTTCGTTCCTAGCGCTCAATTGGATGAAAAAGTGAGGGTCAAATTGGAATGCAAGCGGTGTGGCCATTCGTGGTTCAAAAAGGAGGGCGAAGGCTCCCAGGTCTGCCCCGAATGCAACGCCCCCTGCGATGACAAGGAGCATTGCAACGTCAACCGCAAGAACTGAACGGCTGTTGCATTCATCTCGTTATGGTGGTTCCGGCATTGGCCTGCAAGGGCATCGCCAGCCTTTTCCATAGAAGAGATCACGGCCCTTTTGCCGCCCCCGTTAACGAAATCGATCGCTGCCTCTACCTTCGGCCCCATGCTCCCCTCCTTGAAATGCCCTTCGTGCATCCATTTTCCAGCCTGTGAGGCCGTCATCGTCGGGATCGCCTTCCGCCCTGGCCCTCTGTAGTCAAGGTATACCTCGTCCACATCCGTGAGGATGAGCAACGAACGGGCCCCGATAAGGATGGCCAGCAAAGCTGCCGAATGGTCCTTGTCCACCACCGCCTCCACCCCGCTGATCTCGCCCTACCGATCGATCACCGGAAATGCCTCCTCCGCCGCACGCGATCGCCACGTAGCCCTTATCGAACAGGTCCTTGACCGATCGGCCTTCCAGGATCGAGATCGGTCTTGGAGAGGGGACTACCCTGCTGAATCCCCGACCGGTGTCCTCCGCCAGGGTCCAGCCTTTCCTGTCCCGGAGAATCTCCGCCTCCGGGGCGGAGTAGAATGGGCCGATGGGCTTGGATGGCCGGCCGAATGCCGGATCGTCCCGGTCGACCAGCGTCTGGGTCAGGACGGTCATCACCGGCCGCTCGGAACCGATCCGCCTGAGCTCGTTGATGAGGCATTGCTGCAGCATGTACCCGATCATCCCCTGGCTCTCCGCCCCGCAGGAGTCCAGCGGCATGGGGGAAGCACCTCCTTGGCCATCTCGTTGCGCAGGAGGATGTCCCCCACCTGGGGTCCGTTCCCGTGGGTGATCGCGATGTGATCGCCCTCCTTGATCAGCCGGGCAAGGGTCCGGCATGAGGTCCTGACGTTTCTGAGCTGTTCTTCCGCCGTCCCCTCCTCCTGGTATTTCAGGATGGCATTCCCGCCTAAGGCGACCAGGACGGTGTTTTCGCAATCAGTTCTCATCGGACCTGTCTTGGGAGCAGCCGTTTAATCATCTTTCGCCACGATATCTTTCTCCCGGCCCTTCCGCACCGGCGTGCAGGTCGTCCGGTCCCCGACCGCCCACCTGGGGCAAGCGATTAATAACCCAGGGTCCGATGTTATTCGCGGTATTCGATTATTCGTGGAGGTCTGGGAATGAACGAGGTCTTGAAGTACATCTATGCCAGGCGGTCGGTCAGGAGCTACGACGGAAAAATGGTCCCTGAGGAGACGGTCCGGGAGATCATCAAAGCGGGCACCTTTGCCCCCAGCGGAATGAACGCCCAGGCGCTGAGGTTCGTGGTGATGGAGAACCAGGAGAGGATCGATCACTACTCGGCGGTCGCCAAGGACCTGTTCAAGGCGGAAATGACAATGAACCGCCCCAAGGACGAGCCCGTCCCAGAGAACGTCCAGGGGCTCATCAAGACCCTGTCCAACCCAAACTTTCAATTGTTCTACCATGCCCCGGTGGTGGTGTTCGTCTTCGCCCATCCGTCCGCCCTCACTCCCGTGGAAGATGCGGGTACCGCCGTGGAGAACATGTTCCTGTATGCGCGGTCCCTAGGCATCGGGAGCTGCTGGATCGGGTTTGCCGCCTCCCTGGCGCACAGCCCCGAGTTCCTCCAGGAATGCCAGGTCCCGACCGACCACAAGCTGGTGGCGCAGTTCATATTGGGATATCCCAAAGGGGAGTTTCCTGAGGGTAAGCGCCAAGAACCGCAGATCATCAAATGGATAAAGTGAGCCGCGAACCGTTCCCGTTCCTCGGGCATCCATGATCCATTGCTGGGTTCCCAGCGCCGGATACGCCCATCAGATTGATTCAGTTGGCGCCCCACCATCAAACTCTCCCCTCTCAACGCTCCCACATTAGCGGGTATGGATCCTTAGAAGGGGAGAGCATAAGGGCGGTACCCGGCACACCGATGGTTGGGTTATTAATATTCCAGGACTTACCCCCACCCAATGGATGTGTCCCTTCTCTTCATCACCGCGTTCGGACTGGGGCTGATCATGGCCTTTGTACCCGGTGCCGTCTTCTGTGAGGCCCTTCCATTGGGTTTCAGGAAGGGATTCCGCCCGGTGCTGTTCCTAGAGTTGGGCGCGTCGGCGGGCGATGCGGTCTGGGCGGTGATCGCGCTGGTCGGCCTGGCGTTCCTGGTGCAGGATCCGCTGACCAAGCTCGGCCTGGGCGTCGTGGGCAGCGCCTTCCTGGTCTATCTGGCCTATAAGATGCTGACCGAGCATAGGAAATGCCGCACGGACAGCGGGTCGGGCAGAAGCACTCGGAACGCTTTCATCACCGGGGCCATCATATCGTTCGCCAGTCCCTTCCAGATCGCCTTCTGGTTGGGCATCGGGGCGTCCACCATCCTGGTCCTGGTGGCGGAACCGCAGACCATCCATTATGTCATCTTCTTCATCGCCTACATGATCGGTTCTTGCCTTGGAGGGACGGTCACCGCGGCATTGGTGGCGTACGGTCGCCGGTTCGTCAAAGACAGCCTCTTCCGGGTGATCAACATCATCTGTGGCATTTTCATGATCTATCTGGCCGCCAGCCTCCTGTGGAACACGATCCATAGTCTCTGAGCTATCTGGTCGATGTTCTCAGGCCATGACCGAGGTCATTCACCGTAACGATCATCCTGCCGCAGGATTTTGACGGATCTGATCAGGCACTCATCGTTCTGCAGTCTTTATATATCCCGATTTCGGTCCTGGACATCCTATGGAAGCGGAGGATATTTCTGGCCTGAGCCCCCGGGTCGGTGATCCAGGGTCCGGGACCACCATCGTTTCCGATGGTGTGGTGGTGCTTTATGGCCAGATAGTGGCCCTCGATCATTTCTCGGTGGCCATTCCCAGGGGTATTGTCGGTCTCCTGGGCCCCAACGGGGCCGGGAAGAGCACTTTCATAAAGGCCGTTCTGGGACTGGTCCAGCCCCAGTCGGGGACCATCACCGTTTCCGGTCTGGATTCCCAGGTGAACACGCTGGCGATCAGGGACCGGGTCGGGTACATGCCCGAGCACGATTGTTTGATCGACGATATGTCAGGGGTGGAGCTGGTGTCCTATATGGGGCGGCTCTCCGGGATGACCAAGGATGATTCGATCCCTCGTAGCCATGAGGTCCTCGATTTCGTCGGCATAGGGGAGGAGCGGTACCGGCCCGTCGGTTCGTATTCTACTGGCATGAAACAGAGGGTCAAGCTGGCACAGGCGATCGTGCATGATCCGGACATCCTATTCCTCGATGAACCCACCAACGGAATGGACCCTAACGGCCGGGAGGAGATGCTTGACCTGATCGGCCGCATAGGGGCATCGGACAAGTCCGTGCTGGTCTCGTCCCACATCCTGCATGACGTGGAGAAGGTCTGCAAAGAGGCCATCATCGTCAACAATGGAAAGATCGTGATGAAAGGGACCCTCGAATCCTTGCTCTCCCAGGGCTCAGGAAGGAAGTCCATCAAAGTAAAGGGAACACCAGAGAAGATCGGGTCGTTCATCGAGGCACTGGGAAGGGACCATCAGATCATATCTGTCACCGACTATTTCGGACTGGCGACCGTCGTTTTCGCCAATTCCGGAGGAAGTTTGCCAGTACTGGAACTCGCCCATGGCATGGGCGTTCAGGTCCGAAGTTATCTGCCGGACCGGATCACCCTCGAAGAAGTATTCATCAAGGCCGTAATGGGGGATAGATGATGGGCCTCGACCCGATCGGATATCGTGCCTGGAAGGGACAACGCAGCGACCACTCCCATCGCTTCCTGGTGATAGCGGACCAGGTCACCCGGCAGAAGCTGGCCTCTTTGTGGTTGATCGCGGTCCTGGCCCTGGGGATCGTGTTGAACCACGTTTTCAACACCATAATCATGTCCATCTCTCCCCACGTCTCGTTGACGGGGGCGGCGATGGCGGACGTGTTCAAAGGCACCCTGTTCTACCTTTTCACTGTCATCCTGGTTTCGATGGTCTGCTCCGACCTAATCGCGGAGGACATGAGGAGCCGTTCGTTGACCCTCTACATGTCCAGGGCGTTGCGGCCGGAGAACTACCTCGGGGGTAAGGCATTGGGAGCGCTGACGGTGATATCGATCTTCACCCTCCTGCCTCCGTTGGTGATGGCCCTCTCGGTCACCGCGACGCAGACCGGTGTGAACTACCTGGCCAGCCTGGGCGTCATAGGAAGGACGCTGATCGCTTCAGTATTGGCGACGGCATTCCTGGTCCCATTGGGATTGATGCTTTCATCCCTGACCACCAGGAAAACCTACGCTGCGGTTGGGACGTTCATGGTGGTCGTCGTCCTGCAGGTCATCGCGGGCATCTTCGAGACCTACGACGCCAACTGGTCATTGCTCGGTCCGGAGAACGTCCTGTTCTACTGCTATGACGTCATTTTCGATCAGGCGCTGCCTGCTGGGATAAACACCATCGTGTTGCTCGTGGCTCTCCTGGTCATGATCTTTCCCTTCTCATTTCTGGCGTTCGACCGGGTCCGGCGCAAGGGGGTGGGCAAGTGAAGGACCCGATGGTGCTGGCACGGGGAGTCTCCAAGTGGTATGGCCAGGTGATAGGACTTAACAACTTCAGCGTGGAAATCGGCAGCGGCATCACCGGCATCGTCGGTCCGAACGGATCGGGTAAGAGCACGTTCTTCAAGATCGTCATCGGAACAATACGTTCTGAGGTAGGAGAACTGACGGTGCTAGGTCAGAGACCTTGGCAGAACCCCGCCCTCCTGCGCGACATAGGTTTCTGTCCGGACTACGATTTCTTACCGTTCGATCTGACCGGGGGAGAGTATCTGCGTTTCGCCGGCGGGATGCACGGGATGAAAGGGACCCCTCTGGACGCCCGCATCAAGGAGGTGTTGGAAATATTTGGGATGAAAGAGGCAGCGGACCGGAAGATGGGGGGTTACAGCAAAGGAATGGTACAGCGCATCAAGATGGCCGGCTCGATGCTGCACGACCCGAAGCTGCTATTGCTCGACGAACCGCTGACCGGGACCGATCCGGTGGCAAGGAGGGACCTTATGGACCTGATCGTGGACCTTCACAAAGTTCACGGGCACGATATCATCGTTTCCTCGCACGTCCTCCATGAGATCGAGCGTTTGACATCCAATGTGGTGCTCATCTACAAAGGCCGGGCGGTGGCCTCGGGCGGGATCCATGAGATCCGCGCATTGATGAGCAGCCATCCGCACAACATCGTGCTCGTGGGGAAGGGGATGGAAGACCTGGCCAAGGTACTGATATCCCGACCGTACACCGTGTCGGTGGAGATGAAGGCGGAACGAAAAGAGTTGATAGTGCGGGTGACTGACCCGGAGGCGTTCTTCGATTCTCTTGCGGACCTGGTCCGGGAATCCGGCTGTGATATCGACTCCATGCAAAGCCTGGATGACGACCTGGAAGCGGTCTTCAAATATTTGGTGATGTGAGAAAATGGACATTGATATGAACATTGTGGGGGTGAAGGCAATGCTCGTCTACTCCGTCAGGAAACTCCTTACCAACCGCCGATGGATCATCATCATGTTGCTGGCGGTCCTGGTGGGGGTGGTCATGGGCTACTCCGCTTCGCTCTCCACCGACCCTCTGGACCAAGGCAGCGACCTGCTCAACCTGCTGGTCCTATCGTTCACGTTGCCGATCATGGCCATGATCTTCGGGGCCTCGATGATCAGGAACGAGATTGACGACCGGAGTATTACCCAAGTGATCACATCGCCGGTAGACCGCAGGATATCCTACCTCGGCTATTACATGGCTTTGATCATTGTGCTGGCGCTCTCGCTCCTGTCGGTCACGGTGGCCGGATGGTCCGGCTTTTACCTGATCTCGGGGATCTCTGGCGATGCCGTGGGCCTTTTCATGGCTTACCTGGCCGTCATTCTGCTCGGTGCGTTCGTCTATTCGTCGCTCTTCCTGGCGATGGGTGTGGTAATCAGGCAGCCGATCTACCTCGGGCTGATCTATGCATTCATCTGGGAAGGGTTCATCGGCACACTCCCGGGAGCGGTCGGCAACCTGACCATCATGCACCAGCTGCGCGTGATCGCCTCCAGCATGATAGATCACGGCAGCATCTCCTCATTTTCCGGTGACGCTGTCGTCTCGCTCGTGTCATTGCTGCTGTCGACCGCCATCCTACTGTTCCTGGGCGCTTATGCGTTCAGGGAAAAGCAGGTGCCATGACCAACTATGGCATGCCAATCACTTCATTTGCTGAACCACGGCGGCGGACAGAGCGGTACCGATGGTCATGCTCATTCTATCGAAGGGGCAAACAGAGATTTCGAAAGATAGATCAGCCAGACGATGTCGATCAGCGTGCATACCGTGGCCGGAACAGCCGCAGCAGGGCCGATCAAGGCGATGGCCAAGGTGGCGGCCATTCCCGTATTCTTGTAGGAGGCGAACAGCACTTCCGGCACTCTTCTGACCCGGGGCACGTTCTTCCTTTCCAGGTACCAGTTCCAAAGCAGGCCAACTCCGAACAACCTGACGAAGGCCACCAGGACCAGTCCCAACAGGATGAGCTGATCGCCGAAGAAGACCTGACGGTTCGGGCCAGCGATGGCGACGATCAGTACGAAGAAGGCCACGTTGATCGCCGCGCTCTTCTGCGGCGGTCTTATGTCCACCTGCCTCAATACACGAGACACGGCCATCGGCAGGAGGATGAGATATCCGACATAACTCAGCAAGGTCATCACGTCCACCGCCGTTCCCAGGAACACCAATGTGACCAAGGGCGTCACCACCAGTGCGATAAAGTATAGTGATGCCGATGAAACCAGGGTGGAATCGAGGTCCCCTTTGAGCAGGTAGGTGAACGGCACGATGGAGACCGCCGAAGGTACCGCGGCCATGATGATCCAGCCGTCCCTGATCTCGCCCTGGAACAGGTAGCTCATGGCGAGGGTGGTGGCGGTCGAGAGCACGAAGGAGAGCAGGAAAGCGTTCCTGATCGGGACCGAGTGGTCCTTCAGCTTCAGCCCCCTGAGCCTCAGCGAGGTCAATGACAATGACATCATAACGAACAGGGCCAGCATGGCGATGTTGCTGTTCGTCAGGGCGGCCCCTCCGGGGAACCCGCCGGTGATGATGGCCGCGACGAACGCCAGCACCATGATCACTGGGTTATTGTTAAGGATCCGCCAAACCTGCACGCCGGGTAAGAAGCGGATGTCCGATTAATTGGTTTCGAGGCTCATGGGGTCAGAGGACGATCTTGACGGCCTTCCAAACCGGTCATTTGCTCGCTCGACGATCGAAGAAGATGTTCTTCCCAGTCGCCGACAAAGGTATCCCATGCGAGATCTGGGCCTTGGCCAGTCCGAGGCGCCTTGCGGCCACTCCGACCCGGTACATGATACGGTTATCCACATTGAGCTCGGAGGCGATCTTGACCGCCGAACCCATGGCGATCCCCAGGTCCAACAGTCTGATGGCGCAGTTGGCTCCGGTGAAGTCCGCGGTGCAGGGGTGCGCTTCCATCTCTGAACAAGTGGGGAAACCGCACGCCCCGCAGTTTAAGCCTGCGCCCTTGTGCGGCAACAGACCGACGAGCACGATCGCGTCGGAGTCAAGCACGTTCTGACCATCCCGGTCGAAATTGGGGCGGGTCGGATCTTTGCTCAAGTTCCTCATCTCGTTGCCGACCGCAATCCGTTCATCATCGCTCAGCACCCGGACCTCAATGAAATCCTTGCCCACCGCCTTGGGGGCGGTACGGGCTGCCACCTCCATTAGGTCCGCCACCATCCTGACGGTGTCCTTGATCGCCATAGTGCGAGAATGCTGGTATGGTTCTTTTATTGATTTCTGTTCGTAAACGGGTCAGATCGGTCCATGGGTACCGATACCCGCCGGAGCAGAACATTTTAACTATCCATGGATGGCTCTCATGTCACGGTGTATTTGATGAAAGTCGCGATCTTCAACGGAAGCCCCCGGAAGGAGGGGAACACGGCCGCCCTTCTCAAGGGAGTGGCGAAGAGCTTCATGGACAACGGATCACAGGTGGACTACTTCGATCTCTTCGACATGAGCTTCAAGGACTGCTCGGCCTGCATGGGATGCAAGAAAGGTGAGGAATGCATCCAAAAGGATGCGTTGTCGCCGGCATTGCAGAAGATCTCGAAAGCGGACGCCATCGTGATCGGCTCGCCGATCTATTTTTCGGCCGAGACCGCCACCACAAAAGCCCTCATCGACCGTTTCTACTCTTTCCTGGGGATGGGGGCCAGTGCGGGTCAGTACGTCAACCGCCTGCCCAAGGGCAAGAAAGGTGTCGTATTGCTCACCTGCGGAAACCCACAGGGAGGGGAGATGTTCTCGCCGGTCACGGTCAGGTACGAGAACTATTTCCAGAGATTCGCGATCGACGGGAAGGTAATGGTCGTGCCGTCGCTGAGCCCGGGCATGAAGGTGCTGGAGACGCCCAGGGGCCAGAAGGCCGTGGAAGACATCGTGCAGCACATTTCCGAGTAAGTTCCGAGCTCTTCGTGGACGTTTGTGCCCGTCGCATGACGGTGGCTTGGGCGTCCACACGGTCAACCTTTTCCAGTCATCTTTAAGAGCACGGGCGCCAATCTGATGTCCAGGAAGTCGAAAACTTGAACCGCATTGTGCAAGGCCTTGTCCTATTCGTCGCGATATTCCTTATATTGCTGGGAGTTATTTTTCTCATTGCAGCCGGAGACCAGAACCTGATCACCGGTGCGGTGTTCGTCCTGATCGCGGTGATGCTGTTGTTCTTCGTCTACCGTAGCCAGAAGATAGAAGCGGCGAAACCGACCCTGGTCACCCAGAACTTCGACGTGAAGATGGAAGGCTCGGGGAAGCTCGACCAGAAGGAGCTCAAATGTCCCAGCTGCGGCGCCCCGCTTTCGGACAAGAACCTGAAGGTGGTGGAGGGCGGAGTGGTGATGGTCTGTCCCTACTGCGGCACGATCACATCCCTCCAGGAATCCCCTAAATGGTGAGCAAAATGGAACGAGCACTTGCAAACGGATCGGTCCGGAAATTGTTGCTGTTCGCCGTCACCGCCCTCTTGGTCATCTCCTGCCTGGGCGTCATCGGCGTTTCTCCGGTCGGGAATGCGAAAGCGGCATCCACCACGTTCTCGGTGGCTTCCGAGGAGGTCAACGTCACGGTGGTCCGGGACGGCAGCGTGAACATCGACTATCACTTCCATTTTACGGGCGTTTCTGGCCTGGACGGGGTGGACATCGGTATGCCGAACACCTACTACGACGCAGCTTCGGCAACCGCCAACATCGTCGTCCAGGGAACGGACTATGCGCCATCCCAGGTTCACGACTCACCATTCGTCACGCCGGGCATGGCGGTCGAGTTCAGCAGCGGCCTGCAGAACATCATACAGGCCGCAGGGTCATTCGACCTGTTCTTCCACGTCAACAATCCCCACATGGTGTACCTCAACACACTGGTGAACAACACCGTCGGCGTGAGCTTCCGCCCCACCCGGTTCGATTCCTCGCTCCAGCAAGGCAACACCGGGGTCCTGGTCGAACGTCTGATCTTTCCGATCGGCTTTGCGGACGAGACCCAGGCGTACTGGCTTCAGGACCATCCCTGGGACTCCCTGACGTATGACAACTCCACCGGCCTCCTGGTGGCCACCTGGACCAACACAAGCGCGAGCCCCGGCTCTATCGCGGCCGGCACATACGATTTTGGGGGCGGGTTCCCGACCGTCTACGTTACGCAGTACTTCATCCCGGGGGGCCAGACACCGAACGTTCTGGGCGATTTCTTTGACCTGTTAGGTCTGCTGGCACCGATCCTGGTGTTCGCATTCATCCTCGCCGTCATCATCATTGGGAGCATCGGGGCGTCCAGACGCAGGAACGCGGACTATTACGAACCGAAGATGAACGTTGTCGGGGCAGGTCCCCGCCGGGACCTGACCGCAGTGGAGGCGGCGGTCATCCTGGAAAGGCCGATAGAGAACGTGGCCACGATGATCCTGTTCGCCCTCATCAAGAAAGGCAAGGTGCAGATCGCTTCCGAGGCCGCCCCGATGCATCTGAAGAAACTGGCCGACACTGGCGATTATCCCTACGAGGCCGAGTATTTGAAGGCCATATTGCCCGACCAGACGGTGGGTCGGGCCGCTCTGAAGAATACCCTGGTCCATCTCATCGAAGCGACCCGAGACAAGATGAAAGGGTTCGATCTCGATGTCACCAAGCACTACTACGAATCCATTGCCGACAAGGCCTGGCAGCAGGTCAAGGAGGCGGGAACGCCGGAGGACACAGCCAGGATGCTCGATGAGAAGAGAGACTGGATGATGCTCGATCGGGACTATCCGGGAAGGATGCAGAGTCAGATACTGATCCTGCCGATCCTGCTCGGGAACCGCAGTGTTTCCGGTGCTTCCGGACCGGGGATCAACGTGGGCCAGGCGGCCTCGAACTATGTCTCGCAGGTGAAGTCCGCCTCCACCAACCTGGTCAATGACATGCGGGGGATCTCGCATGATGTGGTCGCCGTCACAAACCCCGTGCCGGTCGCAGCGCCGGGCGGGGCGGGCATGCACGTCGCCGGCGGTCACTGCGCATGCGCATGCGCGTGTGCTTGCGCCTGCGCTGGAGGTGGACGATGACCCTGAAGGAGAAGTGGCATGAACTGAACGGCAAAGGTCTGCAGCCCGGTGTGTACAGGTATGACGGAAAGGGCGACCTCAACATGCACCGTTTCCATCTGCGGGTAGACTCGGCAAGCAAGGGGGCGCTGCTGGTCGACGCCTCCAGCATCATCTTCCTGAACGGGACGGCGGTGGACTACGTGCGGTGTGCGCTCGAGGATCGGTCACCTAAGGCCG
Source organism: uncultured Methanomassiliicoccales archaeon (assembly GCA_963710685.1). GTDB lineage: Archaea > Thermoplasmatota > Thermoplasmata > Methanomassiliicoccales > UBA472 > DASXVU01. The sequence continues at coordinate 95,640 of CAVQBH010000015.1, read as the reverse complement.
CCGCCAGGTACATGCATCGCCGTTATCGCCATGTGAACCTCGACCACGCCTCTGAGCATTACCTAAACATCCGGTCCCAGCTCCGATCGCTGGTGGCCGGCGACCACGAGATGCTCTCGATGATCGGGCCAGACAAACCATCGATCGGCAAGGACGACCTGCCTGCGCCGTACCGTATGGACATCGCCCTGACGTACAGGTGTCAGAACAAATGCGATCACTGCTATAACGAGCCCCGGGAGATGAAGGAACTGACGGTGGAACAGTGGAAGAAGGTGATCGCCACGACCTGGGAGCTGGGTATACCGCACATCGTCTTCACCGGCGGAGAACCGACGATGTTCGAAGGGCTGCCGGAACTGGTCGTCGCCTCGGAAGCGTTCGGGCAGGTCACAGGCATGGTGTCCAACGGCCGGAACCTGGCCCGGCCTGGCTACCTCCATGACCTGGTGGTGAAAGGGCTGGACCATGTCCAGATCACTGTGCTTTCCTCCCGGGAGGAGGTGCACGACCGGCTGGTGGGAGGGACCGGGGCATGGAAGGAGACGATCGAGGGGCTCAAGGTGGCTCTGAAGGAGCAGATGTACGTGAGCACCAACACGACCATCATGCGTTCCAACCTGGACGGCCTGGAGGCCACCATGCGGTTCCTGATCTCCCTCGGGGTAAAGAACATCGCCTTCAACGGGATCATCCGTTCCGGCAAGGGGGTCGAGACGGAGGGAATAACCTATCTTGAGCTGGGCGAGGCCCTTACCAGGCTGAAGGATATCGCGGCCACGTCCGGTGTAAAGCTGATCTGGTACACCCCAACGCCGTACCATGAGTTCAACCCGGTCAATTACGGCCTGGGCATCAAGCAGTGCACCGCCTGCTCGTTCAACATGGCGATCGAGCCGGATGGGACGGTGCTTCCCTGCCAGAGCTACTATGAGCCGCTGGGCAACATCCTGACCGATCCCTGGGAGAAGATATGGGGTCATGACCTCTGCAAGAAGATCAGGGAAAGGAAGTACCTGGACGGGGAGTGCGTGGAGTGCGGCATGAAAGACGTCTGCGGCGGCGGATGTCCCCTTTCCCGCGACACCGGCGACTACATCTGTCTGGACAGACACTCGTAATGTGGGCGATCATTTACTTCCGATCGCGTAGAACACTGGATTGAAGAGGAACAGGGAACGGTCCAGCGATGCTTCGCACCAGGCGGTCCTGGCGCGGTCCAGCGTCGCCCCGTCCACCAGGGTCCCGACGGCGTTGGTTATGGAATCCCATTCCAGGTCCTTCTGCTCCCTGAGCCGTTTGGGGGACCAGATGCCCGAATGCACACCTGATTCCACCTCCAATCCGGCCTTATCCAAGAGCATTCCCAGCTTCCTTCCGACGAACGGGTCCGCACCCTCCGCGGCCAGCGAACGGACCAGGAAAGGATCCAGGTCAGCCACTTCCTTCGGGACGCATATCCGACCTCCGTAGTCCGGCTCAGCCAGACAGACCACGTGCTTCCGCGCCACCCGGGCCATCTCCTGGACCGCCTTTTGTGGATCGTCAACCCAAAGCAGCGTGAAGGAGCAGTACACCAGATCGAAGCACCCGTCCCTGAACGGCAGGGCCGTGGCATCCCCCTCCGTGACCACATTTCCCCTATTCCTGGCGATCGTCACCATCTCCGGATCGGCGTCCAATCCCTGGACATCGTAGAAGGGGGAGATCAGGTCCATTACCAGGCCAGGCCCGCATCCCACGTCCAAGGCAGTCTGCCTCCCGCCCATGCCGTTCGGGCCCGCCGAAACTTTATGGTTCAACAGCCATAGCCAGGCTTCTCCCAGCCAGGCGATTTGTCTCCGCAATTGCTCTTCCGAGGTGGCGCCTCTCCGGATCACACCACAGAGATGCAGCCTGCCGGGATAAACTAACTGCTAGGCGATCCGGCAGCCCATGATGCTTCTGCGATACTCTCACATGACGTAGTTGGATTTCAGAGGTTGACCAATCGGAATCCAATACATCGAAACGAGTGTCTATTGTTAGAATGAGCGTCAATTTAGTTGGCAAATTTATGGATCGATTGTGTAATGCGGTGTTCATCTCAAGATATCTTTATAGATAGGCCCGCATTCAAGCCCGATGGGTTATACCGAATATGTAAACGTCTTCGAAGGGAAGGTCCAGAAATACTTACCGACTGGCTCGGAGTGGACCCCCGCCGACAAAGCGGTTTACGGGCCGAAGGACCTGTTCCGGGTTCCGACCGAGGAGGCGGATATTCTCAGGTTCGACGCGGTCAAGTACCAGTTCACACGCCATTACGAGCAGAACCCCATGTACCATGGCTTCTGCCAGGACGCAGGGATATCGCCTGCGGACATCAAATCGACGGACGATCTTTCCAAGATCCCGTTGATCCAGAGCGAGTTCTTCAAAGCGCATCCCATAGGCCGCGATTTCGCCACCTGGCTGGGCAATATCTATACTGGAGAGCTACCTCAGGTGAAGATATCGGGCAAGGACCCTTCGTATGATCAAGTCATCGAGGCGTTCAATGTAGCTGGAATGGTCACCACGTACAGCAGCGGCACGGGCGGTCGGCACACGTTCGTCCCCCGGGACCGCAGGACCTTCAACATCAACGAGTACGCGATGGCCAAGAGCGTCATCTCCATGTTCTATCCCCGGTGGAACCCGGGAATGTATGGATACCTGTTACTGCCCAACCCCTTCAAGACCAATCTGTTCGCTGGACGCCTGGGGACCATCTACTACGACATCATGAAGGATGTGGACTGCGCGGTGGACCGGGTGATCGACACCGAACTGATCAGGCTCACCATGAGCGATGACAAGAGCCTCAAATCCAGACTGGTCAAGAAGATGTCCAGCCGGGCTCACCATAAGGCGATCGGCGATATCATCGCCTGGATCGAGAAAAGGGAGAAATCGAAGGAGGAGATGGCGTTCTGCGGGGCCCCCTTCCTATTGTACTCCGTCATCGAGAGGCTAAAAGAGGAGGGCAAGAGCTTTGACATCGGGGTCCGCGGCCTCGTGCTTACCGGAGGCGGCTGGAAGGTGCATGAGCTGAAGCGCATGCCGGAGGCGGAGTTCCGAAGGGATATCAAGGACCTTCTCGGCATACCGGCCGAGAACGTCATCGACATGTACGGCATGGTGGAGGGCAACGGCTGGATGGTGCAATGCCCGGAAGGCCACCATCTGCACATCCCGACGACGTTCATCCACCCGATGGTCCTGGACGATGAGTTCAACCCTCTCGGTTACGGTGAATCCGGAAGGTTCGCGTTCCTGGATGGTTCCATGTACAGCTACCCCGGTTTCATCATAACCGGGGACAGGGTAAAGATGCTGGAGCGGTGCCCGGTTTGCGGCAGGCCCGGTCCGGTCCTGGAGCCAGGCGTCACCCGTGCCGCGGGCAAGGAGACGCGCGGATGCGCGGAAGAGGTAAGGAAGGTCATGTCCTCGGACATGGGGGGATGAACGATGCAAGGCCTCAAGACGATGAAGGACAAGGGATACGTTCCACAGAGGACATTCTTCAGCCAGATGGTCCGCGGCGGAATATCGATATCGAGGATCATCCTGCTGAACATGAGGGAGCTCAAGCGCACCCGGGTCATTTCGGACGACGCGGAGCGTTACGTCCTTCCGAACCTGGAATACTCGCTTCCGGAATTCGAGGATGGCATGCGGTATTGCGACAAGGACGAGAAATACCTCAGACCGACACTGCACTGCGATTCCCACGACCCGTTGGTGATCGCCATGGCGAACGAGCTGGGGGCGTTCCAGGTCTCGGACCGCGAATTCGCCGAGAGGGCGTTCCATTTCGTCAAGGAAAAGCTGATGCTGGACGAACGTCCGATGAACCCCGTCGGAGACACATTGAGGCGGGGGACCGGGACCTGTTTCCATCTCATCAGCGCCTACATCGCCCTGTGCCGCTGCGCCGGGATCAAGGCCAGATACAAGATATTCTCCATGAAGATGATCCCGTCCTGGTATGATGTGGTGATCCAGCCGGACCCTTTCATCAAGCGCTGGTACGACACGCTGGGATATTTCGTGCTGGAAGGGGAGGGCGAGATATTCATCGACGGGGAGTGGATGGTGGCGAACGTCACCCCGGAGGCGGAATGGCAGGCCGCCGCCGGAACCGCGATCAACAAGCTGGGCGAGGACTCGATCGGCAGCTGGTACAACGCCGTCCCTGGCACCATCATGCGGATGGAATCGATACCTTATGGGTTTGCCACATCCCTCGACATACTGCACATCGTTTCACCGGGTTCGATGGAACGTGTCAATATCAGCATAAAGAAACAGAAGGAACTGGGCCGCAAGATCATCGAGGCGGCGGGAGGGGTGGAAGCGTATGACAAACTGGCCCGTTCCCGGCAGGGCGGCCGTTGCCCCAAGGTCATGCTGGAGCTCAAGAAACAGATAGTCTTTGACGATTGAGGGGTCCTTTTCTTCCCGGTCGATCGCTATCCAATGGAGTTCACCGACGACCTACTGTACTTTCTTCAGTTCGATCGAACCTCGAACGCCATCGCGTGCATCATTTCCTTAGTACTAGAATCCTGTAACAATCGATACATATTTACTGACTCCAGTTGAATAGCCCTCTCCAATGAGTGAGAGCAAAGGCGAGAAACCGGCCAAGCCGGTCCAAAAGGTCAATATCATCAAGGACGGACCCTATGTCGTGGTAGGCTGGGTGCCATTGGCCAAGGAGTACGTTGTCCGGGACAAGGACGGCACGGCGATGGAATGGAAGAAAGGCTCCAAATATCCAGTGACCGAGACCTATGCCCTTTGCCGTTGCGGGGGGTCGAACACCAAACCCTTCTGCGACGGAACGCATGCCAAGATCAAGTTCGACGGCACGGAAGAGGCCAGCAAGGAGTCCTACGCCTCCAACGCCGGCCTGATCGAAGGTCCGGAGATCAACATGAACGACAATCGGGACCTCTGCGCGGGCCAGCAGTTCTGCCACCGGGCCGGCGGGGTGTGGGGCCTGGTCGAGAAGAACGGCGATCCGGAATCAAGGGACCTGGTGGTGGAGATCACCGGTAAGTGCCCAACAGGACGTCTGGTCGCCTGTGAGAAGGATGGCAAGGACATCGAACCAAAGCTGCCAAAGGAAATCGCCCTGACCGAGGACCCTTACCGCCGAGTTAGCGGACCCCTCTGGGTCAAAGGCGGGATACCTGTGATCTCGGCCGATGGGGCCCAATATGAGGTGAGGAACCGGGTCACCCTCTGCCGCTGCGGGCATTCGGAGAACAAGCCGCTCTGCGACGGTACCCATATCAGCGAAGGTTTCAAGGACGGGGACGATGCGATAAGGTGACCTCGTTCAATACCAGGGCGCGCCACGGCGCCTATTTTTCATATCGTAAGTCCTTTATTATTAGCGTCGGCCGGACACATCCATCCAGGGCTCCACGGTAGATTATTAAATAATTGTCACTGATATTATCATTCATATTGTATCCTTAATCAACTTCGAATTCTGGCAAATAAGGATGCATCGTAGTTGGGGGGAAGTGGCGTGGTAAGGAAAGCAAGGCCAACGATAAAGAAAGAGCTACCCAAGGCTCCGACTGGAATAGAGGGGTTTGACGACATAACCAAAGGAGGGCTCCCGGCCGGCAGGCCCACGCTGGTCGTCGGCGGTCCCGGGAGCGGCAAGACCCTATTCGCAATGGAGTTCCTGGTCAACGGTGCCTCCCGGTTCCAAGAGCCGGGAGTGTTCTTCTCTTTTGAAGAAACGGAAAATGAACTGGTTCAGAACGTTGCCTCGCTGGGCTTTGACGTTAAGGCCCTCGAGGCCAAGAAAATGCTGGCCGTGGAATTCGTAAAGGTGGAGGCGGCGGAGATCGTCGAGACCGGGGAGTATGATCTTGAGGGTCTGTTCGTCCGTCTTGGATATTCGATAGATTCCATTGGTGCCAAACGGGTCGTGCTAGATACGATTGAGTCGATCTTTTCGGCCTTCGGCAACACGCTCATTATCCGTTCCGAACTGAGAAGGCTTTTCCAATTCCTCAAGGAAAAGGGGGTCACCGCCGTCATCACCGGGGAGAAAGGCAACGGTATTCTCACCAGGAATGGTCTGGAAGAGTACGTGTCCGACGCGGTGATCGTCCTCGACAACCGCGTGCTGGGAAACATCGCGACCCGGCGCATGCGCATAATAAAGTACCGGGGCTCGGCCCATGGATCGAACGAGTACCCGTTCCTGATCGATGAGAACGGTTTCTCTGTTCTGCCCCTCACCGCCATCGGACTCACCGCCATCGCTTCGAACGAACGCATTTCCACCGGGGTCGCTGATCTGGATGCCATGATGGGAGGCAAAGGTTACTACAAGGGAAGCACCATCATGATCACTGGCCAGGCCGGCACGGGGAAGACCTCGTTCGGCGCCGAGTTCGTCCAAGAGACCTGCAGGAATGGAAAGAAGGCGTTGTTCATCACCTTCGAGGAATCATCCAGCCAGATCATTAGGAACATGAAGTCCATCGGCATCGGCCTCGAGCCATTCATGAACAAGGGATTGCTGCGGATCCATGCCGATAGGCCCACGTCCTATGGTCTGGAGATGCATCTCGTGACCATCCACAAGCTGGTGAACGAGTTCAAACCGGAGGTACTGGTCCTCGACCCGATCAGCAGCCTGATGGCCATAGGGGAAGAGGTCGAGGTACGCTCGGTGCTGGTGAGGCTGGTCGACTATCTGAAGATGAACGGCGTGACGACGCTCTTCACCGACCTCAAGCATTCCGAGAAGCCCGATCAAAGTTCACTGATATCCTCCCTGGTCGATGCCTGGATATTGCTTGAGGACGTGGAGGCGAACGGGGAGAACAACCGTATCCTCCGTCTGGTCAAATCCAGGGGCATGGCCCATTCGAACCAGATTAGGGAGTTCCACATCACCAGCAAGGGGATCGACCTGATAGCGCCTTACGTTGGGCCAGCCGGTGTTCTGACCGGTTCGGCCAGATTTGCACAGGAGGCCAAGGAGGTGGCGGAGGAGGCCTCCCGTTCGGAGGAGATCGGTCTACTGAAGCTGAACCTGGAACAGCAGAAGAAGGTCCTAGATGCCCACATCAAGGCGCTCCAGGCGGAGTTCGATGATAAGAAAGCTGCGCTCCAGAGGAAAGTTCAGGACGAGAAGCGGCGGAAAGATTCTCTGGATAACAACAGGAAGCTCCTGAGAACGCTCAGGACGGTCAACGAAAAAGAGAGGTCTGGACATAATGAGTAAAGATAGCCCGCCGGAAACCGCGATCTACCAGTTGCGGCTCTATGTCGCCGGTCAAACCCCCAAGTCCCTGGCCGCGATCGCCAATCTTAGGAACATCTGCGAAGAGAATCTCAAGGAGAAGTATCAGATCGAGGTCATCGACCTGATCAAGACCCCCCAATTGGCGAAAGGGGACCAGATCATTGCCGTTCCTACTCTAGTAAGAAAACTTCCGCAGCCAATCAAGAAGATCATCGGGGACCTTTCGAACGAGGAAAAGGTCCTGGTGGGATTGGACATCAAACACCAAGGCGACGGGGATGAGTGAAACATGCCAGAGGATGATCTTGTAGGCCATGCCGATAGTAAGGCCATAAAATACGTTCTGCGGCTTTACATCACCGGCACAACGCCCCGGTCCCAGGAAGCAATAAGGAACATCCGGAGGATATGCGAAGAAGAGTTGAAAGGCCGATACGACCTGGAGGTCATCGATGTCTATCAGCAACCGGATCTGGCCAGGAAAGAACAGATCCTCGCCGCTCCCACCCTCATAAGGGAGCTGCCACTGCCTCTCAGGAAATTGGTCGGTGACATGTCCAACACGGAAAAGGTCGTGGTGGGACTGGAAATAAGGACTGAGAAAAGGGTCAAGAAGGAATGGACCAAGTGAGGACCGAATCGGGGAGTCCGGTCTCTCAAGGATCTCTCATGTCGGAAATCGATGATCTAAGGGCAAGGAACAAAGAGCTCGAGCGGAGGCTCGCGGAAAGCGAACAAACGCTGGAGGCGATCCATTCCGGCGAGGTGGATGCGATTCTGGTATCTACGAAGAGCGGAGAAAAGATATTCACGCTCAAGGGGGCCGAAGAACCATACCGCATCCTTTTTGAGCAGATGAACGAAGGGGCGGTCACGATTTCAGAGGATGGCGGAATCCTGTATTCGAATCAAACCTTCGCAAGATTGATGGGAACATCCTTGGAAAAGGTGTTTGGCTCGAACATTGAGGATTTCATTGGAACTGAGGGGATTCCGGATTTCAGGAACTTGTTATACCGCAGTAAGCAAGGTCCGGTCCGTGACCGATTCGATTTTAGGGCGAAGGACGGCACCACCGTGCCCATACAGCTGTCGGTAAGTTATATGGCGAATGTCGGGACGCCCACATATTGCATCGTGGCGGCCGATCTGACGGAACGGATCAAGGCCGAGGAGGAGCTGAGCCATGCGTACGAGGGCCTGGAAGTGAAAGTCCAAGAACGAACCTCCGATCTGCTGGCAACGACCAATGCGTTACAGGAGACCAAGGCTCGTCTGGAAACGATATTGGAAAAGATACCGGTCGCCGTCGTCATCCTCGAACCTGACGGAAAAGTGGTCTTCTTTAACGAGGAGGTCAACCGCCAGTACAGGAAAGAAGCGGCAACCTTCGACAGTGCTTCAGCATTCCTCCAATTTCCGACCTTTCACCCTGACGGTAGCCGATATGCTGCCGACGAGTACCCAATAGCCAGAACCTTGAGGACAGGAGAACCGGTGCTTAACGAGATCATCAAGTTCGAACGATCGGACGGTACTCTTGGTTACGCCAATTCGAACGCTGTGGCGGTGAGGGACTTCGAAGGAAAGATAACGGCCGTCATAGGCCTCAGGTTCGAGATAACCGAGCAGATGGAGGCCGAAAGGGCTTTGCAAGCGGAACAGAACCGGATGCATCGCATTCTTGATTCTTTGCCGGTGGGTATTTCGGTCATCGATCCGAACGGTCGACCGACGATCATGAACAGGGTGATCAATGATTTCATCTTGAGTGTTCCGCAGGCCTCTCCAAACAAAATCGACTATGAGGAGGTCGTAGCTTATCTGCCAGGATCTGAGATCCCTCTGAAGGCCAATGAATGGCCAATTGCTCGAGCGCTGAGAAACGGGGAGAGCGTCAGCGGCGAAGAGTTGGAGCTAAGGAGAACGGATGGGTCAACGATATCGATCCTGTGCTTCGGGGTGCCCATAAATGACGAGGACGAGATAATCGGCGGGATCGAGGCCTTTGTCGACATAACCAACCAGAAGAAAGCGGAGAGGGCGCTGGCCCATTCGAACGAGGAACTGCAACAGTTCGCTTACGTCGCCTCCCATGACCTTCAAGAACCGTTGCGGATGGTGATAAGCTACCTTTCCCTGTTGAAGAAAAGGTACCGGGATGAGCTGGACGATCAGGCGAAGGACTATATTGATTACGCCGTCGACGGCGGAAAACGGATGAAGGCGCTCATCGACGACCTTCTGCAGTACTCCCGGGTCGAGACCAAGGTCAAACCATCCAGCCCCGTGGACATGAACGAGGTGGCCTCCCGGACTCTGATGAATCTAGAGCTACCCATCAAAGAGAATGGGGCGGAGATAATCGTGGAGAACCTTCCCACGGTCAATGGCGACAGGATGCAGCTGGGCCAGGTCCTGCAGAACCTGGTCAGCAACGCGATAAAGTTCCGAGGGGAGGCACGGCCCGAGGTGCGGATCGGCTGTTCCCTCGATCATGAGAAATGGGTATTCTCGGTCAAGGACAATGGTATCGGGATTGACATGGACTATGCCGGCCGCATATTCCAGATGTTCCAGCGGTTGCACTCGAATGACCGGTACGAGGGGACCGGTGTCGGACTTGCCATCGTCAAGAAGATAGTAGAGCGGCATGGCGGTAAGGTCTGGGTGGAATCGCAGTTGGGGAAAGGATCGACGTTCTTCTTCTCGATTCCGAAATAGAATGGAGCGCGGCGAGGTAACGATTTCCAAGGAAGAGAATAAAAGACACGCCGGCCAGGGCGTGAAGGAATTGGGACGATCTTAGGGGGAAAGTCTCAGGGCCGGGCGTGTATTTCATTCAACGCCGCACCACCTAATCCGTTTTCCGGCACGGATATCAATCCTGCGAATGAGGCGGAAAATTAGGTGGTCCGGACCCTTTCATGTGACCTCCCTGGCATCGCTATCCCCAATCTGGATAACCTAGTATCCATTCCTTCTACCGAATTTCCATAACAATCGTTACCATTAAGTATGAAAATCCCTTAAAAGATTTCAAATCCTCAATGAGGACTAGCGGGAAGAGGACATGAAAACAGCAACCAACAGGGGACTTCTGATCCTCGTATCATTTTCATTGATCGTATCGATCTTCGCATCGGTCGGAGCGATCGGTGATGTACAGGCAAGCGGGCCTGCGTACATTTCGCATGCACCAATCTCAATCACCAGCCACAGCGCTCTCGTGGCCCTTAAAAATACCAATGTCGCCACTGGATCGGGCACCGCGGCCGATCCGTACGTCATCAACGGGTATAACATAACGGGCACGGGCGGCGGAGTAACGGGCGGTGGAGTCTGTATTAACATTTACAACATAACCGATCATCTGGTGATCAGCAACTGTTTCCTGCATGACAGTTGGTGGGGGGTCGAGATATCGAAATCTAGTAACATTACTGTGATCAACACCAACAGCAGCGGCAACTACCGTTACGGTGTTTGGCTAGATCACTCGGGAAACAATACCATAAAAAATAACGTCTTGATTGATGGAGCCCACGGCATCTTCACGGCCGGCGCGAGCGACAATATCATAGAGAATAACACTTGCAGGGCGACCAGGGCATGTGCCGTCATGCTGTCCGAATACTCGGATAGAAATTACATTTCCAACAACACCTGCTACGCAAGCGGTGACAATGGCATTTACGTGCTCAATTATTCTAACAACAACATCATAGTGAACAATGTTTTCAAGAACAACATTGGACACGGAGTCCATCTGGCAAACTCCAACTACAACAAGGTGTATGGCAACGATTTGATCGGGAACAACAAATCATCGTCCACTTTCAACATCCTGCATCAGCAGGCCGCCGATACCGGCATAGGCAACCAATGGAACACTGGAACATACGGCAATTACTGGAGCGACTGGACAACGCCGGACGCCAACCATGATGGTATCATCGACAATCCCTATCCGATCGGTGAGGGCAACAGCAAGGACAACCTTCCCCTGGCCAGCCCACACAACCCTGGCATAATCGTCCCGGTCGTAACCGTTCCAGGCGCACCCGTTCTAACCGCGGTCGCCGGCAATGGGCAGGTCAGTCTTAGCTGGACCGTCCCGACCAGCAACGGTGCGATCGACCATTACAACCTCTACCGTAACGGAACGGCCGTCGGCACTGCGGGATCGATCAGCTTTGTGGATACGAACGTCAGCATCGGCACCACCTATTCGTATCAGGTCTCAGCCCACAACAGCGCTGGGTATGGACCAAACTCAACGGCAGCGACGGCAACCCCACAAACGGTCCCGGGCGCACCGACCATGTTGATCGCCACGCCAAGCAGGGCCCAGGTATCTCTTACCTGGACCGCGCCGAGCAACAACGGGGGAGCGGCCATTGACTATTACCTGGTATACGTCGACGGAGTTGCCGGGGTGCAACAATACACCGCGACCGCCGCCACCATCACCGGGCTGACCAACGGCCAAACGTATAATTTCACCGTTTCGGCGCATAACCCGGCCGGCAACGGATCGCAGAGTGTCGCGTTGGCATCCACACCCTTCACAGTACCCGGAACGCCGGGCGGACTGATCGCCACGCCAAGCAGCGCCCAGGTATCTCTTACCTGGACCGCGCCGAGCAACAACGGGGGAGCGGCCATTGACTATTACCTGGTATACGTCGACGGAGTTGCCGGGGTGCAACAATACACCGCGACCGCCGCCACCATCACCGGGCTGACCAACGGCCAAACGTATAATTTCACCGTTTCGGCGCATAACCTGGCTGGAAACGGGTCGCAGACCACGGCCGTTTCGGCAACCGTGAACCCAGTCATGGCAACACCAGATTCCCCAACCGGACTGGCCGCTGTAGCAGGCGACGCCCAGGTGTCTCTGTCGTGGACCGCACCGGCCAGCGACGGAGGGGCAACGATAGACTATTACATCATCTACCAGAACGGATCCGATGTGCAACACGCCACCGGCACTTCCGCAACCGTCAATGGCCTGGTTGACGGGAGGGTCTACGGTTTCACCGTTGCGGCACACAACTCCGCGGGTGCCGGTGCTCAGACATCGGCGGTGTCGGCCACGCCCACTCTGGCACCGGCCGTTCCCGGGGTCCCGACCGGACTTTCAGTCGTCCCAGGCAACGCCCAGGCCTCCATCTCATGGAAGGCGCCGATAAGCAATGGCGGGGCATCGATCGATTACTACATCATCTACCAGGGCGGGAAGGACATAGCCCATCAATCAGTGACCTCGAAAGTGGTCACGGGATTGACCAATGGCCAATCATATATCTTTGCAATCGCGGCCCACAACTCGGTAGGAACCGGTCCGCAGACGTCGGGAGTTTCGACGACCCCGACCATAGCCCCGACCACGCCGAGCACTCCGACTGGTCTGACCTTGAAGGCTGGCAGCAATCAGGTCACATTGTCCTGGATCGCTCCGAGCAGTAACGGAGGAGCAACGGTGGACTACTACGTCGTCTACCAGGACGGGACAGATGTTTCCCATCCGGCAACGACCTCGACGACCATTACTGGCCTCAAGAACGGGCAATCGTACAACTTTACGGTAGCCGCCCATAATTCGGTCGGAATCGGGGTCCAAACCTCCGCGATCGCCGCCACTCCGAGCGTGAGCGCGGTTGTACCAGGGGTCCCCACCGACATAACCAACGTGGTTGGGGACGGAATAGTCAAATTGTCATGGACGGCCCCGTCGGTCTCCGGCAGTTCCGCCATCGACTACTACATCATCTATCAGGATGGTGTTGACGTGGTCCATTCGTCCGGGACCTCGACCACCATTACGGGATTGACCAATGGACAGTCCTACTCCTTCACGGTGGCGGCCCATAATTCGGGCGGCGTGGGGAAACAATCCTCGAATGATACCATATCTCCGAGTGAGGAAAGCTCCACTGTCGGTGCGGTGAAATCTTCAGGGATCGACAGCATGGTCATCTTTGCGGGGATCTTGGTGTTCCTGGCAGCCATAGTTGCGATTCTTCTCATTGTGAGGAGGAACAGACGAAACGCTTAGGACCGTGATCAATTTCTTCCATGGGCAGGCGTCCTCGATCAATAGAGTTCTGGTCCGGGGTGGGGCGCCTGTTCCCCCAAATAATCGATATCTTTTTGAAAACTCAGGATCAAGCCACTTGAAACTGGCTCGCCGCAATATTTTGATCGTCCGCGAGAAACGGCGAAGAACAGTTGCGGTCAGCATTACGATCTATAATAATAGCAGGAAATAGGAATACGTTTACCGCGCGTTTACCGAACCAACAATATCCAGAAGACATGCTGACGATTCCATTGGTTCGGGACTCGCATGACCGTCTTTCGATCAACAATCGGCAAACTTTAGATGATTATCGGCTATTTCTTGGAAAGCTGGAGGTCGATCCTTAGTAATCGGCCCCAATCAACGTAAGCAACAACTCTTCAGCCGAAATAATACGCGCGGTGGAGAGTCGATGCTATCAGCATCAAAGGTTGCATGTTGTGATCGGGCATGCAAGATAGTATTTGATATTGTCGTTCAAAAACACAATATTCGAAATAATGCTTTGATTTTCTGTCAATAATTTAACGGTCATTATCATAAAAAGGGTTTTTTGATTACGTTAATATATCTAAATTCGATTGAAGATTGGGGATGATTTCATGAAAACCAAATTCTTGACAGCTATATTGTCCATTGCCTTGCTTGTGAGTGTGTTTGGGTCGTCGATGGTGGGAGCATCGCTGACGACATCGACCCCTATCACAATAAACGGAGACTCAGGCCTCACGGGCCTTCCGGGGTCAGGAACGTCCTCGGATCCGTGGCAGATCGCCAACCTGACCATCGACGGCCATGGTGGCGTAGGCATATCGATCAGCAATGTGGACCAGTACGTTTCGATCAACAATTGCACCATCTATAACGCGAGCACCGGCATCCAGATCACCGGTTCGAGCAACATCGACATTTACAAGAACACGATCAACGGTGCGATGGGAAGTCACGGGATCTACCTGAACTCCAGCACCGCGACGCTGGACCAGAACAAGCTCACCGATTGCTCCATCGAGCTCAGGCACGGCGATAGCAATACTGGTGTCCAGGCATACATTGATGCAATGGCGATATCTTCGAGCAACACGGTCAACGGCGCGGCGGTGTACTTCCTCAAGAATCAGAACATGGCCAACGCCTCAGTGCCCGCCGGGGCGGGCGAGGTCATCCTGTTGAACGTCTCTTACGCCAACGTCAACGGTCTGAACATGCACGGAGGTGCGGTCATCTTCTGGAGTTCTCACATCACGGTCGAGAACAGCTTGATCACCGGAACGTTCGATGGAATCTATGTATTCTCATCCAACTATTGTACCTTCAGCAAGAACCAGATAGTCGATCCGTGGCACGCCGGAGTGCGGCTGTACCTGTCGTCGAATGGCATCGTCTCCAACACCACCGTCACTCACCATGTCGTATACAGCACCGCATATGGCATAGTGGTGATGCACGGGTCGAACAATGTCGTTGTAGACAATTCCGTTCGCGACACTTTCGACGGAGTTGATCTATCCTACTCGGACAGCAACACGGTTTCGCGCAACATCGCGGTCCATTCCACTGGAGAGGGCATATATGTCGAGTCATCGAATGGCAACACCATATCCAGTAATCTGGTGAACGGCTCATCGTTGAAGGGCATATCCACCCAGCTGTCCAACAGTAACGTCATCTTCAACAACACCATCAGCGGTGTCCGCAACTGCGGCATCAGCCTGTGGAAATCCTTTGCAAACACCATTGACGGGAACAAGATCATCGGCTCGGTGAGCTACGGCATCAACCTGACCGCATGCAACGGCGGTGTCGACATCATCTACGCCAACGTGCTCATCGGCAACAATGCCAGCAGCTCGGTGTTCAGCGCCACCAGCATCCAGGCATACGATGACAACGCCAACCAATGGAACAACTTGACGATCGGCAACTATTGGGGTGACTGGTCGGCGCCTGACGCCAACAAGAATGGCATAGTCGATTCGCCGTACGCCATCGCTGGAAACAAGGCCATCGACAACTATCCAGTGGCCCTATCGGTGAAGATCCTGTCGCCATCCACGAACCTATACACCAACACGGCGAGCGTTCAACTCTCCGGCATAACCACGGGCTACGTCGTCTCTAACGTAGCCTGGCACAACCAGGATTCCGGAGCCTCCGGTCAGGGCAGCGGAACCAGCACGTGGACCGCGTCCGTCGGGTTGGTGTTGGGCATCAACAACATCACCGTCAACGCGACCGACAGCCAGGGACTCAAGGTGAGCGACCACGTGACCGTCACCTATGATACCCACGGATCTAACCTGGCCATCATCTCTCCGGCCAGTGACTCGTACAACACCACCGGCTCGGTGACGCTACAATGGAACGCCGTCAATACCGTGTCCGGCATCGCCAAGACCGAGACCAGCACCGACGGGATCACCTGGACGACCGCTACCGGGACCAGCCAGGTCTTGACGCTGGGAGACGGGCCCTACACAGCATACGTCAAGGTCACAGACAAGGCCGGCAATGTCAATCAGACCTCGGTCAGCTTCACCGTCGACACGGTGAAACCGGTCGTCGTGATCAGCTCCCCGGTCAACGGTACTACAAACACTAACGGCTCGGTGCCGGTCCAATGGAATGCCAGCGATGCCACCTCGGGGATCGCCAAGACCGAGATCAGCACCGACGGGACCAATTGGACGACCGTGACCGGGAACAGCACCATCCTGACCCTTGCCGATGGCACCTATACCGCATCGGTCAAGGTGACAGACAAGGCCGGCAATGTCAACCAGACCTCGACTACCTTCGTCGTTAACATGATAAAGCCGGTCGTCGCCATCGTCTATCCGGCCAGCAACTCGTACAACAACACCGGCTCGGTGACGGTCCGGTGGAGCACCACCGTGGCCGTGTCGGACATCGCCAAGACCGAGATCAGCACCGATGGGACCAATTGGACGACCGTGACCGGGACCAGTCACCTACTGACCCTGGCCGACGGCACGTACACGGTACACCTCAAGGTGACCGACAAGGCCAGCCATGTCAATCAGACCTCGGTCAGCTTCACCGTCGACACGGTGAAACCGGTCGTCGTGATCAGCGCCCCGGTCAACGGTACTACAAACACTAACGGCTCGGTGCCGGTCCAATGGAATGCCAGCGATGCCACCTCGGGGATCGCCAAGACCGAGATCAGCACTGACGGGACCAATTGGACGACCGTGACCGGGAACAGTACCATCCTGAACCTGACCGATTCGTCCTACACCCTGACGGTCAAAGTGACCGACAAGGCTGGTAATGTCAACCAGACCTCCGTGTCGTTGACGGTCGAGGCATCGACGCCGACCATCATCGCCAAATCCCCGGTCGGGACCGGTGCCTCCAAGGCGGCGAAGATCTCCGTTCTGTTCAGCGAGCCGATGAACAAGACGGCTACGACCATATCGGTCAGCGGCATCACCGGAGTGCTGACCTGGGTCGGCAACAACGCCACCTTCGCGCCCTCCTCGGCGCTGGCCTTCAACACGGTCTATACCGTCAGCGTCAGCGGCATGGACCTATCCGGGAAAGCGCTCAACGCCACCAGCTGGACGTTCACCACCCTGAAGGATGAGTGCAAGATAACCAGCACGCTCAAGGACGCCAGCGGTAAGGCGATCGCCGGGGCGAAGGTCATGCTGAGCAACGGCATGAACACCACGACCGACGCCAACGGGTACTTTGAGTTCAATAACGTGACGTCCGGCCTGTACACGCTGACGATCAGCAAGGACGGGTACAAGACGATCACCCAGAGCGTCCCGGCAGTAGCCGGAGAGACGACCGCCCTAGGCACACTGAACGCACAGTCCAGTGCTTCCAGCTCGGATGACACGCTGCTGATCGCCGGGGGAGCGATCTTCATTGTGGCATTGCTCGCCCTCGCGTTCCTGGTGCTGAAGCGGCGGAAGAAGTAGTGAAGAGAACAACGAGGCCTCACCGCCTCCCCTTTTTTATTTCTATTTAGCAACTGTCTATTGATCTTTATCTGGACCTAGTATCTGGATTTCATAATGGTGCGGTTCATTACGGCACTGAAGGCCGCGCTCAACAGGAAGTCATCCATCAGTTGGCAGATGACCTCCTGGCCCGGCCAAAGAATGAAGCCCGAGCCACAAGCCTTTATATTTTGGGCGATGCGTAGAAACGATTCAATCGAATGGTTGCGGTAGTTTCTTCAATGATCATGTCCCACAACATCGCAATTCAATCTAGGAGAGATCGAGAATGGCAAGGACATTGGACCTAGAGAGGTTGGGAAAGGCAGAGCGAATACTGGCAGTCTTGTTTGCATTCGGAGCTATTCTGGGATTCCTGTTGACTCCGTTGGGATTCGAGTCTCGGTCGAATGAATTGAGGACCCTGGCATTCGCGGGGTTTTTCATCGTCGTGGGGTTGGTGATCCCGATCGTAGGGCTGATCTTACTGTTTCGAAAACCTCAGTTAGCGGCCGTATTGGGGATCATTGAAGCAGCGCTCATATTTCTCGTGGCACCCGCCGACCAGGCGTTGTTTTTCTTCACCGTCTCCCCTCCGCCGGCCGTCACGGCCGGTGAGTTCATACTCATATTCGTGGGGATCGGATACATGGTCTGTGGAACAAGAATCTATGACAAGCATCAACCTGCGAAGGTGGGTTGACCTGACCATTGGAAGAGGGAATCGGGTCAGAGTCGTAAGGTAGTCCGAGATTTCAAGAGTCATTAGTTAGAATACAGGTCTCTTCCAAGACATTCGGACAAGGATGTGCAACTAATAAAGATGTCCGATTAATCTTGTAAAATAGTCTTTTATGAACATAGTTAACAATTGTTATCTTATAGTTCAACAAGATTGAGCGGCATCTGACATGGGAATACGTCCAATCAGGTTGCTTCAGTTACCTAATGAAATGAGTATTCCTTAGAGAATAATAAGTAGAAAATCTGAATAACAATTCAAATGTGGAGAAACAAGATGTCAAAGACTAATTTGGACACGACGACAGTAGAGGGCCGAGAGCAGCGTTGGGCACCGTTGTCAGCTGGAGCGGATCGGCGGCCGACTTGGTAAAAGAATAACGTCGTTCACAGATGTGTGATGGGAATGGAAAGAGATGCAGCCTCTGCGATTACAAGGGACCGCTCACTCAGGGTTCAACCTGCAACGAACTGATGGTCGAGTGCCAAGCGGGGAATGTCAGGGGGCGGTGCTGATAGAACATGCACCGATCGGTTGCGCCACCTCATAGAGCGTGTTCAAATCGATATACAGAAATGGTCTGGCAATTAGGGGGGTTGCCGGTCAAGAACGTAAACATCGTCTGCACCAACATGGACGAGAACGACATCATTCTTGGAGGATTGACCAAGCTCAGGGGAACGGTCGAGGACTTATGGGACCACTATCACCCAAAGGCGATATTCATCGGGACCTCATGCGCCACTGGCATCATCGGAGACGACGTGGAAAGCGTCGCATCGGAAAACACGAAGAGCCTTGGCATACCCGTCATACCTCTCAACCGCGAAGGAATCAGGTCCAAACACTGGAGCACAGGTTCGATGCCACGCAGCACGGGATATGAAGATAGGTGGTGAATAGAGGGAAGCGAAGAGAAAACAGGAGGATCTTGTCCATGTGATCAATCTTTGGGGGTCAGACGTTTCAAGCCCATGCTCAAGAACCTTGACCTGCGCGTCAATTATGTGGTGGATATGGCGACCGTCGAGGAACTTGCTCAAATGTCAGAGGCAGCGGCCACGGTGGGATTCTGCAATACGCTTGGCACTTCCTCGAGGAGGTCCTCGAGCAGAGCTTCGGTGTTCCATACCTCAAGTCCCCTCTTCCTTATGGGATAGCGGGAACGGATGCCTGGATCAGAGGTCTTGCCAAGCTGACACATCGGGAGAAATTGGTTGAAGAGTAAATTGCCAGGGAACATGAGAAGGTGAAACCCAAGATCGTCGAATTGAAGAAGAAACTGCTGGTTTCATTCCGTTTCAATATAGGGAGCCCCCTCTATTTTGGCTAGCCAGTGTTTCCATGGATTCAATCATCTGGGAATCGACCTAAACCCTTATTTTGTTGACCTCTTTCTAAAATAATAATGAGCGCTGAGATGTGAGCTGTTAAGTGAATGTGAGGCAGGTGACCCAGGAAAAAGATTCCAAGGAAAGAAGAGAAGATGGGCACCTTGGCCTCTTTGACAGGCACGATGTTCACTCTCTTTTCTTCCTCCTGCGGATGAAGAGTAGGAAGAGGACAAGCAACGCGACAAACAATATCGCTCCTGCTCCAATCAGGAAGCTATTGTCCGAGGTACTGCTGGGGCTTGCCGTCGCGCTCAGCGCCGTCAATTCGTTCGTCTGTCCAGCGAATGTAGAGACGCTCTGGGAGATCGGTTCGAGGCCAGCCTTGGTGGCGTTCAGCGTGTAGTTGCCCGACGGAACGCTGTCGAAAGAGAAGCGTCCATCTGAGTCAGTTGTGGTCGTCATTCCGTTGCTCAGCGTCACCGTGGAGTCAACAATAGGGTTGCCATTTGCATCCTTGATTACACCCTCGATCGTGCCTTCGTTCTTCATCGTTGTGAAGGACCAGGAATATTCCACCATGTTCCCGGTGAGGTCCTTGCCGGCGACGGTCACATGATAGGTCGTGTCGTACGCCATCTTCGCAATCGGGCTGAATGTGACATTGTTTCCCTTCCATGTGAGCGTTCCATTCAATCCGTTCACGCTGACCCTCACCGAGCTCGTGTTCATGATCTCAGAGAAAGAAGCCCAGGTCGTTGCGCTGCAAGATACGTTACTGCCATTTGACGAATGCTCGTCGATGGTCGGGGCGACGGTATCGATGACGATGGAGATGGAACTCACGTTCCAATCGCCGACGTTGTTCTCTGCCTTCACGGAGACGACATGGCTGCCCTCGGCAAGGGAAGCGAACGAATAAGAGGTGCCCTTCGCCACATCTGTCCAAACACCGCCGTCGATACTGACCCAGTAATTGGCGATCCCGGACGCACTGTTGGCGTTCCAAGAGACATCGACGGCGGACAGGTCGAGGCGGGCGTTCTCGATCGGTGTGGTGACGGTAAGCATCGGCTTGATCGTGTCCACATTGAACGGCAGAGCGGTGTCGTTGTAGTTTCCTGCCTTATCATATGCGCGCACCTCGATGGTGTGTTGGCCATTGGTCAGACCGCTTAACATCTGATACTCATTGGTCCCGTTTGTCCATTGACCGTTGTCGAGGGAGACCAGGAAGTAGGCAATGCCGCTACCCGAGTCGCTCGCGGTCCAGATGGCATTGAGCGCAGTGGTATTGTACCATGAGTCTAGGACCGGGGCCATAATGTTCAGAACGGGCTTGACCATGTCGACTGTGAATGTCACCGATGTGGTGTTCAGGTTGCCCGCATTGTCAGTTGCTCTAATGGTCACGGTATGAGTTCCGTTGGCAAGTGAGGTCAAGGAATGGCTTGTCCCGGAGATGGTGGCCCATGAACCGGTGTCGAGCACGATCTCCGTTTTGACAATACCAGAACCTCCATCCTCAGCGTACCACTTGACCATAACCGAGGTCAAGTTCGTGAACGAACCGGCCAATGGATTCATGATTCTCAGGACGGGAGCGGCGGTGTCGATTACAAAACTCACCGATGCGGTCTTCGCATTACCAGCGTTGTCCGTTGCTCTAACCGTCACCGTGTGAGAACCGTTAGATAGGCTGGTCAAAGCATCGCTTGTTCCAGAAACGACGCTCCAAGAAGAGCTGTCGACCTGGATCTCGGTCTTGGCGATGCCGGATCCAGAATCGCTCGCCGTCCACTTCACTGTTACGCTGCCAGTAACGTTGTATGAACCAGCTGTCGGATAGGTGATGCTGACGCTCGGGGCGATGGTGTCGACGGTGAACGCCACCGAAGCGGTGTTCACGTTACCGACGTGGTCCATAGCAGTCATGTAGATGATGTGGGGCCCACCACTAAGTCCGCTGATATTATCGCTTGTTCCAGATACGACGTTCCAAGAACCGGAATCGACCTTGATCTCCGTCATTGCTACGCCGGAGCCACTGTCACTTTCAGTCCACTTCACCGATACGTTTCCGGTGTTGTTGTACAACCCAGATAATGGAGAGGTTATGGTCAGTGATGGTGCTTTAGTGTCTACAGCGAAACCGATAGTGGAGGTCTGAACGTTGCCAGCGTTGTCTGTCGCTCTGATCGTAATGTTATGAGGACCATCAGATATGCCCGTCAGCGTTTCGCTCCTTATAGATGGGACACTATTCCATGAACCGGTATCTATCTTGATCTCGGTTTTAGCTATGCCAGAGCCGTCATCGGAGACGACCCAGGATGCGGGCACGTTGCCAGTATAGGTCGCGAATACCGGAGCGTTTATGGATATTATGGGGACGACTGTATCAACGATGAACATCACCGAGGCGGTGTTGATGTTCCCGGCGTTGTCTGTCGCCTCGACTGATACATTGTGAGAACCGTCGGACAGACCGGTCAGCGAGTCGCTGGTTCCCGACACGACGGTCCAAATACCATTGTCGACCCTGACCTCGGTCATAGCTAGGCTAGAGTCTGTGCCACTTTCCGTCCATTTCACTAACAAGCTGCCGGTGTTGTTAAAGAAGTTGTTGGTCGGCGATGTTATCGTCAAGGTGATCGGATTGATCGGCATGCCTTGGACGGCAGTGGAGTTCGGGCCGTTCCCGACTGAGTTGTGTGCTGCCACCTTGAAGATATATGTCTGGCTGAACGTAAGCCCAGTGATCGTGGCCGCGAGGGTGGTGAACGTCCCGGCCGCCGCACCGTTCTCGTATACGACGTAATGATCGATCGTCTCGCCTCCGTTATTTGCCGGTGCGGTCCAATTCAGTGTTACCTGATCATTGCCGGCGAGCGCGGCAAGACCGGTCGGGGCTCCGGGCACATGAGGTATGTTCCCGCCCATCAGCAGACCGTTGAAACTCTGACCGGGAACTGGGAAATCCGATCCTTGGTATGCTTGGCCCAGTATCCCCAAGCTCGTTCCTGTGATCCAGTTAGCTCCCACGGAGGTAGGAGCGATCAGCCCCAGGAATTTCATCGAGGATAGATCGGTGCAACCCTGGAATGCGGAAGTACCAATGCGGGTGACTTTGCCAGGAATGGTGATGGAGACCAAGCCAACACAATTCTGGAACGCGCTGTTATCGATGTTGGTGACATTTGCACCTATGGACACCGAGGTCAGTCCCGGACAATTGGCGAACGTCTGCCAGCCGATGTAAGTGGTACCGTTCCCGATGACGGCAGAGGCAAGCTCGCTGCAGCCGTAGAACGTCTGATTACCCACAGTTATGGTGTTGTTTGGAATGGTGATAGACGTCAGATATACGCAAGCGTCGAACGCATAGTCACCGATGGACCTGACATGGCCAGGAATGGTGATGGATGAGATATGGTCTTGCCAGAACGCGCCACTCCCGATGGAGGTGACATTGGCGGGAATATAGACCGAGGGGAGAGGGCACCATCCGAAAGCATCTGCTCCGATATAGGTGACATTTCTGCCTATGGACACCGAGGTCATCCTGTAGCAATCGAAGAACGCATACTGGCCCACATATTTCGCGCCATTGCCGATCGAGGCGGAGATCAGATTGCCGATGTTATAGAATGTATAGTTCCCAAACGAGGTGACGCTGTCAGGGATGGTCACGGACGTTAGGGTGCATTGGTCGAACGCATCGTCCCCGATCGATCTGACGTTGTTGGGGATGTTAACGGTCGTTGGTCTGCAGCCGTAGAATGAATATGCACCGATCTTGGTGACGTAACTGGGGATCGTGAACGTGGCGGTAGTCAATCCGTTCGGGTACACGATCAATGTGGTCAGGTCATGGCTGTAGAGCACGCCTCCA
The DNA here is from genome assembly GCA_963710685.1 of uncultured Methanomassiliicoccales archaeon. GTDB lineage: Archaea > Thermoplasmatota > Thermoplasmata > Methanomassiliicoccales > UBA472 > DASXVU01. The sequence continues at coordinate 72,301 of CAVQBH010000015.1, read as the reverse complement.
CTGCTGGCGTAGAAGGAATTCCCTGAATTGACGTCAATGGTCGTCAAGATGGAGCAAAGGAGGAATTGTTGGTTCCCGACAGAACTAACACTGTCCGGTATGGTCACGGAGGTCAGGTATTTGACGCCGGAGAATGCCTGGTCACCGATCGTGGTGACGCTGTCTGGAATATCGAAATGACTGCCGGTCATCGCCTTGGGATAGTTGACCAAAGTGGTCAGGTCATGGCTGTAGAGCACGCCCGCACTGCTGGCGTAGTGAGTGTTTGAGCCGTCGACGGTTATCGATACCAGATTGTTGCAACCATCGAACGAGGTGTTCCCGATGAAAATGATATTGCTGGGGATCGTCACAGAGGTCACGGAATTTACGCCCGTGAAAGCAAGGTTCGCAATGGCAACCACGGGATATGTGCCCAGGGTGGCAGGGATCGTGATCGCGGCACCGCTGCCGACATAACCAGTGATCGTTGCCTGACCGCCGTTCACGGTGTAGTTGTAAGTGCCATCCGAGGTAGCTCGGACCATACTTGGCACGACGATAACGATTGAACTGAACAATAGCATTACGATGAGCAGTACTGCATTCAAACTTTTTCGAGTCATCATTTCACGCATACCAACACTGGCTCGATCCCAACAGAAATGAGCATGGGACCAATGGAAAAAAAGGAACCTATAGCTACTGGCCTGATTTACAAAATAAAAAGGAAGTTTTCGGGGCTCCAGATCGCCGCCGATCAAAGATATTTGCAACAATACCTGGTCGATCTCCACAAGCATTGGAAAGTGATTCAGATGACTACACGCCCATGACGGAGCGTTCAAGCTAGAGGCGCCTATTTTCGAACCGACCATCACATCCGATGTTCCGGACCAAGGACCACAACAAGAACCGATCGAGATAGCAACCAAACAGCTTAGGCATTCAGGGCCGGACACGACACATCGCTCGTACGCACAGATCAAGAGCGAAACGGCCAAAGACGAGGTGAATACCTGTTTTCGCAAGAGAAGCTAGCCAGCATACCAAATTCAGTCTCTTGCGAAGATATCCAGATAGGATAAACATTTTAGTTCATGGGAGGAATATATATGACTGGATTAGAAAGAATGGTGGGTCTGCCCGAATTTGAATCGGGGTCTCAGGCTCCCAAAGCCAGAAGGATGGACCAAACTACCCCACAGACCCTTGTAGGGCGCTAAACGCACATCTAATCAATAAAGGTTGCTGATGCGCTTCCTTTATTCGCCGGCCCTCGTTAAGCAAAATGAAAGAATAATATAGCCGCCTGGTCGTCGGTCCTGCATGCGCCGGCTGGTCATCCTTGCGATCACCGTGGGGGCAATCGTTGCCTTGGTGATGGCGGGATCTTTCATCATGTTCATCAATTCACGGACAAGTCCCGGCTTCGCAATCAGCTCGTTGCACGCTCCGTCGCTGGCTTTCGATTACCCGGTGGAGCGCGTCAACCATGACCTGTCCACCTCCGCCCCCAGCCTGGAACTGAAGATGAGCTGGACCATGACGCCGATCTACGCCGGCTATGGGGGGGTCGTGAACATCTCGGTGACCAACAAAGATCCCACGACGGTCTACATGTACGGATTCGGGGTCGTATGGGAGGACTCGTCGGTGCAGACCTGGCGAAACTGCTCGGTCCTCATCCCCCCGGGTGAGCTGCGGGATCTCGGATACCTATTCTTCCAGGCCCCCGCCAATGTCACGTCGAGATACTACACCATCATGGTGGAGGCCGAGGTCCAGAATGCCGTGAACGGAACGGAGTGGAAGGACATCGGACCTTACGGAACGACCGGATACAAGTATGCCGACCTCAAAACGCCCCTCAGCTTCCAGAGCTTCACCACCACCAAGAACACGGCGACGTACTATTCCAAGGTCAATACCCGGATCAATCTGGAGGCGACCGCGCGGTTGGCGTCCAACATCCTGGCCAACAATTCGAACGTCTACAGCATCCAGGCGGTGGCAGATGCTTTCGACTGGGTGAGAGATCATATCGCCTACGCGGACGACCCCCAGGACTACTGGCAATCATCCACTGAAACCATGGCCTGGCGTACCGGGGACTGCGAGGACCAGGCGATCCTGATGGCATCGATCATCGACCAGATGGGCGGGAACGCGCGGGTCAACATCATCGACGGACATGCATTCTCCACCGTGTTCGTGGGAGGGAACGGGACGTCGCTGTCCGACCTGAGGGAGGCAATATCCTCTCACTACCACACCCAGGTCCCGATCTATTTCCTGTCCGATTCTACCGGCAACTGGATGGTGGTGGACACCACCGGCTTCCCGTACGCTGGCGGGCTGGCGACCCTTACCGGTCCGGTCCTCGACGACCCCTCGCATAAATGGTCGTTCGAATCCTCCCCGTGGGTGGTCGAAGTGGACGCCACCGGCTCGACCGAGGGAACCAGCTTAATCCCGTTCTAGACCGGGATGTCTAAGGATGTTTCGATGCCAGGATCTCCTGCACCGCTTTCGTGATGGCCTGAGCCGAGTTGTACCTGGGCGACCAGCCCTTGGACCTCAGGTGCTCCACGTCCAGACGCATCAACTTCACGTCCCCGATCCAGCCCCGGCCGCCCTGTACCCCGCCGGTCCAGTCATATCGGACGTTCTCCAGCTTCATTCCGTTGACCACCATGTCGGCTATGCCCTTCACGTCCAGGGTGTCCTCCGAGCCGATGTTGTACATCTCGACCTTTGAAGCCGCCCTCTCCGCCCCCATCAGCATTCCTTCCACGCAATCGGAGACGTGAACGTAGGACTTGTTCGTGCCTGGCTCGGCTCCCAGGATCTCGAGCTGGCTCCTGTCCTTTTCCAGCTTGTGGATGAAATCATGGATGACGTTGTGCGTGCTCCTCGATCCGACCACGTTGGCAAAACGATAAATGATCGCCTCCATGTCGAACGTGTAAGCGTAGGATGAGATCATCGCCTCGCACGCCAGCTTCGAAGCCCCGTAGATGCTTATGGGCACCAGCGGACCGTAGTCCTCCCTGGTCGGGATCTGGCTGGCCTCTCCGTAGATGGTCGAGGTGGAGGGGAAGGCTATGTTCTTGACCTTGAGGTCCTTCATGGCCTCCAGCACCCGGAACGTCACCTCGATGTTCTGATCGAAATGGGTCCGGGTGTTAGAGGGACCCTGCCGGACGTCCGGGTTGGCGGCAAAATGGAATACCACGTCACATCCTTCCATGGCTGGAGCGATCTCATCCTTGAGCAGGTCCAGCTGGATGAACTTGAATCGTTTCGATCGCTGCGCCTCGGTCAGGAACGCCATCTTTCCGGCGGACAGGTTGTCGATGCCGACCACCTCATTGTCATTTCGCAGAAGGGCGTCCACCATGTGGCTGCCTATGAATCCGGCGCAGCCGGTGACGAAGGCCTTTCGACCGTTCAGTTTCATTGTTTATCCCCCATTCTCCATCTGAGCTGCTCGACCAGTTGCCTCATGGCGATCCCCCTGTGGGAGACCTTGTTCTTCTCTGCCATCTCCATCTCGGCAAAGGTCTTGCTCGATCCATCCGGGACGAAGACCGGGTCGAAACCGAAGCCGGCCTTGCCCCTTTCATTATAGTCGATCCACCCTGGACAGGAGCCCTTGACGAAGATGCGGCCCACATCCTGGATGCAGCAGCCGATCACGCACTCGAAGTGTGCGCTCCTCTCGGGTTCCCGGTCCAGAAGCTTGAGGATGCCCTTGCATCCGAGGGTCTTGAAGGCATAGGCGGAGTACACACCGGGGAATCCATCGTAGTCATGGAGGAACAGCCCCGAATCGTCAAGTATGAAGTTGTTGTGCCCCATCAGCTCGACCTGGGCCACACAGCTCTTTACCACGTCCTCCAAGGTGTCCGTCTGGATCTCATCGCAATCCACATTGAGCTGGGACACTTTGAACCCCAAAGGTTCCAACCCCGCCCTGAATTCCTCCATTTTTCCTTTGTTAGACGTTACGATAGCGATATCTTTCATGTGTACCTACCCCGGTCCTCGATTTCCTTGATCTTCTTAAGAACCTCGTTCCCCCGTTCGAAGTTGGAACGGTAGGAGGCGAGGATGACATCGTACATCGGCAGTATCTTGGAATGGGCCGATTGGAATGCTTCCTTGAGAAGATGGAGGTCGACCCCCATCTCTTCGATCATGGCGTTGCGGGAGCCCAACGAAAGGTCGATGAACCAGATCTTGCCGTCGCGGATGATCATGTTCGAGGTGGTCAGGTCCCCATGGGTGATGGAGGCTTTGTGGAGCAATGCCACCAGCCTGCCGATCTCCTTGCACACCGCACGACAGTTCTCCTCGTCGGTCGTGTCGAGGATGTCCTTGACCCTTTCTCCCTCGATCTCCTCCATGACTATCTTCCCATTCTTCAGGTCAATGTCATAGATGATCGGTGTGGGGACCCCGTGTCTTCTGGCATCCTGGATCAGTCGTGCCTCGTTCTTAGTGCGGGAGACTCGGAGGGATGCGTCGAGCTCCGGATGGCGGTAGCCTTTGGCCACCCGGCTCTTGATTATGACCTTCCTCCCCATCCAAACGTCACGGCCGATCTCGGCCTCCGCTCCCCGTCTGATGACTTCCACGGGCGTGAAAACAAGCCCTCGGAATAATAACCTTTTCCATGGGGGCGGCCTGCTGATGGGCAGGGGCGATACGTCCGGTCCTTCAGGGTCCGGCGCCACCCGCCCCGACCGGCTTCGCCGCCTCCTGCACCCTGGCGGACAGTGACGGGCCGTCCTGGTCCGTGACGTTCCCGTGGGCATGGAACAGGGAGAGCGTCGTGCCCAGGTCCCCGACCTTTTCGATCCGGAAATCGTCCGGGAAGGCGGCCTGCATAGAAGGCATGAGGTATCTCTCGTCCAGCAGCACCACTGCCGCGCGGTCGAACTCGCTCCGGATGGCCCTTCCGGCGGCCTGCAGGACGCGTGAGATCGCCGGGTAGGTCGAGACATACATGATCGCCTTCCTCGCCCCGTATCTCTTCTCGTAGCGGGCCTTCATCACCTCCCCCTCCATGGTGGGGGGTGAAAAGGGGAACCCGGCCACCACGATGGAAGACAGGAGATTGTCGCTGAAGTTCACCCCTTCCGCGAAGGAACCGCCGATGGTCGCCATGAGGAGGGCGTTCCGGTCCCTCCTCAGATCGGATATCATGGCCTCCTTCTCGTTCTTCCCGAACTCCCGGCGCTCAAGGAGTATCCTTTTTTCGATGTTCGATTCCCGGATGAACGGTTCGACCCGCTGCATGAAATCGTACGAAGGGAAGAAAGCGGCCACGTTGCCCGGGGTCATCCGGCAGGTCTCGACTATCTTGTTGGCCATGGTCTGGAACATGTCGTCGGTGCGCAGATCGTACTTCGAGGACACACCCTCGACGCCGAGCACCAGGCGGTTTCCTGCCGGAAATGGGGAAGGATAGCGGCGGCAGGCGCAGCGGTCCGACAGTCCGAGCACGTCCGCGAACATCTCGGGCGGATGCAGGGTCCCGGACATGATGAGGGAACAGCGCACCCGGTCGAACACGGTGCAGGACACCAGGGAGGGCTCGATGAACCGGGTGACGATCCTGGCCGGATGCCGTTCCGCGTACCGGACCGTCGAGTCCCCGAAGGAATGCCAGTTGGCCAAGAAATCGATCAGTTCCTCCACCGGGTGGCGGCTGCGGCCAATGAAGTACCGGTCCATCTCGTCGGCGATCTGGGCGCAGTCGACGGAGAATTCCGACAGCAGGGTCTCGTCCAACACCGACGTCTCCAGGTAAGGGTCCGCCGCCAGCGATGCCACGTCGTCCAGCCTCTGTTCCAGCGATTCGAAGATGGAACGGAACCGGCGGTTTCCGGTGCCGTTGCTGGCCCTCCTCAGCATCTCCCGGGTAAGGACGTGGCTGTGGTTCTCCATGATGCGGGCGGGCAGGTTGTGCCCCTCGTCGACGACGACGATCATCTCTTCCGGCGTCCTGTCGGTGCGGTCGAGCAACGAAGTGTCAACGTCACCGAACACCTGGTTGTAGTCGCACACAGCGATGTCCGCTGAGGCCAGCGCCTTCATCGCCGCGTGATGGGGACAGGCACCGACCCGGATGCACATCCTTATCACCTCCTGCACGTGAAGGGGATACTCCAGCAGTTTGCCCGCGGCCTCGTTTATGCGCGCCTCGTCCAAGAAGTAGCAGTCTCCGGAGGAGACGCAGGGCACCCCGCCGCCTTTCTTCCGGCATAGGCAGGTATCCTCCCTGGAAATGACGTCCACCGCCTTGACCCGGCGCTTCTTCCAGATATGCCGGAGGGTCTCGATCGCGGCGGCGTGCTGGGACTGGCGCGAGGTGAGGAAGAAGACGAAGCCGTCGTTCGCCAACGACGTCTCCAAAGCGGCCGTCAGCGCCACCGCTGTCTTGCCCAGACCGGTTGGGGCATGGGCCAGGAGGTTGATCTTGTTCTTCATGCACGATCGGGCGTCCTCCAGGAATTGGCGCTGGCCTTCCCTGATGTTCTCGTAAGGGAATAGATCCGCCGGGCTTTCCAGGGTGCCGCTCTCTTGGCACTTCGTTTCGGTCATGATGATTCGAACGTTCCGGGAGAATGCATATCCGCCTGCTAGAGTCAGCCTACTCAAATGCTTCGGGCCGCACCGTGCATGGTCGGCGGGACGATGTCATCGCTCCGCAGCAACCGATCATCGCGGTAACCGGTCTGCGTTCCGGACTGAATCATGTCCAGTTCCCTCCATCGGGAATTCTGGAAAGACTTTAACGTTGAGAGTATGTTCCCACCCCGTGGATTATATCCCGACCGAATGCGGGGCCCTCGACGCGATGCTCGGAGGGGGCATCGAGACCAGCTGCATCACCCTGCTTTATGGCGAGGCCGGCACCGGGAAGACCAACCTATGCCTGGTGCTGGCCCGGAACGTCGCCCGGTCGGGAAAGAAAGTCATCTACGTTGACTCGGAGGGGGTGTCGGTGGAGAGGTTGCGCCAGATATCCGGGAAGGATTACGGGGAGGTGACCAGGAACGTGCTCTTCTCCGAGGTCCACTCGTTCACCGAACAGGAGACCATGGTGGACAAGGCCATCAAATTGGCCGAGGGCAATCCGGACTTCGGGCTGATAGTCATCGATTCCATGACCATGTACTACCGGCTCACATCCAGGGAGGAGGAGCGCAGCGAGAGGCGTTCCATCGCCGGCATGAGCGCGCGCCTGCTAACCCTGGCGCGCACGAAGGGTCTGCCAGTCCTGGTGACGTCGCAGGTGTACACCGACATCGACAAGGGCACCCCCGAGGCCCTGGGGGGCAACGTCCTAATGCACAACTCGAAGACCATCATCAAGCTGGAGCGGGTGGGCACCGGACGCCGACGGGCGGTCATCATGAAGCACAGGCATCTGGCGGAAGGCAGGTCAGGCGAGTTCGCCTTGGTCGATTGGGGGATCACCTGTTGACGATTCGCCAAGAATTATGAGAATTGAAAGGTGTTTCAGGCCTCGCGTCCCACCGCGAAGTCCACGAATGCCACGAGCACGTCCTTCTCCCGGCTGGGCTTGAGGCAATCGAGCTTCATCTTCGCCTCTGAGGCGTAGCGAAGCGCCTCGCTCTGGACGTACTCGATCGAACCTATCTTTTCCAGGACCTCGATCGCATCCTTGACCTGAACGTCCGTCGCCTGTTCTTTGCCCAATGCGGCCAGCAGGGTCTTCTTCTCCTTTGACCCTTCCTTCAGGTGCTCCATCGCGTGAACGATGATCAGGGTGCGTTTGCCGTTCCTGATGTCGGAGCCGACCGGTTTGCCCGTCTTGTTGGTGTCGCCCTTTATGCCCAGCACGTCGTCCCACATCTGGAACCCTATGCCCATCAGGCGGGCGTACTCCTTCATGTCGGCGACCTGTTTCTTGGTCCCGCCTCCGATTATCGCCCCGCCCTCCGCGGCGCAGGCAAAGAGCACCGCGGTCTTCTTCTCCACCATCTCCACGTACTCTTCGATCTTGACGGTGACGGTGCCTTCGAAATCCACGTCCATCTGCTGTCCTTCGGCGATCAGGTAGACGGTCTCGGAAACGGAGCGGAAAATGGTGCGCAGGTCCTCCAGACCGACATCGGTCTCGGACAGTACTTCGTACCCGACGGCGAACAGCGCGTCGCCGGCGATGATCGCGGTGGGCACGTCGAACAGTACGTGCACGGCAGGCCGTCCTCGTCTTACCGGGTCCTGGTCGATGACGTCATCGTGCACCAGGGTGAAATTGTGTATGATTTCCAGGGAGCAGCCGAACGGCATGGCCTTGCTTCCCTTCTTCCCGACCGCCTCGGCCACCAGGATGGCCATGACCGGTCGCATCCGCTTGCCGCCAGCCTCCGGGTAGTGCTTCATGGCCTGTCGAAGTTTCTCATGCTTCCCGACGTCCAAATAGGCCATCAGGCTCTCGTCCACATTCTTAGCGATAGTGATCATTTCCTTAGGGAACTCCATCTCACAATCCCTCCTCGTCCTTCTGGCTGATCCACTCGGCGGTCTTGCCGGTCACGATGCAATCCTTGGAAGACAGAGACGCCACATCGGCTGAGCCGGTCAAGAACATTGCGGCCCTCAGCTCCTCCCTGATCAATACGAGCCTCTCCTCGACCGCCTTCGATGAGATCGTGGCCTCCCGAAGCACGCCCCGGGCTATGCCTCCGCACTTGGCGCCCAGCGCCAGGGCCTTTGCCAGCTGCAGGCCGTCCTCCAGGCCGCCGCTGGCGATTATCGGCAGGCCCACGTTCGCCTCGAGCACCGATGCGGGTGCCGGTATGCCCCAATCGGAGAACAGCTTCCCGATGGCGGCGCAGCGGATGTTTCCCGCCTTCTCCGCCCGGAACCTCTCCACGGAGGAGAAGCTTGTGCCGCCGGTCCCGGAGATGTCCATGCCGACGATGCCGCTCCCCTTCAGTTTCATCGCCACCTGGCGGGATATCCCCGCACCGGTCTCCTTGGCTATCGAGGGGACCTCCCTCGCCACTTTCCGGATGGCGTCCAGACAACCCTTGGCGTTGGTGTCCCCTTCCGGCTGTGCCACCTCCTGCAGGAAATTGAGATGGATGGCCATGACGTCCGCGTCGATGATCTCCATGGCCTGTTTCACCTGGTCCACGGTGAACGCCTTCTTGCGGTCCTGTTTGATGAGCTGGGGAGCCCCGACGTTACCGATCATCAGGGGCACGTCGTAATCCTTCAGGATGGTGTAGGAGGCATCGGCCCCGTTCTCCACCGCGGCCCTCTCCGAACCCACGCCCATGCCGATCTGGAGCTCCTGGCATGCCTCGGCCAGGTTCCTGTTGATCTTTTCCGCCTTGGAATAACCCCCGGTGATGGCGGTGACGATCAGCGGGAAGGCAAGCTTCTTGCCGAACAATCTGCAGGAGGTGTCGATCTCGGTCATGTCCACCTCTGGCAGTGCGCAGTGGCCCATCTTGACATCGTCCCAATACCGGTATCCGCTGGAGACCTGTTCCTCCAGGGCGATCTCGATGTGGTCCGATTTCCTCTTCTCGATCTGCTTCAAGTCAATTGCCTCCGATGATACGGGAACACACCGCCCTGCGGTCGGCGATGCCGTCCGCCAGCCTGCCCTCGGAGTTCCCGTTGATGATCATGCATTCGCCCGCATTTCTGGCGATCTGGAGCATATACTCGATCTTGGCGTAGATGCTCCCCGTGACATCGACGCAGCGTTCGGTGCGGGGAATGGTGGAAAGCGTGCGGTGGTCGACCTCTTCGATCAGGGTGGCACCCGGATCACAGTTCGGGTCGGCGGTGAACAGGCCGTCGACGTCGGCGCAAAAGATGACCTTTCTGGGACGGAACCGTTCCGCCAGCATCATCATCAGCTGGTCGCCGGAACAGATGCTGACCCCCTTCTCGTCGTCCATGGCGACGTCTCCGAAAGTTACCGGGGTTATTCCGATATCGAGGAAGCGCTGGAAGGGCCACAGGTCCATTTTGGACAGGGCGCCGTTCTTCATGATGGCCGAGGATCCGGGCGGAACGGCCGAGGACCACATGCCCTCATCATTGAACGCCCCCAGGACCAGGTTGTCCAGCTCCCTCACGTCGTGCATGACCCTGGCCACGCCTTCGACCTGGCGTTTCTCCTTCAGCCCGGACTGCAGGTCATACTCTTTGGCGTAGATATGGCCGTAGGAACCGGCGCCGTGAACGACGATCTTCTCTTCGTCGGTGGTCATCATTTCCCGGGCGAGCCGGCGGACCGTTCCATCACGGAACGTCCCGTAGGTGGTCTTGTCGGTGATTACGCTGCCCCCGAGCTTGACCAGTATCATTAGGAACCGTTCGAGCATGAATCCGTCGATATAAAAAATGTTCTGATTGTTATTTTTCGAACCTGGCTCCGCACTTCACGCACACCGGGTCCTCGTCCGTGACGGCTGCCCCGCACTCGGGGCACTGGTAGGCCGTCTTTACTTCGGTCCCGCATTTACGGCAGAAGACATCCTCATCGGAGATTTCGGCTCCGCACTTGGGGCATTCCTGCTTCCGTTCGATCGGCCTGCCGCACTTGGCGCAGAAACTGTCGTCGTCCCTGGCCTCGGCCCCGCAGTTGGCGCAACGGACCGCGTCCAAAGGCTCTTCGACGATGGCCGCCTTGACCATCTTGGTCAAGGGGGGGCGGTCTTGACGACCTGTAGCACCACCGGTTCCGATGGCCCCTCCGCTCCCTTCTTGGCCTTCAGGGATTTCCTCAGCGCCACATCGTAGTCCTTGCAATCGAACGCCATCTTCGCCTCGTCCAGCAGACACACCGAAGCGGTGACGTCCTTGCCCTCCGACCGGCTCTTCTCGATCTCATCGCCGGCGGTGTTGATCATGAACTTGGATTCCAGGTAGTTAGGCGGAAGCTTCTTCGTCTCGCCGATGTTCGCGTGCTCCTGGACCTTTTCCTCCTCATCGGAGGGATCCGATTCCAGTGAGACCTTCTCCGGCTCGTCAGGCAACGCCAAGATGGGTGCCTCATCCAGGAGTTTCTTCGCCTTTTTGACCGACTCTATGCTCTCCACATAGCTGCGACGATCGTAGGCCAGACTGGCGCGGAGTAGCTCCATCTCTGCCGGTCCGGTGTCCCGGCCCCGGTCCTTCAGTGCCCGGCTCACCGCCTGGGTGGTGTTCAGGGTATTGAACGCCTCGTCCTTGTTCAAGGCCAGATCGATGGTGTCGTCCTTCTTGCCCCGGATGTACCTAAATTCAAAAAAGAGGGCGATTCCGAGGACGATGAGCAGAACAATCACCAGGGTCAGATCAGAGTCCATCTTCGGCACCATCTTTATTGATTTGGGTGACTACCAGTATCAGCGATATTAAACCTATGTTTTCATTTTGCGATTTGAATACTGACTAACGATGTCCGTTTTCTTCGTCAGTCCGATCGCTGATTTATCGTTCTTATCGGAACGGTTCGGTCGGTCATGCCGGGAGACGTGGGTCCGGCCGAATGACTGATCGCCCAGCTGAATTTGCTTCGAACAACCGGGGTTCTTTCCGGAGGAGGAATTTTGGATTGAACAAGTCAATCAAAATAATCATGATGAAAATAAGAATGGCTGACAGCTTTCGGAGGTTCCCGTGGGCTCGCGCACCACAGTACAACGCCGAACGACGGCAGGCTTAGCTTCTGGGTTCGGATGAGACCAGGCGTATCCCCGCCTCTTTGGCCGTCATACCATTCTTAATCCCCGTCACGCGAACATGATATTTAATATTTTTCCCAGCGGGGAAGGCCAGGTGAATTGCGCCCCGGGCTTCGTGGAACATCCCTTCCGGACAATGAGCTGCTGGCTGAAGGTTGCGCTGAGGGTTAAGTTATAGAGAATAAGAATGGCTGACAGCTTTCGGAGGTTCCCGTGGGCTCGCGCACCACAGTACAACGCCGAACGACGGCAGGCTTAGCTTCTGGGTTCGGATGAGACCAGGCGTATCCCCGCCTCTTTGGCCGTCATACCATTCTTAATCCTCCGAAGCCAACGGTCATATTTAAACATTCTGGGATGGGCGGATTCCGGAGTTGCGTGGATGAAGAGGCCTCAGTTCCAGCCGGTCCTTCTCCTCCACCATGTTCCCTTCCTTGCTCAGGTGCGCCGTCTCCTTTGCGTCCCAGGACCGTGGCTCCATCATGATGAACCCGATTCCGCGGTTGATTGCTAAGGATTCGTAGACGAATCCCACCAAACGGAGGATGCGGGAGAACTCGTTCTTCTCTTTGAGCAGTTCGAGGTCCTCGATCAACAGGGCCGACCGACCATCGTTTTCGATGAACTTGGTGATGGTATCCGCGAGGACCATGAGGTTCTGGGGGTCGACGGAGTTTTGCCCCACCGATTCGGTAAGGGTTAGAACGCAGTCGACCGGGCCCCTCAGGTCATTATGCAACAAGTCTGGCGAACGAGCGGAGACCACCATCCAACGATATCCGGCAGATCCGAGGCCCGCCACCAGCTCCCGTACCCGGCCATCTTCCTTTCCCTTCAGGAAGTAGAGTGCGCCCGGCCTCACCTCTATCTGCACCGCATCATCTCCATTCTGGGACATCGGGATATTTAGTAATTAATCAATGGCCCGCGCCTTCAGACGAACAGCAGGACCAGCACCCCTACCACAGTTCCGATGGCCATCGATGAGACGTTGTTGCCGAGCTTGTCGACCATCTTCCAGGTCTCGAACGTGGCCCCTATGAGCGAGTCCACCATGCAGCCGAACACTCCCATTACGATCGGCACTAACACCCTTCCGTCGATCGACATCCCGGGGAAGAGCACCACCCAGCCAGCGAGTGAAACGAAGATGGACGCCATGATGGCCCAGAAAGTGCCGTAGAGGGAGATGCCGCCATCGGTCCCCGCCGGCACCTTCTTGAAATTCGTGATCAGCCGAACATGCGGGCTCAGCACGCCCAGCTCACTGGCGATCGTGTCAGCCGCGGCGACGCTGATGGAGCAGAGGTAAGCAAGGACGGCGATGGGCTGGTTCTGCATTCCGGCGGCAAACGAGATCACCGCGATCATTGCCGGCACGAAGGCATTGGCGAAGACGTTCTTGTACGTCCTTTCCCCTTTCTTCCCTTCCTGCAGGCCGTTCCTCATCTTGATATCGATCTTGTACCGGGTCACCACGAACCCGGCCAAAGCGAAGGCTATCAGCATGATGAGCCAGTTGATCGAGCCGAAGACACCGATGACCACTCCCATGACGAAGGACGCCGCGCTGCCGCTGGGCGTCAGCAGTCCGAACTTGTAGGAGATCAGCGACAGCAGGGCGCACAGGGCCAGGATGATCGCCAGGTTCTCGATGACCGACATTGCCCAGCTTAACGGTTTGGTGATATAAACCCATTGCTCGGGTCACTTGTTACCGAAAGGTCCCCTGTGATTCACCAACGGACCAACGGAGTCCTTGACCCCTCGGACCTTCTCCAGGTCCCCATCCCAGGCCTTCAGCGCCGGTCCGAAGTTCATTTGGATGTCCTCGATGACGGTGCGCATGCGTTTCGGGACAGATCCGGTCCGGTCGGAATGCAGCACCACCGCCAGATAGAACGATTCTCCCTTCTCCACCAGGATCTTCTTGTTCCCGAAGTCGAGACGGTTCAGGCCGGTCGAGGACTCGTCCTTGAACGAGTCCTTGACGAACATCTGGATTGCCACGAACATGGAGGCCAGTATGTCATCGTCCATCCCTGGCTTGATGCGCCTGGTCTGGTGCGCCATGAGCTGACCGTCCTGGAATATGATGAACACCTCGTCCACCGGGACCAGCGCCCGGTAGACCAGCAGCCCCAGTATCGCCGCGATGATCGCGATCACCATCAGCAGCCCCAGATACTCCGGGGAGATCCCCGGCGATGGGGCTGCCTTGATGTTCAGGACATACGTCTGGGTGGAATACGGGTTGCTGTTCGTGTCTATGGCGGTTATCCGGTAGGAAACGTTCGTGCCGGTCCCCTGGGCCGGTATCTGGGCGTAGAACGTGTCCGGCTCGTTCATGGGGGTCATCGTGATGGAGGTCTCGTTGCCACTGTTGACCCGGTACACCAGGGTCACGTTCTTGACCCCGAACTGGTCCGTCACCTTGACCGACACCACGATGGCCTGTGAAGCACTGGCATTGCTGCCTGTGGACTCCATCACCACCAAAGGAGGGGTCCGGTCCACCAGTATGATGGACTGGGCCAAGGGCGATTCCGAACCCCATTGGTCCTTGACGATGAGGGTGATGTTGTACCGTCCATCACTGCCGAACCCATGGGATACGGCCCGGTTACTGGCGGAGAAATTGGTCCACCCGCCCTGGTCCCCGAAGTTCCAGGCATAGGTCAGCGATGCGGTGTCCGAAGGATTGTCGGTGGACAGGGTGGCATCGAACAGCACCACTCCGCTGTTCTGGGTCGAGTTCTGGAAGCTGAAGTGCGCTTTCGGAGCAGGGTCGTTGACCTGCACCTCGAGATAGGAGCCGTATTGCGTGAAGCCATCATCATCCCAGACCCTGACCGTCACATAGTGGATACCGGGTCTCGTGAAGGCGCAGGAGGTGTGATTGGTCAGGAACGGGGTGGACGCCACCCAAACACCTCCCGATCCGAAATCGAAATTCCATTCATACTTGGTGATGGGCTTGTACGAAACGGCCGAAACCCAGAAGCTCACGTTCTGGTCCAGTTCACAGACCGATCCGTCGGACGCCCCGAATCCCTGGATCCGGGGGTTTGTTTCCTGCACTTCCACCATCATCCCGGCGACGTACCATGAGCCATCCGTCTCGGTCACGTTCAGGCTAACCCAATGTTCGCCGCTGTTGGCGAACGTGAAGGAGGCGCCGGCCATTTCGCTCTGAAACAGGTGCCAGGTCTGGTTGTTGTCGTACGACCAGTTCCAGGAAATGATCGGATTGAACGATGATGTGCAGACGGAGAACCTGGAGACATTACCCTCCGCGGATGGTCCGTTCAGTGCGATGGTGGCCGTCGGCGGCGTCGCCGTCACCAAGAGCCAATGGGCGATCTCGTCCGTGAACCCCTGCGCATCGGTGACGTTCAGGACGATCCGGTACCATCCTTTCATGGTGAAGGTATGGACCACGTTCGATCCGGTTCCGTTCACCGAATTGCCGTCCCCGAAGTTCCAGCAGTAGCGTACGATGGGGGTCCAGGCGAACACGCTGGTGCTGTTGAGATAAACGGGGGAGCCCACCTTGGCCGGGGAGCTTTGGAAACCGGCCATGGGTCTTGATTCGGTCACATTGAAGAAATGCAGAGGGGTGGAGTTCGATATGCCGTCAGCATCCCTGACCGTCAGCCTGACGGTGTGCTCCCCCGCCCCGAACCGATGCCTAGCATTGGATGTGGTGTTCGAGGGCGCCCCATCGAACTCCCATTGCCAGCCCCGAATGGCCGAATGGGAGACGTTGGAGGAATGGCTCGAATCGTTAAAGGACACCCAGGTTCCTTCGGAAGGCGATGGGGGCGTGATGGTGAAGCTCGCCGAAGGGTATGTCTGAACGATCTTGATACTATTGGTGACGGAATTTCTCAGTCCGTCCCTGTCCGTCACCGTAAGCACGACCTGGTAGGTGAGGTTGGCCCCATACATGTGCGACGTCGTCATGCCGTAACCGGTCGTTCCGTCCCCGAACGTCCAGGTGTAGTTCAGGCTGGCCGTGTCTGAATAGGAGTCCTGGCTGTCCGCCCCGCTGAACGACGCGCTCTGCCCCCGGTACTGTTGGGTTGGCCCCACCATCAGTGCCAACGGGGCCAGGTCATTCTGCAGCCAGATGCTGATGGAGTGGCTTCCAGGCGATGCGCAGAGAATGTCGGTCCTTCCGTCTCCGTTAACATCCAGGGCCAGCACAGCTGAGGGGGCTGCTCCGGTCGTGAAGTTGAAGCTGTTGGTGAATGTGCCGTTATCTGTTCTCAGATAGGCTGCCAGGCGGGGTGAATCGGAGTAGCCGATCAAGACATCTGTAAGACCGTCGTCGTTAACGTCCCCAACGGCCAGTGACGATGGTTTCCCTATTAATTGAATTGATATGTCAGGATAGGATACTGCGTCTGTGAAACCATAGTCTTGCTGCAAGAAGATCAATAATCTTCCATCCTGGGTGACAGCCGATATGTCTTCAGAGCTTGTTCCTCCAAGGTCTCCCGAAGCGATGGTAAGCATAAGATCGCTGTCTGCAGTTAGGTTGGTTATCGGCATATGATGGTAGTAAGATCCTGGGGTGCCCACCGCTTTCCTAAGATAGATTTCCACCTTGTTGGCGGCTGTATTCAGTAGGGCAACATCCATATGGCCGTCCATATTGAAATCGCTGACAACGATAGCTGCTCGATTTCCGGGAATCGTACCGCCTATTGTTTCGTTGAGAGCCAGGCTAAAGGATTGACCGTCCTCGGTGTTGTACAATATGTAGCAACCCTGTCCGTAGCCGACCAACAGATCATCAAAGCCATCTGTCCTTAGACTCTTTGCGAAAAGACTAGAAGGGTTCGAGAATGGAAGGGTGATGTTCTTGAACGGTTGATAGTTGGTAGAGAGTTGCGCTCCGCGATACAGGCTGATGGAATGGGAGCCCGAGTTTAGCACGGCTAGGTCATCTCCACCTGTCGAACTGAACTTTCCGAACATGGCTGCTATCGGTGCGTTCTGGGTTTGCAGTGTCCATGATAGTTTGGATCCCTCATCGTAAATGAGAACCTTGTTCGATGTGGTTAATGTGGAGGCCACAACGACGTCTCCGTTCGCCAGTTTGCCTGAGGTCAGCAATTTCGGTCTATCGGTACTGGAGAAGGCATTGGCATTGGAGTTTCCCGTCAGTCTTGGGTTTGCCGTGAACCAGGTAAGCGTTCCATTTGCTCCGGTCGGTCCCTGGCACAGTATGAAGATCCCTTCATGGCCTACCATCGAGTCATCGACGATGGCCTTCAATGGGGATTCATCAACGGGAAAAGTGAGGCTAGAGTACTGGCTGAAGAATCCCGTTCCGTTCTGGAAGAAAGTGCTGCAATTAGCATATCCATTCGACAGGGCAACCAGATCCATGATAGAATCGTTATTGAGATCGCCAACTGCGACAGTTCCAAGACCAAGAGGGGTTCTAATCGGTGCATGGGGGGGATTGGTCGGAAAGCCATTGCCAACATTTGGATAGATACGGACCGTTGAATATCCACCGGTATTGCTGGCATCTGCAAAGATGAGGTCGCACCGGCCGTCTCCAGTTACATCCGCAAGTTGTATATCAGATGCCAAGCCAGGAATTGTTTTTAGGTAAAGAGACCAGGGGCTTCCCCAGGTCGTTGGTTGTAAAGCGATTAGGACATTGCTACCGCTCTCATTTCCAACAACGAGATCTGTCAACCCTCCTCCGTCCACATCTCCCGCAGCCAGGAATTTGCTTTTGGTGAAAGTCGGAATTGATATCTTGCATCTGTCGTTAACCGCAAGTCGAAAAGGATATTTCCAGATAACAATAGAATCGTCAGCGTAGGAAGAAGAACCCATGCAGACGGTAGCTATGCATATGTTTGATTGGCCATTGAATTTGCCCACGACGACCTTGTTCGGCTCGAGGTCTCCCAAGTTCAATTCCATGACATTTGTCGGGCTAAAGAACGGAGACGATAATGATTGATTGAAAATCGCGATGCGACCATCGCCAGCAGAGGTGTTAAAGCTCACAACAATGTCGTTCAACCCATCATTGTTCAAATCGCCGATCGCTATACTCCGCATGTCGACAATGTCCGATTTTGAGAGTTTCAAAGGAATGCTGGAAAGGGCTCCGCTTGAGGTCCGGTCATAGATGCAGATCTCATTGGTCTGTTTGCTGATGACCGCCACGTCGCTTAGGCCATCATGGTTCAGATCACCCACGGCAAAATCCTGGGATAGGGGATCGACACCGATGCTATAGGATTGATTGTCGAACACCGTTCCCGATCGGAACTGGTTCAGTTGACTGTAGTTCTCGCTCTGGGAACTGGTTAGGGGCGTTCTTGCGGCGGGGTTGGCGTCGACCCCGTCCTGGGGTCTTGAGCCTGAGCCCGTGCTGAAGCCCGTCGCCAGTAAGAGAGCGACGAGAAGCAGAGCTAGTGCCGCAACGCCCATCCGATTCCTCAAGCCATCTCCTTCTTGCCGGAAAATGTCCGCGATTGTGGATATATAGTCGCTCCCAAATTCCACTTTTTGTTAATTTGAAAGGTCGTTCCGAGACCACTGCTAAACATTATCGGAAACTAACCAATTTTCGAGCGATTCCAACGATCCGTTAACTTACTGGATAGGTAGAGAACAGCGCTATTATCACTATCAGTCGGGAGAATCTCGAGAATATCACTATATATAAATCGTACCGTTCGATAGTTTTGATGGAATCGAAGGCCGTGGGGTTTGATCTAGCGGAATTAGCGCTTGACGCCGATGCTGCGAAGATCCTTGCTCTTACATACACAAACCCGAGAGGGGTGAGAGAGCTCTGTGATGTACTTAAGATACCGCAAGTAAAATGCTATAGGAGGATTAAGGACCTGGAAAAATTGGGATTGCTGAAAGGAATAGGATCGAACAAACGCAATCGAACCTATTCGTCCAACATGGAACGCATGTCGCTGATCATTAACGACAGTCGGATGGTGCTGACAACAGAATTCAAGGATGGCGGAAAGAGCAGCTTCGACCTGAAGTTGAATCCGGAAAGTGGATCATCCACCACAAATCACCAGACCAACCAGTAGTTTTGATCGGCGAATTTCATCTTTCCAAAACCAGATAAGAATAGAACTCTTCTGCCAACTTTCGGACCGCTTCCTTGTCGGTCGCCGGGGTTACCAGCAATCTTCCGTTCATGTACAATGTCACCTCGACGTTGTCCTTCTTCGCAATGACCATGACCTGATTCTCCTGGACCTTATATCCGTTGGTACGGAGCGATGCCGATGACCTATCGAGATCGAAGCGTACCGGCGCCTGGGGGACCGCGGACATGGCCTCAGACTTGCATATTCGGATGATCCTGAACTTCATCTATAGAAGCTATTGACGACCGTCTATTGAAAACATCGTCTCTCACTCAGAATACGCCAGTATCCGGTGGAACATGTCCGCCATCTCCCCGGCCTTCTCCTTCTCCGCCGGGTGGATGACCATCCGGTCGGTGCGATAGACCGAGACCTCTACGCCTTCTCTGGTCGCCAGGAGCATTACCTCCCGTTCCGAGACGACATAGCCGCTTTGCTGAAGGATGGCGTGGACCGCTTCAGATCGAAGACGATACGTTCCTCCTGAATAACGGTGTTGGCCTCTGGTCCGCAGATCCGCACGACCTTGAACCTCATGCGATCGGGTCAAGCAATTCCGCGCATCTTGACTTGAACTCTTCCAATGTTCCTTCGTTGACGATCATCACGTCCGCCAAGGCTATCAGGGACCCCAGTCCCCAGGACAGTTCCCTTTCGTCCCGGAGCTCGAACTCTTCCCTGCTCTTCGGGGCATCCGCCCGGGCACGATGCACCAGACGTGGATATCTGGTAAGGGGCGAGGAATGGATCGCCACCAGTCTGATGTCCTTTCCGAAACGCTCCTGATAGACCTTCAGTTCCATGGGCCCGCGCGACCCATCGATTATGGTGCGTTCGGACATCACCCGCTCCAAACAGCGTTTGGCCCAGACATCGTATCCGAACTTTTGACGTTCCTCGTTGGCGAACCCCCCCACACCCTTATCGCCGACTTCAATTGAGGACCTGGAAGCGAACTCTCTCACCACATCTCCCATCCTCACTACCTGGTATCCTCTGCTCATTGCCACCGACACCAGCTCCTCCTTTCCCGCTCCAGGCATTCCGGCGATAACGATCAGGACCATGTTGACGACCTCGAACTTAAGCCGGAGATATTAATTGTTCTCCAGCGTCTCAATTCTATAAAACATAGAAATGACGGAAACATATT
This sequence comes from uncultured Methanomassiliicoccales archaeon, assembly GCA_963710685.1. Lineage (GTDB taxonomy): Archaea > Thermoplasmatota > Thermoplasmata > Methanomassiliicoccales > UBA472 > DASXVU01. The sequence goes on along the minus strand of CAVQBH010000015.1, from coordinate 52,277 downwards.
AAATGGAAATGGGATATGCTATCTGACTGAGAAAGGTCTAGGGGATTTTCGGAGGTATACGATTGCAGGGAACGAAATCGGTCGAGAATGTTCTTGACGAGATAATCAATGCTGAGTTCGGGAAGGACCAGAAGATCGAGAGCGTCTCGGTCGTATCCAAGAGCGGCCTCATCATCACAGGAGATCCATCCAGACTGCCCGCCAAACCAGAGATGTTCTCGGCCATGATCTCCGTGATATTCAGTTCCGCCGAATCCTCCAGGGTCGAACCCAAGAAGGAGAGGCTGGAATATGTCATTGGCGTGTACAAGACCAAGAAGATATTTGTCTGGGAACTGTCCCAGAGCCTGATGATCGCATTGACCTGTGACAGGGATATCTCCGACGAGAGCATGCTGGCGCGGATACAGAACGTGGCCAACAAGACCAAGGAAGAATTGGTCTGGCTGCGTTGATCCATCCATAAGTTCTGGCCATTTTCAGAAAGGGCGATCCCTTTCCTGTTCTATCTTTAACAGATCCCGAACCATTCCATGCTCCACATTCCGGTTGAGAGATCGGTCTGGAGATATGGCATGGATTACAACAGGTTCTCCCCGATATCCTCGACGATCCGGTCGCAGTAGATGCAGCGCAGCACCGGCGGGTTCTTCGACTCGACGACGAACTCAGGCTCCACTGGCTCGTTCAGATTGGTGATGCAGTTCGGGTTGCCGCATTTGGCCTTACCGCGAACGACGTCCGGCAGTTTGACCTGGTGCTTCTCCGCCACTCCGAAGTCGCGGATAATATTGATGGTCGCCTTGGGCGAGATCAGCGCAATCTTGTCCACGTCCCTGGGGTCCAGCTCACGGTCCTCGACCTTGACCACATCTTTCCAGCCGGCCTGCTTCGAGGGCACGTGCATGAGCACCGAGACCGGGGATTGCACGTTGCCCTCCTTCAGTCCGATGATACGTAGGACCTTCAGCGCCTTCCCGCAATCAATGTGATCTATCACGGTCCCGTTCCTGATCGGCGTAACCTTGAACTCTTTCATCTACAGCTCACCTCCGAGGACCAGGTTCAGCAGCGCCATCCTTACTGGCACGCCGTTGAACGCCTGTTCGAAATACTTGGCATGCTGCGTCGAATCGACCTCCGGGGCGATCTCGTCCACTCGCGGCAACGGGTGCATCACGATCAGATCGCTCTTGGCCTCGCGGAGCAATGGATTGTCCACCCGATACATCCCGGCCACTTTCAGGTATTCGGCCGCGTCCGGGAACCTCTCGCGCTGGATCCTGGTGATATAAAGAACATCGGCATCGCCGATGACCTCGGAAAGCTTGGTCTTGAGCTTCGGCTTCCCGCCATACTTCTCCACCTGCTTCACCGTCTCCTTCGGCATCTGCAGTGTCGAGGGCGCCACGAACGTCAGGTCCGCCCCGAACATCGTGAGCGCTTCCGCCAGCGAGTGCACCGTGCGGCCATACTTCAGGTCGCCCACCATGGCCACCTTGATGCCGTCTATCGACTTCTTGGAGCGTCGGATGGTGAACAGGTCGAGCAGCGTTTGGGTCGGGTGCTGGCCCGCGCCGTCGCCGGCATTGATGACCGGTTTCGAGGAGAACCTTGCCGCCAGCCGGGCCGCCCCCTCATGGGGGTGCCGCAGGACGATGACGTCGGAATAGGACTCGACCATGCGTATGGTGTCGGCCAGGGTCTCGCCCTTGACAATGGAGGTCATCGAAGGCACTCCCATGTCGATGGACCGGCCGTGCAGCCGGCTGATGGCCGACTCGAAGGACATCCTTGTGCGGGTGGATGGCTCGAAGAACAGGTTAGCCAGTATCCGGCCGTCCAGGGCCTTGGTGAACTTCTCCCCCTTGGCATAGGGGATCATCTTCTCGGAAAGGTCCAGGACTGTGTCGATCTGTTCCCGGCTAAGGTCTCTGATAGAAACGATGTCCAAACCCTTGAAGCTCATGGTCTCGGAAACGGTAATGCCTCGTGGGCATATATTACCCTTGGCAGAATTACTGGCAAGGTTGCTCGATGGAGGTCCTAAACACTATCGTCAATATGCTGGCCCTCCGTCCCCCTGCTGCCCGATTTTGGCCGGGGCCTGCTGCATACGCCCGTACCGGTCCTCGACGCACTCCTCGAGCCCGCTTCTCAGCTCATCCCGGATGATCGTCTGGCACACAAGATGGTAGCCCCTGCTCGATGCTCTTCGTCTCCCGGAAGCACATTCCGACGCGCTGGTGGAGGGCTGGTGGGCCTCGATAACAAAGTGTGTCCGCGCCAATGAGCACCTCGGCGAACGGGTCCTTGACCTCACCGTTCCGGTGAGCGTGATCGGGATCGACTGACAAGGGGGCCAGCAAGATCTTCCCCGATCATAATACGGTCACCACCTTCTGAAAAGTCTCAGAAACTGTCTCCCTATATCGTCCATCCTCGTCATAGCAACCGTTTTATCCGGGGGCCGCATCAGAGCGTTATGCTCGAGGTGCTGGGCCGTTCCGGTGTCGGACGAAGTGCAAGGTGGACCGCGTCATCGTTCAAGGCGCTCACTCCCAATGTTATCTACACCGGGGATCCGTCGATTCCCCTGCCCAGCGGGTACGACCTCGTTTTCACGAACCATGGAGACTCACACAGCCTGCATGCCGCGATTGGGCCGGACAATGCTGATATTCTGGTCCCGCACGGTTTCTATCCGCCGCTTTCCCAGATGCGCGGGGGCCGCACCGACTTCGGGATTATCGATGGTACTGGTATCTCCGTAGTGAGGGGTGATCCGGGTGCCATCGCCGATCAGGTGAAATCGTCCGAGGCGGAGATCGTGGCTCTGGGCAACGCGTTCGAGTACAGAAGGGACGCACGTCAGTTCGCCGCCGCCATGGTGGCCCTGCGAGGCGGTGCGGGACACAAACGGCTGGTCTACGCCCCCGGCATGATGGACGTCAGCAACCTGGCGCTCCTGACCTACATGGGCGTCGACCTGTTCGACACTTCTCTGCTCCAGTATCGATCTTCCAGGATGGAGGTCAGCATGGCCGAGGGAGCGATCTCCTCCAGGGACTCGAAGTGGGTCGGGGCGACGAAACCGTCCGAGGCCTTCGCTCTCAGTCTGGATAACGCCGCCCGAGAGCTGCAGCTGGTCCGCCACATGATCGACAAGCAACGCCTCCGAGAACTGGTGGAGATGCGCATCCATGGATCGCCCTGGCTGGTCTCTGCGCTGCGCCTATTCGATGAGAGCCACTATGACTTCCAGGAGAAGTATTTCCCGGTCATCGGCCCTCGATTCTATTGCAATGCCAAGGAGTCGCTCAGCCGGCCCGACATCATGCGATACCGGAAGCGGATCATGGAGCGCTACGTCCGCCCGGCGGACAAGAAGGTCCTCCTGCTCATCCCGTGCTCGGCCAAGAAGCCTTACTTCTCCTCAAAGAGCCACCAGGCGTTCAAGCGGGTGCTGACCGCGGTGAGCAACTTCGATGTCATCCACGAGGTCATTATCACTTCCCCGCTGGGTGCCGTGCCCCGCGAGCTGGAGCTGTTCTATCCCGCGGCCCAGTATGACATCCCGGTCACTGGACACTGGGACCGGGAAGAGGTGGCCATGGTGCAGGAGATGGTGAAGCGTATCGTTTCGTTCGGGTATGACCACATCATCTGCCACCTGGGGGACGAGAGCGAGTTCGTGCTGCCGGTGCTGGACGAGTACGTGGACACGACCAAGACCGCCAGTTGCACGTCGAAGGACTCGCTGGACAATCTCTATGCGGTTCTGCAGAAGTATTGTGACGAGTATCCCCGGGTCCCGCGGGGCGTTGACCGAACCAGTTCGATGAGGTCGTCGGCGATCTTCCAGTTCGGGGAAGTGGGGGCAGCGTTGACCGAGGGGTGCGATGTGTCTGGCAGTTATCCCTATTCGCGTTTCATGTCCGGCAGGACCCAGATGGGCATGCTGACCCCGGACCGGGGCATGATATCCCTCACCATAGACGGGGCTGAAAGGATCGCCGCATCAGGCAAGTTCCTGGTGCACATGAAGGACTTCGACATGACTGGCAACCTGTTCGCAGTAGGCGTGGAGAGCGCTGACCCGGACATTCGCATCGGCGACGAGGCCATCGTGATGCGGAAAGGGAAGGTGGAAGCTGTCGGGGTGGCGACAATGAACGGCGAGGAGATGGCGGACAGTGTCAAGGGGGAAGCGGTCCGGATCAGGCACAAGCGGAAATCCGCTTAGGTCCACTTTCGGTCCCAATTCCTTCTTGCCAGCATATATTTCTAAGGGTAGTACTTTCGCTCACCTCTGGCGCTCCGGTATTTAAGGGTAGGTTGCCTATCATGATTCAAGAAGGCGTGCGCGGAAGGTGCACGGGGTCCGAAGCTCTATAACCAAACCAGGGGAGGATGCATCGGCCCATCCCTTTCATCTGAACAACCATCCCAAGGCGGGAGTTCTGCCCCGTTCTCCCGCCTTACCCTTAATTTTCCTGATCCTAAACAATTAACTCAAGAGTCAATCCTTGACGCACGAATCATCTCCCCCTCCCTCATCAGTATCGCTGGACTAATCCAGTCCCCTCCCAAATGGCGTTTTGCCGGAATGAAGTTCCGATGAGAGCAATAGGCAAGCGTCGAAGTACGCCAGCTGGGCGTAAAATGCATTATCGGTCGGTTCCCGACCGGTCAAGAACCATTGAGCAAAACAAGTGCAAGATGCGAAGCTGGATACTTCGCGGACCGTTTAGAGGGGGAGAATTCCTGGCCACAATTCACGAACGAATGGTTTCCTTGGTGAAATGACTGGAGCGATACGGGTTCTAGCCTAAGCCTTCCCTTTCGGTCTTTCTCTATGGTTCAAAAGATCGTCTTTAGCCATTGTCTGTTTGATGGCCATCGCCAGCTCTTCCATCTTATAGGGTTTGGGAAGGACTCCCACAAACCCGTACTTCGAGTAATCGGCCATCACCGGGTCGTTCGAATATCCCGATGAGACAATGGCCCGGGCGGAACCATCGATGGCGAGCAGGCCAGCAACGGCATCCTTTCCTCCCATCCCCCTAGCGTTGGTAAGATCCACCAGGACCACGTCGTATCTCTGTCCGGCGTTCAATGCCTGTTCGTACTCCTTGATCGCCTCAACCCCATCCCTTGCCACTCCCACCTCATAGCCGAGCGCCGTTAGTAGTTCGGTGACGACATCCAGCACGTATTCTTCATCATCCATGACCAGGATCCGGCCGTGGCCCTCGGAGATCACCGCCTCCTCCTCCACGCTTTCCGTCGGCTGTTCATCGGTCACCGGAAGGCAGATCCGGAATGTCGTTCCCTGTCCTTCCTCAGATTCCACATCAATGCTGCCATTGTGCCTGGTCACAGTGGCGTAGACCACCGACAGTCCGAGCCCATATCCCTTGACCTTGGTGGTGAAATATGGCTCGAATATCTTTGGCAGGACGTCCTTCGGGATGCCATTTCCCTCATCTTTGATGACGATCTCAAGATATCGGCCAGGCTCAAGTGTTGGGTTGTAGGTCGGGCCTGCCATGATGTTGGACACGGTAACATCCACCGTCCCGCCCTGGGGCATTGCATCCTTGGCATTGAGGAAAAGATTTGTGAACACCCGGCCCATCTGACCAGGGTCGACGTTCGCCAGCCACAATCCTGCAGGCAGATTGAGGTGGCAGCGTACGTTGCTGTTGAGGAAAGGATGGTTGGAGGAGACCTTCAGCAATTCCGGGATCGAGACCGGCTTCCTGATCGGCGACCCGCCTTTGGCCAGGGACAAGAGCTCCTGTGCTATCTCCTTGGCCTGCATGATCGCCATCTCCGCTTCCTGCAGTCCTTTGTACGTCTCCGTCCCCCGTTCCGTCCTCTGTTTGGTCAGGGAGACGTACCCAAGCACGCTGGTCAGCAGGTTGTTGAAGTCATGGGCGATACCGCCAGCTAGGGTCCCAGTTGCTTCAAGTTTCTCTATCCTCTCCCGGTCTGCCTCCGCCTGACGTCTTTCCGTGACATCCCATCCCATCACGCATACCGCGTCCTTGCCCCCGTAACGGATGGGGCTGGCAGAGATCTCAAGATTGATCAATTTCCCATCGATCCGAGAGGCGGTCGTCTCGATGACCAGGTGGCCTCCCTGACGGACGGCGCTCATTACTTTTTCGATGACCGAGGGGTCGATGGAAGGGATATCGTTCACCCTCAATCCGGCGACCTTATCGTCCTCATACCCGAAGAAATGGCAAAAAGATTGATTGGCCTGTAGGACCGATCCGTCGGCCAGATCGACCACGAAGAAAGAACCGAGGAACTGGTCAAAGATGGCCCGATAGCGCTCCTCGCTCTCCTTCAGGGCATCCTGTGCGATCTTGTTGGAGGTGATGTCCCTGAGGATGATCACCTTGCCAATGGGCTGTCCTCCGCTGTCCTTCATCTTATCCACTTGGCAATCGAAGTACCTGTTGCCCGAGCTAGTTTTCAGCACCACCGCCCGGTCATCCGATCCCGCCCCGTCCAATATTTCGAGTATGGGCTTGTTCTCTTTGAAGGCGGTATCGGCATCTTGTCCGATGGAATGGCTGGAAAGCCCCGCCAACGACATGGCCTTGGGGTTGAGATCGACCAGCTTGCCGTTCCGGTCGAGAACCAGCATGAGGTCGGACGAAATGTCCATGATGACCCCCCGTGCCACCGGCATCAGGCTGAGTATCTGGTACCGGAACAGGGCATAGGCAAGTGCCAGTCCCGTGGAGACGAAAAGGATGGGAGTGAAATCGAAGCCTCCGGATTCTCCCGATATGACGATCGCATTGCCGAGGAACGGTATCGTGAAGCCGACCAGGACTATGATGTCCCTCCAGCGATACACCCCGGAATTGCGGATGGTATGCCAGACGAGCAAGGCTAGAGTGGCCATTATCATCACGTAGGAATACGCGGTATGGATGAAGAATGCCGGTCCGTAGTCCAATGCTAGCGAGGAGAACCCGGCCGTGTCGATGATACGTGAGCCGGTGATGAACCAGGAGGTGAGGCCGTTGGTCGCATCGATCACGATCATCAGCACTGGGATCACGAACAGGCACGCTATCCTGAATCTGGTGAAGGATTTCTGGAGTCCGAATAGCCAGACGATGGTAAGGAAGGTGACCACTGGGACCAACGCAACTATTGTCAAGACGGCCTGAAATGCCATGAGTTTAGCGGCCGGGTCGTCCAGAATGCCCACGGCCGCAAATAAAAGGCACCAGATCGCAATGAGATAAACCATTAATTCGAACGGAAGCTGGGCTGGGATCGCCCTGTGGCTACGTGAATAGACACCAACGGCGATCATTATTAACCCTGAAATCACGAGAGTTAAGAGGATCGCGCTAATCATGACAATTCCATTTATCCATTCTTGTGCCTGACTATGAAAATATTGCAGTTAAGAATGTATCATCATCATTCTGATTATTGATTCCGATCAAATGCTCGGGAAACGTATCGTTGTTTTGACAAGTGTCCAATTTCGATTCGTATCCAAGAAGGGTCGGTCGGGTGCGATCAGCTAGCCTGGGTCAGCCCCACCAGTGGATTGTGATGGAATGGAGCAGGTCCTGCCCAACCGCGAGATGCAATAATATATAATCTTGAATTTGAAATTAATGGACGTCCGCAACCATGCAATACGAGATCAAACTGAAAGGGGATCCAGAGGAGAAACTGAAACAAGCCAGGAAAATAGCCGCCGAGCGAGGGGTGAAGTTCGTCGGGGACGGGACCAGAGGCAAGTTCTCGGGAAAGATACTGGGAGGGAGATTGATCGGTTCTTACACGGTGAACGGCGGCATCCTTTTGGTAACGATCACCGAGAAACCATTTCTCACCAGCTGGAACATGATTGAGAGCCAGCTCAAGGAATTCCTAAGATCGTAAGGTCGATCCATTCAAGTTCATCTGAAATGCGGTTTCGGGATTCGAATTCTCGGGCCATCTGGACAGGTCTGAAGTTCAATCCAGAAGTAACTGACCCGACCCTTTCAGTATCCTTTATTGGATGGAAGGAATGGTGTTGACCATTAGAATCGGTTCGCTGATATTCTCCGAATCATGTCACCAATTCGGGTCTAGGACTTGCCATCCTTTTCATCACACCAGAACGTTATGCGTTCACCCATATGCTCTTCGCCCCATTCACACAGCAAATCCAGGATAGGAATGATGGATCTGCCATTCTCGGTGAGGGAGTACTCGACCTTTGGAGGGATCTGTGGATATGCATACCGTGTGATAAGCCCATCCTTTTCAAGCTCACGTAGCTGTTTCGTCAGCATGCGTTGAGTGATGCTCGGCTTTACCTGGTTCTGTACCTGACTGAACCGAAGGGTCCCGTTCTTCAATGCGTAGAGTATCAGGGGCTTCCATTTGCCGCCGACGGCGTCAAGGGCCGCTTCGATCCCCCAGTTGAACATGGGTCTTTCTGACATGACGGACCGTATCACGATTGTATGTATGTGACATTTCTGTTTGTACTGTTTATTTGTACTGTACACTCCAATCGTATCCCGTTCCCATCTTCAGTCACCCTGGCAACAGAGGGATGGCATGGAAGTTAGTGAGACCCAATTCCGACTCTGGTCGGGACAGGTTAATTTCACCTCGTTTAGAGGAAAGGAGCAATAACAATGTCAAGATCACAAGAGATTTCTGAGGCACGGAAAATGTTAGGGGATTTTGCCCCTAAGCTGGTTGAACTTACCGACGACGTGGTATTCGGAGATATTTGGGAGCGAAAGGAACTTTCTCCCCGTGATCGCAGCCTGGTCACCGTTTCTGCCTTAATAACTGACGGAAACACCGCACAGCTTCCGTCTCATTTGAACAAGGCGATTGAAAACGGCATTTCGCAGGAGGAGCTCATCGAAGTGATCACCCATCTTGCATTCTACGCCTGATGGCCGAAGGCAGTGTCCGCCATCATGGTAGCAAAAGATCTGTTCTCAAAGGAGAATTACTAGGAAATAATCTATTGGAGTGAAGGGAAAATGGCGAATTCGAAGAAACTGATAGCATATTTTTCACGCAATGGAAAAAATTATCTGGACGGGAGCATCGTAGACCTGCAGGTAGGAAATACAGAGGTAATTGCTAAGAAACTAGAGAAAATAACCGGAAGCGACATTTTCAAGATCAAGACGGTAAAGCCCTATCCGGAAGATTACACAGAAACAACAAACGTAGCGCAGGAAGAAAAGAGCCAAAACGCCAGGCCTGAGCTCACAGAAAGGGTAGACGATATGGATTCTTATGATGTGATCATTCTCGGTTATCCGAACTGGTGGGGAACGTTGCCGATGGCGGTATGTACGTTCTTGGAGTCGTATGATTTATCCGGAAAGACCATTGCCCCATATTGCACCAATGAAGGCAGTGGGATGGGAAGCAGCGAACGAGACATCAAGAAGATATGTCCAACGGCGAGGATGCTGCCCGGCCTGTCAATACGGGGCGGCAGTGTCGGCCGAGCGGACAAAGATGTCACGAACTGGCTAAGAAAAATCGATCTGATACCGTAAATGAAAGGGGGCATACAATTGCAGAAACGAAGATTGAGAAATGGCGGTCTCGAGGTCTCCGCCATCGGGTTGGGTTGCATGGGAATGAGCTTTGCCTATGGCACAGTGCCGAACCAGGATGACATGATCTCGCTGATCCGGTCAGCGGTCGAGCGCGGCGTCACATTCTTCGACACTGCGGAGGTATATGGGCCGTATACGAACGAACGACTGGTGGGCGAGGCGCTTGCCCCCTACCGCGACGAAGTGGTCATCGCCACCAAGTTCGGCTTCAAGTTACAGGATGGAAAACAGGCCGGTCTGGACAGTAGTCCGGGGCACATCAGGGAAGCGGTCGAAGGATCGCTCAAACGGTTGAATATCGAGACCATTGATCTGCTCTACCAGCATCGGGTCGACCCGAACGTGCCGATCGAAGATGTGGCGGAAACGGTAAAAGAACTGATCAAGGAGGGAAAGGTCAAGCACTGGGGGCTTTCCGAGGCAGGGATAGGGACGATCAGGCGCGCCCACGCGGTCCATCCACTCACAGCGGTTCAGAGCGAATACTCCATGTGGTGGAGGCGTCCGGAGGCCGAGTTGCTGCCCACGCTGGAGGAACTCGGGATCGGCTTCGTTCCATTCAGCCCGTTGGGAAAGGGATTCCTCACTGGAAGGTTTGACAAGCACACAAAATTCGAGGGCTCGGACTTCCGTAACATCGTTCCACGTTTCAGGCCGGAGAATCTCGATGCTAACCAGGTTCTGGTCGACATGATCAGGAAGGCCGCAGCGGAGAAGAACGCGACACCGGCCCAAATAGCACTGGCATGGCTACTGGCCCAGAAACCATGGATTGTTCCGATACCGGGCACGACCAAGCTGGAACGCCTGGATGAGAACATGGCCGCTGCCGACCTGGTATTGTCGAAGGGAGAACTCCGTGATCTGAACGACGCGATCTCCAGTATCGAGGTCATGGGGGACCGTTATCCTGAGGCACTGGAAAAGATGACGGGGATCTAGGACGATGAAAATGGCGGATAGAAAATCGAAGGTGGAAACATGAAGGTCATTTTGGTCAACGGTAGCCCCCATGCCAAGGGATGCACCTATACTGTGCTTGAAGAAGTGGCAAAGACGCTGAAGGCCGAAGAGATGGAGACACACATCTTTCAGATCGGGACAAAGCCCCTGGCGGGTTGTATCGCCTGCCATACCTGCGCGAGAACCGGGCGCTGCACCTTTTCCGACACGGTCAATGACTTTCTCGATCTCGCCATAGACGCGGATGGGTTCATTTTCGGTTCTCCAGTGCACTACGCGGCCGCAGGCGGTGCGATCACCTCTTTCATGGATCGCGCATTCTATGCGGACCTGCTTGGAGGTAGGCGTTCCTTTTACCTGAAACCGGCAGCGGCCGTTGTCTCCGCCGGAAGAGCCGGGACGACCGCCGCCCTGGACCAGCTCAACAAATATTTCGCCATCTCCGAGATGCCCATCGTTTCTGCCCGATACTGGAACATGGTCCACGGTGCCAAGCCCGAAGACGTAGGGAAGGACCTGGAGGGATTGCAGAACATGCGAGTGCTCGCGAGGAACATGCCATGGTTGTTGAAATGCAAGGAGGCTGGCATGAAGGCCGGCGTACAATTCCCGGCCAAGGAGGATATCGTTCTCACCAACTTCATTCGGGATTGATCCGAATCATAGACAGCGCGAATCCGTGGGCAGAAAACCGGACGGTTGGACAGTGGATAAGGTATGAAGCAGTGAAAAATCCGGATGGAGAATGTTTCAATGAGCAAAGTGGTCCTAGCGATATCGGCAAGTCCCATGGCTGGTCCTAGATAGCCACATATAGTTTATGAAATATGATGAATGGATATCGGCTCAATGGGGGAAGAACGGATGAGACGCAAATATGTCGAGTGTTGCGGGGTCGTCCATAATGAAGTTGTGGGGAAGGTAAAGGCGGGCATGCTGCCCGACCCTACGATCAATGATCTTTCCAAGACATTTAAGATACTGGAAGACCCCACCCGGATTAGGATTCTATGGGCTTTGAATCAGTCCGAGATGTGCGTTTGCGACCTTGCGACGGTGCTCAGCATGACAAAATCGGCGGTCTCCCACCAATTGAACACGTTGAGGGAGGCCAAATTAGTGAAGTCCAGGCGCGAAGGCAAGAGGATTCATTACAGCTTGGACGACCAGCACGTGACGGCCATCATCGATTTGGCTTTGACGCATGCCCAACACCAATAAGCTCGGCGTTCCGTTCCAGATTCTGGCATTTCCGGACATGTGTGGGTCGGCGAGATGGTCGTTCCGGTCCAACCTGTCTCGGACATTTGCTCGTTTCATCGTCGTTATGAATCAGATGTGTTAAGATGACAGTTGAGTGAACATTCATATATGCCTACAGCACTCGCTTGAATGGATATTCAACCGATGGTCGGGGGACATAGTATGAGGACATATTTCAGACTGGAGGGTTTGTGTTGTGCGAACTGTGCCGCGAACATCGAGAAAGCCGTCGGGAAGCTGCCTAACGTCCGTTCAGCCTCAGTGAACTTGATGACGACCAGGATATCGATCGAACACAATGAGCCCGACGCTGGTAGGCTCATGGAAGAGGTGGGGGCCATCGCCAGAGCCGCGGAACCCGACGTCGTCGTCAAGAAAGCGTGATCCGATGGTCCCCGATAGGACGAAGAAGCGGATCGCCAGACTGATCTGCGGCTCTGTTCCGTACGTTGTTGGATTGACGTATTGGTCCAGTGATGCAACGATTTCGTTCCTTCTGTTCCTTACCGCCTTCGCCATACTGGGATGGGACATCCTCTACGCGGCCATCCGGAACATCGCACATGGCCATATGCTCGATGAGAACTTCCTGATGAGCGTGGCCACGATCGGCGCCTTATGCATCGGGCAGTACGCGGAGGGCGTCGCCGTCATGCTTTTCTTTCAGGTCGGCGAGATGTTCCAGAACTATGCCTTGGACCATTCAAGAAGGTCGATCGCCAGTTTGATGGACATTCGTCCGGACTATGCTAACGTCAAACGCGGAGACACTATCGAGAAGGTCGACCCGTGCGATGTGAAAGTTGGCGACATCATAGTCATCAGGGCCGGCGAGAAGATACCCCTGGATGCGGAGGTGGTCGACGGTAACTCGATGATAGACGCCTCTGCCCTCACCGGTGAGTCCCTGCCCCGAGAGGTCAGCGCCGGGGACGCGCTGCTCAGCGGCTGCATAGACATCAACGGGCTCATCACTGCAAGGGTCACGAAGGAGTTCGGAGAGTCGACCGTCAGCAAGATCCTCGAGCTGGTCGAGAACGCCAGCGATAATAAGTCGAGGGCGGAGAACTTCATAACCCGGTTCGCGCGCATCTACACCCCCGTCGTGATAATCATGGCCGCCATAATTGCGGTGGTGCCGCCAATGGTCCTGCCTGGTGCAACGTTCGATGATTGGGTCGCGCGGGCGCTGACATTCCTGGTGATATCTTGCCCGTGCGCGCTGGTCCTGTCCATTCCTCTCAGCTTCTTCGGGGGCATCGGGGCCGCATCGAGCAATGGCATTCTCGTTAAAGGGAGCAACTACTTGGAGGCCCTGGCCAGAACGGAGGTCGTCGTCTTTGACAAGACCGGTACCCTGACCAAAGGCACGTTCAAGGTGCAGGAGGTCGTCCCGCTGAACGCAGAAACGGACGAGATTCTCAGGGTCGCAGCCTATGCCGAGTATCATTCCAACCATCCGATCTCGACATCATTGCGCAAGGCTTATGGAAAGGACATAAAATGTTCATCGATCACCGCTACGAAAGAGATTCTGGGTCGTGGAGTGGCGGCGGTTATCGATGGAATGCAGGTCCTCATCGGAAATGCCAAGCTGATGAGGGATGGGAACGTCCTGTTCGAGGAACAGATCGATGCTTCCGGTACGATAGTGTACGTGGCCGTCGACGGGGAGTACTGGGGGTACATCCTGATCGCTGACGAGCCGAGGGAGGATGCCGCAAGGGCTATAAGCAACCTGAAAGCGGCTGGCATCAGGAGGACGGTCATGCTGACCGGCGATTCCAAGGGCATCGGGGAGGATATGGCAAAGAGGCTCGGCATCGATGAGGTGTATGCGGACCTGCTGCCGTCGGACAAGGTTACAAAGTTCGAGGAGCTCGTTAAGGGAAGGACAGAAAAGGGAACGATCGCGTTCGTGGGCGATGGCATTAACGACGCTCCCGTACTCGCCCGCGCGGACATTGGCATCGCCATGGGGGGCGTGGGATCGGACGCCGCCATCGAGGCGGCCGACATCGTAATAATGACAGACGAACCATCCAAGATCGCCACCGCCATGAAAATATCACAGTGTACTCTGAGGATCGCCATGGAGAATATCGTCTTCATACTGGCCGTGAAATCTGTCTTCCTCGTGCTGGGAGCGTTTGGCATTGCGACACTGTGGGAAGCGGTGTTCGCCGATGTGGGCGTGTCCATCATCGCGATCCTGAACTCGATCAGGGTCCTGGGCCTCAGAAGGATTAAGGTAGAGGGCGTCAAAAATGGCACAGAGGGAAGCGCGTCCCCGTCCGCCTATCGACCAGAGGCTGGTCCTTTATGAGGGAAAACATCTTATTTTCGCAGAGCGCGCAAGAAGCGGTCAGACGGTTATGCCCTCCGCACCGATGACCATCGTACCATTCCCATTCCTTTCGTTCTTGGTCCTCCCAACCGCTTGGGATCATGCGGATGTGACCCCGGTGGGAAGAGCGCACTGTGTCATCCATTCTTTCATGATCGATAGATGTTTGCGGCTATGAAGTACATCTGTTCGTTTACATCGTTCGGAATCGCGATCTCAAATGATCAGGGTCACCATTGAAGGAAAAGAATGGAACGAGGGATATGCGTAAAGGTGCAGGTGTCGGGATTCGAACCCGAGTGTTTAGCTAGCCTCGTCCCCGTTGCTGGGGATTGGAAGGCTAAAATCCTAACCGCTAGATTACACCTGCGAATTGGGCGAGCTAATGGTTCATTGATATAAAAAACTTTTATCGCAGCCTGGATTGGCCAGCCCCCTTCACGATCCCCTTTCTAAGTCAACACGTCAGCCTCAGGCGGGTCTGGCCACCGGCTTCCGGTTCCTTTGCATCCATACCAGGAGGACACCGATCAGCACGGCCGCCGTAAGCCACTGGAGCTCGACCGCCAACAGGTTCGGGGCCGCCATCATCATGACGACCACGATGAGGATTATCGCAACGATAAGGGTCAACGGTCCGATGTTGGCCAGTTTTCCCCGGCTCTCAATCGATCCTGTCTTGGCCCATCTCATGGCCTTTGAGCCCAGCCAAATGGAAAGGCTTCCGATGGTCACGAACAGCAGCAGTCTTCCGACCACGGATCCGTTCATCTGGGAGATGAATCCAGCTAACGCTGCCATCAACCCGAAGATGATGCTGATAGCGCCCACCATCAGCAGAATCCAGCCGATGAGCTCGATGTCGAATGGATCCTCGATGATCGAGCTCAACAAGGATTTCGCCATAATCGTTGATTAATATTGTCGGCTGTGCTAGATGAAACGATCTGTTTGTAAAAAACAAGAAAGAAATTATTTGGGGTGGGGACGAAGGTCCCATCCTCCGTCGTCCTCCGAGTCGTTATCGGAACAGGCATTGTTGTCAGATCAACGCCCTAGTTGTCTTCCATGACACGTAGGTCGTTGATGAGGCACCAAAGCTCTTTGAGATCGATCCCTTTGGTGTCCATGCCCTCCGCGATGTGCGTAAGGTCATTGATAGAATGGGTTTTCATCCATTCCAGCACTTCCAGGTCGATTCCATACTGTGCCGATATCTCCTCTAGCCCCATTGCATCCCATCCTAGAGTTTCTGTCCGACCTTATGTCAGACAAGAATACTATAGATTATCGTCGTATTTAATGGTTCTTCCGCAGTTTACAATTTCTGTTACCAGACATAAAATTGCATTACAAATTGACGGATCACGAATCGGATCCGGTCTAGTATCAGATGTCCGACATATGACCGAATTCAGCTGACATTATATTTTCATATGAATCCAGAGAAAAGGTTTTAGTGCAATCACGCCGATTATCGGCCATTCGGTGATGGGATGGGACTCCTGAACCCTGGCAAAGAGACCGACATCAAGGCGGTCCGAAAGGCGCAGAAATCGATGGAAATAGCAGAGCGCTATATTCTCGCAAGGAACCTAGACGCGGCTATTTCCGAACTGACCAAGGCACGTGATGCGTTGCTCGGAGCCGCGGTCGAACCGGCCCAGCAGCCCCTTCTGGTGGAAACGCTGGTCAGGCTCTCCAAGGACTATCTGGAGTGCGGGATGTCCCTCGATGCCGCCAACGCCGCCGACCTGGCGCTAAAGACCGTTCCGAACGACCTGCCCGCTATGCTGGCATTCGCCCGCGCCCTGGTCAAGAAGGGCGAAGTCCCTCAGGCGATATCCGTTCTCGACAAGGCAACCCAGCTCCCCGCTTCGGACAAGAACGTCTGGCTCTTCAAGGCTGACCTCTATGAGCAACAGCAGCGACCGGAAATGGTGATGTTCTGTCTGAAGAAGGCAGTGGAGCTCGACCCATCCGACGTCTCCATTTTGGACCGTATGATCCAAAGGTCCGAGGACAAGGCCCCCTTGCTCAAGAAGAAAGCGGACCTGCTGGTCTCGCAGGGTCTCAACGAAGAGGCGCTGGCCGCCATCGACCAGGCGGTGACCCTCATGCCCCGGACGGTGGAGCTGATGCTGAGGAAGGGGGAGATCCTGACCCTGCTCAAGAGGTCCGACCAGGCGCTGCTCATCTACGATGACGTTCTGGCCCGTGACTCGGGCAATGGCCCCGCCCATCTCTACAAGGCGCGCAGTTACAAGGACAAGGGCGATAAGGCGGCCGCCTTGGCCCAATACAAGGAATCGCTCCGCGGTGACGGCATGAACAAGTTCACCTGGGCGGAGGTGGCCGCCCTGCTGTTCGAGATGGAAAGGTTCGAGGAATCGTCCACCGCCTACGACCGGGCACTGGGCATCGATCCCGAGCTCATAGTGGCGATCAACGGCAAGTTGCAGGTGGCGAAGAAGAACGGCGCCGACGAGGAGATCGCGCTCTATGCCGGGAAATTGCTGGACCGGAAGGTGGAAGATCGTACGGTGTTCATGGAACGCATCGACGCATTGTTCCGGCTGGGCCGGTTCGGCGAAGCCTCCGAGACGGTCGACATGGCGTTGAAGCGGTTCACGTTGGATGACGAGTTCCTGTCGCGCAAGCGCAAGATCTTGCTACAGTCAGGGAACATGGAAGGGGTGATCACCCTGGCCGAGGCCAAACTGGCCAAGGAGAAGGACGACTTCCAGGCGCTCATGGACCTCGGGTCGGCTTACATGAAGTCCACCCGGTTCCGGGATGCCCTCAAGCCTCTGGAGAAAGCGGCCCGGTCGCAGCCCTCGAATGAGGCTCCGCTGATCTGCATCAAGGAGACGTACAAGCACATCGGCAAGGACAAGGATGTGCTGGACTCGTGCGACCGGATCCTGAAGGTGAACCCGGTCAACGAAGGGGCGCTCTTCGACAAGGCCGTAGCTCTGGACCGGATGAACCGCAAGGACGATGCGGTGGCGCTCTACGAGCAGGTCATGGCATTGGACCCGGACGACAAGGACAATCTCAAGGACCTTTCCCTGGCCCTGTACTCGATGGGCCGGTACGAGGAATCGCTGGCCCGGTCCACCCTGGGGACCCAGATGTACCCCAACCAGGTGGCGTTCTGGCGGGTCCAGGGGGACAGCAACTTCGCCCTGAAACGATACGCGGACGCCGTCGCATCGTTCACCAACGCGGTCAAGCTGTCACCGGGAGAGAAGCATCTCATCTACTCGCGTGGGCTGGCCCTGGAAAACGCCAAGCGCTACGAGGAGGCGGTGGCTTCCTACGATGAGGTTTTGGCCATTGACCCCAAGGACAAGAGCGTGTGGCTGAGCAAAGGGGTGGCGCTGGAGTGGCTCCAGCGGTACCCGCAGGCGCTCGACTGCTATGAAGAGGCGCTCCGTCTGGACCATGACAACAAATTCATCCACATCCGCACCGGGCAGGTGCTGGCCAAGATGAACGACCACGAGTCGGCGGTCAGGTCCTTCGACAAGGCGTTGGAGCTCGCACCCAAGGACGTCGATCTGCTGGAGATGAAGAAGGTCTCCCTGAAGCACACCGACCGGCTGGAGGAGCTGGTCAAGGTGTGCCAGAAGATAATCAAGCTGGACGGAAAGAACCGCAACGCCTATGTGGACCTGGGCGTGGCATCGCATCGGTTGTCCCGTTTCGACGAGGCCATCGAGTCCTTCGACGCGGCCTTGTCCATCGATCCGGGGAACGTCACGATACTCAATTACAAGAAGACCTCGGTGGTGGCCAAGGGCGGGGCGGAGGAGATCATCAACGTCTGCGATTCGATCCTCAAGGTGGCGCCGAGCGACAAGCCGGCGATGATGGACAAGGCCTTCGCGCTGGAGCGGCTGGGCAGGCTGGCCGAGGCCAACGACACCTACTCCAATGCGCTGGCCGTGGACGACCGGGACAAGGAACTGCACAACCGGAAAGGGCTGGTGCTGATCGGTCTGGGCCGTTACGCCGATGCGGTCGTGGAGTTCGACCGCGCGTTCATGCTGGACAGTACCGACCTCATGCCCCTCGACAACAAGGGACGGGCCTACCTTTTGATGCGGGAGTACGAACGGGCGCTGAAGGTCTTCAACGAGTGCGTGACCGGACAGCCCGGGAACCCCCGTTTCCAGAGCGACCGCGGGCGGGCCTTGGCCTCCCTGGGCAACCTGGCCGAGGCGGTGGACGCCTTCGACGCGGCCTTGGCGGTGGACAAGGGCGATCCCCAGATCTGGAAGTACAAGGGCAACGCCATGTTCAAGCTGGGACAGTTCCAGGACTGCGTGATATGCCTTAACCGCGCTTTGGAGCTGGGCGCGGAGGAGCAAGGCATATACAAGGCCAAAGGCCGGGCGCTCGAGGAGCTGAAGCACTACAGCGACGCCCTGGACTCGTTCCTCCGGGCGGTGACCTTGGACGCCACCGATGCCAGCGCATGGGAGCGCATCGCAGTCATCCGGCTACAGCTGGATGACCCGGCGAACGCCTACGAGGCGATCAAGAAGGCTCTGGCCTGCGACCCCAAGAACCGGCGCATGATGATGGAACGGGGTGAAATATGCCAGAGGATGCAGCGCCCGGAGGAGGCGATCAAGAGCTTCGAAGGGGCCATCGCGCTGGACCCGTCGGACCCGTTCGCGTACTTCGGACAGGGCGTTTCCTACCTGAAACTGAAAAGGTACGCCGATGCCCAGGACTCGCTGAAGAAGGCGCTTGAGCTGAACCCCAACTTCGACCAGGCCAGGGAGTCCCTGAAGGCGGCGGACCAGAAGATGCACGAGATCGAGGTCCTACATCAGGCGACCAGCGTTCTGGAGTGCGAATATCGGCAGAACCGCCGCATGTCCAAGGAGGAGATGTTCAAGGAGTGCGGCATACCCTACAACAGTCTGGACGAGGTCTCCTCGTTCCTCGAGATGCGTGAAACGGTGAACGTCGAGCTCATGAACGATGCCGACCTCGAACAGTATGAGGAAGATTCCCGCTACGTGCTGATGGCAGCGGCCCGGAACCCCAGGGTCCGGGAGGATGGTCTAGGATTGTCGGACGTCATGATGGCTCTTCCAGGCAAGGATATCGCGCGGGCGAAGAGGGTGCTCAGCTACATCGAGAAAGTCAACAAGATGGAGCTGGGCCACCACATCATGGACGCCCGGACCGAGAAGCTCCTGCGGACGGCCATGAACCTGCCGGACGAGAAGAGGAACGTCATGGGCATCATGGAGACGCTGGGGGTGGGTATATACACCGCACGCCGTCTCATGTCGGTGATCAAGACGATGAGGGCGAACCAGCCAAAGCCGGCCCCGATCGAGGCCGAGGAGGTGCCCCGGCCGAAGCAGAGACAGGCCAACCCGAAGGAGTGGGTGGAGTCAGATGAGCCGATCGCTCTGCCGGAACAGCGGCCCCGGCGGGCCCGGCCCGAGGCCAAGCACGCGCCGGCGGTGGAGTATCAGGTGGAATCCGGCGTACCCGCGATGGACAAGAAGCCCTCCAGGGAGCCGATCATGTTCGGGGACGAACAGAAGGACCTCTACCAGACGTTCTACAATCAGGAGAAGCGTCCGGCGAAGGTGGACGCGACGGACGTTCCGGGGAGGCGGTGCCTGTTCCACGGGGAAGCGGCGGTGACCGCCTGTACCAAGTGCTCTTCGCTGCTGTGCGAGGAGTGCGTCAGGGGAGGGCTTTGCCCCCGCTGCCACGCCCCCATCGAGGGTGCTCCCAAGCCCAAGAAGGCAGCGCCGGCGCCGAAGAGGGACCCGCGCGAGATATTGGAGCAGAGCGAGGAACAAGGGCCCCAGGCCGCCGAGGAGGGCGAGGACGACAAGTCCAAGGACTGGTCCAGGCTCTAAACCATTTATTCATCATCTATTGTTCGAAATAGGAGAACCGTCCCCTCAATAGTCGAGCAGGTCCGATTTCATGAACTCGCGCAGCATGACGGTGGCGTAGCATCCTTTTCCCAGGGTGAACGCGATGTCCACGGAGTCCTCGGCGCAATTCAGCTTCAGGTCCTTGAAAGGGGCCAGCATCTCGCGCCTCGAACCCTTGGAGCTGCACTCCGAGATCTGCGGCACCACGAAGTCCTCCAGCTTCACCCCTTCCTTTCCACGACCTTCCGTTCGATCTCCCCCATCTCGCCCTCGGCGTACTTGGACTCGGAGCCGAACAGTATCCCCGAGAGGTATGCCTTGCGCTCCCGCAGGCTCTTCTCCACCAGGTCCAGGTTGAACTTCGTCACCGGCACCGGTTTGTCGTGGTCGGCATAGCCGGTCCTGTCGGCCGGAAGCACCACGTCCCCCACGACCGGACGGTCCAGGGGGATGCCCCGCCGGATGCGTTCGCTGAGGATGAGGTTGAACAGGTATGATTGGTAGGCGTGCACGAACATCATCTGCAGGTTCGGGGGCAGTGTCCTGATCGCGCCGGACCAATCACCCGGATTCCTGATCAGCCAGCCGATGAGCATGCGTTCGAACGTGAGGGTCCTCGGGAAGTCCCGCATCGCCTCCTCGAGGTCCATGGTCTCCTGGAGACGCTGGCGCGGCAGGCGGGAACTATCGTCCTCCTCATCGTTCGGGTTGCCGATGTAGACCATGACCGCCTTCTCGAAGTCGCCATGGACGATGTGCCTGCCGACCAGATGGGTGACCGGTCTTATGGAACCGAATCGCTGTACTCCGAAGAAGTTGGGGAAACCGCCCAGGGCCTCGAGGTCGTTGCGGGTCTGAGCGACTGACGACGCCATCTCCTCCCCCTTGAGCTGTGTGTTACGCAGTTTGATCTGGAACGAGTTGCCGATCAGATCGCCGATGGTGATGTGCTTCTTCGAGGCGTAGACGTCCTCGACCACCACCTGGTGCATGCTCAGCGCGCGCACCGATTCCACCGGGGCCTCGATGGAGAACAGCT
This sequence comes from uncultured Methanomassiliicoccales archaeon, assembly GCA_963710685.1. Lineage (GTDB taxonomy): Archaea > Thermoplasmatota > Thermoplasmata > Methanomassiliicoccales > UBA472 > DASXVU01. The sequence continues at coordinate 31,109 of CAVQBH010000015.1, read as the reverse complement.
GCGAGGTGATCGCCCGCTTGTCCTTCGTGCCCGCGAACGTGATCTTGTTGCGAGTGATGCCCAGGTTCTTGGAGATCATTCGCACCAATCGGTTCGTCTCCCAGTTGGTGGAGGTGATCTTGGCGATGGCGTATTTGCCGTCCTCCGACCTCTCCGGAAAAATGGAAATCTCGTTGACCGTGAAGTCCTCGTAGTTGACCTTGAGGCGTCCCCCGGTCCCCTTGGTGGAGGTATAAAAGACCTCGATGCCGATCTCCCGCTCACGGTTCGGGTTCTCGGAATAGACCATGACTACTTCAGGTCCTTTTCGAGCTTCTCTCGAGCTTCCTTGAACTCGTTGGAAAGCGCCTTGGCGGCCCGTTTCAGGGCGGTCTGGGGCTTGCCGCTCTTGACCTTAACATAAAGAGTAGGGATCTCCAGGTCAGGGTGTCCAGCGGTGTACTTCACCTCTGCGATCATTTCGTCTTCGAGAAGCTCCTTGACCAGAGGAGAGATCAGGGTCATGTCCGCCTCCTTGATCTGGATAAGGATGGAATCCTTGTCCTTCTCTATCTGTATAATCTCCATGACTGCCACCTATATTGGAGGTGTCTATAAAACTTTCTCATTCCTTCGCTCGGATGTCCAGACGACCCTGGCGGATTGGAAGGGAGTTGTGCCGAGTCTTCCTTCGTGATGGTCTGTGGTGTTGAACATCATTTCGAGAAAGCCAGTCTGAACCAGGCCCGGAAATGGTGATCAATCTTGGACGAAGCCGAGAACCCGGATGGGAAGATGTGCTCCTTCTCTTTTGATTCCACGTTTCGAACGTCACGGATGACGACGCCTCAAACGATGCTCCATCGGATGACCGGAGCCAAGAATGTCGAGACCTTCGTTCGGTGACTGTCGCAGTTCGGCGCACAAGGGAAGGGCATCGCCCGGTTCTTTGATGTTATTCGCCATCGATCTTGAGAAGATAGAAAGGCGGACCGGGGCCGTTACTTCGTGCTGGCTTCGCCGGTCCTTATCTTGATCGCCTTCTCCACGTTGCTTATGAAGATCTTCCCGTCCCCGATGTCCCCGGTGCGGGCGGATCTGACGATCGCTTCCACGATCTTGTCCACCTCAGCATCGGCCGCGACTATCACGATCTTCGTCTTGGGGAGAAGGTCCACCCGGTACGTTCCGGCCCTATGGGTGAACTCCAGGCCCTTCTGTTCCCCCCTTCCATGGACGTCGTTCACTGTCATTCCGACTACTCCGATCTCCTCCAGTGCGTTCTTGACCGGGTTCAGCTTCTCCGTCCGTATTACTGCTTCGATACGCTTCATAAGCACACACCTCACGAGTATGCCGTCTCCCCATGCTGGATTATATCCGCTCCGACGCGTTCCTCGTCCTTCGTCATCCTGATGGGGATAAACCGGCTTAGCACCTTGAGCATCACGAACGTGACACTAAATGCAAATATCCAAACGACCACCACTGCTATCAATTGTGCGGTCAGCAAGGACAATCCGCCACCGTAGAACAGTCCGTCATTTGCAATGCCGAGATTGACGGTTTTGGTGGCGAACAGACCTACGGCTATCATGCCCATGGTTCCTGCGATTCCATGGACGCCCCACACATCAAGGGCGTCATCGAACTTGTAATGCTTCCTTACAAGGATACCGCAGTAGCACAGCACCCCTGCCGCCAGCCCGATTATTATGGCTCCTCTCGAGTCGATGTAGCCTGCGGCTGGAGTGACAGCCGCAAGACCCGCCACTCCACCAGATATCAGACCCAGAACGGACGGTCTCCCGAGATGCCACCAGCTCACCACCCCCCACATGATTGCCGCCATAGCCCCGGCGATTTGGGTGTTAGCGAATGCCTGAGCCGCCAGCGCTCCCGATCCGAGGGCACTACCACCATTGAAACCGAACCAACCTATCCAAAGCAATCCTCCGCCAAGGACCACCATGGGGATGTTGTGTGGATGATCACCGTTACCGTTCTGGACCGACAATCTCCTTCCCAGGACGATGGATGCGGCCAAGACCGAGACACCCGCGGTTATGTGCACCACTGCCCCGCCCGCAAAGTCCAATGCTCCGAGCTGGGCAAGCCAGCCCCCTCCCCATATCCAGTGCGCCACTGGCAGATATACCATGCAGGTCCAGATGCCGAGGAAAATGACCATTGCCTTGAGTTTCATCCTTTCCGCGATGCCTCCTATTATCAACGCAACGGTAATGATTGCGAACATCAGTTGGAACATGGAGAACAAAATTGATGGAATGGTCTTGGCATAATTGATGTCAGGAAGTCCGCCCACGTTGTATAGCAATGCAAAATCGAAGTTGCCTATGAAATCACTCTTGTATCCGCTAAAGGCGAGGGAATAGCCGAATAGGACCCAAATCAAGGTGACCAATCCAATGATTATGACGCTCTGGCCGAGCATGGAGAGGAAAGATTCCTTTCTTAACATGCCACCATAGAAGAACGCCACCGCAGGGGTCATGATGAAGACCAATGCTGTGGAGATGAGGAGCCAGGCTGTGTCGCCTTGGTTGAGGTCGCTGGCCAGTCCATCGGTCGCGGAGACCGACCTGGAGAGTAACGGGATCAACATCATTCCTAACGCCACGATCAAGCCGATTTTTATTGTTCTGGCATTGCTCATTTGATCACCAAAGGATGCTATATGACTGGAATTCTTGGAAGATTCGTTGGAGACTCGAATGTTTCGTTCTGTTTAATTGTCTCACAAACTTATCCAGGGTTATTCAAAATAGCAATAAAAGCTTTGCTAACGAGACATTTGTGCAATAACTATTGGAATAGTAGATAAAATGTACAATAGGAATCACAATATTCAGGCAATAGGATTCCAAATTGAACGCATGAGTACAAACTGGCCTCCGACCAAACACAAATCAAAGGGGATCGGGCTTGAAAAATAATGAATTCAATTGGAATATTGGTGTCCCTTTGGAATGAGCATGCTTTGACTCGACAAACTAGCAATGCAGACCCTAAATCGATCAGGACCAGATATTCCGTTCTTTCGCCCAGCCTGGTTACGTCATCATCTTCAATCGATTTGAAGGTCGGATCCCGCTTGCCATAGTAATCAATATCTGATGGGCTTGCCTTAGTCTAGTGTGGGTGTAGTTTGGTCGACCATGGCGATAACCGAGGAAATCCGGTCAGGACACTGGAGGTCACGGACCCCAATGTCAAGGCAAAGAAAATGGTGGCCTGGGCCATACCTCTGAGCACAGTGGCGATGGTCAGCGTTCTGGCGTTCCTCGCTCTCATCTATTCTGAGGAAGATCCATTCCTCCGGACCCTCTACATTCTGGCGATGGTTCTTTTCGGGGCACTGGAAATCATTGTGTTCCTTTTCTACCAGTCATTGTTCGGTAAAAGCTGGCATAAGATCGTCTTTTACGACAACGGCATACAATTTCCCAAATACCTGTGGGACCGGATGAGGGGAAGGGTTTTGTTCCTGGCGAAAGACCGGATCGTTTCGGTCCGTGCCTCTTTCATAACCGATCCGAGAATGGTGGGGAGCAATACGGCCGAATTGATCTTTGGATCGATCGACGGAAAGTCATACCGGACCGGTTACCGGGCCATCTCCGATATCAACTCCTTTTCCATCTGGCTCGGAACCGAATGGCAAATGAAGGTGGAGAGGACCGACCTGCGTGGCAATCCGATCGCTTCCCCTCACAAGGTGAGGGTGGTCGCAAGTCCGGAGACGAGAACATGCCTGGGATGCGGATATTCGTTCACCGATGACCTGGGTTTCTGCCCCAGCTGTGGCCGGATGATCACCAAGGGAATGGACCCGCTCGACCCGTTCGCTCCCCGGATGGCTAAGGAACCGCCCTCGATCATCCATTCTCCGCCGGCACAATATGAACAGCCGGGGACACCGGGCGATTATCCTCGGCCAGGCCAGAACCCGCCTTACCTGAAGGGGAATCAGTTCCAGACGCAGGATGTCCCCGCCCCCTTGTCGCTCGGTGATGGATACGGGCCCTACCCGTTAATGCAACCGACGAACCTGCGCGGCAAAAGTCCGCGTCTGGCAATGATCCTTGCCGGCGTCCCCGGACTGCTCGGGGTCATGGGCATGGGTCACATCTACATGGGCAAGTATCTCAAGGGCTTCATCCTGCTGATCCTCGGCGGGTTCCTAGCCCTGCTGTCATTGGCGTCGATCATCCTGGTCTTCATGCCCGACGAGTTCTCGCTGGGGGCCAAGGTCGTCACCGCCGCGATATTGTCTGCACCATTCCTGGGCCTGTTCCTGTGGCAATTGTTCGACGCTCCCAAACCGACCGGGCCGAGGCCGGTCCAGGACCCGAACGGATATCTCAGGCCGCCCTACGGCCCTTGAGACCCCGCGCCGTAATGGCCGGGTTCAATCCTCGACCTTCTTCAGCTGGGAACGGTACATGTTCTCCAGCTCGTCCGTGGTCGTCGCCTCTCTGGGCCCCTTGTCATCCCGTACCTTTCCGGTGAAACGGGGGAACCTTATGGCCAGTCCGGCATCCTTGCGTATCTTTCCGTAGGCGCAGGTATGTATCGGCGAGAGCGTGATCTCCGCACCGAGCACCTCCAGGACCATGCCTGGTTCGAACCAGAAGTCCGCTGCCAAGTTGCTCCTGACCAGGTGGTGCTTGTCCGGCTGTTTGTACTTCTCGAGCAATGTCACCATGGAAGCGAGCGCGGCGTCGTCGAACCCGCTGCCCAGCTTGGACACGGTCTCGAAGGTGTCCTCCTGGGAGTTATAGGTGGCCATAAGCAACGCCCCGTAGAAGCCCTTGCGCTTGCCCCTTCCGGCAAAGCCGCCGACGACCACCAGATCGACGGTGTCGGTCATCTCCGAGCGGTATTCCTTCTTGTACTTGATCCAAAGGAAGCCGCGGCTGCCGGCGCGATAGACCGATTCGGTGGCGATGGACTTGGCCATCAGTCCCTCGCAGCCGTCCTTCAAGGCCTCCTGGAAGAACTTCTCCACGCTTGCCTCGTCCGACAGGACCTGCATCTCCGACAGTCTCACCGACTCCGAGAGTTGCACCGCCGACTGCAATGCCGCCCTTCGCTTGAGCAATGGCTCCTGGGTGATGTCCTCTCCCTCCAGGTATAGGCAGTCGAAAAGGCACATCCTGACCGGATAATCTTCTATGGCCTCTTCCAGGCCGTGCTTCCTTCCGCGTCGGTGGGAGACCTCCTGGAACGGAAGGAACTCTCCGGTGTTTATGTCGACCGGGACGCACTCCCCTTCGACGATGGCGGTGCTGGCCTTGAACGATTCACCCAGGGCCTTGACCACGTCCGGGAACTGGCCCGTGAGCACCTCCAGCCGCCTCGAGTAGAGCGTTATCTTACCATGGTCGATGTGCGCCTGGACCCTCACCCCGTCGTACTTGTATTCGAAGGCGGCGGTCCCGCCCATCTTCTCCAGGATCTCCCTGGGCGAAGGTAATCGTTCCGCCAGCATCGCCCTGATGGGGTTCCCCACCCTGACCTTCATCTCTCTGACGCCGTCGATCCCCTTCTCCCGGATGATCTCCGCCACCAGTCCCAGGTCGGAAGAGACGTTGAATCCGTTCTCAACGACGTCTCGCTCATCCTTGCTGGCGAAGGCCGTCGCCAGCGCATCGATGATCGTCATCGTCGCCACACCCAGGCGCATCTTTCCCGAGACGATGCGGGAGATGTACTTGGCCTCCTCCGGACTGGAATCGCCCAGGATGTCCGCCAGGAGCTTCATCTTGGTGTCCTGCGAGCCTCCCCCCTCCGATGTCGCGATCTTTTCCAGCGCGGCGTAGACCCGGTCCAGCGTGAGCGGTTCCGAGAACAGGGTGGTCTGCTTCCTGCCCTGGAACAACTGGAAGGCCACCTGCCCGGGGTCCCCCTCCTTGATCATCATTTCCTGTATGGCCGCCTCCTTCCTCCCGGTGGCGAAGGCGAGCGTTCGGAAGAGCAACTTGTCGGCCATTCCCAGCTTCTGCGGGTTGAAGTCCGGGTAGAGCTGCCCCTGGGTGAGATACACCAACTTTCGCAAGGAACCGCGGTCCGCCACCTTGAAGAACCGGGACAGAATGTCGGTCATCTCGAGCCGGCTCGACGTCTTGTCGAGCTTCTCATAAGTGTCGACCAGTTCCCGGAACAGCATGACCTGTTAACGGATTTGGCGTATATAGGTCTTGACGCTAGACGGCCGCCGGACCGAAGTGGCTCAGATCCATCTCGTCATCTCGTCCAGAGGAGGTCTTTTCGACATCACCGGCGGAGCATCAGGGTATCCGATGAGGCAGCCGTCCAGGACGTATTCCCCGTAGGGGATGCCGATGAGCTCGCAGAATCCCCTATCGCCGGCCATTTCCTCCGTGAGGGTGAGCAATTGGAATCCCAGTCCCAATGCGGTCGCCTTGAGCCACATGTTCTGCAGGCAGTGGGCCAGGGCCAAGCCCGATTTGTCCAGCACCACCTTCTGGTCGGCCACGACCACATAATAGGGTGCGTTCCCCAGCAAGGGCATTCCCTTAGGGCCGATCGCTTCGAGACGTCCCAGATATTTGACCCCATTGTTCCGGTAGAACTCGTTCTGCTGCATCTTGTCCTTAAGTTCACCGAATAGGGCGGTGGCCCTTTTCCTCAGCAGCGCTGCCGCCTTAGGCGTGGCCTCGCTCTCCCTCGGAATGACCACGAACCGGCGGAAATCGTCCTGGGTCGTCACTATCTGGGCGTAAGGGGCGAGCATCCCCGCCTGGAGGATCTTCTGGATCATTTCTTTCGCAGGCGCCTCGTTCTTGAATTTGCGGACCGTGTGCCTCGATCCGATCAGATGGTCAAGGACCCGGTTCTGTTCCTCAATATCGTAATAGGTCATAGCATCCCGTCCAGCATACCTGGTCATTTCATAAGATAGCTTCGTTCCTAGAAACGCCGCCCGAGACATGGTCGGACCGCTGCCCCTCTGAGGCGTTCGGCGGTCGATTCGGGCGGTCTCCAGGCTCAGAAATCGGACAGGGAGGCCTGTCCGGGCTTCATCGGCTTCTTTTCGGGGTAGGGCCCCTCCTCCTTGGATCCGGCCTTATCTTGCTTGAGCTCCTCGCTCAGCGCCTTCAGCCGCTTGCGCATTGCCGACTCCTTCTTGATGCTGGCGTAATAGTAGGCCTGGTCCCTGGTGTCCTTGGTGATCAGTATGACCACCCGGCCGGCCCGCTTCCTTCCCGTCCTGCCCCTTCTTTGGATCGAACGGATCTCGGACGCCACCGGTTCATAGAACACCACGAGGTCGGTCTGGGCCACGTCCAGTCCTTCTTCTCCCACCGAGGTGGCTACGACCACGTTATAATCGCCGTTCCGGAACTTATCCAGAACGCCCACCTGGCCCTTCTGGCTGAGGCCCTTCTCGCCGACCCGGTCGGCCTGTCCCACCAATTTGGCCACCTTGACCCCCGGTATGGTCGCCAGCTTGTTCGCCATGAGGTCGCAGGTATCCCGGTAGTGGGTGAACACCAGAACCCTGGAGTTGGGCTTGTCGTTCACCTGCTGGGAGACGATGCTCATGACCTTGGACAGTTTTGGATGTTCGGAGCGGATGGTCTTCATCAGCTCCAGCACGTCCTTGAACTGCTCCGAGGAGACGACCACTCTGGACGCCTTCGAACCCTCGTCCGAGTTCGCCTCCAGCACCAGGCGTTCGAAGTACGCGTTCAGCGCCGATGTCCCCTGGGTCTCGGCCAGGCCAAGCGCATGCTCCATCTTGACCGCCATCGCCTGAAGGCTGAGCGCACGGTAGATGTTCTTGTTCTTCTCGCCGGAACGGAGCCGTGCCTGCAGGTTCGTCTGCAGATCAAGAAGGTACCGCATGTTGACCGGCCTCCCGCGGTCCAACATGCCCAGGTTGGTCAGTTCTTTGATGTACGTTTCGTAAAGCGACGAAAGGATGGCGATGATCTTCCTCAGGTCGACCGGCACATCCACTTCGATGTGCTGCATCAGCACGTCCTGGACATATGGCGCCACGTCCGGGTCGAACTCCGTCCGGACCTCAATGTCGACGATGCCCAGGCTCTCGCACACCTCCTTGATCTTGGCCTTGCTGCCTCCCGGCGAGGCGGTCATCCCGAGCACCAGCCGGCCGTATTCCTTGTACTGCTGGGCCACCGCCACATAGGCGTAGCTGCCGATGGCCCGGTGCGCTTCGTCGAAAACGATGAGCTGGACGTCCTTTAGCGACACCCTTTCGTTCTTCAGGTCGTTGGCGACGGCCTGGGGCGTGGAGACGATGACATCGTTCTGGATCCACAGCGCCTCCCGCTCCTCCGGGTCCACCTCGCCGGTCAGAACGGTCACCGATTTTCCGATGAACATTTCCCGGAAAAAGGAAGCGTGCTGGTCCACCAACGGTTTGGTGGGGGCCAGGAGAAGAACCTTGCCCTTGCGCTTCTGCAGGACGTTGGCCATGACGATCAAAGCCACAACGGTCTTGCCCATCCCGGTGGGGAGAACGACCAGTGTATTGGAGCGCAGCGCCAGCCTGGCCAGGTCGATCTGGTATTCGCGCTGTTCGACCGCGTCCTTCTTGATCAGTGGATGCTCAAAGAACACGTTCATGAGTATCCGGTCTTATTAGAATAGTATTTGGGGCAGGGCCCCGAAAAAGGTTAGTGTTGCCTCAGTGGCATCCGCCACCGCAGGAGCTGCATCCCGCCATGTTCGGGTTGTGGACGATGAGACCGGATCCGTACGGGGTCTCGATGAAATCCACCGTGCAGGAGTCGAGGACCTCCTTCGTCTCCTTGTCGTAGAACAGGGAGAACTCGTCCGCCTTCTGTTCCATATCGCCCTCTTTGGCCTTGTCCTGGAAGGACATACCGAACTGCGGGCCAGAGCAGCCCATTCCTGAAAGGTATATCCTGATACCGAATCCCTGTTTGCTGTTCTTCGCGATCAGGTCCTTGATGTATTTAGTGGCCTCTTCAGTGACTTCCACCATGTCTTTCACCTATTGGGTATCCAAATTCCACCGGATATATAATATCTGTGCTAGGACGTCGGTTTTTATCGCAGGACATGATTTTCAGGCGGGCCGAAGAGTATTTGAATTGAGGCCAGTCTACGATGGCCGATGATCCATTTCCGGGCCATGAACCGCAGTGACATCCCGCTGCTGGTGAAGATGAGCCGGGATAACATGGCGAGCATCATCCGTTCGGCCTGGGGTCTGGAATGGAGGGACGAGCCGCTGCTGGAGTGGCTCATGTCCAAGGACGTGGACACCGAAGTGGCCATGGTCGATGGCGAGCTAGCGGGCTACGTCTCCCTGGAATCGGTCGACCGGTATCTGTTCGTGACCTCGATCCAGCTATGGAAGGACCTGCAGCGCCGCGGATTCGGTACGGTGATCATGAGGCATGTCGAGGCCAAGGCCGTGGACGCCGAATACGAAGGCGTCGAGCTCGTGGTCCAAATGACCAACGAGGGGGCGCTCCGGTTCTACCGGCACCTGGGATACAGAAAGGTGTGTAGGAAGGGGAACAACTACCTCATGCGCAAGACCCTGATCGGACCGGGCAAAGATTGATTAAACAGCGCAAAATAACCGGAAGCTAGGCGGATGCTGAAAGGCATGAAAATCACTCGTTATATCTTCATATTCCTGATAGTACAGCTGACCTTGTCCACCGTTCTTCCGTGCACCTTCGCGGTAGCGGTCCAGGTGGTACCGTCCGAGCCTTTCGATGTCGGGGCTTCCAATTGGAACGGCGTCGCCCATGTATCGTGGAGTGAGCCGAACCAGACCGGCCCGGGGATAACCCATTACCAGGTCTATCGCCAGCTCAACGGTTCCGGCTCGACCCTTCTGGTCCAGCTGAACGCCACCGACCTGGAATACAATGACCGGATGCCGTCATCGGCCCGGGACGTGACCTACTGGATCGTGGCAGAGAACGCCATCGGGCTCAGCAGCAAGAGCGACAATGTGACACTGGTCCCAGGGGCTTTCCCGAGCGTTCCCACCGGTCTGCGGGCGACCGCCGGCGCCGATTATGTGGACATCTCCTGGAACGCCCCGGCCTCGAATGGCGGTGGCAACATCACCCAATATGAGGTGAGGCGGCAGTCCGCCTCCGGCGAAACGGTCCTGATCGATGTTACGGTCAGCGGCACGGACGTCCCGATCACCTCGGTCCATGACGACCAGGCAGGCTCCGGTGGCGTGTTCAGCTACAACGTGAAGGCAGTGACCAACAACAGTGAATCCGGATGGAGCGACAGCGTGGCGGTCACCACTCCGGTCAAGAACATCAATGACAACAGCGGGCTGCTGTCGGTCTTCGCCCTGGTCATCGCGGTCATCGCGTTGCAGATGGCGATCGTGGCGGTCTACGTGGTCGTGAAGCGGAAAGCGTTCAAGCCGAAGGCCCCCTGATACCCGGTTCTTGCGCGGTGCCGTCCACCTTTTCCTCATTTCGGCGCCTCGATACAATGAATCATTTACCTCACCGATAGGGTTGCCGCCGTAGGGCCAGCTGTTCCTGGCACTATCGATGCCGTCGGCCTCGCCGCTGGTCGGCGCTGCCATCGTGCCGATCGTGGGGACCGACCTATCGGCCTACCTCGCTTGTTTCAGATTCCCCTGGGTAATGCTCGCACTGCTGGGTGGTGATGCTCATCGCAACGTTGGTGATAGAGCTCACCATCGCGAAACGACCATCTCGGGCTCAAGGTAACACATTCGAAGAACCGGATGAACCCGGGGCAGGTGTCGATGAGCGTATGGCCAGCATTCGTTGATTCTGTTCTCAGTCACCGCGATGCCTATACTACGCTCTCAGGAGCATTCCGACAGGACGAGAGCGATCGTTGAAGCTGTATTCGTGCAAGCCGCTGGAGCTTGCGCAGAAATTCGCCTCTTAGGGGGCGCTTCGCTGCATACACAATCTTATCTCGCCGGAAGGGCTTCCGAAGTACGGAGCATGCAGCCTGACATCATGAACCCGCCTTCCATCGCTGGAAGATTCAGTACAGTCGCCAGAACGATCATGGAGGAACGGTCCATCAGTTCGATTAGGGCTTTGATGCTTTGGAGAATTGCATCCATGACTTTCTTGTCGGGAAGCGGGCCACGATTCTCGCAGAAAAGGCTTGTTTCCACAGTTCGAATACCATTCTGGCAAAGTTCGAACAGGACAATCGCATAGACATCGGACTTGAGACCTATTGACCAAATTGTACTTCTGGCCAGTCGTCTGGAGCATATGAAAAGGATTAATAAACCGTACCTATTAAGGACCCCAGATGTCGGGACCGGTCGAGGATAAGTCTGGAGAAGTAGAGGTCACCCTCCGGAGGGACCTTGGCCTGCTTGAGGTCCTTATGATAGGTATCGGCCCCAACATCGGCTCTACGATCTTCATTCTGATCGGAGCCGCGGCAGGCATTGCCGGCCCGGCGATCATCCTGGCCTTCGTTCTGAACTTCTTCGTCACTCTCTTCACCGCAATGGCTTATGCCGAACTTGCCTCAGCCTTCCCGGAGACAGGGGGCGGTTACCTTTGGATAAAGGAAGGGTTGTTTCCACCGTTCGGCTTCCTCGGCGGCTGGATGTCCTGGGTAGGGCATTGCATAGCATGTTCCGTGTACGCCCTCGGTTTCGGTGTCGGTGTCAACATTTTCATGAACCTGTACGGACTGACGTTCTTCGGCATAGATCCGGACACTGTCTCAAAAATGGCGGCCGTGCTGATCGCCCTGGTGTTCATATATCTCAATTACCGCGGCATCAAAGGCGCCGGCCGCATAGAGATTCTGGTATCGTTCATCCTCATCACGGTGATCATGATCTTCCTGGTGGCCTCGGCATATTTCATGTTCACCCACCCTTCGGCCGCCAATTTCACTCCGTTCATACCCAAAGGAACGCTGTCAATATTCATTTCGATGGGATTCACCTTCATGGTCTTCGAAGGATACGAGGTCGTCGCCCAGACGGGGGAAGAGGCCAAAGATCCAGAGAGGACGGTGCCAAGGGCGATGTTCTTGTGCATAGCGATTAGCGCCATCCTGTTCATTGCCACCGCAGTCGTCGCCATAGGGGTGTCCGGATGGCTACCGCTGTCCACCGCCGGTGGCGATGGATCGCAGGCGATATCCTATACTGCCAACATCTCGGTGCCGTACATCGGCGCCGTCCTGATCGCATTCGGCATCATCGTCGGCTCGATCGCCGCCGTAAACTCTATCATCTTCTCCGCTTCCCGGGTCTCGTTCGCCATGGGTCGAGATGGCAATCTGCCGTCCACCTTCGGCAAACTGCATCCCAAGAACCAGACCCCCGTGGCAGCTCTGATGCTGAGCGGAGCCATCATCATCGGAATGGTGCTGTTTCTCCCTCTGACCCAGGTGGCCTCGGTCGCGGACATCCTTATCCTGTCTGCTGTTCACGCTGGTCAATATCTCGGCCATCACGCTTAGGAGGAACCGACCGGACGTGAAGAGGCATTTCATCACCCCCTGGTTCCCGATCATACCGCTGATCGGAATCGGGACCAAACTCTTCTTGGCGGTCACGCTGTTCTACTACGAGCCGTTCGCGTGGTACATGGCCTTCGCGGTCATCAACGTGGGGCTGTTGCTGCACTACTTTGCCAAAGGCAAGAAGGAGATCGAAAAGGTGCCGATTCCGGTGCGCGCACCTCGTACCGAGGAGGAACTGGAAAAATACCGTGTCCTTATACCGATCGACGACCCGAGAAACATCGCGGCGGTGGACCTCGGATGCATGGTGGCCTTGGAACACAATGGCGAGCTGATGCTCACCAGCGTGGTCGAGGTCCCTAACAGCCTTCCCATCAGTGAAGTGGACCGCAAATTGATCGATGATCGTAAGAAGATGTTAGAAAAGCTCCAGCTGCATAGTGTAATGAACGGGATCGTGTGCCATGCGTTGGTCACGGTCTCTCATGATGTGGTAACGGCTGTGATCGACACCGCCAAGGAAGAATCGGCGAACATGATCATCATCGGCTGGAAGGGATATACGCACACCCAGAAGCGGATACTCGGACGGAAGATGGACCTGATCCTTCGGCTCACGCCCTGCGACGTCCTGTTCATCAAGTCCGACGAGAAGCTCAAACCGCTTCGCATCCTGATCCTGTCCGGCGGTCTGTGGCACGTGAGCGCCGCTACCGAGGTCGCGGCCATGGTGGCAAAGAAGCAGGGGGCCAGGGTCACAATACTGAACGTCATTGTGGACGAGAAATATCTGGAACGCGCACGAGTGTATTCAAAACGACTGACCAGCATCCTGGAGGAGCAGAACGTGCCCGTGCTCACCAAGGAGATTCGCCCGGAAACGATCGTCGGAGGTGTTATCGGCGAATCGATGGACTATGACCTGCTGGTCATGGGCTCCAGCGCCGCCAAGCGATGGGAGGCGTTCGACTTCGGCCCGTTGCAGGACAAGATCATCAAGAATGCCAAGTGCCCAGTGCTCGTCTATAAGCACGTGGTCAATAAGCAGATCGAAGATGAAAAAGACCAGGAAGATGATTAACGCGCCTCGCTCACGAACTCGTCCACGAAAAGGTGCGTAGACTGCACTGGTATTCTGGCCCCGGCACTCGATGGATGTCCTCCCCCCTCTAGTCCGTGCATTGCCGTGAAGCACTCCACGAATCGACCCACGTCCGTACCGTCCAAGCACATACTTCGAATCGATATGGAGGAGTGTATCTTTCTTTCGTTGACCATCATGGCGTAGCGGCATCCACGCCGTATCGCCACCTCGACGATCGCCCGGGTGCCGAACCCGTAGAGCGAGCGGTTCCTGTCCGTCCCGTCGAAGATGCCGACGCTGCCGCGCACCCGCATTCCGGACTGAGCCCGCGCCAATGCCTTTGGCCAGCGCTGTTCATTTACAACCTGGGTGTAGCGCCGTTTGATGGGCCCTACCTGGGAAGGCCACAGGCCCTGGGAGAGGTGCTGCGCCGCCTGCATGCGGAACGCATCGTCCTCGATGTTCAACCTCCAGGAGAAGTCCAGGATGCATGATTCCTCGCACACCTTCTGCTGGCCGTTGTCATGCGTCATCTCTGCCAGGATCGGTGTCTCGAAGTATTCCACCAGGTCGGCGATGGCCACGATCTTCTTCAGTCGGTTAGAGGAGCTGAGGAAATGGTATAGCACCCCGGCCGCGCTCATCCCCTGGTTGATGACCTTTACTCCGTTAGGGCAGACATCGTTCGGGGTCGGGTGATGGTCGATGAGGAAAGACCTTCTGCCGGTCACGCCGCGACGCCATGGCCTCCGCCACGTCAGGAACGAGCGCGACGTCCGCGAGGTATATCTCGTTCGAGGTGAAGTCCATCGACAAAGCCCTGGCACCTGCGGTCGGGGACGTGATGAAAGATACACGGGAGGCCGGATAACGGTTCAGAAAGATAGCGGCACTTGCGATCCCGTCGACGTTCCCACGAGTTATCAGGTGCTTTTCCCGGTCATCCCTGGATAAGCTATCCATGTCCTCGGGAAACTTATATTCCGGTGCTGACTATTTAACGGATTTGTCCTGGAAGTATTTACCGGAAATAACTGAAAGGACATGGTCAAAATACCCGTTCGCCGATACGTGCCGCGTGAGGTTCGTCGGCGTCGACCTGGCCTGGAAATGCGTGGACCCACGCCCGTCGAGCACCGCGGTCTGCATCATGGACGAGGACAACGGTGTCACGACCGAGCTCGTGACCAGCGACGAGGAAATCCTGGCTGCGATCGGCGGAGAGGGTGACTGCATGGTCGGCATCGACGCTTCCCTTACGGTGCCGAACCGGACCGGGATGAGATCGACGGAGAGACTGGTCAGGGGCATGGGGATCCCTATCCTGCCCACGTCGAAAACCTACCTCCTGGAGATGTTCGGCGGATCGCGGGGAGAACGCCTGGTGGATGCCCTGTACCGCAAAGGATTCGCTTTGGCCGGTCCTAATGACCGTTACGGCCGTCTGATCTACGAGGTCTTCCCCCGCGCTTCTGTCCGGTGCATGATGGGCGGTCCTCTGAGTTACAAGCACGGCAGGCTGGCAGAAAAGGGACAGGGATGCCTCTATCTTTTCAAGGCGATGAAGGTCCAGAACCCGCAGCTACGATTCCCGGGGACATTCCCGGACGGGATCGATCGATGCCGATTCCGCCGGCATGAAGGGCATGGCCGACAGTATCGATTCGATGCTATGTTCAATCTCACTGTATAGGCATGCGATATATCGGGGCCAGACCACTCAGATGATCGGCGACGAGGACAACGGGTTTATCCTCCTTTGCCGATGAGAGGTTAGAATCGATGACCGCGGACGTACAGGATGGGATCTGCGCTTCTTTCCAGAAGGCAGGCCGGGCACATGGTTATGACAAGGTGAGCGCGAGCTTCTTTCCGTTCAAGGACTTCAAGGCTTGCTGGCAGAGGACCGGGAGCAGCGCCGATTTCAAGGTGACGGACTATCTGGAGTGCGCCGACGGTCAGATCATCGACGAGTTTGCCGAGAACCTGTTCAAGCGTCTCCGATCGAAGGCCAAGGTGGAGCTCTACAACGAACGCATGAAGGAATGGTTCCAGTCGAATGAGTTCCTGGATACCAACCGCCCCGTATATCTGAGGCGCAGCCGTAACCTGGCATACCGGTCCGAGGGAAGGACGTACGAACTGCAGCATTCGTTCGAGCGGCTCCAGGACCAGGGGTTGGTGCCGGAGATGCCGAACACCTACCTCACCTGGACCAGGAACCCCAACAGGGCACGTCTGGACTACTGTTCGATCCTGATGCGGGTCATCGCGATCAGCTCAGCTCTGGACACCGACCGGGTGCCCGAATACGTAACGGAGTATGTTCTCTATCACGAGCTGCTGCATCTGCGGGGCGGGCTGAAATCACTTGGCCGTTACCACGATAAGCAGTTCAAGGACCTGGAAAGGATCCACCCGCGGTACCGAGAGGCGGAGGACTGGCTGAAACGGGTCGCGGCGAAGAAGGTGTGAGTCGCGTTCCCGGGACACCCTCCGGCATCAATATTAACCACTTATCGTTAGGGACAAGGGGCAAGTCAATGGCGGAAAAGAAGCAGTTCATCAAGGACCTCACCAAGGAGACCAGGGTCGACGACATGTTCTCGGTCAAGTTCAAAAAGCCGGTTCGCAAGAGCAAGAACGGTTTCATGTTCGACGTGCGCGTCGGTGACAAGACCGGCGATATCGCAGTCAAGTACTTTGGCAACGCCAATGAGATGGCGGTGCGCAAGGTGTTCGACTCGATCCTGCCCGGCGGCGTTCTGCGTGTGAAGGGGAAAGCACAGGAGTACAACGAGATCCTGGAGATCGCCATCAACCCAGACAATGGGGACATGGTCATCGCCATGGCCGAGGGCGATTACCGTCTGGAGGATTTCGTCCCGAGGACAGAGAAGGACATCAACCAGATGATGACCCAGCTGAACGGTTACATCAAGAAGGTCAAGGACCCGAAGGTGCTGCAGCTGCTCAGCTACTTCTTCGCCGACGAGGCTTTTGTGGGGGAGTTCAAGAAGTGCCCCGCCGCCATAACCCATCACTGTAACTGGATCGGCGGGCTGCTGGAGCACACACTGGACGTCACCAAGCTGTGCGACACCATGGGCGACATGTATCCCCGCATGGACCGGGACTTGCTGCTGGCAGGAGCGATACTGCACGACATCGGCAAGGTGCATGAGTACGAGGTGACGACCAACATCGACTGCACCAACGAAGGAAGGCTGCGCGGTCACATCGTCATCGGGGCGGAGATGATCAGCCTGGCCATAAAGACGATACCGGAGTTCCCGGACAATCTGCGCCTGAAGATCAGTCACATCATCCTGAGCAGCCATGGGGAACTGGAATATGGTTCGCCGAAAGAGCCGTCTTTCCCGGAAGCGGTCGCCATCGCCCAGGCCGACACTCTTGACTCCAGGATCCAGGAGATCGTGCGAGCGAAGCAGGACGCCAGGACCGAGGACGAGTGGGCCTGGAACAAGGAATTGGGAAGCATCTACCTGCGCTGAAAGAAAACGGCCTGTCCCCTTTCAGGGGACGACCAACACCGGCACCTTGGAGTGCTGGGAGACCTGGCTGGACACGCTTCCCATGATGAACCCACGGATGCCACTGAGACCTCTGGTGCCGATGATGACCAGGTCGTAACCGTGTTCCGAGACCATCAGGATCTTTTCCGCCGCATGTCCGAACTCGACCTCCTTGTTAAACTCGATCCCGGCATCAGCGAATATCGCTGCCGCCTTCTCCAGACGCTGTTCGCCGAAGCCCTTGTATTCATCGAGGAAGGTGCTCTTTCCGGCCAGCATGTCATGGTCTGACGGCGCCACCACGAATAAGAGGGTTGCCTTAGCGTTAAATTTCTTGATAATCGCGGCGGCATAGGATGCTGCCCTATTCGAGTTGCTCGATCCATCAACACAGACGAGAATATTTTTAATTTCAGACACCATGTTATCGATATCAATACTTCATTGCCGAGGGAAATAAATCTGTCGGTTCCTTATGTTATGAATCAATTGATTTAATGACAAACTTATGCAGATTTCACTTTGGCAAAATTATTGCTGGGAAATAGGTTTGATCGTATTTTTTGGGTTCAAGATGCCTTTCGGAGCAATTATCCAAGTTTGAATCTGGAGCTACTAACATCTTCAATAGCCACGCGGTCGGCTCCCCGTCTAAAGAGTTAAAATGGCATGCATTGAAAATGTTCAGGCCTCAAGCGATAGGAAGAAATCTGAAAAGGTTTTGATCATACGAGTAAGAAAAATCTTGCAACCTGATCAACAAACTAATTCAACAAACATGGCAGTCCTAATCATGCACGATTAATAAAAAATAAAAAAGAAATTTGACGTTCGCATGAACGTCATTATAGTTCCGATGGCATACTTTTACTCTGCCGGTCCCTCCGGTCCCGCCTTGATATTTGTCTTCTCTAAGCGCTTTGCTGCACCGTACGCCCGCCGTGAGAACCACCAGATCGGGATGTAAAGTAGCAGAATGGCCACCCCTGCAATAACTGGTATCCAGTTGCCACCACTGCCGTACAGGTAAAATATACCGATCATGCAAAACGGCACGTCGAATATGCCGACTGCGAGCGCCACCCACTTGTAGCCTCTCGGTGCCTTGAACGGCCTTGGCAATTTGGACATCTCGGGGTCGGTTTTGGCCTTGTAGTATGCGAACAGGGTGATCCCAGTTCCCAATGTGTAGCCTAATGCCGATGCCGTCAGGATAGCCTGGGGAGTGCCCAGCCAAATCAAGAACATGTTGAAGGCGAATATGACCAACAACGAATTGACCGGCACACCGTGCTTGTTCAACTTTGCAAAGGGTTTCGGCAGGTAGCCGCTCTGAGCCATGGCCTGCATTGCGCCTCCTGAGATCAGGTAAGAGGTCATAATGCAGAGAATCATCGCTGCCACCAGCATAATCACCAACGCCCCTCCTCCAATGCTGCCAAAGGTCATCGTGGCGATCGGAACGAATGGGGAAACACCCTGAGCTATGACTCCGTTGACCCCTAGAGTCCCGGTGCACGCGATCTGGGTGAGCAGGAAGAAGAACAGGGCGATAAAGCCAGCGCCAAAGAGGGCCTTTGGAACATCGGAGTGTGGGTTCTTATATTGCGGCCCGAATATTGCCGCTCCCTCTATACCCCAAGCGCTCCATCCAGCGATACCTGCGAGCCCCAGAATGATCAGAATGCCGTTGAGGTCCCAGGACCAGTTTGCCGGCCACCACGAACCGGTGATGTTTCCCAGCAGGAATTGGCCCCCTATCATCGGCCCAATGGATAGTATGGTCAGGGGGATGATGGAGAAGACTGCCAGGAGAATGCCCACCCAAGCCCCGTTACCAACTCCCTTCGCAACTATTAGAGTTAGGGATGCCATGATTACGAAACACACTATGAACGAAAACGTCGTTGGATCGATACCACCAAACCAATCCGGTAAGAGCCCGGTCATGCTGGAGGCCGCCGTGATCGCATATATCGAAATAACGGCGTTCCATCCAAACCAGTAGCCCCACGCGCTGAGGCCACCCACTAACTTACCGAACGAGTATTCCGAGGGATTCTTCCCCGTGAACACGCGTTGGGAGAACCCAGGCAGCCCGGACTCCTCCGGGAAGACAGTAGCTAGTTCTCCGAAAGCAGTCACTTGCAAAAACGCCTGAGCAATGGAAAGCCCCCACATAAGGATGGCCGCTCCCCATAAATAGCCGGCGAGATAGCCAATAGATGGAAGAACGAGGACAGGAACGCCCATTGTTAGTAGTATTCCTTGCTTCCAGCTGAGGCTACGTGCATATACGTTTACATTTTTTTCTTCAGTCAATTATTTCACCCCTCCCGTTTTCCATGGAAAACTTGTCTATTTCCATGATGATTTACCCCTTTCCCCTTACAGATCGTATTGCAATGAGAATCTGCGATGTGAATCTGTTTATTATTATTAGTAAATGTTGGTTTTCACATGCATATGTATTTAAAGGCAAACAAATCATCTCAACAAAGATAGGAAATCTTTATATAATATAGTCCTGGATTTATTGCTATAATTGAAGACTAATTGTGCTACTATTTATAATTTGTTAGGCAAGATATCCTTACACAAGTCACCAAAGTACGATCTGCCCTCGCATACTGCTTCAAATCCAATTTATCTCATTAGCCTGGCATGAACTCAATAAATCATGTTATGAAAGATCACCAGAAAGACGAGTAACCACAATTTCCGATGGAATTGGAGGTTTAGCGTCACAACATAAGTAAATTCATGAAGTCGGATGAAAAGAACATCGACCCATCATTGAATATCGAGACCCAGATTCCTTAATGCGAAGCAGGTCTTTTCATATATCCCGAGGTATTCCTTGGTCGGGAGCACCTTTTTGACGTTATAACATTCTTGAAATCGTTTTCCTTGGGGCGGGTGTGGGAACAATTTCTGATAGCCACGAACCAGATTATCCAGGATCCTGTTTACGTCTTCGATCTTCATACCTGCCGTGGCCATGGCTGCCTCCCCCATCATCCGGGCCTCCATTCCAGTGGTAAAGTCCTCCGCCACCCCTTTTGCCGATGCACAGCCCGAAACGAGCTCTCTCCCGCTGGCGGTGTCCACCATCGCCTGGGCCGCCGTTTCCAACAGGCACATCTCCGTGCAAGGTCCGCCGATGGGATAGTATTGGTTCGCAATCAGAAGGTCCGTGTTCGAATCTAGTGCAGCCGCGACATTACCCGCAATCATCAAGGTCTCCTTCGCCGTTGTCACTCCCCATCGGATATGGATCGGACCATCCAGATGATAAGAGGCGTTAAGCAGCGCAAAGGATGTCAAAGTGGTCGCCACGTCACAAATGGCTATCTCTTCTATTCCGCCGACATACCCGCCGAAGATGGGCATCTGCTCCACCATGATGGTGTCGCCATTCGCTGTCCATCCCGCGATCATGTTCAGCGCCGAATTGTCGATCTTCATTTCGTTAAGTTGAGAAACTTCGTGGCTGTCACCTGGATTCATGCATCCCTTGTAGTCGCTGACCAGACGCCCCGCGGCCGAAAGCGACGTCTCTGGACCCTATATGCCCATGTAGGGGCGGCTAGCTCGATTGCACGCTTCACGGACGGCTCGGATCTCTGCAAGGGTGGCCTTGATCTCGAAGGGGGTGTTAGTGGTCGCCGGTATTCCGTTAATGGTCGCCATCACTCCGTTGACGATCGTATCTACCACTGGTTCTTGGGCATAGCTCTGGATCATCGGCAGGAATACATCTTCCGAGACGGTTGCTCCGGTAGGGCCTCCCTGAATGATCGGCTTTCTTGAGGGATTGCCTTTCCTAGGCTCCATCTGGACCGCGTCCCGGTACTCACCGAATTGAAGCCTTTTGGGGGCCTTTTTGATCCCTTCCTTGACCTCGCTTTCCGTGACCTTTATGACCCTGCCGGTATCCGCATTGTAAATTCCAGTGGTCACCAACATTTCGAGCCCTGCTAGGAAGAGATTATTGATCGACTGTTTATCTGTCGGGATGATCACTGAATCGAATTTTATCTGATATTTCTCTTTCAACATCGAAGCGTTTTCCGGGACGATCTTGTTATCCCAGTGATTCTCTGGCATCTTGATGCCTTTCTCGGAACGGAGATATGTCTCATACACCGTCAGCGATCTGTCCTCCAAGCTCATTTTATTCCTTGCCCTTCTTCATTAATTTATCAACGGCGGCCACGACCTCGCCCCCGCTTGGACAGTAAGCGTCCCCTCCGATGCTGTCGACCCATTTCTGCGTACAAGGGCCCCCGCCGAAAATGGTTTTCACCTCTGTCAACCCCGCCTCGTGAAGCTGTTCAACTATTCGAGCTTGACCGTGCATCGTTGTGGTCATCAGAGCGGAAGCCCCGATCACATCCGCCTTCCTTTCGATCGCTGACTCAATGAACTTGTGCGCCGGTACATCACGGCCAAGGTCAATCACTGTGTACCTAGCTCCTTGAAGGAAAGCGCAAACCACATGCCTCCCTATGTCGTGAACATCACCTTGCACCGTTCCGATCACAATGATCCCTTTCGTTTGAATGGATATTCCTTTTGTGACCGGGTCGAATACTTCCAAAGCAGCTTCCATCGCCTTGGATGCTGCCAATACTTGTGGTAAGAAGATCTTGGCCTCGTCAAATCTTTCGCTGATGCTGACCATTCCCTCCCCCAGTCCTTTCAAGATTGCTTCAGAGGGTTCTATACCTAGTTCGATGGCCTGTTTCGCAGCGAACCTAGCCAGTTCGATGTTCCACGTCTCGATAGATATCTTCAACCGGTTCAATATCTCTTCCTTTCTGCTCATCTGAACTATCTCCGAGTTGGGATATTAATTATTTATTAGAATGAATTGAAATCTCCTTGGAATCATATGATGTTAAGATAATTTATGAAATGTCATATTACTATAAAAAAGAAATAACTATCGATTTCGACATCGATATCTCCCAAGAAAGAGATTGAAACAGGTTGGTGAATAAGATCAGTAATAGGGATGTGGCCATTAAGGTTGTTTCTTCTAACTACTACCACCTGCTTTCAGCTTCGCTTCCTGAATGCCCTTTTCTAGTAATCCCAGACCACAATAACGGCATTCATGGCGGAGTTCCAATTGGTCAGCGAATTCTTTAGAAAGTGATTCCCATTTCTCGCGTTCTGGGACTCCAGTATCTAGAAAGAGACATCGCTCATATCCTTCGAACATGATCTTGAGGAAATGCATGGGCTCAAAGCCCTGATCCTTCAGACAATCCAGATGGAGTTCCTTATTTGCCCCTTCCACGCCGAGTTCCGCCCACCGAGGGCTATTGAACCAAGTGCCTGGGCACTTCTCCTTTTCCGCCGCGTATTCAGCCGGGGTCAGAAAGACACCGATGCAATCATCGGCATCGAGCATCACCGATGGTATGGGGAGAATGTCGACAATGCCTTTCAGGGACTGACAAACGGCATAACCCAAGAATACCGCGTCAACTTTTCCCACTAATGCATTGACCTTCTCGATTATCTTACTCTTTAGTTCCTCTGGATGATCATGCAGAGCAAATTCAAGATATTCTACGGATACTACCTCAGGATCTTTCTTGATCAGAGGGTCTAGCTCTTTTTGGAAAATGTCACAAGCTATTACAGCAATCCTCAGAATGATCACCTCGGAAATCGATATACTGATTCAAATTCCCAAATTAGTATCGCATATATGATGATATCTTAGATTGATGTTGGCCCGCATTCTTCTGCCAATAATACCTAAGCGACATCCACGGTTCGGACCCGATCAAACATGTGGCATCTTCGAATCCAGATGTCCATAATTTACAAATCCACATTAAAAGGCGAAGCGCCCTGACCAGGTCCGGTCGGGTATAGAGAGAGTTATTGCGCAACCGTCAATGAAAAGAACGAAGTTGTATGCACACCCATCCCGGACGCTTCCGCCCGCCTGCAATGTCAGAACGTCGTCTTGCGAAAAGTCGGGACATTGTTCTACTTATCGCCTCGGGATGGGAAAGACATGTCTCCGCGCCCTCCTTTCATATAACTTTCCAGAATGATTTGGACACAAGCCCAGTCTCCAAATGTCGACCTATTGTAAGAAAATTATTAGATAGTTTTAAATACAGAGTATGGAGGATTAATTGGCATAAAGGTTATCTTTATATAGAATAAAATACAGACCTCCTTTCTGACCAAAAGCTTATATTAACATTACTTCATGACCAAAAATGTGTGTTGATATTGAATTATCGACACCGGTGGAATTAGGAGGAAGAAAATGAGTAGCGACTCAGAATTAGTTAAAAAAGAACTATTTGATGCAATTGTTGGATATAACAAGGACAAGGTCCTGGCCGCGGTTGAAAAGGCAAAGGCCGCCAAGATGGACCCGAACGAGATCATCAACGCCCTGGCAGCAGGCATGAGCGAGGTCGGCGTCAGATTCGAGCGTGGAAAACTCTTCCTGCCACATGTCATGGTTGCCGCAGATGCAATGACCGCAGGAGTCAAGGTGCTCGAGAAGGACATGCCGAAGGGAAAAGACGCCAAGAAGGCATCCGTTATCGTAACCGGAACCGTCGAGGGAGACGTCCACGACATCGGAAAGTCGATCGTCTCGACAATGCTGCAATGTGCAGGATATGAGGTTCACGACCTAGGTCGGGACGTACCCACCGCCAATTTCATCGACACAATAAAGTCGAAGAACGCTCAGATGGTCGGCCTCTCGGCACTAATGACAACTTCGATGCAGGTTCAGAGGGAGATTATCGAGATCCTCAAGGAGCAGGGCCTCAGGGGAAAGGTCAAGGTCATGGTCGGCGGGGCTCCAGCCTCACAAGCGTGGGCGGACAAGATCGGCGCAGACGGATATGGAGAGAATGCAAGCGAGGCCGTTCACAAGACGAATGTCCTCCTGGCAAAGTAAATCAATGGGGTGAAAAAAATGTCCAATGAAATCGCACTTCGCATGGGCGACGGCAGCAGGATATACCTGACAAGGAAGAAGATCGTCGAGGAGATCGAAGCAGGAACCGCAGATGCTGCGGACCTCGGAAGCATTGCTCCTCTTAACTCGAACGACATGGAGAAGCTCGCGGACATCCTCTGCACTCCCGGAAGAATGGTCGGAGTGGAGCAGGGAATGGAAGTCCCAGTCACCCACGACATCGGCACAATCAGGCTCGATGGTGACCAGGGTAACAGCGGCGTAGGAATACCCTCAAGCCGGTTGGTCGGCATGATGTTCCACGAGCGCGCAATGGGCGCAGACACGATGGAACTCGGGCACATCGACTACAGCTACAAGGCAGTAAAGCCGATCATCGCGCAAGAAATGCAGGCGATGGAAGTCAGCCAAGCGAACCAGATCATTCCGATATTCTACGGTGCCATGCCAAACATGGGATTGTACTACACCCCGGATGGCCCGTTTGAGAACCCTGGCGACCTGATGAAGGCATTCAAGATCAAGGAAGCCCAGGAATCCACCGAGAAGTCCGGAGAACACCTGACCCGGGACATGATCTTCGTTCTGCAAAAGATGATGGCCTCCGGTTCAGACGGTGCCAACTTCGACACCACCGCCGCAGCAGGCGATGGAGACATGTACGCCACCCTAAAGGCCATCGAGGCCCTGAGGAAGCAGTTCCCCAAGATGTACATCGAGGCCGGAATGGCCGGAGAGATGGTCCTGGGAATGCACGGCGAACTGAAGTACAACAACCAGATATTGGCCGGTCTGTGGCCCCACGAGCAGGTCAAGCTCGTAGCAAAGGCAGGAGCCAACGTGTTCGGCCCAGTGGTTAATTCCAACACAAGCAAGACATCCCCCTGGAATCTCGCAAGAGCAGTAACCTTCGTCAAGGAAGCGGTCAAAGCCTCTCCGATCCCGTGTCACGTGAACATGGGAATGGGTGTCGGCGGAATACCGATGTTTGAGACCCCGACGATCGATGCCGTCTCCCATGCCAGCAAGGCAATGGTCGAGATCGCGCACGTCGACGGCATATAGGTTGGGGTCGGCGACCCGATGGGTATGCCGATTGCACACATCATGACGTCCGGTATGAGCGGAATTCGCGCCGGTGGCGACCTGGTAGCACGCATGGAGTTCGCCAAGAACATGCGCATCAAGGAAGCCAAAGAGTACGTGGCCAAGAAGCTAGGCGTTTCTTCGATGGACCTGAGCGACGAGCACGCAATGAGAGAAGTTCGAGAAGCGTTCGGCCTCGGCGTCATAACATCAGTGGCGGGTGCCCCGAAGGGAATCGCTGCCAAGATGAACATCGAAAAGGCGCTGGGCATCGAGATCAACTGCTGCGAGAAGTTCAGAAACCAGCTAAAGAAGTGAGAAAATGGGACAACACTACTACCCCGGAAGGGATAGAATGGAAGGCGTAAAGCTTGAGATGTTCAACGCTGAAGATCTCAGGTCGATTGATTACGCCAGTATGGAAGTGCTGATGAACCCTGGTGTCCAGGTTTCAGATCCGGAAGCTCGGAAGCTCTTCAAAGAGGCAGGATGCGAGGTCAACGAAACCACTAGGGTCGTCAGGATCCCACAGTTCGTGGTTCGCAGGGCCTTGATGTCCGCCCCTTCAAAGTTCTTCCTTTACGGACGCGACAAGAAGAACACAGTCCCCCAGGAACACAAGGGCAAGGTCAACTGGACCTGCTTCGGTACTGGGATCAAGATGTGCAACTACCTGGGACCAGGCCACTATAAGACGGTCGATTCCACGGATCAGGACGTAGCCAACACCGCGAAACTCGTGGACTGGGCAGAGAACGTGGACTACTATTCCCTCGCAGTATCTGCAAGGGACTGGGCAGGAAAGGGAGCACAGGATGTGCACGAAACCTTTACCTCGTTGTCCAACACCACGAAGCACTTCCAGCACATCGACCCCGTCGGAGGGAACGTCGAATACTACTGGGAGATGGCAAAGGCCTACTACGGTGGCAATGAGCAGATGGCCCGCGATAAGCCGATATTCTCCATGCTGCTATGCCCGACCAGCCCGCTGGAGCTCAGCGTCAACGCTTGTCAGGTTATCATCAAGGGCGCAAGATTCGGAATACCGGTCAACGTCCTCAGCATGGCCATGTCCGGCGGATCCTCACCGATCTTCCTGGCTGGTACTCTCGTTACGCACAACGCGGAGGTATTGGCCGGCATCACCCTGGCCCAGATCGCCCAACCGGGCGCGAAGGTCTGGTACGGAAGCTCGACCACTACGTTCGACGTCAAGAGGGGAACCGCTCCAGTTGGTTCGCCAGAACTCGGAATGATCAGCGCCGCCGTGGCAAAACTTGGACAGTACTACGGACTGCCCACGTTCGTGGCGGGCATATAGGCTGACGCCAAGATACCTGATGTACAGGCAGGACATGAGAAGACAATAACAACGCTTCTCCCCGCCCTCGCCGGTGCGAACACCATCTATGGTGCAGGTATGCTTGAACTTGGCATGACGTTCTCGATGGAGCAGTTAGTGATCGACAATGACATAATCGCCATGACGAAGAAAGTGATGTCGGGAATCCCGGTCACTGAGGAAACCATGGGCGTGGAATCGATCCAGAAGGTCGGCATCGGCAACAACTTCCTTGGTTATAAGACGACCAGGGCCAACATCAATCTGCCATCCGATCCGATGTTGATAAACAGGGAAATGATCGGAGACTGGACTGCCGCAGGGTCGAAAGACCTCGTATCAGTCGCCCACGAGAAGGTCCTCAGCATCATGAAGACCCACGAAGTGGAAAAGATCGATGCAGACCTGCTCAAGGATATGGTCGCTATCCTGAACAAGGCGGACGCAGCCTTCAAGGGGCAATAAAGGGGGACTATAAATGTCTAAGGCAAATGAAATAATCGAGAAGGCTAAGAATGCCGTCCTGGCATACGATGCAGACGCAGCAGAAGAAGTAGCCCAAGAGGCGTTGAAGGCCGGAATAAGCCCAGTCGACGTGATCCAGCTTGGATTCACGAAAGGTATGACAGACGTAGGGGACAGATTCGCAAAGAAGGAGCTGTACCTACCCCACGTCATAGCAGCTTCGGAAGCCATGACCGCTGGAGTGAAAGTTCTCACTCCAGCCCTGGAGAAGATGGGTGGAAGCCAAGAAAAGGGTCTTGGAACGGTCGTCATCTGCAGCATCGAAGGAGATATCCACTGTATCGGGAAAGACATCGTCGGCATCATGATGAAGGTTGCCGGTTTCAATGTCATCAACCTGGGCAGGGACATACCGGTCAAGGACATCGTTGAGGCAGTCAAGACGCACAAGCCCCTAGCAGTCGGAACATCCGCCCTGATGACCTCGACGATGGTCAACCAGATCGCCGTAGAGGATATGCTTAAGGAAGCAGGCATCAGGAAGGGAGTGAAGACCATGGTGGGCGGTGCCCCGGTTACTCAGCAATGGGCTGACCAGATCGGCGCTGATATCTACGCAGAAAACGCGCAAGATGCAGTCATCCGGTTGAAGGCAGTGGCAGAGAAGCACTAAGGTCGAACACTCCCCATGGGTCAAGTGAAAGAAGAAAATTGGCACATGGATGGTGTTGACCTGGCGCTAGAATCCAAACCCCAAACCCTTTACTTATTTTTCCATTTAACACCTTGTGAGTTTGCCGAAACTGACAGGGAAGAACAAAGACCATCGGCATCGTCGTTGGGACAGATATCGTATCCCGAAACACACGAAGGAGCAAAGAAAAGGATAAAACAGAGATATCCTATCAGAGCCCTGCAATATCATTTCGAAATGGAGGGTTGGTTCGGCGACCGCCCGGCCTCTACAGCCAAGGCAGCCGGGTTCGACTCCCGGGCCCTTCGCCATTTATCTCCAAGAATACTAGCTCTCAGAGGTGCATAGGATGTCATTGGTTTGGACTTCTTCACAATCCCAGAGAATCAGGGAGCTAGGGGGGGAAGTACGAGAAACCGAAGAGTTTCCCTCAGAGGAAGCAAGAGAGAGCGCATTCTCAGTGCTGGTTGAAAAACTCCAAGCCCATCATCGCCGGCAGATCAGGGACTTTACCACTAATCCGCGCAGGCATCCTTTGGCTGAGCTGGAAGACGGTCTGGCAAACATGCTGGTGAACAACGGCTTCCTGGAGGTGAAGACCCCTACGATTATTTCGTACGAAGCCTTAAGAAAGATGGGCATCACGAAAGAACATCCCCTCTATGAACAGGTGTTTTGGCTTGATGAAAAGAGATGCCTCAGGCCAATGCTGGCTCCGAACCTATATTACTTGATGAGGCAGCTGAAGAGGAATGTGAAGATGCCCCTGAGGCTTTTCGAGATCGGAACCTGCTATCGAAAAGAATCTCACGGAAACTCACATCTGGAGGAATTCACGATGCTTAATTTGGTCGAGCTCAAACCCGACATTGATGCGGTCGACCAGCTAAAAAAGCATATCGTCTCGGTCATGAATCTGATCGGCCTCGAATATGAACTGGTCGCATGCGACTCAGAGGTCTACGTGACCACCATCGATGTCGAGGTGGGAGGGGTGGAGGTGGCTTCCGGAGCCGTCGGACCCCACATACTGGACAAGGCCCATGGAATAACGGACCCCTGGTCCGGGGTGGGCTTTGGACTCGAGCGGCTGCTTCTCATGAAGAGCGGTGACCTGAACATCAAGAAGGTGGGCCGGAGCCTGATCTACCTAAACGGGGCCAGAATCGATATCTGAGGTGGAAAGATGAACGCAAACGAAAGATTGGACCTAGCATTATCAAAGGCCACCGAGGGAAAGGGGATAACCGATGAAGAGGTCGTTTACCTTTTGGGGATCAGGGATGAGAATTCGGTCTCAAAGATATTCGAAGCAGCAAGGATCGTGAGGGATAGGAAATTTGGAAATAGAGTGTTCCTTTACGGTTTCGTCTATTTTTCAACCCATTGCAAGAACAACTGTTCCTTTTGTTTCTATAGAAAGTCCAACGAGGGGAGTCTCCGATACCGCAAGAACCGTGAGGAGATCGTCGGTCTGGCGATGGCATTGGAGGATTCAGGGATTCACTTGGTCGACCTGACGATGGGTGAGGATCCCATGTACAGCGGGGGTGCCGGTTATTCGGAACTGATCGACCTGGTCCAGACCGTGGATGACGCAGTAAGCGTGCCTATCATGGTTTCTCCGGGCGTTATGCCGAAGGAGCTGTTCGGCCCTCTCAGTGATGCCGGTGCGGATTGGTTCGCCTGCTATCAGGAAACCCATGAAAGAGAACTGTTCTCCAGACTGAGGCCCAATCAGGACTACATGCACCGATTGAATCAGAAGTACTGGGCCATCGAACAGGGGATGCTGACCGAGGAAGGCATCATGATCGGAGTTGGGGAAACCATCCAGGACCGCGCGAACTCGATCGCGATGATGGGGAAATTGAGGGTTCAACAGGTAAGGGCAATGACCTTCGTTCCTCAGGCCAATACGCCGATGGAAGGGATGCCCCCAACCTCGATGACCGAGGAGCTGGTCACTCTGGCGGTCATGAGGCTGGTGCACCAGGACAAACTGATTCCAGCAAGCTTGGACATCGAAGGGGTAAAGGGCCTGCGCCCGAGGCTGGACGCGGGTGCCAATGTGATCACCTCGATAATTCCCCCGAGCAAGGGCTGGGCCGGGGTGGCGCAACACGAGCTTGATATCGATAACGGAGAAAGGTCCAAAGACAACATCGAGGAAATGCTAGAAATCATCGGATACCGTCCCTCCCGATTGACCGATTACACAAGCTTCATATCTGAACGGAAACAGAGCCAGCGAACCGAGGGGCTCTAATGAGAATCGGGATCGTCGGGGGGGCGCTTCAGGGCACCGAAGCGGTCTACCTGTCAAAAAAGGCGGGCATCGAGACCGTTGTCCTCGACAGAAGGAGGAATGCTCCTGCAATGACGTTGGCCGATCAGGCCATCGATATCGACGTCGTTAGGGAACCGCAAAGGGCGATCAGGGTTTTCGAGGACTGCGACGCGGTGATCCCGGCCAACGAGAACTATGAGGCCCTCCTTGCATTGGTCAAGATCTTTGAGGGAATAGAGGTGCCACTCATGTTCGATATGGAATCCTACAATCTCTCCTCATCGAAGGTCCGCTCCAACGAGATGATGAGGGCCCTGGACATACCGATGCCTCTTGACTGGCCCGAATCAGGGTTTCCCGTGGTCGTTAAGCCATCGGGCCAGAGCGGGAGCACCGGAGTCGCCAAGGCATTCACCCAGCAACAGATGGAGGAGGGCATGGACCGGGTAAGGCAGATCGGGGATGAATGTGTGGTCCAAGAATTTGTGGAAGGGCCGAACATATCCATCGAGGTCATAGGGAACGGCTCAAAGACGGTCCCGCTGGTCATCACTCAAGTGGTGCTGGATGACGAATATGACTGCAAGATGGTCCGTTCACCGTACCAAGAACTCGAAGGTGAAACCGAGAGATTGTTCGTCGAGGCAAGCGAAAGAATGGCCAACCACATGCACCTGAATGGCATTATGGATGTGGAGGCCATCGTAAAAGAAGGAATACCAAAGGTCCTGGAGATCGATGCCCGCATACCTAGCCAGACCCCGGCAGCGATGCTGGGCTCAAGCGGCATCAATATCATGACAATGCTGACCGACACATTCGTGAAGGGAAAACTTGACAGACCGGACCGCATCCGGAGCGGGGCCGCTTTCTATGAGCACATCTTCGTTTCGGGAAAGAGGATGAGCTCGTGCGGGGAAGGGGTGTTTGCGGAAGTCGACCAACCGAGACTTGTTCCTGGGCTATTCGATTCTGACGAGATGATCACGGACTACGAGCCGGGCAAAAAGGAATGGAGAGCTACTATCATCAACACAGGTCCGAACGAGCAGGCTGCCTGGCATAAGAGGCTGGCCTGTCTTTGGGAGATCATGGAACAGACCGGCGTGACCGAGTATTTTAACCCTGTTCCCGAGGCGATGAAATG
>CAVQBH010000014.1:0-225865 GCA_963710685.1 uncultured Methanomassiliicoccales archaeon | reverse complement strand
CTGATGTCGATCCAAGCTGCAATTTTGCTATCCAACTTTCCATTATTGGGATGGGAGTTTCGACCGTCAGAAATAGGAGGTATTCACCATATGATCGGAGGAGGACACCAAAGGGAGACGCTTGTTGGTCAGAAGAGAAACGAGAGTTTGCCTCAGAATAGGTAGAAGACGATTCTGAGAATAAAAACCGGTCGACGACCGAGTCGATACGATCCGGGTCCTAAGCCGCTCGCCAGACCTTCTGGCTCATCTCTTGTTCTTGATCTCTTCCCCCATGTAGCTGAACATCTTGGAGGGGTTGATGATGTCCAGGATCTGGTTGAGATCGTTCTTGGTGAACTCCTTGAGCGCGACCAGCGTTCCCAGGAACACCAGTGCGGTCACCGCGAAGAAAATGACCAGGGCGATCAGTCCGGAAAGACGATACTCCGTGTTCAACAGAACGATGGCAATACCGGCCATGATCGCGGCGATTATGTGCAACCCCATTCTCCGTTCCGTCCCGGTACCGGTAAGCTTCCATACAATGATGCGCACCGAGACGAACACCGCCAATGAGGTGAGCGTCAGGGCGATGGCCGCTCCTGTGTAGGAAAGGCCGAGCATCGGTACTCCGAAGAGCTCCCTGGGAATGAATATCAGCATCAGAACGAAATTCAACAGGAACGTCGCCAGGGTCAGCTTGGCGCTGATGTCCGGCCGGTTGATGCCCAGTATCTGTGAGGTGTACACCTGGTTCAGCATGGTCAGGGCCAGCGTGAAGCCTAGGAACCGCATCGTATCTCCGGCGGGAGCGAAATCCTTGCCGAAGATCGCCAGGCATATCTGGGTCGGGAACAGGACGACCAGGGTCACGATGGGCAGGCCGATCATGGCGATGTATCGCTCCGCGGCATAGGTCTGCTTTCGTATGGTCTCGATGTCCCCCTTGCTGTGAAGCTGGGAGAAGGAAGGGAAGGACACCGCGGCCACCGACGTTCCGATAACGCCGACCGTGGCCAGGATGGTCTGTGATGAGGAATAGTAGGCCACGTTCCCGGGGCTGTCAAAATAGCCGATCAATATTTTGTCCAGGTTCCCGGTGATGGCGCCGGCGATCGATATTATGGAAAGGGGAAGTGCGAACTTAAGATAGGAACGGTAAAGCGTCGGTTTCTTCCACTTGATGCTGCCCCGCTTCAGAAGGTACAGGCTGACCAGCAGCACACCCATGGCCGCGAAGACGTACGCATAGGCCAGGTCCAGCGCCTCCAGGTGGTTGACGGAAACGAAGATGATCAGGGGGACCCGGATCAGTGGATCGGTCAGAGCAATGGCCTGGGATTTCGTGGTCTCCATCCTGGCGTTGTATGTAGCGGTCACCACGTTGGCGATGTCGTACATGAGGTAGTACAGCACGAAGAGGATGACCAGGTTCCACGTCCCGGCGGAGATGGTGGTGTTGGCGATGGCGTTCCATAGGATCAGTGCCACGAACACGAAGACCACCATGAAGGATGTCAGGGCCACCTTGATCACGAAATAGGTGGAGACGCAATCGTTCTCGTCCTGACCTTCGGAGACCCTTTTTACGTGGGCGGACTGAAAACCCAGATCGGACACGATGTTTATGGTCCCGATGGTCGCCAGCACCCAGGCGATGTTGCCGTAGACGTCCTTGCCCAGGTAGTTAGTCATGGCCAAGAGCCCAACGAACGACAGTATCGCTGCCAGTATCGTCGAGATAACGATTAAGAGGGACCTACGGCCAATCATTCGCGTCCTGAGAGCCAAAATCTATATAAGTAATTGTTGCCAGTCTGTGTTATTGAGTAGGTACCACTGGCGCATCGGCCCTATACAATTTTTTTACATCGAAAGTTAAGATTAAATAGCTCATATTGCCTCATATCGACACATGAGCTTGGTAATGGCGGCATCATCGGTAACATCAACTGCGGCGACTAGCGCAATATCGATGACGGCAGTCCTTAGCGGCGGTGTCGGAGGGGCACTAATAGCGATCCTATTGGTCACCCTGCTGTCATCGAGAGAGCTCATCAGCGCATCCTCGTTGCGCTCGAAGAAGATCTTGGCCACCATGGATGCAGTGGTAATACCGCTCCTGATCGTGTTCGCGGCCACGGTGATATTCCAGATCTTGGAAATCGTCAGTCCAATGTGATCAAATCCATTTTTCCTTAATTTTAGATCCGGCATTCCAATTTCTTATGGTTCCCTTCATATCAGAGTAAGAACTCTACCGTGAACGATTGAGCAAAAATGCCATCGATCATTCTGAATCGATCTATCATAAGTTTGTCATCTCTTTATGCATCCAGTGTGCACAAGAACAACTTGTATCATCAATCGAAGCGTCGTTTTAGATGGATGTACCCTCCCGATCGGTCCTGAATGGATCATTTCACTAGTTCGAAAAAGAGAGCTTGTTAATGCGGCGGGTCCGTGCGACCCTGCAATGGGATTGACTTCGATGAGTTCAAGATGCCATCGATTTTGATCGATAACTTTGTTGGAATCTGACCAAGCCTCTTGAATTCTTATGAAGGTGCCGAGAATGGGTCGACCCCAAAGATCGAAGTGCTCGTCGATCGCGATAATCGACCGTCTAAGCGACGTTCAGAGGCAGATTGAGGCTCATCACCTTGTTGCTGAACGCGTCGGTGATGCGGAAGGACTGGGTGGCCGCGTAGTTGTGATAGGGGATCATCGGCGAGTCCGGAAGGACCGGTTCATGGTCCAGGTAGAGCAGGAAGAAGAGCTTGTACACCCCGGGAAGTTGCACTTGGAAGGTGTAGTTGGTCTCGTACTGCGTGGTCGTGTTGTCCTGAAGATCTACCGGCACGTTCACCAGAGTGAGGTTCCTGGTCTCGAAATAGTACATCGAATGAATGCTGGTCTGATTGTTCGCCACCGTGACGCCGGTCAGCCATATCTCCAGTGAGTAGTTGACCTGGCGGTGCTCGTGGTTGATTATGCCGATCGTCACCGAGGCCGCCTGGCCCACTGCCAGGTTGTGCGGGTAATTGGTGGCGTTCCCGTTGGTGTTGAGAATGTAGAACTCGGTGAAGCTCTCACCCTGGACCGGGTTGGAGACCACGAAGACCAGCGCCAGCGCCGATGCGACGAGCGCGATCACCAGCACCACGCTCATTACCTTTTGGCCCTTTCCGCCCTTTCGGGCGAATGAGGTGGCCCAGACCCACGCCGCCCCCATGGCGACCGGCAAATACACCTCCGCGGCCCTCTGCCTCGCGAGCAGCCCTATTAGGCCGAACAGGAGGGCGATCACCGATATGATCTCCAGGATCAGTGACAGTTTGGCGCCCACCTCGAACAGGTTCAGGCCGATGCCGACCACCGGGACGATGGCGAGGCTCACGCCGAACGAGATGGCCGACCGTTCAAGGATGTTCAGGTCCTTGCGGGCAGGAAAGAGCACCACCAGTATGGCGTATCCAGGCAGGAAGATGAGGAATGGAATGCCCAGTATGATCGGCAGGACCGTGTCGGGAAACACCAAGGCCGCCCCTATCAGGAGCAACGAGCCGATAATGATGGACCACAGGTCCCAACTCTTACGTCCCAGCTTTTTCATCGGTAAGGCCTCAAAAAGGAAGATGTCTATATATAAATTGTTGAGGTAAAATCTGACTCATCGATCATAATTTCATTCCTGAAACGACCCGGCCCGATCATTCTGGCATGCTCATCGATAATTACGTTATTATCGTGAAAATGATCTGAAGAGCATTGTGGTTCTTTGGGGGATTTCCGCCCTAGATCGGCGAAGCTGAACGGAGGATGCCCCTTCGCTCAACGTTGGTTGATGTATAAGGTCCTGGACTGCTCGGAAGCGTACACCGTCGGGTTGGCCCACATTGAATCCACCGAGATCGGATGTTCCACGCCATTCTCGTCGTAGTACGTCATCTGTGCCACGTTCCCGTGGCTCAGATACAGCAATTCGCCCGGGGTCACCGGGTTGAACAGATGATCGTCCCTGTCTATGTGGAACCACCCGAACCCTCCGGTCGCGATCCTGCCGATCCGGTCGGCCGAGATCAGTTGGCCGGAAGCCAGGTGGGCCTGCGCCCAGTTCGCCTGTTTCAGTTCCGAATCGAGGAAGTTCGGATACACGACGTCCGTGCTGAGTGCGATCGAGGTCGGACCATCGTTGGCCAGCGCGTAGACCAGGCCGGAATTGAAAAGAAGATAGACGGCAACGAACACCGCCGCTATCAGCATGGTCTTGTTCTTCGCCCTTCTGAGTCCGGGGAGACCCATGATCCAGTTCAAAGCGAAATAGAACATGGACCCGACGACGATCAGCATCAGGCTGATCATGCGTATGTCGCTGAACAGCACGAGGACGTTCGAAGCGGTCAACGACACCACCATCAGTATGCCGAACCCGATGGCCAGCGCCGAGTAGCTGTCGATCCCCTTCCGTTTCTGATACACTTTGACCAGCACGCCGAACGCCACTATCACGACCATGAGGATGTAGGCGTACTTTCCGATCGAATGCAATAACGTCGTCTGGGAATCCACCCGGTTAGCGACCACGCTGCTGGTGAACGACATCTCGTTCACGGCCGCGGAATAGACGCTGTTGCCGATCTGGTCCAGGGAACCAAGGACTCCCTTCGATCCGACATAGAGAAGCCAGACAAGCTCCATGACAAGGAAGGTGAGGGTGTGCCATCCGGAGAAGATCGGTTTGTCCTTGGCCCGGAAGATCAAACGTGCCACGTAGTAGATCACCAGGATGCCCAGGAATATCAGCGTGGTGGCATAGTGGGAGGTGATGATACCGAACATGAACATGATGCCCAAGGCAGCCTTCTGAAATTCGGTGAATTCACCGAGCATCGCCACCAGCAGGATCGCTATCAGAAAGAGCTCGGCGACCTCCTGACGCGCGATGGCGGGCATCTCGAAGAGGAATCCCTGTATGAGGATGAAAAGCAGTGCGGCGATCAGGCCGGCGTTCTCGCTGCTCATCTTGGCCGCAAAGAGATACACCCCGACCGGCACCAGGGAGAATATGAAGGGATAGACCAGCTTGAGCACCCACAGAACGTCCATGTTGCCTATCCAGGACAGTGCCGGCGCCAGGACCCCGATGCTCAGCATGGCGTTCACGTTTGACGCGAAGTCGATGTTCCAGTATCCCTGGGCTATGGTGGTGTTCGCCACCGAATACTCGTAGAAGATGTCGTAACCGGTCAGGAAATCCGATATCACCACATAGTCGAGCAGCGCCGACAGCGATATGGCGAAGATCATGATCATCTTGGTCTGGGGCGTCAGGTCCTTTTTCAGGACCAGTATCATGGCGGTGACCAGCACCATGAACCAGAATATCACGCTCACTATGTTCACCTGGTACTGGTTCATTATGACCGATCCGAGGATGCTCATCACCACGAGCAGGACGGAGAGGAAGACATAGTGAGGCATCTCGACCCTGATCTTGGGGATCTTGAGATCCTTCGATATCACCATCATGATGAGGATCATCACGGTCATGACCAGCAGGACCGACGTCCGGTTCAGGATGCCCGTTCCCAGGGCGCTGCCGACCAGGGATATGGACATGCCCATGAACTCGAGCACGGCGATGCCAGTGGCGACGCAGATCAGCCCGAGGAGGGCGACGGACTTCATCTTCAGGTCCATCATTCCGAGCAGGAATTTTGCCGGATAGACGAAAATGAACGCAATGTCGAACGCAGA
This sequence comes from uncultured Methanomassiliicoccales archaeon, assembly GCA_963710685.1. Taxonomy (GTDB): domain Archaea; phylum Thermoplasmatota; class Thermoplasmata; order Methanomassiliicoccales; family UBA472; genus DASXVU01. The sequence continues at coordinate 220,123 of CAVQBH010000014.1, read as the reverse complement.
GATGAATGGATTCGAGAATTGGAAATATTCCTGAGTTACCAGGGTTATTATGAATGCAAAGAACAGCATCACGTCGATCAAATATTGCCTTGAATATTTTCTGAAGTGCATTCAAGGTCGGATAATACATCAAGGATAAAGAGAATTCCGTTTAAACAGAATAAAGCGATGATTCGTAAACGAGTTGTATTTTTTCGACACGACCGGTGAACGAAAACAAAGGTATTGTTTTACACCAGTAATGGTGAGTTGAATGTTAAATGAGGGCATCTAAAACATCACTGACCGTAATCATCGGGAGGAAAATGAGGTCGGATAGGATTAGACCCGTCTAAAACGACAAACTAGGACCGCTCCGGGGCGGCCGTTTCTCCTGAATCTTTTGCTCGGTCGGCTTATTTCTTGCGCCCGTTGAACAGGGTAAGATATTCCTCTATCGCCGGTCTCCAGGTGAAATCGACCCGGTTGGTCCGGGGCTTCCCGGAGCTCTGTTTGACGTATTCGATCAACTGCCTGGAGGCCAGATCGTCGTTGCCGTTGTCGTAGCACTTGCCCAGGCCCATCTCCTCCACGAACGCTAGGGAGGGAATATTGGGAACGACGCTCCTCAGTCCCCGGTTGACCGCGTCCAGCAGCGTCAGGGGACAGCCTTCGTATATCGACGCCATGATGAAGAATTCCGCCTCATCATAGTATGGAAGGATATCGTCGTGGTCCAGGAAACCCTTGAAACTGATGGAGCTGTCCTTGTTCTCCGACCGCAGGGCCTTGTACTCCGGCCCATCACCGATGATGACCAGGGAACAGCCCTCCACTTCTTTCTCGATGGACTGGTAGAGCCGGATTATCCTCCTAACGTTCTTGATCTTGTCCAGCCTTCCGACGTAGAGGAAACTGGCTGCTTTCCGGGAGGGATCGCTGTTGGACGATTTCAGAACGACCGGAAAAATGGAACCGTTCCTCACGATCCTCTTCCTTTCCGGCCTGACGTTGATGAGCTCGTTGCAGACGCTCTCGGAAACGCAGGTGAACTCGAAGCCGGATCTGGAGGCCGCCTGGTTCGACCATACCTCCAGAACGGAGGTGACGAACACATAGGCGGTGAAGAACAGGGAACGGAACTGTCTGTTCTTGCCCAGGGAGGTGGAGTGTACCGTGGCGATCATCGGCCTTCTGCTCCGGTACCTCCTCAGCAGGATCGGATTGTGCAGCCAGATGGCGTCGTAGTTCCCATCTATCCGTCTCAATTTCTTGAGCGCCTTTTGCCAGAAGAACATCAGGCCGATCCTCCCCGGCATGCCGGTGGTCGGCACCACTACCTGAGGCCCTTCCGGGGAGCATATCTCGACCTCCACGCCCCTCTTCTTGAGCTCCTCGGACGCTTCATAGACCACCCGGGCGATCCCAGACCCACGCTTATGGTCCGCGCTAAGGTTCACGTACTCGGATGTCACGATCAGGAGCCGCATGGTGCATCGGGATGGCAGGCAACATTTTTAACATAATGCCTTTCTTTGGCGCCCCCGCATAATATCGAAACGAACGTCCTGTAGTAATTTTTCTGCTTTCCGTTCAGGTCCGGCGTTAACCGCCTGCAACGTCCCCTTTTTCATGCATCCAGGTTCAATTCGTCCAGACCGGAATGGCCCGTCGCCTACCGGGTTCTGGACCTCGATCCGTACCGGAACAGCCGGTCCACCAGTTTCTGAGCGAGAATGGAGATGGCCAGTGCCAGTGGGATGCCGACCAGGATGATGATGACCCGCACCGCGTTCAGATCGAAACCCGAGACCAGGGACGTCAATCCGCCCAGCACCGGCCCGGTGAACAGATAGATCGAGTAGGTCGAAGCGGCCACCACGGTGACCATGACGGAAGTTCTGTTCCTGACGTACCTCTTGAACAGGTTCGCGAACTGGATGGAGATCACGATGGAGATGCCCATACCCAGGAAAAGCGCGATCGTCACCAGGGGATCGGTGAAGTGCAGCCCCCCTCCGGGAAAGAGGAGGACCTTGACCGCTCCGACCAGAAGGATACCGGCAGCGATCGCCGCCCCGGCGACCATCGAACGCGACCGGCCGATCTCCGAGAGCTTGATCTTGCTTCCTATCACGATGCCGCTCACGAACAGCCAGTAATAGAGGAAGATGGAGATGTCGATGGTGCCGAAGACCAGGTTGATGGCGACCAGTCCGAGGAACAGGACCGTGGAAACGGCCAACACCGACGCGTCGAACCGGCGCCGCATCTTCTGGGCGGCGTACAGGATCACCGGGAACATCAGATAGAAGACGACGATCGCGCTCACGAACCAGTACAGCGTGTTCTGGACCAGGACCGGATAGACCAGGATCTGGAATCCGCTGAAGATAATGATGTTGCCCAGAAGGTCGGAGTTCGGCAGTGCATCGAAGACCAGGAGCAGGACCAGTACGATCCAGTACAACGGATAGATGCGGGAGACCCTTTTGATCAGGTACTTCTTCAGATCGTTTAGGTGATCGAAGCTGGGACGCTTGATCATCAGCGAGTAGCCAGACACGAAGATGAACAGGCTCAGGCCAAAATAGGTGAAGGTGCTGGCCACCGACGTGCTGAGCGTGGTGGCCTCGATGGAGAGGTACTGGCGGAGGTGGCCGATGAGGATGGCGATTATCGCCACGGCCTTGAGGATATCGACCTCGACCTGCCGGGGGTTTTGGTTCGATGGAACGTCACTAATGCATCATAATCGGCCGAACCGTATTTAGCGTTTGACCCGCCATCATTTCGGAACTCGACCATTGCCAGTAGAGACGGAGGAAACGGATTCATCGCTAACCTCCTGTCGTCACTGAACGTCGGTCAGGTCGCGGTAAACGGAGATGGTGCTGGCGACCGTTTCCTTCCACGAATAATGGTCGAGGACCTTCTGCCTGCCGTACGCGCCATGCTGTTCGACCAGCTTCCTGCTGGTGAGGTACGATTCCAGACCGGCCGCGATCCCCTGGACATCCCCGTACTTGACCGTGGTTCCGCAACCGACCGCCAGGTCGACCAGCTGGGGCAGGTCCGTGCAGACGAACGGGGTACCGCAGCTCATGGCCTCGAGCAGCGTGCGGGGCATGCCCTCGTGGGAGCTGGGGAGAGCGAACACGGTGGAATCCCGGTAGAGCTGGACGGCGCTCTCCTGGTCCACGTTCTCGATTATCTGGACCCGGTCCTTTAGTCCGTACTGGATCAGGGACTGCACCACCTTCTCCCGGTCGACGCCCTTCCCCACCAGGACCGCCTGGAAAACGATCCCTCTGTCCTTCAGGACCTTGAACGCCTCGATCAGGAACTCCAGCCCCTTTCCCTTGACCATCCGGCCCATCCACAGCACCTGGGGGATCTCGTGCTTGGCCGGTCCGGGGGTGAACATGGCCGAATCGATCCCGTTGTGGATGACCCGGATCCGGTCGTCACGGACCCCGAACTTCATGATGGTCTCCTTGTCCGCCTCGGTGTAGCACAGCACCGCGTCCGCGGTCCTCAAGGTGGGACTGCCGACCATCGGGAAGTAGAGGTCCTGGAGCGTGTTGGACGCGCTGGTGGAAAACACCCCGTGGTTCGTGATGACCAGCGGCGGACCGCCGGCCTTCCGGAGCAGGGCGGTGACGTTGGTGGAAAAGAAGAGATGGGAATGCGCATGTATGACATCGAACTTGGAACGGTTCTTGAGCAGGTAGCTGACCAGGCCTATCTGGAATGAATTGCCCAACATCTTCACCGGGGTGGGCAGGCGGACGATCTTGTAGCCGTCCCGCTCTTCATAGCGCCGCTTGTTGGTCGGCGTCATCGATGTGACCACTGTCACCTCGCATCCCATCTTGCTTTGAAGCTTGGACATCTCATGAACATGGATTCCAAGCCCTCCCGGAGTGTCTGGGTAAATATCGCTTGCTACTCGGAGGACCCTCATTTCCACTGAAATGACAGTTTTGTTATTTATTACGTTTGGACTGACCATCGCCACCCGACGGGACTGGATAAAAACAGAATCGTCTGAACAGGTCTGAAATGAAATGCCGGAGGTTCCTGTTTCACCGATATCTGGATATTCCTGACCGGCGCGGGTTATTTCTTGGAGGCCTTTTCACGCTTGGCCTTCAGTCTCTCGATGGACGGGATGTGCAGGTGACTGGAACCCTTGTCGGATATCTTCACCGCCGGCACACCAGCTATCGAGATGTCATTCTCCTCGAAGGACTTGGTCACCACCGCGTTGGCGCCGATCGCGATGTTGTCGCCGATCTTGATGGTGCCGAATATCTGGGCGCCCGTTCCGATGAACGCGTTCTTGCCGATGGTGGGGCACTTGTCAGAATATCCCGCTTCGGTCCCGATGGTGACGCCATTGTTAATCCGGCAGTTCTCCCCTATGACCGCGTACCGATTGACGATGATCGACCCCTGGTGGGCGATCGAGAGGCCGGGACCGAACACGTTTGGCGGTATCTCGTAGCCGAGCTTGAAGCCGTAGCGACTCAGACGGTACTGCATCAGGAACACCAGTGGCCGCCAGATCAGGCCCTTACGACAATTCGTATAATATTCGGTCTTGCGGAGAATCCGCTGGAACTTCCAGATCTGATTGAAGATCATTTCCCTAAGCCGTTCCCTCGTGTTCTCTGGGATGAACAGGGATATCTCATCCGCCTCAAGGTAGAATATATAATCGTGTTTGGATTGAATAGACATGAATGAAGACTGTACCGACACCCCCGATACATAAACTTTCGTTACCAATCGTCACAGCCAGACTGTATCGGCATTAGACCTATGCCCATTAATTGAGGGGGCCAGATGGAACGTCCATGACGGAATGGGCGTCGTCCTTTTGATCGACCTTCAAGATTCCTAAGACGGTCCATCCAGGATCTTCTGGTAAGATTCCAGGGTCATCTTGGCGATGGGGCCCCACTGCAGGAACTGGTCGGAGTATTCCTTGGCCTTCCTTCCGATATCCTTCCTCAGTGTCTCGTTGGACAGCAGCTCGAGGATCGCCTTGCTCAACCCCTCGGTCTCACCGGGATTGACCAGTATACCGTTCTTGCCGTCCTCGATGGTCTCCTCGAAGCATCCCACCCTGGTGGCCACGGTCGGCTTTCCGAGCGCCAACGCGGTGGCGAGGACCCCGCTCTGGGTGCCCTCGATGTAGGGAAGAACGATTATCGAAGCCCGCTTGAAAAGATTTGAGACCTCCTCATTGGGGATATAGCTGTTCAAAAGCTCGATCCTGGTCTCTCCGGTCGTATCGATCCCGAGGGCCTTCAGGTCGCCGCTACCGGCGATGATCAGCTTGGTCTGCGGACGGACGCTCCAAACGTCCTTCATGGCCTTGACCAGGACGTCTATCCCCTTGTACATGGTTATCCTACCGAAGAACAGGAGCGTGTCCGGCTCCTCAATGATCTCGCTGGAGGTTCCCTGGAAACGCCCGTACTCTCCGTGCGGGATCACGAACACGCGCTTCTTCGGATAGCATTTTCTGAACTTCTCCCCGTGAACGATGATGTTCGGGGCCATCTGGAGGAAGGCCGCGGTCTCGATCCCGGAATACCAGGACCCCGATCCGATGTGGCGGACCGGATCGTGGATGGTCAGGACCATCTTCTTGTTGTCGAACATAGACAGGACCGGAAAGAATCCCAGATTTCTCTCGTTGATGTGGATGATGTCGGGCTTGAAATCCCTGATCTCATCGAACATCTGCAGGTACCGCTGAGGATGGAAGACCATCTTGGCCGCCGCATCCTTGCTGTTCGGGATCGGCATCTCATGGACATCCACTTTGTCGATCCAGCTCTTGTCAAAACCCCTTGGTACGTACAACCTTAGCTCGCATATCAAGGCCAATTCATTGGCCAGGCATGAAATATAATGATTGAGCCCACCTGTAATGTTGAACGATATCAAGGCAACGCGCATGGTAAAATCCAAAGTCCTGACAATAATCGACAACCTGTATTTTGAACTATTCGTCTTAAACGAATGTGGATTGTCTTGTATGGCACATCGACGGAAGCCGTATTCCGGAGGGTTCTTGGTCATTTCGGCCGATGTCGAAATCGCCATAATGGTGCTCGGACCGTCGGCAATTCCCTTGGCGCAGTCGTGAGGAAGGGCCGATCTCTTCGGAGGGCAGTCTGATTCGTCGTTCGGTCGCCGATTTCGAAATCACCCAGATATCGAACCGAAACTGGTTACATTTTCGGCCATCGAATCAATAACCAATATAAACTAGGCCGGGGATAGCCAATTTATAGGACGTATTGGTCGATATCATGATCGAATTCCGCAGAAAGATGGGACCATTCGTAATCAGTGAGATATGGTTTAGCGAAGAGATCTACGACGTGGAGGGCGTGGATGCCGTTCAATTCAAGAACTCCACGTTCACAGGCGACATGCCCGGTTTCAAGAAGGAGGTCGCCCAGACCCTGGTCCAGGACCTGACCAAGAGCATCGATGATATCTGGAACTCGATGGACAAGAGGGAGACCAGGAATCACATCACCAAAGCCCTTGAGGACCCAACCATCGTTATCCGGTTCAACGAGAAATACGCCGAGTTCGAAGAGATAAACAAGGAGTTCCGCAAGGTCAAGGGATTGCCTCCGATGATGATCACCCCCACCGAGATGGAGAAGAACAACTACTTCCTCTCCACGTACGAAAAGGACGGAACGGTCCTGGGAGGACATCTCTGCGTCAAGGACGACAAGCGGATCCGGCAGCTGATTTCGGGCAGCAACATCAACGCCGAGACCGGGGTGTCCCGCACGATCTATGGCCGGGCCAATAAATTGGCCATCTGGAACATGATCAAGCACTTCAAGGAGGCGGGTCTCCAGGAGTTCGATTTCGGCGGATACGCCACGGTCGACGTGACCGAAGAACTGGCGGGGATCAATCGGTTCAAGGCGGGCTTCGGGGGCACCCTTTGTGACAAGTACAGCTATTCGAAGAGCTACTCGAAGACGTACAATGCCAGCAAATCACTATTCCTGTCGGCCCTGACGGCGGGAAACAAGCTCAAGAAGTTCGGTAAGAAATAAAGACACTGATAGATGACCAGATGAGGTTCGATGGAATAATGTCAGAATCATTGCATTAATGAGAAATATATTAAACCCGACGGTTTCCATAACAATCGCCAACGGTTCGTACGCACATGTCGATGAAGAAAGGATTCAGTGCCATAGTGGACAAGGTCTACACCAGCGACCGATTCAAGCTGCCCAGACAGGTAATGCACAAGATCCACTATGAGAATCCACGATTCACCAGCAATGCCGAGATGGCCTTGTACGTGGATGAATGGGTCAAGACCTTCGACGTTCAGTACGATCTCATCGTGGGAATACCGAGAAGCGGTTTGCTGATAGCAAGTCTGATCGCGACCAAACTGGCAAAACCCTTGGCCACACCGGACAATTCCCTTTGGATTAGCAAGTCCATCAGCTTTAGGCCGATCAAGCAGATCTTGGTGATCGATGATTGCATATCCACGGGGAGATCGATCAAAGCCGCCGCCGAAAGGATAAGGGAGAAGTACCCCGAGGCCAAAGTGCATACCGGAGTGCTGTTCGCCAACGACAAGAACAAGGGAATGGTCGACTCCTATTACACGATCATCAACGGGTATCAGCTGTTCCAGTGGAATATGATGCACTACAAGATGGGTCCGGTAGGTTTCGATCTTGACGGGGTGATCTGCGAGAGCAGCCCGAACTACCGGAACGAGGAGAAATACCTCGAATTCCTGGGTAAGGCCCATCCGTATCTGATCCCCGAATTCGAGATCGATTTCATCATAACTTCGAGACTGGAGAAGTATCGGCCGCAGACGGAGAAGTGGCTGAAGGATAATGATGTGAAGTACAAGAATCTGATAATGTGGGACGTTCTCAGCAAACCGAGCGATGATGAGGCGGCGGCGTCATTCAAGAGCAAAATGATCAAAGGCACCCCCATCATGTATTACGTGGAAAGCAGCGAGAAACAGGCCGAGCAGATCTGGAGAGCCACCAAGATCCCCTGCCTGTGCATCGATCAATTGAGGATCATAGACTGATCATCACCAGGACTTTGATCGTTCCCGTTTTGGATAGAGTTGTTACATCAACCGAGTAGACCAGTTTTCACGGTGCGGAGAGGTCTGCTCTTGTTTGAATTTTATCAGGATCTTGATTCTGGTGGTCGAACAAATGGGGATGGGAACGCCCCATGTTATGCGCTCCTGAACCTCCCGAGGCCAATGAGCGATCGCGTCCATCGAGGGAGCGATCTACGAAGTGTGGCCTGATCTCGCCTTTCATGGTGATCGGAGGACCAAGACCGGCTTCACGCGCATTATTGTGACCGCCAAATAAGGGTATGTGTGATCTCTGGTTCGGTGGACCCTAATCACAACCAAGGATGGTTCTTGATGTTCATTGAAAAATGAATTGACCGCCCCGGTACGTCCCGGGGCCGGTCACACGATAGGGTTTATTGCTGCGTCCCGCGACCGGGATATCACAACTCACTTGCTCCGTTCAACACGTTACCGGTCCTGATCATATCCGCGGCTTTCAAGTACGTTCCTACGTTGCAGGACTTGATCACGTTGGCGGTCACGATTATGTGATTGGTCCCGGTGATCTCACAAACGCCGTAGTTGAAACCGGTTATCTGGTTTCCCTTTACGACGTTATAGTAGGAGGTGCCGGTGGTGGCGTAGAACCGGATCCCGTAATCGTTCATGGAGTTGGTCGTGTCGGTGATCGTGTTGTCGCCGACGAGGCAGGAATTGCAGTTCACACCGACGTAGCCGTCCTTGGAAACGGTCTTGATGATGTTGCCGATGATCTTGTTGTCATGGGAGCCGGTCGAATAGATCGCTGCGGCGTTGCCTGCGGTGTAGGTGACGATGTTGTTGCTGACGATGGAGTAGTTGCTCGGGGTCAGTATGATGAACTCACCGAAAGCGCCGTACGCCTGGCATCCGCTCACCATGATGTTGTCGTTCGGCCTGTCATAGCCCTTGATGGCATAGGATGTGATGCACGGGGTGGCGTATCCGTTCCAGGTCGTGGCGCCCAGGAACTGGCAGTTGGTTATGGTCACGTTGTTCGCCGGTTCGAGGTCTATCGAGGACATGGAGGCCTTGGTGATCTTCACGTTGTCGATCAGGATGTGCGAGGATGCGACCTTGGTTGGGCTGGCCTCGCCGAAGGCGATGCCCGTTCCGTAGTTGGCCAGATCCGTTCCTCCGATGGAATAGAACACACTGTCCCGCACCGTGCAATAGTGGGAGTTGGTCATGTAGACGCCCTGCCCGGCGCTGATGTCATGGGCACAGATGTTGCGTACCTCGCAGTTCTGTGCGTCCTGGAAATTGACCGCCCTCATCACTGCCCCGCTGGATCTGACCGCCGAGTTGCCATCGATCTGCAGGTTGCTGATTACTATCCCAGTTGGTTGGTTTGCGCTCAGAAGCGCCGTTGGTACGGCCAATGTCCCGTCGGCCTTGGTATAGGCATTGGTCACCTTTATGACCGAGTCGTACAGGGCGGAGGTGACCTTGAGTATGGTCCCATTACCGTCCCCGATTATGGAGGTGGACCAGGTGTACACTGGTCTGGACATGTCATAGCACCCGGTCTTGATGTATATAGTCCCGCCGGTCGAATGGTCCACTGCCTTCTGCATGACCAGTCCGGCGTTGGTGTCCTTGAAATCGATCGCCTGGGTGGTGGTGTTCCGAGCACAGGTATTACCGGAGGCGTCCTTGAAAATGACATAGTTGGATTCGACGACGATGGACCCGGGCCCGGCGGTCGTGGGGGTGGACCCCTGTCCCTGGACGAACACCGCTGAACCCACAGCCGTGCCAAGGAACGCTCCGACCAGAAGGACGGAGAGCAATATTAGAGGCCTGCCCTTTAACTTGAACTTAATCATGTGTAACCACCTCCTGTCATCATGAATTTTCTTCCGATGAGCTTCTGTCCGAGAACCGTTGTTTCATCCCTGTCCTTTTTGCAAGACGAACCCATCACCAGCATCATTTTTTTCACCCTTGTGTTATTTGCGATCCGTTCGGACTGGGTTAAGAGGGGTGAACGCGGACTCGACGTCGACTTATGTCATTCCTCTTCTTTCAGTCGATTGAGAAAAGCAACCCGATGATAAGCTATTAAACCGAGACATCTGAGAATCATATTTGATACCAAAATGGTCTAAAACCGGTTTGCAGGCCATTTCGGTAAAACAAAACAATTAAGGAAAATACGCCATTAATGCGACATTTACTAATAAATCCGACATATTATTGGAAAATAAACAAAATTGATATGAACATAATTACATTTTTGATAACGACCTCAATGAACTTAGATATTATAAATATGTTTATTAATATTATATTATTACCTATTTTAAACTCTATTTTTGGGTATCGATTTCAGAATTTCGGACGGCTTTCGAAATGCTTGAACACACGTTTTGCAACGGATATCGACCCGCTTTCTATTTTCCCCGTATCCTCAGCTATCGGCTCAGAAGCTGAAAATCCTCGGGCATGGGAACGAAAACGTCAGAATCGCCAATGATAAGATGGCCACGATGGCACCATAGCGCTCTTATCCCTGCATCTACTTCCATTCCTTCAGATGCACGTCATCGATATCACGTTCCGATCCGCATCCGATTCGCCTCTCTCGTCGATCATGACCACCTTAGGCGTCATCGTTTTCTGGTCCCCCGCGTCCAAGGCGAATCCCACCTGCATCGAACGGGGATACATACTGCGGCATCTGGCCGCGCACAGCAACCAGCTTGACCGCGGCACCGACGTTGTCATCGGAATGGTCAACCAGAACGAGGATGCGGCCAGGCAGCTTCATGACGCGGAGCTCGCCGAGACCATAATCATCGAGGTGGGCAAAGCCATCAACTGCGCCGCAAAAGAGACGGACGACCATAGCCTGGAACTGCTGCAGAGTTTCGTGGAAAAGAACAACGGGGTGCGGTTGCGGGTCTGGGGGCGCCACCCGTTACGCCGGCCGAACGCGCCGACGTCCCGACTCGACGGGCCCGTGGACGTGACCGTCACCATGGACCCGGAAGGATATCTTCTGTTCAAGGCCCCTTGGCGGAAGCGGGCCTAGGTTGGCGAGAATAGCGGGACCGAAGATTGGTCGCGGCTGGACTGTCACCTGGCCTCACCGATCCCTGAGATCAGAAGCTGGGGTTCTAGATAGGTGTCCAGGCGCTCGCTCATTGCGTTTGGGCGGCATGTGATGATGATCGATAAGAACGGTTCTTCAAGAAGACCTGAACTGCATGACGGAACGGAGGAGCCATTCGATGGCTATCCGGAAGGATGGTCAGCCATTCTCCGATTCCAGAAACCACTTCCGACCGAAGAAGGTGGTTCCGTACAGGTCGCACAGCTTGATTATCCGTACCTCGCCCCAGGTCTCTTCGATCCCGCTCTCGGTGGCGCAAACGATATACTTGAGCGTGAGCAGGTCATTGATTGCCTTTCTTACGTTAGCACCGTTCTCGCCCGGCAGGATGACGATCTCGCTCCAACCCATTCCACGCTCCATGCTGTCCTCTGAATCCATAAGGGAACGGAGAACCTTCCGCATCACGGTTAGACGGGCAGATTGCGTTTTCTGCTCCTCGACCATGAGCGCTGAGGCGTTGGCCCCATGGCTATCGGACAATAACTTCCCCGAAGGAAACAGCCCCCTGCGCGATATATAATCCTAGCGGGGCCTAGGCCCATAAAACCGCGGCGGAAACCGAAAGATGTTGACATCTTGCCAACCGTTTGCAGAAAATCAAGCGGATCTATGACGCGCCCGACCGGATTCTATCAGAAACGTGGGGAAGTTGGAGAAGGTTCCGGCCGGACGCGCGTTCTCCCTATGGAATAAGGAGGTTAAAAGTGTTATTGCTCCAATTATTCAAATCGCGACTATCAAAGTCCGTAGAAAATATCGACTGGCATGCGGAGATACCGCTCAAAATGGGCTAAGAACGTTACTTTCAAGACGCTCAATCCTTTTCTATGGTAATAATATTATCATAATAATTTACATGTGAAAGCAAAGACCTTGAATCTTGATGATTATGCTCATCTAAATGAAATATTATCCCATTAACGCCTAAAACAGTGAAAAATGAGATCATTTGCTTCCTGGACGACGGGAGCGTTCTTTACTTCACCGCTGTGATCCATGACCGACATCGAGCGCCCGGGCTGGCGACATTTCGTCGGGGAACCGTCAACTAAAGTTAACACTAACAACAAAATGATCGATTTTGAACGGATCCTTGGAACACCAGAGACAGGTTTCACCCGGAATAGTTTGGAGAAATGGGCCGCGGTCCGCCTTAGTGCGGTTCCTCGGTGCCCGATATCCGGTAAGAGCCGCTCGGAACGAAGACCTCGAACCTGGCCCCTTTCCCGTACACGCCCGTCTCCCGGATCGACATGCCGGTGATGGCCAGCAGTTCGGACACGAAATGCAGGCCATGCCCCATCCGGTTCTTGTAGCCCCATTCGAAGATCAGCTGCTTCGCCGAATCTGGGATACCGACGCCGTTATCCTCGAAGATGAGCTCCAGGCCCCAATCCACCACCTTGTAGCTGACCGAGATCCTGGTCACGTGCTCGCCATGCTTGGCGGCGTTCTCGACGATGTTGCGGAATCCCTTGGGCACCATGGGGTCGGCGAACACCTCCACCCCGCCCAGACCGCACTCCAACGTGATGTTCCCCAGCTCCATGCCGTTCCGGGCCGAAAGGCATTCCTTCGCCAACGGGATCCAGGTGGCCTCCTGGGAACCGAGCTCCTGATACTCCTTGGTGAAGTCCATCTGACCGGAGATGTCCGCCGCCAGCTGCGACGCCTTGGAAATGTAGGTCTTGACCTGTGGGTCGGCCTCCTTCATCTCCGCCAGCTGCATGAACCCGGACATCGCGGTGAGCCGGTTCTTGACATCGTGGCGGGTCAGGTCCCCGAGCAGGGTCAGCTTCCGGTTGGCGATGGCCATCTTCATCTCCGAGGTCTTGCGTTCGGTGATGTCCACGATGACCGCCAGGACATACTTCGGAACGCCCTGGTCGTCGAAAAGCAGCGAACCGACCACGTGTCCCCACCACATGCTCCCGTCCTTCCGGACCCAATGCCGGTCGACGTTGGCCTTGTCCGCCTGATGGTTGAGCAGCGAGTTGATCAGCTCGGAATCCTCTGGTTGGATGCGGGGGGTCTGGAGCGTGTAGATGTTCAGGCCCTTGAGCTCTTCGGACGGATAGCCCATCATCTTGGCGAACTGCTCGTTGGTCTCCATGATCTCGCCGCTGAGATCGGCGATGGTTATCGCTAGCTGGGAGTTCTGGAACAGGGTGCGGAAACGCCTTTCCGATTCCGCCACGCCATCCTCCCTCTCCTTCCTGGGGGTGACGTCGTGGACCACGCCCAGCAGATGCCGCTTGACCCCGTTCTGGTCCTTCAGCACGGACAGCGACATGGTCGCGTTCCACACCTTGCCGTCCTTGCGCCTGAAATCAGACTCGGTGTCGGTGTTCTGCAGGTTCTGTTCCAGCAGCCGGCGCACCGCATCGGTGCGCTTCACATCCACCGGCGGGTTCGTCACATCGCTCATGTTCGCCCGCATCAGATCGTCCATCTCGTAGCCCAGCATGTCGCAGAAAAGCTGGTTGGACTCCAGGAACTTGCCGTCCAGGTCGATCACGAACGTCCCCAGCTGGGAGTTCTCGAACAGGGCGTGGAAACGGTCCTCCGAGGCGCGCAGCGCGGTCTCGGCGTAATGCCGGTCGGATATGTCCCGGCTGACCCCCAGTATGGAAACGAACTTGCCCTCTTCATCGTACATCCCTCCGACGGACATCTCCGTCCACACCGTGCTGCCGTCCTTTCTCGGCTGCTCCACCTCCCGCACGCTCTGGGGGAAGCGTCCTGTGCCCTTCAGGACATCCAGTCCATCGGCGACGAACTGTTTCAACCGTTTGGACGATTCCGGCGTGAGGGCGTGGTCGATATCCTGACCCATGGCCTCTTCGGCGGTGTAGCCGCGGAGCTGCAGCACCGAGGGCGACACGTAGTTGAAACGGCCGTCCGGGCCCATGGTCCAGATCACGTCCCTGACGTTATCGGCCAGCAGCCGGTATCTTTGGTCGGAACGGGCCAGCTCCTCGCCGGTGATGTGGCCGCCCGGCCTCGGTCCCAGGTAGGTGACCAGGCCGCCCACCTCTCCGGTGACGTCGTGCCACGGACGGACGTCATAGAGGACGTGCTCCTGGCGGTTCTCCAGGGGGAAATCGAGCTCCCCCTTCATGGTCTTGCCTGAAAGGGCCCTATCGCAGATCTCGTGCCACTCATCCGGTATCCGGTTGAAGACCTCCATCGGCCTCCTCCCGATCACGTCCCGGTCGTAAAGGTCAAAATCGGCCAAGTACTGGTCCGAGACCATCAGGTAGCGGAGTTCCATGTCCTGGATGGCCATGGAGTTGGGGGCATGCCCGACGATGTACCGGACCATCTCCTCCGAGTGCCGGAGCTCGTCCTCCTTCTTTCGCCGCTCGGTGATGTCGCGGCCGTTCACCACTATCTGGTTCGGGCCCAGCTCGGTCGGCATGACGGCGATGGAGGCCTCGATCAGCCGGTAGGTGCCGTTCTTGTGGCGGAGCGATATCTCGTAGCGTTCGGTGCGTCCCGACTTGATGGTCTGGATCACCTTGGCCAGGTTGTCCACCAGGTCGGGGTGCGAGTAGGTCTGCAGGTTGGTCCCGATGACCTCGTCCACCGAATAGCCCAGTATCTTTGAGATGGATGGAGAAACGTAACGTAGGGTGCTGTTCCTATCCATGACGCCGATGATGTCCATGGAGTTCTCGATCATGGCCCGGAAACGCCGCGCGTTGTGGGTCATGGCATCCTCGGCCTGCCGGCGCCGGGACATCTGGATGAGCAGGTTCTTCAGTTCCGCGAACTGGGAGGACGGTTCGCCGCCCTTCTTCAGATAAAAATCCACGCCGTTGTTCAGGGCGTCGATCACCACCTCCTCACGCCCGCGGCCGGTGAAAAGCACGAACGGGGTGACGTCGCCCCGTGAGCGCAACGCCTTCAGGAATTCGACACCGTTCATCGCTGGCATCTGGTAGTCGCATATGACAGCGTCATAGTCCCCGTCCATCACCCTGCGGATGCCCTCGTCGACCGAGGTGGTTGTGTCCATCGTGAATTCGACGCCGTCCTCGATGAAGTCCTTGGCGAGCTCAAGCAGAAGAGGCTCGTCGTCGATGTAGATCGTCCGGATCATGTATGGGCACCGTTTTATTACTGCGACCGATATATCTGAATCCGCTATGGCATTAAAACATTAACTGCGAAAAAATCTATTTTCGTTTAGTGTTTCGAACGATTCCAGGTCGGCGACGGGCGGCCCCGGTGGGTGTCGGGACGGTCCGGACGGTGCCGATCGACCACTGTCCCTTCGCGTTTTTCCACGCTGCCTATGACCGTCCACCGCCAATCCTCAGGAATCCGGAACCTAAGCCGGAACCGGCGGCCCTACTTCTTCTTGAGCAGTTCCTCGTACACCCGCTGGTGCGCCGGTGCCATCTGCTGCACCGTGAAATCCTTTTCCACCCGTTCCCGGCCTTGGGAACCCAGGGCCCTGGCCAGATCCGGGTCGTTGATGATCTTCAGGATCGCGTCCGCCATCGGCTCGACGGACATGGAAGGCACGATGATCCCGGTGACATTGTCGACCACCACCTCCGGTATACCGCCGACATCGGTGGCGACGCAGGGCAATGACATCGCCATGGTCTCGACTAGAGCGTTCGGGAATCGTTCCGACAGCGCCGGATCGACGAACATCTGCAGTGACCTTATGACCTCGAAGCGTCTTTGGCGTTCCGTATTGATCCGGACCCGGTTCTCGATGCCCAGTTCCTTGGTCAAAGAGCGGAGGTTCGATTCCTCGGGGCCTTCTCCCTGGATCACCAGATAGACATCCTTGTCGGTCCTCCCGACCACATTGGCGAAGGCCCGGATGAGGTACGCTTGACCTTTGTCCTCCCGCATGTCCGCAACGTTGCCAATCGTAATCGCGGTGGATGGGATCTCCAGTTTCTTCCTGAATGTCTCTCCGGACTCACGGGTCACTGCATCCACGGTTTTCAGGTCCACGCCGTTGTAGAGGACCGTTATCTTTGCCGCCGGAATATGCTCCAGCTCGATCGTGAGATTCTTGACGTACTCCGAGTTGGCGGTCACGTGGTCGGTGAGCTTGTTCCGGATCCGGTCAGCGGTGGTGAACTGCATCTGATTGACCCAGTGGGGGAGGTTCCTCCTGGACCCGATGAAGACCTTGACCCGGGAGATCTTGCAGACCAGAGGATCGATGTAGGTAGGGCCATACTTCAGCGAATGGACGATGTCGAACCGTTCCCTGCGCAGGAGGCGGATGGCCCTGATGACCTCCCGGGGGCGGGGACGCAGGCGTTGTTGTATTACGGTTGCTCCCGCCTTCCTCAGTTCATCCCCTGCCGGACCCCATTCCCCTTCACACCATACGGTGATCTGGTAACGGTCCTTGTCCAGGTTCCTGACCAGGTTGAGCAAGTATGCCTCCGACCCTCCGGTCCTCAGGCAGGCAATCATAAACAGGATCTTGGTCATCTCATACCTACTCCTCAAGGTAACGCGATTTGTCTAATAAGCGTTGCACCAATATTCGACAAAACGTAGGGCCAATGCCCGACAAAACAGTGCCCTGACCGTGCGGTAGGGCGGACTTTATCGGCGTGGGAGGTGCAACGGGCTTCATATTCTGTGTCCGACGGGTAGGCGGGGATGGACTTCATGGTTACGGACCAACTAATTTCATATCCTGCCGTTTCACCCATTTGGATCTTCCCCTGCATTTCGGTGCTGGCATCCTATCTGCACTTCTCTAATAAAACCATTTCATCAACCGGAGTTTGGAACCGGAATGGATTGGGAAATGGTTTACGGACCGCCTGAGCCCTGCTGGGCCCTTTCCCTGGCGGCCTGCCGCTTCCTCGCCTTACGACTGAGCGGAGGCGACATTGCTGGCGGGGGGCAGGTGTCTTCCGGCCTGAAAGGGACTTGGTCCGAGGGCGATGAACACCTGCCCGGGCTCCTGCTCCCAATAACCGTATGCGGCGTACATGCAGATGGCAAGAGTGTCCATCCACAGTTTTGCTGCGTTCTCCGGGGTCAACGGGGTTATGGCAAGAGCATCGAACACGATCTTCTGGGCCCTCGGGGCCATATCCTGGACGCCGTGCACGGCCAATCCTTCGTAGCTGGTGATCCCGATCGAGGCCAGCAGATTCACGGTCGATCTGGACACGTTCGGGATGGAGAGCAATTGGGAGATGAAATCGGCCGGCGGGACCAGGTTTGCTTCCAGGGCACCGAACTCCCGGACCATCGAGATCGCGTTCAGCAGCTTCCACCGGTCAGACTCCCGGTTCTCGGGGTTCGTTCGACACTCCTCGACGAAATGGACGATGTTCTTCGCCATCAGGTCCTCGACGCATGTGATACCATTCTGTCTGAGCAGACCTTCGGTCTCCTCATAGATGAATGGCACTTTGCTTAGCTCAGTCTTTGTAATTGTGGGCATACCAATTCAATAAAAGGGTAGTGTTAAATAATTGCCGTGCCGATTTTCAAAACGTATAATAATGATGCGTTAATTAATTGATAAATGAATTTAATATTAAATAATTTACCTATATTGATTATGAACGGTGTTTCGTTCGATCACTGACCCAAACTGGACGAGTCCTGGAACGGAAATTTCTACGGGAACACGGTCCCGCGGATCTTGACCGTTCAAGGATGGAAGTGAATGGGCCCGAAACGGTTCTTGTTACCGATTCAAAATATTATCAAAATATTCCGTTCGTATTTTCAATGATTTAGCATGCCGAGGTTAATAATCGTCAACAATGCGAAGTGTTTTTGATCCGCAGGGATCGGAAATTAGAGGAAAAAATGTTCGTAATGCAGGTATCGACGCACCCGGCCGAGCTATGTCCGACCCATGAGCCCAAGTATAGGGCATTGACCGTGAACCTGTACGAGAAGATCGAACCGACGGCGGCAAAATATGGGATAAAGTTCGTAAATTCGTGCGATGACCATCTGGCCCACACGGTGTCCGTGATATACGACACCCCAAGCATGGACGCCTTCATGCAGTTCCTCATGGAGCCGGAGATGTTGGCGCCGGTGGCCTTCTGCAGCGGCCGCGTGTTCCCGGTCTTTGACCACGCCCAGACCTTGACGATGATCAAACAATAACCACTTGTCGGGCGAAGATGCCCGATGTTCCTTTTCTTCCTCACCGCTCGACGCAGGATCGGCCAGACGTGGATACCCCGGACACGTTCCGAAGGGCGATATCTCGCCCGCTAAGTCCTACCTATTGCCGAAGTTCGTTGAACTAAGACCATGGTCCATGTATGCAGACCTGAACAGAGGACAAGATGTGTCCGTCCAGACCTGGAATGGAACCAGACATCATCGGTGGGCGAATGACGCCCCCTTGGCCGTGCCCACCATGGCCAGAACATTGCGGGTCGGCGTCCTGGGGGCCAGGCCGCATCCCGGCGCCAGGACGTTCACACCCTGCTCCAGGCAGGCCCTGGACTCGCTTTCCACCTTTCCAGGTGGCCCGAACAGCAGGGACTCGGTGGGGCTGACGTTGCCGATCAGCGCCATCTCCCCGTTCAGTATTTCCCTGACCATGGCAAGGTCCATGCACTGGTCCACGCTCAACGCCGTCGCACCTGACCCTTTTATCGATCCGAGCAGATGGCCGGTATGTCCGCAGATATGGAGTATGGAACGCCCGCCGCCAAAACGCGTCCTCAAGGCCATCCCGGTCTCGGACGGCAGGGCGTGCTCCTCGTACTGCTGGGCGCTCAGGATGTCACCGCTCGCGTCCGCGTCGATCAGGGTTATCACATCGGCGCCAGCGTTGAGGGCCGATATCACGTACATCTGATCGAAACTTTCCGCTTTCCGCACCAGCATGCGCACGAACGACGGGTCCTTCACGATGTTCATCAGCGTCTGCTCGATGCTCAGCATCTGACAGGCAAGCATGAACGGCGCCACGATCCCGCAGATCACCGGCACACCTTCCATCCGGGAGGAGAGCAGGTCCACGGCGGACAGCACCGCGGCGGTGGCCGCACCCGCCGATGGCTCGATGACCTCCAACCTGTCCAGTTCCTCCGGGTCGTTCAGCGCCGTCCTCGAGATCGAGGGCTGCCGGTCCACCCCTTCCCGACCGGTCGACGCCCCCAGCGCGCTCGCCTCCACCGTCACGTCGAAAGGGACCCGCACTCCTTCCAGGCCGGCGAGGTCGTGCCCCGCCCGGCTCAGTCCATACATCTGCTCCGGGTCGCGGAAGGCCCGCGGCCAGAAGCATCCGCTTTGCTCCATCAGTTCCACGGTGCCGGTCTGCAGTGGACTTACACAGGGGACCCGGTCCAACGGGTCCATGTCGAGCGCCCGCAGGAGCCGTGCCCTCTCGTTAAGCTCGGGTCTCACTGAATCACCTTCTCACCGAACCACCGCCGTATCGGAGTTCATCCCATTGCCTCGTTGGTCGATCGTAATCGTCACGCCATCCGGGTGATCGGACCGGACGTTCCTAAGAAACAGTGAGTGTAAATCAGCCAATCAAGTATAAGAACGAATCAGAAACATCTGAAGCTGATAAAATGAGACCTTTCCTCAGGCGCATCGGGACCCGGCTTGTCATCGCTAACCTATTGGTGCTTCCTGTCCTTATATTACTGATATCATTTACGAGCTCGAACGCGGCCGCCGCCGACGTTTCCGGTACCTGGACCTCCAGCATAGATGGCAAAGGGTACATGCAGACCAGCCATATTCTGGATACGAACTACGACGTCAAACTAGTGCTGACCCAGTCCGGCGACGCGGTGAGCGGGACGATCACCACCACCGTCACCTATGCCCTGTTGCACGCTGGGTACGAATCCTGGGGCAAACCCTCCGTCGGTCAGCAGAACACGAACACGGTCTCGGGGACGATGTCCGGTTCGACCCTGACCCTCACTTGCTACTCCCCGGCAACCTCCGGCACCAGCGGCGGGGTCAGCTACACCACCGACGCGACCACCACCACGTGGACGCTCAACCTCAACGGCACCGACCTGACCGGCAGCGGCACCTACGTGGGGGCGGGGATAACCTACGGTTACCGGTTCTACCTGGAAGCCGGCGACAGCTCCGAACTTTCCGGATTTTCCGGTCAGGTCACCGCCCCGGTGATATTCGGAATGGTCGGCGGTCTTGGCTGTTTGGTCGTTTCCTTCGTACCGGCCCCGAAGGGAAGGATCCCGAGCAACCCCGGGCAGACGGGAGGCGCATACAGCTACCAGCCCAGCGATGTCCGCACCACCGGAGGAGCCTCCGGGGCGCCGACCGACCCCACCTACCTGGGCGGTGCGGGGCTGACCTATCCGCAGAACTATGTCAACGGAACGCCGGTCCGGCCCAGCCAATGGCAGGGCCAGCAGGGGCCGGTCTGTCCGATTCACGGGACGGTCTGCCAGGCGCATCTGATCTCGGTCAACGACCCGGGCTCCTGGTTCTGCCCCAAATGCGCGGAACAGGGACGCGGATCCGGATACCCATGGGGGCGACAATAATGTATTCGACGGCGGACAACTGTCAGATCTCAAGGAGGCCGATGACCGAGGCGGAAAGCAAGACCCTGGACAAGGTGTACAAGAACGCCCAGAAGCAGGCCCGGCCGGCCGGGTTCTTCGCCCTGGTGTTCGCCGCCATCGGCTTCGTCTCCGGGGCGGCCACCATCGACCTGTCGACGTCGAGCGGAATGATGGCGCTCATGATCCTGCTGGTCGGGATCATGGCCTTCGGGGTTGCGCTGTACACCACCCGAGTGCGCAAAAAGGTCCAGGCAGCCCACGACCAAGGGTCCGTGGTCGTGGTCCAGGGGCCGGTCTCCAGATTCAACGGCAAGATGAACACGTCGGCCATGACGGTCGGCCCGCTCTCCATCGGCTGGAACAAGAAGTCCGACAACCCTCTGCAGGAAGGGTCGTTCGCAGAACTGGCCTGCATACCGGAGCTCAGGTCCGTGATCTCCATCAACGGGAACGGACTGGACCAGCCCATCAGGGTCATGATGCCGGCCGACCTGGAGGCAAGGGCGGCGAACGCCTCGCTGACCACTCCGGCCGCGAACCCGCCGGCAGGCAACATCGTACCTCAGACGAATGTTTCCAGCTTCTGCCCCCGATGCGGGAATCCCGGGTCGGGACTGGCGTTCTGTTCCAATTGCGGCAACAAGTTCTGAGGATGGACCTCCGCATCCCTTTTCCGGTCTCCTCCGCAGCGCAATGCCGTGAACTGGCCAGTCCAGCTTCAAACCCTATATATCACCATCCTGATTCTCTATCGGGTGCGGAAATGGGTCTCGGACTGGGCATTGACACGGGCGGTACCTTCACAGACGCGGCGATCGTCGACCTGGATTCATTCAGGCTCTTGGCCAAGGCAAAGTCACCGACCACCTACGAGGACCTTTCGATCGGCATCATTGGGGCGATAGACCAGGCGATCGGGTCCCCCGGGATCGACATCAGGATATCAAGATGATCGGCCTGTCCACCACCCTGGCCACAAATTCGATCCTGCAGGGCAAGGGAGGCGAGGTGGGGCTGATCGGCATCGGCTGGAAACCAGAGCCGGAGTGGGTCCTGGGCTGCAAGCGTTCGGCCTTCATCCGGGGCGGGGTGGATTCCGTCGGCCGAATCGCCGAGGCCATGGACGAGGAGGAGTTGCACCAGGCAATCAGAGAAGTGAGCGAGGGCGTGGATGCCATGGTCGTCTCCGGCATCTTCAGCGTATGCAACGGGACGCAGGAGATGGCCGCCCGGGACGAGATACAACGCAGGACCGGGCTGCCGGTCATCATGGTTCAGTCGCTGACCATGGACCTGGGCATCCACGAACGGTCACGGCCATCCTGAACGCCAAGTTGCTCCCGATCACCATCGCGTTCCTCGATTCCATGCAGGCCTCGGTGGCCTCGCGGAACCTCGACGCCCGGATATTCGTGTTCAAAGGGGACGGAGGGCTGATAAGCATGGAGACCGCCAGGCAGAGGCCGGTTGAGATGGTCCTCTCCGGCCCCGCCGCCAGCCTGATGGGGGGAGGCTCTCGCCAACGTGTCCAGCTGCACGGTGGTGGACATGGGCGGGACCTCCACGGACATTGCCGTGCAGGATGACGGTTTTCCCCGCCTCAACAATGACGGCGCCACGGTGGGCAACTACCGGACCAGGGTCAAGGGGATCGACATATGGACCTGCGGACTGGGCCGGGATTCAGTGATCCGGGCGGACCTCCGCCGCAGGTTCACCATCGGACCGGAGAGGGCCGTACCATTGGCGATGGCCTCGGTCAAATACCCGGTGATGGCGGAAAAGGTGGCGCAAGAGAACGATCTGAACCTCTACCTGCCCAACACCGGGGAGATCCCGGAATGGCTCACGCCGAAGGAACGCCAGACCCTGGAGTTCGTCATGGCCAACGCCCCATGCACCCTGTATGAGGCGATGAAGGGCTGTCCCGACATCCCGGTCGTGGAGTACGTTCTGGACGCGCTTCGCTCGCGGGCCCTGGTGATCCGGACCGGATTGACCCCGACCGATCTACTGCACGTCACCGGGAAGTACGTCGCCGGCGACGCCGAGGCATCGAATGCCGGGGTCGCGCACATGGCCGGACGGATGTTCTGGACGGCCGACGAACTGGTCCCGTTCCTCATCGACCTGGTGGTGACCCGGGTGGCCGAGGAGCTGATCAAGAAGGGGCTGGTGGGCCGGCGAGACCTGCCTGAGGCAAAGGGTTCAGCATGCTGCTCCGCGCCTCGGCCGGGTGCGGCGACCTCCGGGGAGTATCGCTCAGGGCAAGGCCGGACCGGACCATCGTGGGGATCGGGGCGCCCGCGACGGAGTTCATCAAGCCCCTCGAGGCGAGGATGGACTGCGTGGTCATCGTCCCAGAGGGCCACGAGGTCGGCAACGCCGTCGAGGCGGTGCGCAGCCTGGTGACCGAATCGGTGATGGTCCAGGTGTTCCTCCGGGACGACAAGTACCTGGTGTTCTCGCCGCTGTCCTCCCGCCTTGCAGTACTCGCACCTGGGCGAGGCGCCTGGCCTCGGCCCGTATCGTCCGCCGAACATTATGTGCGGGACAAGATCGCCGGTCCCTGGGTGGAGGACATCAAGGTTCGGGTGGAGACGTTCGAGAAACGGTTCTCCGACGGGTATGGCCAGGAAAGCCAATTCGTGAACTGGGTGGATGTGAAGGCCACTGCCCACGTCGAGACCGAGGCTGAGAAAGTAAGACCTCACCGAGGCATCGATAACCGAAAATAGGGAACGCAACAAACCATAAAATACCTCAGAAGATAACCCTTATCCGTGGCGCTTGCGGAGAGGGAGAACCCCCCGTTCGTCGGAAGACGTAACGAACTAGAAGGGATACTCAGTTGCACGTTCGACCGGGTGTCGGCCCTCCCTTCGCTGATCGTCATCTCCGGACCGCCCGGTATCGGCAAATCCCGCCTGGCTCGGGAAGCTTCCAAGATCGCCGAGGCCAAAGGATTCACCGTCGTCACCATCAGATGCGGTCAGGATTCCCCCTTCCCCTATGTGCCCTTCCGGGAATTGGCAGAACGCCTGAGAAGGATCCCCGATTCCCCGTCCAGCCCGTTCGCGGACGAAAGGACCCTGGACTCCAAGGACGGCATATTGGTGGCCTGGGAGTCGTATTTGGGGGAACTTTCCCGGCAGAGGCCAGTGCTCATCGTGCTGGATGACCTGCAGAAGGCGGATTCCTGCACCCTGAGGCTGCTGGATTATCTCGTCCGCTCCACCGACAAGGAGGGCCCCCGTTTCATCGCCACCGTCTGTAATGAGGACATTGTGAAGGACGAGGAAGGCCGCTCGAACATCAGCGATTTCTTATCCAACGCCTCGCTGGACGGACGGTGCCGCACGGTGGAGCTGGGAGAGCTCTCTCCGGAGGACAGCGCCAGCACGGTATCGGGAAGATTCCAGTTCAGCCTCCCGAAGGAACTCGTGGAAGAGGTCGTGCAGAGCAGCCACGGAAACCCGCTGATGGTCCTGGAACTGACGAAATCCGTGGCCTCCGCCTTCGCCAACGAGTTCCGCGGTGAATCGTTACGTCCTGACGGGAAGGATAACCTCCCGATGACCCTGGAGGGGACGGTCAGGCTCAGGCTTGACGCTCTTAACGAGGCGGAGCGGCAGATGCTCTACCGGGCCTCGTCGTTCGTCAGGGGAACGGACGTCTTCACCCTGGCAAAATCGGTGGAGGTCCGACCCGATGAGGTCACCAAGATGATCAGGGAGGTGCACAAGAAGAGCGCCCTGGTCGACTGCTCCGGGAGCCAGTTCCGTTTCCCCCACGAAAGGGTCCGGGCACTGGTCCAGACCCTCATTCCCGAGGGAGAGAGGCAGGCCGTGCACCGGTCGGTGGCCGCGGCGCTGGAGTCGGAAGGCTATGGAGAGGAGATCCTGGGAGAGCTTTC
Source organism: uncultured Methanomassiliicoccales archaeon (assembly GCA_963710685.1). Taxonomy (GTDB): domain Archaea; phylum Thermoplasmatota; class Thermoplasmata; order Methanomassiliicoccales; family UBA472; genus DASXVU01. The sequence goes on along the minus strand of CAVQBH010000014.1, from coordinate 195,404 downwards.
CAGACAGTGGCTTCTGGCGGGCGATCAGGACAGATGCATCGGATTCTCACTCCTGGCCGGAAGGATATGCTCGGTCTGGGGGGCGCACCAGGAATCGAAGCTGTACTTCCGCAGGGCGCTGGACCTGGTCGGGGAATCGGGCCGCGCCGACGCGGTACTCGAATCATACGAGGGAATCGGGGACGCCTACTTCGGCCTGGGCCGGAAGGCCAACGCCCTGGAGTGCTACGACCGGGCGATAAAACGCGCCTCCTCCTCGGACCGGGCACGCCTTCTGAGGAAGAAATCCACCTGCACCAAGAACAGGACCTCCGACAAAGGGAACGATGTCTCACTGTCACTGGTGCTGCAGGCGCTCATCGAGGCCGGGGACGACTACGAGACCGCCGAGTGCAAGAGCAGCATCGCCGGGGCATTGATGGCCAGGGGAGAACTGGAGGACGCGGAGAACCTGTGCCTGGCGGCGATGAGATCGTTCAAGCAGAACGGGGCGCTGGACCGGTGGGCGAGGGAGATGATGCAGTACGGTGACCTGCAGCTGAGGCAGGGCAAGGTCGACCTGGCCATCAAGACGCTGACCCACGCGATCCGCATCGCCCAGGAGCATCCCAATTTCGCCAACCAGGTGGACGCCAACGAGGCGCTGGGCATCGCCTACCTGTGCAAAGGCCAGGTGGAGAAGGCGTATCCCGGTGTTTGACCATTGCATGGAGATCTCACGGCACGCCGGCGACCGAAACCGGACCGAGATGATCCAGTTCGACAAGACCTTCGCCTTCGACCTGGCCGGGAACATCGCCAAGGCCCGGGAGATGGTGGTGGCGGCCACCAATGAGTCGCAGAAGAGGGGGGTCGGACCGGCATGGCAGGACGTGGTCATGGCCCACATAGAACAGCGCGAGGGCGATCTGGCCACGGCGGAGAGACTGGCCGATGCGTCGCTGAAGGCCATCGATACCAACGCTTTCGGCCAGCCGGCCATCGGGACCCTGGCGGTGGCCGTCAAAGCATCGGTGCTCAGCCGCAAGAAAGAGTACGGCGACGCCAACCAGCTGTTCCAGAGCGCGCTGCCGAAGTTCCGCGGCACGAGGTTCGGGCCGCTGTACGAGGCCACCGTCCGTGCCTGGTTCGCAGAGTCGCTGGCCGAACAGGGCAGAACGGAGCAGGCGGTCGACGAGTACCGGAAGGTGCGCTCGCTGTTCGAAGGGTTCGGGAATTCCTCGAACGCCACCACCGTCGACAACGACATAAACACGCTCAGCACCAGGATGCTGGCCAGCCAATGAGCGAAATAATGTTAGCGGGCAAATGTATATCCGTGTCACCTTTCATTCACTGACCGATGCCGAGCAACAAAAAGGAATCACCACGGAAGGGCAAGGACCTCAAGATCGCAATTGTCGGTTTGGGCTACGTAGGACTACCTACGGCCGTGCTGTTCGCAGAGGCCGGATTCAATGTCACTGGCTGTGAGATGAAGAAGGAATCCGTGCGCATGATCAACGACGGCATTTCCCCGCTCACCGACCTGAACCTGGACGAACGGGTCAAGGATGTCGTGGCCAGGAAGAAGCTGGTCGCCACCAGCGACACGGTCACGGCGACGAAGGAGAACGACGTCATCATCATCATCGTCCCGACCCCCACCAAGGAAGGGGAGGAACCGGACCTGAGCTACATCGAGGGCGCCGGAAAGGACATCGCCAAGGGCCTGCAGAAAGGCAAGCTGGTCATTCTGGAATCGACCGTCTACCCGGGAGTGACCGAAGGAACGCTGAAACCCATCCTGGAAGAGTCAGGGCTCAAGGCCGGCGTAGACTTCGACCTGGCCTATTGTCCGGAGCGGTACAATCCGGGCGACCCGCTGCACACCATCGACAAGACCCGGAGGATCGTGGCCGGCATCAACCCCCGCTCCACGGAGACGGCGCTGTTCCTGTACAACCATATCACCGGGGAGGGAGTGGTGGCGGTCCGCAACATCAAGACGGCGGAGGCGGCCAAGATCATCGAGAACACCCAGCGTGACCTGAACATCGCCCTCATGAACGAGGTTGCGCTGATCATGGAGAAGATGGGACTGGACGTCATGGAAGTGATCAACGCCGCGGCCACCAAGTGGAACTTCAACCGGTACTATCCGGGAGCCGGCGTGGGCGGGCACTGCCTGCCGAAGGACCCGTATTACCTGGTCAAGACGGCGGAGAAACTGGGCTACCATGCGCAGATCATCACCGCCGGGAGGAAGATCAACGACCTGATGCCGCATCACGTGTTCCTGCTGCTGACCAAGGGCCTCAACTCCATCGAGATGCCGCTCAAGGGCACCAAGATAGTGGTCCTGGGCGTCAGCTACAAGGAGAACGTGGGCGACACCAGGAAGACCCCCTCGCTGAAACTGGTGGAGGAACTTAAGGAGATGGAGGCGGACGTCGTCACGGTCGATCCGTTCGTCACCGCCAAGGTGGTCAACTTGGAGTTCGGCATACCGGAGGAGAAGCACTTTGACGACCCGTACAAGGCCCTGAAGGGAGCCCAGGCGGTCGTGTTCATGGTGCCGCACCAGAGCTTCAAGGAGCTGGACCTCAAGAAGGTCAAGAAGCTCATGAAACCGAACCCGGTGTTCGTCGACGGCCGCAGGGTGTTCGACCCCGAGGAACTGAAGAAGCTCGGGTTCGTCTACAAGGGCGTAGGGGCAGGAAGGGACAATTGATGCAGCTGGAGAGCATAATCGAGGGCAAGCGGGTCTGCGTCACCGGCGGGGCGGGCTTCATCGGCTCGAACCTCGCCGAGGTCCTGGCCAAGAAGAACGACGTGGTCGTGATCGACAACCTCCTCACCGGTCACCGCTCCAACCTGGACAACATCGAGTGCAAGTTCATCGAGGGGAGCATCAACGACCTGGACAAGCTCAGGGAGGCCCTCACCGGAGCCGACTACGTGCTGCATCAGGCCGCTCTGCCATCGGTCCCGCGCAGCGTCGAGGACCCGATGCCCTCCAACCTGAACAACGTCGAGGGCACCCTGAACGTGCTCATGATGGCCCGCAAGTGCAACGTGAAGAAAGTGGTCTCAGCCTCGTCCTCCTCGGTCTACGGAGATACGCCGATCATGCCGAAGGTCGAGACCATGATGCTGAACCCACAATCGCCCTACGCCGTCACCAAGATGGCGGCGGAGCAGTACTGCCGGGTGTTCTGGAAGAACTACCGGATGCCGACCGCGGCGTTGCGCTACTTCAACGTCTTCGGGCCCCGGCAGGACCCCAACTCTCAGTATGCGCCGGTCATACCGAAGTTCATCCAGCTGGCGAAGGAAGGGAAGAAGGTCATCGTCTACGGGGATGGGGAGCAGACCAGGGATTTCACCTTCGTCAAGGATGTGGTCCAGGCCAACCTCAAGGCGGCGGTGGACACGGAATCGAACGGGGAGGTGTTCAATATCGCCCGGCAGGACCGTATCTCGCTCAATGACCTGGCCACGATGATATTCGGACAGCTGGGCAAGAAATGCCAGATCGACTACCAGCCGGAAAGGGCCGGGGACATCAAGCATTCGTTGGCCGACATCGGGAAGGCGAAGACGCTGCTGGGATACAAACCGGTATACTCAATCGAGCAGGGCATTGGGCTGACCATCGCCTCGATGAAGTGAACAGCAGCCTTTAAACCCGTAGCATAGACCGGTGGCAATGGACGCAACGATGTTCCGTACTCGTTGGCGGATGATATTGTCATTTACTGGTCCGAGGCCCAAGGAAGTTGTCGATAGGCTCGAACGATCGACCCCGCCCGGACCAAGAACCTTCCATCGGGTTCTGCTTGACCTGATCCCCGAATGCGGTCATCGGTCCAAAGAACGGTTTTAATAATGAATGAGAAAATCAAGGATTACTATTTATCATCCATTAATGGCAATATATTAATACGGAACAATTCTTTGATTTCGACAGAGGTTAGGATCGATGATCTCCAGCCGACACCGGAGAATTGGTCCTGCCTCCACTTCTAATTGGCCTCGATGATTCGGCCGATGGACGGACCCGGATCAAGGCCTTGGGACACTGGTGAAATTCGATGTCTTCGACCTCCTTATGATGACCGGTCGACAGCGTCTTGCGGAAGTCGCCGTGTCCGACGATTTGTCAGACAAATGCTTTCAAATCGCATCCTCATAATACATACCGATCGTACGAGCAAGATGTCGATCGGTTAAGATGAAAGAACGACTCGCACCTTTCCAGTTCTTATCCGTCTGTAAACGTAACAGACATCAGTCGATCTCGCTTCTGCAGATATCGAAACCTGACCGCCTGAACTATTTCAGGCATGGAATGAACATCAGCACGGCACGAGCAAGAGGTTCGTCGGTGATTGCCGGATAAGGTCCTCGGTCGTCGTTCCCAGCGCGATCTGGCGCCACAGAGACTTGTTCCTTACCCCCATGACGATGACCCCGGCGCTTATCTCGCGAGCCGCCTCCATGATGTTGTATGATGGAGTGCCGAAGTGGATGTGCGTTTCCAGAACGCAGTTCGGGGTCTTCAGCCGGTTCATGATCCGGTCCAGGTCCTCCTTGACCTGGCGGAATTTCTCATCGTCGCCCACGTCGTGCTTCGAGGAGTGGATGACGTGGAAGATCGTAGCCTTCTTCATGCCCGCATCGCCCATCTGCTGGGCGATGTCCACTAGCTGCTTGGTGCCGTGAGCCAGCTCGAAGGACACCAGGGCGGAGTCGAGCATGCCGCATTGTTTCAGTCCATCCTTCTTGAAAGAGGGGAACTTGCCCAGAAGTACTGGTATCTTCGATTTCCGGATGACCGCGATGGACACCGAACCGATAAAAAGTTCCTTGGCCCTCCCCTTTCCGGTGGAGGCCATGGCGATCATGGTCGCCTTCTCCCGCTTCGAGACCCTGATTATCATGGTGGCCGGGTCCCCGGCCTCCTTGATCGTCCTGGTAGGAATGCCTTCCTCGGTTATCACCCTGGCGAACTCCGACATACGTCGCTCGTCGTAGGCGTCCGATGACCTTCCCTTCGGGACGGCGTAGAAGAGAATGACCTCCTTCGCCCCGTAGCGCTTCAATTGGCCGATGCAGCCCACCATCAGGTCGGACTGGTCAGAGAAATCTAGGGGGAGGAACACTCTCTCGAATATCATCGAAACGCACAATACATGCTGGTATGGATAATCTTTTCTCCCAGAGGCATTGATTTGGAGCAGAAAGAAGAAATGTAGCGGCCCTCCCGGTCGATTTTCGGCTTTGGTCCGGCCGAAGGAGAGACGAGATCATCCCTGTCGTTCTGCCGTCCTAGTGGGAATCGATGTGTTCATTGACCCTGCCGAGATCGCCTGCCCATCAAGAAAGCAGACCTATGATCATCGATTGAAATGGGCCGATCAGTCAGTATTCGATACATGGCCAGCGGCCTCCGGTGCAATAACCGTAAATATCACTGAGCGCAGTTATTGGGCATGGTTGCGGCGCCCTTGGCCAGCACTATTGTGGCCCTTGCACTCATCCCGGTCGCCTTTCTCTTCAGCCACGCCTATCTGTCCGGTCGGCGCGGATGGAAGCACCATATCCTGTCCGGCACCATGGCGGTGGCCTGGGACCTGAGCCTGTCCATTTTCTATATGCTCTACCGTACGTTCGGGGGCCAAACGGATGGGAGCATCCTGACGATCACCCCCTCGATGAGCACCTATTTCGCGGTCCATGGGGTGATCGCGATCATCGTCATGGTCCTTGAGGTCCTGATGCTAGCCACCGGATACCTGATGTGGAGGAAGAAGAAACCGTCACAATGGCACGCGAACCTGACGAAACCGATGATCATCCTTTGGTTCCTGGCCTTTCTGTCGGGGGAGGTGGTCTACATTGTCTACTACGTCCTCTGACCGGTCAGGTTCCGCTGCGTTCGCCTGGCGCACCTTTGATATCATCCGGAGCCACTCCCAACCTTATCTCGTAGAATGAGAGGAAACGGAACGACATGAGCGACCAGGACCCCCCGACCCCCAAGATCTTATCCAGAAAAAGCTGGACATTGTTGGCGCTCATCATCATGGCCTGCATCGGCCTAGTCATACTGCTCCAGTTCCGGGAGATCACTGACCTAGACGTCTGGCTCTTCAGCGAGGTCCGGGAGCAGTACGAGACCGGCCTGAAAGCCTTTTTCAGGGTCTTCACCGACATCGGCTCCCCAGTGGTCTGGTTCCTGGTGGTGCCCATTCTTTGGGCGGCAAAGAAAAAGCAGGCGGCGGCCGCCCTCTTCATTGCGCTGTTCTCTGTCATCCTGATCGCGGCATCGATGAAGTACGCTATAGACCGACCCCGACCGTTCGAGATCATCCAGGCGGTGAACCCGATATACCGGCCCAGCGACGCTTCGTTCCCTTCAGAACATGCCATGACAATTTTTGCGGCGGCTGTTACCCTGGGAAAGAAATGGCGCAAAGCGCTGCTCCCCCTGTTGGTGCTGGCCGCGGCCGTGGGGTACAGCCGGGTGTACATCGGGGTCCATTTCCCGTACGATGTGGCGGCAGGTGCGCTCATCGGCATCTTGGTCGGCCTGTTCGCGGACAGCCTTGATCTGAGCCGGCTGATACGCTGGACCGAGAAGGAAATACTGTGCCGGCGAGACTGCGACCCTTGATCTCTGTTGAGCCGGGGAATTGACCTCCTTGGCCGATAGCCAAGATGAAATACGATGCCAGTGATTCCCGACCGCCCTAGCTCGGGCGGGCCTGAGACATTGAACAGAAAAAGGATCGTTACCTCCGATGAATCGGCGGCGCTGCTGATCACGATCATGTCGAGCGCCATGCTCGGCTCTTCGTACGTGGCCGCCAAGGTCGGCGTCGGGAAGGTCGACCCGTTCCTGTTCGGGGCCGTCGCCATGGGCATCGGAACGCTCGTCATCCTGGTGTTCATGGCCTGGAGGAGATCCCTCAAACTCTCCATGTTCAAGAGGTGGGAGTTCTGGACGGCCCCGATACTGAACACCGGCGTCGTCGCCAGCCAGTACATAGGGCTGACCATGACCTCGGCCGCGGTGGCGGGGCTCATCGTCGGTTCGAACGTGATCTTCGTGGCCATCTTTTCCCGCCTCGCCTTCGGGGAAAAGCTGGGAAGGAACCGCACCATCGGCCTGCTCATCGGATTCCTGGGACTGATCACCCTGACCACCAAATGGGACCTGACCACCCTGAACGCCGGCCAGTTGGTGGGGGACCTGCTGATCCTGACGTCGGCGGTGTTCATCGGACTGGTGGTCATTATGTCGCGGGTGGCGCTCAAGCACCTGGAGTACGACCAATGGTCCCTGAGCCTGCACATGTTCCTGCCGCTGACCCTCCTCCTCCTGGCTTTGATGGTGGGGAACGTGGCGAACTACAACGGGGATGCCTTGCCGCTCATGGTCTACATCGGCATCATGTGCTCGACAGTGCCCACCATGCTGTGGGTCAAGGCCCTCAAGCACATCAGCGTGGTCACATCGGCGACCGTGCTCATGCTGGAATCGACGTTCGCGGTCGTGCTCAGCTGGTTGGTGCTGGGGGAGCAGATAGACCAGTTCGTGATAATCGGAGCACTGCTCACGTTCGCGGCCATCATCTTTGTGGCCAAACAGAACTGAGATGAAAAGTGAAAACGGTTTATGGATGAGAAAAGGATCACTTCTTTTTCTTCTCATCCTTCTTCTTGTCCGCGCCCTTCGGCGCGCATTTCCCACATGCCATACGATGCACCTCCACAGGGGGCGTTCCCCGTCGAGTTAGAATCGACAGGGCCAGTAATTAAATCTATTTGTTAGAATTTCTAAAACCGAACCATCGCCTCAGCTTGGGACATCGAGACCGCGATGATGGGCGGCCGGGCTATTGGCAGGAGCCTGCCCTTTCGTCGATGGTCCTCAGTACTTTCCTCAGCTGGAAGACGACCTCGTCCATCTCGTCCCCGGTCATCGGTTTGACCAGGTATCCATTGACCATGCTGACCTCTGCCCTCTGGCGGTCCATGGGAGAGGTGGAACCACTGTATATGACCACGGTGACATCCTTGTCCTGGAGGCGTATGAACTCCAGCACCTCCTGGCCGTTCTGCTTGGGCAGATTTAGGTCCAGCAGCACCAGGTCCGGCATCTGTTTCGATCCGGTATGCACCTGTTCGAAAAAATCGATCGCCGCCTTTCCGTCCTGCAGCTTCGTGACCGAGACCGGAAAGCCCGTATCGTTCAGGTACTCGCATGCCAGATATGCGTCGGCAGGGTTGTCCTCGATCAACAGCACCTCGATGGACCTACTCACGCACACTCCTCCAGAAGATATCTGAACGCAATGCCTTCGCCCCTTTCTCGATCCTCGAATGACAGTGCGCGGCGCTCATCGAATTGCCAGTCCACGGGCAAATGGGCAACTTCATTTATATGTTTATTTAACAAATTTATCTTTGGAGAGGTCGGAATGCCTGCGTCGGACTGCTTGGCGCCATGCCGGATACAGTTCTCATTGACCTTTCGATTCAACATGGTTGGATGCTCATTGTTCAGGTCTTGAAGGTCGTTGGACGTTGATTGAAACATATCTCTATCAATGACCCGTTTTCCATGCAGCTGGACAGCCCCTTGTCATCTGCTGACCTCATTGATTGGAACGTCGGTTATAGATATGTTGTCATCAAAAGGCCGACCTGGCAGAAAACGACAATGAACCTCCAGATGAGGAACGGGGCAATTCGTATGATATTTACGGAAACGCCCGACCCTCTTCTCTGAAAGCGCATCCTAGCAAATCTGCCTGTCGCATGTATCGCCCTCCCGATCCCTCAAATTGATGGTTCTCTCTAGTGACCATGGATGACATTGAGCATTGGTCAGAGCGGAAATATTGCCAATAAAACGCTATTTCCGCGAAATGGAACATCTAATATCACATCTCGGAATGATACTTTTTAACTAAAATTCCACTATCTGGCCATAGTAAAAATACTGAAATCAATAGTGATAGCCGCCCAATTTGCATTATATACCCAAAAATGGCGTCCTTGACTTAGGTGTCGGAAAATGCACGCTCTCGAAACATCGAGGTTATTGACGGAGGAGTACTCCGCAAAGATACTCCTAGCCACAATGGGAAAGCCAAAAAGCGCGTTTGAGTTGAGCGACAAGCTCGGAATACCGATCGCTGCTTGCTACCGCAAGATCAAGCTGCTGGAAGATTCCGGTCTCATGTTCTGCGCTGAGAGAAGGCTGACCCAGGCCGGCAAGAGGATCAGCATGTACAAGTCGAACGTGAGGAACGCACAGATCGTGTTCGAGAGGAACAAGATCAGGGCCAAGATAGAGATGATAGACGGTACGACCCAGGACGCGTCGTACGACATAGACATGTCTGCATTCCTGGAGATGGCAAAACAACCCGCATGAACCTAGAGACGGTTCGATAAGGGAGAATGCATTTTCCCTTCCCGTACTTACCTCCGGGAAGGGCTCTCTCCCTTTGATCAGGTCTTTTCAAGGGTAGTTCTGAGCGCCCCCGAAGCTGCGATACGCTTCGTCGACCGCTCCGACCTTTCTTAAAAAAAACGGATGACAGTTCAGGTTCTTCGCATCCTGAGCGGTCCGAAGGATGACCGTTCTTGCTGTGATGTGCCCTGACCGATACCAATGGCAGGAGGCCGATCACATCCCATTGGACCGCATCTGCCGACCCGTACCGGGATGGGGCACGACGACTCTGGGCGACAAAAAAATGAGGAAATCGTTGAACATTTTCCGGGGTCTCTTGGTAAAACCGGACAATAATACGAAAGTCACAATCATTTGTAGAATATTAATGTGAATAACGTACCATCTGTACGCATTACCTCAGAATAATTTATGAAATCGTCAACTATCGTCAATCGTTCTCGAAAGGTTTAATTATCTCCGCGAACTTGAATGACATCGGCACGCTTCAAAATGGGAATGCCATGGGCGGTTCCCGCGGAAGCAGCCGAACGAGGAGGTAAAGGGATGACCGACCAGCATACCATCGAATCTGTCATGGAAGAGGATAGGCGTTTCGACCCCCCGATCGAGTTCAGCGAGAATGCCTTGGTAAAGAGCTTCGACGAGTACAAGGCGATCTACGACGAGTCGATCAGAGACCCGGAGGCGTTTTGGGCAAAGCAGGCGGACATCATCCACTGGTATTCCAGGTGGCACAAGGTCTTCAGCTGGGACAAGGCAGAGGCCAAGATAAAGTGGTTCGAAGGCGGCCTGACCAATGTCGCCTATAACTGCCTGGACCGGCACACCCTTGGTCCGAGGAAGAACAAGGCTGCCATCATCTGGCAGGGAGAGAAGGATGAAGAGGTGATCACCCTCACCTATCAACAGCTTCTCAACGAGGTGTGCAAGTTCGCCAATGTCCTCAAGTCCAAGGGCGTCCAGAAGGGAGACCGGGTCTCCATCTACATGCCCATGATCCCGGAGCTGGCGATCGCCATGCTGGCATGCGCCAGGATCGGGGCCGTCCACAGCATCGTCTTTGGAGGTTTCTCCTCGGAATCCCTGCGGGACCGCATAGATGACAGCAATTGCAAGGTGCTCATCACCGCCGACGGCAACCACCGGGGCGGCAAGCCGGTCTACCTGAAGGTCAATGCCGATATGGCCCTGGAGAAGGGTGGGCCGGTGGAGAGCGTCATCGTGGTCAGGCGCACTGGTGCAGAGGTGGAGATGGAACCCGGCCGGGATTTCTGGTACCACGAAGAGATGGCCAAGGCCTCGCTCTTCTGCGAACCGACCTGGATGGACGCGGAGGACCCGCTGTTCATACTTTACACCAGCGGTTCCACCGGAAAGCCAAAGGGAGTGCTGCACACCACCGCCGGCTACCTCATGTTCGCCGCGATCACCCACAAGTACATCTTCGACGTGCACGAAGAGGACACCTACTGGTGCACCGCCGATATCGGCTGGATCACCGGACATTCGTACATCGTCTACGGGCCGCTGTGCAACGGGACCACCACGCTCATGTTCGAGGGCATCCCGACCTATCCGCAGCCGGACCGGTTCTGGGAGATAGTGGAGAAGTTCAAGGTGAGCACCTTCTACACCGCCCCCACTGCGATCCGCTCCCTGATGCGGGAAGGGGAGAAGTGGCCCAAGTCCAGGGACCTTTCCTCCCTGAGGCTGCTCGGCACCGTCGGGGAGCCGATCAACCCCGAGGCCTGGATATGGTATCACAACAACATCGGGCTGGGAAAATGCCCCATCGTCGATACCTGGTGGCAGACGGAGACCGGAGGTATCCTGATCAGCCCGCTGCCGGGAGCCACCCAGACCAAGCCTGGATCGTGCACCAAGCCGTTCTTCGGCGTGGAACCGGCCATCTTCAAGGAGGACGGTTCGGAGGCGGCGCCCAACGAAGGTGGCTACCTGGTCATCAAGAAGCCCTGGCCAGGGATCATGAGGACCGTCTATGGCCAGCACGACCGGTTCAAGGAGACATACTGGAGCAAGTTCCCCGGCTACTATTTCACCGGGGATTCCGCCCGCATGGACAAGGACGGATACGTCTGGATCATGGGGAGGGTGGACGATGTCATCAAGGTCTCCGGACACCGCATCGGCGCGGCCGAGGTCGAGTCGGCGCTGGTATCGCACCCGAAGGTCGCGGAAGCGGCGGTCGTCCCCGTTCCTCACGACATCAAGGGTGAGGCCATATACGCCTACGTCACCCTCAAGGCCGGTGTCGAGGAGAGCGACCAGCTGAAGAAGGACCTGGTCCTGCATGTTCGGCGCATGGTCGGACCGATCGCCTCCCCCGACACCATCCAGTTCGCGACCGCGATGCCCAAGACCCGAAGCGGGAAGATCATGAGGAGGATCCTGAGGAAGATCGCCTCCGGTCAGGCGGAGGAACTCGGAGATGTGAGCACGCTGGCGGACCCGAGCGTGGTCGGCAAACTGGTGGAGGACCACAAGCTTCAGGCGAAAAAGTGATTCCGAAAGATTGAATGAACGGGGGCCAATAATATTATAGCGGCTCGACCTGCCCGACATTGCCAAGGGAACCACCCTTGGACCCCCTAAAACTCCTCCCAAGGAGTGATAAACTTCTTAGGAGGGTCGTACCCTCCGAAGGGGTTGTTTCTAGAGTCCAGTCATAGCGCGCCGTAATCTCTTCAAGTCAGCTTACTCGCCACAAGAGAATGCACCGTAGGAAGGGAAAGGGGCGGCGTTCTGCTTCACCATTCCGAACACCGTCAATTCCTGAACATTAGTGGCGATGGAAGATTTCAGTCACAAAGGCACTTTCTACGACCTACTTGGACCACAGGTCCATGTTGACCATGTAGGTGTCCTCGACCAGCCGCGCCTCCACCTTTAGCCCGGTGCGGTAGAACATGTCGAGCATGCGGAAGTTCTCGGAAAGCAGTTCGGCGGTGAACGCCTTCACCCCCTTGTCCTTGGCGATCTTGATCAGCATGTCCATGAACTGCATGCCGATGCCTTTGTTCTGCCAGCGGTCAACGACCACGAACGCCACCTCGGCGGTGTTGTTCGCCTTGTCCACGTCGTAGGAGGCCATGCCGATCATATGGTAATGCTCCGCCTCCTTGGTCATGGCGATGACCGTCATGGTCCCCTCATAGTCGATGTCGATGAGGCGCTGGATCTCCTTGCGCGGCATCTGTTTCTTCGGCCCCATGTAGCGCTGGTACATGGTCGCCTCGGAAAGCGAGTAGAACATCTCCTTGATCATCGCCTCGTCCGTTATCTTTGAAGGCCGGAAGTAGACCTCCACCCCCTTCATCATCAGGACCGCCTCGTACTGCTCCGGGTAGATCGTCCCGGTGAACGTCATGCCGGATACGTCCTTGAACACGTAACCGAGCGATTTCGCGTGGGCCAGCAGTTGCGGCCGGAAGTCCGGGTGGGCGATCGAGATGAGCGCCAGGGCACGCTGGGAGATGCTCTTACCGTGCAGCTCGGCGATACCGTACTCGGTGACGACGTAGTGGACGTCGCCCCTGGTGGTGGTCACCGCGGACCCCAGGTCCAGGGTGGGCATTATTCTGGAGACCGCCCCGTTCTGGGCGGTGGAAGGCATGGCGATGATCGGTTTTCCGCCCTTCGAACGAGCCGCCCCGCGCATGAAATCCACGTGGCCGCCCAGGCCGGAGAAGAACTTGTTGCCCAGCTGGTCGGCGCATACCTGCCCGGTCAGGTCCACCTGGAGAGCGGAATTGATGGAGATCATGTTCTCCTGATGCCCGATGATGCAAGGGTCGTTGGTGTAGGACGAAGGCCTCATCTCGATCATGTCGTTATCGTTGATGAAGTCGTAGACATGCTGGGTGCCCATGACGAACGATGCCACCACCTTGCCCCGGTCCTTGGTCTTTCTGGAACCGTTCACCGCTCCTGATTCGATCAGCGAGACCAACCCGTCCGAGAGGAGCTCGGTGTGGACGCCCAGGTCCTTCCTCTTGGCCAGGTACTTGATGGCCGCGTCCGGGGTGGAACCATAGCCGATCTGAAGGGTGGCACCGTCCGGCACCAGGTCCGACAGGTACTTGCCCAGCTTGGTCAGCACCTCCATCTTCTCCTCCCTTTCGGGCCTCCATTCAAAGATCGGCTCATCGATCTCCACGATGTAGTCTATCTCGGACAGGTTGATCAATGAGTCACCGTGGGTGCGGGGCATGTTATGATTGACCTGGGCGATGACCATGTCGGCGTTCTCTGCGGCGGACTTGGTTATGTCCACGGAAACGCCCAGGGAACAGTCCCCGTTGGCATCGGGAGGGGTCACCTGGATGAGGGCCACATCGATGACGATCTTGCCGGAATCGAACATTCTTCCGATCTGCGAGAGGTTCAGAGGGGTGTAGTCCGCCCTTCCGTCGTTGACGGCATAGCGCACGTTCGGTCCGATGAAGAAAGCGTTGAGCCGGAACCGGTCGGTGAACCGTTCCTGGTTGTAGGGCATGAGGCCGAGGGACAGCGTCTGCACGATCTCGTTGTCGCCGAAGTTCTCCGACTCGGCGATCAGGGCCATGACCAACGCCTGGGGTTCACCGCAACCGGTGCCGATGAAGATGGTCTTCCCACGACCTATGGAACGGACAGCGTCAACCGCCGACGTGGTCTTCTTGGCATTGGCCCTGAACCGGTTCGACGCCATTTCCCTGCACTGCCCTCTCAAATGACACAATAGCCGGGAACGATTAAATGGTTTTCTTGACAAACTCATTGTTTAAGAAGCCACGAGGTGCGCGGCCGCCATGTTAAGCACAAGTGCGCGACATTGGTTTAGATCGTTACGAGGTCGGTCGCGTTGACGTCAGAACCGTTCGTCCTGGTCAATGTCAAAATCGCTCAGAGAGACATTAAGATAGAGTTAAGGCACAATCGTTTATCATGACTGGTCGGTACTCATTCCTTCTGCCGGATTTCCGCAATTATAGCAACCTTAATATATCGAAACCGTCACAAAGGACTCAACCCTCATTTGGTACGGGCGGCAGTGAACATGAAGTTAGCAGCTGGCAGAGTACTCTTGATTCTTGTTTCATTCTCATTGGTAGTTTCAATGTTCGTTCCGGTCGGACCGATCGGTGGGGTCCAGGCGAGCGCGCCGACATATGCTGCGCATTCGCCCATCCATATAGACAATAATAGCGATCTTCAGACCCTCGAAACAACGGGCGGTTGGACTGGGTCCGGAACGGTCAGCGATCCTTACGTCATTAACGGGTACGAAATTAGCAGCAGCGGCGGAAATGGATCGTCTTGCATCTATATCGGCAACTGTTCCGCGTATGTGGACATAAGTAACTGTTACCTGCACGGAGCCGATTATGGCATCCAGCTGAGAATGTCAAGCAGAGTGACCATGACTGATAATAACTGCACAGATGTGGCTGCCACCTACGGAATATACTTTAACCAGTCCAACAACGATACCGCATCCAACAACGTCTGCATCGTCAGAGCGCATGGCATCTTCATGCTCACCTCGGACGACAACACCATATCCAATAATACCTGCCGTGCGACTGCGGCGTGCGCCATCATGTTAAAAAACTCCTCGAACAGTAACACCTTTTCGGGTAACACCTGTTATTCCAGCGGAGACAACGGTATCTATATACTTTTCTCAAGCGACAATAACCTCATAACGAACAACACCTTGAAGGACAACATAGGCCAGGGGGTCACGGTGTCCGTCTCCGACGACAACCGTATCTTTGGCAATGAGTTCATCGACAACCAGGGAAATGACACCAAGCCCAATCCGTTGCATCACCAAGCCTATGATGACGGTATGAACAACCAATGGAACACCACATCGTACGGCAACTACTGGAGCGACTGGACGACGCCGGACTCCAACGGTGTAGTCGATATACCTTACGCGATCGCCGGGGGCAGCAGCGAGGACTATCTTCCTCTGGCCCATTTCATCACTCCAGGAACGACCGTTCCGGGTGTCCCGACCGGCCTTAACGCCTATGCTGGCAATGGACAGGTGAGTCTTACATGGAGCGCACCGAGCAGTAACGGCGGAACAACGATCGACTATTACATCATCTACCAGAACAACACCGACGTCGCCCACGTCACTTCCACCTCAACCATTATCAACGGTCTGACGAACGGGCTATCATACAGCTTCAAGATCGCTGCACACAACCCTGACGGGCTCGGAGCACAGACCTCCGAGGTTACCACCACCCCGGCCGAAAGCATCACCGTTCCAGGTGTCCCAACCGGTCTAACCGCCAACGCAGGCGACGCCCAGGTGTCCCTCACCTGGACCGCCCCGATCAGTGACGGGAATGCGTCAATCATCTATTACATCGTCTATGAGAACGGTATCGACGTCGCACATCCCGCCACGAACTCAACAACGATAACCGGCCTGACCAACGGGCAATCCTATGACTTCACAGTGACGGCACACAATTCGGCCGGAACCGGAGCACGGACATCGGTGGTCAAGGCAACCCCCGGTTCGGGTGCCGCAGTACCAGGAGTCCCGGCCGATCTGGTCGTCACGGCCGGTATTGGAAAGGTTACATTGTCCTGGCAGGCCCCATCGGACGCTTCCAGCATTGATTACTACATCGTATATCAGAATGGTGTTGATGTGAGCCATACATCCGTCACTTCGGCCACCATTACCGGATTGACCAACGGAGAGAACTATTCATTTACGGTGGCGGCCCACAATCCAGGCGGTGTGGGAACGATGTCCCTATCCCAGGCAGTATCACCAGGCGCTGCTGATAATGGGGAAACGACAACTCTTGGAACTGAGATGATTCTGTACATCGGATCCTTTGCTCTCCTGGCTGCAATAATCGTCATTGCTCTCTTGGTAAGAAGGAGAAGGAGAACAGAGTAAGAAACACCAATGAAATTCCTTATAATGGCTCTCTTCAACCTACTTATGGTAAAGATTTGCTTGGGATGGTTTGGGAAGTCCCCGCCCCAAAACGATGCTTTTACCATGATTACCCGCCGTTCTATGGACTGCGCCGAATGCCTAAGACCGGGGCTATCGAACGGTAATTCAATCCAGCATTATCAAAGATATTCATCTCGTTCGTTCATAACAGAATCGGCCCCTGCCTACACGAAACCAAAGAGAACCGAAAATATAGATCGCGTCATGTTCTGGCTATTGACCAGTGAATGTGAATCACCGATTATTCTAACCAAGCAAAGGAAGAATGACACCCGATGCGAATTGCGCCAGGTGAAATGGATAAATCGCCGATCCGATCCCTTTTCTGGAAATGATATTTAACCAGTTCGTACATTCATCGTTCTGGAACCGTTGGGGGTAAACGAATTCGGATCGACAAAAGGATGGACCGGAAGGGCATTGTTCATATCATTGCCATACTGGTAGTGGTCATCGTAGTCATAATAGCTGCGCTGGCATGGGTCATAGTGTCGTCAAATGATTCGGTTAATGAAGGTGGATCCTACAATTCGAACAGTAATTCCAATTCAACGAACAACGGATCATTGTTGCCGGGTCAGGCATCGGCACAGGTGATTGTCACCATCCATTCAGTCCATTTATTATCCGGTGTACATTATATGCTCTATCTGAACTCGGTTCTCCAGGCCGATGGCGACCTGCCAGCCGGTTCTTCGTTGATCCAAACCATAACACTATTCTTCCCCGAGAATCAGACAGGACAGTACAATGCCTTGATTTCTGCCACATCCAGTGGAGGGTTGCTGGGGAGTCAAAGCAGCAACGCTATCGTTACTCCTGTGAACGGCGGGACCTATCCGGTCACGCTGAACGTTTAGACTATTGGGTGAGGATCATGGACAAGAAACGATGCCCAAGATGTGGGGCAGTTCAAACTTTCTGGAACACCTGGAATTGGTATTGCCGGGAATGCGGCCTATCGTTCAAGGAAGGTGCGACCGAGAAGGTCAACCCGTATGACCAACCAACCAGGGACCGTTTGCACAGGAAATGGGAACGAAATCAAGCGGTGAGCGTTATCGTCTCCACAACCTTGGTCCTGTTGATAGTGATGTTCATACCGGCATGTTCAAGCACCATAAACATAACGGTTAGTTCGGCCAACGGCAGCCAGAATGTCGACTATCAAATATTGGTCAATGGCGTACTGGACGGAAAGGGGACGCTGGCACCAGGGCAAAATATCAACTGGTCCATCCAATATAATTTCCCTTGGGCTTTTTCCGGTCAGAAGCTCCTCATCGTCGAGGGAACCGGCGTCGGCCAAAACGCAGGCGTGGTGACCGATCTGCACTACCTGACATTGGACAATGGGGAAAGCTACTCAGTGACGTTGAATGTTTAACGTAGAGACTTGCCGTCGGATCCAATGAACGTCCTCCGTTGGAATAGTTATGGATGCTCAAGAACATTCTTTCGCATTGATCCCCCCGGTTCCCTTCCCTGATACCGGTAAACGCAATGGAAGAATTAAATGCCAGTCATCACATGAGCGCACGTTCCAGTGCCAAACATCAGGGGAAACGACGCCGAGCAAGTCTTTAAACCTTTAATACTAAGTTGGTAGGTGTTGAACCGATGGAATCTAGCGTGCTATTTGGAGTCGGGTTCATAATATTGGGCACGTTATTACTGTTGCTGGAGCTTCATGCACCGGGCACGTTCCTGGTCGTTCCCGCAACGGTTCTGATTGCCTTAGGCGTGCTCGGCATTTTGTACCCCGATCTTCTGTTCACCTGGTGGGCACCGATCGCCGCCGTGGTCGTGCTGGTGCCTGTTACATATTTGACGATAAAGTTGTACAAGAGGTTGTCACCTCCAGGGCCGCCGGAGACCACCGTGGCAACATCCCTGGTAGGTATGAAGGGATTCGTCACCGTGGATGTCTATCCGGACAATCTGAGGGGCAAGGTTATGATCGAAAACGATACCTGGTCGGCGACCTCCGATTCTTTGATCGTCAAAGGCAAGAATGTCGTGGTCGTAAGCAGCGAGGGTGTGCACGTGGTGGTTAAGGAGATATGAAGGGACGGACAAGCCCTCCGGCACATGCCATTTATTGAACGATAGACCATAAAGGTAAGGAGCGTGACCAAAGAGGGCGTTCGAGCTATGCAAAACACCATGTTCGATACACTTCATTTCATTTTTGAAAAGTAGGCAGCAAGGACCTTCTGGTCGGGTCGGTGAGCGAGTGGGGAAGCGACAAGCTTATCAGCCTATCCCAAAAGAAATCCTTTACCCGCTCAAAGTTGAAGAGAACCGTGATTACGTGAGAGGCTCACAGCTTTTACATGGCTGATTCCGGTCATACGCACTTTGATATGCAACCCGGCCGGAATTGCCAGGGTCGATTTAAAGAGGTTAATCACCCTTACTGCAATCGGCTCGGCGATCCTCTGCTTTGCCTTGTTCTATGTCGGATATGCTATGGGCCCCCATTGGCGGACGCTGGACGTCTGGTTCCGAAAAGCGGACGTTCTGATGTCCTATGATTCCTTTCCTCCCCATGGGTAAGTGTCTATCGGGCGATTGGGATGGTCGAGAGTATGATGCTGACAGTCGAAGAATGGGATCGGTGAATAGAACGATCGTCAAGGTGAATGATGATTGACCGTGGTCGAAGTTAGATAACTCCCTTGCTTCCCTAGGGGTTTTATCCCGGTCGTCCTATAAATAGGCTGACACCCGGTCATCGTCGACCCCGATGATTGTCCTGGAGATTAGTTAGACGAGGGGAGCGATGCTAGGCTAGGGAGCGGCTTGTAACATATCGTTGATCAAAATTATCAAAATGCCAGCGATCATGATCCATAGGAAAATGACAATCGTAAGAAGTGAACGATCAATGATCTTGTCCTTCATGATACCCCGCTGCAAATATTACCTCGTAGGTTTCTTAATCCTTCCTCACGTCCCATCGACACGAAGATGTTTCATCGAACTAAGAAACCTGAGGATCTGTTAGGGCCAATAGTTTCTGGAGCATCGAAATCAACTCGAAAATCTTATTTAGCGAGATGCTACTGGCTCGAATAGTTGCTTTCATGCGGAATAAAACCATCGCCAGTTTGGTAGCCATTATCATCGTGATGTCCACGGCCACCTTCACCGTGGTCGACCTTTCGGCCGGTTCAGTGTCGGCAGTTACCAGCGGAGATTACGATTACCAGCTCATCAATAATGACACTGCGGTCGAGATTACCGGATATCACGGATCGGGTGGGTCCGTTGTCCTACCATCCGTGATCGACGATCTTCCCACCGTCGTCATCGGTGATAATGCGTTCAATGGTTGTACTTCGCTGACGGCGATGACGATTCCGATGACCGTTTCCGATATCGGGTCAAGATCGTTCTACGACTGCTCCTTCTTGAGATCTTTGACATTGCCAACCAGTATCATTGACATCGGCGACGCCGCTTTCTCCGGCTGCGGCCTCCTGTCCGCAGTAACTCTCCCGAGCGGTGTCAACAGCATAGGCGACAGCGCATTCTTCAACTGCACCCATCTGAGCTCGGTCGCTATCCCGAGCAGCGTCATCAGCATAGGTTACGCGGCTTTCGCCTATTGCCCCGCGCTGACCGCGATCGACGTCGATCAGAACAATCAGGAGTACGCCACCGTCGAGGGGGCGTTGTACAACAAGACCGTGACCGAGCTGATCCAGTGCCCGGGCAACATGACCGGGACTTTCGTGGTCCCGGGCAGTGTCACTAACATCGGCCATGTGGCGTTCGGGGGCTGCACCTCCCTGACCGCCGTCACCCTTCCGGAGAACGTCTCCATTATTGGCAGCTATGCATTCCTTGGCTGCGATAGATTGGGCAAGGTCGACATCAAAGGAGCCAACAGCATCGGCAGCTACGCGTTCTCCGGATGTTCCGAGCTCGTCTCCATTATGATCCCGAGCAGCACGAATCAGATCGGGGACTATGCGTTCGCGTACTGCAAAGGCTTGACCGCGATAGTGTTCAATGGGGACGCCCCGTCGGTGGGCGACTATTGGACGTATGAATGCGACCCGGCCCTCACAGTCTACTATCATCAGGGCGCGACCGGTTTCTCCTCGCCCTCCTGGAACGTGAACCCCATCTATGCCCTTGGTTCGGCCGGGCGGCCGGTGACGATAATCTCGCCGGTCTCCGATGGTCATTACAACGCCAGCAACATCAACATGGCATGGACAACGAGCAACCTGACCTCCCAGATCGTAAGGACGCAGTTCAGCTTCGATGGCCAGACCTGGATGAACGTTTCCGGAACTAGCTATCTCCTGACATCGATCCCGGACGGGACGTACATGTTGAACCTGAGGGTGACCGACGTGGCCGGCAACGTCAACAGCACGTTCGTCAGCTTCACCGTCGATACCATTCCCCCGACGGTGGTCAACCACTCGGCCAACGGGGAGGATGTGGCATCGCTCATCAGCATAAGCGTCACTTTCTCCGAGGCGATGAACGAGAGCTCGGTCGGCGGGGTCATTGACGGAGTCAACGGAACATGTTCCTGGAGCGGAAATGTCCTGACCATTGGTCGTTCATCAGCGCTCCCGTACGATTCGGCCCACACCGTTGAAGTGTCAGGAAAGGACCTGGCGGGCAATTACGTTGATTACTCCTGGTCGTTCAAGACCATGAAGGACGAGGGGGCGATAGAGGGGGTCGTCAGGGACCAGGAAGGAAATCCGATCGTCGGCGGGGCCGTTGGGTTGGGCGACGGAAGGACGGCCCTGACCGACTCTGACGGCCAATTCTCGTTCTCGAACGTGACCTCCGGCCCCTACGATCTGACCTTCACCAAGGATGGTTATGCCGCCACCACGGTCCCTGTATCGATCTCCGCGGGGCAGTTGTCCAACCTCGGCCCGGTGACCGTTAAGGCGAACGCCGAGAACCTGGATAAATCGCTGGTCATCGTTGTCCTGGTAGCGGTTTTCGCCCTGGTCCTCATCGGCGGGATCGTGTGGTTCAGGAGGCAGACCAAGTGAATCATTTCTTGCCCTTCATCTCCCCGCCCATGTAGTTCAACATCTTGGATGGGTTGAGCAGGTCCAGGAAAAAGTGGTAATCTTTGCTGGTGAACTCCTTGAGCGCTGCCATCGCCGCATAGAACACCGCCAGCGTGACCACGCTGAAGATCACGAGGGCCACCACCCCGGACAGGGAATACACCATGCCCAGCAGCACGATGGCCACTCCAGCGGCAACACCGGACAGCAGATGCCTCAGGATCCGGGGGTTGTAACCGGTCCCGGTGAGATTCTTCACGATAAGGCGCACCCAGAGCAACACCGTCAATGAGCCGATGGTACCGGCGATGGCGGCTCCGGTGTAGGACATGCCAAGCAGCCTTACCCCGAACAGTTCGTTCGGGACGAACACGATCAGCAGGGCGACGTTCACCACGAAGGACCCCAGGATGATCTTCGCGTTGATGTCCGGCCGGTTCACGCCCAGGATCTGGGAGATGTAAATCTGACAGAGCAATGTGAATGCCACATCGACGGCAAGGAATCGCATGGTGTCGCCAGCAGGTCTGAACTGACTGCCGAATATGGTAACGGCGATCTCCGTGGGGAACAGGACGACCAACGTCACGATCGGGACGATGATCATCGTCATGTACCGCTCGGCCGTGAACGTGACCCTGCGTATGCCCTCGATGTCCCCTTCGCTATCCAGCTTGGAGAACGACGGGAATGCCAGGGTGGCGACCGCCGTGCCTATGATGCCCAGGGTGCCCAACAATGTCTGGGCCGAGGAAAAGTAGGCAACGTTCCCGGGCGAGTCGAAATAGCCGATGAGGATCTTGTCAAGGTTGGAAGTGACAGCCCCGGCGACGGAGATGATCGACAACGGAAGCGCGAACTTCAGATAGGAACGGAACAGCGTGGGTCTTTTCCACCCGATGTCATTTCTTTTTAGAAGGACCAGGCTGACCACCAGGACCGCTATCGAGGCCAGCACATAGGCGTAGGCCAGGTAGTCCGACAGGTGGTTGAAGGAGATGAAAAGGATGAGGGGAATGCGAACGAAGGGATCGATCATGACGACGATCTGGGCCTTCGCCGTCTCCATCTTCGCCGTGAAGGTGGTGGTGACGATGGTCGAAAGGTCGTACATGACGTAGTAGAGAACGAACAGCAACACCAGGTTCCAGGTCGCCGAGGACATGTCGCCGCCCAGGACGTTGTTCCATAGCAGCAGGACCGCCAGGACGAAGACCACCATGAATCCGGTCAGCGCGACCTTGATCACGATGAACGTGGAGAAGCAATCACGCTCGTCCTGTCCTTCCGAGATCCTTTTAATGTGGGCGCTCCCGAAACCCAGATCGGACACCGTGTTCAGGGTGGCCAACGTCGCCAGGACCCAGGCGATATTGCCGTAGACGTCCTTGCCAAGATAGTTAGTCATGGCTAATATTCCCACCAAAGCGAGAACCGACGACAGGAGCGTCGAGACCACGATTAACAGAGACCTACGCGCAATCATTTTCGCCCTTATCGTCTAACGAATATAATGAAATTGCTTGCCATCACGGTCTTTTAAAGGCATTCAACGGCGTTAATAAGGCTAATTTACTCCAAATTAGGTTTTTTGGACCGGCCGAACCGAAATGAAACGTCGTTTTCCTGCCTACATTACGCCCCTAGCATGGTGGATAGATGCTCTGATTTCGTTCTAACGCATCAATTCCGTTCTGTTTTGTCAGATCGTCCTTGCCCCGGTGTAGAACGACCGGTCATTGGTTTCCACCAGTGGCATCGGGATCGGATGGAGGTCCGGTGATCATTCCGTTGGAGGTCGAAAGTATAAATATGGCCGGGTGGGTGGAATCCTACCGGGCGGGGTACCTCGATGATCATTGAAATGGGTTTGCTAGGGTTGCTGGTCTTTGCTGTTCTGGTGGTCATCGGACTTATGATAATCGTTTTCGTCATCGGTAGCCTGATCGCTTTCCTTCCGGCGACGATCATCGCCGTAGTGGTACTTCTGCTGACGGGAAGCTGGTTCTACGCAGGCATTGCGTTCCTCATCATCGCGGCGTTGATGATCCTGTTCAGGAAATGAGAAAGAGGGACATCTATCGAGGTCCGGCGGAATCGGGCGTCGACCCGGCCCTGATCAGGAAGCGGGTGAAAGGGCGGTATTGGGACAACGCCGTAACGAAAGATGCAATAGGAACTGCAACAGATAGAAGGTCCAACATCGGATCGTCTAGGTGAGATGAGATCACATGGCCGACAAGAAAGATTACTATCAAATGCTGGGTGTGGCAAAGGATGCCAGCGCCGAAGACATCAAGTCTTCCTATCGAAAGCTGGCAAGGCAGTATCATCCGGACGTGACCAAGGAGGACCCGAAGCACGCTGAGGAACGGTTCAAGGACATCTCCGAGGCGTACGAGGTCCTCATGGACCCGGAGAAACGCAAGCTCTACGACAACTACGGCAGTGCCGGCGTCTCCGGACAATTCTCCGAGGGTGACCAGTTCTCCTGGCAGGACTTCTCCCACAAACAGGACCTGAACGACATCTTCGGGGACATGTCCGGTTCCGAGTTCGGGAATCTGTTCGAGTTCTTCGGCGGGGGACAACCGAAGGGACCCCGCCCCGGGCAGAACCTCCGCCTGGACATAGAGATCAGCCTTGAGGACGCCGCCCGCGGGGTAAAGCGAGAGGTGGTGGCGCCCATGTCCGTCAAATGCGACCAATGTGGCGGCTCCGGATCGAAGGACGGCAAGAGCCACAAATGCAAAACCTGCGGCGGCAAGGGCCAGGTCCAGAGAGTCCAACATCAGGGCGGCGAGCGGTACGTCTCGATCGAGCCCTGCCCCAAATGCCGAGGCAAAGGAAGATCCTTGGACAATCCCTGCCCCAAGTGTGATAGCGGGGGATACGTCCACAAGCCGCAGAAGATCGAGATAAGCATACCGAAGGGGGTGGACACCGGGATGCGGCTCCGGGTCCCGGGAGCAGGCGAGATGTCTCCGAACGGAGGGCCGCCGGGAAATCTGTTCATCGTCATACACGTACGTGAGCACCCGACCTTCAAGCGGGAAGGGGCGAACCTCCTGACGGAGCAGGACATCACCTTCGCCGAAGCGGCCCTGGGCGGCGAGCTCAAGGTCCCCACCCTGTTCGGTTCGGTCATGCTGACCATACCGGCGGGAACCCAAACGGGGACCGAGTTCCGGCTGCGAGGTGCGGGACTGGACCGCCCCAATTCCCAGGGCAAGGGAGATGAGGTGGTGCGGGTCAGGCTGAAGGTCCCGAAGAAGTTGAGCGACGAACAGAAGGAACGATTACGAAAGTTCGCAGAGCTCGACACGTGAGACTGGTCGGAAAAGCCCGATTGATATCGAACACCTGAAACGGTCGGCGGACGTGCCCGGGCAGTTCCATCCATCCTAACATTTCAGTAAAAACATTGCCCCCTTTACCCCAATGACCGCTCAGGAGGCCTCTCGATCCGGAGCCGGCCAGAAAATCATTTCCTTTCACGTCCAGGAATGAGCCTTAATCCTCGGTGTACTGGTCCTTGGCCAGCTCGACCGATGTCGTATCCTCGTGGGCGTTGCCCTTCTTGTTCTTCTTTCCGCCTTCCACCGTGCCATCCCAGCCCCGCATGAACCCTTCCTCGTTGGCACTGATCTCGTCGTCCTCGACCATCTGCTCACGTGATTCCTCGTTGTAAATGTCCTCGGGCTGTTTTTCCTCCACGTCTGAGAACTCCTCTGAATCTGCTTCCGCTTTCTTGCCCTTCTTTTCACTCATAGGTTTCACCCGTCCAAAATAATGAGAGCAGGTCCTAATTAAAGGAGCGAGTCCCTCTGTGAGGTTACATGGTGGCCGCGGTCGACCTGAACCTCTTGGCCGCGGCCGATCGGCGCGATCGGTTGCCGAGGAAGAGCGGAAACCTATCGAATTGCCTCCGCCCGACAATATGATGTTGTCGGCGACAAAAGTCGGACCTCTGACGAGTTTCATTCGCATCATAAGCGGATAGATTGTCCGTTCTCGCAGAATTCTTGGTCCCTAAAACACGAAAACCTCCATGAAAACGATGCTTCGATTTCTCTCTATTATTATGCAAAAAAAGAGCACAAAATCCGGGCATCCAGATAGGAGTACTTTCGGTCATATCCCAAAGAATGTAAATAGGGCTGAAAACCTATTATTCGTTGGTCCTTTCGCAAGGCCTTCTTCTGTTAAAAAATAGGCCTGTGAGACCTGACCGGCAGGGGATGGGCATAATGAACAGTGAACAAACTATCAGCATAGAAGCCAATCAGACCGGGTTTGAAACGGACATGAGAGCGGGGAACAGGGGTGTGTCTCCGTTGGAGATCACACACTCGGACCACCTCAGAAGGCACGACCCCGAGCTGTACCAGGAGCTCGTCTCTTCGGACGAGCTCGAAACCATCAGGCAAAACCTGTTCTCACTTCTTCATGAAAGGGAAATGGCTCTCTTCTCCGATGAATGCGATCTCGACACTTTGGAACGGTCGAACGCCCTGAACTGCATCGGCGTGATGAAGAACCTGTTCTCCCGACGGAACGAGGTGGTCTCTCAATACAGCACCATCTCGACGATGCTGGAGATCGTGCGGGAACACCCCGGCAGGATCAAGGAGAAGCGCCGGGCGGCGTATTCCGATCTCTATTATATCGACCTGGGTTCCCTGGGGCTCTCGGACATTTACCGGGAGTCGGCGCCGACCTTCCTCTCCTACGGCGGCAGGGAAGGGGCCAGGGTCCGTTCGGACTACTTGGATCTGCTGGCCAAGAGATGCATGAAGAAGATCGACTCGTACCGCTCCGGTCTGGACCCCGCGATCAAATCCATAAGGAACATGAACCGGGACCGGATACTGCAGCTCCTGGGGGCGGACCTCTCCGACTGGGAGGACCACCGATGGCAGCAGAGGAACGTGTTCCGGGACGCCCACTCCATCGCAGAGGTGGTGAACCTCTCCAACGAGGAGGGGGCGGCGATCGAACTGGCGAACATGCACGGACTGCCGTTCGGCATCACGCCGTACTATCTTTCCCTGTTCGACCATGACGCCTCCCGCACCTATGACCACACGCTGAGGGCCCAGGTCATCCCGCCCTTAAGCTACATCAGTGGAATACTCGAATCCAAGTCCCTGAACGGCACGCACCTGGACTTCATGAAGGAAGGCCAGACCTCACCGGTGGACCTGGTGACCCGGCGCTATCCGATGATCGCCATCCTGAAGCCCTTCAACGCCTGCGCCCAGGTCTGCGTCTATTGCCAGAGGAACTGGGAGATAGGGAACGTGTCCGACCCCCAGGCCATGGCCTCCCCGGAGAGCATCGCCCGGGCCCTGGACTGGTTCCGGTCGCATCCCATGGTCTCGGAGGTCCTGGTGACCGGAGGGGACCCGGCCCTGATGGCGGACAAGGTGCTGGTGGACCTGCTGCAACGTCTCTCGGACATCGAGCACGTGAAACGGATCAGGATAGGCACCAGGCTGCCGGTGGTCCTCCCGATGAGGTTCACGGACGAAATGGTGACGGCCATCGGGAAATTCCACTGCCCCCCGGAAAAGGACCTGTGCGTGGTGACCCACATCGAGCACCCGTACGAGATCACGCCGGAGGCGGTCAAGGCCATCCAGAAGCTCAGTATGCAGGGCATCGGGGTCTACAACCAGCAGGTATTCACCATGGAGAACAGCCGGAGGTTCGAGACCGCGGCCCTGAGACTGCTGCTGAAGCAGGTCGGGGTCGACCCGTACTACACGTTCAACACCAAGGGCAAGAAGGAGACCAACTGGTATCGGGTGCCGATAGCGAGACTGCTGCAGGAGAACAAGGAGGAGGCCCGGATGATACCCGGGCTGTCCCGGACCGACGAGCCGGTGTTCAACATCCCGGCCCTGGGCAAGAACTACCTGCGCTCCTGGCAGCACCATGACCTGATAGCGATCTCCCCGCGGGGCGAGCGCATCTACGAGTTCCACCCTTGGGAGAAGAACATCACCAACGCGCCCACGTTCGTCTACGCCGACGTTCCGATACTCGACTACCTGATCAGGCTGAGGGAGAGGGGAGAGGACCTGGACGAATACCGCAGCATCTGGTATTACTTCTGAGGGCGGCCACTCTCTAATCATATACGATCATCCCGAAGGAGCGGAACAAAGCATCCTGGCTCTCATCCAGCGAAGCCAGGACTAACAATATTTATAGAGCTCATCTTGATACTTTTCCAGGGATGCAGGATGCCAATCGAACTGTCAAGTATCGAGCGTAAGCACGTTATCACCAAGGACGGAAGGAACCTGGGAGACATGGTAGGCAGTAACATCGACACCTCCAGATGGACGGTGATGAGCCTGGTGGTCGAGCTCCACAAGGACATGGTCAAGCCTCTGAACGTCAAGAAGCCGTTCATGAGCAAGGCAAAGATCAAGATCCGAACCGACCAGATCGGCTGCGTGGGGGATGTGATACAGCTCACCATGGACCTGGACACGCTGAAGGGGAATCTGTAGGGGATGGCCTCAGCAAGGTCACTCGTCTTCCGTTCATGGTGGATTTTCCGACACAGGCGCTTCATCTCGCAGGCGTGAACACTTCCAGCACAGCCGATTGCGACTGACGTTGAGAGCGCCGCACTCGCAGGCCCACGTCCCCTTGAGGTTGTACGTGTCGCAGATGGCGCAGCGCGCCGGATTGTCCTGCCGAGGGATCTCTGACTTGTGCGGGAACTGCGTCCAACCATTATTTCAAGCTGATGCCTGAACGATCGGTCCGACGTCATTTCTTTGCGATGGACTATTGATTGGCCCGTAAGCAGAGCAGACATCTCGTACGATTCATAAATTGAGGCTAAGATTTATTAATGGAGCGCTCGAGTTGAACAGATAAGGTGCAAAAATGCGTCCAGACACCATGCTTGTTGCAGTTATCGCCGTTGTCGTGATCGTTCTGGCTGGAGCTCATGCCGCGATGACCCTGTGGGCGACGACCAGAAAACATGAAGTCTAGGCATTCGGAACAGAACACCATCAGAAAAATGCCGGTCGTCGCAACGGTCCGTGAACGACCTCATCAATGTTTCCGACCGTTCGGTGAACGAGAACATTTTGTCTCATAAATGAGCACAGGGCTGGGGGCGGGAAGGAGATCTTTCACCTCCTCTTGGTCCTCAGGACCACCACCACCAGGACGATGGTCGCCAGCACCGTGAAGATCCCCGCCCCGATCAGCGTGCTCGAGTCGATGCCGTTCGTCTTGTTCTGCATCGCACCCACATCCAGCAGCACCTTGCCCAGGTCGGTGTCGATGGTCGCGACGGTCCCGTTGAGGCCCGTCACCTTCCCTTGGACCGTGCCAAGCGTGGATGTCATGGTCGCGGTGTCCCCTTCTAACGACACCACCCTTAGGCGAATGTCCTCGACGGTGGCGTTGATCGGACCGAGGTCCGTACGGAGAGCGACCACGGTGCCGTTCAGGCCGTCGAACCTGGCGTTCACCGCGGTCAGGTTGGTCTGAACCTCGCCGAGATCGGTGCGGATGGCGACGACCGTCCCGTTCAGGCCCTCGATCCTGGCGTCCACGCTGGAGATCCCGACCTGGACCATCCCCAGAGTCGTGTTGACCGACACGAGACCGTTCTCAATGCCGGTCACCCGGGATTGGATGCTGTCCACGGTGGCGTTGAAAAGGCCGATATTGGTCTGGATGGTGGCGGTCGTTCCCTGGATGGCGGTCACCCGGGCCTGGATGTCGCTAAGCGTGACGTTCATGGAACCCAGATCTGTGTCGATGGTGGCGGTCGTTCCCTGGACCGAGACCACCAAAGCGTGGATGTCGTTCAATGTGGCATTGGTGAACCCCAGATCGGTCTGGACCCGCACAAGCGTCCCCTGGACCGAGACCACGTGCGCGTGGATGTCATCCAACGTGGCGTTGGTGAACCCCAGATCGGTCTCTATCTGTCCCATGCCACCCAGGATCGAGATCACCCGGGCATGGACATCGTTCAATGCGACATTGACGGATCCGAGGTCGGTCCTGATCTGCATCACCGTACCGTTCACGGAAACGACCGATGCATGGATCTGATCGATGTCGCCTTGGATGACGCCAAGGTCAGTATCGATCTGCACCACTTTACCCTGTACCGAGACCACGCTCGCGTTGACGCTGGCCAGGTCGACCCGTATCAGGCCCAGCGTGGTGACGACGGTGGCGGTGCCGTTCCTTATGCCGCTGAGCGTTGCGCCATAGCCAGAGAGCGTCGGACTGATCACGAACACCGTGACCGACGCGCCGAAGTGGGTGCGGCACTTGCTGACATTGATCACCATCGCATGATCTCCCTGTGAGGCGTTCATGGGGATGGTGGTGGAGATCATGTAGACCCCGGTGGAGACCCGGGTCACGTCCGATGAAAGGGACTGGGCGAGATCGTCCGGCGAATACATTGTAGCATTCAGAACGTCCACGTCGACCAGGTGCCCGTTCAAGGTGGCCGTCGCATACCAGGAGACGATCTCTCCGCGGAAGTGCAGCGCCCCCACGTCGACGGTGACGACGATGGGGGCGTCATCAGAGTCGGCGGAAGCGTTTGACCCGGAAACCTCGTTTTCGTTGAAGACGGTCACCTTCGAATCATCCGTCACCACATGGGGGATCACGAAACCGAGCGAACTGAAATTGAAATGGTCGATGCTGGAATCATTGGCCCCGTTCAGGCCGGCATCGAATGGAACCGCCGTTATGGCAGCGGACACGTTCGAATTACACAACACCCCGAGGGCCAGCAGACCCACCGCGATGACCAGTACTACTCTTGTCCCATCAAGAATGCCATTCGACAAACCCACTTCCTCCGACTTGTTGGCGCCATGCGTGCGTGGCGTCGATGCGGCGATAATCAGAAAACCGTTGAGGCCCGTCCTTTTTTCCTAGTTCCGACTCCGGCCGAATCTTTGGTGATAGGGATGCGGTATTTTATCCTATAAACTTTTCCTGGACAAAACTTCCGTATTTTAGATCGCTGGCAATTATGAAATATTTCTATATATAAATATCACGAGGACGAAAAAATGGGCATGAGTGAAGCCCTTCCCCGTTCACCGGAGGACATGAAAACAAAGGCAAACAATATGCACATCCGAACCAGGTTTGATCAGACCTGCTTGTCTAACCGCTCCAGCAACCAGGCGATGTTCTGTCCGAGGGTCCTCATGGTATTGACCCCTTCGAGGTCATTGATGAACTCCCCTTGTCTGAGCGCCGTACCTACGTTCCAGTAGCTCGAACCTGGGACTATCATCTGGGCGATGAGGAAGAAATTGTTGATCTGGTTGAATGTTTCCAGCGCCCCAGCGCGACGGTTGATGGCGACGGCCGCTCCGACCTTGCGCTTGAACAGGTCGCCGTTCGCCCGGTTCACGTAGCCGACTCGGTCGATGAACGCCTTGGTTTGGGATGTGAGACCGCCAAAATACACCGGGGAGCCGAGGATCAGGCCATCGCACCTGGCGATCGTGTCCACGTATTCATTTACCTTGTCGTCCTTCAGGATGCACTGCCTGTCCTTGTTCTTGAAACAGGCGCCGCAGGCCCTGCAGCCGTGGATCTCCTGCTCGCACAGGTTGACCATCTTGGTCGAGACGCCGTTCTTCTCCAGTTCGTCGAGCACGGTCGCGAGAGCCTGGTATGTGTTCCCGTTCGTCCTTGGACTGCCATTGAACGCGATGACTTTCATTCCATTGACCTGAGATCATGAATAGCGCAAGCCAGATAAAAGAATAGCCCTCCGGTCCGGAATGATTTGGAGGCCCGACCCCGGGGACCGGATCTATGATGGGGCAATGACCAATTCGCGAAAGGAGCTGATTTGTTCAACAGATTATGCCAAAAGCCAATGGAT
The DNA here is from genome assembly GCA_963710685.1 of uncultured Methanomassiliicoccales archaeon. Taxonomy (GTDB): domain Archaea; phylum Thermoplasmatota; class Thermoplasmata; order Methanomassiliicoccales; family UBA472; genus DASXVU01. Next base: position 163,953 of record CAVQBH010000014.1, on the reverse strand, counting down.
CCGTCCTACTCTAATGAACAATTAATTTCGTAATCCGGTCTCGTCTCGAGGTCGACGAATACTTCCCCATCGGGATAGAGAAAGGACTGGCTTTATGGCGAATGGCCGAGGGAATATCGTTAGCATTGCCGGCGCGTCCACACCAAGCCTTTTCTGACCCGAGGAGGGCGTCTGTGTTGGATTTTTTCAAAGAGATGAGCACATTGGTCTCTATTCCGGAATAGGCGACGGAATCTTGTGGTCTTCGCCCGACATCCTTGACTCTTCATGCACCGTTACCCAAGGTTTGTCTACAAATTACACATATCTGTACAATAATGATTATATATGCTCATTGATGTACCCTATTATCATGACGGTCGGCGACAGCAGAGTAAACATCGAAAAATTGGACCTCGGTCTGACCCCCTCGGAGCTGTACGACCGTCTGTCCTGCGTCTCCAAATGCTCGTTCCTGCTGGAGAGCGCGGTCGGTTCAGAGAGAACGGTCTCCTATTCGTTCATGGGCTTCCAGCCAGAGTACGTCGTCAGCTGCGTCAAGGGACAGGTGAAAGGCGGTCCGGAATGCGGCGCTGACCGAGAAGACCCCATCATCTATCTCAACCGCCTCTGCTCGGAGGACCGGATCGTTGATGAACGGTTCCCGTTCCTGGGCGGCCTGGTGGGATACTTCTCGTATGACTTCGCCCGGTTCATCGAGCCTTCCACGAGGATGACCGGTGAAGGAAGCTTCCCGGACTTCGAGCTGGGAATGTACCGGGAGGGCATCATCTTCGACCATTCCAGCTTCCAGGCCTACTATTTCTCGGTGGACGGCGCGGACCGGCTGAGGCAATTGCTGGCCGCCGGCATTCCCGAAGCCCGCAACGAGCGGTTCCGGACCGGCGCGCTGGTACCGTCCATGCCCCAGGAAAGATACGAGGAGATCGTTTCCATCTGCCGGGACCGGATCGCCGCCGGTGAGGCGTTCCAGATCGTGGCCTCCAGGTCGCTCTCCTCGAACTGTTCGGGGAACTCACTGGACCTGTACAGCTCGCTGCGGGAGCTGAACCCCTCGCCCTATATGTTCTATTTCGATTTCGACGGACGAGTGGTCCTGGGTTCCAGCCCGGAAACGTTGGTGACGGTCAGGAAGGGCGAGGTCATCACCTTCCCCATCGCCGGGACGAGGCCTCTGGGCGCCTCTCCGAAGGAAAAGCGCGCCTACCGGGAGGATATGCTGGCCGATGAGAAGGAGAGGGCAGAACATTGCATGCTCGTCGACCTGGCACGGAACGATGTCGGGAAGGTGTGCGAGATCGGTTCAGTGCACGTGCCGGTCTTCATGCAGGTGGAGGAGTTCAGCCACGTTCAGCATATGGTGTCCAAGGTGCAGGGGACGCTGGAACAGGGAAGGACGGCGTTCGAGGCGTTCTGCGCGGTCTTCCCCGCCGGCACCGTCTCAGGCGCCCCGAAACCCCGCGCCATGGAGATCATCCAGGAGCTGGAGGACAGCTCCCGAGGACCTTACGCAGGGGCGGTCGGCTACATATCGCTCAACGGGAACCTTGACTCCGCCATCGCCATCCGTTCCGCGTTCATTTCCGACGATCACATCTACATCCAAGCAGGAGCCGGTATCGTCGCCGATTCCGACCCGACCAGGGAATACGTGGAGGCGGAGAACAAACTCAAGGCGGTCAAGAAGGCGATAGAGGCCTGCAACCGGAGGGCGACGGCATGAGGATATTGTTGCTGGACAACTACGATTCATTCGTTTACAATCTGAAGCAGTACGTGGGAGAGCTGGGACCGGAGGTCACCGTGGTCCGCAACGATGCCATCGACATCGAGGGCATCCGCCGCTTCGACCCGGACGCGATCATCATCTCACCCGGACCTGGCCATCCGGGGGTCAAAAGGGATTTCGGCGTATGCGCACAGGCGTTGACCGAGATCTGCCCCATCCGTCCCCACTCTTGGGGTCTGCCTGGGACACCAAGGCATCGCCCATTACTACGGCGGGACGGTCGTTCGAGCGATAGAGATGATGCACGGCAAGACGTCGGTCATCGAGCATGACGGGGAAGGGGTGTTCGCCGGTCTGGAGGACTCACTGACCGTCGGGCGGTATCACTCGCTGGTGGTGGCTCAGGGGTTGCCCGAAGACCTGAAGGTCACGGCCCGCGCGGCTGACGGTACCATCATGGGCATCCGCCACCGCCTTACCCGATCGAGGGCATACAGTTCCATCCGGAATCGATACTCACGCCCAAAGGAATGCGCATACTGGCCAACTTCATCGACGGGGCAAGGTGCTGAGCATGATCGAATCGGTCATACGCACCGACCTGAACCGAGACAGCCTGTCCTCGCTGGCCGAGGACATGGTGCGCGGCAGGGCCTCGCACGAGCAAATGCTGGTGACGCTGGCATCGCTATCCGCCAAGGGGGAGACGGCGGAACAGATCCGGGTGTTCGCGGAAGCGTTCGCGGCGGCGTCGGTGAAGGTGCAGACCAAGCACCAAGCGGTCGCCGACCTGTGCGGCACCGGCGGGGCCTCGTTCCGCACCTTCAACGTCTCCACCATCTCCGCCTTCGTGGTGGCCGGAAGCGGCATGCCGGTGGCGAAGCACGGGAACCGTTCCAGCAACGGCCTGTGCGGCAGCGCCGACCTGCTCATGGCGCTGGGCGCCAACCCGGTCATCGGACCGGAGCTGGCGGAGAAGATGATGGATGAGATCGGGATAACCTTCCTGTTCGCCCCGCACTACCACCCGGCGATGAGGAACGTCGCCGCCGTGCGGAAGGAGCTGCGTTCCAAGACCGTGTTCAATGTCATCGGTCCGCTGATGAATCCGGTCGAGGCGGAAAGGATGCAGCTGATGGGGGTGTACGACCCCAGGCTGCTGGACATCGTTCCCGGGATAATGGAAGAACTGGGCATCAGGCGGGGCTTGGTGGTGCACGGATTCCCGGGCATGGACGAGGTCTCCACGCTGGGAACGACCCAGGCGGTGATGCTCGACCAAGGCCGCAAGGAACGGTTCGAGATAGTGCCCCGATCGCTCGGGTTCGACCCGCCCAGGCCGGAGGTGGTGGGGGAATTGACTCCGGAGCTGGCGGCCAAGGTGGCCCGCCGCATACTTTCCGGATCGACCGGGACCGAGACGCGATATCGTCGTGCTCAACAGCGCCTGTGCGCTCTTCGCGTGCAATATGGTTAAGAATATCGAGGAGGGGATCGATATGGCATGCATGTCTATAGATTCCGGGAAGGCCATGCGGAAGCTGACCGAGTTCGTCGATATGAGCAGGGCTGAGGATTGATGCAGGAGGATACGCTGGAGAGGCTGGTCAGGAACGCCGAGCTGCTGTTGGCATCTAATTACTATGATATCGAGGCGGCCACCACCTATGTCCGGCCCAAACGTCGTTCCCTGGCCAAGGCCCTGACCAGTTCCGATCAGTTCCCCATCATCGCCGAGGTCAAGATGGCCTCCCCCTCCAACGCCAGCATCTCCCGGCACGACCCGGAGGAGCTGATCTCCCAGTACCTCAACGGAGGGGCCACGGCCCTCTCCGTCCTGACCGAGCCGAAGTTCTTCAAGGGCAGCTTGCACCTGCTCGACGCGGCGTCCGCTCATCCGGTCCCGGTCCTGATGAAGGACTTCATCATCTCCAGGAACCAGTTGGACGCGGCCGCCAATCATGGCGCCAGCGCGGTGCTCCTTATCCAGAAGCTGTTCTCCTCCCACATGGTCAAGGTGCAGAGGGATGCACTGATAGGCTATGCCCACGACCGGGGACTGGAGGTCCTCCTGGAAGCGTCGGACGAGGTGGAGCTGCTGCAGAGCCTGAAGGGACCGGCCGATGTCGTCGGCATCAATCAGAGGGACCTGCGCACCAATGTGATCGAGGAAGGCAAAGGCGTCCGGCTCCTGCACAATCTGGCCCACAAGACGAAACCGATAATCGTGATGTCCGGGATTTCCAAACGGGAGGATGTCATGGCGGCCCGCGATAGCGGGGCCTCCGGCGTGCTCATCGGCACCGAGTTGGCGGGGTCGGAAGACCCGGAGAGAAGACTGAGGGGCCTGGTGGTGCCAAGATGATCAAGGTGAAGGTCTGCGGAATGCTGAGGGAGGAGGACATCATCTCCTCGCGCAAGGCCGACTACGTCGGATTCATCGTGGAGACCACCTCCAAGCGGGAGATCACCATCTCCAGGGCGGAGGAACTGATGTCGATGGCGAAGTGCAAGAAGGTCATCGTCACCACCTGCCAAAGCGAGGAGGTGCTGAAGCAGATCGTCCGGGTATTGAAGCCGGACGTGCTGCAGCTGCACTCGGTGATCGACGTGGAGGAGGTGGAGGCCATCGCCAACGCCGTCGCGTGCGATGTTTGGGCACTGCAGCCGATGGGGTGGGGAGACGAGCTGGAGCGGGCGGAGAGCCTCATCGGGAAATGTTCCGGAGTGGTGCTCGACACCGCCTCCCCCTCGTTCGGCGGGGCCGGCATCAAGCATGACTGGACCGCGAGCGCCCAGATCGTGGAGGCGGTGGACCCGTTCCCGGTGGTGCTGGCCGGAGGGCTCAATCCGGGGAACGTGATCGAGGCCATCACCACCGTGCATCCGTTCGCCGTGGACGTTTCCTCGGGAGTGGAGACCGGCGGCCGTAAGTCCACCGACCTGGTGGAGAAGTTCATCTCAAACGCAAGGAGTGTTCACGATGTCAGATAGGACTAGGTTCGGTGAGTACGGCGGGCAATACGTTCCCGAGATCCTCATGCCGGCGCTGATCCAGCTCGAAACGACCTACGACCGGGTCAAGAAAGACAAGGCGTTCCAGGACGAGCTAGGCTGGTACAATGTCAACTACGGCGGCAGGGAAACGCCCCTCTACTTCGCCCGACGTCTCACGGAGAGGTACGGCGGGGCCAAGATATACCTCAAACGGGAGGACCTGGCCCACGGCGGGGCGCACAAGTTCAACAACGTCATGGGACAGGCGTTGCTGGCGAAGCGCATGGGCAAGTCGCGCATCATAGCCGAGACCGGCGCCGGTCAGCACGGGACGGCGACGGCCATGGCGGCGGCGGTCCTGGGAATGACGGCGGAGATCTACATGGGCGCGGACGATGTCAAGAGGCAGCGGATGAACGTGTTCCGCATGCGGCTGATGGGCGCCAAGGTCAACGAGGTCACCATAGGTTCCAGGACGCTCAAGGATGCCATCAGTGAGGCGTTCCGCGACTGGGCGGCGTCCGTCGAGACGACGTACTACATGTTCGGCACGGCGGCCGGTCCGCATCCCTACCCGACCATGGTGAGGGATTTCCAGAGCATCATCGGAAAGGAGATCAAGAAGCAGCTGAGGGCCCAGGAGGGTCGGCTACCTGACCTGCTGGTCGCCTGCGTGGGCGGCGGAAGCAACGCCATCGGGACGTTCTATCCTTTCATACGCAACAAGGGAGTGGAGTTCCTGGGCGCCGAGGCCGCCGGCTGCGGGATCGAGTCGGGAAAGCATTCGTGTTCGATCAGCGCCGGCAGCGTCGGCGTTTTCCAGGGATCGAAATCCTACCTGCTCCAGGACCGGGACGGGATGGTCCACGAGGCGCACAGCATCGCGGCCGGCCTGGACTATCCGGGGGTAGGACCGGAGCACTCCTACCTGAAAGATATTAAACGGGCCGAGTACATAGGAATCACCGATGAACAGGCGCTCGGGTCGTTCGTCGAGCTGTCCCGCCTGGAAGGCATCATCCCGGCGCTCGAGTCGGCGCATGCGGTGTACGCCGGATGCCAGCGGGCGAAGGGGATGGACGGCGATAAGATCGTCGTCATCACCGTCAGCGGACGGGGGGACAAGGACCTCGAGACGGTTTTCAACATGGGGCTGATCAAGTGAGCATCCAGAAACGATGCCAGAGACCGGACGACCGGTCCGGGACGGCGGGAAGGATCGAAGAGGCGTTCCGCAACTGCAAGGAGCATGACGAGAGCGCGCTGATCGTCTACCTCACCGGAGGTTTCCCTTCCTTCGAAACATCACTGAGCTATCTACTGGCATGCTCCGAGGGTGGTGCCGACATCATCGAGATCGGGGTCCCGTTCAGCGACCCCATGGCGGACGGAGCGGTGATACAGAAGACGAGCGACGAGGCGTTGCGGGCCGGGGTCACACCGAAGAGAGTGTTGGAACTGACCGCCCGGGTCCGGGAGAAGTGCGATGTGCCGATCGTGCTGATGGGCTACTACAACCCCATCTTCCGCATGGGCGAGGAGGAGTTCGTGAAACAGGCGAAGAGCGCCGGCGTGGACGGGCTGATCGTGGCGGACCTGCCGATCGAGGAATCCCTGACACTCGAGATGTTCTGCATGAACGAAGGCATCCACCTCATACAGCTGGTGGCCCCGACGACGCCGGAGGACCGCATGATGCACATCGCCGGCCGGTCGAGCGGATACCTGTACCTGGTGAGCAGGCTGGGAACGACCGGGGCCAAAGGTGATCTGAGCCAGGGTCTGCCCTCGCTCATCGAACGGGCCAAGGAGGCGGCCGGGGACCTGCCGCTGGCGGTCGGGTTCGGCGTCTCGACCAGGGCGCACGTGGAGCAGATAACCTCCCTGGGCGCGGATGGTGTCATCGTCGGCTCGGCGATACTGTCCAGGATGATCGATGGGGTCAAACCGCACGAGATACGGGATTTCGTGAAGGAGCTCAAGTCGGGAAGCAGGAAGCATTGAAATCCGTTTTGACCGAGTTTGACCATCTGCATCCGCTGACCTTAGAAAATTAGGGGAACCTTGCTAAGTATTAATATCTTAGAGATGCACAATAATGACGATGAAAGAGTTCGTCATCAGCGACCGGTGGACCCTATCGATCAGCTTGGTCCTCATCGTTGCAATATTCTTCCTAGATGCCTCGACCCCTAGCGGATATAGCGCCTGCTTTCTGTATATCCTGCCACTCTTCTTTTGCCTGGGATTGTCCAACGATCGCACGGTCTATGTGGTGGCTTTGATAGCCACGGTCCTGACCATTGCCGTCGTGCCCTTTGAGCCTTCCGGAACGCTATCGATCGACCTCTTCAATCGCCCGATAGCAATTATTGATATCTGGATCGTGGTGGCGGTCGGGATACAACGTAGGAAGTTCGAACGTGATATCGAAAAAAAGGCTCTTGACATTGCCCATTCCAATGCAGAGCTACAGCAGTTCAAGGAAGCCACGTTGAAAAAGTGACGTGTTCTATCAGTAACAAATCGTAACGATGGAGATCTCGGGCCAACGGTTCGACTGGATTCTGTGAGGGAATCATCTGAAATGTGAAAGCATCCTGAGATGGCGCAGTAAATTTAGGTTACCCAAAATCTTTATCTAACCCCGTGAATACAAACCGTTATATAACAAATATAAGATAGCGCTTTCGCCCATCTTCGTTGATGAGGCCAGCGCGATTAGAACACCTTGTTAGGTGAGGTTACCGTAAAAACAAAGGCTGCTGCCCGGAAACATCGAAAGATGCCAACGGGTAAAGTAGGCATTGCCGGACTAAGGCTCTGCCCGAAGCAGCTGAGTGGTCGGACCCGGCCGTTCACTCTACGTTCTACGGAGCCAAAACTGGACTAGGAGCGTGTTCGATCAATAGCCAATTGAACACTGGCCATTCCCACACACCCCGAAAACTTTCCTGACAAAACAAGGGTTCTTTTCTTAACAAGGGAGGGGTAAAACATGTGGGAAAAGAAGCACGGAAAAAGCAAGGAATCCGGCCGAGTTGAAAAGGCAGGAAGCTCCGGAATCTCCTTGGGGGGCGCTCCTATTATCGTTATCGCAAGTTCATCAAGACGCTCAAGATCTATCTCTTGATGGCCGGACCGGGCATAATCGTGATGGTCGCGGACAATGACGCTGGCGGAATAACCACATATTCGGTCACGGGAGCCCAATACGGATACGCCCTTATCTGGTTCCTGATCCTGCTCGGTCCGATAGCCTACTTCGTGCAGGAGATGACTGTACGGCTCGGGGCGGTCACGAAACGTGGTCATGCCGAAGCGATATTCGACGCCTTCGGTTCGTTCTGGGGCTGGTTCTCGCTATCCGACCTGGCATTGACCGATTGGCTTACCCTGATCACCGAGTTCATCGGGATGACCGCGGCGCTGAGCATTTTCGGTATTCCACCGGTCCTTACCGTGGCGATCGTATCGATCTTCATGATATTGCTGGTGATGAACGGCAAGTACTGGACCTGGGAAAAGATCGTTCTGGTACTGTGCGTTCTCAACCTGATCTATGTTCCGGCCGCCTTCCTGGTGCATCCGGACGTCTCAAGGGTGCTTGGAGGGGTGATCCCGAACATTCCAGCAGGACCGCTGGCCGCCCTTTTCTTCCTGCTGATGGCGAACATCGGTACCACCATCGCTCCTTGGATGCTTTTCTTCCAGCAATCGTCAGTGGTTGACAAGGGTATGAAGGAGAAGGACATCCCGTTCGGCAGGATCGACACGGCCATGGGTGCGATCTTGACCGTGGTGGTGGCGATCTTCCTGATAATCGTGACCGGGACTTTGCTTTACGGACAACACATCGAAAGTGCGGCCCAGGCGGCGGTCGCCCTACAGGGCATCAACTATTGGGTAGGGACCTTCCTGGCCATCGGCCTGTTTGATGCGGGCCTGCTCGGGGCGATCGCGATCTCCTTGGCCAGTTCATGGGCGGTGGGAGAGGTGTTCGGATGGGCCCATTCCTTGAACCACAAGGTGCGGGAAGCGCCCTGGTTCTACATATTCTACTTCTTCATGCTGATCACTGCCGGTGGCGTGGTGCTGATCTCCACCCAGTCGACCCTGGTCACCGTGACCCTGTTCGTGCAGGTGATCGCGGTAACGCTGTTGCCGGCCGCCCTGGTGTTCCTGCTCCTGCTGCTTAACAGCGAGGAACTGATGGGCAAGTACAAGAACACCAGGAGGCAGAACATCATCGGGTTCGGGATAGTTACCATGATCATCGCGCTTTCTACTATGTATGCCATGACCACTCTTTTCCCAGGGTTATTGGGAGGCGGTTAGATTGGCCGAGGAAAGGTCCACCGGCCTGATTAAGGGCTTTCTGAAGGACAGACTACGCCCCTTCGTCGAAATAACCGAGAAATACAAAACGCCGAGAATCAAGATGACCCGGCAGGTAAAATGGGCGTTGCTCCTATTGAGATTGTACCTGATCGCCATGGTCATTCTGCTGGCTTACAAGTTCTTTACGTCGATCTAGAGGTGAGTGAAGATGAACGATATTGCTGCTAAAACACAATCCGATACCACTTACAACCTGAGCGAGATCCTCCACATCGGTGTGGAATGGAACGGGAAGAAGATCGGGAAGCTCGACGACCTGGTCATCAAGGGAAGCGGTGCGATTCCGGAGATTACCCAAATCGTGGTCGTCAGACCATTTGGCAACCCTGGCACTGCTGGTTCCATGGAATAAGGTCAGTTCCTTTAGGGGCGATAAGGTCGTCATAGATATCGATGAGGTGAAGAACTACCAGGGGGAACCTGCTGATGAAGCCTTACTGCTAAAGGACCACATCCTGGACAAGAAGATCCTGGACCTCGAGGACACCGAGGTCGAGGTGGTGTACGACCTGCAGCTGGTCCAAAGGGCCAATAAGCTGTACGTCACCGCCGTCGATTCCAGCCGTTATGGGCGATGGAGAAGGTTGGGCTTCAGAAGAACCGCGGACCAGCGGCAGGCGGCCGATCCCATGCACAAGAACATGATCCCCTGGACGATCGTTCAGCCGCTGCCCCCGAACATGTCCTCGTTCCGGGGGGAGGTCAAGCTCAAGATACTCAAGGAAAAGCTGGCGGAGATGCAGCCGGCGGACATCGCCGATATCCTGGAGGAATTGGATCAGCATCAGAGGCTGATCGTCTTTGACCAGCTGGAGACAGAGCACGCCTCGGACACCCTGGAGCAGGTCGACCCCAATGTTCAGAGGGATCTGGTCTCGATCATGCAGAAGGACCGGGTGGTCGAACTGATCAATGAGATGACCTCCGGACAGGCGGCGGACCTGCTGAGCGCCCTGCCCCACGATGAGAGCGAGACGCTCATGTCCAAGATAAATCCCAACCTCGCCGCCAAGGTCCGTTCCATCATGGAGAAGGTCGAGGAGAAGGCGATAAACTACGCCACCTCACGTTTCATCAGGGTTCCGGGCGACCGGACCACCGATGAGATCCAGAACGATTATCCCAAAGCTCGCCAAGGGCAAGATGGTGGTCATGTACTTCTACGTGGTCGACGAGAACGACAAGCTGCTTGGGGTGCTCGATATCAAAGAGCTGCTGGAGGCACCGGACGAGGCACTGCTCCGGGACGTGATGGTGACCAACATAATCACCCTGGGACCCGAAAGCACTCTGAAGGAAGCATCGGAACTCTTCTCCCGGTACGATTTCCGGGCGATACCAGTGGTGGATGAGAACGAAAAGATACTGGGAGTGGTCCCTTACCGGGATGTGATGAGGTTGACCCATCATTTCGTGGAATGAAACGGACCATGAAGATGGTCCGACACTTTTTTTATTTCCATTGGTTCGATGCATTGCAAATGACATCCCACCGGAACCTCAGTCCTAATTCAATTCTGGCATCTAATGAACAAACATCTGTCAATTCCTTTAATGCTTCTTAGGACCTGGTATTCTGAAAATCTAACTGATAATCGCTGTCAATTCCTTATCATTTCCCGCTGAAATCAGAGTTTACCGATGTGAATCCAGATGAGGTTTAGCTTACCGAACCGGGCATAGTCGTCAACACCAGGTGAGCCAGGTTTGGAAACCGGAAGGAAATGAATGCGGAAAATCTCATAAGATTACCGAATAAGTGTTACGATAAATCATATATACGAACCCACAATTGGCGAATAGCAATAATAGGAAATCTGTGCTACTAGAAGCACCAGATTTCGATGGACATAGCCTGAAGGACAGAACGCGACCTCCAGAAAGGACCGGGGTGCGAGGACGTTCAGGTACGAGGGGACAACGCATGCATATTCCAGACGGATATCTCGGACCGGCCACATGGATCTTCATGTTCCTAGTGATGGTGGTCATTTGGTTCTTCGCGTTCAGGAACGGGAACCGGAACCTGGGACCGAGGAACGTTCCAATGCTCTCCTTCATGGCGGCCTTGGCCTTCATTCTCATGATGTTCAACCTGCCTATACCCGATGGCACCTCCGCCCACATGGTGGGGGCGGTACTGATCGCCATCGTCCTTGGACCGTACGGTGCGACGATCGCCCTGAGCATCGCGCTGCTGATACAGGCCCTTCTTTTCGGCGACGGAGGCATAACCTCCTACGGCGCCAACGTGTTCAACATGGGGGTGGTCATGCCGTTCACCGGGATCCTCGCCTATATTATGGCCAAGAAGGCTCTGAGAAATAGGAGCGGCAGGATCTTCGGCTCCGAATCGAAGAAGAGGGCGGTGGCCGCCTTCGTCGGAGGATACGTCGGGATCGTCATAGCGGCGGTCACCGCGGCGTTCGAATTCGGGATCCAGCCGATCATCGCTCCGGGTTACGCGCCGTATGGACTCGACCTTGCCGTACCGGCCATGCTGCTCGCTCATCTGCTGGTGGGCATCGCCGAAGGTCTCACGACGGCGATCGTGGTCTATTACCTGTCGGAGAACCGGACCGACCTGCTCAACCTGCCCAAGTTCTGTCCGCGCTGGCTGGAAAAGTTCATGGAAAGGATACCGGAAAAGAGTCCGGGCAGTTCCGGGGCCAGCAACAAGGCGCCGGTCGAAGTGAGGTGAAAGAATGAAAAGTCTATCGCTCTGGCCTAAGAAATGGATCGCCATCATGGTAGGGCTGATCGTAGCCACGCCGCTGGGCATCCTCGTGGTCTGGGGCCGCAGTGGCGCCTGGGGAGAATGGAGCTCGGTCGGTGATTGGGTGCCCCAACATTTCTGGAGCGCGCCTTTCGCGGGCTATGACCTGAGCGGATGGGACGGCCAGTTGATGGCCTCGCTGGGCTACATCATGTCGGCGATCGTGGGCATAATGGCGATCATCATCCTCACCTACTTGCTCTACATCGTGGTATCGAAACGGGAGAAACGGGAGCTATCGAAGTAGGTCTGTCCGATGTTCGAGCGGTTACTTTCCCAGGTCGCCAAGGTCATCCGGCAATCCATGGACATGGAGACCATCTCCCGGAGGGACGGGGTGCTGCAACGCCTCGACCCGCGGTTCGTTTTCATCTTCCTGATGTCCCTGGTGATCGTCTCGGTGGTGCTGAAGAACCCGCTGAGCATGTTCCTGATGGTCGTTCTGTCATTGATCCTGGCGGTCCTGTCCAAGGTCCCCCTGGGGTGGTACCTGAAACGTGTCTGGCTGGTCGTGCCGCTGTTCTCCGTGATCGTGCTCATCCCGAGCATGACCAACCTGGTGACCAGGGGAGAGGCCGTCGGCCCGTCCCTCCAGGTCCTGGGGTCGACCATCTATTTCACCCGGGAAGGACTGGCATATGCCGTCACCTTCACGCTGAGGGTGGGGGCGGCCGTCTCCCTGAGCATCCTGATGGTCTCGACCATCGGGTGGTCGAGGCTCATGGCGGCGCTGGGCCAATTGCGGTTCCCGCCCTCGTTCGTTATCATCCTGGACATGACCTACCGTTACATCCACCTGCTGCTGGACACGGTGGCCAACATGTTCATGGCCCGAAAGAGCAGAATGGTCAGCAGGCCCAGCAAGCAGCAGATAAGGGAGATCGGAGGCTCTTCGGTCACCAATCTCTTCAACAAATCGTACAAGATGAGCGAGAACGTGTATCAGGCGATGATCTCCCGCGGATACACGGGCAGGCCCCGCATCATGTCCGACCTGAGGTCCAACCGGGTCGATGCCGTGTTCTCCGCGGCGGTGATCGGATTTGCGGTCCTGGTGCTGGCTTTCGATCTCACTGGGTCTTCCGCGGCGCTTCACAACATCTACGATTACCTTGGGGTCTGGACTTGATGACGGAACCGATAGTCTCCCTGAAGCACGTCTCCTACCGATATCCGGACGGGAACACCGCGATCGACGGGTTGGACCTGGACATCATGCAGGGCGAGGCGGTGGCCATCGTCGGTCCGAACGGGGCGGGCAAGTCCACCCTCCTCCAGATCATCGCCGGCCTGATACCGGTGTCCGAAGGGCAACTGAGCGTCACCGGCAGGGACATCGACCGGAGGAGCGTCGACCGCCCTAACGACCTGGAATGGCTCCGGAGGAAATTGGGGATAATCTTCCAGGACTCCGATGTCGCCCTCTTCAACTCGACGGTCTGGAACGATGTCGTGTTCGGACCGCTGCACATGGGGCTGTCAGTGGAGGAGGTCAAGGCCAGGGGGAACCGGGCGTTGGAAAGGCTGGGGATATCGCACCTGCGGGACCGTGCGCCCTACCGGCTGAGCGGCGGGGAGAAGAGGAAGGTGTCGATCGCGTCCGTTCTTTCGATCGAGCCTGATATCCTGCTCTTCGACGAACCGACATCGGACCTTGATCCGCGCAGCCGGAGACTGGTGGTGGACCTGCTGAAGGGCATGACCGCGGAGGGGAGGACGGTCATCGTGGCCACCCACGATGTCAATGCCGTGCCCGACTTCGCCACCCGGATCGTCGTGCTGAACAAACATGTCCTGGCCACCGGAAACGTCAGGACCATACTTTCGAACGAATCAATGCTGAACGATGCCGACCTGGACGTGCCCGAGATATCGCGGCTCTTCAAGGTGTTGGCATCGATCGGTTATATGACCGAGGAGCTCCCTTTCTCCCTGGACGAGGCGGTGGAGCAGATCCGGAAGAGAAGCGAAAAGGTGCACGTTCATTCCGCTGCACTTGATCGACCGGAATGATCGGAGGGCAGATCAGGCTTAGGGGAAATAGGCTGACAGGAGACGCAGGTGCCCGATGCCAAACAACACCTCCACCATCAATGGACCGAACGAACATTGTGGGGCTATCCGGTAACTGAAAGTTATTTTATCCAGTAATCGCTTTTTGCTCTTATGGATCACGTTACCAGAATCGGTGTATCGGTCGAACCCGACCTCCTGACCAGCTTTGACGAGCTGATCGAGCGGAAGGGATATGCCACACGTTCTGAGGCCATACGTGATCTGATCAAGGGCATGCTCATCGAGGAGACGCTCAAGGACGACACCGTCCACACCGTCGGCACGATCACACTGGTCTACGACCACACCAGGAGCGGGGTGAGCCAGGGGCTGGTGGACGTGTCGCACGAGCACCATCACGTCATCTCATCATCGATACACATCCATCTGGACGCCGAGAAGTGCCTGGAGGTGCTGATCGTGCACGGTTCCATGAGGGAGGTCACCGAGCTTTCCGAGGCCATCAACAGCATCAAGGGCATCACCCACGGGAAGCCGGTGCTGCTCTCCGGGGAACCGGTCGATCACAAGCACGAGCATTGACCGGAGAACGCTGTCCTGAACTTGGGCAGGTGCACGCATTTTCCGGTACGCCTTGCCAGTGGTCCAGTGATAATATCCTTCAGACCGTTCCTTCACGGATGGCGTCGGCCACCGCGTTCAGCAGCCCTTCGAAGGTGGCCTGCTTCGGTACGATGTCCACCCGGACCCCCATGTCCTCCAGGGTCTTCTGCGTCGGCTCCCCGATGGCCGCGATGATGGCACAATCGAACATATCCTCGACCTCGTTGTCGGGGTAGTGTTTCCGGGCCTCGTCGATGAACGACTTCGCGGACATGGAGCTGGTGAAGGCGAACACGTCGATCTCACCCCTCACCCCTTTGTAGAACATGTCCAGCAGGGGCCGGCCGGTCTTCACCTTGGTGAGCCGGTAGACCTCGATCTCCTTGACGTTCGCGCCCAGAGCGCTGAGCCCCTTCCTCAGCACGTCCGAACCTTGGTCAGACCTCAGTACGACCACCTGGTTGCCGGCGATGCCCTTCTTCGACAGGAGCTCCACCAGACCGTCCGAGGTGAACTTTTCCGGCAGCGTCTCCACCTTGATCCATTCCTTCTCCGCGGTGCGGGCCGTCACCGGACCGATGGCGATCACCTGGATCTGGCGCAGTCCCCGGCTTAACTCCTCCACCTGGCCGTGCTTCTTCGCCAATTCGAAGGTGGACTTGACCGCCGTGGACGAGGTGAGGATCACCATGTCCACATCGCCATAGGCAAGGGACTGCAGGAAGGCCACGAACTCCGGTGAATCGTTCGTCCTCAGGTCGATCGGGGAAGCGAAGACGGTATCAAAGCCCATCTTCTGGGCCAGTTCCAGCGACTCCTCCCTCCGGTCCGTCGGTCTCAGTATCGCAATCGTGGTCAACTCAGGTCCCCCAATGTCCTGCACAGCGAGGCCACTTTCCCTACCACTATCACGGCCGGCGACGATACTCCCAATTGCACGGCATTCTTCGGCGATGTGGGTGATGTCGGAGGAGACCGTGCGCTGCTCCGGAGTGCTGCCCTTCTCGATCACGGACACCGGCATTTTGGCGTCCATCCCGCCCGCCACCAGGCGCTCCATGTTCTTGGCCAGGTTGGACATGCCCATCATGATGACGATGGTCCCGCCGAGCCGGGCCAGGTTGCTCCAGTCCAGCACCTCCGAGTCCTTGAGCGCCGATTCGTGGCCAGTGACGATGGTCACCATGGAGGCCAGGTCCCGGTGGGTGACCGGTATGCCGGCCAGCGCCGGAACGGACAATGAAGCGGACACGCCCGGAACCACGTGCACCGGCACACCCACCGTCCGCAGCGCCTCCGCCTCCTCCCCGCCCCGCCCAAAGAGGAACGAGTCCCCTCCCTTGAGCCGGACCACCAGTTTCCCTTCGCCTTGCCTTATCGATCAGTATCTGGTTGATCTCGTCCTGTTCCGCCTTGTGGTGCGAGCCGCGTTTCCCCACATCGATCAGCTCCACGTCGGGCCGGGCCGAATCCAGGAGCCCCATCCCGATCAGCGAGTCGTGCACGATGACCTCCGCCTCCCCGATCAGCCTCATCCCCTTGACGGTTATCAGTTCGATGTCCCCGGGACCCGCTCCCACCAGATATACCTCACCCTTCGTCTTCATTTTACCAGCTCCCAGGCGTAGACGATCTCCTTCGATACCGCATCCAGTCCCGCCGTCAGGCCTTCCAGGTCTATGGTCCGGTCCAGGCGGAAGGAGGTCATGCCGTCGACGTCCAGCACGATGGCGCGCACCCGCAACGTTTCCTCATCCTTGGTCGCCCAGATCCCGATCGGTACGGAACAGCCGCCGCCCATGGACCTCATGACGTAACGTTCCGCTTCCACGCAGAGCCTGGTCTCGGCATCATCGAACGCCGCCATCATCTTGGCGTAGGGGGAACCTGCCTTGCAGACGATGGCGATGGCCCCCTGCCCCACGGCCGGAGTGAACTGCTCCGGGTCCAGGACGTACATCGGGCAAACGATGTTCAGCCTCTCGATGCCCGCCCTGGCTATCACGATCCCGTCATACGCTCCGTCCCTCATCTTGCCCAGCCGGGTCGGGACGTTGCCTCTCAGGTCCTTGACCACCAGGTCCGGACGCAGGTTCAGCAGCAGACATCTCCGCCTGACGCTGGACGTGCCGATGACCGAACCCGGTCTCATGTGCTCGAGCGGTCTCGTGGAAACGAACACGTCCTCGACGTGACCGCGGGGCAATATCGCCGCGATAACGGTGCCTTCCGTCGGCACCACCGGCATGTCCTTCAGGCTGTTCACGGCGATGTCGATCTCCCCGGAGAGGATCTTGTTGTCCAGCTCCTTGACGAACGCCCCGAAACCTCCTAGAGTTGCCAGCGGCTGGTCGTGCACCCGGTCGCCCACGGTGGAGATGATCTTCAGCTCCACCATCTCCTCCGGGTACTTTTCCCTCATGAGCTGCAGGACCATGTTCGACTGGGCCAAGGCCAGCCGGCTGCCTCGCGTACCGAGGATCATCTGGTCTCCTCCCCCAGCGCCATGGCGAAGGCGTTCACCGTATCGTCGACCTCGGCCGCGGTGTGCTCGGTGGAAAGGAAGTTCGTCTCGTACTGCGAAGGGGGCAGGTATATGCCGTTGTCCAGCAGCCGATGGAAGACCTTCATGAACAGCACCGTGTCGCTCCGCTTGGCGTCCTGGTAGTTGTTTACCTCCCCCGGGGTGAAGAACACCTGGAACATGGAGCCGATGCCCGCCACCCGGTACCGGACGTGGAACTCGTTCAAGATGCCTTCCAGACCAAGCCGCATCCGCTCGCCGTTGTCGTTCAACGCCTCGTGTCCGATGGCCTTTAGCTGCTTGACCGTCTCAATCCCCGCGGTCAGGGACATCGGGTTCCCGCTGAACGTTCCGGCCTGGTAGACGTTGCCCGACGGCGATACCTTCCTCATGATCTCCTCCGAGGCGCCGTAGACACCGATCGGCATGCCACCGCCGGCGATCTTGCCCAGGGTGGTGATGTCCGGCCTGACCCGATAATGCTCCTGGGCGCCTCCCATCGCCAGCCTGAAACCGGTGATGACCTCGTCGAACATCAGCAGCACGTCCTCCGCGGTGGCGATCTCGCGCAGTTCCCTCAGATAGCCTTCCTTCGGCAGAATCGGCCCGGCGTTGAAAATGACCGGCTCCAATATCAGTGCCGCCACCTCGTCCTTGTTCTCCCGGATCGACCTGACGATAGCGTCTGGGTCATTGTAAGGAACGATCAGCGTGTTGCGGGTCACCTCCTCCGGAACACCGGCCGAATCCGGTGCGGAGTGGGTCGTTGCCCCAGAGCCGGCCTTGACCAGGACGGCATCGTGGGAACCATGGAACGCTCCTTCCACCTTGATGATCTTCTTACGTCCAGTGTAACCGCGGGCCAACCGGATGGCGTGCATGGTCGCCTCGGTGCCGGAGTTCACGAACCGCATCATCCCCATGGAAGGGAAATGGTGATTGATCAGGCGGGCGTACTCGACCTCCAACTCGATGGGTGCGCCGTAGAGCGTTCCCAGGTCGGCCTGGGATTTGACCGCTGCGACGACCTTCGGGTTAGCGTGACCGAGTATCAGCGGACCGTAGCCCATGCAGTAGTCGATGTACTCGTTGTCGTCCACATCGGTGATCCTGCTCCCCTTCCCGCTCCTGATGTAACACGGATAGGGCTGGAAAGCCCGGACCGGACTGGACACCCCGCCGGGGATGAGCTGCTTGGCCTGTTCGAACAGGACCTTGGAGTTCTTCCTTTCGTTCATCTCAGAAACCGCCCTTGATCAGTTTCGCCGCTTCCTTCGCGAAATATGTGATTATCATGTCGGCACCGGCCCTCCTTATCGACGTCAACGATTCCATCATCGCCCGGTCATGGTCAATCCAGCCGTTGGCGGCGGCGGCCTTGATCATCGAGTATTCCCCGGAAACGTTGTAGGCGGCGATCGGCGCTTCGAACCGCACCCTCGCCTCCTTGATGATGTCCAGGTAGGCCAGCGCCGGCTTCACCATGATGATGTCCGCCCCTTCCATCAGGTCCTCCTCCATCTCCCGCAGCGCCTCCCGGGCGTTCCCAGGGTCCATCTGGTGCGTCCGTCGGTCCCCGAACTGCGGAGTGGATTGGGCCGCGTCCCGGAACGGGCCGTAGAAAGCGGAGGCGTACTTCGCCGAGTAGGACATGATCGGAACGTCCTCGAACCCGGCCTCGTCCAGCGCCCGGCGGATGGCGGCCACTTGACCGTCCATCATGCCGCTCGGCGCGACCATGTCCGCGCCGGCCCGGGCCTGGGCGACGGCGGTGCGGCCGTACAGCTCGATGGTCTCGTCGTTGACCACGGTCCCGTCCCTGACCACACCGCAGTGGCCGTGGGAGGTGTACTCGCACAGGCAGAGGTCGGCGATCACCGCCACCGGGGAATCCTTCTTCAGCTCCCGGATGGCCCTCTGGACCACGCTGGCGGCGCTCCACGCCTCGCTGCCCTCCTCGTCCTTCCGCCTCGGGATGCCGAACATCAGGACCGCCGGTACGCCCAGCTCGGCCGCTTCGTTCGCCTCCTTGGTCACCATGTCCAGCGGGAGGTTGTACACCCCGGGCATGGACTTGATCTCCCGGGGCCGGGAGATGTTCTCGTCCACAAAGATGGGGCTTATCAGGTCCTTGGTGGAAAGTCTGGTCTCACGGACCATCTCCCGCACCGTGGCATTCATACGCAATCTCCTCGGTCTGCTCTCCGGAAACACCTTCATCACCCTCGATCTTGAAAAGTTCCTTGGTTATGTCCAGCAGGCGGTCGTCCCCGTTCCTGGTGGCTCCCTTTATCACTTCGGTGGGATCGGCCAGGAACCGCTTCATCAGGGACCTGGCGAAATCATCGATTACTTCGTGCGCATCCTCTCCCGAGGCCAGCCGATGAGACGCTTTCAGAACCTCTCGCTCCCGTATGTCGTTGAACTTGCGGTAGAGACGGCTCAGCATCATCCCCGCCCTCATCTCCTCGAGCGACCGGTCCAGCAGGTCCAGCTCGTCGGAGATTATCCTCTCGGCGTTGCGGATCTCGCTCTTCCGGCGGATGACGTTCTCCTCCGCCACCCCCCGCAGGCCGTCGATGTCGTACAGCTGGACGCCCGGGACCTCCTGGATGTCCGTACCGACGTTCCTCGGGAAGGAGACGTCGATCACCAGCATCGGACCTTTCCCCTCTCTCAGGGCCATCGCCGCCTCCAGATGACGTTTTGTGAGGACCATGTGCGTGGCCGAGGTGGCCACCAGCACCACGTCCGACTGGGCCAGGAAATGGCTGAGGGCGTCGAAACGCACCGCCTTTCCGTTCAGGGCCCAGGCCAGCTCGACCGCCCGCGAGTAAGTGCGGTTGGAGACGAAGACGGTCTCCGGACCCTTTCCTATCAGGTGCTTGGCGATCAGCGTGGCCATCTCCCCGGCCCCGATGACCAGCACGTTCTTGCCCTGCAGGCTTCCCAGCTTTAATTCTGCCAGTTCGACGGCGGCCGAGCCCACGGAGACGCATCCCTTGTTCACGCCGGTCTCGGTCCTGACCTTCTTCCCGACGCTGATGCTCTTCCTGAAGACCAGGGACAGGACCGGACCGAGGCTTTTTTCATGAAGGGCCAGGTCGAACGCTTCCTTGACCTGCATCTGGATCTGGTCCTCGCCAATGATCATCGATTCCAGACCGCTGGACACGCGCAGCAGGTGCCGCACCGAGTCCATGTTGGTGAGGAACTGCACCAGGTTCTCCTGGTTGTTGAATGGGATGAATCCGTTCACGTACTCTTCCACCCTCCTCCGGGTGGATTCGTATTCCTCCGTGACGGTGTAGATCTCGACCCGGTTGCACGTCTTCAGCAGGGC
Organism: uncultured Methanomassiliicoccales archaeon; assembly: GCA_963710685.1. Classification (GTDB taxonomy): domain Archaea; phylum Thermoplasmatota; class Thermoplasmata; order Methanomassiliicoccales; family UBA472; genus DASXVU01. The sequence goes on along the minus strand of CAVQBH010000014.1, from coordinate 143,564 downwards.
GCATTCCTTGACCCCTTCCAAGGCCTTGATGGTGCGCAGCATCTCGGTCGGCTCCTGTTCCCCGATCGCTTCCATCTGGTCCAGTCCGGCGCTCTTGTGGCTGATGTGTGCGCTAAATATCGTCTGCACGGTAAGCCTCCAGTCTTTTCAGTGCCATTGACCTGGCCAATGCCGGGTCCTTGACCATCGCTGCCCAAATGGGCTCATCGCCCAGGATATCCCATAGGAACCTCTCCCGGTCCGCCTGGGCTGGAATAAGGGCTCTGGCCCTCTCCCTCAAATCCTCCTGAAGGTCGATCATCGAAGCTATTTCCGGTCCCACCGTTTCATCTATGGCCCGCTTGATAAAACGGGACATGGCCGGGCTTCTGCCCATGGTGGAGATGGCGACCAGGAAGTTGCGCCGTTCCACGACCGAAGGGATCAGGAACGATGAGACGCCGTCCGCGCGATTACAGAATTTTCCCGACGCCCGTGCCCGGGCCTCGAGCCTGTCATTGAGCCCCTGGTCGTTGGTGGCGATTATGACAAAATCCGAACCGTCGATCAATGCTTCCTGTTCCGGCCCGATCTCGGCGGAGATGATCTTGATCTCTTTGCCTTTGGATGCGAACCCGGGGACGAATGTCTTGCTCACGACGGTGACCTCAGCTTCGCGGGCAAAGAACATCGCTTTGCGTAGGCCGACCTCCCCACCCCCGAACACCACAACGCGCTTCCCGCGAGCATCTAGTAGTAACGGTAACACCGTCGTTCGCCCCTACCTACCGAACGGTTCCGCTCACCGGACCGAATCCCAGAAAAGGACATACGGGGGTTGCTTATTTGAAGCATTCTATGGCCTTATTCCCTAACATCTGGGTATGTCCTAGCACACACTAGATAGGGACCCGATCGAGACCCAATTGGATGATACATCCAATAATCTTTTTATATTAGTTGGATATATCATCCAACCGGGAAAAAATGACGCTTCGAGGAGGACCGACTCAAGATGAGGTCCTTGCCGTCTCGCTGTTCAAGGCCGGACTGCGCAAGGGGGACGTTTTCGCAGATCTCGGATGCGGGACCGGAAAGGTTAGCATCGCGGCCGCAAGAACGTGCTCGAAGGTTCACGCCGTGGACATCCGGGCCGAGGCCATCGAATGCGCAAGACTTGAAACGGAGAAGGCGGGAGTCCCGAACATCGATTTCTATCACTGCAAGGCAACGGAGTTTCTCAAGAACGATCCTAAAGTGGATGTCGCATTTCTCGGGGGGTCGAAAGACCTCAAGGTCACACTAGAAGAGCTGGACCGATTGCAGGTACGCACCGTCGTGGTCAACGCGGTCCTGATCCGAACGCTCGAGGACGCGGTGTCCACGATGAAGAAGCTGGGCACCTTCAAAGAGGCAGTCCAGATTCAAGTGGCCAGGTCATACGATCTGGCCGGGTCCATCATGTTCAAACCGATTGACCCGGTTTTCGTGATAGTAGGGAGCAGGGAAGGATAGGGATTCAAATGCTGATTGGACTAGGACTAGGGCCAGGGGACAAGGAGCTCCTCACGCTGAAGGCAGTGCGCCTTCTGCAAACTGCGGACAAGGTGTTCGTTCCCGGCAAGATAGCTTACGACCTCGTCAAGGACTATGCCGATGCGGAGATCATGGATTTCCCCATGACCAATGACGAGGACGCGATCAAAAGGAAGCTGGAAGCCCAAGGCGACCTGATAGCGCCATTCGCCAAGAAAGGGTTGGTCGTCTTCGGAATGATCGGGGACCCGAGCTTCTATTCCACGTTCTCCAGGCTGTGCCACATCATGTACGCCAAATTCCCCGAGATCCAATATGAGGTGGAGCCAGGAATCAGCTCCATCACCGCGTTCGCCTCTCGTGTGGGCGGGTTATCGATCAACGGAGGCTTCGTAGTCTCGGACGGTGACGGGACAGAGCCGGAGAGCATGATCCTGCTGAAAGTGAGGCATCCTCGGCAAAAAATGTTCGAGCTCAGGGAACAAGGATACAGAGAGTTCCACCTGGCTGAGAGGATCTACATGTCAGGCGAGAGGATCTATTGCGAAGACGAGATGCCTGAGAAGAGCGACTACTTCTCCATCATGTTCGCGAGGCGATGAAATGGACATCGTGTACTTCGTAGGGGCCGGTCCTGGGGACCCGGACCTGATAACGGTGAAAGGAATGAACCTGGTCATGAGCGCCGACGTGCTCATCTACGCCGGCTCGCTGGTCAACCCGGTCATCGTCGACCGTTCCCCGGCGGAGATAAAGCTGGACAGCTGGGGAATGAGCCTGGAGGAGACCACGGAGGCCATCGTGGACGGCATATCCAGGGGCAAGAAGGTTGTGCGGCTGCACAGCGGTGACCCTGCCATCTTCGGATCGATCGTCGAGCAGATCTACGATCTCAAAGCCAGGGGGATCGACGTCGAGATCGTTCCGGGCGTCTCATCCATGTTCGCGGCGGCCGCCGCCCTCAAGACCCAGCTGACGCTGAAGGGGGTCTCGGACACGCTCATCATCACCCGGCCGGCGGGGGCCACGCTGGAATCGGACAAGATAGCCGAACTTTCCGGACGAGGCGAATCGCTGGTCATCTTCCTCGGCACCGACAAGATGGAGGACATCATGAAGAAGGTGACCTGCCCCCAGGACACCCCGGCGGCTGTGGTCTACCACGCCTCCTGGCCGGACCAGAAGGTGGTCCGGGGAACGGTGGCGGACATCTGCGGCAAGGCGAGGGATGCGGGCATCGAGAAGACCGCCCTGATCCTGATCGGCGGGGTCGTCGACCCAGAAAAGCGGTACCAGAACTCGGTGTTGTATTCATGAGCGAGGTCATCGTCATCGGGTTCCCAGGGGACCGGGACGCGGCCAGGATAGCTGAGTTCCTGGGTGCCGATCCGATCGAATACAGTGACGATGCGTTCGAGAAGGCGTTCAGATCCGGAAAGGGCATCGTAGCCGTCATGGCCACCGGCATAGTCGTGCGCAAGATCGCGCCGCTGCTCCAGGATAAGTGGACCGACCCGCCGGTGGTCGTGGTTCCGTCCGGATGCCGGTATGCGATACCCCTGACCGGGGGTCATCACGGCGCGAACGAACTGGCCAAGAGATTGGTTGGGATCGGGGCGGAGCCGGTCATCACCACGGCGACGGAAGCGCATGGAAAGCAGTCGGTCGAGACCATCATGGACCAGCAAGGCCTGGAGGTGGTCAACAAATCGTCGACGGTGGCGGTGAACAAGGGATTCCTGGAAAGGGAGGTCCCGGTCCATGTGGTGGAAGGCCCGGCCGTGGTCATCGCCGGACCCAAGGTCTCGGTGCTCTTCCGGAAAGGAAGGTACGTCGTCGGCCTGGGCTGCAACACCGGCACCACCAAGGGCGAGATCATTGGACTGGTCAACCGCACCCTGGGGGACATGGGCATCTCGACCGATGAGGTCCTCGCGTACGGCACGACCATCAAGAAGAGGATGGAGCGAGGGTTGATCGAAGCGGTGGAGAGCCTCGGAGGAAACCTCGTCTTCCTTGATGACGAGACCATCAATTCGAACAAGGGGGTAACTCCCTCAAGGGCCAGCATCATCGGCCTGGTGGGAGTGGCCGAACCGTCGGCGCTGGCGCTGTCGAAACATCATGAACTGGTATTGGAGAGGAGGGCGGAGGGAAATGTCACAATCGCGATCGCAGAGTGAGACCGGGAAACTGTACATCGTGGGCACAGGGCCAGGCAGCGTGGACATGCTGACCGAGCGGGCCAAGGCGGCCATCCGGGAATCGGAGTACGTCATCGGCAACCGCATGTACGTGGACCTGCTGGAAGGAACGCTGGAAGGGAAGAAGGTCGTCATGAGCTCTATGGGCAAGGAGGTGGAGCGGGCCAAGAAGGCGGTCGACCTGGCCAAGGACCATGTGGTCTCCATGGTGAGCGGCGGGGACGCCGGTGTCTACGGGATGGCCAGCATCGTCCTGGAGGTCATGGAGAAGAACGGCGTCGTCATCGAGTACGAGGTCATCGCCGGCGTGACCGCGGCCACAGCCGCCGCTTCCAGGCTGGGCTCTCCGCTGTCAAGCGACTTCATGGTCATAAGCCTTAGCGACCTGCTCACGCCCTGGCCGTTGATCGAGAAGCGGATCGGGCTGGCCCTGGAGATGAACGTGCCGCTGGTCCTGTATAACCCGAAGAGCAAGACCCGGAAGGCACATTTCAAGGAGACGATAGAGCGGGCCCTGACGAAGCTGCCGAAAAGCACCCCGGTCGGTATCGTGAAGAACGCCTACCGGGAGGGGGAGATCGCCAAGATCACCGATCTCGGGGCGTTGGCCGAGGACGACTCCTTCGTCGACATGCATTCAACCGTGATCATAGGCAATTCCGAGAGTAGGGTATGGAGGGAAGGGGAAAATGTTAGAGGGATCATCACACCGAGAGGCTACGACAGAAAGTACGTATATTGACATTGGAGCGGACACGGAAGAAGGCTTCTCGATCTCCTCCCGCAGCCGGGCCCTGGCCCGGACGGCGATCGGATCGGCGAACGACGAGGACCGGGTCAGGCAGAGATGCTCGATCGCGGTAGGCGATTTCGAGATGGCCAAGCTGATGCGCTTCGAGAACAAACCGATCGAGGCTGGCCTCAAGGCGCTTGTCAACAACGCCCCCATCCTGGTCGACATCAGGATGGTCGAAGTGGGCATCCAGAAGAAGGGCCACGGCTCTCCGGTGAAATGCTTCCTGAACTACGGTCAGGAAATATCCAAGGAAAGGGGCATCACCCGCACCTCGGCCGGAATCATCGCGCTGGAGGAGGAGGTGGACGGGGCGATCATCGTGATCGGCAACGCCCCATCGTCCCTCCTGGTCCTGTGTGACATGATCAAGCGGGGGCACCGGCCGGCGTTGGTCATCGGCTTGGCCGTGGGTTTCGTCAACGCCGCGGAATCCAAGGCCCTTCTCCGCACCATGCCCGTCCCGTCGATCTCGGTCGAGGGGACCAGGGGAGGCACTCCGGTCGCGGTGGCCTCGTTGAACGAGATCATCACCATCTTCAACGAGAGGAAGCATGACGAGTGATCCGCTCACGGGATTCAAATATCCGGAGGCCTGGGTCAGCGGATGCGAGGACCTGGAGCATCTAAAGCTGGTGTCGGAAGGTTTGGCCGTGCTGACCTCGTCCGGGAAGGTGCTCCGACGGGGGTTCACCACCGGAACGACGGCATCGGCGGCCTGCAAAGCCTCGATACTGTCGCTGATCGGCGAGGTCATGTCGGTCGATATCGACCTTTCCTGCGGTCTGCGCGTTGACGTCCCTACGGTGGGCATGTGGGGCATCGGCACCTGCCGAAAATTTGCCGGCGACTATGCCACCGACGTCACCGCTGATATCGAGATCGTGTGCCTGGCAAATCCAAGGGAGAAGGGCGTTGAGATCAATTACGGAAAAGGGGTGGGGCGTCTTACCCGACCGTTCAACGGCATGGCGGAGGGCGATCCGGCGGTCAGCAGGAGCGCGTCGGATAGCATCCTCAAGGCGGTCAACCAGGCACTGGAAAGGACCGGATTGGAAGGCGTGGAACTGGACGTAACGATAAGGAAAGGGACCGAGGTGGCCAAGAGGACGATGAATGAGAGGGTCGGCATCATCGGGGGCATCTCGCTCCTAGGGTCCACCGGTCTGGTCGAACCATGGGACGATCACGTGGAAACGTCGGTGTTGGAACGGATCAGGGATGGCCAACGCATGGTGCTCACCACCGGCAGGACGGGTTTGAGACACTCCCGTCTGCTCTTCCCGGACCGGGAATCGGTCCTGGTGGGCGTGAACATGGGGCAGGCGATCGCCGAGGCCAAAGGGGATGTGGTGCTGTGCGGTATGCCGGGACTGATCCTGAAGTTCCTTGATCCGCACATACTCGAAGGCACGGGCTGCATCACCGTGGACGAGATGCTGGCGGACGAACGCTGGGACGAGAGGATGGAGGCCGCGCTGTCCCGTTCAAAATCCATACGCCGGGACCTGAGGGTGGTCCTGGTGGACCGGACCGGAAAGATACTGGGGGACAGCGGATGATCGTGGTCGGCGTCGGTTGCGGCCCGGGCATGCTCACCCACGAGGCGATCAGGGCGATCGAGACAGCCAGCCTGATCTACGGATCGGAAAGGTCGATCGTTCTCGCCAGGCCGCACATCGGGCAGGCCTGCCGGGTCGAGGTCATCAGGGACTATGGCAATCTGGACCAGCTGCCCAAGGATTCACTGGTGCTATCGACCGGGGACCCCATGCTGGCCGGATTGGGCCATCTGGGGGACGAGGTCATCCCGGGGGTATCGTCGATGCAGCTGGCGTTCGCCAGGCTGAAGCTCCCATTGGAAAGGGGAACGGTGGTCTCGGTCCACGGTAAGGCCAAGGAGGACGCTACCAGGGAAGTGGCGGAGGAGATCAACCGGGGCAAGACCGTGTTCTTGCTGGCCGATCCTTCCTTCGACATGGGCAGGTTCGCTTCCGAACTGACCGAACACGGACTGGAATGCAAGATCATCGTGTGCGAGAATCTAGGATATGAGAACGAATCGATCGGGTTCGGGGATAACCTCAGGCCGCCGACGATCACCTCGGAACTGTTCTCGTTGATTGTGACGAGGGAACAGAGATGAGCTTGAAGCTTCACGGAACGAGAGACATTGTTATTCCCTATTAACTACCACATTAACTGTGAATATGCCATATTAGGGAATATCCATCATTATAAGCGCAATAGCGCATCGCTGAAACATCTTACCGGAAATTGTTGGTAATTTACCGAATAATGAGGTGTCAAGAATGAAAACCGGAGTACTCATCGTGGGACATGGAAGCAAGCTGCAGTTCAACAAGGACCTGGTCGTCGAGATGGCGAACGTCCTGGACAAGAGAGAGGAGTTCGGACCGGTCACCGCCGGGTTCATGCAGATCAACCAACCGGACATCATGGACGGAATAAAGGTGCTGGTGGAAAAAGGCGTGGACACCATCTATGTCCAGCCCTGCTTCTTGGCCAGCGGTATCCACTTGACCGAGGACATCCCAGGCGTCCTGGGCCTTGGAAAGGACCAGAAGGGCGGGAGGATGACTGTGGACGGAAAGGAAATATCGTTCCGCTACTGCGGGCCTATTGGTGCCGACCCCAGGATCGCCGACATTCTCGCGGACAGGATCAGGGAGCGGGCCAAGAAGGGCTGAAATTGAGGGTCCTGATTTTGGACCTGACCCACGGGGGTGAGGTCCTGGCCGAATCCTACGCCGAGAAGGGAGATGAGGTAACCGCGGTCGATGTTTACCATAACTGCCTTCCGGCCGCCAGAGCGATGTTGCTTTCCCGGGGGATCAGGGTGCTGGACTCCACCCCTCGGGAAGGGTTTGACGTGGCGGTCTCTCCCATCCATTGCCCGGACCGGTTCCTGCGGGGCGCGGTGTTCGAGCGCAGGCTGACGCACCATCAGGCCGTGGGGGAACTGGCCCATTTCAACTACCCGGTCATTGAGGTCACCGGGGCGGTGGCCAAGACCTCATCCTGCCATATTCTGGCGCACATCCTGCGAGCGCAGGGGATGAAGACGCTGGTGCTCACCTCCAGCGGACTTCGGTCGGTGGGGGAAACGGTGGAGGTCCTGGAGGAAAAGGCCTCGATAGCCCCGGCCACGATACTGAGGATCTCCAAGATGAGGGGAGATTGGGACTTCGGGATCTTCGAATGCAGCCTGGGCGGGACAGGGCTGGCGGACATCGGCGCGGTCACCAACATGACGGAAGAGTATCAGATCGCCGGGGGCACTAGATCATCCAATGAGGGCAAGATGCAGATGGTGAGGTCGGCCAGGCACAAGATCGTCATCGCCGCCGAGGACGAAGCGATCGTAGAGGATGAGATAGCCGAAGGCACGGAAATGATGACCTTTGGAAACGGAGGCGACGTCCAGGTCACGGTCCTAAAGGACCTTCAACTGGGAGAAGAGGCGCCTTCCATCCTCCGGGTCAATCAACGCAACATCCCGTTCTCCCTTTCCGGAAGGTTCATCGCCCCCAGCTATTCTAGGGGATTGAGCGCCGCGGCGGCACTGGCCTACGCGGCGGGTGTGGGGGCGGATGACATTGCAAAGGCTCTCGCCAGCTTCGAAGGCGTACCGGGCAGGGGCGAGGTGAAAGGTCGGGAAGGTATGATCGTCATCCGGGAGAGGAACCCGGGGGTCACCGCCAGATCGATCGACTGGAACCTCAGGACCCTGGAGGAGTATTATCACGTCGAGGATGTGGCGCTGGTTGTAGACCCGCTAAACGTCAAGGTCTGTGAAAAGCTGGACATCGACGATATCGCCGCGGTCGTCAGGCAACGAAAAGTCGTCAAGGCCGCCTATGTGGTCGACCGGGGGCTGAAGAAAGATTTGCCCCCTCCTCTGATCAAGATAGCGAACCCCGAGGACGTCCTGGGTTCTCACGCGGTCATCCTCTGGTGCACAAAGGAGGGATATCTGTGAACCGCGTGCTCCATCCCAGACCGAACCCCATCATCGCCGCCATGTACACCCTGCGCGACCTGGAGGTGGACGTCATCGTCCTCCACGGCCCCGCCGGCTGCGGGTTCATGGCCTCCAGAAGGCTCGAGGAAGCGGGCGTGAGGGTGATGACCACCGGGATGCAGGAGAACGACCTGATCTTCGGGGCGGAGGAGAATCTGGTCAACGTTCTACGCACGATCGACAGGGATTTCTCGCCCAAGATCATTGGTCTCATCGGCTCGTGCGCCAGCATGATCATCGGGGAAAACCTGGAGAGCGCGGTGAGGAAGGCCGGCATCAAGGCGCTGGTGTTACCTGTCGATATCCACGGATGCTCGGGCGCCAACACCTCCGGGGCGATCAGGACGCTGGAAGTGGCGGTGGACAAGGGACTCATCGCACTCTTTGAATTCGAGAGACAGCGCACCATGCTGACCAAAGCGACCGCCATCGAAAGGGACCGGGGCATCACCAGCCGGGAATACCTGGAACCGTCATCGGGTCCGACGAAGCTGTCCGTCGCGTTGATGATCGCCTCCACGCTCCGCAATGGTGGAACGGTGGCGGTGGCGCTCAATGCCAAAAAGGAAACGGCGTACGGTTTCGCCGATATCCTTCGGGCAGTGGAGATGGCCAAATCCCGCCTGGGCGGGAAGACGCTGTACATCGCCAACCTGGACAACGGTGTCGGTCTGCCCAGGATACGGAGGTACAGCGATGATATCCTCCGGGACCTGGCCGCGGCGGGGGTCACGGTCGAGTTCATCACCGGGGGATTGGACGAGTATCCGATCGCCGGGGAGAAGGTCGCCGACATCCTGGAGACGCATCACGCAGATGTCAGGGTGATCGCCGGATTGCCGCACGCGGTTCCGCGATTAAGAAAGGACGACATACTCGTCACCGACCAGCCGAGGGAATTGAGGAACTATCTGGACAAGGGATTCTCGAACTCGGTGGGGGAGATATCCACCCATGCCGACGTGATGAGCACGCGTTCGATCATCCCCTCCGAACTGGGCAACACCATCCGCGAAGTGGTGGAGAAGGACTACCGATGAGACAGATCGCGATATACGGGAAGGGAGGCATCGGCAAATCGACCATATCCGCCAATCTTGCCGCCAGCTTCGCCGAGCGGGGGCTGAACACCTGGTACATCGGATGCGATCCGAAGGCCGACGGCTCCATGACGCTCCTGAACGGGAGGAAGATCCCCACGTTCCTGGAGCGGATGAAGGAGGGGGACGCGGACAAGGACTATTCCGTGGCTGAGGGTTACAAGAGGGTCAAATGCGTGGAGATCGGAGGCCCGCTGGCCGGTGTGGGCTGCGCCGGACGGGGCATAATCGTGGCGGTTCGTGCGCTCTACAAGGAGTTCTTCGACGGCGCGATCGATGTCGTGATCTATGACGTCCCGGGCGATGTGGTCTGCGGAGGCTTTGCCGCCCCGCTGAGAGAAGGCTTCGCCAACGAGGTCTTCATCGTCACCTCGGGAGAATACCTGTCGCTCTATGCGGCAAACAACATCTGTCGCGGGCTCCAGAACCTGGGGGTCGACCTGGGCGGCATCATCTGTAACTCCAGAGAGGTCGAGGACGAGGAATCGGCAGTGTCGGAGTTCGCGGAGAGGATCGGCAGCAGGCTGATCGGTTACGTTCCGCGCGACCGTACGGTGCGGGACTGTGAGAACGAAGGCAAGACCGTGATCGAGGGCGCCCCCGACAGCGAACAGGCGAAGAGGTTCAGGGAACTGGGACAGACGGTCCTGGACAACAAGATAAAATGTGTTCCGGTGCCCATATCCCCAGAGGACGTGAGGGAACTGCTCCGGAAGAGAACAGGGACAACATGAGGAGAATCATCATCGCCGGAGCGGGAAGCGGGGTGGGCAAGACAACGATCGCCACCGGCATCATCTCCAGGCTCTCCAAACGGTACAGGGTCCAGGCCTTCAAGGTGGGGCCGGACTTCATCGACCCGATGTTCCACACCATCGCCTCAGGCCGTCCGTCCCGCAACCTGGACTCGTTCTTCATGGACATCGGGACGATCAGAAATCTTTTCGGTTGGTCCACCCGGGATGCGGACATCGCGGTCATCGAAGGGGTGCGCGGACTGTACGACGGCCTGACCGCCACCGGCGACACGGGAAGCACCGCGGAGATCGCCAAGCTCCTCGATGCCTCGGTCATCCTGGTGGTGAACGCGCGCAGCCTGGCAAAAAGCGCCGCGGCCGTCGTCATGGGTTTCAGGATGCTCGACCCGGAGGTGAGGATCGAAGGGGTCATCCTCAACCAGGTCAGCGGGGAAAGGCACAGGCAGAAAGCCATTGAGGCGGTGGAATCGCTGACCGGGACAAGGGTGGTGGGCACGATCGAGCGGGACAGCAACAGGCTGGCGGAGCGCCATCTCGGCCTCGTGACCCCGGGGGACACCGATTCATCGAAGGCGATATCCGACGTCGAGGGGCTGGTCAAGGACATCGAGCTCGAACCTTTGCTTGAAATCTCCGAAAAGGGGAAGGAACTGGACTTCCCCGTGACCACGCCGTTCCCGGTCCGGGAACAGAAGGGCATCCGGATCGGGGTGCCGCGCGACCAGGCGTTCTCATTCTATTACCAGGAGAATCTGGAGTCGCTGCAGGCGGCCGGGGCCGAACTGGTCGCTTTCGACCCGCTGAATGGAGATCACATGCCGGAGGCGGACGGCTACTACCTGGGGGGAGGATATCCGGAGATGCACCTGGAGTCGCTGGCCTCGAACCGGGACTTCCTCGAAGGGCTGAAGACCGCATCCATGGACGGCAAGACCATCTACGGGGAGTGTGGGGGCATGATGGTCCTCTGCAGTTCGATCTCCAACGGGGCGAAGAACGGCAAAATGGCCGGTGTCTTCGACCATGAAGCCACGCTGACTGACCGTCGCCAGGGTCTTTCCTACGTCATCTCGAACGGAACCAGGGACAATTTCCTGTTCGAAGGTCAAACCGTCCGCGGACACGAATTCCACTATTCGAAACTCATTCCGCCTCCGGCCGGACCATATGCCTTCGATGTGGTCAGGGGAGCGGGGATGGATGGTAAGCACGACGGACTGGTCATCCGGAGGACCATGGGCACCTACATGCACCAGCACGCCCTGGCCAACAAGGAATGGGGGATGCGGATCGCAGAGAGCTGTTCCACTCGACGATGATCCGGGTTCCGGTCGATCTGCGGTTAGGGATGATCGACCACCAGACGCATCCGTGAGATAATCGCACAAGACCATTTTGGCAGACTGGCCATCTTGGGTTTTCTGTTCGGACCTGAACTGTGAATAACGGCTCACCGTTGCTCGGAGTTCGGTTTCAGACTTACTTTTTAAATATGTGGAGTACCCAAGATGTACCAACAGAAGCTGGACCGAACTGTCGGTTGCTTCGTTTTTTATTGAGGGATCACAATGAGCAAGCAAGAAATATTGAATTTGTTAAACCATGCGCTTGAGCTGGAACACGCCGCGAACATTCAGTACCTAAGTCATGCAGAATGTGTGGATGGAGAAGGGGCGGAATCGATCATCGCCAGACTGAAGGAGATCGCTGGCGACGAAAAGGACCATGCGGAGAAGTTCCGGACATTGATCGGCGCACTGGGCGGTGTGCCGAGCATGGGCATAGCACCAACCTACGCGGCCACCACAGTGAAGGAGATATTAGAGGTCAATCTGAAGGGCGAGAAGGAAGCGGTGGACACTTACAAGAAGATCATCGAAAAGTTGAGGACCGAGAAGATCCCGTACTACGATTACCTCCTGGAGCACGAGATCAGGCACGTCCTCATGGAGGAACAGGAGCACATAACCGAGATCGAGCTTCTGCTGAAGCAATCGGGCAACAGTTACTGATCGACGATCGCCAGGGCGGTGCGGACCGTTACCCCGGTCTTATTTCAATGTCAAGGAACCTTGATGTTTTCAAGGTTCCCTGATCTTTTTTTAATTTCTATTGGCCAATCGATTTGTTACTGAGAAGGAACCGGTTCGGGTTCGAAGGCAGTGGCATAGGCGCTCGGAATAAAACCGGCCAGGTGCATCGGTTTATTCTCTGCCGACATCCAGTAACTTCATGGTCCAGTCGGAATCGTTCAATGGATGGCTTCAATGATCGCCTCATATCGGCATAATGCGATACCGGAAAAAGACATTTCTTGTACGTTCCAGGACCGGTAATTCCATTACTTCCCAAATAAGATGAACAAGTTCCCGACGAAAATGGTCCAGCAAGCAAAGACAATAGGATCGGGGAGGGTTGATCCAAATTCCCCTTGAATCATAGGATCTGTCTCTTGGTAAGCTTGGAACTCTTGACTATTTCACGCCTTTAGATGTTCAATGGAATATCCATGATAGTAAATGAGTGGAAGGACGTCGGATCAGGCATTGCTGGCGTAAAGAATAAGATTGTTAGCGCCAATGAGCAGGGAGATGGAGAATGCACAGAAAAGGTGGACCAAACAGAAAAAAACGATAATCGACGTTATCTATGAAAATAATGTCCATCTAACCGCGGACGAGATCTATGTCGAGGCAAGGAAGGTTCTCCCTAGGATAAGCCTCGGAACCATCTATCGTGATCTAACGAGTCTGAAGGATATGGGGCTGATATCCGAAGTTCCAAAGGGTTCAGTGAATACATACGCGAAGCATCCAGATTCTAACGTGCATTTCGAATGTGATATATGTCACAGACTATTTTGTGTTCAGTTCGATATGAGCGTTTTTGACCTTACCAGAAAGAGTGGTCATAGAGTAAATCGCTGCTCCTTGCTAATGAGTGGGGTGTGCAGGGATTGCGAACAGGAAAAATAGAAGATTTGGTCCATTGGGTCTTCTGGAGAAAATTCGTTATGGCAACGATCAAACAACACAATTATCTCGGACATTTCTTTTTTGTCACGTTCAGAATCGGGACCCAATATTGAGGGTCCAGCATGTTGCCATCGGCAGAACATCCTATTCGAAGAAGCGTTTTGGGAGGACGGGAACTCATTAAACCATCCCAAAATAGACCTTTCACTCACGTTGCGTCTGGGATAGCAAAGTCTTGATTGCGCGAAAGTCTTATTAGTAATAACTATCATTACAACGTGTTGGATGATACATCCAATAACCAACGGGGATTAGACAATTGAGGAGGGAAGTTACTTGCACATAGCGGAGGGATTCTTGCCATGGTATTGGTGTGTGTTCTGGTTCGCCATCTCGCTACCGATTGTAGCATATGGATTTTGGAAGATCATACACATCTTTAGAGAACATCCTGAACAAAAGCTGACCATGGCAGTGTCTGGCGCCTTCATTTTCGTGCTATCATCCCTGAAGATGCCGTCGGTGACGGGTTCATCATCCCATCCAACAGGAACGGCTGCAGGTACCGTACTATACGGTGTGACCGTCACTGCCAGCCTCTCGTTCATCGTCCTGATCTTCCAGGCGTTGTTGCTCGCGCATGGCGGTATCACCACTCTGGGGGCGAACGATTTCTCCATGGGCATCATGGGACCCACGGTCGCTTATATTGCCTACAGGGGATTGATGAGGGCAAAGGTCAGTCTTGTACCCACCATCTTTATCGTGGCGTTCCTCGCCGACATATGCACCTACATCACCACCGCTGTCCAGCTTGCAGTGGTCTACCCCACCAACGGCAGCATTGTGACATCATGGGTGAGTTTCATGAGCATCTACGCTGTGACCCAGATACCACTTTCGATCGCTGAAGGTATCTTGATGGTTATGTTCTTCGACTACCTGTCGCGGGCGAGGCCGGACATCACCGCCGGCAAGGTCATCATCAAAAAGAAAGATGAGAAGGGCAAGGCAACTTTACAACCCTTGGAGGCGGCGAAATGAAACACAGCACCTGGTACATCATCGGGTTCGCCGTCGTGGTGGGTATATGTGCCTCGGCCTTCATCATCGCCCCCAGCGGAACCTTCGGTGGCTCGGACGACCAAGGGCCAGAGAAGATCCTCCAGATCGACCCCAACTATGTGGTCTGGTTCCACAGCCTGTGGACCCCGCCCCCGGAGACCGAGTCACTGCTGTTCGCTGTGCAAGCGGCCATAGGAGCGTCGATCATCTTCTGGTTCATCGGTAACGAGCACGGCAAGAAAACAGCGTTGGCAGGAATAGAGGCACAACGGCTGAAGTCCGCTCAAGATGAGGCAATAAGAAAAGATTCAACAACTGAGTCAAAGAAAGGTGTGATCTAAACATGTTCGCGATAGATGAGATCGCCTATTCTTCCCCTTTCAGAGACTGGTCACCCCTGGGAAAGTTCGTATTGGCGCTTTCCTTGCTGATCTCTTCGCTGTTGGCCTCATCTATCGTAATCCCTTTTCTAGTCTTCATCGTGGGTTTTTGTTTGTTGTTCTATTCAACCAAGATGCACTTCCCAAGGGTGATCGCCCTTGCACTGCTGGATGGCCTGTTGATCTTCTTTATTGGCGCAGTGGTCATCGCTTTTGTCACCACCGGTGACAACCTTTGGTCCTTGAACCTTGGATTCGCGGTCCTAAACTTCTCCAGGCAAGGAGTGGACCTGGGAACGTTGGTCTTCATGCGAGCGGTTGCCGGGGTGACGGTCATGCTATTTTTCGCCACCTCCACACCGATCCCCCACCTCGCCAACGCCCTCAGGCAGGCAAAGATCCCGGCCGAGATCGTCGAACTGACGATCCTGATCTACAGATATTCATTCCTTCTTCTCGAGCAGCTGGACACGATGTACATCGCTGCCCAGAGCCGTCTGGGCTTCCGCGGGTACAAGAACAAGTTCCGGACCACCGCAAAGCTCTTGGTAGGCATATTCATTCGTTCGATGGACATGGCAGAACGGTCCCAGGTAGCACTCAACTGCCGCAGTTTCCGAGGCGAGTTCCACTGCTACCGTCCACCGGCGAAAATATCTGCTAAGTGGGTGGCTGCCTCAATAAGCATGTTCATATTATTGAACATAATCAATCTGATGATCGTGAATCCTATCTCGCTCAGCTCGTTATTCTGAATGTGATATAGATGACCAATGACTACATCTTAAGGACAAAAGGGTTGAACTTCTCATATCCTAACGGAGTTGTGGCATTAAAAAATGTGACGATGGAAATTGAGAAAAGAAAGAAGATCGTGCTGCTTGGTCCCAACGGGGCGGGCAAATCGACCCTATTCCTCCATTTCAATGGCATCCTCAAGCCCAAGAGCGGTGAGGTGACCTTCGAAGAAAAGCCATTGAAATATGATCAGAAATCCCTGGCAACCCTACGTGAACACGTCGCCATGGTGCTTCAGAATCCTGATGACCAGATATTCTCGACGACGGTTGAAGAGGACGTTGCCTTCGGCCCTTTGAACCTGTTGCTGGAGAAAGAAGAGATCGAACGCCGCATCGATGAATCCCTGCACTTGGTAGGTATGGAGGGCCTGAGGGAGCGTCCGACCCAGCAGCTTTCCTTTGGCCAGAGGAAAAGAGTATCGTTGGCGGGAGCTTTGGCCATGAAGCCCAAGGTGCTCATCATGGACGAGCCAACGGCTGGCCTGGACTCGGAGATGGTGCACGAGCTAATGGAACTGTCTGATGAGCTGAACCATAACGGAATGACCCTGATCATGTCCACCCACGATATCGAGACCGCCTACGAATGGGCGGATGAGATGGTGGTCATGCTAAAGGGAGAACTGATGTACTCCGGGCCACCGGAAGATCTGTTCTCCCAGCACGAGCTTATTGATAAATTGCGTATCGTACCGCCCTTCCCGGTCAGGCTAAACCAACAGATGCATTTCCGAACTGGCCGTCCAGAGATGCCGTTTCCACGAAACATGATAGAAGTGTGCCAGAAGTGCTTTCCTGTCGAGGTCCGTTCGGGCGAAGTCAAGGACCCCGAAACGCACCCCGTTCCGGTGAATCCAGGAACCATTAACCCACTTGGAGGAACGATGTTCATACTGGATGTGGAAGACCCTGGTTACCTGGATCAGGTGACATCATTGGCCGGCCGGCTCGAAGATCTTCATCATGCCTCGGGAGCGTACGGAGCTAAGGCCCGCCGAATGGTCCGGGAAGGTAAGATCGACGTTCATCATCCATTTCACGCCCTGGAGAACGCTTTTCTTCAGGTGAGCCTGGGCAAAGATTATGTGCTGTACACCGACACCACCCTAGTTTCCCTGGTAGGGTCCAATCTGGCCAAGGTGGAGCAGAAGGTTGGGCTGAGGATAAACGTTCAGTTCTGTGGACACGAGAAGGTGGATGATCGATTGGCCGTAAATGTTCCACTAGCATCGTAGGAGAAGTTCCCTGATGAGTGAAATCGATGGCCCTGGGAGCTGTCCGACGAGAATGTGGGCGCTTTCGAATGATCAGGTCTTCTTCGGGATGGTCCCTATGATGGTTATCTCGTACGACTTGACCCGCTCGTCGAACCGGACCGCGGCGTTGATGTTGAAGACCCTGGCTAGATTCTCCGTGGTAATCACCTCGCTGACAGCGCCGGCGGCGGCGATCTTGCCCTCGTCCAGCGCGATGAGCTTGTCGCAGTAGCGGGCCGCCAGGTTCAGATCGTGAGAGACGATGATGACCAGCAGTCCTTTCTCCTTCGCCAACGACCGGATCAGTTCCATCAGCTCGAACTGGTGGTTGATATCGAGGTGCAGTGTCGGCTCGTCCAGAAGCAGCGCCCTTGGTTGTTGTGCCAATGCCCGTGCGATGATGACGCGCTGCCTCTCGCCCCCGCTGATCTCGTCGATCGGACGCCACGCCAGATCGGTGACGCTGGTCGCCTCCATTGCTTCCATGGCGATCTTTAGGTCGTCCTTTGATTCCTTAGCGAACCGTTCCAGTGAAGGGAACCGGCCCATGAGCACCATGTCCAGCACGGTGAACGGGAAGGTGATGACGGTGTTCTGCGCCACCACCCCGACCTCCTTGGCGATGTCCTTGCGGGACATGGTGAGCGTGTCCTTGCCGTCGATCCGGACAACGCCGGAACCGGGATGCAGCGCCAGGTTGATGCACTTGAGCAGCGTCGTCTTGCCGCAGCCGTTGTGACCGATGATGCCGATGACCTCGCCGCCCTTGGCGTCGAACGAAACGCCTTCCAGCACAGGCACGCTGCCGTAATTGAACGCGACCCCGTCCACCTTCACCTCCAAGCTCACCACCCCCAAATGTCGCGCTTCCGCGACCGGAGCAAATAGAGGAAGAACGGCGCCCCGAGCAACGCGGTTATGATGCCAACGGGAAGCTCTGCCGGGGACAGGATCGTCCGTGCGATCGTATCCATCGAGATCATGAATATCGCACCGAAGAGAAGGGATGCCGGCATGAGAATTCGGTTGTCCGGGCCCAGTATGATCCGAAGGGTGTGGGGGACGATTAGTCCGACAAAACCGATTATGCCGCTGACCGACACTGCCGCGGCGGTGACCAATGATGAAAGGACAAGGATGACCAGGCGGGAGCGCTTGACATTGACGCCCAGATTAGTGGCATGTTCTTCCCCGACCATCATGAGGTTCAATTCACTGCTGTAGAACAGCAAGGCGATGGAGCCGATGCCTATCAGCGGAAGGGTCACCCATACCTGGTTCCAATTACTGGTCCAGAGACCTCCCATCATCCAGTAGACAATGGAACTGAGGCTCTCTCCGTCGAAGTACATCATCAGCGAAACAAGTGCATTGAAAAGGGAACCGACTGCTATTCCTGCTAAGAGCAGGGTGGTCACCGGGATCCCCATCTTGGTCCTGGAGATCGCATAGACGATGAAAAGCGTGATGAAGCAGAATAGGAAGGCCATGGCCGGCACGGCGAACTCTCCACTGATGAGGGAGAAACCCAACACTATCGCCAATGACGCCCCGAAAGCCGCGCCCGAGGAAAGGCCGAGTATATACGGGGAAGCCATCGGATTGCGGAAGATCCCCTGCATTGCGGTACCGGCCACGGCCAGCGAGGCTCCGATGAGTCCAGCGATCAATATCCGGGGCAGCCTGATCTCCAACACCACTGCATTGATGCTGCTGGATGCGTGACCGCCGGCGATGACCTTGAGCAGATCGCTGGAGAACAGCGCTCCCATGATATTTTCGGCGGATATCTGGGTGGGACCGATGCTGATCGCGACCACAGCGACTCCGATGAGAGCCAATATCAAGATGACCAGGGTAAGGGACCATCTTCGCAGCTTCCTGGAATGCTGTTCCTCTACGCCTATGGGTTCCATGGTCATCAGGTCGAAATAAAGTTCTTGCTCATTAAACATCCTTAGATTGTATTTGGGAACGCTGGTTTGTCCACCGCGGGAAAAGGAGGATCAGGGGAGACCCAAAACCGCGGTGAACGGTCTCAGCGTGATTGGCCATGTGCCCATCAGTTGGCGAAGGCCTCCGGATGCAACATTTCAGCCATCGCCTCAATTGCCAGCACGATTCTCGGCGATGCCGTGAGCCAGGAGCCGTCAACCCGGCCTATGTCGTTGTGCACCACCGCGTTGACCCCCTCCCATCCGGAGGTGTTGCTCACCATGGCGTTGGTCTCAGTGCTCTGATTCTCCAGTATGATGAAGTCCGGGTTCGCCGTGGTTATGTATTCGGGTGTGAATTTTACGTAGCTGGTCGCATTGTTGATGTTCCGGCCGCCGGCGGTCTTGATGACATCGTTCGTTATGGAGGCGGTACCAGGCGACGAACCGCTGCGCAGTTGCAGATAAACGGATGGAGTGGACACCTTAGCGTTAGATAAAGCACTCTCCACGGAGGCTATTTGCGTTCCCATGGATGCCACCACATCGGAGGCCTGGCTGGTCTTACCCGTGGCAATCCCTAGCTTCACTAGCATCGTCTCGATGTCAGCGATCGAGGTTGGATTGAATGCCAGAACTGGGATATCGAGGTTCTTCAGCTGTTGGTACGTCTGGGTATAGAAGGTCCACATGATGACCAGATCGGGATGCAGCATGGTCACGTTCTCCATGTTGACATAATAAGCACTGCCTATGTTTGTCTTGTTCGTGACATTGGCGGGGTAGGTGCTCGTTGAATCAACCCCGATGATCTGGTTCTCCGCGCCGATGGCGTAAAGCGATTCAGTGAACGCTGTTCCCATCGAAAGTATCCTTTGCGGGTATTGGGGTATGGTCACGTTGACACCCAGATCATCGGTCACCACGACTGTGCTGGCCTGAATTCCGTTCGTCCCCGTTTTGTTTTGATTCGACATAAGTATGGCAGCGCCGAGTCCTGTGACCAACAGGACAACGACGACGGCCATTGCGATGACCTTCTTGCTTGCTGACATCTGAAATACCTCGGTTGGATTTGCCACCGATTAAGCCCCTAATTATAAATGGTTTGCCCTTTCATAGGGATTACATTAGGGAACATTTAACAATGATTAATTTTGCTGGCTGAGCCAACAACATAGGGCAAATGTTTATCACGGTTTATCCCCTATTACCGTTTTAGATGGAAGAGTGGGCGGCTAGTTGGCTCAAAGGGCAGAGGGAGAACGGCACCAAGGGACTGGAGATAAAGAAGATCGGTTCCTCCCACTACGTGTACCGTTCCACCACCGTCTGGGACAAGGAAGAGAAGAAGAGGAAGAAGCGGTCCAAGTACATCGGACGCCTGGACGAGAAGAAGGGCCTGCAGGAGAAGGAGAGCATGCTGGTACCGGCCACCGAGCGGGTGGTGAAGCAGTACGGCAACGCCGTCCTGCTCAACCGGGCCATGGCCGACATCTCCGAACTCATGAAAGGCTCATTCCCCGATGACTGGCAGGAGCTCTACGCACTCTCGATGCTGAGGGTGCTGGGCGATGTGCCACTGCGCCGGGCGCAGAGCTCCTGGGACAAGCTGTTCAACATCACCGGGATCAGGCCCGACCTCACGCCGAACCGTCTCGCCGAGATGCTCCGCCACGTGGGCACCGACCGGAAGGCCCAGGCCAAGGTGTTCAACGGCATGTGCGTGGCCGGGGACGAGGTGGTGTACGGGATGTCCGCATATTTCACCCGCTCGGAGCAGACCGACCTGCTGGGACGGTCCGCGGACGAGTCCGGGATGATGCAGCGGATAAACCTGGCCATGATCTTCTCGGTGGACACCGGGGCACCCACCATGGTGCGCACGCTCTCCAACCCGGTGGGCGAGCTCGGACCGATGCGCAAGCTCCTGGACGAGATCGGCGGGGAGGGCATGACCCTGGTGCTGGAGCGGGACTCGTTCTCCGAGGGAGCGGTCTCATTGCTGCTGCAGAGGAGGGTGTCGTTCGTCCTCCCGGTCAACCGGGACAATGACCTCTATGACATCGACATCCCGCTGACCCGCCATTTCTTCCACGGCAAGCATCTCATCAAGTGCGGAAAGCGTCGCCACAAGACCATGTGGCTGTACCTGTACCAGGACGCCCAGCTCAAGATGGAGGAGGAGATGACCCTGTACCGGATGCTGGACGAGAACCGGCTCGGGGAGAAGAGCGTCATGGACCGGAGCCACATCGCCGGCTGCATAATGCTCGCCTCGGACAAGGACGTCGGGGAGGAGGAGATCTACCGATTGTACCGCCGGAGGGACTCGGTGGACCGCCTTTTCGCCGATTACCGCAAGACCATGGGGCAGGACCGGGAGTTCCTGGTCGACCGGGAGACCATGGACGGGCACATGTTCGTGGCGTTCCTGTCCATCTGGGCCTACACCAGGATCGAGGCCATGCTCTCGGAGGGCTCGATGTCCGGGGTGACCCCCCTGGAGGCATTGGACGAGCTGTCCCGCACATACTGGATACAGTATGAGGGAGGGGGACAGCTGGCCGACGTGCCCCGCACCGCCAAGGACCTGGGGAAGAGCCTGGGATTCGACGTTTTCGCGAAATAGCGGGAGATTAACATTTTAACTTGGGAGGACCATCGTGACCGCCTGGAGACATTCTGAATGAACGTGCTAGTGCTCGACCTGACCCATGGAGGGGACGTCCTCGCTCTCACCTATCGTTTGCGCGGTGAGGAAGTGACCGCGGTCGATGTGTACGGGACCGCGGAACAGTACATGGTCGACCACCTGCGCAACGAGGGCATCGCGGTGGTGCGGACGACCCCGTCGAAGAAATACGACCTGGCGGTCGTCCCCGTGCACTGTCCGGACCACTATCTGGGAAGGGCGAAGTACGAACAGAAGATCACCTTCCACCGGGCGGTGGGCGAGCTGGCCCACTTCAGCTTTCCCACCATCGAGGTCACCGGCACGAAGGCTAAGACGTCCGCCTGCCATGCCATCTCCCATATCCTGCAGAAGAAAGGGGAGAAGGTGCTGCTCCTCACGTCGCGCGGCCTGTTCTCCGTCGGGGAGACGGTGAAACTACTGGAGGATGACGCCATGATCTCCCCGGCGACACTGCTGCGGTTGTCGTTCATGGAAGGGGAATGGACTAGGGGGGTGTTCGAGTGCAACCTGGGCGGTACCGGTCTCGCCGACATCGGGGTGGTGACCACGGCGTCGGGCGACAACTATCCCATCGCCGCCGGCACGCGCAGGGCTGTGGACGGCATCATCCAGATGGTCAAATCGACCAAGGGCACGCTGGTGCTCCGACATCCCGAGATCAACATGTGGAAGGTCTTCATACCCAAGGCCACCCAGGTGGTGGAGTTCGGCGAGTTCGGGGACATCAACGTCTCGTTCGACAAGGGCATGAAGTTCGGCAACAAGCCCAAGTGCTGGCTGAACGTCAAGAAAGGCGATTTCCCCTTCACCATGCCGGCCACCTATCTTGCTCCCTCATACGCGACCGCGGTGTCGGCGGCGGCCGGGGTAGCTTCGGCGATCGGGCTCTCGCCCAAGAGGATCACCGAGATGCTGACCGATTTCGAGGGCATTCCCGGCCGCGGTGAACTGACCAGGTCGGGAGAGGGATGGCTGATCCGGGACCGGAACCCATCGGTGACGCCGGTATCCATCGACTGGAACGTCCGGACCATCGAGGAGCATTACGCCAACAAGGACCTGGGAGTGGTCATCGAACGTTCCGGCCCGATGGCCAGGACAACGCTCGACCTGGAGACCATCGACAGGAACCTGTCCACCCACAGCACGGTCAAGGGCAGATATCTGCTGGAGACCAGGTCAAGTTCGGTGGAGCCTCCCGCCAGCTTTGAGATGGTGAGCGACCCCAACACGGCGATACGGTCCCACAAGGTCACGTATTGGTGCTCAAATGCAACATCGATCGATCCTTTGGTGAACAAGATCGAGAATCCGCAGGGCCTTTCCATCAGGATAGAAAAACCAAAGAACTGACCACACTGGGTCATAAGACTTCGGTCGCAATCGGTGCCCTGAAGAACCCCGCATGAAAAATCCTCACCAATAGGAGGGCCATTCCGCTGATTCATCGCCGCATCTTTTTCATTATTGGGAGATATGGATGTCTGTAGATGCCTATGGGACGCCCCAATCTCGAGACCGGCCCTGCAGGACTGATCGCAGCCCTGGTCGTTCTATTCGTTTCCCTGTCATTTTCCATGGGAATAGTGGCATCCATGGGCAAACTGACCCCGTCGGACCCCAGCACTTCGAACGGCAACGTTCAGAACACAGGTATCGCCGGCAGCACCGGGCTTCTGACCATGAGCGCCATAGTAGCGGTCGTGTTCATCGCCATAGTGGTCGTTCTGGCGGCGGTCCTGCTCCGAAAAGGCAATGACCAAGGAGCGTAGGCTACCCCTATCTTTTCCGCCTACTTCTTTTTGAAGTCCCTCGGTTTCTGCAGGGCGACCTCGAAGAGCTTCTTGGTGAACGGCGGGGTCGGATCATCGAACTCCTTGATCCAGAGAATATCGTATCCGGCCGCCAGTCTCCTGACCTTCTCCTCATCGAAAAAGTGAACCACAAAACCCAGGGGGTTCTGCCACATGTCCTCGCCGAAATGCCTACCCTTGCCGAAATGGGGATCGGCCACGTTCCTGACCGAGTACACGCTCAGGCCTCCTGGCTTCAGCACCCTGAGGACCTCGGAGAAGATGAAGTGAGAGCTCCTTCTCCGGAAAATGCATGGTGAAGAACATGTGCGAGAAGCAGCCATCGAACGAACCGTCCTCGAAGGGAAGCCCTTTTCTGGCATCCCCGACCTTAAGAACGATCGAGCCTCCCACCCCCTTCGATGCCGCCCTATCCTTTATCTGGCACAGGCCGGTCTCCGAATAGTCCATCCCGGTCACCTTCATCCCGTTCTGGGCCAAATAAAGCGTGTCACGGCCCTGGCCGCACCCCAGCTCTAGGATCTTCTTGGCACTGTGGCTCTGGAATACGATAAGAGCGTTCCTGCCAAGCTGGCTGGCGCCGGAGCCGAAATAGTCCTCGTTCGAGGAATAGGCATCGTCCCATTTCGACATTTGGCCGTCGCCCTCGTCTGGTATCATGGTCTGACCAGTGTTTTTATGGGAATCCGCAGGGCTTAAAGGTTCCGTTGGGGTGGACGACGTCCATGACGCGCCTAAATACGACAGTGCCAGATCATTCCCGGTCCAGCAACATTAAATAAGGCCGGACCGGATGAACGTTCATGCCTATCGGAGACCCCATGGGGGGAGAGACCCAATACGACAGCCGTGGCATCCTGCTCGGAGTTGTGGCAGTGGCCATACCGGTCAGGGACCTGGCCTCGGCGGTCTCGTTCTATGAAGGGACGCTCGGCCTCACGGTGCAACGTGACGACCGGACCGAGAACTGGGTGGAACTTGGTCCGGTCGGCGCCCTGGGAAGGGTGGCGCTGTACGTCCCGGACAAGGAAGGGCGAAGGACGGGCGGACCGACGGGGATCGTCCTGACGACCGAGAGCATCTACGACCTGCACCGCAAACTTGTGGACAGGGGAGTGCGTTTTGCGGTCAAACCGGAAAAGCGGCGCATCGGGGGCCTGATGGCGATCTTTCTGGACCAGGACGACAACCAGATAGCGGTGGTGGAGGAGGACCTGCCCCCGGTTCCCCCGGAGAAGAAGGCCGCGGTGGCGGATGCGGGTATCGCCCGGCCGAAAAGACCGGTGACCGAGTATTGAACTAGCTATTGCGAACGCCCAGGAAGCGGACCATGCGGCCGGCCATTTCGCTGGCCTGATGAATGCAAGAATCCACGTCCTTGGGGGATTCCGCGCAGCCGACGGTCAGGACCGGGGCCACGCCTTTCTGCATCTCATCCACGAACAGGAGGCCTTCCTCATCCAACGGCATCTTCAACTGCTCAGCGATGCGTAGGGTCTCCGGTGACAGGCGGAGACCGACGTTCAGAACCACGAAGTCCGCCGGAACCTCGTACAGTTCGTTGAGCAGCGTGTTCTCTCCGCACACCAGCAGCTTCCCGTTCCGCTCCCTCACCATCGCCGGCTGCCCCCGCACGAAACGAACGCCGCGGCGGCGCGCCTCCTTATAGGCCGCCTCCTGACCCCGACCACAGGTCCTGATGTCGATGTAGAAGATGTGGACCTGGACGGCCGGGTCGAGCTTTTTCAGCCTGATCGACTCCTTGACCGCGTTCATGCAGCAATAGTTCGAACAGTAGGGCACACCCCTCTTTTCCACCCGGGAGCCGACGCATTGCACGATGGATACGCTGGCCGCACCCGGCCTGCCTTCCGCCTCCCACCTCGACAGCAACCCCTCGAACTCCATTGAGGTGACCACGCCATTCAGCCTTCCGGCGCCGTATTCCCGGACCGCACGCACGTCAATGGGCTCCATGCCGGTGGCGACCAGGACACCCCTGGCCTCGATCTCGATCATCTCGTCGTGATCGCCCGCGACGATGGCCGTGACCAGGTCCCCCTCCCTCGTCAGGCCCCCCACGTGATGGCCTAGCATCACCCTGAGGTCGTCCTCCCGGCCCAGATCGCCCTCCAGACCGCTCACCTTTTCCGCTGGTGAGGGACCACGCAGGACCGTCCGGTCGAACGATCTAGAGAGTCCGCCCAGATCCTTTCCCTTCTCCACCAGGACGACCTTCAGCCCGGACCGGGCCGAGTCCAGGGCGGCCTTCATACCGGCCACACCGCCGCCGATGACCAGGAGATCAAATCGTTCCACCATCACATCACAATGCCGTCGGTACCGTTGTCATGCGTCATAAGGGTTACCAGAATGTTCAGATTAACAATAGTTAACGGAGTAAAGGGTAAATAACTTGCACTCGGTCAGATTGTTCGGTTGAGCCACATGCTGGAAGTAGAGAATCTGAGCGTCGAGGTCGGGGGTAGAGAGGTGCTGCACGATCTGAACATTAGCGTCATGGACGGTTACACGAACGTGCTGTTCGGACCGAACGGATCGGGCAAATCAACGTTGCTGATGACCATCATGGGATTCAGCGGTTACAAGGTCACCCAGGGCTCGATCAAGCTCAACGGTGAGGACATCACCGGCATGTCCGTCTCCGACCGGGCGCAGAAAGGCGTGGGCATGATGATGCAGCGCCCGCCGAACCTGGCCGGCGTCAGGCTCCGCGATCTGGTTAAGGTCACCGGCCGGGGCCGGACCGACCCGGACAAACTGGCCGTCGATCTGGACATGCAGCCGTTCCTGGCCCGGGACGTGAACGTCGGGTTCTCGGGCGGAGAGATCAAGCGATCGGAACTGCTCCAGCTGGAGGCCCAGAATCCCTGCCTGTTCCTGCTGGACGAGCCGGAGTCCGGAGTCGACATCGTCTCCATCCAGAAGGTCGGGTCCAAGGTCAATGAGCTCCTGCACGGGAAGATGGGCTGCGCCGGGAAGCGCGACATGAGCGGAAGGGCGGCCCTGATCATCACCCACACCGGTGCCATACTGGACTACGTGGAGGCGGACCGGGGGTTCGTCCTGTGCAAAGGCACGGTGGCGTGCTCCGGCAACCCGAGGGAGCTGCTCTCCGAGATCAGGCGCATGGGCTACGATGAATGCATCCGCTGCAAGCTCAACCTGAAGAAGCCCAACGTCGAGCTGGCAAGGGGGGCTTGAAATGGCCACCGAGACGCTGAAAAAGAAGGCGGAAGATGCCAAGGAGAAGAAGGCGACGTTCGGATCGGACATAGAGCTGGACAATTTCAAGGAGGCCAGAAAGGACCTACCGATGGCCGAGTCCCTCGAGTCGCTGAGCGAATCGGACCAAAAGATGCTGCTGAACGCAGGGGTCATGCCCAGCGGGGTGGGACGTTCCGGTTCTTTCGTCCTCATGGACAATACCGTGGTGCACGAATCGATACAGGGCACCGGAGTGGAGGTCACATCGGTCCAGCAGGCGCTTAAGAACCACGACTGGCTGAAGGACTACAACTGGAAGGCGGTGGCGGTGGACGCGGACAAGTACACCTCCAGGACCTACCTGGAGGAGGCGGACGGATACTTCATACGCGCCTTGGCCGGACACAAGGTGGCGCTCCCGGTGCAGACCTGCCTGATGGTCAAGAGCAAGGACACGGCCCAGACCGTGCACAACATCATCATCATCGAGGAGGGGGCGGAGCTGGAGGTGCTCACCGGATGCTCCACCAGCAAGGGCGTGGAACGGGCGCTCCACCTGGGCATCTCCGAGTTCTACATCAAGAAGGGGGCCAAGCTCACCTTCACCATGATCCACAACTGGTCCGAGACCATGGGCGTCCGCCCACGGACCGTGGTCATCCAGGAAGAGGGCTCGACCTACATATCCAACTACGTGGCGTTGAGGCCGGTGGGGACGATCCAGGCCTACCCCACGACCAGGATGGACGGTGCTGGAGCGGTGGCCCGCTTCAGTACGGTGGCCATCGGCCACCCGGGAAGCGAGATGGACCTGGGGGGCAGGGCGCTGATGAACGCCCCCAACACCAGGTGCGAGATCATCTCCAGGACCGTGTCCACCGGCGGGAAGATCATCTCCCGGGGACAGCTGATCGGGAAGGCGCCCGGCATCAAGGCCCACCTGGAATGCAAGGGGCTCATCCTCAACAAAGGCATCCAGATCGCGATCCCGGAGCTGGAGGCATATGTCCCGGACGTGGAGATGACCCACGAGGCGGCCGTCGGCAAGATCGCCCAGGACCAGGTCGAGTACCTGATGTCCCGCGGCCTGACCGAGGAAGAGGCTGTCGGAATGATCGTGCGTGGCTTCCTCGACGTCAGCATCATGGGCCTGCCGGAGCAGCTCAAGGCGGAGATCGACGCCACGATGGCGCAGGCTGACATAGGGAAGATGTAAGGTGGGTGGCGCCACCCCTTTCCATTCATTTTACGAATATCGTAGCGAAATGAAGGGAGAACGGGGCGTCTCATGCTAGGTTTCCGATAGTCTTTCAAAAGCTTTATTTTGCACACCATTATTACGGTACGGGGATTAGTTTTGGTGGGGGATACATACGAATTGGATATGGACAGCGCGATCTTGGACGCCATCGGTCGCCTTAGTAAGCAGGATAAGGCGTTAGTCGCGCATTTCATCATCGATCCGGTGGTGCTGTTCATATTGGGGGCAACGTCCAGAAGGAGCTTGACCGTCAGCGAGATGGCGCCCTCGATCAATCTGCCGATCGCTACCTGCTATAAGCTCGTATACCAGCTGGAGTCGTTCGGCCTGATGTCGAAGGTGGGGGTATCGAGAACGTCCGGAAGGGGAAAGGCATCGACCTACATCTCGATCCTGAAGTCCTTGAACCTGGAGCTCAAGAACGGCTCTATCCTGATGACCGTTACCTGGAAGAACAATCAGCGCGAATCGTTCCGAAGGGAGCTGAACACGGAGCCGACCAACACTGCCTTCTCGCTGTTGGTCAACCCGCTGGACCTGTCGATGGCCGAGGAATACATAGAACCGCGGTTCCGCGGATACATGACCCAGCAGGTCAAGAACGTCGGGGCCACGGAGTGAAAATCGACCAGCCTGTCGAAGACCCGGTCATTTGATTCTTGGACCAGCAGTTGGTCCGTTATTTCAGAATCGGTAGCCGACCTGAAATCCCAGTTCCTTGATCAAGGAGACCAGGAGATAACGGTGCCGGAGGGCGTCCAGCATTGCCTGGAGCTTCGATTTCGACCGGTGGAAGGTCTCGACCTTGATGGTCGATCGGTTGGCGCGGGTATACCTTCCGAACTTCCGTTTGTGCCGGTACAGTTCCATCGCGTTCGCCTCCTCATTGTGCCACACCGCCTCGGGGACGATGACGGTATCGGTGGACCTGGTGAGCATCTTTGAATAAAGAAGAGAGTCCTCATAGTTTCCCATGCTCGAGATCAGTTCCTCAGGGACCTGGGAATACGCGAACTCCAGCAATTCCCGCCTGAAGAAACGGGGAAAGACGTAGTACCCCACACCTCCTTCCATCGCCTCCCTCTCCAGGAATTGCCTCTGCCGGTCCAGAGCTCGCTGCAACCAGTTGGCGGGCCGATAGGAACGTTCTCCCAGCACGACCATGTCATGCTTCCTTATCTGCTCCACGCAGCGGGGTATCGCGTTCGGTTGCAGTATCTGGTCCGCGTCCAGGAACATCACCCATTGGCCGGTGGACCGTTTTAGCCCTTCTAACCTGGCTCCCAGCACCTTTCCCGGGTAGTCGACGATCCGGACACCGAATCCGGCGGCGATCTCCCGGGTCCTGTCCTTGGAGAACGAGTCCACCAGGATCACCTCCAGATCGGGGTAGTCCTGCTCCTTGATGGACCGCAGCGCGATGCCGATGTGGCTCTCCTCGTTCATCGAGGGGATGATGATGGAAATGAGCTCTCCGGACAATTCGGTATCCCGGTTCCGTATCTGGACACGAATTATTAGCAATATCGGTGAATCGTAAGAACCAGACCTTGATGGAAAATCGAGATCACTGGTCGCTCAGCCTCATGCGCCCGCATGCGGCTCCCTTGCCGGATGCATCTCCATGTAGGCCCAGCTAACCAAGGTGGTCCCCCCGAAGGCCACCAGCATGTCCAGGGCGATGGTCACCAGGGAATCGTGGAACAGCACTATCAGGGTCACCTGCAGCGCGGTGAAGAACACCATGATCGCCAGGTAGATCTTCGATTCGGTCGCCAGACCGTAGTTCATGAACAGGTTGGCCACCCCGAGGAGGGCCATGGCCAACCCAAGTATCCCCAGCCCGGCCGCCGCCCCGATGTACTTGTCCCCGCCGTAGAGCAGCCGAAGTATCTGGTCCGGGAAAAGGAAGAAGGATATGACCACCACGCCGGTCACCGCCAACGCGATCAGGACCGACAGGCGCATCATGACCACCGTGCCGGATTTCTTGGCATGGGCCGCGGCCAGCTTGGGGTAGATCACGATGTTGATGGATGATGGCAGGAACAGGATGATCTTCCCGAGCATGGAGCAGACCGCGTACAGTCCGGCGGTGTTGGGATCAAGGTATTGTCTGGCCAAGATGATGTCGATATTGACCATGACGGTCAGGCAGGCGACCGCGATGATCACGTGGAGCACCGACCCGCGCATCTTTTCCAGCTCCGGTTTGGAGACCCGGACCGGCTCGATCCTGAACAGGTCCCGGATCGAGTACAGGGCCATGGTCATTGCCAAGATCAGACCGACCAGGACGCCTCCCAGGGCGCCCATGATTCCGAAACCCACCAAGACCAGGATGATGCCGCATCCGAGCTTCGTGATCGGCCCGGTGACGGCGTACAGAGCGTTGAAACGGAACCTTTCCAACCCCTGACTGGTGCCGTACCCGACCGGGGATATCAACGAGATGACCACCCCGGCCATGAGCAGGAAGACCGGGAACGTGGATGAAAGGTAGATGAAACTGGAGATGTCGGGAAGGAGGAGGAACAGGCCCACCGCGATGGCGATACCGGCGATCGTATCGTACAGGATCATCTTCCTGATCAACCAGGCGATCTCGTTCCTCCTGCCCTCGACGTTGAGGCGTGAGGTCTGCTTCACCAGGAACGTGCTCATGACCTGGGCCGGGGCTATGGCCAGGTAGAACATGGACAGCAGGGCGGAGAGTTCCGAGAAATCGGAAAGGGTCATCGTGCCGCTCATGAAGTATTGGAAGAGATAGTCACACCCTCCGCCCATCAGAGTGGCCACTGCCATCATCAGTGCCGGTTTGGCCATTTCGCCGAATAGCTGTGGGCGATGCAACGTTCGGGATACCGGATTGAATATTATTAATCGATGGCAGAAACGCGTGGACTCTCTGTACCGCCGATGCAAACGAGGACCGCGGGCGGAGATCGGATCGTCTTTGCTGACGATGATGTGTTGTAGGAGGGGGAATATCGCCGTCCATCGGGAACATTGATTTATCTCCGGCATCCCTCTCAGTATTCTGTCGGTGAGCGTTTGAAGGTGACCAAGCGATCTGGAGGAATCGAGGAGTTCGACCGGGCCAAGACAAAGGTGGCGGTCATGAGGGCAGGCGCCTCGTCCGAAGATGCCGACGATATCATCGACCGGCTGATGCCCATATTGTACGATGGGATCACCACCGAGGAGGTCTACCGCCTTGTCCGCGCCATGCTCAACGCCCGCACCGCCGCCCGTTACGGTCTGAAGAAGGCGATCCTGGCCCTGGGCCCCGACGGGCGCAACTTCGAGACCCTGGTCTTCCGCCTGTTCCAGGCGATGGGGTTCCAGGCCAAGGTACGGGAGACGGTGCATGGAAAATGCATCTCCCATGAGATCGATGTGACACTGGAAAAGGATGATGTCCGCTACATGGTGGAGTGCAAATTCCACAATTCACTGTCGATCAAGTGCGCCATCCAGACGGCACTTTACACGTACGGCAGGTTCCTCGACGTGGATGCGGCCTTCGATCTGCAATGTCCCTATCTGGTGACAAATACCCGATTCACCAGTGAGGTGGTGAAATATGCCGACTGCGTGTGCATAAGGTTGCTGGGATGGAGGCAGCCGGAACAGGGAGGGCTGGAAGAGCTCCTGGAACGGTATCGGCTGTACCCGGTCACCATCCTGGACCTGAAGAGATCGGATATCCGGATGCTTCTGGAGAAGGACATGGTACTGGTGAAGGATATCTTGGAAAGGAAGGAGGACGTCACAAGGATATTGGGACGGAACTCGGCCCAGACGGCGTTCCAGGCGGCGGAGGCACTCGGTTTCGACGGGTACTGAGAACCGGATCACCCGGGTACTGAACGATGATCATTGGACCCGGGCGGCCCGAGCCTGGAATCTGTCGATCGCTGCCCAGTAGATGTCAAGATAGCGATCCGACACCTGACGCCAGGAGATCAGCTTGTCGCTGAGCGGGCCGACCTTGATGCCTCCTCCGATCGCCTTGTCGATCAGGGCCGCCACCTCTGCAGCATCCGGGGGAAAATCCACCCCGAAGCAGCCCGGCTCCGACGTGAACTCCGTGAGCGCCGATGTCTTCGCCACTATGCAGGGCGTCCCGGACTTCAGGGCCTCCGCGATGACTAGGCCGTAGGCCTCCAGGGCGGACAGCAGGACCAGGACACCGGCCCGATGGTACTCGACGTTCAGCTGTTCCTCGCTGATGCCTTCCAACCATTCGATCTGTCCATCCAGGCCGAGCTCATGGGCCGTCCTGACTAGCGATTCTTTCTCCGGTCCGCTGCCCACGATCCTTAATTGGACCGCCTTGCCCTGACCCAGCAGAACGGACATCGCGGACAGGATGTGGTCCACCCCCTTGTACTTCACCAGTCTTCCAACGTAGAGGATGGAATCCTCCCTTGGCACATCCACCTCCTGGAAGTCCCGGCCCCCGTTCGGCACGATGACCAGGCTGTCCTCTGGCAGGTCGAAATCGTTCTGGACCAGCTCCTTCTCGAAGTTAGAGACGCAGATGTTCTTTTCCGACCAGTTGTAAATGTTTCCCCCATAGACCCGATAGACCCGGAACAGCAGGTCCCTCTTCCTGTTCTGGCCGTGCCCATGGTAATGCGTGGTGAAAACGAATGGAAGCCCCTGAGCCCGGCAGTAGAAGGCGGCCATGAGGGCCTGGGGCGAATGGAAGTTGTGGATGTTCACGATGTCGAACTGGTCCGGAGTGGCGTTCGCGATCAGCCAATCCCTTACCCCTAGGTGGATGCCGCTCCGGGCGATGCCCTGCCTGCGGAATCGTATGACCCGGACCCCGTTGATCAGCTCGTCCGAATCCTTGGAGAGATCCATGCAAACCACCGTGCACTGATGTCCAGCCCTTACATGGCTTTCGGCCAGCGTGCGGACCAGAGTCTCGACTCCGCCGATGACTGGATGATAGTATTTGGTGACCACTAGGATACGCATCTCATTCCTCAATCGATGTTCTGCTTAATGGACATGCCGAATGCCCAAGGATGTTGGACCGAAGGCAATGGATCGCACTTCGACCGGACCAGGCGGACGAAGATCGGCCGCTTGACACCGGGCAGCTCACTGGCTATCGTCTAGGGCATGATTGCCGCGACAAGCCCGGTTCTCCCTGCCTTTCATCCAGGCCGAAAGTATTCGTGAATCGACCCGCTAACATGGTCGATCATTTCTTCCGTAAGACCCGGATAGACCCCCAACCACAATGTCTGGTTCATTATCCTGTCGGTGTTGGGAAGTACGCCGACCTTTCGGTGGGGTATGCCTTTAAAGTATGGTTGTTTCGTCAGGTTGCCACCGAAAAGCAGTCTGGTCGCGATCTTCTTCCGGTCCAGGAACTCGATGAGCTTGTTCCTCTCCCCGAACCCGGCCTTCACCGAGATGGGAAAACCGAACCAGGCCGGATCGCTGTTCGGTGTCGCCTCCGGCAACAGTATCGAAGCTTCCAGGTCGGCGAGGGAGGCCCGCAGCCTGGCGTAGTTTTTCTTTCTCCGGGCGATGAACCCGGACAGCTTGTCCATCTGGGACAGGCCCACCGAGGCCTGCATGTCGGATATCTTGAGATTGTATCCGACCTCGGAGTAGACATACTTGTGGTCATAGCCTTCAGGCAGGTCCTCGAATTTGAATCCGTAACGGTTCCGACAGGTGTTGTCGTGACCGGGAGGGCAATGACAGTCCCGGCCCCAGTCGCGGAAGGACTCCACCGCCTTGGCCAGAACATCATCGTTCGTGGCCACCGCCCCACCCTCTCCCATCGTGATGTGATGCGCGGGATAGAAGCTGAACGTGCCCAGGTCACCGAACGTGCCGACCGGACGGCCGCCGTAGGTTGAACCCAGGGCGTCGCAGCAGTCCTCGACCAGCCAGAGGTCGTGCTCCTCGGCGAATGAGACTATCCTGTCGACATCGAACGGATTCCCCAGAGTGTGGGCGAAGATCATGGCCTTGGTCTTGTCCGATACTGCCCCTTCCAGCAGATCGGCGCTCACGTTGTAGGTGGGCAGACCCACATCAACGAACACCGGAACGAGACCGTTCTGAATGATGGGGTTGAGCGTGGTGGGGAAACCGGCCGCCACGGTGATCACCTCGTCACCTTTCCTCAAGCGGTCATTCCCGAGCTTACCGGAAGTAAGGGCGGTGACCGCCAGCAGGTTGGCCGATGACCCGGAGTTGGTGGTCAGGGCGTGCTCGCTCTGGATGAAGTCCCTGAACCGGCTCTCGAACATGTCGTTGAACCTGCCGGTGGTGAGCCAGAAATCCAGCGAAGAGGCCACCAGGAATTTTCCGTCGTCACCGTCGAACACCTTGCCGGATACCGGCACCGGGGTCTTGCCGGGCACGAACTCCGATTGGACGTGGGCCAGAGAGAAATACTCCCCCACCTGCCTGAGGATGGAATTGCGCAGTTCCGCCGCCCGGGGGTCGCGGTCCAGCCTGCGGTTGTTTAGAAAATCGTCGTGGTCTGCCATTCGCTCACCCTAAGCTCTTCGAACGTAGCTCGACCTTCTCCATGTATTCAGAGATCTGGTCATCGGTCTTTCCGGCCATATCCCCATTGGCGTAGAACTCCTTGTACCATTCCACGCTGAGCGCCACCGCGTCCGTCACGTCCAGAATGCCCCGCCAACCGAGCAGACTGTGGGATTTCGTGCTGTCCAGGCGCAGGAAATGGGCCTCGTGCCGGTCGGAAGGATTGGAGGCGTCCACCCATTTTCCGGAGCCCCATTCCTTGACTATCATCCCTGTCAGGGAACCGACGTTGACGTTGCTCGAGGCCGGCCCGAAGTTCCATGCCGAATCGAAATCGTCCGGCCGGGCCGCCAAGGATTGGCCCAGACAGAGGTAGCCATACAACGGCTCCATGACATGCTGCCACGGACGCACCGCCGTAGGGCTCCGGACCACGATCGGTTTTGACTGCTTCAGGTTCCGGATGCTGTCGGGCACGATCCGGTCGCCGGCCCAGTCCCCGCCGCCGATGACGTTGCCGGCCCTCGCGCTGGCCACGCCGCAGCGGTTCCCCTTGGCCGCGCCTGAGAAGTATGAAGAACGGTACGAGCCGATGACGATCTCCGCGGCCCCCTTGCTGGCACTGTAGGGATCGTGACCGCCCATGGCGTCATTCTCCCGGTACGAGTAGACCCACTCGTTGTTCTGATAGCACTTGTCGCTGGTTATCATCACGCAGGCCTGGGTCCTGGGACATCCCCTCAACGCCTCGAGGACGTTGACTGTGCCCATGACGTTGGTCTCAAAGGTCTCGACCGGCCTTTCGTAGGAAAGCCTGACCAGAGGCTGGGCGGCCAGGTGGAAGACCAGGTCTGGGTCGAACGCCGTCATGGACTTGCTTAAGGCCGCCAGGTCCCGGACGTCCCCGATCTCGCTCTCCGTCCGACCCTCGATACCGGCGGAAACGAAGAAGCTCGGATCCGTCGCCGGGGACAATGAATAGCCATGGACCTTGGCCCCAAGCTTGTCCAACCATGCCGCGAGCCAGCCTCCCTTGAACCCGGTGTGGCCGGTCAGGAAGACCTTTTTGCCCCGGTAGTATGAAAGGTCATCAGTGGTCAATTGGCATCACCAGGATTTCCAGGCTGCTTTTCCGGATGACCACTGGTTCTCCAGGTTGATCTTGTCCCGGAGGGTGTCCATGGCATACCAGAAACCGTCATGTTTGAAGGCGGCCAGCCTATGGTCCCGGGAAAGGCCTTCCAGAGGATCGCGCTCCCAAATAGTGGAGTCGTTCTTGATGTAGTCGAAGACCTCGGGCTCGAGCACGAAGAAACCGCCGTTGATGTAGCCCCCATCCCCTTTCGGCTTTTCAACGAAGGATTCGACGATGTCCTTATCGCCGATCTCCAGCTGGCCCCATTTGCCGGTCGGTCTGACCGCCGTGAGGGTGGCCTTGACCTTCTTGGATTTGTGGAACTTCACCAGTGATTTGAGGTTGAGATCGCTGACCCCGTCCCCGTAGGTCATCATGAAGGTGCCATCGCCGACATAATCCTGGACCCGCTTCAACCGTCCACCGGTCATCGTGTCCGTGCCAGTGTCCACCATGGTCACCTTCCAGGGTTCGGCGTGAGCGCTGTGGACCTCGATCTTGTTGTTCTTCAGGTCCACGGTGACATCGGACATGTGGATGAAATAGTTGGCAAAATACTCCTTGATCATGTAGCCCTTGTAACCGAGGCATATCACAAAATCATTGAAACCGTAGAACGAGTAATGCTTCATAATATGCCAAATGATCGGCATTCCGCCGATCTCAA
This sequence comes from uncultured Methanomassiliicoccales archaeon, assembly GCA_963710685.1. Taxonomy (GTDB): domain Archaea; phylum Thermoplasmatota; class Thermoplasmata; order Methanomassiliicoccales; family UBA472; genus DASXVU01. Next base: position 107,405 of record CAVQBH010000014.1, on the reverse strand, counting down.
CCATCGGCTTGGGGCGGTCGACCGTCTCCTCGCTCAATCTAGTGCCAAGGCCTCCAGCCAGGATGACTACCTTCATGTGGTACCCTTGGTTTCCACATTATTGTTAGATAGTATATGAATTTACTCGTTATTTTCCACAATATTATATTATTTAATCGTTTTTTTATTCACGTGGACAGGATTCCGACCGTCGGTTATGGTCAGAAACTTCAAAGAATTAAGAATTGAAAAGCATCCCGAAAGACCGGAGGGCGGGTTGGCGTTCCTTTACGAGTAGAGAAGCTGAAATTATCTATTATTTATTGTCATGACTATTAATAGTGATCTGGCATTTCAGATATGCTCAGAATACAATGGATTCATGAGGTACCGATATGGAAGTGTTTGTCACTGGTGGTCGAGGGTTCATTGGGAGGAACCTCGTCGAGAAACTCCCCGCGGACATGCATATATCTGCACCGAACAGCAAGGAATTGGACCTGCTGGACCAAGAAGCGGTCGAGGAATACATCGATTCCCACGGGTTCGATGTCGTGATCCATACGGCCACCTGGAATTCGACGGCAAACTCCAAGAAGGACACCCATTCGGTGCTGGAGAAGAACCTCTTGATGTTCTTCAATCTGACCAGGCTGAACGATAGATTTGGCAAGATGATCTACCTGGGATCGGGGGCGGAGTACGACAAGCGCCACTACCTGCCCTTCATGAAGGAACAGTATTTCGATCGCCATATCCCAGTGGACCAATACGGGCTCTCCAAGTACGTGATGGCCAAGTCCATCGATTCGTTGGACAACGTGATCGATCTGAGGGTGTTCGGCTGCTTTGGACCACATGAGGATTGGGAGATACGTTTCATTTCGAATGCCATATGCAAGGCGCTGTATGGCCTGCCGATAAGCATTCGGAAGAACGTATTCTTCGACTATCTATGGGTCGACGATCTCGTGCGGATCGTCGGGAACGTCAGCAGGGACAGGATGAGACAGAAGCATTACAACGCGTGCACCGGAAGATCGATAGACCTGGTCACACTGGCCAAGATTATATTGGAAAAAACAGGTGCCGATGTGGGTATCGAGGTCCAGCAGGACGGCCTACAACCTGAGTACAGCGGCGACAACTCCTTGATAATGGAGGAATTGAAGGACTTTCAGTTCACCGGGCTGGAAGATTCTATTGAATTGCTTTGCAAGTATTACAGGCAAAACCTCTACAAGATCGACCGTGACCTTCTTCTCACCGACAAGCACTGACGAGTAGAAGCGCTCCTTATTCTTCGGGCCATCCAGGATTGCATTAAAGATACCGCTAGAATAATATAACCGTTCTCAATCATTACCGTAGGACATAAGAAGTGATGTCATGAAGGTCCGTGTTGCTGACTATATCACCCAACGTTTGTTTGATGCCGGGGGAGATTGTGTTTTCCTGATTACGGGAGGCATGATCATGCATCTGACGGATGCCCTTCTGCAACATGGAGAACAGAAATACGTTTGCTGCCACCATGAACAGGCCGCGGTCATGGCCGCGGATGCGTATGGCCGCTCCACTGGAAAACTGGGCGTGGCCTACGTCACCGCCGGACCTGGAGCCTTGAACACCCTGACCGGTGTGGTAGGTGCCTACGTTGATTCGGCCCCCTGCATCATTGTTTCCGGTCAATCCAAGGTCTCCCAGGCCAAGGTCACGGGACCGAGGCAATTCGCTCTGCAAGGTTTCAACACACTTCCGATCTTCAAGAACGTGACCAAATATGCGGTGATGCTGGACGACATCTCGAGGGTCAAGTACGAGATGGAAAAATGCATCCACATCGCAAAGGAGGCCAGGGTGGGGCCGGTCTGGATAGAATGCCCGATCGATATCCAAGGGGCCTGCTTCGATCCCGATGAATATGAGGGATACATCCCTCCTGCTCCGGCCAGACGAACGGGACCGAGCCTGGAGGAACAGGTCAGGTCGGTCGCGGAAGACATCAAGAACAGTAAAAGGCCTTGCCTCTTGGTAGGGGCGGGCATCAGGCTGGCAGACGCCATTGATGAGTTCCATTCATTCGTCGACCAGGTGAGGATACCGGTCATGACCTCCAGATTGGGCATGGACCTCATCGACCACCATGACCCCTGCTTTGTCGGCCGGCCAGGGACATACGGTGATCGCCCGAGCAACTTCACCATTCAGAATTCAGACCTCATGATCAGCGTCGGCTGCAGACTGGCGATCGGCCTGGTCAGCTACAATTTCGAGAATTTCGCGAAACATGCGAAAAAGATAGTGGTGGACATCGATGAGGAGGAGCTGAGGAAACCTTCGGTGATCCCGGACGTGGCCATCCATGCGGATGCGAAAGAGTTCTTCACGAGATTGAATGCGGCGCTTAAGGGTTACACGTTCCCGCACCAGGAATGGATCGACAAGACCCAGAGTTGGAAACGTGACTACCCGGTCGACCTGCCGGAATATCGTGACCGAGAAGGCCGGCGTCAATTCCTATCACTTCTACCATGTACTGGCCGAAAAGGCGCCCCGGGACGCGCTGTTCCTGGTCGATACTGGCTCCTGCTTTCATGCCTATGCGCAGGCGTTCGAGGTCAAGTTCGGCCAAAGACATCTGATAACCGGAGGTCTTTCGACCATGGGCTACATGCCGGGATCGATCGGCATGGCCTCGGCGTTCCCGAACCGGGACGTCTACTGCATATCCGGTGACGGGTCCCTCCAGATGAACATCCAGGAACTGCAGACGATCGTCCACAACAAGCTGCCCATCAAATTAATTGTTCTAAATAATAACGGATACCTTCTCATCCGACTGACCCAGGACAACTTCCAGGAAGGCCGCCACATCGGAACGGACAAGGAGAACGGCGTAAGTTTCCCGGACCTGTCAAAACTGGCCAGAGCGTACGGGATGAAGTACATGAAGATCGAAAGCACCGAAGGGCTCGAATCATCCATCATGCCCATTTTCACGGAAGAGGGACCCATGATCTGTGAGGTGATGAATCCGCCGAACCAGATACTGATCCCCAGGATCGCCTCGAAGAAGATGGACGACGGAAGCATGATGTCCATGCCCTACGACGACATGTACCCGTTCCTTTCCAGGGAAGAATATCTAGCCTGCAACTGTCGCAAAGGATGCAAGTGAATCCAAACATTGTGTGGGTGCAGCATAATGATCACCAAAAAGGTCAAGGTAGCGATCCTGGGCAGCGGCAACATCGGAACGGACCTCCTGGTCAAGACGATGAGATCGCCCTACATTGAGTGTTCTTTGTTCATAGGCCGCCATCTGGGGACACCGGGAATGAACAAGGCCAACAGTCTAGGTGTCAAGGTGTCTGACCTGAGCATCGATGCCATCGAAAGGAATCCCGACTGTTGCGATCTGGTCTTCGACGCCACCTCCGCCATGGACCACGGCAAGCACTGGCCCATCCTGAAGAAGCTGAACAAGAAGGTCATAGACATGACCCCTTCCGGGATCGGCGAGATGTGCGTTCCAGCGATCAATCTGGATGAATGCCTTGAATATGACAACATCAACATGATCACCTGCGGCGGGCAGGCATCGATACCTTTGGCGAACGTGATCGGGAGGACGCAGGATGACGTGGAATACATCGAGGTGGTTTCCAGCATTGCCTCGAGAAGCGCCGGTCCGGCCACGCGTCTGAACCTTGACGAGTATGTCGATACGACCGAAAGAGGATTGAGAAAATTCTCCCATTGCGAGAACGTCAAGGCCATCCTAATCCTGAATCCGGCCAATCCGTCGATCGATATGCAAACGACGGTCTTTGCAAAGGTGAAACGGCCAGACATGATCGGACTGAAGGAGGGGATCGATTCCATGGTGAAGAAGATCCAGGCCTACGTTCCGGGATACAGCCTGCTGGTCTCGCCCATCATCGAGGCAAACCGGGTGGTGGTGATGGTCAGGGTGAGGGGAATGGGAGACTATCTCCCAAGATACGCCGGAAACATGGACATAATCAACTGTGCTGGAATTTCCATGGCGGAATGCTTTGCCAAACAAATGATAATGAACAAATAAAGGTGCGGCCTATTAAGGGGTGGTCCATGTCAAAAATTACTATCCATGATGTGACATTGAGGGATGGGAACCATGCGGTGGCCCACCAACTGTCGGTAGAACAGATCATATCATACGCCAAGGCCGCCAATGCTGCTGGCGTTCCCATCGTGGAGGTAGGGCACGGAAACGGATTAGGGGCATCTTCCCTGCAGGTTGGGATAAGCGCGATAGATGACGAGAGGATGCTGACCGAGGCGAAGAAATGCCTGACCACATCCAAACTCGCAATCCATGACATGCCAGGATTCGCCACCATCAAGCGGGACCTGGGAAAATCCCTGGAATTGGGAGTGGACGTGGTGAGGGTGGCCGCCCACTGCACCGAGGCGGACGTGACCCAGAGGCACATCAGTTTCGTCCGGGCGAAGGGCAAGGAGGCCATCGGGGCGCTCATGATGAGCCATATGGCCTCGCCCGACGTGCTGTTGGTGGAGGCCCAAAAGATGGAATCCTACGGGGCCGAAGGAGTGGTGATCTACGATTCCGCCGGTGCCTATCTCCCCGCGCAGGTCAAAGAGCGTATCTCCCTTCTTGTGGGCAAATTGAACATCCCGGTCGGATTCCACGCCCACAACAACCTGGGGATGGGAATCGCCAATGCCATTGTGGCGGTCGAGTCCGGCGCCACCATCATTGATGGGTCCGCCAGGGGATTTGGTGCCGGGGCAGGCAATGCCCAGGTCGAGGTCGTCGTGGCGGTCCTCAACAAAATGGGATATGAGACAGGGATCGATCTCTACAAGTTGCTCGACACGGCCGATATTGCCGAGAAGGATCTGATGAAAGAGATCCCCAGGGTCAAGTCCTTGAGCGTCATCAGCGGGATGGCGGGCGTCTTCTCCGGATTCTCGAAACCGGTGGAGCGGATTTCCAAGGAGTATGGTGTGGACCCCCGTGATGTCTTCTTTGAATTGGGCCGAAGACAAGTTGTAGGAGGCCAGGAGGACATCATAATCGAGGTGGCCGCGGATCTTGCGACCAAATCAGGAAGGAAAGGTCAATGAACAGCTCTCAGCGTGAGATAGTCACCGAGGACCTGAAGGCGGTCGCCCAATCAGGCATCGACAGATTGGATCCACTGAGAAATGAGACGCTGCTGATAACCGGAGGCACCGGCTTCGTCGGTACCTGGCTGTCCGAATTGGTCATCTATCTGAACGATCAGCATGACTTTGGGACCCGACTGGCGTTATTGTCCACCAACACAGGCAGTTTCAGGAAAAATGTTCCACACATCGCCAACCGGAATGATGTGCAATTGATCGAGAGGGACATCAGGAACCTGACCGACATCCCTTCCGATATCACCTATATCATTCACGCTGCGGCCACTCCAGACCGGAGAGTTCACGCTTCGGAGCCGCTAAGGACCGTCCAGACCATCGTCGATGGGACGAACTCGCTGCTAGAATACGCTTCCAGGCTGTCAGACGTCAAAAGAATATTGAACCTGAGCTCGGGACTGATCTATGGCACCCAACCTTGGGAGACCAACGGCATCTCAGAGAACATGATCGGAGGGCTGGATTGTGGGGCTTTCGGCTCGGCCTATGCGGAATCAAAGAGGATGGCCGAGATCATTTGTACCATTTACAGGAATCAGCATCGGTTGCCGATCATGACCGCCCGACCGTTCGCCTTCATCGGCCCATACCAGTCACTGGACAGGCCATGGGCGATCAACAATTTCATCAGGGATGGAATGCTGGGCGAACACATAAGAATCCTGGGAGACGGAAGGACCGTCAGAAGCTACATGTACCCGTCGGATATGGCCTGGTGGCTACTGAACATCATGGTCAGAGGCGAGGTGGGCCTGAGCTATAACGTCGGCAGCCCCCATGCGATATCCTTGCAGGACCTGGCCCAGAAGATTGCGGCCAATTTCCTTAATTCTCCAAAGATAGTTAGCGGATTGTCCAGAGGCCCGGAGGCACAGGCTTCCAAGTTCGTCCCCAACGTCGACCTTGCCCTGAGGAATCTGGGCCTCAAGGTCACCGTAAACCTCGATGAGGCGATCTCCCGAACAATAAGATGGAATCGGATACGCTGAACCGCTCCCATTTGTCACTGTGAGCTCAGGGCCAAGAGGAACACGTTGGGAAAGATCGTTCGGCGGATAGTTCCTGAGCCTAGCTTCTTCAGGTTCATGGGATCGTCCATCAGTCCGAGACATTTTTCTCCCAAATCGGCAACCAACGTAGGCTTCGTTCAACGATGGAACGGACGGTTTATTTAGGACGAGGCGGTTAAGAGCCGAGCGGTTTTTCGTTCGCCAGGCTGAGAACTAATATGAACGTCCCTGAGTTGACAATAGGAATCCCCACCTACAATGGCCAGATGTTTCTTTCCGAGGTGTTGGAAAGCGTCATAAGGGAGGCAAGAGGCAAGAACGTCGAGGTCCTGGTCATGGACAACGCGTCGGTCGACCGGACGGCCGAAATTGCCATGGATTATCAGTCACGCTATCCGGAAATTGTTCGTTACGCCAGAAACGACAATAATGTCGGGTTCGATGGGAACGTCAATAGCGTCGCGCGGAACGCCACCGGCGGGTTCGTCTGGTTCCTCGCGGATGATGATTATCTCTTGCCTGGGTCGGTGGACCATGTTCTTGGAATCATCCGAGAGAACCCGGACCTTGCCTTGATCTTCGCCAACTTCTCGAACTGGATCGAACTGGGATTGTCTGATGATGTCTTCTGTCAAGATGGAAATCAATTCTTCAAGGTCGATCAGTTCAAGAACGGACTGATCTCAAGCAATATCGTGAACCGCAAAATATGGTCGGACCTGGACATGAAACGGTTCGACGGGTGCCTCTGGATCCATTTCGCGTATGCGATCCAAGCCATGGCACCAAAGGAGGGAAGGAAGGCCTTCGTGATAGCCGAGGAACTGATAAGACAGGGAACCACGCCCAGATGGGGCAAGGGCGGGTCCTCCCTCCAGGTCGGTCTGAAACTGGTGCAGCTCTTTTCAAACATGGAACAGCTTGGCTATTCGCGCGGGACCAAGCGGAAAGGAGACCTTGTCATCAAGGGGCGTTATCTGCGGGAGATCCCGTGGGCCAAGGTGAACGGGTTGAAGGTGGACTCCGAGCTCTTCGGTCAGATGAGGAGGCTCTATGGGTCATATCCGAGCTTCTGGTTGAAGGATGTGCCGTTGCTGGTGATCCCTGGCGGGTTCTATAGATGGATATACAACAGGATCTACGCGGCAAAGGATCGATCCAACGAGAACGGGACCGCTGAGAAATCGGAATATCGTTAGGGCCGGCCTTTCAAGAAGATATCATATGAAGCACATTTCGTCGAACCGGCCCAATTGTCAATGGTCTGCCCAGATGATACGGGACCGTCGAAGCATTGGCAAAGTTTAAGAGAATTGATATCGTTGGCAAGCCAAGACAACGGGCATTGCCCGATCTATTTGTGGATCTGAGGTCGGTGTGAAGGGACCATGGCTGATGGCTCAATAAGATCATTGTGGCTCATGGCCAGGGCCTTCATTCTTTCCTTCAAAGGGATCGCCATCATAGCCTTGATCGGACTGGCGGTTCGTTTCATAGTGGCCCCTTTCACCTCCTGGACCTACGATGTATACCCATATTACTCCGCAATGTCGGATTCCCTGTCAGGGTCTGGGCATCTATGGCCATGTCATGTACTCTTATCCCCCGCTGTTCATGGTCATCACCTACCCATTTGTTTTCCTCACCTCGTTGTTCCAAGATCCTTCAAGCTTTGTCGTGTTCCAACCGTCCATGGTGGGGGCATCTCAGGTCACGGGCATACTGGTCCCGTATGTGACCAGTCCGTCTTTCAATCTGGCCTTCAAGGCGCCGCTGATCATCGGGGATCTATTGGTCGGCCTGCTCATCTACCGCATCATCTCCGACCTGTACACCGAAGCCTGGGCAAGACGCGCGTTTGTTCTGTGGTTCCTGAACCCTTTGGTCATCCTAACCAGTTCGATGATGGGGCAGTTTGACGTTCTCCCGGCCTTGATGACGCTCATAGCCCTATATTTTGCAATGAAGCAGAGATATCTGCTGGTGGGATTCGCGCTCGGTCTGGGCACGCTCCTCAAGGTGTATCCGGTGTTTTTCATATTCTTCTACGCCGCGGTGATCATCATGAAGAATCGGAAGAACGCGATTCCCTGGATCTCCAGGAACGGAGGAAGGCAGATCATGGAGCTGGTGGCAGGCGGCGTCATCTCCCTGGTCGCCGTTCTCCCCTATTTCATCACCTCGGGAGGATTCTTGGACGTTATCCTGAGAAGGACGGACTATCAACAATTTGGCGGCATCAGCATTTGGTCGATATGGAACATTTTCAGCCCGGGGACCAGTCCGGACACGGCATTTCCGGAATTGCATCTAACCACCCTGATATATATCGTGATCCTTGGCGCATCCGTATCTTGGGCAATATGGGCGGTCAAGGGCAGGGCAGAGGCGGATCTGAATAAATGGTTGATCAAAGGCAACCTATTCTTCGCCGCGACTTGCTGCTCGTGCAGCCCCTGAGCAACCCGCAACATCTCATCTGGCTCATTCCATTTCTAGTGCTGTTGCTACCTGAGGGGACACGGATGGAATTGAGGCTAGGAGCCCTCTCCATCGTCGGCGTGCTGTTCCTGATATCGTTGCTGTCCTTCTATGCACTGCTCTATCCATTGGCAAGCTATACCGGACTGGTCGGTATTTCGGCGCTTAACAGCAATATCGTGATGTACTTCAATTCAACCGATCCATTAAATCACAATTATGTCCTGGGAACGGTCATAATGTCCGCGACCCTTTTGCTTTGCTCCATCTTCCTTCCCCCAAAATATGATCCGATGACCTATTTTGGTAGGAAAACCTCCGAGGTGAAAGGGAATTGAAGATGACATCGGTCCTGTTGGCGTTCATCATTTCACTGTTGTTCCTCACCTCGGCCGTGATACAGCCGTGGAACGATCCTGGCTCGATCTCACTGACCGCCACGAGAGGGCACGAAGGGAACAATGAAACGGTCATCGTCAACTATTCGGTCTCATCCTCACAATACTCCGATCCGATCCGCATCGTATTGGTTCCGCTGGAACGCTATCAGTCCCTGCCCATTTATATATTCTCAGACAAAGATAAATATTCGCTGCAGAATTACTCAAGGGTCCTGGGGCTGTACGACCATCTGCGCGCCCAGACACAGATATCAGGACTGCAAGAAAATGTCGAACTGATCGACCATCAGGGAGCGCTCGATGTGCTGAAAGGTGGCCCTTCTGTCCTGATCATAGTCAACTCTACCCAGGATTGGTCCGATCAGACCGACAATATGCTAACCTGGGTCGATAACGGCGGATTGATCTTCGGCCTAGGTTCCCAAGCGTTGCCGTTCGTCACCGCGAGGACCAACAGCACCCCTGACAAGCCTTATCATATCAGCTATGAAGCGCTTGACTATGATGGCGGAGAAGGGGTCGCTGCCAGTTCAACCGCCGCCGCGTTGGATTTCAGGTATCAGTCTCCAAGGTTCGGCATGAGGGTGGATGACGTGGAGTCATATGGCCAGGCGATTGGCTATCTGTATTCCAGGGAAGATAACCTTACCTCGGCCGCCATGATTCACCGGGGTAACGGCAGCATTTTCCTGTTCAGTGATGTCATGGAGCAACCCTTCACAACTTCGATGGAGGATACGGTCTCTGAGGACATGGTCAACATCCTCGCCAGTGGATTACCGTGGGAATCGGGACCTCTGTTCTCGACCCAGATAAATGGCACCGATCATCGCCTGACCGGGAGTTTCACCACCGATGTGCCTTCCTCGAATCTGCTGAGCTGTTACGCTTTCTCGATATCCGACCATCAGAACCGAAAATATCTGCTGGTCATCTGAGCGTCGACCGCTGAAAAAACAAAGAACGTTCGACGCTAGCGTGATGGTCCTGCAAAGAACATATATCACAAGACGTATCAAGAAACGAGGCGAAAATGAATATCCTCGATGCGGCGGTCCTCATACTGGTCATTTCATTGTTCTTGATGAGATTCCTGCTAAAGGTAGATCCAAGATTCCCGATCATCGTCGCCATCGCCTTCCTTATCGCCTCGGCAGTTTTCTATGCCTGGGACCCGAATCCCTGGGCCATCCTGGGATTCTACTCTTTTGTGACAGGGTTGGTCCTGATCATCATTGAGCGTTTGTGGCAGTCATTGGGGCACCATGGTGGACCGGTGGGGGACGGCCAAACCCCTTTCCTCGGCCGGCTGGACCGGATCATACCTAAGAGAAAGAAAAGAAAAGACCGGACAATAGTTAATTTTAAAATCTTTCATTACCAAGTAATTATTTATGACATAGGACCGGATGAAAATTACGACCATCAATTAGATGGATAAAAAGAGCAAACCCTTAACTATGACGCACGAAATGCCAGGAGGTAAGGATGATGGTCACCAGGTGAGATATTTTGGGAGTTGTCAGTAGCATTATCACCGGTGCAAGGGCTCGTTCCGGTCGACTGGGCCTAGATAGACGCTTCTGGCTGGTTGTGGCGATTTTCATGATCATAACGGTGGGATGCAATCTGTCCTACATCCAGGCCGGAATCTCGGGAAATCTGGAGGTGTTCATGATACCCGAGAACGAGGCAGTTCTCGCGGCACATTACATTCCACCCCTCGGCAGTCTTGGCAACTATGCTTGGAATGATTACTATTCCGGGGGTTCCTTCGGTCTCGATCCTCTCTCGTTCCGGACCTCGTTCTGGATAATCGGTCAGGCCTTGGGCCTGCAGACGGTGGGCATAATTGCGCTGGAAAAACTCTCATTCCAGTTCCTCGCCTTCCTGGGCGCGTTCGTACTGATACGCTATTACCTAAGAAAAAGAATGGGCGATTCTAACACCGTGGCCGCGGCGGCATTGCTGGGGGCGGTGATCTACGGGCTGAATCCGTCATTCTTTTTGGGGGATAGCTATTGGGTCGCAATACAATTGTCCCTGACCAGCATCCCCTGGATCATCTGGACGTTCTCAAAGACGGCCATGGACAATAAGTGGATCTATTTGCCCGTGTGCGCCGTGATAATGGCTTTCAACGTGGACGAACATTTCATATGGGCCGGGTTTCCGATCCTGTTGGGCCTGTACATGTTCTACTGCTATAGCAGCAGGAAAGGAAGTTGGAAGAACAAACTGGTCACCCCGACCGTTGCCTTTTTCGGGGTAATGTTCCTGTTCGTATCTCTGATGGCGTATCGGCTCATATTCAGGTTGACCGACACCTCATCTCAGGGTTTGGCACTTTCCACCACAGGACTGAGCGTCCCTTGGGGCCACGCCACCATGTTCAACATGCTGATCGCGAGCTCGCATATGGACCTGGGGATGTACTATGTGCTCACCAGCAATCCATTCTCATTCCTCAATTATCTGCTCCCGGCGACGATCTTGATCACCGTCACCGCATTCTACGCGGTATACCGATATTCGAGATTCAACGAGGTCCTATTCTATTCGGTCGTGCTGGTCTTTTCGATCGTGTTCTTTTACGTTGACAGCCCGTTCAATAGCGTCCAAACATACGTGTTCTTCAACACACCCATCGGCCTGGCATTCCGGACATGGAGGGTCTCGGACGCCCTTATAGCGATCTCCTTGGCCGTCCTTTGCGGTTTCAGCTTCACCACCATCATACGTTTCGTGAAGAACCGCAAGAGGAAGCTGTTCGGAAAGAAAAGGAGGGTCGCTTTGTTCGCGTTCCTTGCCATATTCGTCCTGCTGGTATCGGCATATTCCTGGCCGCTACTGTTCACCAATCCCAGCGCAAATGCCGGGCCGGCCGACGTCCCGATCGAGTTCCAGAACGCCTGGAAATATCTTGACACGGTGGGGGAAGACTATCGGGCGATCTATCTGCCCGACTATGGATCTTACAAGCCGGTATGGAGCCCTTCGGTTGGCTCCGACGATATCTGGACATTCTCATCATCGGTGCCAACTATCCTGTTCGGTACCAATTGGAATCATTTTGGATATTTTGCCCTGGACACAGGTTATAGCTCTTCCATGTTCCATAACCAAGACGTGCAATCCCTGGCTGCCTTCTGCGGCTTTACCAACATACGCTATCTGGTGATCCATGACGATGTGAATGAACTGCGGGGATTGGTCGAACCGATGATCTCCAAGATGGAGAACTCGTCAGTGTTCCGAGAGGTGTTCCACCAAGGGATGGTCTATATCTTCGATAATCTGGAGGCCGATTACCGGATATCGACGAACCAGGACCTGGTCCTCGCCGACGGTGGATACCGGTTGATGGACCAGTTCATGAAAAGCACGGGGTACTCCAGGGGCTTTTCGTATGATTTCATTGGACAGGACGTAAGCCTGGATGCGATCAACGCAGCCCCCATCATCATCTCGGACAAGAACGATAGCCAGATGACCGAAAGCCTGACCTATATGGAGGCGATGGTCGGCGCAGGGAAGAACATGACGACCATCTATCCCTATGACCAGGTGGTCAACTTCGACCCCACCACCCAATGGTCCAAGGGAAGCTACTGGGACCCACACCAGAATGTATGGCACCCTTATGTGGATTGGCCACAGTACTCATTTGACTTTGATTTCAACCGGGGGGTGGTGTACACCATAGGCTCTTCAGATCAGGTCAATTTCGAGATTACCCCTCAACATAGCGGCAATTCCTACCTGATTCTGCGATATTTCGCCAATGAGCAGGGAGGACAGTTCCAGGTCACGGCAGATGGTGTCAACCAAACCATCGATACCTACAATGGCTATGACGGATTCTTGCTGGCAAAGATCCCTATCGTCAGCGTGGATGGAAAGACGATGGATGTGACCCTGAAGAACCTGGCGGGTTTCAATGGCATCTCCGCGATATCGATCATATCATCGGACAGCTACGACGCGGCGAGAATGAGTGCCCTCGGTCTTCTGGCAACGAAGACGGTGTACAAGATGGGGATCGATGCACTGAGCAACCCCTCATTTGACTACGGATATGGGGGTTGGCAGGTCAACTATAGCGCCAATGGCTCAGCGCCTACGACCCTCCCGATATCCGCCTACACGAACCAGGACAATTACATGGATGGGGTGTACTCACTTCTATTCCAGCAGAACAAGAACGTAACCGGGGATGAGGAATATCAGGTGATATCGGATGAATTCCCCCTAGATCAGAATAAAACGTACACCCTGACCGCAGATTCCCTGCCCTATGGTCTGATTGTGCCCGTTGTCCAGGTCAACTATCTCGACGGTGATGGCAACCTGATATCCAACGCCAGCATGAACATCGACCAGAGGAACATCTTTAATCTCTGGAGGTCCAACGAAACGGACCTCGATGTCCCGCTGAACGCGGCCTATGCCCGCATAGACATCAGCATCGACATAAAGAACAACGACTCGGAGACTTGGAAATGCTGGTTGGACAACGCAAGGGTCCTGGCGAGCGACAAGGTGGACCTCGGGAGCACCGACCTTTCCTCAAAGGACTCGGATGTCTCGTTCATCCGCATCAGCCCGGTCGAGTACCAGATCAAGATGACCAACGTCACTGGTCAGGCAATATTGGCGTTCCGGGAGAGCTATGACCCGAGCTGGGTCCTTACCGACAATGACGGAACGAAGACCGTGCAGGGGCATTTCGAAAATGACGGGATAATCAGCGGATACGTCGTCCAAGGCAATGGCAATGTTTCGCTAACCCTCTACTACACCGGCCAGAACAGCATGCAGATCGGTTACTGGATCAGCTATGCCGGGATGGGGGTGGCCCTGGCGATGATCGTCGGAAGCCTGGTCTGGAGTTGGCGTAAGACCCGATAAGGAAGGCGAACCATACCTAAGCTGGTCAGTATATGGTCGTTGGAAGAATTACAAATGGCGCAGGATTGTTCGGAACCTTGGGCCAGAGATAGGATTATGAGGTCGGACAGAATAGAGGATTTGAACAGAGGAACTTACAATGAGTAGTCAGCGCAAACCACTCCTCTCCATATGCATCCCGACCTATAATCGGTCCAAACTTCTCAAGATCAACCTGCTCTCAATATTGAGCCAAATGGCAGGTCTTGAGGATGATGTGGAGGTCATCGTCTCCGACAACAGTTCAACGGACGACACACCGCAGGTTGTGGAATGGGCAAGGCAGTTTGGTGCTTTCCGATACCACCGTCAGGAAAAGAACATCGGTGGTGGCCCTAATTTCTATTACTGCTCCAACCAGCTAGCCAATGGGGAGTATTGTTGGCTCATAGGCGACGATGATTTTGTCAGAAAGGGAGCCATCGAACGACTGGTCAGAATGATGAAGGTCCATCCTGAGGTCGATCTCTTCTTCACAAACCTGATGCACATCGACATCGAAGAATTGGGGCAGTATGAAGAACCGGTCAGCAGCGCTCAATTCAGGGACGACCTGAAGCGGGAGGGCAAGAACGGGAAGGAACAGCTGCTGGATTCGTTCGATCAGCTGGTCGACCCGAAGGTCTCCGGGGTCAGCATGTGTGCGCTGCAGACCTCGATATTCAGAAGGGACCTCTGGGTCGAAGAGTCAAAGCATGTGATGACGTCCGATGCCGATTTTAGCAATGTCCAGACGACCTATCCACATGCAGTGATATTGGCCCGAACCATGAGAAACAGGAAGGTCTTCTACATCGGCGACCCGCTATTGGTGGTGGGAGACGGGGCAAGGGGCTGGGAGAAAGAATATCCGGCGGTCCATGTCATCAGGGCGATCGAACTGTTGGACCTCTTCGAAAGTCTCGGGATGAACCCGGACCTGATACACAAGGCCAAGGCCAGCATAATTATAGAATATACTCCATATATATTAGCCCTTTCGTTCATAAAGGTCGGAGAGGGCCACAAGTTCATCAAATACCGGGAATCGATAGCGCCCTATGTCGGATACAAGGAATTCTGGATGTCGTTCCTTCTTTTGCCGATATTCAGACTGCGATATCTCCTGTGATCGATAGCGGGGTCGTTGGCAATTCCGCCCAATGGTCCGTTCGGATAGCATTGAGGAATACCATCTTCGATTGACCTCGGATATACATCCGAAACGGCGAACTGAGTACGTCGGTCGTTCACTTCTTTCCGGTCAGCTCATCGGAGACATATCCACCCATCTTTCTCATGTTGACCAGGTCCAGCATGTATCGGATATCTTCTTTTTTCATTTCTCCAAAAGCCGCCAGACAACCCCAGAAAACGACATAGGCCAACCCGAAGATCGCGATCAGCAAGTACCATTGCTGAACTGAAAACCAGAGGCTCAAAAGGCCCAGAAGGGCAGTGGTCAGCACGAATATCGCCGTGTACAACCCCATTCTCCGCTCGACCCTGGTACCCGTGAGCTTGAGGACCGCTATCCTTGTCAGGATGAAACCCACTATCATTGAGATCAAGTAAGCCAGAGAAGCGCCCACATATGACAGGCCAAACAGATGGATGCCAAATATCTCGTTCGGTACGAGCACTATGAGACCGATAACGAAGGCAAAGAAATAGATGACCGTGATCCTGAAAGAAACGTCTGGGCGGTTCACTGCCAGTATCTGCGAGGTGGCCGCTGCGTTGAAGATGTTGAACAGTGTGGCCAAGGACAGCCATCTGAGGGAATCCCCCGCAAGGACCCAATCATGACCGTACAACAGAGAGGTCACATTTCCAGGATATATCAGCATGAACGCCACAAGTGGGAAGGAGATGATCGCCACGAACCTCTCTGCCTGGACGGTGGTTTGGCGGATATCCTCCATTCTGCCTTTTGAGAAATAGTTGGAGAACGTCGGGAAGGTCAATTGACTGATGGCCAGACCCAATCCGCTTATTATCAGTATCAGCGCAAACCCCGACGAATAATATGCCACATCGGTGCTGGACCAGAACGCCCCAATGAATATCTTGTCGATGCTGTACGCCAACGTGGTTATCACCATGCTTATGACCAGAGGCAGGGCAAACCGGAGATATGGCTTAAACATCGTTGGTTTGGTCCAGCGATATTCGCCTGACCACATCAGGATCAAGGCCGTGGTGAAGACCGCGATGCCCGCTACCGCATACGATATGGCGATGTCGAACTCGTTCCCCTTCAACAGGCAGATGATGATGATGATCGGAACCCTGATCAGTGGATCGATGAGGATTATCAATTGGGATTTGACCGCCTCGGTCTTGGCGGTGAATGTCATGGTCGCGATCAAGGAAAGATCGCATAACACTTGATAGAGAATGAAAAGGACAATGATCTCCAGGTATTCGGATGAATAATTCGCCTTTCCGAAAATTATCATGAATGCCAGGATCGAGGCGATGAGCGCCACCATTATGGTCGTCAGGATGACCTTGACCATGACGAAGGTGCTGACGCAGTCGTCGATGTTTGCGCCCTCGGATATCTTCTTTATATGGGCACTGGAGAATCCCAGGTCCGAGATGGCGTTGATGGCGGCAATGAGGGCCAGGATCCAGGCGATATCTCCGTAGACCTCCGCCCCCAGATACCTGGTGATGAAAAACAGCCCAATAAACCCAAGGATCGAGGATATTATTGTGGTAGCGAATACTAACGTGGACTTTCTACCAATCAATTCTCTCCAAAGCCGATTCAATTGTCGCTATTAATACTTGTCCAGAATACGAGGCCGTTCCCCAGGCCTGGATTACCTGGCGCCTCGTGTTCCTCGCTCGTCTGAGGGTTCGATCGACCCGGTGACCTTCGTGTCAGCGTTCATACTCGTTCGTCGAGTAATGCATAGGGCGGCCAGAATCATTCGAAGTATCGCCCACCGGTGCTTCCAGGCAATATATTAATATGCAAAATTCATTGTTTCCGAGGTGAACCATGCTCCTGGCACAGAATCTTCTGAGAACGAAAATGTGCCGCTGGTCTCCATCATCATCCCGACCTATAACCGAAAAAGAGAACTTCTCAGGCTCCTTGATTCCATCAAAGGGCTGGAATACCCCGCCTCCAGGCTTGAGATAGTCGTTGTGGATGACCATTCCCCCGATGGAACGGTCGAAGCCGTCAAAGAGAACTTCCCCGGCGTGCACACGTATTGGCACGACCGGGAACGCTGGGTTTCCGCCGCCAGGAACACCGGGATCTCGAATTCCAGCGGCGATTTCATGCTATTCATCGATGACGACAACATCATGGACCCCAAGTGCGTCGGAGAGCTCCTCTCGACATTCATGGACCCGGGCCGCCCAAAGGTGGGGTTGGTGGGGCCACTGATGTTCTATCTGACTAGGCCAGATACCGTATGGTGTGCCGGTATCAAGAGGAATATGACCACCTCTCAGACCACATTCCTCGGAAGGGATGAGATCGATCATGGCCAATACAGCCTGGTCACCGAGTCCGATGACTTCCCCAACTGCTTCATGGTCTCAAGGCGATCGATCGAGGCAGCGGGACCGTTCGACCCTCACAATTTCCCCATAAACTACGAGGAATCGGATATTGCAAGGCGGATCGCCAGAGCGGGTTTTACGATACTCTGCAACCCGTCCGCCAAGGTATGGCACGACATCGAGCCCCCGCTGGCGGGCAGCGGCCGAAACCGACTGTATCATCTGGGAGGGCCGTTCAGAGCCTATTACCTGTCCCGGAACCGCATCATTTTCCAGCGCCTTTATTCGGGAAAGAAGGAGTTCGCGTGCTTCGCGACCGTTTTCCTGTGGCTCTTCACGGTTTTCTATCTGCGGATAATAATGATCAGCTCCGACAAGAAGATGAGGGAGCGATTGAGCATCGCCTCCGGGTACCTGAGAGGCCTGGTCGACGGGCTATCGAACAACACTTCTCCCCGCTTTGAGATACCTTGATCTCGTTCGATCGAATTGAGGACCCAATGGAGGAATGACCGGAAAGCCTGGTCATACCTCTTTCTTCCGCCACATTTCGAGCAGGAGGCCCTCGACGGGGCTGATCAATCTGCCCAAGGGATGGAGCACCCTGCCCGTCTCGGGTCTCAAGATCGATAGGGATTTCAACCGGCGGTAAAAGGAGATGGCGCTCAGGTTACGGACCACCTTTGTTCCGTTAAACCGGTATGTGGCGTCATACAGGGTGAAACGGTGCTCGACGCCACCAAGCAATGCCATGTTGTAGTCCGACTCCGGCCCTAGCCACCTTCCCACGCTCTTCTTGACGTGACCATAGTTGTGATTCTGGTGGATGACCAGATATCCTTTGGTTCCGTCGATGACCTTGATGCCTTTGACCCTGGCATTATAGATCATCCAGTTGTCCCAGCCAGCCCTCCCGACCAGGAATGCCGGCAACTCATTGAGGGTGCCCTTTCGGAAAACGAAGTAGTCCATCCCGTCCACATCGTGGAGCTTCCCGGACTCGGCGGTCTTCTTTCTGAGCTCTTCCTCGTACTTGCCCGAGAAGTCGACCTCCGTGGTCAGGTCAAGGTCCCATCGCTGACCGACCAGCAGGAATCGGTCATCATCGATCTTGCCGATCCCCTCAGGAAAATCTTTCAGGAATATGATGTCGGCATTGGAATAGCAAAGGATGTCGTTCTTGGCCATCTCCTGGACCTGGGAGAAGATACCGTCGAGATAGGGGGTCCCGAACTCGTTCTTCCGTATCTCGGGGATGTGGACCGCTCCCACCTCCTCCGCGACCTCCGAGATCCCCAGCTCATCCCCGAAGATGATGATCTCGCACCCCGGGTTGAGCTTCCTCCAGCTCCGCAAAGCATTCCGCTGGATGACCCCAATGTGACCTTCAAATGGTTTCGGGATGGTGAAGAACGTGATCATTTTTCAAGGGTAGAAATACTGCTTCCATTTAGTAGTTATCCCGAGCCGGCTAGCAGTGCGGATTGACGCTCTCACCCTTCGTTTTCCTATGCTCCCGGTACCAGTCGATCGTTTCCTTCAGACCGGTCTCGAAATCGGTCTGGGCCTTGAACCCGAACTCTTTCTCTGCCCTTCTCGTGTCCAGGCATCTCCTCGGTTGACCGTCGGGCTTGGTGTGGTCCCAATCGATCTTACCGTCGAAATCGCACAAACGACAGATGAGCTCTCCCAGGTCCTTTATGCTGATCTCCCTCCCCGCCCCCAGGTTGACCGGCTCCGAGCTGTTGTAATGCTCGGCCGCCAGCAGGATGCCCTCCGCGCAATCCCGCACGAAAAGGAACTCTCGGGTGGCCTTGCCAGTGCCCCAAAGCTCGATGCTCCTCTTCCCTTGGTCCTGGGCCTCCACGACCTTCTTGATGATCGCCGGTATCACGTGGGAGGAGTCTGGATGGAAATTGTCCCTGGGCCCGTACAGGTTCACTGGCAGCAGATAGATGGAATTGTAACCGTACTGTTGCCTGTACGCCTGCGATTGGACCAGCATCATCTTCTTGGCCAATCCGTAAGGGGCATTGGTCTCCTCGGGATAGCCGTTCCACAGGTCCTCTTCCTTGAACGGCACCGGCGTGAACTTGGGATAGGCGCAGATGGTCCCCAGTGCCACGAACTTAGGCACCTCGTTCCTTCGCGCCGCCTCGATCAGCTGGATGCCCATGATCGCGTTGTCGTAGAACAGGGTGGCCGGGTTCTTCATGTTGAACCCAATGCCCCCGACGCTGGCTGCCAGGTGTATGACCAGGTCGGCGTCCTTCGTCGCCGCAAGACAGTTCTCCCACACCCTGAGGTCCAGTTCCTTCGATCTGGGGATGATGATGTCTTCCCGTCCCACTCCATGGTCATTGACCAGTTTTTCCGCGATGTAATGACCGACGAACCCCGCCCCTCCGGTCATGAGGATGTGCTTGCCCCGCCAGAAGCTCATCAGTCCACGCTCCACCAGCGGTTCTTGAACGCTCTCTTCAGCACGGCGTCACCTTTGCCAATTGGTTCGAGGCCGGCGGCCCGCATGTCCGCATCCACCATGATCATGGCCAGCTCCTTGAACCTGACCTTGGGCTCCCATTTCAGCTTGGTCTTGGCCTTTGTCGGGTCGGCTATCAGCACCTCGACCTCGGTGGGGCGGAAGTATCGCGGGTCTATCGCAACTCTGTTGTTCTGGTCCAGACCGGCGTACTCGAACGCAAAGTCCACGAATTCCTGGACGGAGTGGGTCTCGCCTGTGCCTATCACGAAATCCTCCGCTTTCTCCCGCTGAAGCATCATCCACATGGCCTCGACATATTCCGGGGCAAAGCCCCAATCCCTCTTCGCGCTCAGGTTGCCCAGGTACAGCTTGTCCTGCTTCTTGGACAGCATGGAGGCGATGGCCCGGGTGATCTTCCGGGTCACGAAGGTCTCGCCCCTGCGGGGGGATTCGTGATTAAAGAGTATCCCGTTGCACGCGTACATACCGTACCCTTCACGATAGTTCTGGGCCATCCAGTATGCGTAGATCTTGGCGCATGCATAGGGTGAACGGGGAATGAACTGGGTCGTCTCGCTCTGCGGGGGAGCGGCACCGCCGAACATTTCACTGCTTGACGCCTGGTAGTACCTGACCGGCTTGCCGCTGCGGCGGATGGATTCCAGCATCCGGGTGGCGCCCAATCCCACCACGTTCCCGGTGTACTCCGGAATATCGAAGCTCACCCGGACATGGCTTTGCGCGCCCAGGTTATAGACCTCGTCGGGTTGGGTGTTATAGATGATGTTGTTGACCATCTCCGAGTCCGCCAGATCGCCGTAGTGGAGATTGAGCCTGCGGTCCGGGGCGTGCGGGTCCTGGTAGATGTGGCTGATGCGCGAGGTGTTGAACGTGCTCGCCCTTCGGATGATGCCGTGCACCTCATAGCCTTTGGATAAAAGCAATTCCGCCAAATATGAACCGTCTTGACCAGTAATGCCAGTGATCAATGCTTTCTTCATCATTTCACCCATCGAAAGAGAATGACCTTTTCAATAAAAAGACTTGCAGTCGGTTTACTGAATGTCCATTGTGATTGGTTGATGCTATGTAATATTATCGTTGAAGAAAATCAAAGCGACCCACGTGGACGTTTCCCATGCAGGATGGATATTCGTTATCGCAAACAGTGCCTAGGTTACCAGCACCCATAATATCTGCCATGCCGATCCCGTCAGGCGGATCTTCCCAAGAGCGACCTTGTCATTGCCCGGAGAACGGTGAACTGGATTTTTCGCCTTCGAATAGTCGCCAGAATCACCCGTTGCGCATCAATAACAAGAAAGGGTTCGTAATTATAATATAATGAGTTGGTTTATCAGAGTCCAATTCCAGACCTGGGAGGTAAAAGGAAATTATCATGATTAATGCCGTCGGTGATTCTTCACCCATAAGAAAGAGAAGCCAGTCCATGCCTCTGATTTCTGTTATTATGCCCGCCTACAACGAGGGCAAGAAAATCAGGGAGAACCTGATTGAGGCAATTTCCACATTCAAGACACTTGGAAATCCTTTCGAGCTGATTCTCGTCAACGACGGAAGCACGGATGATACCGCTGCCGAAGTGCACAAGGTCGAACTGATGCACCCGGAGGTCAGGCTCATCACCTATACCAAGAACGGTGGGAAGGGGAACGCCCTGAAAGAGGGTTGGAAATATGCCCACGGCGACCTGATCACCTTCATCGATGCAGACCTGGAACTTCATCCGAAACAGCTGAAGGTGTTCCTGGATGTCATGGAGGATAAGCACGTGGACATCGTGATCGGGTCCAAACGCCATCCGGAATCCATCATCAACTATCCGATCAAGAGAAGGGTCATGTCCAGATGCTATAATCTGCTGATCCGGGGTCTGTTCCAGTGCAATCTGACGGATACCCAGCCGGGCCTGAAGCTCTTCAAGCGGGGGGTCCTGATCAGGGAGTTTCCGAAGGTGTTCGTAAAGAGATACGCGTTCGACCTTGAACTCCTGTTGAATTCCTTGAAGGACGGCTACACGATCGCCGAAGCACCGATCTCCATAAACTTCGTCAGGGAGAACGGCGGAAGGATCAGGCTCAAGGATGTGGGCCGGATCTGGAAGGACACCATGGGAATATTTTATCGGATAAAATTGACCCAATATTACGAAGACTCCCACTCGATGCTGGAATCGCACCCGAAGCTGGAATCTTCAACCTCTATCGAACAATCCCAATCCCCCGGCGCAAATGTCGGTAAGTAAGGAACACAAAGGTCCCTACTGTAAACAGAACCGAGAATGAGATCAGATTGACCAGACCCTTTTGGGGCTGGTATTCTATGGTTACATCCGTTGTTCCGTTCCCCAGGATGTAACCATTGAAGAACATGTTCACCGCGATGTGTTCCTGAGTGCCGTTGCGAGCGGTCAGTGTCCATTCGGGATCGTACCTTTCGGAGAATATCACGTAACGCTGGGTCGGGTCGACGATCAGCCGATGCAGCGTGGGACTTCCGACCAGATCGTCCAACGACACACCGTTCTGAAGCTTCCAGCTGTCCTCCCGGAACAGGACCCGGCCGTAATATATTCCGTCGAAGTGATAGTCCAGATTGGCCAGGTCCGATAGCGAATGTACCACCACGAAGGCCATCTTGGACACGTCATACCAGCTCTCCTCGGTCAGATTCCATACCGCCGGTATCCCCCCCACCACCACCACCATCTGGTTGACCTGGAGGAAATGCACTTCTTTCCACTCCGGGTTCTCGTAGAGCACCAGCCCCCCCAGGGTGGCCGCTACGGTGAAACCAGCATTCCTCAGGCCCGTGTCGTACATCGAGAAGTTCGCCTTCGGTGCCGCCCACCAGGGAGGCGACTGTCCCTGTATGAATGCCCAATTCGCGTCCTTGTGGAGCATCACGTATCGCACGTTCATGATGGACAGCATCTTTCCGATATTGAGATGGAACGTGCTGTTCGCAATCTGGTTGGCCATGTTCACGAGCAGTTCGTTAGATAGGCCAGGTTCGGATACGATGACCCCCTTGTCGAAGATAGTGGAGAGCGGGTCGCCTCCCCAGTAGCCGTTCTCCCAACTGTACGCGGCGTAACCCAATTGACAATATGGAAGATTCAGCACCCTGAAGTCCCCGGTGGCGTTGTTCAGGAAATCGTTGGCTTGATAATAGTAGTCAGGAACCTGGACCCGGGCAGAGGGAATGACCTTTCCACCCTCATAGATGACCTGGCCGGTGAAATAGGGAATGGCGATGACCGATAGGGCCAGCAGAACGAAGACCGTCCAGGTCATCACGGTCCAAGCCTTCAGCGATATCCGCCTGACGGACAAGCCCTTCCATCTGGGCCAGGAAACGGATCCGATGATGTGGGCCACGGAATATCCGAAGAGCAGGGAATAGCTCAGTGCCAGCAAGGGGCCGAAATGCTGATACAGGCTCCGGAAGGCATAGAGGAATGGAAAGAGGTCGAACAATCCCGATAGGATATAACCGGTGGGGGGATAAAATCCGTCGATCATCACCAAACAAAGGGCAGTGAAGACGCCCAGAAGTATGATGACCGGATCCCTTGGACGGATGAAGAACGCGTAGAACGCGGTCATGGCTATTATCAGACAAGAGAACATGAACAGGGCCGATGACGCCAGACCGGACCATGAATACCAGTTGTCACCGAGATAATCATGGTACAGGGCCCAATATCCGGTCTGCAGGGCGGCAAAGTATATCGGAACGGAATTGGAATTCAGCAGGTCGCGATTGCTCACCCCGACGGAACTGACCCCCGATCTGGTGACCTCGACACTGACGTTGCTCATGACCGGTAGGATCCAGAACAGGTTGACCAGAAACCACAGTATCATCAGGATCGCGGCAAACTTGATCACCTGCTTCCTTCTGGCCGATTCCTTGAACACCAGCATTCCCAGGATGCCCGCGATGAATACCCAATCCATGAAGGCATTGACCGGGTTCATGTACGAGGCCGATATCAGGAGGGTCCACAGCAGGACCACCCCGAAGATGTAGAACGAACCCCTTCTTGTCCGCACCCCGAAGACCACCGCCGCCGCGATCAAGGGTATGAAACAGTAGGAATAATAGTTGGAAGCGAACTGGTTCCAAAGAAAGGTGGATGCGATCGGGGAGAACATGTAGACTACGGAGGCGAAGATCGCCCCGTTCCGGTATCTCTCCCCCAGCCCGAACGCCCGGAACAACAGGAATACCGAGACCCCCGAACCGGCCAGGATCACGTACAGGAGCAGGCTCTGTGAGGTGTGGAGCGAGAATCCTAGGAACTGCATCCCGGCGTAGTAGAGGTTATTGGGCAAGACCCCGGCGATCACCCTGGGCATGGCGGACCCGAATCCCCCGTGCGGATCCCACAGCTGCAATGACCGGAACAATGTTTGTCCCGGTGAAAATGAAAGGTTGTAATCGAAGGCGTCGATGATCAGGTTCGAGGAATACCACGTGAAAACCACGAGACCCAAGATCAGCAACAGGAGAAGCTCGATCAGCTCAATCCTGGTGAAATTCCCTTTGATGAACCGTACCAATTTCCATTGGCCCACTCGATTCCAAAGCATTGACCCGTCTTGGTTCTCCGTGAGCCTTCCTACAATTTTCATAGCTAAGAAACTATCTCTTTTGTCTCGTTATTTCGAGAAGAACACGGTCCTTTTGGGGTGTATTCCAAATCCAATCGGATGTTTGAACTCGAACGACCGGGACGTCCCCGTGGACCAGATCATATTTTGAATGCTTTCCAAGGGGTTGTTCTGTCAGTTGGTTCCCGCCATCCTTTCCCGCCCAATCTCGATCGACCTTCATGATGTTTTCCCAAACGTCAAGGGAACCTCGGGTGACGGACCATCTGATCACACCTTTCCTTCAAAAATATCGATGAATTCTTTGGCGGTGCGATCCCAGTTGTATTCTTTCGCATCTTCCAGGGCGTTCCTTGACAGCTCGATCCTCTTTCCCTCCTGGCTCAGCAAAGATACGATGGCACCCGCCATTGCCTGAGGGTTTGGATCGCACAGCAGCCCGGTCTTTCCATCCTTTATCGAATCCCGAAGACCTGGCACTCGATATCCAATTGCCGGGGTACCCATGGCGTTGGCCTCGGTGACGACCAACCCCCAACCTTCCCTCACGGCCGGCACAATGATCGCGTGTGCCTTCGAGACCAGCTCCGACTTCTCCTTCAACGGCACGCGTCCGAAGAAGGTCACATCCTTGACGTCGAGTTTCTTGAGCTTCGGCTGAAGATAGCCCATCCCCACCATCCATAAACGGAGGTCGGGCATTTTTGACTTCGCTATTTTGAAGGCCTCCAATGCATGGTCCGGCAATTTCACCTTCTTGAAGCGGCCGACAAAGATGATGGTGGGCACCTTTTCTTTTTCCCCCACGGTTGGGATGGGTTCAAAATCATAACCCTCATGCACTAGATGAAGCTTCTTGAAGCCAAGACCATGAAGGTCGTCCATGGTCGAGTTGGAAACGGTTATGACGTCCATATCCGCGTATCTGCGCAACCAATGGTCCTCAAGGAAATGATAACCTATGGAATTGAACGGAAACGGGGTCTCATAATACCAAAACTCGCGGGCCAGCTGATGGATCAGGGCAAATCGCTTTTCTCCCCTGCTCGCCAGTGATGGGATGCCAAATGGAATCGTGTTGATCTCATCGACCACCACATCGACCTTTCCGAATTTCTTGTAGAAGGCCCTGGCCTTCCTATAGACCGTAAAACGGTTCCCGCCTCTTACGATCCTCACTCCATCGATCACTTCCTCAGGGAGGCAACCCTTGAAGGTAGCTGAGAATTGCGTCACCTCATGACCCCAATTGACCCACCGTTTCTCTATCTGATGGGTGAATTGTTCAGCTCCTCCGGCGTCCGGGTTTTTGGGATCTCGCCAGTTTAAGACCAAAATTTTAATCTGGTACTCCCCCTGAAGTGGAGAGGGATACATATCATGCCTATTAACGTTTTATCGAACCCATTCCGGGTGGATTTGATCGGTCCAGAGTTTTGACCTTGTTTTGACGCGCGGAACTGTTGATCCTGCGAGATCGGGCATGTGACCCGGCCCTGAACAATAAGAATGGACGTTCACCGAAGACATTAAAAACTCCGGTCCAAATTACATCCAGATTTGAATGAAAGGAATAATCCTGGCTGGTGGAAGCGGTTCTCGGCTATATCCGATGACGTCGGCCATCAACAAACATCTCCTTCCTGTCTACAATAAACCCATGGTGTACTATCCCCTTTGCACCCTGATGTTGGCGGATATCAGGGACATCCTGATTATCTCCACCCCCGAGGACATCGGGAACTTCAGGACCCTTCTCGGGGACGGAGGACGGTTCGGCCTGCGTCTGAGGTACGCGGTGCAACCGTCGCCGGACGGATTGGCTCAGGCGTTCATCATCGGCTCGGATTTTGTCGGTTCGGACGATGTGGCGATGATACTCGGAGACAACATCTTCATCGGTCTGCACATCAAAGAACGGCTGTCCCAGGCGATCCAGAACGTCGCCCAGGGGAAGGCCACTATTTTCGGCTACCGGGTCAACGATCCCCAGAGGTTCGGCGTCATAGAGTATGACAACAAAGGGAGGGTGGTATCGATCGACGAAAAGCCCAAGGACCCGAAATCGAACTATGCGGCCGCCGGCCTATACTTCTACGATAACCGGGTCGTGAACTTCGCCAAGAACGTGAAACCATCATGGCGGAATGAACTGGAGATCACCGATGTCAATAATCTCTATCTTTCGGAAGGAAGTCTCGAGGCGATCAAACTGGACAGCGGTTTTACCTGGATGGACGCGGGCACTCCAGACGCGATGATCGAAGCCGGCAAATACGTCCAGACACTTGAGAAGTACCAGAACGTCAAGGTGGGATATCCCGAGGAGATAGCGATCATCAACGGTTGGATCGACCGAGGAGACCTTGGGGAATTCCTTTCAAAGTACGCGAAGACAGAATATGGGAAGCACATCGCCTCCGTACTTGAGGCCGAGGAAGAGCGGAAGGGTTGAAAACTTGATCGGCAGATCGACTGGGTTTGATGGTATCATGGTCATTGAACCGGACCTGTTCCGGGATGAGCGTGGATGGTTCATGGAAACCTACTCCCGGGGCAAGATGAGGGAGATCGGCATAGAAACGGTGTTCGTCCAGGACAACCATTCGTTCTCCGCCAAGAAAGGGGTGATCAGAGGTCTCCATTTCCAAGACAGCCCGATGGAACAGGCGAAATTGGTTAGGTGCAGCCGGGGATCCATTCTTGATTTTGCCGTGGACGTACGCATCGATTCGCCAAGATACGCAAAATGGTTCAGCATCCAGCTTTCCTCGACGAACATGACCCAACTGTTCATCCCGCACGGATATGCCCACGGGTTCGTGACCCTGGAGGACGAAACCGAGGTGCAGTACAAGGTTGACCGGCCCTATTCCAAAGACCACGAACGCATAATCCGATACGATGACCCTGTAATAGGTATAGAATGGGGGATCCGGGAACCAGTGGTATCGGAAAGGGACTCCCGGGCCCCATGTCTCAACGAGGTCGAGAGCAGAATGAGGTTCCACCCGTCATGATCGGCGTCCAGGCACCGATCTAGACAGAACGACGAAAATGCCTAAAATATTTCCAAGGGGACCGGACCTTTATCGATCGAACGGTCGTTGGAAGAATTGCGTAACTGAAATCGAGACCGGCGAATCCTAGGTGAACAGCTCCGGACAAGAAACTGAGCCACGTCCTATGGTCCGGGCATCGAATCGGAGGACGTCGTCCTTCAATGAAATAGTAACGATTGTCCATGGAAATGCCTCCGAACCGCCATATCCCTTATTACCGAGTAGTTCCGATATGCCTGGGGTCAAGTCTTGATCTAGAGCATAAAATTTACGAGGGATCATCATGGAGAACGACAACATTGAACTGCGTACGGTGAAGGAAGAGGACGTCAAGGTACTGAAGAGCCTGGCCAAGATCAAGCACGAGATCATCGTCATGAGCGGAAAAGGGGGCGTGGGCAAGTCCACCGTGACCGTGAACCTGGCGGTGGCCTTGGCCATGCGGGGATATGAGGTCGGCATACTGGACGCCGATATACACGGTCCGAACATACCGAAGATGCTGAACATCGAGGACGCCCAGATCCAGGGGGACCAGGATGGACTTTACCCGGTCCAGGTCCCGCCACATTTGAAGGTGATGTCGACGGCCTTCCTGCTGGGAGACCGGGACACCCCCATCGTCTGGAGGGGACCCATGAAGATGGGCGCCCTGAGGCAGTTCGTGGCGGATGTCAAGTGGGGAGAGCTGGACTTCCTCATCGTCGATCTGCCTCCGGGAACGGGTGACGAACCCCTCACCATCGCACAGCTCATGCCCGAGGCGGACGGTGCGGTCGTCGTGACCACCCCGCAGGACGTGGCCTTGCTCGACTCCAGGAAGTCGGTCACCTTCGCCAGGTCGCTCAAGATGCCGGTACTGGGCATGGTGGAGAACATGAGCGGGCTGATTTGTCCGCACTGCGGCAAGGAGATCGACCTGTTCAAGATGGGTGGCGGGGAAAAGGCCGCGCATGAGATGGGGGTCCCGTTCCTGGGCCGGATACCGATCGACCCCGGCGTGGTCAACAGTGGAGATGATGGGAAGCCCATCGTTCTGTCGAAACGGGATTCGCCCGCATCCAAAGCCTTCGAGGAGATCGTGGACAAATTGGTTGCTGCCTCCGAAGAGAACGAGCAGAAGCGGAAGAGGTGATCGGATGAAGATTTGCGTGACGGTATCCGAGGGAAGCCTGAATGCCGAAGTGGAGGAGGAGTTCGGGCACTCCCCGCTATTCATCTGTGTTGACCCGGAAACGATGGCCTTCACCGTCCATGACAACGTCCTGGAGGACACCGATATCGGTTATGGAATTCAGACGGCCGAGAACCTGATCAGATTGGGGCCTGATGTGGTGATCACCGGTTTCATCGGGCCGCACGGGATCAAAAAGCTCCAATCCAAGAACATAAAGGTGGTGGCCGATGAAGAGGGAACGGTCAAAGAGGCCATCGAGCGCTTTAACAGACGACATCCGAAATGATCTGACGGATCGTCTCCTGGGATGATTCCCCTCATCTTTGTCTGAGAACCGCACTCCATCTTCTCTAGATGAACTGCCCATTGGCCGGAAATATCAGCCCATAGCGCAATCGCGGTTTGGAAAGATGTCAAACATCGACAATATGGCCGGTTTTTTTACAAACGTCATAATTATTACAAATGAATACATGCAATTCCTTTCAGAATATCAGTTGGTATGAATTGCATTTATATCTCTATCATTTGCCCAATTCTATGAACTACCATTGCGATTATTCAAATATAACTAACGATTATGCTTTCATAATAGTCGTATTTCATCGATATTTGTCGTTTTATTCATAAAATAGTTGTAGTATTGGTTCTATAAGCATTATTTTTACGATTAACGTAATATGTTTGTAATATATCGACAATTATCGTAGCGTAGATGAATAAACTTTAAGTATCGAATTTCGAAATTGTTCCAAACATGCGGGACTCATTCCCCAACCCGGAACGAAGAAGAAAGAGGCGCTTCCTCGCCGACGCCGACCACCCGCCCGCAGGCGGAAGGATTGACAGGGCGAGACGGATCCCAGAGCCACCGACATGTTCGGTGGACAGGGCCACCGTCGTTTGGATCGAAGGCCGAGCAGTCCGCGGACCGTTCGGTAGGAGGATGCAATGATGACCGACAATATCCTGCTACCGACGGCCAGCTCACTACCGGAACCAGTGGCCAACATCAAGGCCGTGGATATGGCAAGGGCAAACGATTCCACATTGGTGGTGCTGAACGTCACCGAGCAAATGCCATTGATCGGGTTCGAACGGCTAAGCCAGAACATGCCCCGGGTGCACTTCCATTGCCCCGATATCATGGCACCCCACCGTTGGAACCGACCGCACAGGACCGCCGTTAGAGGGGGCGGACCGGAGACGGGCAGGGGAGGAAGAAGCACATTCTCCTCCTCCTGTCCGTTTGCCTTCTCTAACATATCAGCAGGCATTGGAAACGAGAGTTCGGAGAACAACAAAAAGGAGTCTGATTAAGATGAGTGAGCAAACAATAAACAAGGTCTTGACCGCTAACCCGGCTCCGCTCGGACTAATGGGCTTTGGGATGACGACGGTCCTGCTGAATCTGCACAACACCGGACTGTTCGGCCTGGGCAGCATGATACTGGCCATGGGAATATTCTATGGTGGTTTAGCTCAGGTGATCGCCGGAATCATGGAATGGAAGAACGGGAATACCTTCGGAACGTTGGCCTTTACGTCCTTCGGGTTCTTCTGGCTCAGCCTAGCTGGACTCATACTCCTACCGATGATAGGAATAGCGACCACGACCACGAACAATTCCTCGGCCATGGCCTCCTACCTGTTCATGTGGGGCATATTCACCGCGCTGATGTTCTTCGGAACATTGAGGACGAACGTTGCCACCATGTTCGTGTTCGGATCGCTGGCGATACTGTTCCTGATCCTGGGGATGGGAGACCTGACGGGAAATGCGGACATCACCCACCTGGGGGGCTGGGAAGGGCTGGTGGTCGGATTCTCGGCCATGTACACGGGGATCGCGCTCGTCCTTAACGAATCGTTCGGACGCACCATACTTCCGATCTTCCCGGTAAGGACGCTGAGCGAAGCGAACAAACTCAAGGGAATGGATGAGATCTGATGACCTCGGCGGTCCGTGCGTCCGGAGCATCGTGAATGGTTTGGAAATTCGGTAGGTCAGGCAGATAAAACATTTAGGGGGGAGGGAAAGGCCCCTCCCCCTTCCATCTTTTTCCGATCCGGTCGAGAGAAAAGTTTCAGAGCTTCAATCCCGGTATCTCATACCTCTTCTGCTCCGGCCTCTTCGACGGCACTATCGGGTTGGGGCCCAGTTCCCTGATCTTCTCCACGTACTCCTCGATCGTGCTCCGGTACTTCTCCGGCTGCTCCTCGTCCACGAACTCGATCAGGAAGCGGTCATCGTCAAAGCCCAATTGCTGAAGAACGATCTTCAGGAGCGTCATCCGCTTGCGGGTGCGCAGGTTACCGGTCTCGTAATGGCACCGGCCTGGGGACCCGGCCAGCACCAGCACTCCGTCGGCCCCGCTGGACAATGCCTTTAGCACCCACTCCGGGTCCACCCGGGCCGAGCACATGGTCCTGATGGCCCGGAAGTGGACGTCGTTGCCCAAGCGTTTCAGTCCGGCCACGTCCGCGGCCGCATAGGAGCAGTGGTGGCATGAAAAGATGATGATGTTCGGGAATGTGCTCACCTCCATTGAACCGCGCAGCGCCGTCTCGATCTCCGCCACTACCTGGGCGTTGGAGAAGCAGGTCTGGTCCATGGCGGCGCTGGGACAGGCGGACACGCACGCGCCGCACCCCTCGCAGCTCTTCGGATTGACCGTCGCCTTTCTTTTCCCGCCGGCGTCTGGATCCTCCGCGACCTTGATGGCATTGACGTGGCAGACCGCCTCGCAGACCCCGCAGCCGGTGCACCGGACCTTGTTCACGATCGCGATGTTCCCTTTCTCCGAGGGAAACTGGTTGCGCATTTTGGCCACCGCCATGGAGGTCATGTCCATGGCCTTACCGGTCTGGAGCTGCTTGTCGTTCCAGTGTATCCAGGAGCACTGCTCCCGGATGTTGGACATCTCCAGCATGCATTTGTCGAGACCGCCGTCGACCACGGCCTGCTGGAAATCCTGAAGGTACAGCCGGGGGGAGCAGGCCGAGACCACGACCCGGTCAAGCCGCTTCTTCCCTGATCGTCCTGGTCATCTTCTCCCGTGATGATTTGGAACAGAGGAAGTCGTGTATGCTGCTGTGAACGACGCCGGCCTCCGAACGCACAGAACCGACGATCGCATCGGTATCGATGTTATTGTCGATGTCCCCGCCGCAGCGGCAAACGAACACGCCTATCCTCTGATTGATGGCTTGATCCAAAGTAATCTCCTCCACAAATCGATGCAAGTATTGATGAAGGCCCGGATATTAATCTTGCTCAGAAATTTGCTCGGGATGGACGAAACATCGGGACCGTGAGCAACGCCGGGACGTATCGATGTCGACCGCATTAACCAGGTTCGGTCGCCTTCATGTCCTCGACCCCGGCCCGGAACGACATCATGGACATGTCCAGCTGGGCCTCCAGGTTCTCCACGTTGAGGCAGGAGTTCTCGGCCCTCTTGGCCATGAGCTTTGCCTCCTGCAACCTTGACGGCCTCAACAGGGAACCCTCAAGTCCGAACACCTCAGCGATGACCTTACCCATCTGGAAGCGGCTGAGGCAATCGGGACCGCTGGCATGGAACAATCCTTTCAGGCCCCGCTCGGACACCTCCGTGAGCACCTTGGCGCAATGAGGCGCGTAGGTGGCGGTGACGAACTGGTCCTCGAACAGCCTGACCTCCTTCCCGGCCCTGACCGAACGGACCACCCAGCTGACAAAGTTGTCCTTGGCGGACAGCCTGTTCCAGCCGTACAGCACCGCCACCCGGCACACCGCGTTCCGCTTGGAAGAATCGATCGTGAGCCGCTCCCCTTCCAGCTTGGTCTTGGAGTAGATGCTGAGCGGGTCGGGCGTCTCGAACTCGTAGTATTTCGAACCCTTGAGCCCGTTGAACACATAGTCGGTCGAGACGTACAGCAAGGGCGCTCCGCTGGACTTGCAGGCCATGGCCACGTTCATGGTCCCTTCCACGTTCACGGAGAAGGCCAGCTGCGGCTTCTTCTCACATTCTTCGACGTCGGTCATGGCGGCCGGGAGCAGGACCCGGTCGGGCGCCTCCCTGGAAAAGAAGGATTCCACCGCCGCCTGATCGGTCATGTCCAATGAAATGGCCTTGCCGCCCGGACAGGGA
The DNA here is from genome assembly GCA_963710685.1 of uncultured Methanomassiliicoccales archaeon. GTDB lineage: Archaea > Thermoplasmatota > Thermoplasmata > Methanomassiliicoccales > UBA472 > DASXVU01. The sequence continues at coordinate 74,381 of CAVQBH010000014.1, read as the reverse complement.
TTTCCGCCGTTGTAGGTGGAGACCACCTCGTGACCCCGGGACACCGCCTCTCCGACCAGGTACTGGCCGAGCAAACCTGATCCTCCGATTACCGCGACCTTGCTCACGGACAAAAAGAAGGTCGACCGCATACATATCGGTTGTGTGGCCCACCTACGATGAACCGCCAATAGCCTTTTCGCTCGAGTTCCAACAAGAACCCTCGCCGCCAAATCACTGGAACCGGTGCGAACGTCCCATGGAAAGTATTAATCGCTATGCATGCATGCTCGTAGCAACGAGATGACTTCTAAACGAATCAGCGCCTGCCCGCATTGCGGAAGCCGGGACATCGAGCCCAAAGTGATATTCGGCGGACCTATGGCGGGCGTGGATAACAAGGATGAAGGGTACATCTGCCACTCGTGCGGAAAAACGGCCGTTCCCTTGGATTTCGTCAGTCAATCAGAGTTGAGAGCGTTCAAGGAAGATAACATGGAGCAAGACCAACCATCCAAATCGTTCATGCACGTCCCGATCATGCCAGTCGATACCCGGTCGATCTTCTCCCTGGCCGGCATCGACATTCCCTTGGGGAGCGTGGCGGAGGTGGTCAGCGTCAAATGGAACGGCGAGCGGCTAGTCCGGACCGAGTACTCTGTCAAGTTCAGCAAATACTGGAAGGCGGTGTCGGGGCAGCGCTACAACGCCTCGGAGGTCATGATGATGGACCTGGCGGGGATCATGGAGGCCCACCCCAACTTCGAGGTCCTGAGGCAGCTCCTGAAAAGGAAGAATAACGTCTGGCTCGAGATCGGCATGAGGAACGAGGATGACCTTTTCGACGCCTTCGCCATGGGCGTCTCCCATGCCGTGGCCGGCAGCCTCTGCTGCCGGAGCATGGACATGTTCAAGGTGATCTTCGAGCTCTCGGACAAGTGCATCCCCTGCCTATACCTGGACCAGCAGGTGGTCTGGGAGAGACCGGGGGCGGGACCCGCCGATCTGGAGGAGGCCATCGAGGCGCTGAAGGCGATCGGGTTCGACGAGATCGCAATCATCGACCTTCCCCGGCTCGGCACCCGGTCCGGCTATTCGATGGAGATGGTCGCCAGGGCACTGGGCCACGGGGTCGCCATCCACGTGGGGGGCGGCATCACGGAGAAAGACTTCGAATCCCTGGAGAAAATAGGTGTCGCCGGAGCGCTGGTCGACCCCTTCACACCCATCATCGAGGACATCGTCGAACTGCCGGAAGGCAGCCCGGCCGCCACGGTGACGTCGGCACCCACCCGGCTTGATGCGCCCACGGGCACTTCCTCGAGCAACACGACCTGAGCCCACATCGTTATGGGACAACGGACGCACCGAGATCCCCGCTCTCTTGGAAAGGAAACGATCGGAGCCGGACAAAATAGCCGACCATATCTTCGGCCGGCAGCCAGGACACAGACGTTAGGATTATGTATGCCCAATCAGGTTGACTGCTGAAATCCGCAACACTGAGCGGCTCGAGGTGGGCAACGATGGAATTGAACGGCATAGCCTTCGCAATGATCGGTCTGGTCTATGGGCTGTGCCATTGGATCTTCTTCTGCAGCGGTACCGAGGAAGGACCGACGTGGTGGAAGAAGAAGGCCCTCCCGGAAGACATGGTGCCGGAACAGCCGATCGGAGCCATGGGCTCGCTCGTGGCAGGCATCAGCCTTTTCCTGTTCGCATTCTGGCTCGTGGTGAACCCGGGCTCGAACCAGTTCCTGGTGATGGCGGTCTCCGGCATCGTGAACGGTCTGCTCTTCATCGGCACCGCGGTGGTGGCGGTGAAAGGGTGGGACTGGAAGCCTATCGGTAACATGGCCATCGCGGCCTCCGTCGCCCAGATGGTCATGATCCCTTATGCGGTGTACTGGGGATTCCCCGCGGACGCTGGTTTCGCGCTGCTCATATGGGGGATATTGGCCGGCTCGTGGGGATTGGTGATCCATGGGAGGTGGCCCCTGAAGGTGCTGCAACTGACCCTGGTGCTCTCGGTCGTGGCCGCCTGGTGGTTCATGGTCTTCTACGGCAACATACATCTGCCCCTTTCCATCATAACCGACCTGGACAATTCCCTGCCTGGAAGGGTTTGGGCCTCGGTGTTCGCGGTCTTGGGAGCGGTCTTCATCGTGGCCTTGGCGATCACGTTCAAGACGGTAAAGAACCGGCAGAACCTGTCCCCTCAGTAGCTTCAGGGGGCTTGGCCGGCATCGGAGAACCTTAATAAAGTGGGGGCTCGCATGGTCCGATGAGCAGCATGATGGATTTTGTTGGCCTGGTACTGATCGTCATGGTATCGATCCTACCTCCGATCATCTATCTGGTCTGGATACGGGACGCGGAGGTTTGCCGCCGGGAATCGATGAGCTCGGTCCTGATGGCCTTCGCTTTTGCCGCGGTCGCCTCGTTGGGGGCGGCATACGTCATCGAGACCCTGTTGGTCGATGGGCTCTTCAGTCCCGGCAGCGTCCTGACCCAGGGTTTCTGGGGCATCCAGCCCAACGACGAGAACGTGCAATTGCTCATCCTGGCAGTGTTCATCGCCCCGGTGGTCGAGGAGTTCACCAAGTCGTGGGCGGTGTTGTTCATGCTGCCAAGGCTGAACGAGGTCGAGGACGGCCTGGTCTATGGAGCGGCGGCCGGTCTGGGATTTGCCGCGGTGGAGAACATCCTCTACAACGGCTCTGGACTGGTGGCCGGGACCGAGGTGTTCTTGGTCATCGCCATCAGCCGGGCATTGACATCGACCCTGCTGCATGCCTCGGCGACCGCCGTTACCGGGTATGGGATAGCTCTCTCGAAGTTCCATAAAATGGCCGGGCACCCCCAATCCTGGGCCCTGTATTACGCGGGGGCGGTGCTGCTGCATGCCGCCTTCAACCTGTTCGCGATCATGGGGAACTTCGCCTCCGATGTCGGGTTCGTGTCCCTGATCGGGTTCATACTCAGCGCCCTGCTGGCCTGGATAGTGTTCACTTGGATCCATTCCAGCATCAAACGGCTGGACAGGGTCAACGGGTGTCTCAGGTGATCGAGGGGACCGCTCCCTGTCCCATCCGATAGGCCCGCGCCAACGCCTCTGGATGGGATCGGATGTCCCCCTCGGATTCCACACCGGGAACGGTCACCTCGCCCCTGAAGGAGATGCCCACGCCGATGAAGAAGGAACGCACCTCCGATGAGACGTTCTTGAAGTTCGCGTTCCTCATCGCCCCCACGCTCAGCAGATAACCATGTTTGGCCCCGGGCAGTTTGCCTTTGCTGACCATTTGCCACAGGCACTGGCACCGATCGATAACCGATTTCAACTGGCTGCTCATCCCGGAAAAGTAAAGGGGAGTGGCCAAGACCAGGACGTCCGCACGCCGGAGGGCGTCGTAGAACGTCCTCATATCATCGTCGACCACACATACTCCGTTGTCCTGACAATCGTTGCAGGCCCTGCACCCGGAGATGAACATTCTGGTGACGTCGAGCAGGACCACCTCCGCCCCTGCCTCCCTTGCCCCTTCCAAGAACGATTCCAGCAAAAGCGCCGTATTTCCCCGGGGGCGGGGGCTTCCCAGTATACCCAGGACCACCGTCATCGATGCCCGCCTCCATCGGCGGCCCACAGCGACCAGGTCATCATTTCGCTTCGCAGCTTTCCAGGTTCTCGAGGATGCGCTCACGGAGCTTGCTGTAATACTGGAAGGTCTTGACGATGTAATCGCATGCCCCTTCTTTCATCGCCTCGAAGCTGAGGTCCGCGTCATCCATGGCGGACACGAAAAGGACCGGCACCTTCAGCCCCAGCGGCCTGACCTTCTTCAACAGATCGATCCCGTTGATGTCCGGCAGCTTGTAGTCCAGGATCACGATGTTGTAATGTTTGGTCTTCAGCATCTCAATGGCCTGACCACCGGTATAGGCGGCATCAACCTCGAACTCATCCTCTGGCAAGAACTCCGAGCACAGCTGAATATGTTCCACGTTGTCGTCCACCATGAGCACTTTGATCACTGATTCACCTCCCAAAACCATCCCCTCCCGCACTGATGGTTGCATAACCCATTCAACATATTTCACCTTACCCTTGGAATGATCAGGGAGAAGATCGAGCCCTTCGTGAAGTCGCCGCTCACGCGATTGTCCACCCAAACCCTGCCGCCGTACCGGTCCGCCAGCGCGTTGACCACCGAAAGGCCGAGCCCGTGTCCCTCCGCGGCCGATTCCGAATCGAGCTGGTCGAACCTTCTGAACAGGAAGTTCTTCCTCTCCTCCGGAATTCCGTGGCCGTAGTCCGCCACCGAGACCCGGTAGAACGCCTGCCCGCTCTCCTTGTGTTCCGAAACGGTCACCTCGACCGGCTTCTGATCGCCATATTTGCAGGAGTTGCTCAGCAGGTTGTAGAACACGTCCTTGAGGAAACCGTCCGCCTTGACCATGAGCCTTCCGGGAGGACAGTGAAAGATGATCTGGATGTCCCCATACAGGGCATTCATCTGGATATCGTGGATGGCCTCCGCGAGGATCGGCGACAGGTCGATGTCCAGCAGAGGGCTCTGTTCGGTCGCCTTCAGCTTCCACAGCTTGCGCACATCGGATATCAGCGAGGAAATGTTCTCCGATTGGGCCAGGGCGCTCTTCACGTATCGTCGTTGCCGTTCATCCAGCTTGGGATCGGTCAGAAGCATCTCCAGGAACCCGTGGATGGGGACGTTGTAATTCGCCACGTCGTGGGTCAGCAGGATGTTGTAGACCTGCTGGCGCGATGCCTTCTCCTTGACCCGGGAATAGGTGCTGGCGTTCTTGATGGCGGCTGCTGCCAGCACCGAGAACATCTCCACCAGGTTGTACTCCCTCATGGTGAAGGGCAACCCCGGTCTCTTTTCCAGGGTGATTACCCCGAGCAGCTCGTCCCCGAACTTCATCGGGACGCATATCAGTGAGCTGGGCTCGTCCAGGGTACCGCCCACCAGGGCCGACCGTTCATCAAGGTCGGCCCGCTCCAGGAGCATTCCCTGGCCGGTCTTGGCCACCAGCCCGGTGATGCCGACACCGAGGTCAACCTCCATCCCCACCATGTTCATGGGGGTCTGGCATGCATTCTGGGTGCAGCGCAGCTTGCCGCTGCGGTGATCCATCTCGAACAGAAGGCAGTTCTCGGCGCTCACCAGCTGCCTCACCTTTTGAAGGATGGCGATGATAACCTCCTTGTAATCGAGGGTGCTGGACAGAACCTTCGACGCGTCATACAGTATCTGGAACTCGTTATTGCTGCGCACCTGCCGGCGGTGCAGCTTGCCATTGCGATGGGATATGGCAACCTGGTTGCAGAACACCTGAAGGACGGTCTCCTTGCCCATGATGTCCGACATCGCATGATAGCTGCCGAAGATCGCACATCCATAGGATTCGCGGCGGAAATGGACCGGAAGGCAGATGATCGCCCTGGGTTTCTCGAACTGTATCGATATCCTGCGGTCGTTCAGCAGGTCCTCCGACGCGAAGACGTTACCGCTCTCCACGCCCAGGTACAACGAGATGCCGTTCTCCAGCGGGGATTCCAGCAGAGCCCTGCCGTTGCGGAAATCGATCCCCGAGCAGAACATTTGGGGGATGTTCCCCTCATCGATCAGCCGGAACACGGCAAAATCGAAGTCCAGCGCCTTTACCATCCGGATGAGTTCCTGGTCTATCGATTCGGTGGGGTCGAGATTATCACTGATGTCCCGGGTGGTCTCCGCCAGTATCTCCATGTGGCGGCCCAGCTGCTCGATCTCCTTTTCCATCCTCACTGCCTGGGAGGGGTCGTTGGTCAAAGCCAGGACGCCGGTCGTGTTGCCCAGCTCATCCTTGAGTGGGGTCAGCCTCCAGTTCATGAAAAGCGTTCCCTTGGCCGACAGCAGAGGCAGCCTCAGCATGTGCGTCTTCCCGGCCAGGACCTCCTGGATGGCATGCAGTACCTCCGCTTCTTGGACCTCCTTGGGGTCCAGGATGTCCATGAGCTGGGAACCGAGAACCTCGGTGCTGGAACGGGACACGACGTCCTCCACGGTCTTGTTGTAGACGATGATCCTTCCGTTCTGGTCAAAGGCAATGACCATCAGGTGGACGAACGTGAGCAGCTCGTCCATCAGCTGCGACGACAGCCGCATGGACCCCATGATGGCGTTCTCCGCCTGCACTCTGCGCCCAAAGACGCTCACCCCTGCCACGATGCCCTTTTCCACCACCGGGCTGATGTTCAGCTGGCAAACGACCTCCGAGCCGCTGGCCGACCTTAACCTGACGGTCATGTTGCCCGAGGCAGCGGCATCCGCCGCGCATCGATGGATTATCTCGGAGAACGGTTCCACATCGGACGGGATGGCCAGCCCGGCGAGTCTGGTCCCGAGCATCGGATGTTCCTCGCATTCGATGGCGGACTCGAACGCCTTGTTGTAATATCTCAGCTGCCCCTCCCGGTCGAGAGAGCACATGAGAACTGGAGTAGAATCAGAAACCTGGACCTTCTTCTCCGGGGGAATGGGCAAATCCTCTGGCTCGACGCTTTTATTCGACTCGTCCTGTTCCAACAAGAAGATCGAACTACCAATCACCTTCTGGCCTATGAAGGCATCGATATGGAAATCATGTTCCGTACTACGAATTACGAAGTTGCACCAGACCGTCAGGAAACGGACGAAGCACCTCAACAGGACCTCACATCGCCGAACCGGTCAGGAGTGCCTCATTTCATCGGCCCGAGGGTCTTCAAGATGCTGATCCGTCGATGTATCGATCGCTCCTGAGTACATTTTATAGATGATGTATCATTATACTCAATTGTTATCTTAATTTCAATGATGATTTCATCACTAATTATCATAGCCAGTAAAAAGTATAAAGCTGATAATAATGAGTCTCTTTAATAATCTGATGATTATCTTAAGATTCAGTATGTTCATATACTAATATTATGTTAGAAGAGCATAGAGGCATCCGGTGAAGGTTCACCCCCCTATTCTCCTCCTAAGAATAGCATTGATATTCCACCTTGCGAAACCTTCCCGGGGCCTCTTTTCTAAATGATCTCCCAAGGAAATGGCACTGACTGGTGTTCCCCGGGAACCGATTTTTACCCTGCTGGCGGGCGCCCTACCGATAACTTGAATATATTGCATCTGTATAAACCTCCGTTCAGGGTGCTTGGATGGATGAAGGTGACTTCACCAAGGCTCGTTCGATGCTTTTTCCCAGACAGGTTCTTGCGGGGCACGGCGCTATCGAGGCAATACCCCAAATGTGCAAGGATTTCGGTCTGACTGGAACGGCTTTGATCGTCGCCGGTGACAAGACCATGAGGGTCGCGGGAGATATCGTATCCGAAGGATTGACCAAGAACGGCTATGAGGTCCAGTTCATCATGGTCGGAGAGGCCACCGAAGACAACTTGAAGAAGGTGGAACAGGCTGCCAGGGAGGCCAAGGCCAGATTCCTCCTGGGGGTCGGAGGCGGCAGCAAAATAGACCTGGCAAAAATGGCGGCGTACAACACCAAGAGCGAATTCCTATCCGTCCCCACCTCTGCTTCTCACGATGGTATCGCATCAGGCAGGGCTTCGATCCGCAATGACAAGGGGCCCATGTCCCTGGATGCCAAGGTCCCGCTGGGGGTGATCGCTGACACCTACATCATCTCGAAATCGCCGTATCGGCTGCTGGCATCGGGATGCGCGGACGTCATCTCCAACTCCACCGCTTTAATGGACTGGGAGTTCGCCAGGAGGCTGCGGTATGAGAGCTTCAGCCGGTCGGCATATGCCCTCTCGAACTACACCGCTCAAACTATCATAGATAACGCGGACCTGATCAAACCGAATCTGGAGGAATCCGTCTGGATCGCCATCAGGCCGATAATAATCTCGGGGATCTCGATGAGCGTGGCGGGAAGCTCTAGACCGACCAGCGGTTCCGAGCACATGTTCTCCCATGCGTTGGACCTGATAGCACCGGGGAAGGCACTGCATGGTGAGCAATGCGGGGTCGGTTGCATAATGATGATGTACCTGCATGGCGGAGATTGGGTCCGCATCAGGAACGCGTTGATGAAGATTGGAGCGCCCACCTCGGCGAAGGAATTGGGCATCTCCAGAGAACAGGTGATCCAGGCGTTGGTGACAGCCCACAAGATCCGGAAGGACCGGTTCACGATCCTGGGAATGGGCTTGACCTACGAGGCGGCCGAGAGGATCGCCACGATAACGAAGGTTATCTGATTGGACGGGTGAGTTTGATGGTCATAGTCACATTGATAGGAGAGAGACAGGCGAAGGAAGGCATCGAATTCGTCTACCGGGGGCCGTTGACGGAGTGCAAGGAGTGCAAACTGAAGACGGTATGCTTCAATCTCGACGTTGGAGGACGGTATCGGATCAGGTCGGTCCGGGATGTCCACCACGAGTGCAAGATGCACGAGGACGGCGTTAGGGTCGCCGAGGTCGAGCGGGTCAAGATCCAGGGATCGGTCAGCAAGAAGGCGGCCCTGGAGGGTTCCACCATTTCCTTTGAGGACATCAAATGCCGCACCCTCGGCTGCGCGCACTACCGCCTCTGCCACCCCATCGGACTGGAGAAGCACACCAAGATGCGCATCTCCAAGATCCGGGGGGACCTGACGTGCGCCGAAGGGAACAAACTGGTCGAAGTGGTCTTCGAATAATTACGATCGGCAGGGGCCTAAATGACCACCCATTTGGTTGAAAGGGTGGTGGAGACCCGCGTCGGGATGATCAGGGACGAGATATCCGGATTCTTCCATCGGGCCAGCATCGAGGTCGTCAGCGACAGGAGCGGCCGGGCGGTGATCAGGCTGTTGGAGGAGGGATCGGTCATCGGCATGGTGTTCGTGGAGACCGGCTCCACCTCGGATGATCCGAACCGTCAGCGGGATCACTACATCACATTGGTCAACAAATGCCGGCTCGGGGTCATCGTCCCGAGCGAGCATGCCATGCGGGCCAGGCTAAAATTGCTCGAGTTCAACCAGCGGTGGCTGTTCTACTATCAGGTCTACTCCTGCGACGGCGAAGGCAATCCGAAAAAGATCGGATGTCCTTTCGATGATGACGGTCGGCCGGGCATCATCGGCACGATGCCCGGTTATGTTTGATCGGAGGCAAAGCAGCCTACCGGAACTTCTCTCCGGTGAGGCGTTCGTACAGGCCGATGTACATCTGCGAGACCTTGTCCACCATCTCCACCGGCAGGGCCGGGATGTCCGGCTCGGCGGTGTGGTTCTTCCTCGCGGAATACAGTTTCTCGTGGTACCCGATGTCCCGGTAGTATTGCCGGACCATCTCCTTGGAAAGCTCGATGGTCTTGCCCTGGGCATACTGGGCGGAATCCCACCAGCGGTCCTCGTCGGCGGTTCCGAAGGTGTCCACGATCATGAGCCGACGCTTCTCGTCGTAGGCGAACTCCTTCTTTCCGTCGACATGGATCAGACCCCTCTTGCCGACCTCGCTGGCGATGATGGCGTCGATCTTTCCGATCACCTCGAACACATGGGCATACTCCTTCTCGGTCAGGCCGGAGATGCGGATGGCCTCCTCGTAGGTCAGCTCCCGGTCGGTCTCCTCCAGCTTCGTGGTGGTCTCGATGAAGTCCTTCGGAAGCCTTTCCCCGTACGCCGGTGAATGCCCCTTCGGGAAACCCATCATCTCCGGGGTGACCTGGCCCTCCTTGACCCGGTCGTTCAGTGAACCGGCGTTGTAATGCCGGCAAATGAATTCCAACGGGATGAGGTAGTTGGTGGTCCCATGGTTCAGCTTGCTATAGTCCGGTATCACGTCGACACGTTTCACCAGCATGCGGTTCGGCCCGTTGACCTCGATGAAATCGGAGCGGATCCCGTTCTCCTTCAGGAGCTTGAACCAATGGGCGGAGGTGCGACAGAGCGTCTCCCCCTTGAACGGAATGTCCGAGGGAATGATCTTGTCAAAAACGGAAATGTTGTCAGTGAACTCGAACTCCAGCGTGTGAGCGTCGACCTCGTAGACCTTCTTGACCTTGCCGACCCGGAAGAGCCTCTTTTCTGACATCGGGCCTTTAATCAGGACGCCGCTAATAGCCTTTTTGGTATCACCCATGCATGTGTGCCAGTCCGCTCATATCATCTCGGAGCCGGCGTGGACCACGATCCCCTTGTTGGTGATCTCGTAGGGCGTGATCTTCCTCGAATGTGACGTCCGCCTCATCTTGATGATGCGCAGCGACAGCTGCATCTCGCTCCGCTCCACCCGGTCCACATAGCGCAGCGATATGACGCCGTCCGCGACGTATTCTACCAGCCCGTCCCTCGAGGCCAGGGGGTTCTCGTCCTTGGTCTCCGCGGTCATCAGACAGGTGGCGTCCGTTCTCTTGATCATCTGGGACAGGTTGAACAGGTTGATCCTTCGTTCATGCTCGTCGTCGAACAGCATGTTCAGGAGCGACACCGAATCGAACACGATCCTGGTGGCACCGAACTTCGAGATGAAGTCTGGCAGTTCGCTCTTGATCCGGGAGATGGTAGTCTTGGCGTCGCTGGGCTCCAGCTTCACGATCACCATCTTCTGCGCGTCGATCATAGGTTTCAGGTCCCAGCCGTGCGATTTGGCGTCCTCGATGATCGAGTTCTGGTCCTCTTCCAAGGAGATGTAGATCCCCTTCTCCCCATTGGCCAAACCCTGATTGAGGAACTGCAGTCCGAACGTCGTCTTGCCCGTACCGAACGATCCCATGACCACGAACGTGTGCGACTTCGGCACACCGCCCTCCAGGAGCTCGTCCAGTCCTTCTATTCCGGTCTTTACTCGGTCCATTTAGCTCACCCGATCCTTTCCGTATCGATGACCACCAGACCGCTCTGCGCGGTGACCGTGGTCGCGAACCTTGCGATGCGCCCCCTGTCCAGGTGGGGCAGGATGCTCATGAACTTCTCGACGTAGAGGTAGCGCTGCCGCTTCGAGGAGTTGACGAAACGGCTCCACTCGAAGACCAACGCCCCGTCCACCGAGTCCATGATCATGCGCTGGAGCCGATCGTCGATGATGTCCTTGGTCAACAACAGATACACCACTCCCCCCCACTTCTTGCTCACCCGCTGCATTCCGCGCAGCACGGCCACCAGGTCCTTGCTGTCGATCTTCTGGTTGAGCACCAGGTCGGTGAGGGAATCGATGATCACCATGCTTCGGGGGGCGTTCTGGTCCAGATAGTTGACCAGCCCCTCGAGCACGCCCTCCTCGTCGCTGTTGTTGGAGAACAGGGCGGACGAGGTGTCGCCGGACCAGCTCTTGGGGACCAGCGTCTGGCGGAAGTATTTTGATGAAAAGTCCTTGAATATGACGTTCCGGGCGAACGCTTCGAAGAAATCCTCGTTGAAGGACATCTCCAGCTCCTGCAGGATGTCCTCCTTGGACCTTGAGAATGTGATGTAATGGATCGATTCCGGCATCATCTGGCCCACGACGCTGTGCCCGAGGAAGAACTCCGCCGAATCCGGGTTCTCCTTGATCAGGGATATCTTGGCCGCGGACGTCAGGGCGTACTCCTGCTGGCCCGCCCCCAGGTCGCCCAGGAGCAATACCACGGACCCAAGGGGCATGCCGCCCCTGATGATATTGTCGAAGTCAGCTACTCCCGTGGGAATCCGTTTCACTGGTGCATCCATACCCTTCCATCCTATACCATTATATTGCTACTTGGATTAAAAGTGTTTTGGTCTGTCTCATGATCATCGGTCTGAGCGTTCACTCGAGCGCCCTGATCAAGAGCCCGATCAGGTAATCCGCGGCGGACCGCTTGACCGCGGCCCGATCGCCCTCAAAAAACATCCTCTCCGTCCAGAAGTTCTCCCCGTCGTCGACCGCGAAGTACACCAGGCCGACCGGCTTTCCCGGTCTTTCCCCTCCCGGACCGGCGATGCCGGTGACCGCCACCCCGAGGCTGGAATGGAACCGGTTGCGTACGCCCACGGCCATCTCCAGGGCGCACTGTTCGCTCACCGCGCCCTGATAGGAGATGGTCCCCTCCTTGACCCCCAGCAGCTCGATCTTCGACCGGTCGCTGTAGCAGACGACGGCCCCCAGGAAATACGATGACGACCCCGGGACATCGGTGATCAGATCGCTTGCCAGGCCGCCGGTGCATGATTCGGCCAAGGCAACGGTCATCGCCTTGGAACTAGCTATATTCCCCAGTTCCTGTTCCAGAGTCATCTTCCACCTTCGTCCTTGTTCGCGGGGTCAGGTCCCGGATGCGGTTGACGCCGTCGATCTCGTCGATCACTTTGGCCACCGGAGTCGGCACCAGGTCCCTCCATTCATCGCCCATGGACATCCTGCGCCTTATCTCGGTCCCGGAGTAGGTCTCCCGGTTGAACATGGGAGAGTCCCTTACCTCGTACTTCGCCTCGGAGAACAGCCTCCGGGTGAGGTTGTTGTTGGTGAACACCACCTCGAAGGGCGGCACGAGCGAGACCACGTGGGAGACCCAGACGGCGTAGCGGTTGATGTCCACGATGGGCACCAGGAAATACTCCCCCAGGTCCTCCTCTTTCAGGGCCCGGGAGATCATCAGGTGCCGTTCTCCGGCAGTGAACGGGTTATCGTAGGTGTGGGAATATTGGGCACTGCCTATGCCGATGATCATGGAGTCGCATTTCTTGGCGATCGAACGTACTACTTCTAAGTGTCCCTTGTGAAAAGGTTGAAAGCGCCCTATCAGGAGGCAGCTCGAGAAATGTTCCGGTACGTTCATTTTGTGACCAACGCCATTAATGGTTGAATGGATATAAGAATAGTTTTCAGTCGGGCCAAGCCAGGTCCGTCTTTCTGAATTCAATTGATCGAAAACTCCATTAATCCATTATAATTATCAACAATGATAATAGGATTTTTGTTTGTCCGAATAACTTATCTAGATTAAAACCGAACATGATAATCATGACGAAGGCGTCTTATAACAAGAGGGGGACGATGGCGACCGGGTCGATGATGATCGTCATCGCCTCGATACTGACATCCGGAGCCGCGGGCACGGTACTTCTGAGCACGGCCAACAGCACCGCCGACCAGGCGACCGCTGTGGCGGCGGACACGGTCAGCAACCTCTGCGACGGCCTCATGGTCGTGGGCGCCACCGGACAATATACCCAGAACAATCTGACGGAGCTGCAGTTCCTGATGAAACTGTCCCCGGGCAGCAACCCCATCGACCTGACGAAGATCGTCGTCTTCGTGACCACCCAGTACGGTGAGACGCCGTACATGTACGAGAACAGCACGCATCTCTTTTCCACCGTCACCTACACCGGAACGAACGATACCATCGTTCAGAAGGGAGAGCTTATCATGTTGGCCCTTCCGGACCTGAACGTTCCGCCCAACGACCAGGTCATCGTAAAAGTGGTCCCCGAGATGGGCCAGATCCTGAGCATGCAGTTCACCGTCCCGGACAGCCTGGGCAACGAGTTCGCCGTGCTCATGTAAGTGGTTGTAAGATCGTCAATAAAAGAAAAGAGGCCCCAATTGGGGCCGGATCGTTTTTCATCCAGACATCCGCTCATTGAACATTCTATTCTTGGGGTCATGGTCGGCGTTCAGAGGAATGTTCAGTTGTGGAACCGCCGCTTCCGATAAAAGACGATGAACAACATCGCGATGAGCTCAATACCTCCCCTGGGGCGATGGAGATAGATAATGATGACCAACCCCTTTCGGAAGGCTGGTCCACGAGGCTTAAAAAGGACTTACTCATCGTCCATTTCGAAGGTGTCCTCCGCGCAGGCGCAGCAGGATCCGCTTTTCCTGACCGCCTCGTTCCGGGGGATGACCGTTTCCAGCTGGAGGTTCAGCGCCTTCATGTCGGCCAGGGTGAAAGCTTCACCAAGTTCCTCCCTTGCTAGTTCGACACAGAATAGTTTGAATTGAGGGCCCTTCGAACTTAACCTCATCTCCTGTTCGTCGACCCTCAACGTCACGATCAGGTCAGGAACATCGTCCCGCGGCCGGTCGGGGTCGTATTGGACCTCGGCGCCATATCCATCGACCAGGAACCGGAACACTCTGATGACCTTGTTCTCCCTTGCCATGAAGGGCCAATCGAATGGCCGGATAAAATGAAATCGGTGAGGTTCGAGAGGTTCCGGGCCGGTCATCTTATGCTGGACCGGGACCGCGTTCTCTTCAGCATCTGAGTTCTGACGATTTGAAAGAAACAAAAAAACGGAAAGGGAATGGGTTTGAAGTGGGGTTAGTGCAGGTTAGGCTTCGCCGCGATGACCGGAGCACTGTGCTCCAGGAGCTCGGCCAGCTTCTTGAGCAGGCTCTCCTTCTTGACGCCTCCGACGAGCGCGTATTTGAGGACCTCGCCCATGTTCGTCACCGGGATGATCTCGATCTTGCCGACGTACTTCTCCTCGAGCACGATGTCGTTCATGTTGGCCCGGGGAATGAGCACCCGCTTGATCCCGGACTCTGCCGCGGCCTCGATCTTGGCGGTCACTCCACCGACCGGGAGCACCTGACCCCGGACGCTGAGACTGCCGGTCATGGCTACCGTCTGGTCCACCGGAACTTCCTCCAGCGCCGATATGACCGCCGTGGCGACCGATATCGAAGCGCTGTCACCCTCGACCCCCTCGTACGTTCCGATGAACTGTATGTGGACGTCGTGGTTGTAGATGTCCTCGCCGGTGTACTTCTTGATCAGCGCGGAGACGTTCTCCACCGCCTCCTTGGCGATCTCGCCGAGCTTGCCGGTGGCGATGATCTTGCCGGCGTTCTTGATCTGGGCCGGTGTCACCTCCGCCACTATCGGTAGCACCACTCCCGACAATTCGGTCATGCTGGAGCCGGAGTTCAAAGCCGCCAGACCGTTCACGACGCCGACCAGGTCCCCTTCGACGTTGAAGCTCTTGTAGTCCTTCCTCGCCTGGATGTACCTGTCGACGATCTGCTGTTCAAGGCTCCGGGCGATCCTCTTGGCGCTGAACACGTGCTGCTGGGTGACGACCGGCTTGTTCTCTTCCCGGGCGATATCGCCGGAAACGCGGATCAAGCCGCCGAGCTCCCTCAGCCTCAATGTGAGCTGGCCCCGCCTTCCAGCGCGCCGCTGGGCTTCCTTGATGATCTCGGCCACCGCCTTCTTGTCGAAGTGCGGGATCTTCTTGTCCTTGGCCACTTCCTGGGCCACGAACCGGACCAGCTTCTTGCGGTTCTCGTCGGTGTCGTCCATCGTGGAGCGCATGTACACCTCGTAACCGTAGCCGCGTATCCTGGACCTCAGCGCCGGGTGCATGCCCTGGATGGCATCCATGTTGCCCGCGCACACCATGACGAAGTCGCATGGAACTGGCTCGCTCTTCACCATGGCGCCGGAAGAGCGCTCGCTCTGGCCGGTTATGGAGAACTTTCCCTCCTGCAATGCCGTGAGGAGCGACTGCTGCGATTCCATCCTCAGCATGTTGATCTCGTCGATGAACAGGACTCCCTTGGACGCCTTGTGGATCGCACCGACCTCCAGCCTCTCGTGGGCCGGGGTCTCCAGGCCACCGCTCTGGAAGGGGTCGTGCTTGACGTCTCCCAGCAGTGAACCGGCGTGCGCCCCGGTGGCGTCGATGAACGGGGCAGTGTCCTTGTCATCGTGCGTGATGAGCAACTTAGGCACCATATAGCTTTCCTGCCTGGTGCCCGAGTAGCGCATCGCGAAGAAGATGATCGCCGCCGCGATGATACCGATCAGTATTATGTTCGTGTCCTTCATTCCGCTGGCGATATACAATACCAGCGTCAGCGCCACGATCATGAAGACCATGATGGTCACCATGGAGGTCTTCTGCTGCTTGCGCTGCATGGCCTCCCGTTTCTGGGCCGCGACGATCTCCCTTCCCTTGCCGGCCGGGACCACCCGGATCTTCGGCTCGTTTGAATCATCTGGGTTATGATACGCCACAACATCCTGGAGCTCGCTTTTCGGCAAGTACTCCGTCATGGATTTCGCGAGCATCGACTTCCCGGTTCCTGGCTCCCCGATCAGCATCACGTGGCGCTTCTGTTCGGCGGCCTTCTTGACCACTTCTACAGCCGCCTCTTGACCGATGACCTGGTCGGCTAGCTTGTCCGGGACCTTGATGTCCGCTGTGGTAGTGAAATCCTGCGTCTCTATCCACGCCTCTGCGTCCGGAAGATTCGCTATTTCCTTTGGCTTCTCTTCAACCATACTACACCGGCTTCCAAATTCATCCCATAACAGCGCTGCTATATAACACTATTTTAAAAAATCATCATCTTCTGAGTCTGTCCAGCACTCATTATGCGGGGTTTCGCCACTCCATTCCGGAACGCACCTCAGAAAGGACATTTCCTGGACGAATCCTCCAATCGACAACGCTTTATGCCCGACATCCCTTGCGAAAGCACAGGCCAAGGAGACCGAGCGAACGCATGCACGTCAAGGACCTAGATCTTCCGGCGGGGGTCATCGAGATCCTGGAAAAGGACGGCATCACCGAGCTCTATCCGCCCCAGGCGGAGGCCGCCCCGGTGGCCGTGGCCGGAAAGAACCTGGTCCTGGCCGTGCCCACCGCCTCGGGCAAGTCCCTGATCGCCTACCTGGCCGCGATGAAGCACATACTGGAACGCCACGGCAAGGTCCTCTACATCGTGCCGCTGCGGGCCCTGGCCACGGAGAAGTACGACGACCTGAGGAAGTTCGAGCCGCTCGGCGTCAAGGTGGGCATCTCGGTCGGCGACTTCGACTCGCCCGATTCGCGCCTGCAGTCCTATGACGTCATCGTCGCCACCTCGGAGAAGGCTGACTCGCTCTTAAGGCACCAGTCGGACTGGCTCCGGGAGGTCACGCTGGTGGTCGCGGACGAGGTCCATCTCATCAACGACCCGGACCGGGGGCCGACATTGGAGGTCACCCTGGCCAAGTTCAAGCGTTTCAACACCGACCTTCAGATCATCGCCCTCTCCGCGACGGTCAACAACTCCCGGGAGCTGGCGGAATGGCTTGATGCCGTTCACATCGCCAACCGTTGGAGGCCGGTCAAGCTCAAGGAGGGCGTGTACCTGGACGGCGCGGTCCGGTTCACCGACAACAGCACCCGGAAGATCGTCTTCGAGGAGGACCCGGTGTGGAGCCTGGTCAAGGATGCCATCAAGGAGGGCGGGCAGGCCCTGGTGTTCGTCAACACCCGCAAATCCACCGAATCGCTGGCGGTCAAGTTCTCCAAGCTCACCAAGGACCTGGCCGAGGGGGTGGAGCTGGATGCGGAAACGGAAAGGATGATCGACGGGGAGGGGGAGCACACCTCCGTCGGACGCACCTTGAAATCGTGCGTCAGGAGAGGCATCGCCTTCCACAACGCCGGCCTGACCAACGAGCAGCGGCGGATGGTGGAGAGCTCGTTCAAGAAGGGCAAGATCAAATGCATCGTGGCCACGCCGACGCTCGCCGCCGGCATCAACCTGCCCGCCCGCCGGGTGATCATCCGCGACGTCTACCGTTTCGACAACGGCATGAACGTCCCCATCCCGGTCATGGAGATCAAGCAGATGTGCGGGAGGGCGGGCCGCCCCAGATACGACCCGTACGGGGAGGCGATCCTGCTGGCGAAGTCCGAGGAGGAGCTGACCTTCCTCCGCGACAACTATCTCCTGGGGGAGCCGGAGGACATCATTTCCAAGCTGAGCAACGAGGCGGTGATGCGCAGCCACGTCCTTTCCACCATCGCCAGCGGGACCGCCAGCAGCTGGGAGGGGCTGATGGACTTCCTGGGTTCCACGTTCTTCGCCCACCAGGCGAACATCGTAGGCATCGAGGAAGCGGCGACCAACATCCTGGAGTTCCTGGAGAAGGAAGGGATGATCAAGACCGGTCCGGACCAGACCATCAAGGCCACCTTCTTCGGCCGCCGGGTCTCCGACCTGTACATCGATCCGATGTCCGCGGTGCGCATGCGCCAGGCCCTGGAGAAGTACAAACCGGGCAAGGAGTTCGGCCTGCTCCACGCTGTCTGTTCGACCCCCGACATGAGGACCATGTTCATCCGGCGCAACGACAAGGAGTGGCTGGAGGACCTGGTGATGAGGAGGGAAGGCGAGCTGGTGTTCGATCCACCCGAGGACGACGAGACCGAGTACGAGTTCTTCCTGGCGGAGCTGAAGACCGCCACCATCCTGGAGGACTGGACCCAGGAGATCGAGGAGGACAAGATACTGGAAAAACTGGGCATCGGGCCGGGCGACCTGAGGAACAAGGTCGAGATCGGGGGATGGCTGCTGTACTCGATGCGGGAGATGTCCAACATCTTCAACAAGGACGCCTACCCACCATTGACCGAGCTCATGACCCGCCTGAACTACGGGGTGAAGGCGGAACTGCTCGACCTGGTGAAGCTCAAGGGGGTGGGCAGGATCAGGGCCCGTTCACTGTTCCGGCGAGGGTTCACGACGCTCGAGGCGCTGCGCCAGTCCGAGATGGGGCAGATATCACGGGTCATCGGCATAGGCGACGTGCTGGCGACCAGCATCAAGAAGCAGGTGGGAGCCCCCACCAGGGCGCCGCTGGCACCGATCGGGGAAGAGACCGAGGAAGAGCCGGGAACGCAGAAGAAGGGAAAGGACCGGGGCCAGAGCAGTCTGCTGGACTTCTAGATGTCGCTTATGGCCCGGGTGATGAAGAAGCTGGCATCCTTGTAGTAGAAGGAGAAGTAGCTGCTCGAATGGTCCGTTTCCCGCAGTTTCACACAGCGAAGCCGTCGTTGCACATCGGTCTCCCCCACCTCCACCATCCTCAGGTGCAGTATCCCGTCGGACAGGAAGTCCGTGTCCTCCCCGCCGTAATACTGGAACGTGCCCACGGGCATCTCCGAGATCACCAGGGTGGTGATGTTCATGGAGCGCAGCCATTCGAAGAGCCGGAAGATCTCCTCCCGGGGACGCTGGAACTCCGATATCAGGGTGAGGGCCCCCAGCGAGTCTATCACCAGCAGGTCGTACTTCAACCGCCTGCGGGTCTCCTCGATGGCGTACTTGAAGGTGTCCAGCCAGTTGGCGCCGTCGGTCTTCCTCCTCAGCTCGCCCAGGTCCAGGACGTCCAGGTTGGCCTTCAGCTTGCCCTCGAATCCCAGGCCGTGCATCTGCCGCAGCAGGCTGTCCCTCGACTGCTCCAGTGAGATGTAGAGACCGGGGACCGCGTCGTCCTTGGCGTTCGTGTACAGCATGTAGTAGGCGAGGGACGATTTCATCGTTCCGGCGGTCCCGCAGAGGAGCACCACGCTTCCCTCCGGGATGCCCCCGCCGATGTTCTCGTCCAGCCCATGCACGTGCGTCCTGTATCTCGGCCTATGGTCCATTTGAATCCCTGACGTTGCTAAGTATCGGCCCTGTGGGTAATAGATTTTGTTACGGCCCCGGCGATTAAATTGCTGGACGTGAGGAGGGCGGGATTCAGACCTTCGCGTTGATGCAGGCCTTGACCGAGGCCAGGTCCGCCTTGGCCTGGTGCACCTTGCCGAACGACTTGATGATCGTGTCCGGGTCCTTGAGCACGTGGCCGGTGCAGATGCAGACGACGCGTTCGTCCTTGTCGATCTCCCCCATCTCCGCCAGCTTGAGCATCCCGGCGATCGAGGCGGCGCTGGCCGGCTCCACGCCGATGCCCTCGGACCGGCCGAGGATGCGCTGGGCCGCGAGGTATCTCGTCGTCGGTGACGTCGACGGCGCTGCCTCCGGTGCCGTAGATGGCCTTCAGCGCCTTCCTTCCCGATGCCGGGTTGCCGATGCGGATGGCCGTGGCGATGGTCTCCGGGTGCTCTTCCGGCACGAAGTCCGATTTGCCGTGCCGGTACGCATCCACGATCGGTGCGGAGCCGGCCGCCTGGACCCCGGTCAGTTTCGGGATCTGGTCGATCCAGCCCAGCCGCCGGTACTCGGTGAACCCCTTGTAAACCGCCCAGATGTTGGCGGCATTGCCCACCGGGAGGATGATCCGGTCCGGCAGCTCGAAGTCCAGCTGGTCGATGATCTCGAAGGCCACGGTCTTCTGCCCCTCCGGCCGGAACGGGTTGATGGAGTTCAGCAGGTACAGTTCCCCTTCCGCCGCCAGCTTCTTGACGATGTTCAGGGCGTCGTCGAAGTTGCCGTCCACCGATATGACCTTGGCCCCGTAGAACATGGCCTGGGCCAGCTTGCCGGCGGCCACCTTTCCGGAAGGCAGCAGCACGACGCACTCCAGACCTGCCTTGGCCGCGTACGCCGCAAGCGCCGCCGAGGTGTTGCCGGTGGAGGCGCATCCCACCACCTTGCAGCCCAGCTCGACCGCCCGGGTGACGCCTACGGTCATGCCCCGGTCCTTGAACGAACCGGTCGGGTTCGCCCCCTCGAACTTGACGTACACCTTGTTCAGCTTGGCCCTGGCGGCAATCGCCTGGCAGTCGTAGAGCGGGGTGCCACCCTCCTTCAGGGTGATCGCCCTGGCCTCGCAGGCCGGGAGCAGCGGGGCGTAGCGCCAGACCCCCATCGGCCGCTTCCTCAGGTCCGCCGGGGTCAGGTCGGACAGCCTTTCCAGGTCCATCTCGACGTTGAGCAGCCCCCCGCAGTGCGGACAGGCGTCGGCGTAGTTGTCGGTGACGGTCTTGCCGCAATCGAAGCACTTGACCGTGTAGCTCATTCCGACACCCTCCTGCAGCCCTCTCCCCAGGTCGTGACCCAGGAAAGGCAGTCGATGCCATGGTTCTCGAAGAAGGACTGCACAGATTGGGCGATCCCTATCCCATCGGTGGTGTCCATGTCGTAGATGGCGCCGATGCAGGGACCGGAGCCGCCCAGGAATGATGCCAGGGCCCCACCCTTCAGGGCGGCCTCCTCGGCCCCCTTGAGGTGGGGGACCATCGGCGCCCGGGCCGGTTCCACAACCACGTCCTTCATGCTGCGGGCCACCAGGTTCACGTCCTTGTTGGCCATCCCGGCCACCAGTGAGGCGGCGTGGCCGACCTGGAATATCAGGCTCTTCATGTCGATGGTCTTGGGCAGCACCTTCCTAGCCTCCCTGGTGGGGACAGCGAAGGAGGGCAGCATGGCCACGATCCCGAGGTTCGCCGGCGGGCTGACCCGGACGATCTCCATCGGCTCGTACGATCGGATGATGGTGAAACCGCCCAGCAATGCCGGCCCGGCGTTGTCGGCGTGGCGGCTGCCGGAGGACGCTTCCTCCCCCAGGGCGGCGGAATAGACCAGCTTTTCCACTGGGAACGGTGTCTCCAACATCAGATTGGCGGCATAAGCGCCGCCGGCGGCGGAGGCGCCCGAGGAACCCATCCCGCTGGCGGGCCGGATGCCCTTCTTGATGTTCATCCTGAGCCCGAAATCGGCATTGCCCATCTCCAGGACCTTCTGGGCGGCGACGGCCGCGGTGTTCCGCGAGTTGTCGATCGTCACGCCGTGGGCCCCGATGCCCTCGATCTTCTCGACCCGGACCCCCTATCTCGCTGGTCCTGCGAACTTCTATCAGGTCGGCCGGTTCCTTCAGAGCTATCCCGAAGACATCGAATCCCGGTCCGAGGTTCGCAATTGTCGCCGGAGATCTTACCACGACCTTGTTGAGTGTCATTTTTAGGTGCGCTCCATCTCATGTATCGATGAACTAGACGAGCCCACAAAACCCGTTTGCCCTAATAATGCTTTCTAGCTGCTGAACCGGGACGTGGACGAAGTGCTGGGAGAAGCGGTCGCGCCCCGTTCCGGCCCGGAAAAACCAATATATACGCTCCTGCCGTTGGACCGGCATATGAGCTCGGTACTTCATACTGGGTGCGAGGGGCGAGGCGTGCAGCGCCGCGGACTTCATGGCACAGGTCCAGTCGCTCCCCTGCGAGGTGCTCCCGATGGACGCGGACATGGTCTGCGGGAAGGCGCATCTGGAGGCGGCGGTGGCCCATGCCAAGCGGGCCATCGAGCAAGGCACCAACGCCTCCGCGCGGTCTCCATGGAGACCATGCTGTTCGCCTCCGGCGAACGCCAGATATCCAAGGCCAAGGTGAAGATGGGGATCAAGAACGGGACCAAGAACTTCGCCCTGGTCCTGTTCGACTGTGAAGCCCCCGGAGAGGTCCTGCGGCGGCTGGGGTTGATAAAGGACGACCTGGTGCTGCTCCCCTCACAAGAAAAGGCCATCGCCTACGGCATCGAGAGCGGGGAGCTTGGGACCGTCCCGGAGGAGCAGGCCGACCGACCTCGTGCTGGAGCGGGTGGCCTTCGTCGAGATCCTGAAGCGCTGACCGGGCGCACAAATTACCATTATTTCGGAATCCTGGGAAAAGGTATATCCGTATAGGCCTAATCGCGCAACAACCCTTCCCATGTCGCAGGAAATGGCGGTCATATCGGCTCTCGGGGCTGATTTCGTTTGACTGGAGATTACATAAAACAGCTGCAGCTCAAGAAGCAGATTGAGCAGAAGGCAAAGGAGGCAGCTAAAAGCCGCGAGGCAGCGGAGGAGAAGCTGGTCCAGGCAGAGGACTCTCTCAAGCTGGTGAAGAGGATGGACGCCCCAGCGGCGGAGGCGGAGAAGTTCCTGACCGAGGCGAGCTCGTTTTTCAAGGAAAAGGATTACCGTTCATCCGTCGGGCTGTCCACCAAGAGCCTGGAGGCGTCGCACAGGGCCCAGAGGGACCGGGTCGCCTCCATGCTCGACGACGCGGACGAGCTGAGGACGCTGGTGGAGAAGAGGGGCACCAAGGCCGATGACCTCTCCCGCCTGTCCCAGGAGGCCAGGTCCGCACTGACCAGGGGATCCCTGGAGGACGCCTTCGCCATGTCCAAGGACCTCTGGGACAAGGTGGAGAAGCTGGTCAACCGCTACATGGCAACGGCCTTCGGGGAAGCCCAGACGGTGCTGCTCCTGGCCGAGGGGCAGGGCATCCCGGTCGATGCCGAGCGGCAGTAGCTGGCCGAGGCCAGGGACTCGCTCGAAGAAAGCCCAGGTGCCCTCGTCGATGGAGAAGCTGGCATCCTGCCTGGAATCGCTGGAGTCAGCGCTCGGGGAGAAGTTCCAGAACCGGGCTGACAGCATGATGGACGTCTCCCAGTACCACGTCGAGGTGGCCATCGACCTGTCCAAGGTGGAGAGGTCGCTGAAGAAGGCCCAGGCGCTGCTGGCAGCAGGGCTCGTTCGAGGAAGCGTTCGCCGCCCTCTCGGCGGCCGAGGCGGAGCAGCTGAAGGCGGTTTCCAAGGGATTCGCCGCGGAACTTCTGTCGCTGCGGAAGAGGAGCACGGTCCTGAAGGAGAACGGCGTCGATGTGAAGGAGATCGCCTCCCACATCGCCCTGCAGAAGGACCTGCTTGAAGGATTCCAGGTTCGCCGAAACGGTGGAGGGCGCCAGGCTGGTGAAGGCCATGCTCCATGAGAAGGAGACCGCACTGATCACCGAGGCGCTGCAGAAGCTACGCCCGAAACTGCTCATCGCCAAGCGCCTGAGCATCGACCTCGGCGGCGCGTCGAAGAAGATAGAGGCGGCGAGGGCGGCCCTGGCCGACTCGGAGATCGCCGAGGCGATGGATCAGGTGGCGGCGGCGGAAACCGAGATCGAGACCGCATTAAAGGGGCTGGCCGACCTGGAATCCGAGCTGGCCAGGACCAGGTCCGCCATGACCAGCGCGGAGAACCTGAAGCTGGACACGGCCACCGCCAAGAGCTTCATGGACTCGGCGAGGAGGGCGACCCTGGCGCAGGAGTTCATCAGCGCCGCGGGACTGCTCAAGGAGGCCCAGTCGGAGCTCAACAAGCAGCTGGAGGAGCATTACGCCAAGGACGTGATGGCGATCGAGATCAAGTTCGCCGGGGCGGCCCGCATCGGTGTCGACGTCGCCGAAGAAACGGGCATGCTGGAGAAGATCGTGGACCTCATCAAGCGGGGCGAGTTCTCGGTGGCCCCGGAACTGCTGGCGAAATGCGCTGACACCACCGACGCCAAGCTCCGGTTCCAGGTCCAGAAGGCGCTGGACGAGGGCCGGGCGAACGTCGAGGCGTACAAGGGGTCCATGGACGTGAGCAGCGCCGCGGCCATGCTGGAGCAGGCGAGGATGGCGATGGAGAAGAAGGAGTTCGTGAACGCCTTTGATCTGGCGGCGGAGTCGGCCGAGTCGTTGAACCGGGAGGAGAAGCAGGCCCTGGAGACCAGGCTGGGAGAGGCCCGCTCCATGCTGGGCATCCTGAAGGAGCTCAACTGCGAGAGCGTCACGCTCAAGGACAAGATGTCCAAGGCGGACGAACTGAGGGCAAGAACAGCACCATGCAGGCCCTGCGCACCGCCAACGATGTCATCCAGTTCTCCCATTCGATCATGATGGACGAGCTCACCAGGGAGATGGCCACCACCTCCCGCTCGATCTCCCTGGAGCGCAAGAAGGGGGTCGAGGTCATGAAGCCCGAGCACCTCCTGGAGGAGGCGGGCCAGGCGCTCAAGGAAGGGGGGTTCGAAAAGGCCTACCAGAACCTGAAGGAGGCATCGTACCAGCCTGAAGCAGCTGTCAGCCTGCACGTGGAGATCTACGACCGATCGTGGAGATATCCAACCTGCTGGAAGAGGCGGACTCGCAAGGGCATCGACACCCGGAAGGCCACCGACCTCCTGCTGCGGACGAAGCGCATGTTCGAGAGCGGCCGGTATGCGGATGCCAGGGCCACCTCCGCGGCAGCCTACGCCGAGACGGAGGTCATCGTGGCCCCGTTCATGGCGGCAAGGAAGGTACAGGAGGCCAAGGAGCTGGTCCTGGCCATGGACACACTGGGCGTGGACACGTCGTCGGCACAGGCGTCATCCGGCGGCATCGGAGCTGGAGGAGAAGGAAGGAGCACCTGACGGCGCTCAAGACGATGAACAGCGGCATCGACATGATCAAGGACCAGCTGGCCGCCGGGATCTCCCGGGAGATCGGGCTCTGCCGCGCGCTGATGGACCGGACCAAGGCGGCCGGCATCGACATCAGCTCGCCGCAGCAGATACTGGCCAAGTCCATCCAGCCTGCTGGCCGAGAAACGCTACCTGGACGCGCTCAGGGCATCCCAGATGGCACGCGGCGAACTGGACCAGCTCATGCTCATGGAGCAGAAGGCCACCGAGCAGATCGACCGCACCATGGCCACGCTCAAGGCGATACAGGACCTGGGGGTGAACGTCTCGCCGGCGGTGGAGATGATGAACCAGGCCCGCATCATCCAGAAGCAGGGCAACCACCCGCTGGCCATGGAGCTCTCCAAGCGTGCGGTGGACCAGGCGGCCCATCTCATGGACATGATGGCCTCCCGGAAGCTGGAGGAGGTCGACCTCAGGCTGCGGCGGGAGGAGATGGAGGGACCGGACCTGGTCATCGTGGACCGGATACGCCGGGACGTCAACGAGCGCATCAACCAGCGCCGGTTCCGGGACGTGCTGCCGCTGGTCCGCACCTACGAGGAGGAGCTGGTCAAGGTCAAGGACATCCGGGACTCCGCCCAGCGGACGCATAGCCGAGGTGCGCTCCAAGTTCGACGAGGCGGCCGCCTCCGGGGTGTACTCGGAGGAGCTGAGGCAGCTGCATGGCCAAGGCCGAGGACAAGCATGAAGGCCACGGGCCTTCGCGGAGGCCAGCGCACTGGCCATGCGCTGCCGGGACGAACTGGGCCAATTGCGCGAGATGTTCGAGGCCAGGATGACCGAGCTGCAATCGCTCCGGCATGACTTCCAGTACCTGGACGAGAGCGACGAGCAGGCCAACATCGGGACGCTGCTGGACCAGGCGGACGAGGCGCTGCTGGCGATGGATTTCGAGAGATCGTCGCTCTTCCTGCGCCGGGCTAAGGCCCAGGTGCCAGAGCGGTCGTCCGCAGGAATCGGCCCGGGACCATGAGGAGCTGACAGTCGCTCTACAAGCTGCTGAACGAGATCGGCTACGCCCGGTCGAAACTGCCGCCCGGCGTGCTGCGCCTGCAGGAGATCAAGGCCGGGAACTACGGCTCCAAGGAGCTGGAGGCCCTGAACGCGGGCATCCGCACGCTGCGCCAGGTGGTCCTCGAGGAGTTCGACCGCAAACGCATGAAGGTGGCGGACGAGATCGCCAAGGCCAAGGAGGTCCGGCCTGGAGGTCAACATCAGCGAGGGGCTGTACACCAGCGCCACCGGGGTCATGCTGACCCAGGACATCGGGGAGGCGTTCCGGACGCTGGAGCAATAGCGAGCTCCTCATCGGGACGGCCAGCGCGTCGCGAACGAGGAGTTCCGGCCAGTCCCGCACCAAGCTGAAGGCGGAGCTGGACAAGCTCAGGGCCGCGGGCATGCCGGTCGTGGCGGCGGAACAGATGCTGAAGAAGGCGGACGCCCTGCGCAACATCGACACCAAGCAGGCGTCTGGAGCTACTGAGCGAGGCGGTGGCCAAGGTGGAGGAGCAGAAACAGCTCATGATGCCTGACATCGGCATCGACATCGATTTCCTGGACGAACCGAAGAAAGGCGCATGGGCCAAGGTGCGGCTGCACGTCAGCAACGACGGCAACCGCGGTGGCCAGGGAGATCAACATCGAGATCGCTCGGGGATGTCGAGGTCAAGGGCCTCACCGGCATCGACAGGCTGCCCAAGGACGAGAAGAGGACCATCGAGGTGTCGATCAGGCCGAAATCTCCGGCACCGTCGGTCCTCAGGCTCATGCTGTCCTGCAAGTCGGTCGCCTCGGAGGAGCTGGTCGGCTTCGAATCAGAGTTCGAGCTGACGGTCGAATAGAACGGCCAGATGGTTTTCCGGTCCGGTCCTGCTCAACCTTGGGATGACCGCCATCAGGCGAGACCTCGCCTACTTTTGCGGGTTCTTTTCCAGCCTGGAAACGTCGAACCCTTTTCTTTTAGCCGTTCGAGCAGGTCCTCGTAGACGGCGTTGTCCATCTGCGGCGTCCTGGACAGGATCCAGAGATATCTGCGCGACCGGTTCGCCCACCGCCGAGTATTCGTAGTCGTTTCCAAGCTCCAGTATCCAGTAGTCGGCGGCGAAGGGCCAGAAGAAGCTCACCTTGAGCTTGGCGTTGGACGCCCGGTCGACGATCCACGCCTTGCCCTTGGCGGACCTGAGTTTGCCGTTGAAGTCCCCCCGTATCCGCCGTTCAGGACCCTGGACCTTGCCGTTCGGAAGCAGCGTATAGTCCGCCGTCACGCCGACCAGACCCTTCTCGAACCTCTGCGGGAACTTCGCTATCTCGTACCATGTCCCCATGTACCTTGCCACGTCCACGTGGTCCACGGTCTTGAGCTCAGGCATCATAGGACATCCCTGAAGGGTACAGATCCGTCCGGCGAAATGAACACCATCGGTTCCCGGGGGTCGGACCTCTTCGGCCTTACCGGCGGCGGCCATTGCCTTTCCTGGACGGTAACTGGACCGCAACGTGATGCGTAGATGGTAGTTCACGAGAAAAAAATGAAAGGGAAATGTTTCGCCGTACCGAGGTGCTTATTGCCTGACCGGGGCGAACTTGTAGCCGTAGTGGATGACCCCGCCCGGCCCGTCCGATCCCAGCTTCCTCAAGGTGGCCTTCACCTTCATCCCGATGGCCAGTTCGTCCGCCTCCACGTCGATGAGCTGCCCGGTCACCATGACCCCCTCCTTCATGCGGATGATGGCCATGATGTAGGGCTTCTGCATCTCGAACTGGCTCGGCGCCTCGTGCACCACCGTGTAGGAGAAGACCTCGCCCTCGCCCTTCAGCTTGAGCGGCACGATCTTCCCGATGGACTTGCGGTGGCAGGTCGGGCAGACCGAACGCGGGGGGAAATGGACCTTCCCGCAGACGGTGCACTGCGCGCCGGTCATGTTGTACCGGGAGGCGTTCTCCCTCCAGAACCTGGCGGTCGCCATCAGGCCACCCCCAGGATGTGGACGACGGCGGTCGCGCCGGTGCCTCCGACGTTCTGGGCCAGACCGACCTTGGCGTCGGCCACCTGGCGCTTTCCCGCCTGCCCGCGCAGCTGGGTGACGACCTCGACGATCTGCGCGACCCCGGTGGCGCCGATCGGGTCTCCCCGGGCCTTCAGGCCGCCGGAGGTGTTGATGGCGATCTTTCCGCCCAGCAGCGTCTGCCCGTCCATGGTGGCCTTTCCGCCCTCTCCCTTCTGGAAGAAGCCCAGGTCCTCGATCGCCAGTATCTCCGATATGGTGAAGTTGTCATGCACCTCGGCGAAGTTGACGTCCTTCGGCGTCAGCCTGGCCTGCTTGAACGCCCGGTCCGCCGCGACCCTGGTGGCGGCGAACCCGACGATGCTGTTGCGGTGGTGCAACGCCAGCGTGTCGGACGCCTGTCCGGATGCCAGTATCTTGACCGGCGTCTCGGTGTACTTCTTGCCTTCTCCATGGCGCACAGCACGACCGCCGCCGCACCGTCCGAGTTGGGGGCGCAGTCGAACATGCCCAGCGGGTCGGAGACCAGGGGCGACCTGAGCACCGTGTCCAGGCTGATCTCCTTCTGGTACTGGGCCTTGGGGTTCAACGACCCGTGCTTGTGGTTCTTGACCGCCACCTGGGCGATCTGCTCCCGGGTGGTGCCGAAATCGTGCATATGCCGCCGAGCGATCATGGCGTGCAGCGAGGGGAACGTCGCTCCGAACGTCACCTCCCACTGCTCGTCCGCCGCCGACGACTGGATCTCGTTCGATTCGTTGTCACCCACGTCGGTCATCTTCTCCGCACCGCCGACGACCACGATGTCGTGCATGCCGGACGCTACCGCCATGTACCCCTGGCGCAGGGCCAGGCCGCCGGACGCCCCGGCCGCTTCCACCCGGGTCGCCGGGATGTTGTCCCGGGCCATGCCCGAGTAGTCCGCTACGTCGGCACATCGGCCAGGCCATTTGTCGCAATGCCAGTCTTGCGAACCAGGTCGATCCAGTGCGCATCGTCTGTGGTGGTTAGCCGGAAGGTGATGGCATCGCCTGGACGCAAGCCGCTGAGTTCGTTCGTGTTGTGCACGTTGAATTCCATGGTCATTGCGGGCATGTAATCCGGAATGGCTTCATGTCGGATTACGGCCTTCGTTCGGTCCGGAGCCGATTTCCCGAATAACGCCACTGACGTAGTGGACCGGGTTGTTGTGCAAGGGCAGATTCGTGCGCGCGGGCGGGATTGCAGATCGAAAAGGCTGAAGCTCAAGGTGGTGATGAGCAGGAGGAATCTGTGTTTCATCTCAGGTTGGTATTATGCGGAGTTTCCTAATCTCGCTGACCACGGCATCGGCCACACCCCGCTTCAATCCGTTGAAGGAACCAC
Source organism: uncultured Methanomassiliicoccales archaeon (assembly GCA_963710685.1). Taxonomy (GTDB): domain Archaea; phylum Thermoplasmatota; class Thermoplasmata; order Methanomassiliicoccales; family UBA472; genus DASXVU01. The sequence goes on along the minus strand of CAVQBH010000014.1, from coordinate 45,065 downwards.
GGACCAAACCATTCCCATCAACCAGCATGATGCGGTCCGTGCTGGCGAATCCACCCGGAATGAATGGTTCCAACTCGGGCGCTTTGGAAATGAAGCTGGTCTCGATGAGGCCGTAAAGCTCGGTTTTGTTGCCGGTCAGGAACAGCCAGCGATTTGTGTCTGCATGAAAGCCATCTGCAAACTTCGAGAGGACCGAGGGTGTGTCGGTGCGCGGGTCAACGGTCAGCGACACCAATCGAACGTCCTCGGCATCACCGAGAAGACCTTGAATCTCCGCCATGCGGTCATTGACGGCCCGGCAGCTCAACAAGCAACTGGTGAACACGAAATTGACAACCAGAATCTTCCCGGCCAGGTCGGCCTGCGTGACCGTCCGGCCAGTTCGGTCGGTGAGAGTGAAGTCCACTAGGCGACGTGGGTGATCCGGCTTTGAAGGACCGGCCGCCTTGTCCCGCTGGCTTAGGAGAAGAGCGACTACGGCCGCCACGCTGGCGATGGCGAGGCCGAGCAACAGCGTGCCCAGAGTTCTCGCCGAGACAAACCCGTCTCTCGGGCGATTCGACGGATGACCTTTCGAGTCACCGCCGCTTTGCTGTTTCAGATTTAACAAGTTTGGCTCCATAGCCAGCTTCAACGATTGCCTTCTTTAAGCCGGCGACTGAAATGCGGTTTGTATCATAGACCACTGTCGCCAGCCTGTTGCTGAAGCATACTCCCGCCGACACCACGCCGGGGGCTCGCTTCAGCTCAGAGGCGATACCCCGCGCGCAGCCGTCGCAACTCATGCCAGTAATTGTGAATTGGTTGGTGGCGTTCGAGATGAACGCGGGCGCATCCGCTCCACGCGTTAAGCTGGCTGACCAGAAAAGGGTTAAGGCGGCTGCAGCTCAAGTCTGAGGAGCTTCTTGATGACTGAATTGGTGCTCATTTGCTTTTGGTGTTTCGGTTGTTCGGAATTAATTGTCAGCGTTGTGTCTATTTCGTTGTGGCATGGGCGATGGCGGCTTTGAATTTCTCCGCCAGGGGTGCGTGCATCATGTTGAGCATGTTCACTACGGTTGAATCGGCGGTCTTGGGATTGCCACCGCCAGGGAATGGTGGATGTGGATCATATTCGCCTAGCAACTGCATTCCCTTCGCGTAAAAATCGCCGCGATAGTGGCGGACGAGTTCAAAACCCAAATCCAAGCCGGCGCTGACACCAGCGGCGGTTACTCGGTCGGTGCCGTCGAAGACAACGCGCTCCGCGACCGGCGTTGCCCCGACATCTTTCAAAACTTCGAGCATTTGCCAGTGGCTGGTGGCTTTGCGGCCTTTGAGCAGACCCGCCGCGCCGAGCAGGAGTGATCCCGTGCAAACGCTGCTCATGAGTTTCGTCCTCGTGGCGCTGCTTTGCAAAAATTGAATCGTCTCTTTATCTTCGATGGCGGCGAGCGTTCCGACGAGTCCGCCGGGCACGAGCAGCAAGTCCAGATGGTTGGGGCAGTCGGCAAAGGTCAGTTGCGGCTTCACGCAATAACCGCCCTTGCTCGCGCCTTCGCACGGAACGAGGTCGAGCGTTTTGGCGACGAACCGCACCGTCGCGCCCATCATGCCGGAAAGTGCGTAGTGCGGGCCGAGCGCGTCGAGTGCGGTGAATTCAGGATAAACGAGAATCGCAATTTGCTCACTGCCCATGCGAAGTTGTTCCTGAGCTTGGCCATGCAAGGAATGTGTCTCCGCGCCGGTAACAACTTGCGGGGCAATCGCGCCGGCGGCGGAAGCGAGCGTCAGAAGTTTCAAAGCCTCGCGACGGGAAAAGACTTGCTGGTTCATAAATGTTTTGGTTTCAGAAGTAGTAGTTGCCGAGAATGTGTTTGATGCGCAGGTCGGAACTATTTGCACCGGTCAAGTCGAGGCGTTTGCCGCCTGTCCACTCCACTGAGCCATCGGACCACGCGCGGTTGATGCCTTCGAGGTCGTTCGCCTCGAAGCGAAAATCAGGGTATTTGATTTGTTTGATGGGATGGAAATATTCAAAGCGGCGTGGATCGGCCATGAGGTACTCATCCAAAATGTCAGCCCATAAGACGCCGCGCCGGGTGTTTTTGTAATCGGCTGCCTGGCCGGGGTTTACGAGCGTGGCAAACCCCAACGTGATCATCTGGGATCTTTCGATGCCGCCGACGTAAACATAACCAGTGTAAAGTCCGCCGCCGAGCGTCACCCCTTCGGCGTAACCGGATTCCGTCGCCAGCGGACAGTTGAACCACTGTGGTTGCTGTGCGCGCGGCGGCCACGCTGAGGCTGGACCCGGTGGCACGGTCATGCCGATGGTCTGCGCCATTTGGGTGAGCCGCGCGACGGAAATGCTGCTCGGAACGTAGTCGCTCGGCGCCGGCAATTGGCCGTTGTCGTTGCAATAAATCGTGTCGGCGAGGGTCATCTGCCGGAGATTGTTCAGGCAGACGGTGCGCTTGGAACGGTGCTTTGCCTTGCCCAAAGCCGGCAATAGCAACGCTGCCAGAATTGCAATGACGGCGATGACCACGAGCAGTTCGATCAAGGTGAATGCGCGCAGGCACAAGCCCGGACCGCCGCCGGGGACTTCCGCAGCAACGGTCCGGCTTTGATCCTGTAACGCAGAACTCACGGCTGCTGCAGCCGGAAGAATCGTGCGCTTTCCCCCGGCAGTGTTGGAATGGAGTTTGAACAGGTTCCGCTCGCGTCGAACGAGCCCGTTGCGCTCACACTCCAGGCAGCGAGCGGCAGCGCGAGGTTTGTGGAGGAAAGCACGGTGTAGCCGCCGTTCGGCAGGCCATTCATGGCCTCTAACGTTACCATGCCGCCATTCCTGGCGAAGCGATGGATGAGCGGAGTGGGGAGTAAGACGGTGGCGTTCATGCTGAACGTTCCAAATTTCGTTCCCACCGTCGCTGTCGGGTCAAGCAGGTTGAGCGCGCCGGAAATCAACAGGTCGCCTGATATGTTCAGCGTATTGTTGCTGAAAGTGATGGAAGCATTGGCCAGGTCGGCCCAGGATGAATCGAGGAAGTCGATGTTACTTACCATCGCCAGCCCCGACAGGGTTCCACCCGGAGCCACAGTCCCCGCACGGGTGGGCACGTAACGCAAGGCAAAATCGCCGTAGATCAGCACGCCAGTAAATGGCCCTCCCCAACGTTGCATACAGGTAAAAGCGATTTGCTCACTCAAGGCGTCGGTGGTGACGAATACGCCAACCAGGTCGGTCGATGCGGTCCAACTGCCCAGAATGTTGGTCGGGCTAAAATCAAGCGTCGTGACTTGCCTCGAGCGTGAAGACCCCGGGGTGCCGGGATAGGTGTCCGGCGCTGGCGGGGTGGGAATCACTCCGAAAGGGCGGATCGTATCCGTGACCTGAACGATCCCGGGAACGCCCAGCACACCCGATGTCGAGCCCGTTCCGATGGTGCCGGGTGTTCCCGACAGACGGACATACGGTGCGTCGCCCGGAGCTGGGTCCGACAGGGTTTGCCCCCGGGTTTTGGCGTCGCTGAAATAGGCGTCCAGCCAGCTAATACTGTCGGCTTTGCCCTCCTCCAGAGTCAGGGTAGCGGTGCCACCGGTGATCGTCAGTGCGCGAGCGGAGTTTATCGCCATGCCGAGGACGATGGGGAACATCGCCATAAGCGAAGGCAAACGCAGCTTCATGTATTTAAACGAATTCACGTCGCGGATTGGATTGCTACCAACCCAATCCGCACGGGATATCCATGGCGTGTTAGCGGTTTAACCTGGGGATGCGGCGCAGCAACGGGACCACCGCGCCAAGACCGAGCAGGGCTAGAGCAGATGGCTCCGGAACGGCCGCTATCCCCGCGGTCATTGTGAACGTACCGAAATCGGTGCCGGGCACCACGCTTGGGTCCAACAGGTAAAGCCCATTGCCCATGAGCAGGTCGCCGCTGATCGTCAGCGTATCGTCTGTTACTGAAATGGTCGGGTTTACGATGTCGGCGAAATCAGCATTCAGGAAGTCAATGTTGCTGGTCAGCGCCAACTCTGTTGCCGACACCCGCCGAAGTCCGAAATCACCGTAAAGCAAGGCGCCGCTGAACGGCCCGGTCCAGCGCTGCATACTGGTCAGCGCAATTTGCTCTCCCAGTGTCGTATTTCCGACAAAACCAAAAGAGTCATTGGAAAGACTCCAACTGCCAAGGACATCGTTGGAATCGAATTCGAGTGTTGTCATCTGGGGGCTTCGTGTCGAACCGGGAGTGCCCGGGTACGGACTGGGGACAACGCCGTAGGGACGAATCGGATCCACCACGGTGACAGTCGCTCCATTAACAGCGAAGGGCGCATTACCCGGGGCCGGATCGCTGAGCGTCTGGGCACGGGTGGCGGTCGCGTCAAAATAAGCGTCAAAATTGTCAACGCTGCTGGCCAGGCCTTCCGTGATTGTCATCGAAACTGAACCGCCGGTGACTTGATAAAGGTCGGCCGAAGCAGGGAGCACAGACCCCGCCAACACAGCGGATCCAAGAATATTGACTACACGATTTCGCAATTTAGTTTTGGCTGCCGAATTAATCTGACTTTTCATATTTTGATTACTTTTATGGTTTTTAATTGATCTTGTATCTAAGCTCTGGTTTACACCGTGTGCGCGCCAATGCGCCACGCGCTGAGAACGGGTCTCACGAACATGGAATTGCCTGCTGAGGCAATCAGCAGAGCACTTTGGGAATCGGTATCTACACCGACGCCCGGAATAGAGTGGGAGACTAAGCCGGGCGAGGGCGCGGCTTGGGAGGTTCGTAAGACCGAAGGGAGGCTTCCGAGTTTGCGCAGGGAATCCGTTCGCCAGCCGATGAAAAAGCGACGAGCGATGCCTGCCAAACCAACCCCGGATCCATCTTGGAACCGGGCTTTACGTTCTGCTTCTGTTCCTTTTGCTTCTGTTCAGCGCGGGCCTTTGCGATGGCTTTGCACATGCAACAAGGATGTTTGCCATCAAAAGTCTTGCTCACAGCTTCTGTGAAGGAGGCGTCTTGCGAGTAAGTGACGATCATGCTCACCCAGGCCACCGATTGCAGGAAGGCCCAATGCAGGCCCAGCGAGAGGACCAGCACAAGCACGGTGACAAATCGGATAGCGGCGCGCATCCGGATCGACAATAAACTAACCACGCGAAACGTCAACCGGCCAGCCGGTTAAGGTCTGACGATGGAGCTGTGGTGCCGTTGCAGGCGCAGGCGATGCCCTTCAGCCTGTCGCCTTTTGGAACCGGTCAGCCACTACGTCCCAATTGATAACGCGTAGAATGCCGCGATATATTCCGGTCGGCGGTTTTGGTATTTGAGGTAGTAAGCGTGCTCCCAAACGTCAATGCCAAGCAGTGGCGTGCGCCCTTTGGACAGAGGCGTGTCCTGGTTGGGCGTGGACTCAACCGCAAGTTGCTTGTCGGCGCTAATCGTGAGCCATGCCCAGCCACTCCCAAACTGCTTGGTGGCTGCCTCGGTGAACTGGCGCTGAAACCCGGCAAAGCCGGCAAACCTGCTGTCTATGGCCCTGGCCAGTTCGCCTGAAGGACCATGCCCTTGGTTGTTCTTGAGTTGCGGCCAGAAAAACGAATGGTTGGCATGGCCCCCACCGTTGTTGCGCACGGCGGTGCGGATTGGTTCGGGAACGCCTTCAAGGTCGCGGAAGATGGACTCGATGGGCTTGCCGGAAGCGTAGGTGCTTCGGTCAAGGCCTTGTTCAGGTTGGCGACGTAGGCGGCGTGGTGCTTGTCGTGATGAATCTGCATCGTCTGGGCGTCGATGTAAGGTTCGAGCGCATCGAATGCATAGCCGAGCGGCGGCAGAGAAAAGGCCCCCGGCGGTTCCGCGCCGGAATGCGACGGAAAGCCGCGGAGCAAAAGCTCGCCACGGCCGCTCAGGAGCGCAGTGCGTCGGATAGCCTCACGTCGGGTGAGCGAATCAAGTGTTCTTGTTCATTTGGTATCGCGGATTTGTATGCCAGTGATTGACCGAAGGAATGACCTGTGTTGGCCCATGAAAAGGGCCAACAACACGGCGATCAGCAGCCCGGGAAATCGCTGAAGCATAACAGCACCATACGTCGAACCGGCAGCAGGTCAAATCCTTGGTTGCTCCAGCCTGGGCAACGGGCGGTGGTAGAGTCGGAATTGAAGCGGAGGAAGCTTCCATTGACTACAACGGTCGGAGGCGGTTCGGAGAGAAGAGTGCATTGTGCCGGGCTACGCGGGGTCAGCCCGGAAGGTCCTTGCCAGTGGAGGTGACCGTAAGCTTGCCATGTTTAACGCCCTTGGCGGCGATCAGTTCGTCGGCGATCTTCTTGACGGTTTTGGCCTGGCCGCGCACGACGAGGACCTCCAGGCAATTATGGTGGTCGAGATGGACGTGGAGGGTAGAGACGATCACCTCATGGTGGTCATGCTGGATGTCGGTGAGAGTTGCTTGGACGTGCTGCTTGTGATGGTCGTAAAGGAGCGTAATGGTGCCGGCAATTTCGCCGGAGCCGTACTCTTGCTGGTGCTCGACGAGGGCGTCGCGCATCTGATCGGCGATAGCCTGCGAACGATTCTCGTATCCCTTCTGGTTCACCATGCCGTCAAACTGGCGCAGAAGCGCCGCCGGCACCGACACGGTGAACCGCTCAACCAATTCTTGCTTCATGGCGTGACAGTTCCTCGGCAATGGTAGGCACCATACAGGATGTGTCAAACTGGTTCCAAGCAAGGTTCGCCGCATGGGGGCGTTTTGCAGCATTGCGGTCTTTTTTCGAATGGGCTTGACGGCAGAGATGCCAGTATTACGATTTCATATATTCGTAATCTCATGAAAGCACCGTGGGCAGAGCCGCTGCATCCAGGCAGACCGTTAAGAGCCTGGAGCAAGGATGCGCATTGCCTGGGTCAGCATCGAGGAGAGGCGGCGTTCACGCTGATTGAACTGCTGGTGGTCATCGCCATCATTGCGATTTTGGCCGCGTTGCTGTTGCCCGCATTGGCGAATGCGAAAGAACGCGGTAAACGCGCAGGCTGCGAAAGCAATCTCCGGCAAATCGGGTTGGCCACCCAGATGTACGTGGATGAAGCCAAGAGTTACCCGCCGGCTTGGATTGATTCCACCACGCGCTGGATGGATTTGTTGAAGCCATTCATTGGCAAAACTTCCGGCGTCTATCTGTGCCCTTCGGATTTGAAAAAGATTCCCGTGACCTGGGACACGAACATCTTTTTGAGCTACGGCATCAACACGTTCAACTTCGCGGGTAACGCTTATTGCTTCTGGTATGGCGTTCAAGCGAACAACATTCGCCATCCTTCGGGCACCATTATTTATGGGGATTGCACGCCGGGCGATTACTGGTGCGGCAGCGGCAGTTCGTTCACCAACCCGGTTCCGTATGTGGATTATCGCCACTCGAAGAAGGGTTTTGTGGCCGCGTATTGCGACGACCACGTCGAATTCAAAACAATCACCACCCAAAACGAATGGGACGCTTCCCAATAAATCACTCCCACACCGTTAAATCATTTATGAAATACGTCAAAACAACGAAACTAAATAGAAGTTCAATTCTCAAATTGGCGGTCGCAGTGTTGGCGATGAGCGGCGGCACCGTTTTTGCCCAATTTAGCGTGCTCCACTCCTTTACCGGCGGCGCGGACGGAGCCAATCCGTATTATGGCGCGCCGGTCATTTCCGGTTCGACGATTTACGGCACGGTTAATCAAGGCGCGGCGGGCGGCGGCGTGGTGTTTTCAGTCAACATGGATGGCACCGGTTTCGCCGTTCTGCACACGTTCACCAACGTTGCGCCCGACGGCTACCAACCGCTCGGCTCGCTGGCCTTGAGCGGCTCGACGCTTTACGGCACGACCTACTACGGCGGCGGCGGCAATGGCACAACCGGCTACGGCACCGTTTTTTCGGTTGATGCGGACGGCTCGGGTTATCAAAACTTGCACAGCTTTACCACCAGCACCGGCTACAAACCCTACGGTGCCGTGATTGTTGATGGTTCCGCGCTTTACGGAATGACCTACTACGGCACTGGCACAGGCGTCGGTTCGATTTATTCGCTTCCCACCAGCGGTGGCGGCTTTACCAACTTGCACACTTTTCTTGGCGGAACGAATGACGGCTCGCGACCGTTGGGCGGCTCGCTCTTGCTGAACAATGGCGTGCTCTACGGCACGACCGTGCATGGAGGAACCGGCAGCTTGATCGGCACCGGCAATGATGGCGTGGTTTTCAGCGTCAACCCCGACGGCAGCGGCTACACCAATCTGGTCAACTTCACCGGCGGCACGACCAACGGCGCGAACCCCTACGGCGGGTTGACGTTGGTCGGTTCAAGATTTTACGGCATGACGCGCGTTGGCGGCACGGCGAACTTGGGCACCATTTATTCGTTGAATACCGACGGCAGCGGTTACAGCGTTTTGTTTAACTTCACCGGCGGCGCAACCAACGGTGCCAATCCCAATGGCGCACTGACTTCGGTCGGTTCCTTTCTCGTGGGCACGACCAAAATTGGCGGCAGTTCCAACGTCGGCACGTTGTTCAAGATTGGTCTTGATGGCACCGGCTTCAGCATCCTTCACAGTTTCACCGGCCCGGATGGAGCCAATCCTGATGGTGACCTGGCTTACACCAACAACACGCTTTATGGCTGGACTTCCAGCGGCGGCATAAACAATTCCGGCACGGTGTTTTCAATGGGCGTGGGTGGCTTTGCCTTTGGCGGATTGGGCATGACCAACGTGCTTGCGGGCAACATCGCCAACGGCGGTCTGTTCTGGACGAACATTGACACTTGGCCGAACGTCGCGCCCAGCCTGCCTTACACCTACCAGGAAACCATGACCATGCCGGCCTGCAACCGCATCGTCGCCAGCCGGCTGCTCATGACGGTTTGGGGCGGAACGCATGATTACACCTGCGACATGACAGTGACAGTGAACGGCACCAATTTGCCGGTGGCAAACCCGTTCGTGTTCGGCACCACGGGCGACTTGAACGCCCTGTTCAGCAGCGACGCGCCTTGCGCTTACGGCTCCGGCTACGGCGTCTGGCTGGTGGCCATGCCCATTCCGGCGGGAATGCTTTTCACCAACGGCACGCCCAACACCATCAGCGTGACCGAAACGACGCCGGACAGTTTTGACGGACGCATCCAATACGTCGCACTCGCAGCCGTTTATCAAAGCAGCGCGTTGACCAATGCTTTTGCTTACTCGATTGCCGAGGGCAGCGGCGATATTTACGGCTCGCCAGCATCGGGCGAAGTCAGCCAGCGCATCGCCGTGTTCGCGCCGGTCAATCCCGCGAACGCGACCAACGCCACGCTCACCGCGCTTTACACCTACGGCGACACCGGCCAGAACGACCGTCTCTACTTCAACGGCGTTCAATACGGCGGCGACGACGTTGCGCAGTGGAACACGAGCATCGCCAACTACGGCCCCAGCGTTGTGACCTTTAGCGTGACCAATCTGGTTGCCACCAACGCCGTCACTTTCTCCGTGGGTGCGGACGTGCCTGCCCCCCAAGAAACCAGCCTGCGTCCGCAATTTGCCGTCTTGGCCGTCACCAGTCCCAGCACGGCAGGACAATTGGCCATCACCGGCATCAACGCCACTGGCGCGCATCTGACATGGTCCGGCCCGACGCTGGGAAATTATTCGATTGAATCCACCACCAACCTGTCGCCTGCCGCTTGGAGTGCCGTTACCAATTTCACCAGCACCAGCGGCACGATGACATTTACAGATGGCGCAGTGACCAATAGTGCTACCCGCTTTTACCGTGCGAAAACCCAATGACCTCGGTTAAATTCCTCTGCCACCTGGCAGTACATCGCCTAAATCGAACTACCCATGACTGCCGTTGATCAACTTCGGGAATTGTTTCATCACATCGCTGCCTTTCTCGTCTGGCCGGTGCTGCTGGGGTTGCTCGGCTTGATGGCCGCCATGCTAGTGGCCCTGGGCGCATTTCTGCGTGAGGCGTGGGATCGCCGTTCCGGTCGCCGGCGGGCTTTGGAGCGGGCGCAGAAAGCGCTGGATCAACTCGCGGCCGCCCAGCCGGGTGAGGGACTGGATCTCCGGCTCGAAGAATGTCTGCAAAACACCGAGCGGGAGCAGTGGCGCGCTCTCGGGCGCTTGCGGCTGGCGGTGCGCGTGGGGCCTTCGCTGGGGCTGATGGGCACGCTCATCCCGATGGCGGATGCGCTTCAGGGTTTGGCTGAGGGCAACCTGCCGGCGCTCGCCAGCAACATGGTCACGGCTTTTGCCGCGACGGTCATTGGCCTGACTATCAGCGTAGCCGCCTACCTGATTGCCGCCGCCCGCGAAAGCTGGGTGCGCGCTGACTCGCAGGCGCTTGCGTTTCATGCCGAGCGCGTCCTGCGCCAAGCCAACGGAAAGGAGTAAGCCATGCGCTTCGTTCAGCGGCATCGGATTTCGGCTCACGGCCCGGCGCCAGGGCATGACGAGGACCCGCTGGCTGGCATCGCGAATCTGTTCGATGTGAGCGTGGCGTTCATCGTCGCGCTGCTGATCGCGCTGTTTGCCCTGTTTTCGTCCGGCACATTGCTCGACAAGAAGTCCAACGTAACGCTCGTCAAGCAGACCGAGTCCGGCGAGATGGAGATCATCACCAAGCACGGAGCTCAGATTAAGGTGCAGAAGGTCACCGACAAGACACTCTCCGGCCAGGGCATACGCCTCGGCACGGCCTATCGCCTCGCCAACGGCCAAGTCGTCTATGTGCCGGACGAAGAAACAAAACCCAAATGAGCGTGGCGTGAAGTTCCTCACTCCATTGCTCGTTTGCCTCGGCTGCCTCAGTGTTACCGCTTCAGACGCTGTCCAAGTGAGGGTTGCTCTGCTCACAGGCGATGCACAGTCGGCCGCGGCCATTGGCGCCATCACTGAGTTGCGGCGGGACCCCGAGTTGAGCGATGTTACCGTCCGGGCGTTCCCGCGGGTCGAACTCGACGACAATGACCGCCAGTTCATTCGCAAAAGCGACATTATAGTCGGCTACACCCGTTACGGTGCGTTACTGCGAGCGCTCGCGGCGGAAATTCAGGCCGCCTCGGCACATGGCGCTTGGCTGGCGGGAGTCGGCGGCACACTGGACCCGGAGTTTGCCGACCTAGGGTTCAAGCGCGATGCAGAACTCGCAGCCTGCTTCGATGCGGGTGGGCAGGCCAATCTGGTACAACTTGTGCGCGCCGCGCTCGCACGGCACTACAAGCCCGGCTTGCACTTGATCGCGCCTTCCCCCTTCCCGGAATTCGGCTTCTTCGAACCCACTGGCCGTCGAGCATTCGCGCGATTTGAGGACTATGCCGCCGCCTATCTGGCCGGGGCAGCGGATCGCCAGAGGCGCCCCTGGATTGGGGTGTATTTCTCGCGCGACACCGCCACGTCCGGCCAGACCGAGTTGTTGTCCGCCCTCAACACCGCCTTGGACCTGCGCGGGTTTAATGCGCTGTTCGGGTTTGGTTATCCGAGCCACGCAGCCTTACCGCTCTTGTTCCTCGGTACCAATGGCCACCCCCGCATCGAAGCGCTGGTCGGATTGACGCTCAAAATCGGTAATGTTCCGGACAAGCTGGCGCCGCTGCTGGCACAGCTCGACGTGCCGATTCTCAACGCCGTCGCGCTGAACAGTCAAAGCCGTGCCGAATGGGAACGCTCCGCCTCCGGTCTGGATTTCATCGAGCGTTCCTGGCAGATCGGCAGCGCGGAACTGGCGGGTGCTGTGGCGCCCACCATTGTCGCCTCCAAGGAAAAGCTCGTGGACGTTGCCACCGGCCAAACTTACGTAATGACGATGCCGATTGCCGAACGGGTCGAGCGCCTGGCCGATCGGGTGCAGGCGTTCGTGCGTTTGCGCCACGAACCACCCGCCAACAAACGGGTGGCCGTGATCTACTACAACTATCCGCCGGGACGCGAAACCATCGGCGCCTCCTATCTGAACGTGCTGCCGCAGTCGTTGCTGCAAATCCTCAACCGGCTCCGGGCCGATGGTTTCGCTGCGGACGGTGCGCCCACCAACGCGGACGAACTGTTCACCGCTATCCGCACCTTTGGGAACAACCCCACACCGGGCACGAACGTCGCGACGGAGCTCGACCAATTGGCCCGTTCGGGGCGCGTCCAACTGGTCCCGATGTCGGAATACCGCCAATGGTTCGATCAGGCGCCGGCGCCTTTGCGCGCGCAAATCGTGGCCAAGTGGGGCGAACCGGAGCAGAGCAAAGTCATGGTGTGGCGAGATGCGTCGGGGACGCCGTTCTTCGTGCTGCCTATTCTGCGCTGGGGGAACGTGGCTTTTGGCCCACAGCCCACGCGCGGCTGGGATCAGGACATAGAGGCGATCTACCACGACGTAACTCTGCCGCCGCATCATCAATACCTCGCTTTCTATCTCTGGCTGCAAAAGAACTTTCACGCCGATGCGATGGTGCATGTCGGCACGCACGCCACCCACGAATGGCTGCCGGGCAAGGAGGTCGGTTTCACCGCCGCCGACACGGGCGAGGTTCTGGTCGGCGCTGTGCCGCAGTTTTATCCGTTCATCGTGGACGACGTTGGGGAGGGTCTGCAGGCCAAACGCCGCGCGATGGCAGCCATCATCACGCATCTGCCGCCGCCGCTGGATCGGGCGAGCTTGAGCCCGGAACTCCACGCGATTGCGGGACTCATCAACGATTACCACGTCGCCCGGGACAAAGGCTCGCCGGCCAGGGACGAGCTGGTTCGCGAGCTGGCGCAACGTTGCGAGCGGCGCGGGCTTTTCAAGGACCTGGACATTACGCTCGCGCCTGGGGCGTCGTTGAACGACGATCAAATTGAGGAGATCGAGCACCACGTCCGAAAGATTGGCGAACGCATGACGCCATTCGGCATGCACACGCTGGGCGTCGCACCCGACGAGCCAAAGCGGGCGGCAACAGCGGAAGCGATCCTCTCGCTCGAACCCGACCTGTCTCCGGGAGAACACGCCAGGCGCAAAGCGGAGTTGATGGCACGAATCGAAGCCTCAGCCCAGGCGGAATTGGATGCGCTTTCGGCTGGGTTGGCCGGGCGTTACATCCTGGCCGGGACCGGGAAACGACCCTATCCGCAACCCAGACGCATTGCCCACGGGAAAGAACTTCTATGGCTTCGACCCAGCACGGCTGCCGACGGCGGCGACTTTTGCTGCGGGCTCGCGGATGGCGGTGGATCTCATCGCGTCGTATCGCAAACGGCACGATGGCCAGTTCCCTGACCGGCTGGTATTCAACCTTTGGGGCACGGAGACGAGCCGGCACGAAGGGGTAATGGAGGCGGAGATCCTCACGCTCATGGGGGTGCGCCCCAATTGGGATGCTCGTGGCCGGGTGCAAGGGTTGCACTTGATTCCACCCGCTGAGTTGGGTCGCCGTCGCGTGGATGTAACCGTGATTCCTTCAGGGCTATACCGTGATTTATTTCCTAACTTGATGCTTTTGCTCGACCAAGCCGTGACCTTGGTAAAGACCGACACCAGCGCGGACAACCCTTTGCTGCGGAACATTGCGGCGGCTCGCACAGCCCTTGAAGCACAAGGGGTATCGCCAGTCGAGGCCGAGCGTCTGGCATCAGTGCGGTTGTTCAGTGTGCCTTCAGGAACTTACGGCGCAGGGCTGGATCATGCCATCCAGCAAGCGGATAGTTGGACCAACGAGCAGCAGGTCGCGGCGGTCTTTTTCAACCGCATGAGCCATCTGTTCGGACAAGGCTTTTGGGGCGCGCGGGCAGCGGCAGGCACCAACGCCGATCTATCACCAACGGTTCTGCGACTGGCGCTCAAGGGCGCAAAGGGTGTGATCCACAGCCGTTCGTCGAACGTCTATGGCGCCATTGATAGCGACGATTTCTACCAATACCTCGGCGGCACCGCGATGGCCGTTCGCGAGGTGAATGGCAAACCGGTGGACACGCTGGTCGCGGACCTGAGCAACCCCAGGTCGGGTGAGACAGTCACCCTCGAACGATACATGGGCCGCGAAATGCGGGCGCGCTATCTGAACCCAAAGTGGATCGAGGCGATGCTTAAGGAGGGCTACGCCGGCGCGCGCATGATCCGGCAGGTGACCGACAACTTGTGGGGCTGGCAGGTCGCCGTGCCGGAGGCCGTGGACGCGGCCAAATGGCAGGAAATGTTCGAGACCTATGTATTGGACCGCTATGACCTGGGGATTCGGGAGAGATTTCGCAGCGCGGAAAATCTTGCAGCCTACCAAGCGATGGTTGAACGAATGCTGACAGTTATCAACAAGGGTTACTGGCAACCCGCGCCTGAAACAGTTGCTCAGTTGCGCCGGACGGACGCTGAGCTCGCTCCTGCCGTCGCTGCCGAAACGGAACGTGTCGCCAGGCGCGCGGACTGGCAGCCCGCGCCAGGGCCAAGTCCAGCCTCTGCCATCCCCGCCTCGCCGCGTTCCGCGGCGAACGCCACGCCCGTCGTGAAAGGGCGGCTGTTGGAGGAGAAGCCGCGTCCTGTCCCACGTCCTTCGGTCGCGAGGTCGCGGTGGTCGGAACGCGCTTTCGTGGGATTGTTAGCATGCGTGCTGATTGCCGTTGGCTGGTGGTGGCAAGGTAAGGCGGCTTTCGAAGAGAAGATCTCATCGAAGTTTTCCACGCCCGGCGAGATTCAACCGCCTTACTCTGCTCCACGATAATTTCTATTAGCATGACGCCTGTGAAGCTGACTATGATATGGCATTGGGGTGCTGGAGGGATTGTTATCGTCATGGGGCTTATCGTCGTAGTGCTCGGCTGGAAGAAGTTACGCGAACTCGGCGGCACATCTGAGGGGGAGCGGGATGCTGGAAAAGGCGCTAAACCAAAGTCGCAGTTCACGAGTGAAACTAGCCAGAAAGTTGAAGAGAAGTTTTCGAGCAAGGAGGGAAGTCACCCTTTAATGATAGCGCTGGCTTTGCTCATCGCGGGAACGTGCATCGCCCTGGCGATTTATGAGTTCTCGAGGCTGCTTCTGTTTCCGGTGCCTGATCATTCGCGTCCCCTCTCTCGGCATTCAGTTCTGGCCGCTCCACCCCCTCGTGTCGGTGGACGCGTGTTTTTTGGAGGCGCATTCGCAAGCCATCCAGTCGGTTTCCAAAGCCGTTGCTGTCTGCACTCGGTTAAAACCGCGCACCCGGAATTCGTCGGTGTTGGAACTGTCTTACGGATGATCGCACTGCGGGAGGTCGGCATGGACGACACGGGCTGCTTAACTTGCACGGAGGAACCTCGTTGCTATGATGGACGGCAGAATGAGTGAGAGTAAGAAAAGCACGGCTGGTCCGCAGATTGGGAATCTGGAGGCCTTTCGGGCGAAACACCGCCGCTTTGGAGTGGGTGAGCAGGCGGTGGACGTGTTCGACTTGAAGACCCTGCTCCTGACACGGGGGATTAACGTGCCGGAGGAGATAGTAAAGAGGTTTGGTCGGACGCACCGGCTGGCGCCGACCAACCATCCATTCTGCTGCAACTGCCTGGTGCTGCCGGGACGGGTGCCGACGCATATGTTTCACGTTGGGCCGGGGGCGGACTTCAGCCTGATGGTGGACGCGGCGGGCGAACCGTGGCTGACGTATCGTGGAAAGGCGGTTACGAAGGTGGACTTCCCGCCAGCGACGAGTTTTTACGAGCGGAGCACGAGCAAGGGATTTCCCTTCCAGTTGATGGCGGTGCTACAAGGGCTGGACGTAGTGTCCTTTCCGTATCTTTGGCCGTGCCAGTTTGCGCTGGGTGGCCAGCCGTGTGACTTCTGCTACCAGGGAAACATGACGCTGGACATGAAACGGGCCGGCCAGCCGCTGCCGCCGATCGCGACAGCGGAAGATGTGGCCGAAGCGGTGGAATACGGGGTGCGCAGTGAAGGCATCCGGGATGTGCAGTTGACGGGCGGGTCGGAGGTGGATTCGGCGTGCGGGGAGGTCCCGTTGGTGGTGGAGGTGCTGAAGGCCATTGACCGAAGGCTGGGGCTGAAGGATATCCCGGGGGAGATTTACGTTTACACGAGCGCGCCGCGGGACCCGGCGGCGGTGGATGCGCTGTTTGCGGCCGGAGTGGACCGGGTAGCTTACGACCTGAACGTGTGGGACAAGGCGATTTTTGCGGAAGCATGCCCGGGTATTTCGCGACACGTGGGACGGGAGCAGCAACTGCGGGCGTTGGAATATGCGGCGCAGCGGCACGGGCCGAACAAGGTGTGCAGCGCGTTTGTGGTTGGGCTGGAACCGGTGGAAAGCTTGCTGGCGGGAGCCAAATATGTGGCGGAGCGGGGGATCGTGCCGCTGTTCTCGGTGTGGTTGCCGCACTTCCGGCCGGTGCGAGGCTCCACCACGCCGCCGGGCCTGGACTACTACCGGCGGGCGCGAGCGGGATTTGTGGAGTTGTTCAGGAGGTATAAGCTGGAACCACCGGGGGCCTCCGGGTTGAATGTGTGCATGTGCCGGGACTTGTGCCTACGGCCGGAGAGCTGAAAGGGAGATCGTGGTCGGAGCGCAAATCACTAAAAACAGCCGAGGAAGCGAACGTCGGGTCTCGGTGAAAGCATCCGAATTTCAACCAGGAACGGCGGCGGGGTCCCCCAAGCCTCGCTACATCATGATCGGAGGCTTCCTGGGTGCGGGCAAGACTACCGCCGTGGGTCGTCTGGCCGCGCATCTTACACGCCAGGGCCTGCGGGTGGGCCTCATCACCAATGACCAGGGCCGTAACCTCGTTGACACGACGCTGCTGCGTTGCCAGGGCTTCCGGACCGAAGAAATCCCCGGCGGCTGTTTCTGCTGCCGGTTCGACGCGTTGGTGGAAGCCGCGCGCAAGCTGGCGCAGCGGAGCCGGCCTGACGTTTTCATTGCCGAGCCGGTCGGCAGTTGCACCGACCTGGTCGCAACCGTGGCCTACCCGCTGCGGCGGCTGCATGGCGCGAACCTCACGGTCGCGCCGGTCAGCGTGCTGGTGGATCCTGTTCGGGCGTTGCGCTCCTTCGGCGTCGAGCCCGGCGGCACCTTCTCCGACAAGGTGCTTTACATTTACCAGAAGCAAATTGAGGAGGCGGACCTGATCGTCATCAGCAAGTGCGATCTGTTGGACGAGCGGCGGCTGGCGTCTTTGCGGGAAGCCATCGCGGCCACTTTCCCCCGCAAGGAGATCCTGGCCGTGTCAGCACGCGAAAGCACGAATTTGGAGGCGTGGTTCGAAAGGATCACCCGCGAGGAACAGCGCTCCGGCCGGGCGATGCAGGTTGATTACGAGGTGTATGCCGATGGCGAAGCGCGGCTGGGCTGGTCAAACTGCACGGCACGGCTGGCGGCCAGGAAGAAGTTTAACGGTGACCTGTTCCTGCTGGAGCTGGCGGTCCAATTACGCAACCGCCTCTGCGCCGCCAAAGCAGAAATCGCCCACCTGAAGATGACACTGGTGCCGGACGACGGTGGCGGCAAAGTCGCCAGCATTAACATTGTTCGCAGCGATGTCGCCCCGGAGGCAGGGGCTCGCTTGGGCGTGCCGGTGACGGGTGGGCAGTTGATGATCAACCTGCGGGCAGAGGCAGCGCCCGAAGTGCTCGGCACAGCCGTGCGCGAGGGGTTGCAGGCCGCGGCTACCCCGTTTGACACTCTTGTGGTATCGCTCCACCTACTGGACCACTTCCGCCCCGGCAAGCCCACCCCCACCCATCGCCTGGCCGAAATCAGTGCATGAACCACCAGCGCGGCTTATTGGCGGGCTTTTCGTAGAGGGCAAAGAGGGATTCCCCTTGGTGCCCCAACCCGAGTGCCTGGCAGAATGGATTCGCTTTCTTCGCACGCTTGGCGCCATCTTGTGCCGGAGCTTTATGCGGAAGAAGAAATGTGCGGGGCCGCCGGCATCAGTGCTGCCGCGGCTGCGGGTCATGTGTGGCCGGGACGCGGCTTTGGGACCCGGCCGAGTGCAGTTGCTGGAGCTGATTGGAGAGACCGGCAGCCTGCAGGCGGCGGCGGCACGGATGGGGATGGCCTACCTGACGGCGTGGAAGCACGTGAAGAGTCTGAACGCGCGGTTTCGGTCGCCGGCGGTGGTGTGCAAGCGCGGAGGTAAAACGGGTGGCGGCGCGGTATTGACCGAGGTGGGGCGGGAGGTGGTGGTGTTGTATCGGCGGATGGAGGAGCAGAGCCAGGCGGCCATTGAGGAAGGGTTTCGGGAGTTCCGCCGGCTGCTTAAGCGCTGAGCGGCGGCGAGAAGCGGCGAGGGGACGAGGGGACGGGGTTATTTGGGGGAAGGGTCTTTGGGTTGCTGGCGTAGGCGGGCCAGTTCGGCCTTGAGGGCGGGCTGGTTGGTAACGTTGACCAGGCGCAGGGCGCCCGGCGGGGCCTGGTGAACGTTCGTGCCTCCGTGTTGACAATAGCGGAGGGCGAGAGCGGGGTCGGCGATGTGCGTTGTGCCGACGAGCTGAATTCCATAGTCGAAGAACATGGAGGAGAAGGGAACGCTACGGCCCAGCAAGACGCGGTAGCGGGCGCGGGGGGTGCGGTCGAGGACTTCCAGGAAGGTGTTGTTGAGGAGGGTCAGGCCGGTGATGAAAACGATTTCGGCCTCGCGGAGGACGGGCTTGGAGTCGGCCCAGGAGATGTCGCCGTTGCGGGGCTGGAGTTCGATGATGGTAACGGGGTGTCCCTGGGCGCGCCAGATTTCCGCCTGGGGAAAGTGGCCGATGAAGCAAGTGCGGGAGTGCTTTATGAAGTCGGCGAAGGGATCAACGGCGTTGGCCTCGAACGTATCCCGGGGGAGCGGAATGGAGCCGTTGAGACAGGCGTTGATGAGGCCAAGGCGGAGAGTGTCTTCGGAATCGGCGAAGCGGTCGGCGATTTCGGGGATGGGGCGGCCGAGCTGGTCGCCGAGATACGCCGGCTGGAAGCAGGCGTCGAAGGGGTTAGCTGGGGCGGATGAAGGTGGCCATGGCGTAGCGATGGCAATTGACGATGACCCAGTGCAGGGAGATATGCAGGTCCTCGAGCCGCGGCGCGGGCTCGGGCAGTTGCGCCAGGAGGCGAGACAGGATTTCGCGATTCATTGGCATAGTTTGATTCCTTATAGCAGGATAGGAGAGGCAGGAGGCGAGGGCGAGTCCGAGAAGGACCAGGTCCGCCGAGGCCGAACTTTGCAGGGCGACGCGCCCCGGGTGACGGTGGCAATGCGCCGTACGACGAGCATTACGGAGGTGTCGTGGGCTCGGCACATTTGCGATACGAACAGGGGCACTATGACAGGGAGGCAGCTTTGTGGAGCCCAGGGACGCAGGCGCAGGCCACGGCAGCGCTGAATGTCGTAGATGCGGCGGGCTTCGGCCAGGGAGAGGGGAAGGAAGCGCACGGCAGTGGACAGGAGCGTGCCGACGGCGGGCGGGATCCACGGGCGCGTTGAAGAGGGAGATGATCTCCAACGGGGTGGTGATGCCGATGAAGAGGAGGTTGGCAAGGAGGAGACACTCAATGCGCAGGGCGTAGCGGAGAGCTTCGACCAGGCCCCAGGATACGGCTCCGGAGAAGGAGCGGGCGGTCTTCGTACCCGATGGCGAGGAAGAGAAGGACGGTGGCAGGCAGCCCCAGCAAGTGCGCCCAGAGGAGGAGCCGAGCATGCGGCCCGGCGACTCCGCTGGCGAACAGGAGAAGGAGAAGGCCGGAGCAGAGGAGCAACTGGGGGAGGAAGTGGTGTCCCGTGGCGGCGTGCAGGCAGAGCACCAGGAACAGTGTCAGCCGGGTCAGGAGGTTGAGCCTGGTCCACCAGCGGGCGGGTCATACGATGCCTCCTTGCGGGCCGGTGTCGCTCACGATGCGGCCGGCGCGGAGCGACACGACGCGAGTGGCCACGGCGCGGACGAATTCGTGATCATGGGTTGCGAGCAGGACGCCTGAGCCCTGGGCGCTGACATGGTTGAGGGTGGCAGCCACCTGGGCGAGGCAATCGCGGTCGAGTCCGACGGTGGGCTCGTCGAGGCAGAGCACGGTGGAGCGCCCTGACAGGGTCGAGGCGAGGGTGAGGCGCCGCTTTTCGCCGTAGCTGAGTGAAAAGGGGGCCCGGTCTTCATGCGACTGCAACCCCACCTGGGTCAGGGCCTGCCGGGTGCGAGTGGTGACCTCGTCCGGTGGGAAGTTCTGATTGCGAGGCAGGAACGAGCACTCCTCGAAGACAGAGTGGGCGAAGATTTGGCTGTCGGGGTTCTGGAACACGAGGCCGACGGCATCCATGCGCGGGGCCGCGGAGCCGCAGGAGATTCGTCCCTGGTCGGGTTCAAGGAGGCCCTTGGCGAGGTTGAGCAGGGTGCTTTTGCCGGAGCCGTTCGGGCCGACCAAGGCGACGATCTCACCCGGCGCCACGGAGAGCGAGACGTTGTCGAGCGCAGTTCCGTGGCCGTTGTAGGCAAAGGTGACTCCTTCGAGCGAGAGGAGGGAGTTGGCGGCGCAGGGGAGCGCGGCGGCTCGGAGACGCGGTGGGGCGGGGCGAGGGGTTGGGGTGGCGAGTAGTTTGCCGGCGGGCCGTCGAAGGCGATGCGGCCCTGGCGCATGGCCACCAGGCGCGAAGCCCAGCGGGTGAGGCGGGGAAGGTCATGCTCGATGACGAGGACGGTGAGGCCGGCGTTCTTGGACTGGACGGCGAGCAGGTCGAAAAGGAGGTCGGCGGTAGGCTCGTCGAGGTAGCTGGTGGGTTCGTCGAGCAAGAGGACCTTGGGTTCGAGCGCCAACATGCTGGCGATGGAGAGGCGTTGTTTCCAGCCCAGCGAGAGCGTTGCTACGCGGCGGTCGCGCACGGTGTCGAGGCCGAAGAGGTCGAGCCAACGGCGCAGTTCGCTCTGGCGGTCAACGTCGGCAGGCTGTTGTTGGAGGCTGAGGGAAACTTCCTCTTCAACGGTTTCGCCGAAGAGCTGGATTTCGGGGTTTTGGAGGACGACGCCGGCGAAGCCTTCAGAGCCGGAGCAGGTGCAGTCGCGGCCCTGGAGCCAGAGGGAGCCAGAGCTGCGGCCGAGCAGTGCGACGTGGTGGAGGCCGGCGAGGTGGAGGGCGAGAGTAGTCTTGCCCGACCCTGAAGGGCCGATGATGCCGACGCGCTCGCCCGCCTCGATGTGGAGGGAGATGTCCTGGAGGAGCGGGGCGTCGGCGCCGGCGGGCTGGAAGGCCAACTGCCAGGTGCGGATCAGGCCCGAACGCTCATCAAGCGGGTGATGTGCAGATTGCGGATGCGAGACCATACGACCAGCGCCAACCCGGCCGCCGCGGCGCTAACGAGGATGGAAGTCAGGGCCTGGACGCCGAACAGAGCCTGCGTGACTTTGGTCCACGGGAGGCCGAGGACCTGGACGCGCAGGGCGGTGACGACGATTTTGCTGACGAGGCCGCCGACAACGGCGGAGACGAAAACCCGCCCACGAGGGTAACGGGGCAGCAGGGAGAAGCCGGCATCGTGAATGAGGCCCTGCATGACGGCGGGAATGAGCTTGAGGGGGCCGGGCAGCATTGCGCCGGGGAAGGCGAAGATGGCGAGCACGCCCCAGGCGAATTGATAGGCGGTGAGGACGCCGAAGCGGTCCACGACCAGCCGGGTGAGCATCCAGAGGGTCACCGGGATGAACATGTCAAGGCGGATGAAATTGCTAATCCCCGAGGCGTGGAGGATGGACTTGATGAGCTGGCCGGTGGCGAAGTCGAGCGCGACCATTGAGCCGATGAAGACCCAGTGCCTGGTCCCCATGCGGGTGACGGGCTGAGCGGTTGCGGTTTGAGCGATGGGTTCTTCGGCTGGGCTCGCGTTCATTGCTGGGTCTGGAGCCGGTAGAAGGCTTTGGTCCATCCGGGCTGCAGGGTTTCGGACCAATTTGTCGAGGTGCTGGTGGCGACGAAAGAAGAAACCGCGGCCCAGTCGTTGGTGGCGAGGTTTAGCGAGCGCTCGATGGTGTTGGTGGCGCCGAGGGTGAGATTGCTGATGGTAAACGATATGGCACCGCCCGACACCAAGACGCCGGCCAGCGTGGGTGCAATGGTGAACTGAAGAGAGGGCCAGTAGGGCGGCGTGTAGCTGGGGTCGTAGGAACTAGTGAAAGGGGCGCGGGGCGAGCCGGTGGTGGGCACGGGCGTTTCATCCATTCGGAGTATGGCTCCATAACTTTGCAGCTCTGTCCGGCTGGTGTTTTTCAGCAATGGGGTAATGTCCCAATAGAAGAAGCGGTCGTTGAGGTCCGCATCGAGGATGTCACCTTTGACTCCGACAACCGGGTTGGCGGAGTCGAAGTCACCGCCGGGATTAGTCCAAGGGTTGATGCCGTCATAGGTGAGCCAGGTGGCGCCGTCGGCGGGCGCGGTTCCCGTGCCGGTTCCCTGGACGAAGGTCTGGGTCAATGGATAGAGTGTGACGTTGCGGGTGCCGCTGTTGTCCTGCCATACGTAGAAGACGACGGTGGCGGACAGGATCTGCTCCGGGGGATAGGCCCATATCTGCGCTGGAAGCTGAATGAGGCCCCGGCACATGGAACCGTCGCTAGTGACGTTGTTATTGATGAGGGCCTTGACGGTGTGGGCGTGTCCGTAATTGAGTGTTTGGTTCGAGACGCGGCTGTCGAGGTACGTGGTGTTGGTGATGGTGAGCGTGTTGGTGAGGGCGCAAGCCGATTGGGCGGCTAACGCGAGCGCCAATAGGAGAGCCGGTGTGTTCATGGGGTACCGGGACAGGGTAAGGTTGCGGACGTGGTGCTGCGCTTTCATCAGTAATAGTAGGGGAACCATGTCAGGTCGCCTCGCTTGGGAATGCGGGGGTTGGTGAGGGCCTTGTTCCACAGGTCGTCGCGCCAGCCGACGTGGGTGTCGAGGTAGAGGACGTTGCCGGCGAGGCTGGGGCGCTCGTGCGGGTGGCGTTCGCCAAGCGCTCGGGGGTCCTCGGCGGTGTAGCACCCGGCGGTGTCAAAGCCTCCCGCCTGGCCGTAGCCCTGGCTCGGATCAAGGGTTTGCTCGAACATGAGGATGGTCATGGGCAGGCAGGTGCATTTCTCCAACTTCAAGAAACTGGGCTGCGGGCTGACACCGAACGGTAGGCCGTAAAGGAAGTCCTGCTCCAGGTAGGAGTTCATGACGTAGCTGTGGTAGCCCTGGCTGGAGGGTTTGAAAGCGGCGTTGTAAGCCGAGTCCGGCAGGGGTTTGGCTGAGGGGCATTGCCAGACACCGGCGGTCGGCTTCTGTCCGTTAGTGTAGTCGCGCCAAGCGGGCAGGCCCATGCAAGGGGGCAGGACGTCCACGTAGCCGCACTCGTGTTCCGGGTGTTTGGGGTCGAAGGTGAAGGGAGGGTCGTTGCGGCCCTCGTCGTCGGTGTGCGGCAGGTATCCGTTGTGATCGTTGGCGTAGAGGTAAAACGACTGGCCCCAGGAGCGGAGGTTGGCAGAGCACTTCGCTTCCATGGCCTTCGCCTTGGCTTTGGACAGCGCCGGGAGGAGCAACGCGGCCAGAAAGGCGATCAGGGCAATGACCACCAGCAACTCCACAAGGGTGAACGCGGCGGGATGGTGCGGGGTCTGCGGGGTCTGCCGGGTGCCATCAGCGGTGGTTGTTATCTCATTGGGCGCTTGCACCATCCGGTCTTGGCTCAGGGCCGCGTTTTGCGTTGCTTGAAGAAGGAGGCAAGTGCGGCGAGACCGAGCGCGCCCAGTGCCGAGATTGAGGGCTCCGGCACGACGGTTACTTCAATGGAAGGAAGGTACGGGATCGAATAGCTCGTGCTGTTGGCGCTGGTAAACGAGTCGTAACGCTGGCCGCTGGGCGGTACCGTCTCGTCAATTCTCAACATGGCGCCGAAGTTTTCGAGTTCAGAGGCGGCCGTCGGGTTGGACAGCAGGGACGTGATGTCGAAGGTGAAGAAGCGGCCATTGCTATCGCTGGGGTTGACGCCGATGGGGCCTTTGGTGCCAACCACAGAATAAGCGGAATCGAAGTCGCCGCCGGCGGCGGTCCAGGAGTGTGTGCCGTCGTAGGTGAGCCAGGTGGCACCGTCGGCTGGGATCTTGCCGTTCTTGCCGCCGGTTCCTTCGACAAATGCGGTGGTTAGGGGGAAGAGGGAAACATTGTAAGTGGCCGAGCTGTCGCTCCAGACATAAAAGGAGACGGAAGCTGACAGGATGTCGCCCGGGGCGTAAGACCAGAGGCTGGTGGGAAGATCGAACAGCGTCCGGCACATGGAGGTACTGTTGATAACTACCTTGTCGTTGCCGGACAGGCCGAAGTTGGCGGTAGGGCTGCTGCTGTCAAGGTAGGTGTCGGTGGTGATCTGGTCGGTGAAGGTGTTGCTGGCCAGAGCCGCGGGGCCGGCAGCGAGAGCCGCCACGAGGCAGGCAAGGGCGAGGTGTCTGGAGCTATTCATGTCTGATCGCGAGCCTTTCGGATCGAATGTTGGTTACTAATCTGGTTTTGGTCTTCGCCCGCAGCGCCAAGCGGCGGACTAGCGTTATGTTCCGACAAATATATCGCCCGGTGCTTGCGGTCAATGAAAACTTTTGAAACTATGTGATGTATTAAGCTATAGTGATGAATAGATTAAGCAGGCCTTCGTGAGGCGGTGGGAGGCACAGGCCCGTTCTACGGTGTGTTCCGGTACATCTCCCACAGTTGGCGCGCCAGTGCGTCAGCCTCTGCAGGTTTGTAAGCCGTCACGGTCTCCGCCTGAGGGCAGCGGTGTAGGAGGCTCTCCGCGTAATCCGGGCGGACGACGACAATGGCCAACCGGCAGGGCATGGGTTTTGCCAGGAGGTCGAAGGCAACGGTCCAGCCCCGGTGGTGGTCGAACTCAAGAGGACCAAGCTCGTCGAGGACGAAGAGGTCGCACGGGGGGGTCCGTGCAAGAAGGGCGTTCCCCCATGCGAGGGCGTCGCTGTCGAAAATCCAATCGCCAACGCGCGGTCCGTCAAGTTCGCCGACGACCCGGCTGGCGAGCAAGCGGCGGCCTCCTGAATACACGTCCAGCGCGTGGAGGCGGATTTTTCGCCCATTGTGGATTTGAGCGGGCGACAACAGGCCACACACGGTCCAGTCGGCCTGTTTGGCTTGCTGGACCAGTTGTCCGAGCAGGGTCGTTTTGCCGGCCCCGTGCGGGCCGGTGAGCAAAATCAGGTGTGCGTTGGCGCCGGGTGGTTGCATCGCGCTTCCCGATAGCAATTTCCGGAGAAGAGCATAGACCGGGGGTAGCCGTTGTAAAGCTGGCCGGTTCGGCGGTGCCGGGTGGGACTTCCGGCAGCGAGCCAGTTGGCGGTCCGGCAGGCTCTGCGCGAGGGTCCGCGAACCGTGAGTGAGCTGGTCGGACGCAGCGGATGCTTTTCGTGAGTGCCGGGGCTGGGGGGACGCGCAGCCGTGCTCGTTATTCTGTCAGCAGCGCCAAGAGTGGCGTGCCTTCAGCACCGGGGATTGACATGCCCAACAGCTTCGCGATGGTGGGCGCGACGCTCAGATTGGAGATCACGCCCAGCCGGACGCTGGGCCTGACGCCCGCACCCCATGCGACGAAGGTCGCATGGAGGTCCGGCAGATTGGCGTCGTGGCCATGGCTACCCTTGCGCTCCGGTTTTTCGTTGAAAGGCAGTTCTCCAGCGGCGGTGTCACCGAACGCGCAACCTTCTTCGGCGAAAAGGATCAGGTCCGGGGCGTGAGGGTCATCCTTGGGATTGGCCACGCCGTATTCTCTGAATTGGTCGGCGCCGATGATCTTCGAAACGCCTCGGATGCCGGCAAAGGCTTTCCGCACGCGCGCGATGAGATCGGCGCGGCGGGCCTCGTCCAGTACGTAAACCATTGCTGAACCACCTTGAACGATCACATGAATCGCGCCGGTGGTGCCCTTCTTACCCGAGGATTCAAGGAGCTTGGCTTTGCGGAGAATCACGTTTGGCAGGATGAGGCGCTTGGTGGGGGAAAAGCCATGGTCGGAGACAACAAACAGTGTGGCTTGGCCTGGGAAATCGCGCTTGAGCTCGTCCCACACCTCCTGCACCTGCTCGTCGGCGGCCTTCACCGCGGCGTAAGCCGCGGGGCTCTTGGGTCCTTTCAGGTGCTCGGTGTGGTCCACATGAATCAGATGCAGCAACGCCAGGTTCGGGCGGTGGTCGTGGAGGATGAGGTTGAAGACGCGGGTCGCGGTTTCGTCGGTTGGCTTGGGCGCGGCGTTGGTTGAGCCCTCGTCCTCGCTTTGGCCGCCCCCGATGTCTATGTGGGCGTTCTCGCACTCGGCCAGGAGCGCCGGGGTCGTGTATTTGCGAAGCAGTTCGAGAGGACCGACATCAGGGACGGTCCAATCCAACGTGCTGGCATTGCGGGTGGCGGGCCAGCGGATTGCAGTTGTTTTCATGCCGGCGGTCCTGGCCAGGTCATAGAGCGTCGGGGCCCTCACGATCTGATCTTTGTCGTATACGGGGTCCGAGATCAGCGTGACCTTCTTGCCAGTGGCGCGGTCGAAGTAGTTATTCCCGACCACCCCATGCCGGGCGGGGGTCACGCCGGTCACCAGGGTGGTGTGGTTGGGCCAGGTAACCGTTGGGGTTGAAGCCTTCATCATGGTGGCCCGTGCGCCGGCGGCAGCCAGCGCGCGGATCGTGGGCATTTCCGCCTTCGGGTCGTCCAGGTAGTAGCCGGCCAGGCCGTCCACGGAGATCATCACGACGATGCGATCGGTGTTTGTAAGAGCAGACAACGCGGCTCGAGGCGCTAGGGCGATCAGAACCAGGACAACCAGGAGGCGCAGAAAGAGTGCTCGGCTGTAGTGGGGGCGATCGACGAGGGCGGGGTCGTGGCCTGCGGGCGGTTTTATCTTCCGTGGGTTCGTCATAGGTGCTGTTCGGTTCTGATAACAAATATGCGTATGCTGTCGCTATCCTCTTAGGCAGGCACAGCTCCAAGCTAGTCTGCCCGGCTGACCAATAGGCATAAAGTGCAAAATCTCGGAGCACTACGCGTCCATATCGCGCCGCATCATCAGGGCCTCTCGCATCCGGCGCAGCAGTGAATTGGGCTGCAGGTGACTGCCACGACGTGGCCGCACTGCCAACCTGATGACTTGGCTTGTTTACCCGGGCGTGCGGTCCGCTCTTGCGACACGTCCGGTTTTCTGTACCTCTTTCCGCATGAGACTCAGTGAGTCAACCCGCACCCTTTCCTGCTTGTGCCTGGTGCTGGCGTGGTTGTTCGGGCCGGACACCGCGCCGGGAGCGGCGCTGAAAACGCAGAATGTATTTTTGATCATCAGTGACGGCCTGCGATGGCAGGAGATCTTCAACGGCGCGGAAGAATCGCTCTTTAGCAAAAAGTATGGTGGGGTGACGGACACCAACGCACTGGGCCGGGCTTACTGGCGGCCGACGCCGGAGGCGCGCCGCTCCGCGTTGTTGCCCTTCATCTGGACGGAGATAGCCCAAAATGGCCAGCTTTTCGGCAATCAGGCCAAAGGCAGTGTCGTCACGGTCACTAACGGGAAGAAGTTCTCCTACCCGGGCTACAACGAAATCCTCACCGGCTCAGGCGACCCGCGCGTGGACAGCAACGACAAGCGGCCGAATCCGAACCTGAGCGTGTTCGAATGGCTGAACCGTTCCGCCAGACTCAAGAGCCGCGTCGCCGTATTCGGCACGTGGGATGTCTTTCCCTATATCTTCAATATCGAGCGCAGCCATTTGCCAATCTGGCCGGGCTGGGAACCGCAATTCGCCCACTGGGAGATCTCGCCCCCGACCTACCTGACGGAGTTGCGCAGCGAAACTCCGCCGATGTGGGAGGATTTAACGTGGGATTCCTTCCTCTTCCACGCCGTGCGCGACTACGTAAAACGGGAGCGTCCCCGCTTGCTTTTTATCGGGTTTGGCGAAACGGACGAATGGGCCCACGCCGGCCGTTACGACGAATACCTGCACGCGGCCCACCGGGTGGATGACTTTGTCCGCCAGCTTTGGCAACTCACCCAGTCTCTGCGGCAGTACCGCGGCAAGACAACATTCATCCTCACTGCCGATCATGGGCGCGGCGATGGCCTGACGGCCTGGAAGGATCATGGCGAGAAGGTGGCTGGGGCCCAAGGGGATTGGATTGCCATTATCGGCCCCGACACGGCAGCGCTGGGGGAGCGCGGCCAGACGCAGTCCGTAACTGAGAGCCAGCTTGCCGCAACCATCGCCGCCCTTCTCGGCGAGGATTATTGCCGGGCAGTTCCTCGCAGCGGCGCCCCCATCACAGAAGTCATTGGGAAGCCTGCGCAATCGTCCCGCAGCACGCCAAACCGGACCCAATAAGGCGCCAAGGCATTCGGCATAGAGGAGCGCCGATCCAGGGAAGACCCCGAGTTGGCGAGAAGCACCCGAGGGCGTTGCAAGGGAGGCCTTGTGGACAGTGGCTGAACCAGAATGGGCTTTCGATGGGGCCACTGTTTGGCCATGAGTCGAGTATGGCGCGAGGGAACAAAGGCGGTGGTTAGCAGCCTCGGTGTTGCTGCGGCAACGGGTGAGGCATGGGCAGGATGAATCAGTGGGACCGGGCCGGGTTCAACTGCTGGTGCTGAGCGGAGAGACCGGCGGCTTGTGGTCAGCGGCGGTGACGGCCTTAGGCGTTCAAGGTATTGATCAAGTCATCGAGCTTGTCGGCAATGGCCTGGACCTCGGCCTGGACGCAGGCCCTTCCGAGCAGGGGCACTGGTGAAACTCGATTACTCGCGGCCGGCGGGCGCCGGCCAGGGACACGGCGAGGGCAAGTTTTACGCTTGTCGTGTTCATGTTCGATTCTAACCGTCGCCTCACTCTTTGGCGTCGCGCCTGTTGCCCCCAGGAACGGCTGGCACCAGCGGCGATTACTGGCGGGCGAATGTCAAGGCCATGCCGAGTTCGCGCCTGCAAGTCAGCGAGCCGCTTGGTCTGGTACAGGATTGGAGATCAGTGCGCTCGTTGAAGTCGCGTTTGGATCTCTCGCTCGTATTCCGGGAAATACCGGCCGATCAACGGCAAAGCAAATGAAGGCAGGATCGAAGTATTCGGCTCCCGCTCCAGAAGAAACCGGATGCTCTCCTGGAGCAATTCTTCAGCCGACCGGCCCCCAGCTAACCGCTCGACGTCCTTTTGGGCCACCCGCACGCGATGATGAGTGGTGACGGTGCTCTTGATGGTCACCAGCCATTCGTCGCCTGCTGAATGCTTAACTTCGATCATGACCAGTAGTGTGGAATTGCGGCGTTGAATTTTCAAGAGGGAGAAATCCACTTCTCCCCCTCTCAAAATCTGCTGCTCCGTTCCGGCGTACAGGAGAACAAATCAGTCCGCTACTTGGCCGCCCAAGTGATAATCGTTTCGACGATCTTCGGGACCAGGAAGAGCATGACGGAGCCGCCAAGGTTTTTGCCCATGGCTTCCATATCTCCTGACTTAAATTTGAGCGCGGCAATTCCCATAAAGAATGGGGTGGCGGCGATTATCCCCGGGGGTCTTCTCCACCCCACTTGGAGCGATGTCTCTCATGGCCCTTGACGAATCGCTTGCCGGCATTTGAACGCCCGGGTCTGGATTCTCACGGATCGCTGCGGTTGCGGTTGGCAGATGGATGACAACTCCGAGGGCTTCAGAGTCGTCTTGCTGTTTAGCGTCCCGCCGCTTGAGCCGGCACCGTTCGCATAGCACCCAACGTTGTTGGTGGTTGGTGAAGGTTATTCGGTAACAGGGCCACTGGGACGGGTCCTTCTTCCAGGTCATCCCGGCTGCCTGCACCGCCTCCGTCAGAAGTGAGTGGTACTCCCTGAGTGCAACGCAGCTCGAAGGTCTTGCCCAAATGTCGATGCGTTTGATCAACACCCTCAGTTCCTGGCGCAGCAACCGTCGAGAGGCAGGATCGCCGCTGGAGACCAACTTCAGGAATTCAGCGCGAGCCTCCAGCATAGCCTTGCGAACCACGGCATGCTGGCTGCCACCCGGCTCGAAGGCGGTCACTCTCGCCTGAAGCTCCGCCTGTTGCTGTTCAAGATGCGTTATCGTTTGCGCCAAGGTCGGGGAGGCCATATTGTTCGCGGCGATAAAGTTCACCATCCGCTGAAGTTTGATCTGCACGTCCTTGAGTTGTGCCTCCATCTGCCTTCGCTCGACGGCCTGGCCTTGGTCCGCTGGGTCCGCCAGCAGCGTTTCCCAGTCCAGTTTCTCCAAATGCTGAAGCACCGAAGCTTCGAAGAGTGAATAATTCCAGGAATTGGAGGGTCCGCCCTTTTCAACGGCCGCACTGAACAGGCGTGACAGAGCGGGATCATAGGTGCCGCCGGCCCACATGGCATGAAAGCGCATGGGCGCCTCACTTTCCCCATCGTATGCAAGCCCCGTGAACAGGTTAGAAACCGAATCTTTCCTGTTAGGCCGTACCGGAGGGGCGGCCACATCTTTGTTGACGCGGTAAAAGGTGCCGGCGCTGATGATCGCCGGATAATATCCCAATTGGGTCGGACCTTCGGCCTGTCGGGTATTTCTGGAGGGTCTGATTTTGGGCTGGAATTCACCAAGAACCGCGCGGTTACGCAGTATTCTCCGAACGTAATTCGGATTCCACCACTTACCCGAACTCCACGGTTTGACGCCCTGCTTGTTGAGGTCTTTGCAAATCGCATGAGTCCCAAAACCTTGTTCGGCGAGTTTGAAGATCGAGGCCACCACTTTAACACGCTCGGGAATGGCTTCAAAGTGCCCACCGCCCCGACAGGGCTTCAGCCAGAGCGGACATTTGGAGGTTAATTTGCGGCTGCCAGCAGAGTTGCGCTTTGCCTTCCAAGCTTCTTTGAGGCGGAATGACTTGGTCGCGGACTCTTCCCATCCCCGAATCATTAAAACGATGGAGATAATCAGTTCGGTCGGGTTGCCATTGATCGACTCGCGGGTGTAGGACCTTTCGTCGTACAGGGTCACAATTTCGATGCCGGCGGTCAGGATGCACAAAAAGAGGCCGAGTTGTTCCGTTATTTCATTCCTGGAAAGCCGATCCAGTGCTTCAATCAACAACACCGACCCTGGTTTCACCTTGCCCATCTCGACTGCCTTGATGAAGGCTCCCAAGGCGCCTTGTTGGAGGTTAGCGCCGCGAAAGCCCGAAACCCCTTTGTCAGTTAGTGTGCGATTGATCTGCAGGTTGTGTTTCTTGGCATAGTCGTCGGATAGTGCTAGTTGTCGCCGCAGTGAATCGCCGGAGGCCTGAATGGCAGTCGAGAACCTGCAGTAGCTGATCGCCTCTCTCGGTTGTCCCTTCGACTTTTGCCCCTCTGAAAGAGGCTGCCTGGCTGACATCGTGCTGGACTTCGCCGAGGACGGATCAGGAGTCTGCGCGTCTGTGTTCATTTTCTATTGGCGCTCGCCATCGTTTGTACATCTGCCGGTTCGTTCTTAGTTTGACCGGTTTCTCCCGGGTCGATCTCCGGCTGCTCCTCCAACAGGTCCTTCGGGATTACGAGGACGATGTCGGCACGGATAGACGCCTGTGACGCGTGATCGATGGCCGTTTCGACGTTTCGAAACCGACCCACGTATGTGCTGCTCATCTGTGACGGCCCTTTAGCGGCGGGTGGGCAATGGCAAAGGAAAAGATGGACCTCCCCAGAACCTGTCGTGGCTGTCGAGTTGGCGCTTTGACGGCCGTTCGCCAGTTTCCTCTCTTTCCGCAACGAAAGAACTTGCGACTGAGCTTCATTTGGCTGAGTTCGCACTGGGCTCACGCTTTGCACGGGCGGTTGTTGCTGTGGCTCGGTTGTCGGCCATTCGGTCGGCCTGGTGTCAGGCGGGTTGTCGTTTGATAGGCTGCCCGAAGACGCTTTGACTTCTATGGTTTCATTCATAGATTCCTCCTTCTCTTGTGCAGCGCCATGCCGAGTAACCCACCGTGGTTTTGCGACGTGGGCGTGTCGCTCGCAGTGACGATGAAGCAGATGGAAATGTGGGGAGACGTTGTGCTCCCGCCCCGGGTGTGCCCAAGTCGTGCCATTCCGGAGACTCTTGCCTTCTTCTGTCACTTGGCAGCCCGTGTCGTCGGTCCTGTTTAAACTTCTTCATTCCTTGTTCATTTTAGTGCTGAAGGGGGGTGTCTTTTCCGACGAAACTGCAGGTGAGACGAGGTTGATTATTGTCAGGAAAACCCACGCAGTCGGATTTCTGACAATAGGCTCGCGAACGGGCGCGAGTTCCTGTAACAAAAACTAGGCAGTTTTTGTTACAAGAGGAGAAGAGGAATGGCGATGAAAACTGTTGATAAGAGCATCCTAAGCCGGATGCGAGGAAGCGGAGTGGGCAGTGTGTCTTCGCCCAGACAGTTCCTGGACCTGAGCAACCGGTCAACGGGGGGTGGCGTTGCATCGGCTGGTGAAGGCAGGGACGATTCGGCGCATTCGACGCAGGCTTTACGATCTACCGGGAGCGCATCCGATCATCGGACAGACGGGGCCGAACATCATGGCGATCATACGGGCGTTGCTGGAAGGCAGCCATGTGAAGTGGCAATTCACGGAGGCTTACACGGCGAACGCACCGGGAATGTCCGAGCAAGTGCCGGCCAAGGTCATCATCTTGACGGATGGGTTGCCGCGCCGGGTGGCATTGGAGAAAATGACGCTGGTGTTCCGCCGAGCGGCGCCGCGCGCTCTGCTGGGGAATGGCCAGCGGGCGGGAATGGTGATCCAGGCGCTGCGCTATCTGAAGGGCAGCCCTGCCTTGGCGCGGCACCTGGCGCAGTTCAACAAGACCCTGGATAGCGGCACGATGTGCGCCCACCGTTCTCGGAACTCTGCGCTCTGCAAATCGTTGTTCACTTCGTCTATCTGCCGCAGACATGTTATTCGCGAAGTGCTCCGAGCTTCGCAGGGTATGTCCGGCCGCCCCCAGGGTCGTGGGATGGCGAGTACGTCAAAGTCGACCTCTTCATAGTGTTCACGAAAATGCCGATGTTCACGTCAGCCTGAAAACCTCGGCGCCGACTTTGGCGTCAAGGACAAGGGCGTCTGGTGCCTTGATCCCAACTCTTCGGAGGAAGTGGCTGTCTCGCTGTATGGAGAAGAGCTCTGCTTTCCACGGGCCTGTGCGTGCTTTACGCTATGGCCTTCATGATGGAGTTACCCGGGTGCTGTCGCCCGGGTTTGCGGCGGCGAGTTGAATCTTCCGCGCGATGTTCAGCAGGTGATCGGGGCGAATGTCGCCGTACACCTCTGCGATAATGGACGGACCAGTCTTATCGCCGATGTCCCGGCACTTGGACCCTCAAAGCTCTGATGAGCATGCCTCCATTTCAGCGCGCTCCAGCGTGGATCAGGATGGGTGATAGCAACGACGCAGCCGCCGGGTGGCGCCTACCGCGGTTTAAGTCAGCTTCCCCGAGACTATTCGCCGCCGTGAAGCTCTATAATGGGGTATGAATAAGAATAAGAACATTGCATTCTACGAACGACTGGTGACCGAAGTCCGGTCCGCTATCATGGAATCACCTCTGAGACCACGAGTGCCCCTGCCGCGCTTTTATCGAGTCAAAGGCAAATACCTCCTTCGCGTAAACATCAACGGGAGGGTCTATTCCGCGTGCCTTGGGGCCAAGCTCGACGAGGAAGCGTTGCTACGGGGGCTTCAGGAGCTCCTGAAATTGGTGGGCAATCGGGTGCAAGCATCTTCCAGCCCTCGGGCCCGGGATAGCCACAAGGGCCTTTCTGCCCTTGTGGCACTCTTTAGCGTTGCAAGATAGAGCGACTCGCCCGGAAGAAAGCAACCGGGCGGCCGCGCCGATCTTCACAGGCATTTCCCATTCCCTATTATAGGGCGTTGGAAAACTGACCTCGTTACCGAACGAATTCTGCTCCAACAGTCCGTTGTCCACCCTCCACCAGAGCCTCTGCCTTGCCTGGGAGCGCCGGTTTGCGTTCGAGGGGTGTCATAAGCGGTGTTTCGGACGCTGTTGAGCGGGCCGCGGCTCTCGGAGCAATTCCTTCGCCATCGCCTGCTGCAATCGCTTCCCGATCCTTCCCGCAGCAATCACGGTGAGCTCTCTAAGACGTTGTTCGGGAATTCCGAGCCTGCGGCCCTGTTGCAGAATTCTGCGCATTTCCCTGATAAAATGCCGATCGGACAATCCGAAGCGCGACCTGCTTGCGGCTCTGCGTTTCATTTATGTTTTCGCTCTTGGTTCTGACTCAGCCATCGCGCCCGCGGTGGGCGTGGCTTATGGTTTCGACGTGGCGTTGAGCGCGATTGGCTGGCTTTTACCACTGGGGTATTCCGCTGCCCATTGGGCTCGTGCTCGCGCGAAAGACCCCGTGAGAAGTGGAGGAAAAACCTGTCGCGCCCAACTGCGGACTCCTCCCTTAAACCTGGGCGCGGCAATTCTTGCGAGGAGTGGTTAGCCGCGTCTATTCGACCAAACGACCCCGCACACGGGTATGGGGACGATAACAATCTGGCGATCTCGCCGAGCGTATGAAATCGCCCAGGACTCCTCGAGCCCGATCCATCGAGACTATTCATGGCACCAGCAGCGCCTCCAAATCCTCCTCGCAGTATCGTCTTTCCTGCCGCGTTTCCTCCCCGAGCTTCAGGCACTTGTAACGGAGTCTTCCCGGTACAGGCTCGTCCTGCCAGGGGATCGCCCGTCGCTCAATGGTGTCAACCGAGACGTCGAGCTTTTCAGCCGCACCCTTTCGTGACAGCCAGTTTCGTGAGGTCGCGTTCATAAACAAATATTCTTGCTCAATCGATCAGAACGAATAGTCGCCGCCGCAGTTCAGGCCAACGATGCCAGATTTCGAATTCCTCTTTTCGCGTCAATGGGTGCCAGATGTTTGGCTCGAAGCGCCAAATTCAACATGAACCGAAGGTCATCCCACATGGTCATGTGCCCGGTCTTGCTGCCGACTTCATGCGCGAAAGCAACACAAAGGACCCCCTGCTCGAACGCGAGGCTGGTGATCATGAAAGGTCCCATTTCCCTGTCCGCCAGGTGCAGCGGCAACTGTTGCACCCACCGGGAAGGGAGGTCCTCCAATCCGTGGGGGATCAGGCCAGCGCGGACAGCAAAGAACTGACGGGCCTCCGCAATCACCCATTCGCGCGAGGCGGGCGGTTCAAGCAATTCAGCGGCTGCCGCAAGTACGGCCGGCGCGAATTTTTGTTTGAGACCGCAGGCGAGCAACCGTTCCAAGATGTGCTCGGCGGAACTCAGGTAAGCGATTTGTTCCTCCCGCATGGCGAGCGACCTGATGTTCGGACGCAGAACCCGCCACCTTACGACGGCCAACCCGACTGGTTTGTCGGTCAGCGATGGCGCGAATGCTGGTAATGAACCTGTTTCCATCGCCAACTTGTTTGGCGATGATTTCGCGCCTCCAAGCGCCTGGCATTCTACGCGCGCAAACGTTGTGCCTCGCAGGCATGATGTTTGTTTTTGATGGAAGTGGTGGGGACACCTCGGATGTGACCTTTACCGCTCGTCCGGCTGGGGAAGTTGGTCGGCCCGCCATTCCTGGTCGTGGCGGAACCACTCTGGGTGCAGCTCGGGCCAGAAGGAGGCGCGCTTTAGGGGCCGCCGGAAATAATGGGACTCGAAGGCCAACTGGGGCTGCATCTGATGCATCGCAAGGCCGGCGAACTCCAGTTGGTTCTCCAGGTCGGCGCCTTTGCGGAATTCAACGGTGTTCCAAAGGTTAAACACGCCCATGAACCAGTCCAGTTGCTGCCGGTAGTAGCTGCGCATGAACTGCGGGCCCAGGGTTTTCTCCGACTCCGACAGTTGATTGGAAAGGCAAAGGTTTCCTTCCAGCCACGAATGGGTCAGGTGCGTGGTGAGCGGATAGACCTCGAAATCCGGGTTTTTGGCCAGCTCGCGCACCAGCCGCATGAAGTTGGAGTAATAGGGCTCGATCCGCTGGTGGAAATTATACCCCCGAATCGCGGCATGCTGGGTTTTCAAAGTGAAGCTGGTCAAATCACCGGGGCGGTCCATTTCCAGCTCCCAGGCTGTCAGCACGATGGCGAAGACGGCGGTCTGCATCTCCACCGGCAGTTGAAACGGTAGTCCGTCGTGCGTGATTACGCCCCGGGCAAGACAGTAAACCTCTTGGAACGCTTCGCGATCCAGTTTGAGCACGCGATTCAGTTCAGGATCCAGGGTGGCATACGCGCAGGTCTCGGAAGAACGCGCCTGCGTCAACTGCCCGTTCGGCAGGATCGTGCTGCCCAAAATCCTCTGCTGGAAGGTGGCATCCGCCACCGGATTGGCGATGGCATGGAAGGGGTACCCGTAGAAGTAATCCGGCCCCTCGAATCGGGCAATCTTGCCCCACGGATCGGGGGTCCCATCGATGAGGGGGAAGTTGCTGCCCCCCACGTAAGGCAGGAGATCCGCAAAGATGGGCGCCGGGGCGCGTTGCCAGGGGCCTAGTTGCGCATCCGGGTAAAGGTAGTTCGCCGGGAACAACTGCACTGGCCCGGCCCACCGGGAGAGGGCCGCGAAATAGTTGAATGCCTTGTCCAGCCGGATATGAGGCGTGAGGCTGAATCCGAGCTGCGGGGTGACATAAACCAGCGTAGTATGCACTCCGCGCAGGGTTTTGGGTCGCAGCTCGTTCCAGAGTTGGTGGTGGTAACGCAAATGCCGGGCATTGATGCCGATGCCGGTCGCCTGCGACGGGCTCTGGAACCACGGAGAGTGCACCAACGTGCTGTGTTCCGGGGGCAGGGTCTTGAAATGGGGAAGCTGTGGCACAGCGCGGATTTGCGGGGTGTACTCCCAGTGCTCCAATTCCGGCAGCGCTTTGCGGCCGACACTGGCGATTAGGCACTTGTCGGCGTCCCATCCGGGCGGGAACGTCGCATCCGTGAGCCGTTTGGCTTGCGTCAGCGGGATCGCGCAGTGGAGGACTTTGGTTCGGCGGCGGTCGGCCTGGTTGAAGATTTGCTGGTTAATTTCCCATCCAGGCTCGGCGATGTGCGCCCAGCGTTCGCGGAACTCGGGGTTTTGCAGGTCGTTGTTCACTTTATCTTCCTGCCGCAGCAGTGTTATTCGCGAAGCGTTTTACCTGCACGCGCCCCTTCCTAACCGCCTGCCTGCCACCGCCTCCCATGATTTCCCTGGAGGTTTGCAGATGCTCGAGCAACTGGTAGTCCGCCCTTGGCCGACAGTTCACCGAGTTGCTGGAAGCCTTGGCCCGGAGCAACCCCGATTGGGCGGCCCAGCTTGACCCGACGACCCTGGCGCGCGTCTTGGAGCAAGCCCACCACGGCAAGACCTTGGAGCAGGCCCTCGAAGAAATCTGTGTCTGTGCCTGAAGAGAGGCCGGCCTTCAACGGACTCACCGTTTTGCCCCAACCTCTTGCGCGAGAAGTGCCAACTTCTTCGCCAGACCGCTGAAGATCACGGCGTGCAAGGGATAAAGGAGATACCAATACAGCAGCCCCGTCAGCCCGCGAGGCGCGAAGAAGGCGGTCTGGGACAGTCGCGACCTGCCACCGTCAATCGGCTCGAGCTCTGAATTCCAGCCAGGCGCGACCGGGCACTTTCATCTCGGCGCGCAGGCGCAGCAGGCGATTGGGCTCGACGGCCTCCACCCGCCAGAAGTCCACCGCATCGCCGGCCCGCACTTCCTGCGGGTCGCGCCGGCCGCGGCGCAGCCCCACGCCGCCCAGCAGGCGGTCGAGGAGACCGCGGAGGCGCCAGGCCCAGTCCAGACAGAGCCAGCCGGTGGTCCCGCCCAGGCGCGTGAAAGCGGCAAAGACGGCGGGCGCCGGCGCCGCCACGGTCAGTTGGCGGCGTTCGAGGATGATCCCTTCGTGCGTGGCCAAGGCTACGGGCGCGAGGTCGCCCTGGCTGCTGGCCAGAGCGTCACTCCAGGCGGTTTCCACATGGCCGGTCTCAAGATTGGCCAGGGCCAGGCGCACGGCGGTGGCATAGTCCAGCGGCTGGATCTGCGGAAAGAGCCGCCGGGCGGTGTCGTCCCGCAGGACCACGTCGTTGCGCAAGCCCTGAATGAGGGGACGCGCAATGGCGGCCGGGACCGGCGTGACCAGATGCACCCAGTAGGACGAGAGCCGGGGCGTGAGCACCGGCACCGGCACCAGCCAGCGCTTCAGGCCGCGGGCCTTGGCGTAGCCGCGCAGCAGGTCGCCGTAGGTCAGCACGTCCACGCCGCCGATCTCGATGATGCGCCCGGCGCTCGCCGGTGTGTCGAGCGCGGCGACCAGGTAGTCGAGCACGTTGCGAATGGCGATGGGTTGAACGCGCGTGTAGAGCCAGCGCGGGCAGATCATGACCGGCAGGCGCTCGGTCAGGTAGCGGATGATTTCGAACGACAGGCTGCCGGAGCCCACGATCACCGGCGCGCGAAACTCTGTTACCGGCACGCCGGTTTCGCGCAGCACGGCGCCGGTTTCCTGGCGCGAACGCAAATGTTCGGAGAGGGCAGTGTCGGGGTCGCCCAAGCCGCCCAGATAGATGATGCGCTGGACGCCAGCCGCTTTGGCGGCCGCCGCAAAATTCCGCGCGGCCAGCACATCCCGCTGCTCGAAGTCGCGTCCGCCCGCCATGCTGTGAACCAGGTAGAACGCCACCTCCACGCCCTGCAGCGGCGCTTGGCAGGGTGTCGGCGCGCAGGCAATCGCCGGCCGCCACTTCCGCCTGGCCGAGCCACGGCCTGCCTTGCAGCCTCGCCGGGTCGCGGGCCAGGCAACGCACGCGAAAGCCAGCCTCCAACAGACGCGGCACGAGCCGCCCGCCGATGTAGCCGGTCGCGCCGGTGACGAGAACTGTTCTAGGCGTTGCCATCATCCGTAAGCGTCTTAGGGGAACAAGGGGTGAGCCGAGGTCAATGGGCTACATCGGGATGGTCCGCTTCCGATTGGCGGTGGATTGTGCCACCCTCGATGCCTTCCGTTCGCGCCTCTGCTCTCTGCAACTGAAATCGGGAACATTTGGGCCAGCCGCTCGCTCCGAAAGGCGAAAATGTTTTTCACGTCGCGCCGGACGAAAAGCCAGTTCGTCAACGCCCCGCCGCGCGGACGGTAGCGCACATCATCCAGGCAGAGTGTGCCGCCGCCGCGTTCCTCGAAAGTGTGGGTGTGATGCCAGAGGGTGTATGGCCCGCGCAATTGCACGTCCACGAAACGGTGCGGAGCATTCCATTCCACGATTTCCGTGCGCCAGCGGATGGGGATGCCGTGAACCCGGATGCGATAATCAATGAGCGCGCCGGCGCGCATCGCGACGGGCGCGGGGGTGAGGACCTCGAAGTTCAACCACGGCGGCGTTATGGCTTCCAGGTTCCGCGCTTCAGCGAAGAAGGGGAATACTTCGTCGCGGCCGCGGGGAAGCCAAAGCTCGGTGTGGAAGGTGAATTCCCTCATCGTGCGGCGGTTCAAAGCTTCGTCTTGATGCCGCAGGCCCGCAGCGCGCACCAGCCGCGCAGCGACTCGAAAAGGACAAACGCGCCCGACCCCAGCAGGACCGCGCCGAGCCACACCGAGACGGTGAAGCCGAAGCCCGCGCCGACCAGCAGCACCAGCGCCCCGCAGCCGCGAACGAGCCGGCCCTTGTTGCCGATATTGGGAGAGAAAAAGTTTTTCATCGCTTTGATTTCCTGGAGGGTTTGCGCAAGTCGTCGAGAATCGAGCACAGGTGGGGAAGGTCTTTCACTTGCAACGCGCCCATCTTATCCAGCGCGTCCCGGTAGGCCGGCATGGCGCGGCCGCCAGTCAAGAGGGCCACTTCCGGAGGCAGCAACTCGCGCAGCCGCGCCAGTTCTCCCTCCAATCGCGGGTCATCCTCGGGATAGACCAGGCTCAACGCCACGGCCCGCGCCCGATTTTGCAGGGCGGCGCCGGCAATCTCCGCCGCCGGCAAGCTCGCACCCAGATAGGTAACATGCCAACCGAGATTCGCCGCCGCCGCGGCGACCAGCAGGGCGCCCAATTCGTGCAATTGTCCGCTGGGCATCGCCACCAGAACTACGGGCGCATTGTCCACTCCGGCAAACGGCTTGGCAGCGTGTCCGAGGAAAATCCGAATCACCGCGCTGGCGAAATGTTCATGGGCTGCGGTGATGGCTCCGTCGCGCCACAAATCACCAATGCTCTGCGCCAGCGGCGCGACCACCCGTTGCAGCAATCCTTGGGCGCCGAACGCAATCGCACCGCGCTTGAGGGCGTCATCCAGCGCGCGGGAGTCGAGCTTTTTCACGGCGGCGATGCATTCATCAAGGCGCGACGGCTTTCCGAGCGGCCTACGGCCGCGCGCTCGGCGTGGCCGTGCGCGGTATCGGCCTCTGCGACAAGCTTGCGCAGATTCTCCGTCGGCAACTTCGCCACCGGACCGATACTGTGG
Source organism: uncultured Methanomassiliicoccales archaeon (assembly GCA_963710685.1). Taxonomy (GTDB): domain Archaea; phylum Thermoplasmatota; class Thermoplasmata; order Methanomassiliicoccales; family UBA472; genus DASXVU01. Next base: position 4,676 of record CAVQBH010000014.1, on the reverse strand, counting down.
CCGGCTCCCTTGATTTCACGAAGCAGGCTTAGCCGCTCGATTTGCTCTTCCGAATAAAGCCGGCGGTTTGTGCCAGTGCGTTCCGGCTTCACCGCCCCGTAGCGCTTTTCCCAAATCCGGATGACGTGCGCGGTCAACCCGGTCCGGAGTGCCACCGCTCTAATTCCATGATGGGCTTCAGCCATATATTAAGACAAAATATAGACACATCTGCTTCGCTCCGCAATGACAATTTTTAACATAGTCAGCAGAACGGCGGACATCAGCCACACAAGCCAGATAATACCTTAGAAAAGCGATATTTTAGTTCATTGATAATAAATTAAGACAAAAAGTTGACAACAGGCATTTTCTTAGACAAAGTATACACAACCGTAGGGCTGCTAGACAGCGGGCGGAAAATGAAACGAAAACGTGAACATCGAAAAACGAATACTGGCGCCGCTCGCCGACGCACCATCAAGTGCCGCTTCGGCGAACCGACGCGCTTCAAGGTTTCCGTGCATTCGCGCCCGAAAGACGTAGCCAAACATGACTAAACAAACTCTGATCATCGGCGCAGGCCCTGGCGGTCTGGCCTCGGCTATTCTGCTCGCTGCCGCAGGCGTGCGCATAAAAGTTCTGGAACGACTCCCAATTCTCGGCGGGCGCACATCCAGTATCGAAGCCGATGGCTACAAGTTCGACCTTGGACCGACGTTCTTCCTTTACCCGCGGGTTCTCGATGAAATCTTCCGCGCCGCCGGCACCACCCTGCAGAACGAGGTCGAACTGGTGCGCCTCGACCCGCAATACCGGATTCAGTTCGGCGCGGGTGGCCATATCGACGCGACACCGAACATCGCCGGGATGGAGCGCGAAATCGCGAAACTCGCTCCGGCCGACGCGCCAGGCTTCCGCCGATTTCTGGATGAAAACCGCACCAAGCTCAGCCTGATGGAGCCGTGTCTGGAGAGCGCCTTTCTCGGCTGGCAGGACCTGGTGCAAATGCGCCTGCTCAAAATGCTGCCGATGCTCCGTCCGCATCAGTCCGTGGACACCTATCTGAAACGCTTCTTTACCGATGACCGGGTTCGTCTGGCGTTTTGCTTCCAGTCGAAGTATCTCGGCATGTCGCCCTTCCGCTGCCCGAGCCTCTTTAGCATCCTGAGCTTCCTCGAATACGAATACGGCGTTTATCATCCGATTGGCGGTTGCTCCGCGATCACCGCTGCCATGGCCCGCGTCGCGGAGCGCCTCGGCGTGGAAATCTGCCTCAACGAACCGGTTGAAGAAATCCTCTTCGCCGGCCGACGCGCGATCGGCGTCCGCACCCCGAGCGGCACCCAGCGAGCCGATGCCGTGGTGATGAACGCTGATTTCGCCCGGGCCATGCAGAATCTTGTTCCCGATCGCCTGCGTCATCGCTGGACGGACAAGAAGCTAGCGAAGAAGAAATATTCCTGCTCGACCTTCATGATGTATCTCGGCATCGAAGGCCGTTACGAACTCCCGCACCACACCATCCACATCGCGGAGGACTATGTGAAGAACCTCGACGACATCGAGAACAAGCATGTCCTTAGCGATGATCCCAGCTTCTACGTTCAGAACGCCTGCGTCACCGACCCCGGTCTTGCGCCGCGCGGCCACAGCACGCTTTACGTGCTCGCGCCCGTCACGCACCAGCACGCGAATGTGGATTGGAAAAGGGAACGCGCCCGCTACCGCGAACTCATTCTCCGCCAAATAGCGAAGGCCGGCTATGACGGCGTCGAGTCGCGCATTCGCTACGAGCGCGTCATCACGCCCGCGGATTGGGACACGCGCTACGAGATTTATCGCGGCGCAACCTTCAACCTCGCACACACGCTCGACCAGATGCTCCATCTCCGGCCGCACAATCGCTTTGAGGACCTCGATGGCGTGTATCTCGTCGGCGGCGGCACGCATCCAGGCAGCGGCCTTCCGGTGATTTTCGAAAGCGCCCGCATCAGCAGCAAGCTGCTCCTGCAGGACCTCGGTGTGACCAGCAGACAATGCCGACACTTCGCAGAAGCACAGCGCGGCCGTCCCGGCCGCAGCCGCAACGCCGTGGCGGACGCGGTGAACACATTCGCTCAGCTATTCAATCTTCAAACCCGCGCCCACTTGCTGACCGCGGGAACAAGCCGGCCCTCGAGCCATGAATCAAGCTCGCGAATCAAGTTACGCTCCAGGTTGCCTACAAGAGACGGCGGGCCGGCGTGACCACGCTGGTCTGACGAGCGCCATGACTGCCGCACGCCAGGCCCAGGCGCGCTGGGCGCGCTCACCGCTGGCGCAACGCATCGGGCTGGTGCGGAAACTTCGCGGCCTCATCGCCGAGAATGCCGGCCAACTCGCTGAAGCCTCCGCTTCGGCGCGTTTTCGCCCAATGCTCGAATCGCTCACCGCAGAAGTTCTCCCGCTCGCCGAAGCTTGTCGCTTTCTTGAACGGGAAGCGGGAAAACTGCTCAAGCCTCTACGCCTCGGCAAACGCGGACTTCCACTCTGGCTCGCGGGCGTGTGCAGCGAGATTCAGCGCGAGCCGTTCGGTGTTGTTCTCATTATCGGCCCGGGCAATTACCCGCTGCTGTTGCCGGGAGTTCAACTCATTCAGGCTCTCGTCGCTGGCAATGCGGTATGGCTCAAGCCGGGTGTCGGCGGCACCGACGCGGCCCGAGCATTGTGCGACTTGATCGCCCGCGCTGGATTCGATCCGCAACTCGTCGCTTTGCTGCCAGAGTCTCCGGAGGCGGCTCGCGAGGCCATTGCCGCTCGCCCTGATAAGGTTCTGTTCACCGGCTCGGCGGCCACGGGTGAGAAGATTCTCGCGCAACTTGCTCCGCACCTGATTCCGGCCACGATGGAATTGAGCGGCTGCGACGCCGTCATCCTTCGCGCCGATGCCGACCTTGATCTCGCCGTCAAAGCGCTGGTGTTCGGTCTTCGCCTCAACAACGGCGCCACCTGCATGTCGCCCAAGCCGTGTTTTCGTTGCGCGGAGCATTGCGACGGAACTCGAAGGCCGCTTGGCACGCGCGTTCAATACGCGTGGTATCAGGGGTAACGAGGCTCAACCTTTCGCGCCGAGAGATCAGAGCATGCTCGCACCGGCCGCAACCGGGAAGCTTCGGCCGCTTCTCGATGACGCCCTGGCCGGAGGCGCGCATTTCGTCGCCGGTGCAATTCTCGAGAACGGTTCAATCGCCACACCGCTGGTGCTGGCTGGGCTGTCGCCGGGCGCGAGGCTGTTGCAGGAGGACGTTTTTGCCCCGGTTCTCGCCATTGTCACCGTGGCGGGCGATGAAGAAGCGCTCGCGCGGGCGAATGATTCTCCGTTTCGCACTGGCCGCGAGCATATTCACTCGCGACGATGCGGCCGCCCGCTTCCTGGCCGCTCGCCTCAACGTCGGCGTCGTCACCATCAACGACCTCATCATTCCGACTGCCGATGCGCGCATCCCTTTCGGCGGACGCAAGCGCAGCGGCTTCGGCATCACCCGCGGCGCACAGGGTTTGTTGGAACTGACGACACCGAAAGTCATCACGGTTAGCCGAAGCCATTTTCGCCCGGCGTTCGAGGCTCCTCAACCGGGCGACGCCAGACTGTTCCAAGCCTACCTGAAACTCAGTCACGGACGCGGCCTGAAATCTCGCTGGGGCGCGCTGGTTTCACTCATTCGGAGCATCTCCGGCAGAAAAAACGTATTGCGAAAGGAAACAACATGATTACATCCAAAAACGAACGCATCGGCGTCATTGGCGGCGGCCTCGGCGGACTAGCGGCGGCTTGCACCCTCGCGGCGCGCGGCTACCCCGTCATCGTCTTTGAGCGAAACGAATGGCTGGGCGGCAAGGCCACCACCGTCGAGGGCGCTGGCTTCCGCTTCGACGCGGGTCCGACCATCGTCACAATTCCGTCGGTGCTGCGGCGCATTTTCGCCGAAGCCGGTCGCCGTATGGAAGATTACCTCGACATGGTCAGGCTCGACCCGCAGTGGCGCTGCTTCTTCGAGGACGGCTCGGTGCTGAACCTCGTTCAAGACCCGAAGCAGATGACCTCCGTGCTCGAGCGCTTCGCGCCCGGCACGAACTCCGGTCAGCGGTATCTCGATTTCATCAAGCTGAGCGAGCGGCTCAACGGCATTTCGCAGCGCTACTTCTTCTACAAGCCCATCGGCGGATTGCGCGATATGTTTGACTTTAAGACCAGCATTGACCCGAAGGTGCTCGGCGACGTCCTCGCCATGCGCATGGGTCGCAGCGTTGCGGGCACGGTGCGGTCGTTCACGCCGGACGCGCGCGTCGCGCAGATGATGGATCACTTCACCCAGTATGTCGGCTCCTCGCCCTATGGCTCGCCCGCAGTGCTCTGCGGCATCGCCCACATGCAGACCGATGAAGGCATCTGGTATCCGATGGGCGGCACACGCGCCGTGCCGATCGCGCTGGAGAAACTCGCCCGCGAACTCGGCGTGGAGATTCGTACCAACGCCCACATCTCCAGGATTCTCACTCAGGGCGGGCACGTCACCGGGGTCCGCACGAACCACGGCGAAGAGATTGCTCTCCGGGCCATCGTTTCGAATTGCGATTCCGTTCGCACTCACCGTGAATTGATCGGAGGAGAGGCTGGCGCGCGGTTCGAGAATCGGCGCGGCTACGAAGCCGCC
>CAVQBH010000013.1:0-103915 GCA_963710685.1 uncultured Methanomassiliicoccales archaeon | reverse complement strand
CGCCTTGGTGTGTTCGTTATGATAATTGTGATGTGCCGGCATTTCCGGTTCGTCAAGAAATGGGAGTTTGATTTCGGCAAGATCGATCAAACTGAGGACCAGATCTTCGTGATGCATTTTCTTCATAACCCAATCAGCTATCTTGCGGCAAATGCGGGTCGGTCGGTTACTGCCAACTATTATGCCAATATTAGGCTTACTGATCGTTTCCGTCATCTCTCACAAATTACCTATTACGCCATAAAAAGCTATTCGGTTGCAGACGGTGGAAGCAGTCCCAAATCAACGTGGATAAATTTATTTCAATCTAACGTTGGGTCGATATTCGAAATTGCCCAATTAGTCTATGGCCCTAGCCCGAGAAAATCACCACACCCACAATTAAGGGACCCGGCGAAAAAGGAAAGAGCACGGCTTTCGGATGGCTGACTGTGAACGGCTGTCCCTTTGACCTTTGTCCTGCCAGGGCTGCATGGGGTGGGTTCCAAGAATTCTAAGATAATCGATGACATTGAAGTGGTCCCGCAGAATCTGTTTAAAACGCCGTTTGCCTGCTTCAGGGTATTGAATAATAACGCCAAGAGGAATGGGTGGAACGGTTGGCAATGTTCTAATGAAAAGAAATATATTTATCTAATCATCAAACCAATGAACACGATCATAACGTGCTAAGCTGATCTTTCATATGGTTTGGGATAACATTATAAATCGAGCGGCAAATTCCACCGACGATGGAGAAAAAGCGATACGAGAGTCGGTTCTTCTTTGTGATTCTGTACTCCATCATCATTCTTGCCGTCCTGGCGTCCAATTATGACCCGACAGGCATCACCGCAGGCAAGAATAGCGGATCACTCTTGGACGTCAACCTTGTTCTGATGGGGATCGGCGTGGGAATGATCTTCTCCGGTCTGATCATCAGGATCGTGGCCATTGGCACGTTGAAGAAGAATTTCTCAAACCGCCTCCGCATAAGGGAGGGGCATACCCTGGTCACGAACGGCATTTACCATTGGATCCGACACCCTGCCTATCTCGGTCTGATCCTGATCGTTCTTGGAATCCCGGTACTTCTGTCAAGCGTTCTTGGCTTCCTGGTCATGTTTCTTGTGGTGCCATTGCTCCTCCACCGGATCAAACTGGAGGAGGCCATGCTCATAGGACAGTTCGGAGCCAGGTATGAGGCATACATGAGGCAAACAAAAAGGTTAATCCCTTTCCTTTACTGAGTTGTTGAGCGATCCTTTTCTGGCCGAGAAGCTCGATGCCGGAAGTAGCCGGATTAATACCTCTCCTGAAGCGCCTTTTGCCACAACTTTATAACCAATGGATGTGATTTAATTTAGTCCATCTAACATCTTGGGACTTTCTAACTTGGTGACGAACCACTCTGGTCAGGACGATTCCAGTCTGGATGCCGTCAGAGAGAGGTTTCGAATCGTCCTTTGTTTCCCTTCAATTTTGGCGCCTCAGTGAAACAGCTTGAATAGGAAGCTGGCTTTAAACATGCCATAATACGTGCTCTCTCCATCCTTCCTCGAACCTTTTCCTTTCTGATTCTTTATCTGAGGCTTTGATATGATCTGTGGATCGAATGCCGGGACCAGGCGATCCTCGACAAAGAAGTAATATGGAATCCCGATAGCGATGGCGATCGCAAATGAAACCGCCGTTCCATATATTATTCCCATGCTGGGATATAGATAATGTACAGCGACGCTGTATGGGATCGATATCAGCACGATCGATACCATCATCGACATCGTCATCCCCCTGGCCTGAACTGTCCCTCTCGATTCCGCATCCATCTGAACGGCTATCAGGGATGAGATCGTGAGGACGGGAAAGGCCGCCAGCATGCCGCTCAATATGGGTATGCCCAACTGACCCATGAGAACCGCCAGCGCGACGACCCCACCGGTGAAGACAAATCGGAGAAGAAAGAGGCTCTTGGTATGCTTAGTCTTCGTCTTTCCTGTCGACCTTGGCTTGAGCCACCACCTGAAAGCATAATAAACCGTCAATGAAACGGCCAGGCTGAGCGCTATTGACAGCACGAAATCATTGAATTTGCTATAGACAACAAGGAACGACGCGAAGAACCAGACCAAGATGGACAATATCAGGCCGAAAGCGAACCCTCTGCGGGCCGCAAAACCGAAACACAGGAGCATGATCCCGGCCAAGCTCATGAAAATCGGAAATACGTTCGTCGCGTCTGCAGCGGCAGAAGGAGAAACGTACAATCCAGTAAAGAAGAATGATAGCGCGGAAGTCGATGGGATGCCCACAAGAAAACCCCCGAGCTTTCCTCCTTGCTTCTCTGTCGCGATCACGATGATGCTGACCCATATCCCCATCGCGAGGAATGTCAGCACTAGACGCAATACGAGGTCATCAAAGGGGGACATGTTCTCAGCCTTCGGAAGTCCATATCAAGAAACACCATCTCGTGTTTTCTTGGAGCGAGAAATTATTTCTGACCTCGCAATCTAAGACAACGATATATTGGTGGAGATGGTGGGATTCCCAACTGGCGAATTCGGTTAGGAGATCGAGAGAGTTCCTCAAGCTTGATCGAACATCCTTCTAATCGCAAATCTCCATACCCGCCTTATAAACGTCAGCAATCGGTTATCATTTTTGATTCTGATAATTTCTCTGTACTGGCTGGTTCGTTTCACCGACACTATTATCGTTATGTTTGAACGAATATTCGCCCTGGTGGCTTAAGCAGATCTGCCTTCTTAATCTCAAGATCGATTGTCCGTAAGGCGGCAACAATAGAGCATAGACACGATTTTCTCGAATTTGGCTCATTGCTGAACCTAGACGAGGTGATGTGATTACTCGGACGCCATCTTTATTGGAGCCTTAGCCATCTGGTCGGGTCCATTACCTTGGTAGCATGGTGCTTGAATCCACAATCTGCGGCAGCTTGTGAGATTACTACTCAATTCGCTCCGAAAAGAACTCGATCAATAAAGGCGCAATGACCTCGGGCTTTACACCGTGCGTCTGGCCATCCAGAGTGTGACGTTGGGCGTTGGGGATCGCCTTGCCTATCGACTCAGATATGCCATGCATGGATGCGGGACTTGCCCCACCGTCCACGACGAGTGTAGGTGTGGTGATACCGGCAAGACGAGAGATGGGTATGGAATGATCTCTGCCCAGGACTTCGCTGTCATACCAAAGGGTGGAGGCCATTGTTTCCAATCCTTGCCACATGGGCGTCCGTTTCATGGCCTGAATCTGCCTGTCAGACACCCCTACCAATCCCATGAACAAAGCAACGGCATCGCCACTATGTCCTTCAGCGATCAGTTTCTTGAGCTGAACGTCATATTCGATGGCGGCCTTGTTTGCATCGCCACCAACAGCATATGGCGCTTCGTATATCGCCAGTTTCTTGACCTGACCGTCCAATTCGATTGCGGCTTCCAGTGCGATCGCGGCACCGGAAGAATGACCGTAAAGATACACCGGTTCGCCGATCTCGCTGATTATGGCCGCAATGTCCTCAATTTCGCGTTTAGGTTCAAAGGGCACGGTATCGGTGCTGTCACCCCGCCCACGACGGTCGTAGTTTATGACGGTGAAGTGAGGCGCAAGTAATTTGGCCAACTTTGCTCCGGACCTCCTTGAATTGAGTGCCCCGAGAACTAATATTATGACTGGGCCATGACCCACCATGTCATACGCTATCTTTGTCCCATCTTTGGATGTTGCCATTGAAAATTTTCCCATGTGACTGTCCATTCAACAATTACCACGGAGACGTTAAATAACTTACTTGTGGCAACCCAGCTCTATTCTTGCCAGGCACGATTCACTCGGAATAATTACCTTTCTCCATCTTTCAGTTTTGAGGGGCCACGTTTCGTAGTCCGAAGCGATAACTTTCGACCTTCTAGGCTTTGTTGTGAGAATGCGTGTGCCCTCGAAGACTCTCCCAAATGAAATCCTTGCCCACTGAAAGTTATTGAGAACCTTTTTTTGACGTCATAGGCCTACTATAAATATAGGTAAAATTAAGAGAACAAGTTCGCCGTCCCCTACTTGTAATATCGACGAGTTCTAGAATCATATCCTTTCTGAACCTGAACCTCATCTGACAACTCGTTTATGAGCCAGTATCAGGAAGGGCAAAATGGAAAAAAAGGATAGTGAGAGCATGGTTGAAGATACTGTAAATAGAATTCGGGACGCAACGGCTAACCCAGGCGCATTAGGTCTGGCCGCCTTTGGTCTAACAACGGTATTGCTGAATCTTGTAAATGCAAAATTAATCCCATTCGATGCTATGATAATCGCCATGGGCATATTTTATGGAGGTCTGGCGCAAATAATCGCTGGCTCGATGGAGTGGAAGAAGGGCAATACCTTTGCCATGGTGGCCTTCACCTCGTACGGTGTGTTCTGGCTTTCATTTATTGCGATCATGTTATTACCCAAGCTGGGATTGGCTACGGCGGCGAGTGAAATGTCCATGGTCGCATTCCTGCTCGGGTGGGCGATCTTTACTCTGATAATGTTCATTGGCACCCTAAGGATCAACCGTGCACTGGCCTTCGTGTTCGGGACCGCATTTATCTTGTTCCTGATGCTGGCCGCACATGATTATACTGGAAACTCTGACATAGGTGTTGCGGCTGGGTATTGGGGGATCTTGGTCGGATTCGCCGCATTGTACACCGGATTGGCTCAAGTGGTCAATGAGATCTATCACAAGGAACACATGCCCATCTGGCCCTATAAAGCAAAGGTGGTCAACGTGGAAAAGGTGGCAGACTTGATCCCGGGGATCGGCAAGTAAATAACTACCTGGTGAACAGGTAGAAAACCTCTTAATATATATTTAATATATATAATATTGATAAATGGAAGTGGTTATATTAGCGATGAAATGACACCCAAAGAAAGACTGTTAAGAGCTCTAGACTGTAAAGAAGTGGATCGCCCACCGGTGGCAGGAATGACAACAGCAGCAACGACCGAGCTGATGGATTACGCCGGTGCCCCCTGGCCAGATGTTCATACAAACGCGAAACTAATGACCAAACTTGGCCTGGCGGCCTACCCTTTCTTTGGTCTGGAATCAGCTAGGATCCCTTACTGCCTGACGTACGAGGTGGAGGCTCTAGGTTGCAGTGTTTTCCTTGGTAAGAAAAACAGCACCCCCATGGTCAAGACCAACCCCTACCGTGATCGAATTGATGAAGAACTGGTGTTGCCGACACGAGAGGAAATGTTGAACAAGACCAGGAACCGAGTCATCCTGGAGGCGGCAAGAGAGGTGAAGAAGGGAGCGGGCAGTGATTTGCCCGTCATAATTGGGGTCACGGGACCTTTCACGATTGCAGGTCACCTCGTGGGCGCAGATAACCTTCTGAGGTGGGTCCTGACCGACCTAGATAAGGCACACAAGATCATCAAATTCGCCGCGGAGTACGAACACATGTGGTTAGAGGAGGTGGAGAGGCTGCATATCGACTCTATCCAGATGTCCGACCCCTCCGCTTCTCATGATATGCTATCCCCGGAGATGTTCGACGAGTTCGCAGGCCCGTATACACGAAGGGCATTCGAGGGACTTGAGGATACGAAGAAGGTCCTGCATATCTGTGGGAACATGGAGGACATGCTTGAACAGATGATATCCACTCACGCCACCGCCCTATCCCTGGAGGAGAAGACTGACCCTTACAAGGCTGTGGAGATCGTCAACGGTCGTGCCGCCCTGGTCGGGAACGTCGGGGTGGTTATGCCTTTGCTTCAGGGCACACCGGAGGAGGTTAAGGTTGCGGCCCTGAGGTCCGCGGATGCTGGCTTCAACATAATTAATGCCGGGTGCGGGCTCTCGGCCATGATCCCGAAACAGAATCTCGTGGCCATGGTGGAGGCGATAAAAGGACTCAAATCAAAAAGATGATCGTGTCTTGGATCACGCTATTGTCTGGAACTCAGGACCGAAGATAATCATTGATTGATATTCCACCGCCCCGTAGTGACGGTTCCTGGTCAGACATTAGCCCTTTTTTAGATCATTTCCTGCCCGTATCTACAGTTGGACCAGAATGGAGATGAGCACGACATGTTCTCGTAGGCCGGTCGCAGACCGGCCTCCTCCGTTGCCAGTAGGAGAAATCGTCGGCGCGAGGTGGATGGCTTCCAGGGCCATCCTGAACCCGTTGATGGCCAGATCATCATAGCGGTCGAAATCGATTGACATCTTCTCGAGGACCGGGAACTTGTCAAGATGCAACTGACCAGAAAAATTGAATATGGAGCGCGGTATCTCTATCGCTGTGTTTATCTTTCTGTTACTTTCCTAAGCGCCTGGTATATAGTGGTAGTCACACATAGGCATCCTTGTAACAGTATAGATAACAAAGAAATAATTACAATATCAAGGTGTCGGATTTAATTTTGCAACAGGGCCATCAACTATGTTGTCAATAAGTCAGATTCTCTTGAATTTGATGGGAATATATACCACAATATCAAGCCAGTTCGTCTCAAGGTTTGGCCAAATATTGGACCAGCATCTTTCGTTCCGCTCGTCTTAATGAAATATCAAGGGTTGATTTTGCGCACCCGAGTCTAGAAGCGAGGATATCTAATGTGATCCCCTGAGGAATGTCGAAGTATCCAAACTCGAATGCGATATGAATGTCCCTCATTTGTTTGAATGTCAGTCCACTTTTGATATTCTCATCATGTGTGCTGATCTCGGAGACCTCGCAATGTTCCACCTTGATCTTCTGTATCAAGTCCTTTATTGAATCCGCATCTGGACTAAGCAGGTTCCAGACTAGAAGGTCGCTCGTTATAGCGGTCGCCGATTCTAAAAAGCAGCCCGATTCAGCTATGATATTGCACAGACGGCATGATTTATTAGTCGTCATAACAAGATAGGTTCCGGGACCGGTGCGCGATATCTCGAAATAGCCGGGGGCTTCATTTTTTAACATTAGATCTCTGAGTTCGACCTCGTCCAGATTATTCGGCCCCATTATCCTCATAAGGCTATGCCCACAATGATCTGCCATTGGTGCACATCTGAGCACTTCGACCAAAAAACCCCGCTCACATAGTCCGGAAATGAAATTGCTGCAGAGGCAATCTTGAGGGATTCTTATCGTCATTGATGTGCGTCGCATTTTACATTCCACCGTTAGAATGATATTTTAATGATCCATAATTAAAATATACCTATTCTGACTTACGAAAAATCGCCATAAACATAGCTAATTGTTAATATATAATAATAATGGTCAACTATATGAGAGAGATAAATATATATATGTTATTGCTGGGAACATATATCAACCTCATAAATTGCATCCGTGAGAGATTGACCTTAAATATAGGATGAAAATGGAAAATATTGTTATTGATCTAGTCATCGACAATATATATTATTCAGCGCATTACATTCTCTTTAAAAAAAGCCCAACCTAATATTAGCTGTCCAAGAGCTCAACAGTGACCTAAACGGCAACTCTTGAGAGAAGGGGTCTAACGTCCTCATGAACAAAGACTGAGCAAAAATTGATCGACACTGACCAATTGGATGGGAAAAGAGTGTAAAAAATATTTCAAATTATTTAGGACCCGCCAACATGATTATTTAGCGCTCTTCTTTGTTAATCTCCAAGCAGCGATGACGAGCACTATTATTCCCAGGATAACTAAGGCGGTGCCAAGACCCGATCCTCGCAGAGAGCTGTGAACGGTGGCCACCGCCACTCCAGCTATCAGGAAGATTATTCCTAACACCCCCAGTACCATCCCATGCATTTTGTTTCCGCTTGCAAACATTCCTCCGTTAGCCAATATGAATCCCCCTAGACGTTGACATGATTCTTGTGAGTATATAATTAATTCTTATAGTTAAATATTGAAGTGAATTGTTCGGAAAATTATCGGCTTCTCAATTGCTTCGCTTTGGAATAATTTAGATGCGATCCATTCCATATGTCGAATATTGTCGGCAATTCTCTGCTCTGGTGACGACGGTGATCTGGCCGCAGCCCGGTGGAACATACAGGGCGGCCTGGCCCCTCAACCCTGGCAGGACCATACAAGTTAGCCCTGAAACCAGCTATCTATCGAATGCCGCGCCCTATAAAATTCGCTATTTGATCAGGTCGATCAGGTGGAAGGGCTCGGTCTTTTTCGATTTTCTTTTCTGGGTCTTCTTTTTGGCAGCCGCCACTTTGGGTATCTTCGTTTTGGATTTCTTCACTTTAGGCGTCTTCTTTTCGGGGACCTTCCTTGGAGGAGCCTTAACTTCAAGTTTTGCCAGCCTCTTTTCCAATTCGTTTATCCTTTCGATGATCCCGTTCATCTTTTCCGCCGTCATAAGGTCCCCGACCTTGACTTTTGCCACAGGTTTTACCATGCCTCAACATCCCTCAGAGTGGTCAGTACCTTCGCAGAATTTAAGAATTTCAATCGGTGACCGACTAGGAAGGAACTGAAATCTTATTGGTCAACTCCACGAGAGCCACCAGAAGTTCCTTTATCTTCTCTTTGGTGTGCTCGTCGGTCAGACGTCCGTTTTGATCGATCTTCTGAGCGGCCAACGTCACGATCACTTCTGGCCGATTGACCGCATGCATATCGAGGTAGACGAAGCACTGTCTTAGATGGAGCTGGGCCCTTTCCCCGCCGATCAGTCCGGTCGAAGCGCTCATGATCGCCACCGGTTTTCCCTGCCATGAATTTTCCCCATTCGCCCGGGAGACCCAGTCAATCACGTTCTTCAAAACCCCAGGCACTGAGAAATTGTATTCAGGAGTAGCAAATAATATTGCGTCTGCTGATCTGACCTTTGCTTTCAGATCCGTGATAAGTTCTGGCGGGCTGTTAATCATATCTTGGTTGAACGAGGGGGTCCCTTCAATATCGAATATCTCCAGTTCTACGTTCTCAGGAAGAAGCGCAAGAGCTTCTCGGAGAATCGACTTGTTGAACGATCCTTTTCTTAGACTTCCCGCAATCCCAAGAATCTTGACCACTTTCATGATAGCATCCGATCATCCAAGTGAACGCTGGGAAGGAATAAGAACCTTGTGAAAAACTCTCGAAACGCAGAGGCTTGAGATATGATCTACCATATTCGTTCATCCCCTCGTTTATGAACTTCGCTTAGGAATGGATCGGGAAGTAAAGGAAAGAGTCCGTCATAATTCATGCTGGATCAAAATGATGCCGGCGATATCGATCGTGATCTTCTGTTCAAGCCCAGCACAATTATATCCCCAATATTCCTTCAATAACTGGGAAAATGATTATCGCAGTAAATGCTTCCACTCACAAGGATGGTTCTGGCGTGACCATCATGAATGCGGTGGCCGCAGGCGCCAGAGAAAACGGGAAAGAGGTCAAGGTATACAATCTGAACGAGCTAGGCCCGCTCATGGAATGTCAGAACTGCGGCTACTGCCGAAAGATTGGATCGTGCAGGCTCAACGACCCCATCGCTGAAATCATGGATGAGATACGCAACTGCGAGGGACTGATCCAATCGACACCGATCAGCTTCAATGTCGAGAACGGTCTTTACAGGATCTTCCAGAACCGATTTTTCAGCTTCATGGACAGGAACTTTTCCACCACCATCCCCAAGGGAAGAAACTGGTGACCATTGTGACATGCGGACTTGATAAGGACACGGCCGACAACGTCTCCAAGAGACTTGAAAATACCATCGAGCAGCACTTTTTCTTCGAGCCCGTGGGAAGGATCGTCTGCTGCACGTTCTTCGATCACGATAAGGCGAAGAATGATGATGCCTTGCTGGAGAATGCACGGACAATTGGCCACAATTTCTGAGCCTTTCGATAACGATCGAGTTCGGCTGTCCGATCCGTTGCCTATCGATTTAACGTCCTTCCTGCACACCGACAAGGGAGGACGCCTAGAATTCCTGCCGCCCATGAACATCATCGTTCAGTCGCAGACTTTCTGTGATAGGCTTTATTAACTCCCGTTAAGATTAACTGCTAGTGATATTTTGGATTTCCCCAGATGCGATAAATGCGGCGATGCCGGATGCAAGATCGGCGAACCGGGCAAGTTCAAGGAATGCCCGACAAATATCTCTGAGATCACTCGGGAAGAGATAATAGAACACTACCAGGACCCGGAGGCGCATATGATGATGCAAACCGCTGCCAAGGTCGAACGGGGCACCCTCCAGCCAGTGAACGGCGTTCTGACACCCATCAGGCCGCGCATATCGGAGATCATGGTGTTCGCCGACCAGATGGGATGGAAGAAGATCGGGGTGGCGTTCTGTCTTGCCGCCAGGGATGAGGGCATCAAGCTCACCAAGGTACTGGAGGCGCGGGGGTTCGAGGTGTGCTCGGTGATATGCCGTAACTTCTCCATGAAAAAGGTCGAGTTCGACATCCCCAAGGAGGATTGCATCAAGAGCGAGACCGAATCGGTTTGCAACCCGATCTATCAGGCCAGGCTCCTCAATGATGCTGGAACCCAAATGAATATTGTCCTGGGCCTATGCGTTGGTCATGATATGCTGTTCACCAAAAACTCCAACGCGTATGTGACCACCCTATCCGTCAAGGACCGCATGACCGGAAACAATCCAATCGCGCCGTTGTACTCGGGGTTCTTTTCCGAGATTCTGAAGAAATACTAAGTTTAGGGCAATTGCCCTGGATTATTTTTTTTACTTAACGACGGAGTCTGTAACATCCAGACAACTGATAATGAACATCATTACGAATATTGGATTTGGGATTGGGAAACCGGTCGTGAAGTTTCATGCTTGCCAAAATTCCCACCTGAACTTCCCTCGGCTGGTTTGATCTCGCCTTTCACTTTTTCCAATCTGTTACGATCATATTAGTCTATAAGTTACGAGTGCATCTGTTGAGCCGTCAAGCTAACCGCACATTTTCTAGTTTGTAAGTCAATTTTCCGCCGCTACGATAGGTCACATTTTAAAATCAAGCGGCGATAATCGAAATGGCAAGTAAGGGTAATCAAGCAAATGATATTTGGAATTGGCCCTTCCCATCATTCTGGCGGTGGTAGCTGCAATTCTGGGTGCAGGCAAGATAGCCGGATTCTCCCTGTCCATCGCGAAATGGTCGATCATAATATTCATTGTCATAGCGGTCCTAGCATTCATCTTCTAGCGGTGGGAGATGAACATCCTCTTTTTCCCGCCAATTAGAAATTGTACGCGGAACGTACACGGAAGGAGGAAGGCAGGGACGACTCAATGGATGAAATCCTTTCCTCAACCAAATTTTGCCCTCGAGATAGAGAATGGTTAAAAAGGAGTTCACCTCTTTTATCTTGCTATTATTGAACAATTTATACCCGCTCAGGCTGAAGATGCCCGGGCCGAGCAAGAAATAACTCGATACGTGTCAATGGGCGTATGACCCACCATGTTTCTTGCTCCGAAAGCGGGTTCTTATCTAGATGGGATGGTGAGGAAAGATGAGCAGAAAAAATGATAAAATCGCAGTACGCGGATTGAAGGATGTTGCCGCCGCCGAGACAAGGCTTAGTTTCGTCAATCCAATGGGCTCTCTCTATTATTTGGGATACAACATCGACGATCTGGTGGGGCGGGTCACCTACGAAGAGGTGGCCTACCTCCTGGTCTATAAAAGGCTGCCCAACAATAAGGAGCTGGAGGAGTTCAGCACCGCTCTTGTTTCAGAAATGAGACTACCTGACCCTATTGTCGATAGCATCAGATGCACCCCGAAACGCTGCCATCCGATGGACGTTTTGCGAACGGAGGTGTCCCACCTGGGGGAATACGATCTCGATGCTCAGGACATTTCAGATGCCAGTAACTTGAAAAGGGCCACCCGGTTGATGGCCCAGGTGCCCGCGATAGTGGCCGCACTACACAGAACGCGCCATGACCAGGCAGTCCTAACCCCCAGGATGGACTTCAGCTTCACCAAGAACTTCCTCTACATGTTCAGAGGGACCCCACCGGGCGACGAGGAGACGGACGTCCTCCATCGCCTCATGGTCCTCCACGCCGATCATGGGTTCAACGCCTCCACGTTTGCCGCAAGGGTCACTGCCAGCACCAATTCGGACATGTATTCGGCGGTAACATCTGCCATAGGCACCCTCAGAGGCCCCCTCCATGGAGGAGCCAGCGAAAAGGTGATGGAGATGCTGGAGGACATAGGCATGGAAGAACACGTGGAAGACTATATCCAAGGGCTACTGGAGAATGACAGGAAGATCATGGGATTCGGCCATCGGGTCTACAAGGTGGAAGATCCAAGGACGAAGCATCTCCGGGGCATTGTAGAGAATCTCTGCCACCGCGAAAGAACGATGAGCCTGTATAACCGGTGCATGAGGATCGAGGAGATCGTCCAAGGAAAGAAGAAGATATACCCCAACCTGGACTTCTATGCCGCCGTGGCCATGGACGCACTGGAGATTCCCAAGGAGTTCTATACCCCATTCTTCTCCTCGAGCAGAATATCTGGCTGGGTAGCTCATGTGATCGAACAGTACGAGGATGCGGTCCTGCTAAGACCGTCATCAGAGTATGTTGGGGAGTACGGAAAGGCCTTCATCCCCATCGAAAAACGATGAACCTTCGTCAAACATGCCTAACGGTCATGTACCAGATCATGACGTGAATCTCCAACAATGCCAGGTGGATCTGAGAAAGGTTTCACGAACGCAAGGAAATCTTATTAACAATGCTGGACTAACCAATCTCACTTCCAATCCTATCAGAAGTACTGAAGGTTGTTTTCGTGAACATCACAATATTTGGAGCGAGTGGAAAGATCGGGACGCTCTTGACGAACCTGGCGTTGGACAAAGGGGACACGGTTACCGCCTATGTTCGAAATCCGGAAAAGATCAAGCGAATCCACGATCGCCTGCACATCGTCACCGGTGACCTGAAGAATCAATCTCAAATCGAAAAAGCGATTGAATCCGCTGACATCGTGATTAGCACGCTGGGACCCAGTCTGAAAAGGTCAGTGAATAGGAAAGGAACCACCATAGCGGACGGTCACGAGCTCATCATCAGAGCGATGGATACGCTGAACAAGAAAAGGTTCATCACACTGGCTACTCCATCGATCCATGCAAAGGAAGACCGGATACACATCGCAACGGTTTTTCCGGGACCCATCGCCAGGTTGTTCCTCACCGGTGCCTACAAGGATATCTTGAAGTTTGGATATTTGATCGAGAAATCGGATCTCGATTGGACCATAGTTCGCATGATAGTTCCAAACGACAAGCACGATGGAAAGAAGTATGGTGTTTCCATTGGGGACATGCCGGCCAAGATATCGGTTTCAAGAGAGAACGTCGCTGCGTTCATGTACGATGTGGCGATCAATCATCTGTACGTTGGAAAAATGCCCATAGTATTCAATCGATGAAACCATTCGACGTGCTATTGGAACTCGATTCAATAATTTTGTCCAATGGTCCGCGGTCCCTCATTCCTCCATATCTATTACGCACTGGCCAGCGAAGAAAGGGAGTATCTTTATTACAACGAGTTATGATCGTATCCCCATCTCTGGAAACCTTCCGATTGAGATGACATGACCATCATGGAAGGAAAAGGAAATGCTATCGGTTATCATAGAAGACTAATCCCAAGTAAGGCAACGACAAAAGAGGCCAGGGGAAGGATCGCCCTTGCTGATTGGCTAAAAATGAATGGTTTGCGGAGGCATGCGAACATTTTGCAGCTGGAGTATGACAAAGTCGGTTCTTGTGATCGGATGGATCCGAAGAAGCGACCTAATCTTCAGTTCTTCGGTGCTCGCAGTGAAGCTACGTTCATCAGCTCTGGCCAGTCAGCTAATGTTTCCACGCAACCGTCCGTAAGATTGACCACTCCCATTGCGATGAGTCCCAATTTATCTGCGAACTCCAGCCCTTCCTTTGTCTCCCGTAGACAACCGACTCCGATAATGGCCCTGGGCCAATATTTCTCAACCATGCGTCCGATGAACGTGGAACCTGGAACAATGAAGACTTTATAGCCCATGTTCTCAAGTTCGCCTATAGAACGGTCGAGATCGCATCTCCCGCAGTGTTTGCATGACAATCCCTCCGGGGACAGGTCAGCAGGGCACTTCGACGACCTGAGGCAATGGGGCAGGAATATAGCGCGATCCTCGATCGCTATCTTGGAGAAATCGTTCTCGCTCATCTTGTTGTGCAGCCGTATGAAAAATATCGTGAGGTCTCGGTCGCGCAATCCCATCATCTTGCAGACACTTCTCACAACGTCTTCCATGAAGGCAAATCCGGCTCGGACCAATCTCGGAAAATAGAATCGACCGTGCTTGATTGAGAGGAACACGACGCATGCCACTGAGAACACCACCAGCAGTGACAGCGATAGTAATAGTATTGTCACTTCCCCTAATGCCGTCACAGCCTGTGCCCACAGTTGATACTCGACGCCCACGACCATGAAAATGACCTTTCTTCTTATTATCCTATCTATTTGCACTCATGTATTTCGAGGGCGTAACGATGATTTCTCGGGTTATCGACCGCTCATCTAGTAAATTCTTGTGAAAAGTTTCTTTGCAGAGGACGCTAACGTCCGTCCTCCATAATTGACGTGGATCGTAGGACCAATTCAGCTTGGATCAATGGGGCAATCTTGGCTCTCGTGTCCAGATCGGGCCATCTTACGGAACAGTTTGAGGACATGCATGGTATTCATCTCCACGCCCACCATGTTGCTGTGGCGTTTCATGGTCAACGCCTCGGACAAAGAGGGCATCTTTCCCGCCATCATCTTTTCCAACGCGCTCCGTTCCTTTCTCATCCAGTCATACCTGTTCAGCACCTTTTCGGAATAGCTGTCCAGATCGTCCCAGTTTTCCGCCAACATCTCTGCCGTCTGCATGGCATAGAGGTTCCCGTCTGCGACTATCGGGGCCACCGCACCGATGCTTTCCCCGACACCGACCACTTTTCCGTTCGAAACGAACGGCTGTGAATAGAACGGGGTCGTCAGTCTCACGCTGCTGTGGCATTTGCACCGGATCCGCCTCCCAACCAGATCTTCTCCTTTTGCAGTTGCGGGGCGGTAGGATTTGACGTCGGACCGAAGGTTTCCGAAACCCATGTGGTACTCATCACCACCGAGCGGAAAACACCATTCATAGCCGATCGAAGAAGTATTGAACCAAAGACCGAGGGACTCTTCGCTCTTTATGCGATATTGAACGGTGTCTGCGATCAGATCGTCCTCGATGGGAGGCAGATAGGCCCTGCTAACCCCAGTGGCATCGATGACCCGATCATATTTGTTCAGGTCGATCGGACCTTCCTTGACCGCCTCACCTTTGATCAATTCCTTGATGAGCCATGGCTTGTCCAGGATGAGCAGGTCGGACCGCATCTTTACTCCGTCGACGGATATCTGTGTGGAATGGTGCTTTTCGAATTGCCCGGGATCGGCCACTTCGGATATCAACCGCCGAGTTTCGGACGTGGGAGCAAAACCCCAGGCGCACGGTCTTATGCCGCAGGCGTTGTTCTTCTTGGTGTCATATAGGTCGACATCACCATGGCCTCGGTCCTTCAGTAATCTGAACAAATAGGCGCCGGACATACCCGCGCCCGCAATTGCGACCTTCATTTCCCACAACCTCGATGATCGGTAATGCTCGTAATTCTACTCCCAGCGATAAATGTATGGTTTTACATTTCTAATCATAGACCACAGGACACTAGTTGCTTGCTGTCAAAGATCATCGGGAACTTCTGACTCTATGAAAACGAGGATCTTATGGCTTACTAATGACGAAGCTAAGAGGTCTTCACCAAGGAAGAAAGTGTACGAGGTCAGAATATTCTCAAGTAATTGGGCGATTACTAAAATCATGGTTCTTGGCCAGTTGATTCCTTTTGATCCTAAACAGGATCAATCCCGGCCGCGGCTATGTCGACTTTAAATACCACCGGGTCTAGTAAATCATATCATGGAACCAAAACAGAAGATCGCCAAGATCGAAGCAAAGGACAAGAAGGATGTCGCCAAAGTAGATGCCAAAGAAAAGAAACAGATCGCGCACGATGAAGCGAAAAAGATCGCAATCGATACGAAAGCCAAGAAGAAAATTGAAAAGGTCGAATCTAAGAAATAAAGGCGCTGTTAGGCCTTGCTGGTGTGGGCACCTGCCCACTCTAATCCATTCACAAGATGGAGGTTTGGCGCTCAAGCCTCCGTCGTTCACCCTGATCAATTCTGAAAATCATATTTTTATATTTTTGGACACCTTAGGAATTGAAGGTTGATAGGTGTTCCAGATTGTCAAAAGATCTGACATTAATATCCGTTTGAAGAATTCGTTTGAGAATGTTCCTCCATGATTAGTTCGGCCACCATTCTGGTACCGGCGCGCTTCTGATGGGTCCGCCAGGCCTGACTTGAGAAGATGGAGGAGTTCACTCTCCTCCCGAATTCTGCCATCCATTCTCGGATCATCGGTCAGATCACTCACGACCACGAATTGAGCGTTGAAAAAGTATTATTTCCGACCTACTTTCATAGTGCAAAGATGTGATGAGAAATGTGCAAGTATGACCCACATTCAGCCTATACCGGACGGAGTGAGGGATTGAGGATAAATGGAGACATACAGTGTCGTATTGACTTATTGAAATCGTTTCAGGAGGATTTCGAATGCAACCGCTGCGGCGAATGTTGTAAACAGCAGTCCATCGCATTTACCGAAAGTGACATTTTGTTGGCGGCCAACAAAACGAACCTTTCATCAGACGAATTCATCGAGAAATTCTCCCTCAGTCCAGTAAGGAATCCGGGAGAATTGGAATTCTATCGATTGACCATCGGCAATATCGGGATATGCCCTTTCTGCGCGGATCGTCATTGTACCATTTACGACGCCAGACCTCAGGTGTGCCGCGGTTTCCCATTCCTTACCCCAGAAAATGTCCAGGCAGCATTCGAAATGGATAATGTGATACATTTGGGGGGCTATTGTAAGGCGGCCATCGAACTGGTCGAAAAAGTTTACAAGGGACAAATGGAGGAGAAGACAAAATGATCTTTCTGGCGACATTTAAATTTTAACTTCTTAATACGTCGCCGTATAGACCGCCTTGTTCCTCAGCCTCTGTTGTTGATTTCTTTTCGACCGAGCGAAGGGAGAGATCGCGACAGAAGATGCGATCCAATTCTTACTGAAACCATGATCCGGCACTCATGGGCTAAATGGTCGTTCCAATCGTTCTTGATCTTCGTTCGACCGATGGTCGCCGTGGTCAGTCAGGCCCGTCCCGTTCTAATCGATCCTGTGGGGCATTACATGACCCGCGTTGAAGGAGAACTTCAAATAACTAATATTTCTTTTTATACCTCTGAAAGCGAAAGAGGAACATAGACGTTGATATATGGTCCGTAATATACTAGGAATTGGTCTGGTAATTTCATGTCTACATATAAAATCGAGAATGTGGTGGCATCTGCATTTCTAGGATCCGAGTTAAATCTGCAAGAGCTGGCGATCTCATTGGAAGGCGCAGAATATGAGCCCGAGCGGTTCCCTGGGCTCATTTATCGGATGAAGGAACCGAAAACTGCAACCCTGCTTTTCCACAGCGGCAAGGTCGTGTGTACTGGGGCACGGAGCTCGGACCAAGTAAGGCTGGCCATGAACTTTCTGACGGCCCAACTGCGAAAGCTCGGCATCAGCCTAGACAGTGAACCGGTCATCACCGTGCAGAATATCGTCGCCTCTTCGGACCTGGGGCACAAGATCAACCTCAACATAATTGCTATCACGCTCGGATTGGAACGTGTCGAATACGAGCCCGAACAATTCCCTGGTCTGGTGTACCGGTTGGACGATCCAAAGGTGGTCCTCCTATTGTTTGGGTCTGGAAAGCTTGTTTGTACCGGTGCACGGATCCCTCAGGATGTTGAGCGGGCGGTCGACAAGATCACCAAGGAGCTGGAGGCAGCTGGATTACTGTCATAAGAATATGACATTGCTATCTAGATCTAAATCCGAGCCCTGTGCCCCATCGGGGCGATCGATATGGTCCAATGAAAATCCGATCCAGTTGATGGAGGCCCAAGATCATCCTTTCGCCATTTGTTCTGGCAATTTCCATCATTTCCCGGTGGTCAAGGGGTCGAGGCATAGACGATCCGTGCGCTTTGCACGGTTTACATGTTCACAATATGGCAGATCGTGGTGGAACGGACAGAACACATTGATAAAATCAAAGGCAGCACTTCATCAGGAAATACGGAAGCGGCAAGATAGCCGGCGACATCGGATTCCCGTTCATCCATCCATATGTCGCAGGTTCGAGATGTTCTCAGGGTTTTTTCTTTAATTTCCCGATTTCCTCTTGAACCTTTCCTTCGACCTGTTGGAGCTTGCCTTTGACCTCTTCTGTCTTGTTGCCGGTCGCTTTCCCTATGCCCTCACGGACCTGGCCCTCTACTTGTTTTACTTTTCCTTTCGTCTCGTCATTGCTCATGGTCATTATCACATATCGATGGATTTATAAAGAAATGGAGCCGCCTCAGTGCTCAATCCCATAATCTTCGACCAAAGCGGCGGGAAAAAGCCTAGCCAGAGAGTATGTGTTGTTTGCGAGCCCGCCTCCATACCGGAAATATATTCGTCGCCCTCAAAGGTTCGATCGCCATTTGTAGGATTTGTCTAAACATTATTGCCCTTCGACTCATGGTCGTTCAATGAGTCATTCAAACAGATTGCTTCTCGAACCGATGCGTCGATAACAACATTCTTTATAATCTGCGCTCCCAAGACGAAGCTAGCAAGAGGTGCTAATCGATGCCAGAAAGCGACATGAAAGACTTGTTAATAGAAAAGAGCCAAGAATTGAAGAAAATGTTCAAGGATATGTCCGCAGATCTGGAGAAATGGAAATTCTCCGTTGAGGAAACCAATGAAGGAACGAGGGTGGAGTTCCATGTCAATGCGCTGATCAAGAAGAAGAAATAGTTTCACCTGGAATGATCTGGATTCATCCCCAGGTCATCAAAGGATATTTGTTCCTATGAGTTCAAACATCTTTGACGGTTCGAATATTGGACATGATCACCGAAGTAACGTTCGAAGCGTCATCCTGATGTCAAATGATACGATTCGTTGAAAATGATCATTGGACTTTTCACGGCCGTCGGATCTTCAGCTGAAGAGGCGGCCTGTCATTCTTCTCTACCTTCCAAATAAGCTGTTTTCAAGATGTGAATGTTAGGTTGTGGATGCGGTCAACATTTTGTTCGGCACAAATTATTTAGTGCGCTTGGTTTTCTAAATCCATCATGGTCGACAAAATAAACGATGTGTTGGACCTGTTGAAAAAAAAGTATAGACTCAGAGTCCAATTGAGCGAGGGAGAATCGGCAAGATTGATAGGACCAGTTCATCAGATTTTCTTGACCATTGGCAGGAAAGAAGAAAAGTTTCACCTGGGAAATGAGGAATTCGAAGACCTGATCGTCGGTCTTGCTTGGAAGGACCTTGGTGTGGAGTTCGGACCTGAAGACATGAAGGATCTCAAGAAACAATTGAAAAAATTTACCGCCGACATCGTGGAACTGACACCGAAAAAATAATGCATGCCTTTTCATCACTATTGAATACGGAAGATTGGCCCTGAGAAAAGCGTTGGTCGTGTAGATACCGTTCAGGGAACGGATTTCAGGAAGGAATCCCCTCAGACAAGTCACGGTTCGGTCCATGACCTCTGGTATCAAACAAAACGCTACAACCACGACCTTTTCGCAGAATTTGCTGAATAAAATCTGAACACTTTCCTATAATCGGGGCTACTTTATTGAATCGGTTGGGTCCAGCAACGATGATTGCCGATCCTTGAATTGAATGAGGGAGAACATATGAAAGAGGAAACTAGAAAGAAGATCGATGAGAAAAGGATTGAGAAAATCCAGAAGGGGGAGGGTTGTGAGATCGGCGATATTCCGCAGGATATGAAGGTCGAAGGGAAGCCGAGCCTGAAGGATCTGAAAAAGATACAGAACAGCAAATGAACGACTGTTCCATGGAGGATTCACGGTCCAATTGGTTGGACGAGATCTCAATTCATCCTTTTGGAAGTGATGCTCGCTAGGCCGATCGCTTGATTGTCAGCCAGATCGGCATCGTACACAGCAATAAGCTTACAGAAGCCTATTTCCGGCCTCTGGACCGCTCTTACAGTTGCAGACCTCGGTGATCTTGCACTCCAATAGCGCCTTACACACTAGTTCAGCTTTCCTGGCCTTGACCATTTCCTTCATCTTTTCGTAATCGGGACCGCTTGTATGCACTATCACGTTGCACTTTAATTTTAGACATCCCTTGGTCTCCGGCCCCCAGGCATAGATGCAGGCTCTCGGGTTCTCCTGAAGGTTCTTGAGGGTCTGCTTCATGAACTGATTTCCGATCCAGATCGTTTCGCTGTCCATGAGGTATACTGAACCCACTGGAACCACGTTTGGGTCTCCAGTCTTCGAGGCCGTGGCCAGGGGGAAATGCTTTGCCGCTTTGAATATCTCCATCATATCAGCAGTTAGCGCAACCATAGATAGTACAATGAACATGTCAATATTTAATTAGCTGCCATATGTGCGGACCGCATCGATCCTGCCGATGCGCCAGCCAAGCGATCTTTTCATACGTATCCATAATAAATGTATCAAGGACCGAAAAGATTCCATATTTAATAACTGATAATATTTTTATTATGATGTCCCAAACATTGGCCTCGTGAATCGATCGTTCAGGGAAGGTTACCGGACGCTCGCATCCGGTTTAGTTTAGAATCGTCCCCTGGTCAGTTCCTGCATTTCCGGTTCTTATAATTCTGGATGGCAGGTAACATTGGCATCGATTTTCTTCTCTACAGCGATTTCCATCTCGACCTTTCGAGCGGCAACAATGATCTTATCTGCAGCTATTCTGGCATTGTCCTTTACGGTGATGTCGAACGGTTTGGAATATTTGCTTACTGGGGTCTCTACGACTGCCTTCTCTTCTATTGCATCGATGGTTGTCATAATGTTTGGTCTCCTTTTGTACACTTGTAGTTAGTGGTTAATATACATATTCTTAAACGTAATGTATATTTTTATATATTACAAAACATTTGTAAAATCAAATGGACGAAATGATCCAAAGTTGTTTGATCCAACCAGAATCGAACATAGGGGAAAGAAGATGCTTATAAACTATTTCGACTGCACTAGTACGTCTGACGTCCGGGATATGGGATCCTGATCGCATCCAGAAAATCTTAGAAGATTTCTTGAATGGGATATTTGGATCATTCGTGATGGCTTTCATGAGGCATGAGAAAATGTACCGACTCGCCTAGGCGTGAAATTAGGGGGGAGAAGGGGAGTCTCAATCGACGAGTCGGTAAAGGTCAAGATGCCTCTTGGCCCTTGATTGAACTTCCATTCTAATAATAAATCAACTTTTTCGGTTATAAAGCTCATCCTTCCAGAATCACTATTGATTCTCAACGATGTCGGGACTGGCTATGATGTCCGGCCTCGACCCGCATGACATTCTGACGCGGCCTTGTTCCGAGCGATTTTGGAATTCATAGGCGCGTTGAGGATCGGAATCGATCACCCTGATTTGTTGATCTAGAAACATCATAGAAGTTCCGGGCCTCCCTAACTGAATGAATGGTCAAAGATCAATGACTGCTCACTTCCGAGGTTCGCTCTCCTCGATATCTCGATCGATCGGCCTTCTTCTGAAATAAATGGCCAGATCTAACGCACATTCGTGGAACTGGTGAGGGCCTTGATGTTCTCCATCGGCGCATCGAACGGGATCTCTCCTGCGGAGGTGACGATGAGTCCGCTGCCATCACCCGATGAAACGATCAACTCCGATACCTTTTGCCTGATCTCATCGGGGTTCGATCGGGCGATGAAATGTGGCAATATGCCCGCGGCCATGCAACCCTTGCCTCTTAGCATGGCGACTGCCTTTTGATAGCCGTCCCAGTCATACGATGTATGGATCGCGGTGGGTCCGACCGCATCGAATTGAGCCTCTAGATAAGCGCCTTTCGCGCAGTTGCTCAGGATCGTCTTGATATCCATCTTATGAAAAATGTTCGCCATGGTCTGCGCGTAATCGATGTCGAAAGCCTTGGCAAGCTGGAACTCGTTCTGTTCCGAATCTGCGCTGCCATCTTCGATGAAGATGATCTCCACCCCGGCCTGTTCCTTCAGCGCCCTCCCGTAATCGGTAAGTGAATCGGTGAGCACTTTCAGCAGATGGTGCGTTCTTCCGGCCTCCATGATCTCGTCCATAAGGAGGCCGGCGAAACCCCGGACGGAAGCGGCCAGCGTGAACGGGTCGCTCACCTGACCGATGACCGCGACCTCGTTTCCCACTTTGCCGTTGATGATCTTCGCGGCCTCCAGGGAGACCGACCATATCCTGTCCTTGACGGGATCGACGTATTCCAGCCGGTCGATCTCCTCCGCCGAGATGGGAGCACCTCTCGGGTAGTCCCTATCGTTGGGGAACGTGAGCTGGACCCCGAAGGCCTGTGCCTCGTTCAGCAGGTCACCCCAGCCTACCATGATGTTATCGAACCCAAACTCCCTGGTCGCCATGCACATGCGTGCGAACTTTTCCGGTACGAAATATGCGTCCTTTATCGTTAGACCTGTAAGTTCCTGCAAGTGATTTCCTCCCCCAAGTTGGATTTGCATGGTAGGGATCCTATCAGGCATATCGAGCCCTAGGGCGGAAAGGAATCGTCCTTTTGGGGTCATGATAGAGCATTGGAGAGCAGGGGTATTAAAATCCGTGACCAAACCGAACGTGATGGGTTCGAGACCGAGCCACGTCATGAACTTATTCCCGATCGACCCAATATGGCTGTTCCTCTCGATCCACGGATTGGAAATTCTCCGCCCATGGTGTTTGAGCTATGTCAAAATTGACCAGGGCAATTAATGAATAGCAAGAATCGTTCGAATCCATTGTTCTGGGGAGAGAGTGAATGCAACCTTTTTTCAATTTTGATATTGGTGAACGAACCATTAAGAAATCATTCGGTGAATTTTGTAAAACACTAATGCTGTACGAATCGAAATGAGCAGTTTGTCCGGGGATCTGCCATAGATCCACAAAATGTTCTTTGCCAGTACGAGAAATGGAGCGGAAATAGTGACATATTTCACGATAAATTCGATCCATTAACTGTCTAATGAATTTCGATCGAGTCGAAACAGAAAAGACCAGTCTTAGGAAGGGATCAAACATGGCTGTTCGGAAGAAGTTAGTTGACAGGGTGGCAGAGCAAATAGATGACATACCAACTGACCAGTTCATCGTTCTGGACGTTACCATTGCCCTCATCAGCTGCAGCGGTAAGCCCCTGGCCACAAATGCCGAAGTCAGTTCGATCATGAGGTGCTATGGACTGGCCCGGAACACCGGTGTTCTTATGAAGCGAGGAGATGCGACCTTCACCGTTTGGGAAAAGTCCCATGATGATCACATCCGCCAGAAAGGAAACAAGAACGGCGACAGTGGCAACGGAGTAAATGCTTGAGGAGGTGTTCCGACCGGACTCCCATCATGCGGTCCCTTGCGTGAGGTTCCGCATCCTTGGTCGTGCAATAACCAAAACGTACCGTCCTGTGATTGGTCCTAAACGAACTCCAACCTTTCGTCCCAAGATCGGCTATTAATAACAAGCGCTCCCGAGCAAATCTGACATACATGACGATCGCAAGCAGTTCACCTGCCCCACATGCGGCTGGAGCATCACCGACCCGCGGGGTCGGAAAACATCATGAAGGCCGTCCAATGCATAGGAGATGCGACACCCGGAGATGAAAGCCTCCAACGAACAGGTCATGGCCATGCTCAAGGACGTCGAGATAGGATTGCCAGGACATCAACCCATGGATGAGAAGACGGTCATCGGCAACTGAGGATGATACCCGGCATGACCGAGCTCACGGCCCAGGCCCTATACGTCTACGGGATACATTCGGTGGACGAACTTAAGGGGAAGAACGCCGACGAGGTCTACATCAAAATGTCCAAGAGGCATGACGTCCCGGCGGACACGTGTTTCCTGCTGCTGAACGGCTTGAGGACGTCGGTGGCGTACGCAAACACCCTGGAGACAAAGAATCGCTGAATGGATCGCAGGAGCAGCGGCCATGGCGCATGGCTTGACAACATTGACCATCGGCCTGGCTCTAATTTTATCGATCCGGGCAGTTCCCGGAGATGCAGAGATGCGAACGGCGATCAAATCCAAGTATCGAATGACGATTCGTCAGTGCAGAAAGAGTTGAAATGAATCATACCGCCACCCCTTGCCCTGAGATACTCCGTCGGAGGTGTTCGCGTTCTCCCGATGACCCGTGGTGATGTTTTCCGGAGCAGTATCGATGCCCCAGGATTACCGGATTTCGAGATCGAAATTCCTGCCGTCCTGGATCAAATCGAGATATTCCGTGTGGTCTTCAATGATGACCAATCCCGCGGAACTATCTCCATCCCCACGATGACCCGTTCTTTGTTCGTCAGATCGGTTATCAGCTTCTTCAGCGGTGATGGTAACTTTCGGATCGAGTTCGAAAATGCGATGTTCTTATCTCCCTCGGCATGACCATCCTTGTCGTAGACGACTTCGAGTTCGTAGAATCCGTGCAGTTCCTGGTCACATATTTCTTTGACCTTCCTGAAAGAATCCTGGGATATGGATGTGATTCCCGTAACGTAAAGTCGCAGGATGTATTTCAGGCCCCTATCGTAAACAAATTCCATCGTGTTTTCCTTCATGGTAAGACTGTCCCAATCCCTGCTAATGATTTGACATTACGATATACTAGAACTTTTTGGAGGGGGTAAATTTTGGTGATTCGGAGAACCGAGGAGCCTTGTTCGATGATCTTCGAAACCCGACGCGGTCCCGAAATGAGTCACCCCCAAAACCGGTCGGAATCGCGCATCGCGATCGGCCTGGCTCATTGAGAAACGGTTTACCGGACGGAAATCCTTCGATCGAAAGGCCAGCACCGCTCTGGGAACATGGAGGAACTATTTCTGAGAGCTACGGTCACCTCCCCGGAGGCCTTCGCGATCAAACGGAGTCCACGCTCCGATGCTGGGTGAGGGAGATTCAGAGGCCTATCCCCTTGGGTCTGACCGGCGGCCTCTGAGGTCCGTGCCAAGTCGTATTTACATTAATAATGCAATATATTATTGATCGGTGGATCGATCGTCTCGATCGGTTACCGAAAGAATCATATCGTGACCGAACCAAACCTGTCATGGGGTTTCAATGAAACTGATTAATGTGGATGGCATTAAGCTGAACTATCAGGAGAGAGGCGAAGGACCCGTCGTGGTTCTTGTCCATGGCATCCCGACCGATTACCGGGTATGGGACAAACAGGTCGAGGCGCTTTCGCCTCAGTACCGGACCGTTGCCTATAGCCGGCGTTGCGCCTTCCCCAATCAGAATAAGGACGTGGCGAACAGCACGGTCGAGAACAACGCGAAGGACCTGGAAGGGCTGATCACTCAATTGGGAGGGGCACCGGTCCATCTGATCGGCCACTCCTACGGAGCGGCGACAGCGGCCTTTTGCGCCTTGAGGCATCCGGAGATGGTGCGAAGCCTGGTTCTGATCGAACCTTACCTTTTGACCATGCTGCTAAAGAACCCGGACAGCAAGGCCGAAAGCCTGTCCCTGTTGCTGAGGAAGCCCTCCGTGGCGTTGTCCGGAAGGAAGGCCATGAAGAACAACCAGGCCATGTTCAGGGAGTTCGACCGGAAGAACATGGACAAGACCCTGCAACTGTTCCTGGACGGCCTGCAGGACAGACCGGACATGATCAAACAGTACTCAGCGGCAGATGTCGATATGATGAAGGCGAACGTGATGACGGTGGCGGAACTAAGGACCGGTTATGCCCCGTTCACGAAGAAAGAGGCCGTGCAGCTTACCCAACCAACCTTGCTGTTGACCGGAGAACGTTCCATCCGGGCCTTGCAGGCCATCGTGGAAGAGTTGCACAGGACCATCCCCAACAACCAGATGTTCAAAGTGAAGAATGCCGGGCACCTGCCGCAGATCGAGAACCCCACTGAGACCAACGAGATCGTCCTGAAATTCCTCAAGGAGCACAGCGGCTGAGCTGGATCTTTGGTCCGTTTTAAGAGGTCCGAACGCCTGGTCCGGTCGTCTCGTTCCGCAGCATCGTACCGCAGTACGCGGTCGCGCGATGACTTTTGCCTCAATCCGTACCAGGTGCGTTCCGGATCCCGCCCGGAACGGAGGGATTACGAACCTGGCCCCCATTCCGGCTGACTATGTTTATCCGTTTCGCCCTTGATCCAAGACTCGACACTTCATATCCACTGATAGAAGAAAAGATCTATTCGATTCAAGAAGAATGGAAAGATTGAGGCCCGGTGGCCCGTAATCTGTACTGGAAAATGGGCTGGGTTCAGCCCTTGTTCTTGATCGACATGACCTCGATGATCTTCATTGCCTGGGCCTCCGGGATGCCCATCATCTGCTGGATCTTGGTCATGACCTGTTGTTCCGTTACATCGACATCCCCGTCGGCAAATACCAGGTCGGTGGCCACGGCGAAGGCGGACTCCTTCATGTCAGCTGGCAGACCCTCGTTCGCCAATTTGATCAGGGCATCGAATCCCTGACGCTGGACGATGTTGATGAGTTTGTTAAGGAGGTTTCCCATCTGGTTCTGGCTGAAGTTCTTGTACATCTTCATCCGGTAAAGGCTGACCAGGAACCCGCGTCCCTCTTCCTCGGTGATGACGCCGTCGGCGGCAATAGCGGCAAGGCCGACTGCTGCGAAAGCCTCTTCCTTGGTTAGTTTTTCTGGCTCCTTTGGTCCCAAAACTTTGTCGAACAGTCCCATTGTAATCCCTCTGATTCCTATAAGGAGGCTCGAACACGACCGACACCAGCTTGCCAGTTCCAATCGATGTGATTATCGAGCCTACGGCCGGATGCCCTGTGCCTTGAATTAAGGTTTTCGATTCAATAATGCGTAAGTGAATTGACGGCGAATGCCTTTGTTACCCAAGCCAGATGTAATTCTGTATGGGATCTGGCGATCGTTGCCGTCGTTATATCGGCTTCCTGCGCAGGAGTAATACTTTGGCACCGGAGAATGAATCCGACGAGGAAAAACCCATGACAATGGTAGCTTTTGGCGTGTTCCTGAAGGCCGTCTTCATTTCATAGGGTGCAATAGACACGGTCGTCACAGTAATCATTAGTTACAAATACTCTATGTAACCATATGGTGATTATGGTGATATAAGTGAGAATAACCCCAGCGAGCGTAGACCCAGAGTATGTTTGGCTCAAGGAAGGAGCGGCCTCTATCGTCGAATTTAATGGCATAGACGTGGGAGTCCAATCTGAACCAGAGATGTCGTCAAAAGACCGAATAACGACTCGTTCGAGGAGCCAAAGCCTTCGGAGATTGGGTGGCTCGAAACTCAACGTCGGCGTTGTTGGGGTGGCACTCCAATGCCTCGGACTAATATGGCTCCTCTCCTGTGCAGGATTTATCATCCCGTGGTATTCGATATTTCCATTGGTGGTCATGATAGCGGGTGGGGTTTTTATGGTCAAAGCTGTTATCAGTAAAATGGATCAAACCCAAAGGGAGGCTTTCAGTGACCGACGTTACAATACGGGGAATTGAGGACGAGACCTATTCCCAGTTCGCGGCCGAGGCGAAGAAGCGCGGCGTGCCGATAGGGGAACTGACCACAAGCGCGATGAAAGCGCTTATCGCTAATGTTGCTGAGCCGGTCTATCGCATCGGAAACCTGGAGCACCTGACCGTTACCAGATCAGATCTGGAATCGGTCGAACTGCCAGTCATCCTGAGCAACATTGAGATGCTAGAATTCGATGACACGGTCGACTGGCCGTCCTTCAACAAACGAATCAAAGAGATCGTCAACGTCGAAGTGATACGGGTTCACAGTTCTTTAACGAAGTTCCAGGTCCTAATCAAGGCGAAGAATGTGGAGACCGTAGAAACGATAAAGTGAGTGCCCCTCCTGCAAATCATGATGGAAACATAATAGAAGGATAAGCAACAGTTCCTTCCTGAGCTCATCGCCATTCATACTCTCTTTTCCGGATGCCGATCTAACAGGGATCCGTCAACTATGGCGAGTTCCATAAGTCGGCTGCTATCCCATCGATCATGAACATGGCCAACAAAGAGCGTTTCCTGGGAATAGGTGAATTTGAAATTAGTTATCAAAACTCACCGTCCCCAGGCTGGGACGGGATTACGCCATCTCTCTGCAACCTAACGCCGGGGTGCTGGACCGTTGACCTTTGAACGCTTCGTGAAAAGTTCCTTCCCCATATCCGTGTTTCAAAGGGCAAGCTTTAATACCCCACCGGTTCAAGCAGTAAGTGAGTACTAATAAAATGACCGAGAACAACAATATAAGTCGCTTCACGTTGCTGGAGAAGACACTGGAATCGAGAGGGGGCTTCAATGAGGAGACAGCGCAGGATGTCACGCTGAGGATCCTGAACTACTTCGGATATCACGATGAGATCATCGACAATGCGCTGAGCCAGGAGGACCGCAGACTTTTCTATTACCTCCAGGACCTGGATTTGCTACAGACGCACTGGGAAGAGACCCAGCTGGCCAGCGGAAGGAACTGGCGCATATTCTATTGGGCTCTAAATCTGGACCGGCTCAAGGAGTGCGAGATCAAGTTGGCTCAGAAGGTTGACGACCAGGACATCTACATGTCCCTCCCGGAAACGGCCTGGAACAAAGAGAATTTCCCAGCCCAGACGTGAGCCTCAAAACCAATTTATCCCCGGTCCTGCATCAATGGGACCGTGAAGTTCTGTTATTGCCCCGAATGCAAGGAGCTGCACCCCAAGAACTGGTACAGCGGAAGTTCCTGCGAACGTTGCCTCGGGAGCTGCGTCATCATCAGCGTCCCTTCCTCATTAGCTGGCTACCTGATGTATGCGTTCAGCGTGGTGGCGGTGGGGCTCATCGTTCTGAACCTGCTCGGGACGGAATGGGCGCTCTCCGGCTACTCGGTTCCATTGATCTTCCTCGCCATCATCGCCTCCTTCGTCTGCGCTTTCATCGAGATCGGGAAAGGCACGGACCGGGCGTATGAGCGCATTCGCAAGAAGGCCTAGGCACACCTGACGGTCAGCACGTAGGTGCACAGTCCGGAAGGTGCGGCGACCGACAGGGTGGAAACGAAGACATTGCTGCCGGTGGCGTTGCCGACGCACGCGCCGAAAACGAAGCAGGAATCGCCCATCGAGCATTTCCACTCGACGGCGAACTGAGGCAGGAAAAGGCCCTGGAGCATCATTTCGACCTCGGCCCGGATCCGGTCGGGCATTGGCGCCTTGACGAAGAGCAGAGTGGCGATGGCGTCGGACACTGGCATCAACCGGTCAGACGATTCCGACCAGGAGCGCAAGGTGGTGCCCAAAAGCACCGAATGGCATTTCTCCACATAGGATTGGACGTTTGGATCGGTGGCGTGGGCGGGAGCGAAGGCGACCAGCACGGTGACGGAGATGACGGACATCACGCAGAGGAACATGAGGGCGTCGAACAGCGCCGCCATGCCGGACCTGTTTCCTTGCGAACGTGTCATTGCCACGCGATCACCGTCGCCTTGGCCGCGTGAACGCTCCCGTCCAGGACCGAGAGCAGCACCGGGACGGAGATCGAACGGGAGTCGTTCTGAGGGGATATTTGACCGGTCTGGAGCAACACCTTCGCAGCGGACCTCGCGGTCAGGTCCTGCAGGACCATGCAATAGCCGATATGGGCGCCGGCATGGAACAGGGAACAGTTGAGGAGACCGAGGGAGGAGCTCTGCAGGACCTCCCCTTCAAAGAACGGCGGTCCCCTGGAGAACAGCTGATCGGCGAGGGACCGGCAACCGTCCTGCAAGGAGTTGTCACCGGAACCGCGGCGGAGGTCGATCCCGACGAACGCCAGTGAGGTCGTGAGCAGCATGACGCCGCAGATGACCACCATCATTGCCAGCACCGCCTCCATGAAACCCCCGATCCCGGTCGAACCAGGGCGGCGTTCCCTTCCGCTTCTCATGATCCGACCAGCCGGACCGGCGCACTATACCGTTCCGGCTACAATGAGCCTAACCGCTCACGGAACTCCGTTCTGGTAGTGGGCGGAGGTGATCGGTCCGCACTTCTTCTTCAGGACCGCCTTGCTGTCCAGGTCTCGTTCCTGGAACACTTTGGCGGCCAGTTCGGCCAGGTCCGGGTGCCTGCGGCGCAGGTCGAGGGCGAACGAGTCGATGCCCATGTCCTCCAGCTCGGGCAGGAAATCGAGCAGGAACAGGTCCGACGAGTTCGTGATGTGGGCGTAGCCGTCCGTGTCCCTGTAGACCTGGAACCGCTTGCCCAGATGGTCCACCAGGAAACCCTCCTTCAGGGACGGGTCCTTGGTGATCATGAGCTCCACCCGACCGAACGCCAGCACCTCCAGGCGGCCGTCGTAGTGCTGCACCGTCTCCCAGATATCGTCGTGGGACAGCTCCACTGACATCGTCTGCTGGTAGAGCCTTGGGACCGTCAGCGAATTGAAGAAGTTCATCGAGTGGTGCCCGTATAGCCGCCGGTCGCCGTACTGGTGCGCCTGGCCTACGTTGCAGACCATGATGGAGCTGTCGTCGAGCAGGGGCATATCGACCGATACCCGGGGCATGATCGGCACGAACTCCTTGCCTACGTCGGCGCACAGCGCCCGCGCCTCGTCCATCATCTTGTTCCGCTCGAAGTAGATGCGGTCGGAGAAGGGCAACACCTTCTCCAGCACCTTGATGCTGGAGGCGTAGACCGACAGCTCGGCCTGCCGGGGCTGGCGCCGGTGCTTCGCCGGGCGCAGCTGGACCGGCCTTCTGGTGGCGGTCAGCTCGGGGAACTGCATAGTGTCGATCATCTTGCGCATGGAGTCGAATTCTCGGTCCTTCGTCTTGTAGACGGTGAACTCGCCAACCTCCATCCTGAACGGCGAGCGCAGGTACGTCGTTCCGTCCCTGGTGCTGCTCTGCTCCTTGACCTCGAAACCTGCCAGCTTCTCCCCCTCCCGGTACATGGTGATGCCGTCCCCGGGCAGCACCTTGTCGGTCTTCAGCGCGAGCCTGGTGCCGTCGGAGATGGCCTTGCCCAGCGGCAGACCGCGGGAATCGGCATACTCCCGGGCCATGACGTTCGTGTCCATCAGGTAGCCTCGCGAAAAGCCCCGGTTGAACACCGTTTCCAGCAGTTCGCGCTCCCTCGGTGTGATCAGCTCGCGGTCTCCCGCCTGGGCCCGCTTGATGACCGACTTGTAGATCTTGGTGGCGACGTAGACGTAGAGGGGGTTGCGCATCCGGCCCTCGATCTTGATCGATTTGACGCCGATGCGGAGGAGCTCCGGGATCGCCTCGATGCCGAAGGTGTCCGCCGTGCTGAGCAGGAAACCGCGCTCGTCCCCCAGCTGGTACTCCTTGCGGCAGGGCTGGGCGCACAGGCCGCGGTTCCCGCTCCTGCCCCCGAGCATGCTGGAGAACAGGCACTGGCCGGAGACGCAGTAGCAGAGCGCGCCGTGAACGAACACCTCCAGGCCGACCTTGGTGCCCTCCTTGATCTTGCGGATCTGGGCCAGCGAGAGCTCCCGGGCCAGAATGACCCGTTCCACGCCCTCCGCCTGGGCCCATTGCACGCCTTCCAGAGAATCGATCCCCATCTGGGTGGAGGCGTGCACCGGCATCTTGATGTTCTCCTTGATCAGACGCAGAAGACCGCGGTCCTGGACGATCACCGCGTCCGCCCCTATGGCGCGGAGCATGTCGATGTAACCGGCGGCCGTTTCCAACTCGCTCTCCTTGATCAGTGTGTTGACGGTCACGTAGACCTTGACATGATGGTCATGGGCGAGCTTGATCGCTGAGCGCATCTCCCCGTCGTCAAAATTCTCGGCCAGACGCCGGGCGCCAAAGTCCTTACCGCCCAGGTAGACCGCGTCCGCTCCTCCGATGATGGCCGCCTTCAGGGCGTCCTTGTAACCTACCGGCGCTAACAGCTCCACAATATCGCTATACGCTTCATGACTTAAAGACAACGCAGAATCACCGCCGACGAGTAGCTCGCCCTACGGCGGTCATGGGAGCCGTGGGTATGGTTTCGCCCCTAGCGCTGATCGCGTTCATCTGTGCAGGTGATCATCGTTCCTCTCGATCGTCTCCATAGTTCTTTAATCCTGGAAGTTCCCTGGATAATCACCGGTGAAGAAAATGGGAAAGGTAATCGCCTTCATTAACCTGACATTGGATGGAGTTATGCAGTCGCCGGCTGAACCCGGGGAGGACACCCGGGGCGGCTTTACGCATGGCGGTTGGGCCGTGCCTTACGCCGCGATGCCTACGGCAGGAGAGGCCATGGCGAACTGTGGGGGATTGCTGCTTGGCCGACGGACCTACGAGGATTTCCATAGGGCCTGGCACGCGCGAAGGGGAGAGTTCTCGGATTTCATGGACAACATCCCAAAGTTCGTCGTGTCCAGAACGCTGAAGGAACCATTGCCGTGGCAAAATTCCACGCTCCTTGGAGGAGATGTGCCAGCGATGGTCTCCAGATTAAAGAAGGTACAGAAAAAAAACCTCGTGATAATGGGCAGCGGGGAGCTGGTACGGTCCCTGATGGCTGGAGATCTGATAGACGAATATGTGCTATTGATCCATCCTGTGGTGTTGGGAGAAGGGCGTCGTCTGTTCGTCGAAGGGGTTCCGTTCACTTCCATGAAGCTCGTGAACAGCAAGATGACCGAAAAGGGCGTCATTGCCGCAACCTATCATCCGAACCCTCCTTTACGTCGATGATGGGATAAGAAGGGGACTCCGGCAAAGGTCTTGCACAAAACTGCTTCGATCAATGATCGGGGCACCGAATGAAAAGATGATGCCTAAACATTAACTATCAAACCACAATAACAGGCCAGAGGGGTATGCTTGAGCAGGGAATGGGAGTCTTACAACGTCGGACGGCATCTGTATCTAAGCAAATCCTGTCTGGAGTCCGGTCTCGATGATGCACTTGTGGGCACATGTTTTGATGAGATCTCGAGATCGCTGACAAAATTGGACATCCATATCGAGTCACTCAGCTTGACCGATGCGGATAAGATCGATGAGTTCCTCTTCGACCGACTCAGCGAGAAAGAAGTCGCAGTGTTAAGCCTGGGGGTGGCGGTGGGAATGATCCAGTCCATTCTCCTCTCCATGGGTCCCAATAATGGATCCATCCCCAAATCGACCCAAGGAAAATTGATGGGAACGATCGACCTGGCGCTTGATCGGATCCGTATGGTCTCATCAGAGATCGAGATTCAAGAGATTGCCAGGCCATTGGTCGAGCATATCCAGCCTTTATTGGGCGACTTGAGCACGCTGAAGGCGTCCAGCGCGCTCCTCCTGTCGGAGATCCAGACCTTTGAGATTCAACTCAAGGTGCGGTTCGAGAACTGAAAACTCAGCATTCAAAATGAGAACGGACTGCACCCCCAGCTGCATTCCGAGCGATGCATAGCCCTGGGCTGTCCTTTTTTTGTCCTCGCTCTCGTTTCGATGTAGCCTACGGTTACATGTTAACGGGATTACCCCGGACACGTTTCCTCAGCATTAGATAAGAATGAAGGCAAAGCGAGTTCTAGTGGCGAAGAGGCCGGTCGTCCAGGCGCTGGAGCCGAAGAGGTCGGAATGCAATTACTCGCGGTCCGAGGACAGTCTGCTGTTCGACTGCCGGGGCTGCGTCCGGGGAAAGGACCTGAACGACAATGTCTGCCTGAAACGGGTGATCTCGATCCTCGCCGAGCAGACCGACGTGAAGGAGGTCGTTCTCTCCGGAGATTGGGAGTCCCTGTATCAGGAAGGCTGCGTCCGGGTTTTGAACGCCTACGCCGAACTCCTCCGCAGTTGCCGGTCCAGCAGCCTCATGGCCCCGGGCGGTGACCAATGCCGCGCCTGCCCGGACGACCCCCGGAAACTGGTCGCCGCCATCGCTGACCGGGTCCCGATGCCCTGGGACGATCTGCGGCGGCGGGCCGCCCCCGTCAACGTCCGCCCCGGCTGTTATGCCTGTGCCGCCTCCGCCGTTTCCGTCATGAACCGACTGGACACGTTGGCCAAGGGTATCGACAGGACCGTGGCCAAGGAAGCCTTCCGCATCGTGGGGGTCCAGGAATGATGCCCCGAATCATAGCGGAGACCTCCTCCCCTCGTCAGCAGAACGAGGTGCCCCGGGGTGTGCGCCATCTGTTGAACCGAGACCGCATGAAGCGTCCCCGTTTCTCCCAGTGCTGGATCCTCCCCTCTCAGGCGAACGGCGCAACAGCGGTCGATGCCTACGCCGTCTCTGACTCCCAGGTGCAGATACTTTCCAAGGGCACCCAGACCTTCTATCATGTCTCACCCTGGGAGTACAACGTGCCGAAGGAATGGTCCCTGGCCGTCCAGGAGACCATAGATTCGGTTTCCAACTGCCCGCCGGCCGATGTTTCCCGTTCCTACGACGAACTGCGCCGCTATGTCAGGGAGACGGCCGGCCGGTCCATCCGCCGGATCGCCCAGAG
The DNA here is from genome assembly GCA_963710685.1 of uncultured Methanomassiliicoccales archaeon. GTDB lineage: Archaea > Thermoplasmatota > Thermoplasmata > Methanomassiliicoccales > UBA472 > DASXVU01. The sequence goes on along the minus strand of CAVQBH010000013.1, from coordinate 69,183 downwards.
GGACCGACTCGAGCTCGGTTCGGACGAAAAGGAAAGGACCTCCGTGATCGAGAAGCTGGCCAACGTGACCGCCCGGTACACGATCGGACTGGGGCTGTTCGAGGTACTGCTGGGCGATGACCGGATCGAGGACATCTATGTGGACGCCCCGAGCCGGGACAACCCGATCCATGTGACCGTCGGCGGGATCAAGGGGAGCGGGACGGTGGTGCGCTGCCAGACCAACGTCGTGGCGTCGTGCAACGAGATCGAGGGACTGGTGTCGCGGTTCCGGCAATACAGCCGGCGGCCGTTCTCCGAGGCCTTCCCGGTGCTGGAGACAGATGTGGTCGGGTTCGATGCGCGCGCCACCTTCATAGGCAGGCCGCTCTCGCCCAACGGGACCGCGCTCGCTCTCAGGCGTCATTCACGCAGCGTCTGGACCCTGCCCCGGTTCATGTTCAACGGCACCATCGACGCGATGACCGCCGGCCTCATCTCATTCCTCATCGACGGCCGCAGCACCATCCTGTTCTGCGGTCCGCGGGGGTCCGGCAAGTCCTCCCTGCTCTCCGCCTCGCTGTTCGAGTTCCCCATGAGCCAGAGGATCCTCACCATCGAGGACACCATGGAACTTCCGTGCCGCCAGATGCAGCGTCTCGGGTTCAAGGTCCAGTCGATGCTGGTGGAGAACCGCATGGGTCAGGACCAGGAGGACCGGACGGACCAGGCGTTGCGCGTCTCGCTGCGTTTGGGCGAATCGGCCATCGTCCTCGGAGAGGTGCGCGGCAAGGAGGCGATGACTCTGTACGAGAGCATGAGGACCGGCAAGGCCGGCTCGTCCGTCCTCGGTACCATACACGGCGATTCCGCCCGGTCAGTGTTCGAGCGCGTGGTCCACGATCTGGGCATCTCTGGCGAAGCGTTCAGCGCCACCGACATGGTGATAACCCTCGGCCTTAACCGGATCGCCGGGGGCCAGCGCCAGGAACGCAAGGTGGTGGAGGTGGCCGAATGCGCCAAGAGCAGGGGCGTGGGAGAGTTCGACCGGCTGGTGGTCTACGACAACAGCACTGGTATGCCTCATTTCGACCGCTCTTTCCGTTCGGAATGCATTTCCCGGATCGCGTCCTCCTGGAACATCAGCTACGAGGAGGCGATGCTCAACATCGAGACCAGGGCCAAGATGAGGCAGGTGCTGGTGGATGCCGCCACGACCGGCAGGATGGATTGCCTGGGAACGGAATGGACATGCAAGTGCAACGAGTTCTTCTGGGGAAGGGTCGAGTCGGCGGAACGGGACTATGAGGCCATGGTCAGGGATTTCTCCCAGCTGGTCTCCCGGGGCATGTGAGATGTTCCCCCTCGTCCGGACGAAAGGGAAAGCGCCTGCATGGTTCGCTTCCGCGTTCAAGACGAAGAGGACGGCGACCCAGCTTGACTGGATGACAAGGCACCAGGTAACCGATGACTCCCTCCGGGCAAAGGCCTATTCCGTCTTTCTGTCGATCGCGGTCGCCGGGACCGCCATTCTCGTCCCCTCCGCCCTGCTGTTCGGCCTAACCGCCCTGTCCTATCTTCTGGTGCCTTTGCTGCTGATACTGGTCATCGTTCCGTCCCTGGTCCTCGGTTCTCCTTCCGATGGCGCAAGAAGGGAAGAACTAGACATGCTCAGGGAGTCGCCTAACGTCATAGGGGCGATGTCCATGAGCATGCAGCTGCAGCCTTCCCTGGACCGGGCCGTGGCCTTCGCATCGCAAAGCGGCGACGGGGCGCTGAACGTCAGGCTCAGGACGCTGCTCTGGCAGGTGCTCACGCGGGTGCGGTACGATCTCCCCACATCCCTGATGGAGTTCGCCTCCACCCTGACCGAGGAGAACGAGAACCTGCGCCAGTCGATACACCTGTTCATCTCCGCCACCCACGAGTCCTCGAAGGAGGGGATGGACCGCCTGCTCGACAAGGCGAACGCCCTGGTGATCGACGGGGTGAAGGACCGGGTCGAGCGGTACGTGGCCTCGCTGGCACTGCCGACCATGGTGTTCTTCGCCTTCGGCATCCTGCTGCCGGTGATGATGTTCTCCCTGGTCCCCCTGCTCACCCTGGGCAGCGCCTCGTCCATCGGTTCCTCGGCCAGCGTCCCGGTCATCTCCGACGAGGAGCTGGCGCTGCTCTTGCTGGTGGTGTTCCCCGCGGCCTCGTTCCTGTACTCTCGTTCCACCCTTTCCCGGAATCCGTTGCAGGCGGTCGGCCGGCCGGAGCTTGCCCTGGGCAAGAAGGCGATCTGCGCGATCGCCGCCTACCTGGTCTCGATGACGGTTCTCTCCGTCCTTTTCATGCGGTCCTTCCCGGAGATGGTACTGGTCATCGGGGTGTGCCTGCCATCGGTCTTCTTTTACTTCCGATTCAGGTCAGAGCATGCTCGCGCCTCCCTTCTTCCCGGGGTCGAGAAGGAGTTCATCAATGCCATGTACCAGATGGGAAACCGGATGACGACCGGCACCAGCTTTGACGTGGCATTTGCGGAGGTCGCCCGTTCCCGTTCGTCGTCACCGTTCGGGCAGTTCGCCAGGAGGACGATATTCAAGTGCCTGACCACCCGGCAGGACCTGGCCACAATCATCTCCAACGACGAGGAGCTTCGGGGCCTGTCGCCCCTGGTGAGGAGCGCCTTCGTCACCGTTGCCGAGTGCGCCGCTTCCGATCCCCAGGCGGCGGGCAAGGTGGCGCTGAACCTGGCCCAGTATCTCTCCGACCTGCGCGGATGTCAGGCCAAGGTCCGGGAGAAGCTACAGAGCGTGGTCGACATGATGTCCTCGACCAGTGCCATTTTCGCGCCCATCGTCCTGGGCATCACCGGCAGCCTCTTCTCCCTGGTGGGCACGGTCTCCCCCGGTTCCGGTTCGGTGCAGAACATGACGCTGATCGGCGGGATCTACGTGGTCGAACTAACGTTCATCGTCTCGTTCTTCACCGTCTTCCTGCTCGGGGGCAAGAAATGGAACGAGGTAGCCTACCGTTTCTTCACCAAGGCTCCGGTGGCGGTGGTCGTGTTCATTTCAGTTTCACTAGCCGCTCGGGGAGGCCTGACCCAACTTCTGTGACCCAGAAGATGTCCTTCTCCTCGGCGTTCAGGATCTCCACCGAGAGCTGCTCCTCGTTGTGCTTGGTCATCAGACCGTCGATCCTCTGCCTCTCGGAATCGAGCAGCCTGATCTCCAGGGTCTTCGTGGAATCGATGAAATGGACCACCGGCTGATGCCCGTCCCGGACGAAGATGTTATTCTTTCCCAGGGTGCATCCGGTGGTGAATTGGACGCCGTCGATCAGGCACGACATTGGGGGGTGCTTGCCGGTGAATACCACCGCGGTCATCTTGCCCCCGAACCTCTCGCGGGCCATCTTCCCCATCCGGTATCCGATGACGACGTATGGTCCCAGGTGGCCGTGGAAGCGCTTCAACGGGATCAGTTCTTCGGGCAGTTCGGTCATGATGCCCCGTTATCCGTCCCGAGCTAGATGAACATTGCTCAGTTCCGTTCTGGTCGGGGGTTAGCTTTGGAGGGGTCGTTTCCAGACCTCCCATCGGATCCGGGACAGATGACCTCGGTGGGGCCTGCCAATAATTAAAAAAAGTTATTTACTAGACCACGACTGCTTGGGAATGGATGACCGACCGAAGGACCCCTTTCCAGAAGTGGAAGCTCACCATGCTGGCAATATTCGTCGCCTGGCTGGCGATCATACTGATCGCCCCGTTCACTCTCCCGTCAGGCAGCGTCAAGGACCTCTCCGGGGCGGTTGGGAGACTGGACAATGCCGGTCAAGAGGCCAGGATGAACCCGTTCGCAGATGCGGTGTACACGATGGGCGACATCGAGTGCCACCAGATAGCCGAGCGTTCCTACTATCTCAATGGTAACCAGCTTCCCATATGTTCGAGGGATGTAGGGCTTTCGATCGGCCTGCTGTCCGGCATGGTCATAGGGCTTCTCTATGTCCGGAGGATCAACCCCTTCCTGTTGGCGGTCGGCATCTTGCCGATGGTCATGGATGGCGGCCTGCAGGCGGTATCCAGCTACCAATCCAACAACGACCTGAGGATACTGACCGGGATGATCGCCGGCGTTGCGGTGGCACTACTTCTGTGCGAGTTCGCGGCAAGATATTTGGAGATCGACGCGGGCCAGAAGGAAAAGATGCCGGTGGTTCGGTCCGGTCAAAAGACCTGACCGACGGCCTTCCATCGATTTGAACAGCCACACTGGACAAAATCTATATATAGAGAGGTCCCAATTGGAGTCGTGACAGAATTTGTCTGTTCATCCTTTTACCAATTCTGGAAGGTGTAATGTATGGTAGAGGCTACAAAGACGGGTACGACCACCATAGGAATCGTCAACAGTGACGGAGTAGTGCTAGCTTCGGAGCACCGGGCAACCATGGGCAACTTTATCGCCCACAAAGAAACGCAGAAGGTCTTCAAGATCGACGATAACCTTGGACTTACCACGGCTGGATTGGTCGGCGACGCGCAGGTGCTCGCCCGCTATGTCAAAGCAGAGGTTGAGCTGTACAAGCTCAGACGCCAAGCGCCGATGTCAGTGAAGGCAGCGGCCACATTGATGTCCAATATCCTCAGGAGGGGTGGGGGGTCCCAGGGATTCTACTACGTCGGCCTGATCGTCGGCGGCCACGACAGCGAGGGAGGACACGTGTACTCCCTGGATGCCGCGGGCGGATCGATCCCGGACAACTACATCTCGGTGGGATCGGGATCACCGTACGCCTACGGTGTCCTCGAGGACCATTACAAGAAGGACGTGTCCCTGAGCGACAGCATCGACCTGGCCATCCGGGCGTTGAACGCTGCCATGAAGAGGGACTCGGCGAGCGGTGATGGCATGGCCATCATCACCATAACCAAGGATGGTTATGTGGAGGTCTCCGACGAGGAGATCTCGAAGCGGGCTTCGCGGATGGGCATCAACGTGCCTAAGCCGTACTAAACCCTTTTTTCTAAACATTTTACTGTTGTTAATACCCCTAATATCCAAAAGTTGATTTCATGAGCGCTGAGAGAATTCTGGAAGATGCCCGAGAACAGGTACGGAAGATAGTACCATCGCACATCAACATCACCTCGATCGACTTCGAGGGCCCGGTAGTGGTCATCTACACCAAGGACATGGACGCATTCGCCTCCAACAACGACATCGTTCGCCAGTTGGCCCAGGGTCTGAGACGCCGGGTTGCCATCAGGCCGGACGCATCATTGCTGGCGGACCCGGACATAGTGGAAAAACGGCTCCGGGAGATCATTCCAGAGGAAGCGCAGATCACCGATATCTTCTTCGAACCGGAGACCGGAGAGGTGACGATCGAGGCTATCGCACCGGGACTGGTCATCGGGAAGCAGGGCGCCATCCTCAACGAGATCAAGAAAGAGGTCGGTTGGGCCCCGAAGGTGGTTCGGGCGCCTCCGATCCCTTCCAAGACGGTCTCGGAGATACGCTCCTATCTGAGACACATCCAGACGGAACGGAAGGATTTCCTCCGCAAGACCGGCCGGAAATTGGCCCGGCAGAAGTACGAGGGTGAGTCCTGGATCCGCCTGACCGCCTTAGGCGGGTTCCGCGAGGTCGGACGCTCCGCGTCGCTGCTGTCAACCCGGGACTCCAAGATCCTGATCGATTGCGGGGTCGATGTCGGCTCGGACGGTGCCACCCCCTATTTCAGCGCGCCGGAGATCCAGCCCCTGGACCAGATCGACTGCGTCGTCATAACGCACGCCCACCTGGACCATTGCGGACTGCTGCCCGCTCTTTACAAGTATGGTTACGACGGGCCGGTCTACTGTACCGCTCCCACCAGGGACCTGATGTCCCTGTTACAGCTGGACTATATCAAGGTGGCCAACTCCGAAGGCAAGAAGAGCCCGTACGAGTCGGCCCAGGTCCGGGACGTGGTGAAGCACTGCATCCCGCTCAAGTATGGCGAGACGACAGACATCGCTCCCGACATCCGTTTGACGTTCCAGAACGCCGGGCACATCCTGGGCTCCGCTGTCTGCCATTTCCATATCGGGGACGGACTGTACAACATCGCCTTCACCGGCGACATGAAGTTCGAGAGAACCTGGCTGTTCAACGCCACGGTGAATAAGTTCCCCCGGCTGGAGACTCTGATCATCGAGTCCACCTATGGCGGCTACCATGACATCCAGCCCAGCCGGGTCGAAGCGTCGACCCAGCTCCGCGATGTGATCGTCAGGACGCTGGAAAGGAAGGGAAAGGTCGTCGTGCCGGTGTTCGCCGTCGGCCGTTCCCAGGAAGTGATGCTGGTCATAGAGGAGCTGGTCCGCACCGGCAAGATCGACAAGCTGCCGGTCTACCTGGACGGGATGATCTGGGAAGCCACCGCGATACACACCGCCTATCCCGAGTTCCTGAACTCGCAGCTGCGCACCCAGATATTCCAGATGAACCAGAACCCGTTCCTGTCCGACATCTTCAAGCGCGTCGACTCCCAGGAGATGCGCGAAAAGATATTGCATGACCCGGACCCATGCATCGTTCTCGCCACCGGCGGCATGATGAACGGGGGGCCGGTCCTGGAGTACGTCAAGAACTGGGCGGACGACCCCAACTCCACCCTGGTGTTCGTCGGTTACCAGGCCGAGGGAACCATCGGCCGCAAGATCCAGAAGGGGGTCAAGGACCTGACCATGATGGAGAAGGGAAAGCCGATCACCGTCGAGTTCAAGATGGACTCGGAGACGATCGACGGGTTCTCCGGTCACTCGGACAGGCGCCAGCTGATCAACTACATCGCCACGCTGGAACCAAAGCCGGAACGCATCATCATCGGCCACGGGGAAGAGCACAAGTGCCTGGACCTGGCATCGGCGCTGTACAAGAAGTTCAACATCGAGACCCGCGCGCCGATGAACCTGGAGACCATCCGGATGAAGTGATCCGGGGTCGAAACCCCTTCAGAAACAACTTTCTGATTCTTCTTTCACTGGTTACGAATCCTTGAAGATGGTCCTTCCCGACTTTATTCCAGCCCAGGTATCTTCGTTTCCTTGCCTTCCTCTCCGAGAAGTATGACCCGGCTGTCGTCCTTCTTCCGGACGACCGACATGCCCAGTTCCAGACCGATCTTCTCGCCGAACTGGACCACGTCGCCGATCGAGGGCATGTTGTCCATGCTCATCCTCCGCCTCGAGTCGCCAACGAAGACATAGCCCTTGGGCTCGATGAAAAGCGGGTCCGCGATCGCGTCGAGCTTGGCATACTCCTTCTCCCAACCGAGGTTCCAGTCCTTGACCAGCGTGTGCCGTATCACTGTCCTGGTGTTCAGGGAGGGGAACAGTTCCAGGGTCCGCATGAGCTTCTGCCATCCATCCTCGATCCGAGGTATGCAGAGCCTCTTGTAAAGCTCTTCATTGGGGGCGGCCACCGTCACGTACAGCTGAGTCGGCAGTGAATCCATGCGTTCCAGCACTTCCGGTAAGGTTCCGTTCGTGACCAGAAAGGTGGTCATTCCCCGCCGCTTGCACAGGGCGATGAGGTCTGACAGATAGGGATACATCGTCGGTTCGCCGGCCAGCGAGATGGCCACCTGTTTCGGCTCCCGGCATTCGTCCCACATCTGCTTGGTGCACCGGGGGTCGCCCTTGAAACCGGAGACCAGCTTGCGCTGCTGCTCGATCAGCGCATCCAGCATCTCCTCCGGCTCCTTCCATTCATGGACGGTCGATTCGAAACCGCGCACCCGCCAGCAGAAGAGGCAGTTGTGCGTGCAATCATTGACCGCCGGCGTCATCTGCAGGCAGCGGTGGGATTTGATGCCGTAGAAGTCCTGCTTGTAGCACTGCCGCCCATGGAGCATGCTCTCTTTCATCCAGTGGCAGACCTTAACGGCCGCGTGCCCGCCAAAGGTGCGGTAGCCCTGCTTGTCGAGGATGGACCTGAGGTCGTCCTTCATGCTCAGCCCTCGAAGTCGAACAGGGACTTTTGCCTGGTCTTCTCTTCCGGCGCCGGTTCCGGCCTCTCAGGTTCCGGTTCCTTCTTCGGCTCCTCTTTCGGAGCACTGACAACCGGCTCGGGCTTCGGCTCCGCGGCCTTTTCCACCGCCTCCAGCAAGGACGGGTCGCCCTTTTTCCGCCCTTTCTTCTTCTTTTCCGCGGACTTCGGACGGCTTTCGTCACCTTCCCTGGCGGCGCCAGTACCGGCTCCCTTGATCACGGCGAGCTCCTGCGTCAGATGCTTGACGGCGGCGGAGTCCACCTTCTGGTCCAGTAGATAGGCGGCCTCTTCCTGCTGCACGTCCAGCCGGACGGACATGTTCAGACGGAACTCCTTGTTGGCCTGGTACAAGGTCTGGAAATAGGGAAGGATGTCGCTCTGCGTCTGCGCCTTCGACGCGTGGCACTCGCGCCCGATCTTGAGGATGACGTCGCCTTCGACGCCCCGGGCGTTCTTTGACGAGGCCAGCCTCATGATGGTGAACGGGAACCGATACTGCACCCAAGCATGGTACAGCTTCTTTTTGGCCAGCGTCACGCCCAGCGCCATGTTGTCGGTGGCATAGGACCAGAAACCGTAGTACTGGCGGCGCTGCACCCGCCCGAGAAAGATGTCGGCCCGGGAAAGCCGGTCGAACGCCCTCCCCAGGTCCTCGTGGTCCTTGTATTCCAGAGGCACGTTCTCGTCCAGCCATTTGAGCACGAAGTCGGGCGTCTCGCCGATGTCCATCATCGTGCGTTTGGCCTTCTGACCGTTGCTTCCGTGAAGGATCTCCCCCATCAGGTCGTACATCGACTTGGTCGAGAGCCTGGAATCCATCACGTCTGCGTCATCGTCGCCGACGCTGAGCGCGCCCAGGGAGACCGCCTGCAGGTCGCGGACCGCCGCCCGCATGTCCCCGTTGGCGTTCACCGCGATGTGGTCCAGGGCCTTTTCCGATACCTCCACCCCCTGGTCCGTGGCGATGTGGCGGAGGACCGTCTTCATCGTGTTGACGTTTATCTTGCTGAACGATATCGCCTTGGCCGATTTGATGGCAGAACTGCGCCGGCTGAGCGCATAGAGATCGTTGACGATGAGAATGACCGGCTGCTTGGTGGTCTGTATGAGCTCCGCGATGGCCGGTACGCCCCCGTGGTCCTCCCGGCCGAAGACGTTGTCCGCCTCGTCCAGGATGATCAGCTTGTGCCTCCCGTCCTTGGTGGAGAGGAACTCTCCGGTATCGCTGAAGGTCTCGCCCACGGCCCCGCGTATCGCTATCCTCTGGATCGAATCGGCGTTACGGTGGTCCGAGGCGTTCATCTCCACGACCCCCCAGCCCATGTCCCGGGCCAGCGCCAGAGCTGTGCTGGTCTTGCCGATGCCTGGAGGGCCCCTTAGGACGACCGCCTTGTCGTGCGGTTTGCCGTGCTCCCAGGACAATGCCCAATCCCTCAGCTCCTTGACCGCCTTGGGATTCCCCACGACGTCCTTCAGGCCCTTCGGCCGGTAGAGCTCGGTCCAATCGTCACCCATGGCGTCCCTAGCTATGTGGAAAACGGATTTATAATTAGGCCTAGTCCCGCCCCTCTGACCGGTTCGTTCCGGCTGAGGTGAGACCTGACCGAGCATCGGACCGCGGCCGCGGTGAACCCTCGAAAGACCTATGATCGGGGCGACTGGCGTCTCCGGTGAAAGCCGCTGATTATCATTTTTCGCCGTTCACGAGACAACATCTTTAATTACCGCGGCAAATCAAGAAACGACAAAAATGATCGAATACGGAGATCTATCCAAAGATGCAAAACAGGTCTTAAAATTGACAATGGTCTATCCGCATTTGAGCTCCAGCCTGAAGGCGGTCATGGACATGGGCGATACCATATCGATGGACGACACGTTCAACGACACGTTCTTCAAGACCAGCCTGACCGAGCTGGAGAATGCGGGCCTGATCGATCTGAATTCCTCCGAGGCCGACAGTGACAAACTGTTGACACCACTGGCATACCAGATCATTCCAAAGGAGGTTCTGGTCATGACCCTCGAGGAAGCGAGAAGATCCCTGAAGAAACTGATGGAAGAGAGTTCCTTCGGACCAAGAAGAACGATGTTCTGACCGGCCCGTCGCGCCCTGCCTCCGGACCGATCGGGTCGGTCGGAGAACCCGGCCCCTTTTGCTTTTCGTCCAGAAATTTTCTCAAGGTCGACCTGACCATTGTTGATGCGGTTTCCCGGTCGGATCATGGTGTCTAGAAATTGATCGCACTGCCGTTTCCAAACGACCGTTTCGAAATGGCCGTGATGCGGAAGAGCCTTCTTGCTGCTCGCCTTTGTTCTGACGTTCGTCATATCTGTTTATGATATGATAAAAACGGAGAAAGGGTTTGGAAAAGTTCTCGGCCGTTGGTCGGTTCAGTGCTTCCACTTGTCCTTTGGCACCCTCCGCATGAACAGGATGACCGCGATGGCGATGACCACGATCGCAATGACGCCCGCTATCAGAAGCAGCATCAGCGATGAATTGTCAGTGGTGCTGGTACTGTAGGGGTTCATCGAGAACTCCTGCGACGCCAACGATGACCCTTCGGAGTTCACTGCCACTACCTTGTAGAACAGCGTGTCCGTGTTGCCGACCGTCGTATCGTTGAACAACAGCGACGTTCCGGAGACCTCGCCCACATAGACCTCGGCCCCGGACGAGTCACCGCGGTAGATGACATATCTGGCCACGTCCGCTCCCCCATTGGAGGTGGGTGACGCCCAGGTCAACCGGACGAAATGGTCGCCCCTGGTCCCGTTGACATTGGACGGGCTGGTTGGGCTGGTGACCGATACCGCGTACAGCAGGTCGTTCGTGGTCGTGCCATAGTAGCTCACGTGGTAACGGTCGTACTTATCGACCGCCATCGACATGGAGGCACCGATCAGCTGCGTGTCCGCGTCCGAGCTCATCCAGATGCCGTTGATCTTCTCTATCACCCGGAGGGTGGGATCGGACAGGGACCCTAGAGACACGGCGATCCTCGGGTCGCCCATCGAGTCCAGGACCAGGGAGGTGTCCGATACGACCAGATTGGACAAGACCACATCCTTGGCGGACCAGGCGGAGGCCTGGTAATACCGGTACACCAGTTCACTTGTCCCCACGATATAGTAGCTTACATGGATCTGGTTGAAGGAGTCCATGACGGCAGACAGTCCCGAGACCACCCGCGGATCGATCACTGAGGTAATCCAAGTACCGTCCTTGTTGGTGACCATTTTCAGACCCTGAACGGTGGCGTAGACCACGTAGACCTTGTTGTTGGAGTCCAACAGGATGGTGGCGTTGGTTCCCATTATGTGGTCGGTGTCCCGCGGGTTTATGCTCTTGCTGTCGTTCACGAAATCCGCCACGATGAGATTCTGGCTGGCATCATCACGGTATGCGATGAAGATGGTTCCATTGCCTCCGACCGCGATCGAATTGACGGAACCGAACTGTCCGGTATCAACGGTGTTCACCACCCAATTGCCGTTCGCGTTCGTGGCATACTTGAGCTGGTTCGCGCTGGTGTTGTAGAAGCTCACGTAGACCTTGCCGCTCGGGCTGAGGGCAAGCGATGGGTTCGAGGCGTTGTTGGATATTAACGCGTCCTGCCACCCACCGTTGGCGTTCGTCACGTAGATCAACTTGTGGTCGGTGGCATTGGTCTGGTCGATGTAGACGATGTGGGTGTTTCCCGCTTTGTCGATCGCGATCTGGTTCTGGTTTCCGACATCCCCCACCGTCTCAAGCGCCGACAGGGCCCACTTCGAGCCGCTCGATGTCACGTACATCAGGTGACTGGATGCGCTCATGTATGCGATATGGACCTTGTTGAAGGAATCGAGGTCGAGCGCACACACACCGTTGGAATATACGGACGTGTCGACGATATAGGTCGTCCAAACGCCACCCGCGAACTCCGCGTATTTCAAGGTCGCGTTGGCCTTGTCATAGTATACGGCGTGCATGTTTAGGTTCGAGTCCATGGCGATGGCGGAGAATGGAGCTCCGATCACCGCGTCGATGTTGACCGGCGCGTCCCATGCACCGGCGCTGCCTTCCACGCTCTTCAGGATCTGGTGGGTCTGATCGTAATATACGACCATAACTCGTCCCGATACGTTGTTCATGGCGATGGCCGTGAACGGTGCCACCAGGCCCGTCCCGGTTATCTGTTCGTTGTTCCAGTTGCCGTTGGCATTGGAAGCGAACCTAAGCTGAGAGTTGACGCTCTCATAGTAGCTGATATAGCTCTTGCCCTGGTTGTCAACCGTGAGGGATATTCCCTGGCCAGATATCCCGGTGCTGTCAACGACGACGGGGGCGCTCCATGAAGCTCCGAGCTTCTCGGCGTACATGACCTTTTGACCGTTCGAATCTTGGTAGGCTACGTGAGCCTTGCCGTTCTGTTCGACCGCCATGGACACGTACTTGCCGCCGGAGTCGATCACCGTCGGAGCGGACCAGGATCCCCCGATGTTAACGGTGTAGTCTAGTTTGTTATTGGCGCTGTCATAGTATGCCAGATAGATCGTTCCGCTAGCATCTGATGCTATCGAGCTGAACATTCCGTTGTTCGTTGTGCCTATCTGACTAGTCTTCCACGACCCGTCCGCGTTGGTGGCGTACATCAGCACCGACAGGCTAGAATCGTAATAGCTTACGTGCACGAACCCCGATGGATCCACCGTCTCGGAGAGCCACTGCTGGGTCGTGCTCTTGTTATCAATCGTTCCCTTTAGCCAGGAAACATCTGGCATTTGGGCCGCAACTGCCTGTGCCGGAGTGATCAGGACGAACCCGAAAAATATCGGGAGCATCAAAACTATCACTACGGCCGCTATCTTTGCCTTCATTTTCGTATCCCATCCCCATTCGCACCTTAGGTGCAGAGTTAAGTCAATAAATCACATTATGGATATTTATATTGTGGCTCAATCTTTATGATGTGTTCGAATTCGAAGGGCGATGTTTCGGCCAGCATCAGATTGGGCGTTCATGTGAATTCTTCTTGCAAATTACCCGCTTGATGAAGATTTTGTATAGGACCGCAATTCAATTCGCTTGTCCCGCCTTTAGGTTACTTGGTCAAGGAATACCGGTGACCGCAGGGGACATGATCGAGGATTCCTCAGCCGACGGCGGTGGATTTTGACCTGGGGTGATTTCTTCTATTTGGTTCGAATTATCGACGGTGCGACACGCAACCTGATGGATACCGATCTCGCATCTTTTTCCGTCGCTCACCCTCGACACGGTTCGTAAGTTCGAATTCTTGTTAAGCTCTAACCTTAATCTGCGAGAATCAAGGAATGCGACATCACAGACATTCAACAGGTCCTCAGGATGGAGTCGGCTGATTGCTCCCGATATTAAACCCGATTTCCGATTTATTAATTCTTTTATTATTATTAATAATAATATAATATTAGTAATACATATTACTATTATAATATTAATAAATTATATATTATTATAATATTTACTATTTGAATAATAACATTTGTCGGGTGAAAATAGAGTCTTTGCATCTAACCTCCATTCAAGATCCTACATTTCATCATATCGATATCCACATCTAATAGTTAGTAAAAGCATGACGTTTTAATAAAACGCGGAATATCTAGTCCTAACTTTCTACCACTCATTTAATAATCAATTCTATAGTATGAATATTTTTAATGGATTGTAAATTACTAATTATTATAACACATATAATATTGATTATAGATATTAATATATTATTAATAATATCTGCAAATATCAAAAAGTCCTTGCGATATATTACATTCCAAGACAAACTTCCCGATTGACAAAAATGACTGAAATTCTATATCGGAGGTCCGTTATCATAGGCCGTGCATCTCAGCCTAGCCTGTGATTTCGATGGGACGATAACAACCGTGGATACAGCCGAGCTAACCCTCAGAAAATTCGCCCCCGGGAAATGGGAGATATTCGATGTGATGTTGGGCGAGGGGAAGATAACTCTAGAGGAATGTATGATCGCCCAATTCAAGCTGATCAAAGCTCCCAAAGAGGACATCATCACGGTCTTAGATGCAGCGGTCGGCCTTCGACCGGGTATACAAGAACTGATCGAATACTGCAGGATCAAGGAGATTGAATTCACGATCCTGAGCGCCGGCCTCGATTTCTATATTGACCATGTCATCTCCAAGTACGGTTGGAACCACGTGAAAAGGGTTTCTGGAACGACAAACATGGATGACGGAATAACGATAACATTCCCAAAGCACCGATTTGCTGATTCCAGGACCTTCAAGGAAGACTTTGTCAAGGTCCAGAAGGAAATGCAGAAGGATGTCTGGTATTTCGGAGACGGGACCTCCGACCGGGAGGGTGCCTTGGCGGCGGATATGGTTTTCACCGTGACCGGTTCGCGACTATCCGAGATAATGGACACGAAAGGCAAGATCCACCGGGATTTCCAGGATTTTGTTGGAGTCCTAACGCTACTGAAGAATTCCCTGGCATAGACCAGATCGGATTTTTTCCACTGACGATCCACTAATTGAACATATGTGTGACATTTAAATCAGCAGTTTATACTTAATCGTTATTAATTTAGTATGTATAGATAATTACATATTTATTATAGCTATTGACTAAACATTTTTTCATGCTCTCAGCCCTCGATCGATGGGCGAAGAAAGGGATCCGCTAACTTGGAAATGAGATTTCACTATCCCCACGAATGATCGATTCAATATCAGAAGTGAAAATTGGCGAGCCCTGTTATTATAACCACATTGCCTTCGATTGTTTCGGTAGGGCTTGTGGAAATCCAGTTAAAAGACGAGAAACTGTTACTTGTTTCTTCAATGGTCGTTCTAGTCCTGATTGTATCCGCTTTCGGTTATGGATGGATAGTCCGAGAAGAGACCGTAACCGGTGGTATGGGCCAAGAATGGCGCATGGTGGCAAGCGAAACATACCAGCCCAATATGGACATGATAGGGCCTGACGGCTCCATTTTTTTCACCGATTCGGAACAGCACCTGATATCGTTGGTGGACAAAGAAGGAACGGTGGAATGGTCCCACAATTACGGGGCAGAGCTGGATTATTATCAGATCGTCGATGGTGATCTTTACCTCATTGAGGTTTCAAAAGACGGCCAATGCTCCTTGGATTGCATTGGGATGGACGGGGTTTGGAAATCATCGACACCGTGCCCGCCGATCTATTCCTTTGTCCACGGCGAGGACGGTGGAATATATGCCTATGGATACGAAAACAACGACTCCACTATATACAATATAGAAGGAGGATCCATCAAATGGGCTTTCACACAGAACGGGTCCTTGGTCGTCGATAAGGTCTGGAATGACGGAAAAGTCCTGTTGAAACATATGAACTACCACACCGATTACACCAATAACTCCTCGAATATGGTCATGGACGCGGACGAGTCGATACTGCTGTCCTCGGATGGAGTCCCGCAATGGAATCTGCAATTTCCAGAGGCGAACAGATTCTATGGCTATTCCTATGACAATGTCTCGAACAATGGAACGATTATTCTGGCCTACGAGTACAACGGGACCAGACAGACCGATGGCTACGACATTTCGGGTGATCTGCTCTGGAGCTGCAATGTGTCGATCGGAGTGACATCAGATGGCGTCGCCGACTATGATTGCTACTCCCGGGGAGGAAATGCCCAGCATGAGTATGTCGAAGGGGTTTCCAAGGTGGACCCGTCAAACGGATCCAATGACTGGAACGTCACATTGAACGACACTCTCGACGGTTCAATGTATTTCCTGGAAGGGGTAGAGGGTTTCCTGTCCAACGATGGTCAGGCTTTCGGCATTGACCCGAACGGCACGGTGCTCTGGCACATACGTACCGCGGTGACCGATTCGCCTCAATGTACCGTCGAAAACGAACAGGGGATGCTGGTACGGTCGGACAACTCGGTCACGAAGATTGAAAAGGATGGATCTTACTGGACCTATGACGGTCTCGATTCGTCGGTCTCGGACCTGAGGTTCGGGCCGAACAATACCGTCTATGTCCTGACCGCTGACAATTTGGTCGTCCTCGACAAGCCGTTGGTATCCACCCCGACCGAATATATGATCGCGATGATCTCCGTGGACCTGTTGATCGTCCTGAGCAGCGGATTGTGGATAGCGGACCGGCTGGTCAAGAAATCTAATTGATTGAAAAGTGACGAGTCCCTGTGCCTGCCCTTAGTGAGAGGGCAGGTGGGGGGGTTCGGGTTATTTCTGTTCAGTGGTATTCGCTTGGGCCGATTCGTAAAGATCGGACAGTTCGTTGAGGAACTGATCGTACGTCTTCCGGAACTTCAGTTTGTAGAGCCGGTCCCTTGTCGCAGGCGTGACCTGTATGCTGGTTTTCTTATCCTCTTCATCCATCCCGATCCCTCTGTTGCCGAACGAAGAGTCCCATCCCTTCGATAAGCTAACCCAACTATAGGTGTCTATAGCACCATGTAATCTGTTGGTCGGTATAAAACAATGTCTACTGAATAACCATTGTGTGCATATCAGGCGATATGTTTCAACTGAATCGATGATCCGATAAATTCATACAGTGCCAATAGCACGATGGACAACGATAGTCTATTGTCCAAAACTGCGTAAAATAGTAAACAACGGTCTCCCGAATGTCTAGTTGGGAAGCACCCTTTTGACACGAAAAGCCCTGAGTTTTCTTGCCCGGAAGGTCAGGGCAGATATCACGCGAGTTCACGTCGTTAAGATAGGTCCCGCATCTCCGGTCTCCGCCTTTGCTCGGGTCGCTGCCCTCGTATCGCAAATGCGTGCTAGCATTGTGCACGGCATTACCTTGGTAGACATTGTCTATCATGGCGCCGGTTTCTTGTTCCGCTGTTCGAGGTCATGAAGATACTTCATTCTCCTCGCGACGTACGGTCCGCTCTCCTTGCCGAACGGAACATACTCGGAGACGAGGAGATGGTTCTCGGCGAATGCTAACTTCGTCCTGTCCGCGAGACCCTTGAGGAAACTGAACTCGGTCTTGGTGGTGTTGATGATCCCGGAGAACTTCATCCAATCGAGGATCTCCGGGTCATGGGTGCCGACGCAGTACGGTTTGGCCAAGAACGTGAGAGCCTGAACCAACAGCTTGTAGCTTTCACCGATCACCTGCACATCGGAGGTATCGCCGACATAGGCGCCTTTGACCAGCCGGAACCTTATGTTCTCTTGGTTGGACAGAACGTCAAGATCGTCCAGGGTTCGTCTCATGTATGCCTGCAATGCCATGGTGACCGGCACCCCGGCGGCGGCGCATGCTTTGGCTAGCTTGACGGTAAGGTCGACGGTCTGTTTTCCTTCCATGTCGATCTCGAACCCCACATCTTGGCATAGCGCCTCCTTTGCCAGGTCCATCACTGTCCGCAGGCAAAGGTCCTCGTCGAACATCGATCCGAGCGCGCTGGGCTTCACCGAAATTGATGCCTTCAATTTGTTCTGGTGTATCTGCATTACACATTCCAGGTAGGCGGACATGGCGGAGTCTACGGCCTCTTTGGTCATGGCGTACTCGCCCAACACATCAATGATACACCTGATCCCCTGCGAATTCCTGGTCTGAACCCATTCCAGTGTTCTTGGCCAATCGGGGAGGGTCCAGCGGTCGGGTTCCGTATCCATGCGGTAGATAGCGAAATCTTACCCATAAAAAGCTATCATTGACCTGGAAGGATCACTGGAGCAGTGCTGGCTGCACGTCCATGTCAAGGATCTTCACCTTGCTCTTCTTCTGGTCCTTAATCCTGGAGGCCAGCAATCGCTGGACCTCGTTGAACGTGGGGATCTCGATGATCGCCTGGTGGGAGGTTCTCACCATGATGCCGTCCCAGCGCCTGAACCCGGCATAGGCGGGGTTCCTCAACAGCCTGGATATGGAATAGATTGTCCATTCGTTCCCCCGCCTGGTGCGGACGTCCCTTTGGTTCAGCCCTTCCGCGATCCCCTTCATCTTGTGCCCGGCCAGATAGGAAGTGAAAACCTCCCTTACCACGGCCGCCTCCGGCTCAATGATGGCCAGATCGTCCTCTTTGATGCCATATCCGTAGGGCGGGTTGAACCCCAGCAGCCCTTTTCCCGACTCGGCCTTCTGTGCCATGCCCATGTAGGTACGTTCACCGATCTGTTCCGACTCCAGCTGAGCTATGCGTTGGATAATGTCAACCACAAAACGGCCGACGGCGTTCGATGTGTCCAGGGACTCGTTCATGCTGGTGAACCTCTTCCCCCACTTCTCCAGGTCCTCCATCATGGTCATGAAGTTCTTCGAGTTACGGTGGATACGGTCCATCTTCATGACCAGTATCAGGTCCCATCGGTCCCTCTCCACCATCATCCGCTGGTACGCTGGCCTCTTGGTGTTGCGTCCGCTGTGCCCGTCATCGATGTAATAATCAGCGATCTCCCAACCCTGGGCCTCACAATAGGCGGCGAGACGCTCTTTCTGGGCATCGAGCGAAAACCCTTCCCTGGCCTGATCGTCCGTAGAAACTCTGGTGTAGACTGCAGCGTTAACCATGGCCAGTTCCCATCAATCACCGGTTGAGGATGTATGTGTATGGCCCGATTTAGTCTTATAGTCGTCAATATTGACGGTACTGTTATTCTGGTCCATCAGACCGTGGTGGCGACGGGCAAATCCGTCAAAGGACCACTGGTACCAGATACTTTTCTCGAGCATTTGGTGAGTAGTTCCTGCACCTCATCGTAAGTGGTGATGTCGACGATCTGGGCGTGCTTGCCTTTCTGCAGGATCTCGTCCCAAACCGAATAGCCAGTGTAGATCCGGTTGGTGAGAATGCCATGGACTGTTCCCTTCTCCCATCTGGCGGTGTGCTTCGTTGGCACCTGCTGGAAGTTCAATCGTGCGGCGATCTGGGAAAGTGTGTAGCAATCCTGGTAATCCCTGAAAATTTGCCTGACGACCTCTGCCTCGCCCGCCACCTGGATCAGGTTATGCTCCTCCCAGGCGTAACCGTAAGGGGCGGGGAAACCCAGCAGCCCCTTGCCCTTTTTGGCCTTCTGGGTCATGCCCACCTTGACCCGTTCGCCGATCTGTTCCGATTCCAGCTGGGCGATACGCTGAATGATGTCCATGACGAAACGGCCCATGGCGGTGGTGGTGTCGAAGCTCTCCTGCATCGAGTTGAACTCCTTGCCAGCGTCCTTCAGGGCGTTCATCATAAAGGTGAAATTGATCGAGTTACGGTGGATACGGTCCATCTTCAGGACGACCAGTACATCCCATTTGTCAATCTCCGACATCATTGACTTGTACGCTGGCCGTTCGATCGAACGACCGCTGTGGCCTTCATCTATGTATTGTCCAGCGACGATCCAGCCCCGGGCCTTGCAGTATGCATTGAGGCGTTTGACCTGAGCGGCGATGCTGAACCCGTCTTTTGCTTGGTCCTCGGTCGAGACCCTTGCATAGAGAGCGGCACGCATCAATTTCTCCTGTCAGACATTATCGGGTCAATAACGGACAATAACCCGACAATACGCCGACATTTGTCTGACAACTATTAATATCCTTCATCACTAATTATGATGCTAAGCCCAATCCATTTATTATTTAGCTTGTAACGTTACTATTGTAAATAATATTCATAAAGGCAATCCTTCAATCCGATTTCATGGTTTAGTATCTTATTATGTTTAATTATCGTCGCTAGTAAAGATACTACATTAATAATTATCAACCGATTCCTCTCCGAAACTTTAATACACAAGATGGAATGCTCGTGAATAGGTCGCCGAGATTCTGAAAAGGATTCCTGAACGACAATAATAACGAGGCCGGATCATGGCTGACAAGAAGATCGCTGAACTTAAGGACAGGGAAGAGGTCACCATCGAAGTGACCGTAGCTAAGATTATGCCAGTTCGTCAATTCACCAAGAAGGACGGCGGCGAAGGAAAGGTCAGGAACGTTAACGTCAATGACGAGACCGGCTCCTGCAGGATCGCGCTTTGGGATGCCGACGCCGACATGATAGAAACCCTTGGCATCGTCGAGGGTTCGAAACTGAGGTGCGTCAATTGCTTCGTGAAGCAAACAGACTTCGGTGTCGATATCTCCAAGGGACGGAAGGGAACGATAGAAAAAATCTAAACCATTCAAACCTTTTCTATTATTGCAGTTATCATTAACGCATATATTATTTTAGCATGATACTAAACATCTGTATTTTGCAGATCCGCCTTTCATGGCCAGTGATTATATATTGTAATTTAATTAATTAATAATGATATTAATACGCTAATAAATGGGCTGCGGAACCGGCAAAACATCCCCTCAGAAATATCGATGAATCAGCAGAAAATGACGAGGAAAAGGTTTCGGAAGTAGGAAAAAACGATGCCCCTAAACCTTCTTTTTCCGGTTGCTATAAACCAGAACGGTAATACCGATGATGGCGGCAAGCCCCACGATGGCGATCGCAATGAAGTTTATCGGCGTCTGATCCGCTGCCCCCGTGCCCGAAGACGAGACCAGGGAGGCCGGCTCGACACCCTGATATGCGCCGATCTGAGCTATCTCTCCAGTTGCAGTGGACGGATCGGCCGAAGCCACCGATACCTCGGTATTCAGATCGAGAGCGCTGGTGATGCTGTTTGCAGGCAGCGACACCACACCATCCAGCATATCGAGCTGGGGTTTGACCAGGGCGGTGGCCAGGAACTCCGTGCTGGGCGAGTAGTAGGTGTGCGCCCCACTTTGCTTTTCCTTCACGTCGAATATCGTGACGATGTTTCCAGCCCAGTCGCTTACCGATTTCGTCCCGACACATTGCATGCTCGTCTTGATGTCCTGGTTGACCGGCTGGATGGTGCCGTTGTTGAGGTCCATGGTTCCGAGTTTAGTCAGGTCCTGGACCTTGACCGAACCGTTGAAGGCCCCGTTCTTGAGCGTAATGTCCGATTTCAACGATGAAGGCAGACCGGTGGCGTTGAAGTATCCTCTGGCGCTCCCGGCGGTGGTCATCTTGGAGTCGATCGTCCAGTTGTCGCCAACGGACAATGGGAATTGAAGCAGCGGGAGCGCCGGGGCGAAGTCCATCGATGAGGAAAGCTCCAGATGCAGGTTCTCGTCGACCGCGTAATCCTCGTAGGTCAAATTGACCATCATTCCCCTGTCGGTGAAACTGGTCGAATAGTTCGGAAAGTTGGACGCATCGAACGTGAGGTTCTCGTCCACCACGCTGGTCGAGACCACATCGACTATCGCCATGGTGGCCTTGTCGATGGTCACGAAACCATGCGAGGTTATCACGAATTCCAGGTAGGCGTTCGCACTGACCGATCGGTTCTCGTTCGGCATGCTTCCCGCCAGATACGTGCCCGCCGCTGGCATATCGCCGCTGAGATTCACTGCGATCTGTCCTTGGATGCGCACCCCGATGCTGTACTCCAGAAGGTAAGTGTCCGGCCTGACCTCTGCCACCTTGAAGACCGTCCAGGTTCCTGCCGACCCGGTCAGCTGGAGATTGTCGATGCTGATGTTGCCCAGCGTGGTAAGTTCCTCCCGCAGGTCACCTAGATTCTCTCCCAGCACGCCTGAGAGATCCCTTTCCCCTCCGACCGCCCAGACCTGTCCCTTGGTCCACACCGGCAGGGGAGCTGACTGGTTCTCCGCCAGGGCCGGCGCCGTGAAAAGGACCAGCAATGATAGGATCACTATGAACGATAGCAGCTTTGCGGAAACGTGGTGCAGAATGCTCATTGAACTAAGAACCCTGCCATAAGCTATGTTTGTTTTGTCATTCCTCAGGGAATGCGAAATAAAGAACCCCGGCATTCAATGGACCGACCCGCTAGAACAGAATATTAAGGAAGAAAAAAAGGAATTGAAAAAAGTTTGGATCGAGAAGAAATGAGTTCTTACGGCTCATTCTTCTTCTTCATCCTGAAGACAACGATGCCGCCTATGGCCACACCGACCACCGCGATGGCGGCCAGCATCACCGGGAGCCCGGTGGAACCCTGTGGGGTGACACCCGTCACGGTATCAGCGGTCGATGGGATCGTCAACGTTTCGTTCCCTTGGGCCGTGGTGATATTTCCGATCGCCTGAGCGGCCACCGCCGGGTCGGTCGGGGCCATCGTCACGCTGGTGTTCAATTTGACCACGTCCAGTATCCCATTGTCAGGCTGACCTGTGGTGCTCGCTGGAGCGGACGGGGTGGCGGGGGTGGTGACGCCGTCGGGAGTGGACGGGGTGGTGGTCACATCGGTCGACGGGGCGGTTGTGGTCGGGGCCGGGACGGCCGGACCTAGGATGCTGGCGGCGGACATGGTCGTGAGACTGTTCAGGTCGAGCTTGGGGTCCACCATCATACCAGTGATGAACTCGGTGTTTGGCGAATAGTAGAGGTGGGTCCCGGTCCGCGACTCCTGCACATCGTACACGGTATTACCTTTGTCATAGCAGGTCTGGTCGGCGAGACTGACCCCTACGCAGGTCATGGTCGTGTTCAGCTGGACGGAGATCGGACCGAACGCGCCCTTGTCGAGCTTGACGCTGCCCAGGGACGAAAGGTCCTGTAGGTAGAGCGTGCCGTTGAACTCCGATGCCCTATCGCTGATCTTGCTCAGGATCGATTTGGGCACGCCGCTCTCTTTGAATATTCCGGACACCTTGCCCGTCACCGTCATGGTCGAGTTGACGTTCCAGTCGTTCCCTACCGCCAGCGGGAATTCCAGGAGCGGCAGCGCCGGACAGAAGTCGATCGTGTCACTCAGCTTGAGATGCAGCGATTCGGAGACGTTGAGAGCGTTGTATGTCACCTTCACGTTGCAGGCGTCCAGTAGGGAACCCATCGACGGCGTGGCGTCGACCTTCAGGAAGAGGCCCTGATCGACGGCGGTGTTGGAGACGATGCGCTCGATGGCCATGGTCGACTTGTTGACCGTCACCGTTCCGCACGAGGTTATCGTCAGGTATAGGCTGGCCATGCCGGAGACGGTGCCCTTCATGGAATTCATGCCATTGAGGCCAAGGGTGCCGGAAACAGAGAAGTCGCCGCTGATCTTGAAGTCAACGTACGCCCAAACATGGATGGCGGCACTGTACCCCAGGACATAGGTATCGTCAGTGACATTGTTCACTTTGAAAACGACGTAGGAGCTGGCCTGCCCAAAGGGACATAGCTTAACGATGGTTACGTTCTTGCCCAGCCCGTCCAGGGCTTTTTCGATCGTGCACAGGTTATCCTTCGCCACCGAAGTGAGGTTCTTCTCACCGCTCACCGCCCAGGTCTGGCATTTGGTCCAGGTCGGGACCGGCGCGGTTTGGCCCTGGGCCATGACCGCGGCGGAAGAGAGCAACAGCAAAGAAAGGACGGCTAGGATCGAGATCATTTTTGCAGAGTTACGGTAAAAGTTCCTCATGATGAAATATGATGTAGTTCTCCTGATAAGTTAGTTTTGCATAAATATCAAATTTGCATAATCGAAAACTAAACTATAAATATCATATTCGATGCACCGCGAAACTTATTCGAACATATCGGTAGAATTAATTCGCCCTAATAACGGTCATTCCAAGAAAGGAAAAGGAAAGGGATTTGGTTAAGGTGTTTGATGGGACGCCTTCAGAGCGTTTAACCCATTCCTGGCATGCCCATTCCTGGAGGCATTCCGCCCTGTGCGCCTGGTGGCATCGGGGGGGCCTTCCTGGAGGCGATGACGTCGTCGATCCTCAGGATCATGTTGGCCACTTCTGCGGCCGACTTGACTGCCTGGGTCTTTACGCGGAGCGGCTCGATGACGTTGAGCTTCAGCATGTCGTCCGGCTTGCCGGTGTCCAGGTTGATGCCCATGTTCTTGCCGTTCTTCTTCTCGTGCGCGCTCTTCAGCTGGATGACCACATCGATGGCGTCCAGTCCGCCGTTCTCGGCGAGGGCCCATGGGATTACGTCCATGGCGTTGGCGAAGGCCTCGATGGCGAGCTGCTCCCTTCCTCCGACGGTGGAGGCGTAGGATGCGAGCCTGAGGGACAGTTCGATCTCGGGGGCTCCAGCTCCCGGAACGACCTTGCCGTCCTCGAGCGCCACTCCGACGACGCGTAGCGAGTCGTGCACGGCGCGCTCGACCTCGTCGATGACGTGGTCGGTTCCGCCACGGATGATGATGGAGACGGCCTTCGGGTTCTTGCAGTCGGTGATGAATGTCATCTCTGCCTCGCCGATCTTCTTCTCCTCCACCTGTCCAGCGGTTCCCAGGTCAGCTGCGGTCAGCTCGTCGATGTTGCCGACCACGTTGGCCCCGGTGGCCTTGGCGATCTTTTCCATGTCGGACTCCTTGAGCCTCCTCGCGGCGAAGATGTTCTGCTTGGCGAGGTAGTGCTGTACCAGGTCGTCGATGCCCTTCTGGCAGAAGACGACGTTGGCCCCAGCGGCCTTGATCTTGTCGGCCATCTTCTTCAGGGTGGACTCTTCCTCATCCAGGAAGCGCTGCATCTGGGAAGGGTCGCGGATCTGGATCTTGGCCTCGACCTCGGTCTTCTTGATCTCCAGTGCGGCGGAGAGCAGGGCGATCTTGGCCTTCTTGACGACCTTGGCCATCCTTGGGTGCACGCGCTCTTTGTCGAGCACGATACCGTTGATGATCTCGGTGTCGGCGATCGATCCGCCGGTCTTCTTCTCCACCTTGATGTTGTCGACATCGACGGTCCACTTGCCATCGCTGTTCTTCTCGGCGATAGCCTTTATGGCCACGACGCTCAGGTCAGCGAGGAAGTCCCTCTGTCCGCCCACGCTCTTGCCGGTCATGGCGGTCATGGCCACCCTGGTCAGCATTTCCACGTCGTCCGCGGTTACCGGGACTGCGATGGTGTCCAGCACCTTCAATGCCTCAGCGGCCGCCATCTTGTACCCGTTCGCGATGATCGTCGGGTGGATGTTCGACTCGATGAGGGCCTCTGCCTTCTTCAGGAGCTCGCCGGCGATGATGACCGACGATGTCGTCCCATCCCCGCACTCGCTGTCCTGTGTCTTAGCGATCTCTACGACCATCTTGGCCGCTGGGTGCTGTACGTCGATCTCCTTCAGGATCGTCACGCCATCGTTTGTGATGACGACGTCCCCCATGGAATCAACGAGCATTTTGTCCATGCCCTTTGGTCCCAAGGTCGATCTTACAGCGTCCGCGACGGCTCGGGCGGCGGCGATGTTGTTCGTCTGCGCGTCCCTGTTCTTCGATCTCTCGGTGCCCTCTCGGAGCACGATGACCTGTTGACCATTACCCATTCCGTATGACATTAGAAATCCTCCGTGTGGGCGGTATTTTAGTGCTTCTATATAAGGTTTTCTTTTATGACCCGCCCCTGCCCGTGTGTGTGGCACAGTTCAAGAGGCACGTTCGCCAGGCTCAGGAGGAACTGTTGTGCAGCTCGACGTCCACCCGCGGATACGGGACCGCGATCCCAGCCTTTTTCAGCTTGGCGAACGCCCTCTCCCGGTAATCGGACAACGCCTTCTTCCTGACCTTGGCGTCATCCACCCAAATGTAGCAGACGAAGTCCAGCCACGTTTCGTTGAAGTTGGTGAGGATGACCATGGGGACGAAGCCCGGCTCATGCGATGCGTCCGGGAACTCGATCGCCGCTTCCAGGAGCAGGCCCTTGACCTTTTCCATATCCGCCTCGTATGGGATGTGCAGATCGGCCCGCAGGCGCATCTTACGGTCCGGGCGGATCACGTTCGTGACCCGTTTCATGGCCATGATGTTGTTCGGGATCACCACGGTGGAGGCGTTGACATTGTCGAAGAGCCGGGTCGAACGCATTCCCACCTTCAGGACCTGGAACACCTTGCCCCCGTCGACCTTGATCAGGTCACCGGGCTTGTAGGGCCGGTCCACCATTATCTCCATGCCCCCGAAGAAGTTGGACAGTGTGGGCTTTGCCGCCAGACCGATCACCATGCCCATGAATCCGAGGGTCGCCAGCATGGCCGTGATGTTGTAGCCGAGCCTAGACAGGACGATCGTGAAACCTATGAGCGGGATGATGATCGCGCCCATCTTCTCGGCTACGTTGACCACGACGTCGTCGTACTCGACCACCGACCGGGCGGCCGCACCCCTTCCGTACTCCAGGACGATGCTGTCGAATACAACATACGCCCACCAGGTGAGCAGCAGTACGGTCAACGCGAAGTATCCGTCCTCGATACCGGGGATCCATTCCCGGGGCAGTGCCAGGATCTCCAGGGAGGTCTTCGTGCCGTATCCCAGGATGATGAGGAAAAGGGGCCACTTGCTGACCTCCAGCAGCATGTCGTCCAGCTGGGTGTCGGTCTTCCGGGTCAGGAACTTGACCACTGGGAAAAGGACCAGGATGAGAACTCCGGCGATGGCAGCCCAGATAAGCGCCGAGATGATGAACGTGGCATAGCTGCCGTTGAAAGGGGCGGGGAGCGGGTTCGCGTAATCGCCCAGGATCTTGTTGTACTTTGATTCCTCGCCATAGAGCGAAGAGACATGAAGGCCGGCATCCTTCGTGACGATTATCTCGCTGGCCGGGTCGTCCATGCGGGTGATGTTGAACGAGACCGTGAAAGAGTGATCGGCCATGGGGGCGGAGCTGGAGGCCGACACCTGCAGGGACACGTCCGCATTTTCCCCCGGTTTCACGACCAGATAGTTGGGATCGGCGGTCACCGTCAGGTAGCCGTCCGGTGCCCCGGCGTAAGTGTCCACCAGCAGCGAGGAGTTGCCGCCGTTGAACACGGTCCACCGGAAGGTGGCGGTCTCCCCTGCAGTGATGCTCTTCTGATAGTTGTCGACGTCGAACACCTGGACACCGGTTGGCTGGGCAATGGATGCGGAAGGCAACAACAGCAATGTTATCGCCAAGATCGCCAATGCAAAGGCGAACCAACGCCCGGAAAAGACAACACCCACCTTCATGCAGAACGCTCGGGGATGAATATGGACCATTATTAATTGTTGGCAATGCCTTCCGATCGGAAAATACCGAAAGGAGGTGAGTGGACCTCCTCAGTACACCGCCCGCCGGAACAGGGCAAGACTTGCGGACAGCGCTATCACCCCAATCACAAGGATTATCAGCAATACCTGGCCGATCTCTCCCCATTCATAGCCCCGGATTATCAGTCCCTGCAGGGCGTTGGCGATGTAGGTTATGGGATTGACCGTGGCCACATCCTGCACCCATGTGGGGAGCAACTGCTTGGGCATGACCGCAGTGGAGAGGAACAGCAGGGGGAAGGTTGTAAGCAACCCGATCGACAATGTGGTCTCGGTGTTCCTGGTGGACAACGCCACGAATAGCGAGATCCCGGACCAGGCGATGCCGAACGCCATCGACAGCAACAGTATCAAGAGGATACCGGGGAACCCGGTGGCGACGTTCACGCCCACCAACAGGGCCAAGGCCACGATTATCGATACCTGGATCAGGATGCTGACACCGTCGCTGAGCACCTTTCCCAGGAGAATGGCCGATTTCTTTATCGGGGCGACCTTCATCTTGTCCAGATACCCGCTTTCCAGGTCGTTGACCATCCCGATGCCGGACTGCAGAGCCGATGATGCGACGGTCTGGATGATCACCGCCGCGGTGAAGAAAGTGATGTAGCTCGAAGTGCCGGTCAACTGGGAGAAGCCAGGGAAGTTTCCGATCGCGGAGAACGCCTGGGTGAATAAGAGGAACCACACCAGGGGCTGTATCAGGGAGAAGAACAGGAAGATCGGTCTGCGTCTCAGTTTGATTATCCACCGCCTGAACACCGTACCTATCTCGGGCAGCCTTTCCATGTTCATTTCGCCGACCTCCTTCTGCCCCACCCAGAACCTTTCTGATCGTCCTTCCTTTCCACGACCTTGAGCGTCTTTCCGGTCAATTTGAGGAAGACGTCGTCCAGGGTCGGCGTGGCCAGGGTTAGCTTCTCAACCGCGATCCCTTCGCCGTCCAGGCTCCTGACCACCATGGGCATTGTCAACGAGCCGTTTGGAACCACGAGCACCAGACCGTCCTCGCAAATGTCGCCGATGTCGCAATCCCTGACCTCCCTTACCTCCTGGATCTGTCCCAGGAGATCCCTGGCTCTGGAGAGCACCGCCGGATCTTTGTCCTTGAAACTGATCTGGATGGTGTCCGATCCGATCTGAGCCTTGAGGGCTCCCGCAACCCCCTCGGACACGATCTTGCCCTGGTCTATGATGCAAAGCCTGTCCGCCAGCCGGTCCGCCTCTTCCATGTATTGGGTGGTCAGGAAGATGGTGGTGCCTTTTTGATTGAGCTCCTTGATGTATTGCCAGAGTTCGTTGCGACTCTTGGGATCCAGTCCCGTGGTCGGCTCATCGAGAAAGAGCACCTTGGGATCGGAGACCAGCGCGGTGGCGAGGTCCAGGCGCTTCCTCATTCCGCCGGAAAAGGTTGACAACTTTCTGTCCGCGGAATCGACCAGGTCCACCGTCCTGAGGAGTTCGACCGCCTTCTGGCTAGCCTGATCTTTCGATAGGTGATGGAACCGTCCTTGGATCCAAAGATTCTCGCGGGCGGTCAGGTCATTGTCCACCCCCACCTCCTGGGAAGCGTATCCGATGATCCGCCTTATGGCATCGGAATCACGATCTATGTCCAGGCCATCGATGGTGACGGTTCCCCCGGTCTTCCTGATCAGGGTGGTGAGTATCTTGATGGTGGTGCTTTTCCCCGCCCCGTTCGGTCCCAGAAAACCAAATATCTCACCTCTTTTAACCTTGAAGGAAATATCATCCACTGCGACTATGTCCGAGCCGAAGACCTTGCGAAGTCCCGTGACGACAATAATATCATCATCCATTATTTCCACTCCATCATCTTGATCCTGTAGATATGATGAGATCGAGGGATCGGATCATCTGAGCCATATCCCTCCAGGTCTCAGCAACTATATCGGAATTCGATTCATATCGATGATATAAAACTGTTCGTTTTTTTATCAGGGCCATTTGCTTCGTTCGGAACGTGTCGTTGACCCGGTGGAGTCGATCAGATCGGTTCATGATCGGCGCTCGAACTTCGGAATGTTAGTTATGCAGGTGACGATTATCACTCTACAGAGGGACAAATATGGACATATCAGGCTCTTCGAGGTTTGCCAAGGCCGGTGTGGATATGCAGGGATCGTGCTCGATCAATGTGAGCAACTGCGAGAAGTGCGGAGCGGAGCTGAAAAGAAAGAGTTCCACCTGCGGTTGCGACAGGGATATGGTCTGCCCGAAATGCGGTCACTGCAACTATTGTCACGGGACCAAGAAATGCCAGGAGAAGTGCTGTGCGGATTCCGCTGCCGCGACTGAAAAACCTCTGCACGCAAGATGCAAGGTATGCATGGACTCCGGCGAGTGCCAGCAATGCCTTTACCGGTGAGAAATGAATCGATAATAAATCCCTATGTTGGATCGCCAGCAAAATGCCCGGGGTCGAACCGGCGAATAATAAATCGTTGCGGTCTAATTTATTCTATTAATAAGATGTTTTGTGGTCCATTCCGGACCACGGATTATTTCTTCTTCCCCTTGGCCGGTTCTGCCTTTCCCTTTGAGTTCCAGGAGGAACCCTTCTTGTCGGCAGTTCCTGCCTTAGCGTCTGCCATGTTTGCTGCCTCTATGCCCTTCTTCTTCTTGTTCATGAATTTCAACTCCAAATGTTTGCAAGCAGGATCAGGGCGACGGAACTATCCTCGTCAAAGAACACGCCAAAACTAACGAGCCTAGACAACCTCAAGGTTCGCCCTATTTATAGTAGTTGGCATTGAAGCGGGGTGTTTTGCGTTCCCTTGATCGCTTGTAGAAATCGTTTTTATTGGTCCGATGTAATCAGCCTTCGTGGCTGAAATGGATGTTGCGGACTGGAAAGGCTTGACCGCCAAGGTCGGAGGTCCATGCGGCGGGTGTCCGAGGAACGGCGCCAAATCACCGGTCATGTTCAATCGGAGGACGGCACTGGGCAATGTTGAGTTCATTGTTATTTCACAAGAGCCCGGGTTCCGTCTGAGGGCAGACGGAGCAAAGCCCGAAGAGAATCTCTTGAGACTTTGCAAGACTGGTAGACCGACCCTTCCAGAGGTCAAGCAGACCAACCCCTTGATCAAGATCCTCCAGATCTTCGACAATTTTGACCCGGAGTCTAGCAAGATCTACTGGACCCATGCCCTGAAATGCATACCGTCAAGATCCGACCGGGATGTGAACAAGGAATGGAGAAAGTCGGCGACCAGATGCGAAGAGATGTTCCTGGACGAGGTTCGCCTCCTAGGAAAAAAGGACCTTAACATCATCGCCTTCGGGAAGTACGCCCTCGAGATGTGCCTTCACTTATTCGCAGACCAGGATATCGACCAGGAGCTTAGCATCAGTGAGTTCATGCAGAACAACCGGTTTCCTCTGCTTTACAAACATAAGTTCAAGGACGGAACCATGAAGAACGTCTCGCTCTTCGTCTACGGAAATCCATCCAGTGAGGTCGTCAACATCAAGAAGAGCGGGGGGAAGATGACCGTGGAAGAGATCCAGGACCTCGAGACCAAACGGATCAAGGAATTGATCATAGGGAAACCGCGAACTTGAAATAGTTTCGCCTTCCTGGATTGGCTGTCTGACCGAATCATAATTAAATATTATTGGCGAATTTTTTTCTTGGTCCGTAGAACCGGCTGTTCATGGCCTATGTCGAACTGCAGATTTCGAAAATATTCCCGCACGCCGTGGTAGCGGGGGAGAAGCTTAAGAACACCCTAATCTTCCTACAAGCGAATGAGAATATCTTATCAGAGGTTCAATAATGTCGAATATTGAGGGGCCAGGCGACTATGTGGAAGAGACCTCATTGATGGCGGAACCGATAGAAGGGGTCGAGACCGGCACCGTCGCCTTTATCGGCGGAGCACAACAGGGACCGGTCCTCGAACCGACCCTGGTGACCTCATGGGAACAGTTCGAGGAGAAATTCGGCGGATTGGACTATTCGAGCAAAGGATACTACCTGCCACATGCATCCAATCTATTCTTCTAGAACCAAGGCCGAACGGCCTATGTTGTTCGAGTAAGGGGGAATCGGCAAGAGAGAATAGCGGCCGCGAAGAAGGTGGCATACCGCACTGGTCTGGCTTGCCTTGGAAGGCCAGGAGGATGTGAACTTGGTGGCCATGCCAGACACGACGGACATATTGGACCAGCAGGAACTGATCCGGCATTGCGAGAAGATGAGATTATCGCTTCGCCATCCTCGATTCACCGGCGAATCCCCAAGAAATGTCGGCGACTCCCACGATGTAAGACTGCAGAAACGTAGAAACTGGTATCGCCGAAGGGTTTCGCGGCCATCTATTATCCCTGGCTGCAAGTGCAGGACCCGCGGACCAAGAGGATAAGAGTCGTTCCACCCTGCGGTGCGGTGGCCGGGATTTATGCTCGTTCGGATCTGCAAAAAGGCGTCAAAATGCCCCCACGAATGAATCGGTCCTAGGGGCGGTGGAAACTGAAGTGGCGGTCGACCAGGCGGACCAGAATGATCTCAACCGCATCGGGGTGAACGTGATCAGGAAGTTCACCGGACGCGGGATGCTGATATGGGGCGCAAGGACGACATCCAGCGATTCGATCTGGAAATACGTCCACATTCGCCGGACGATCATGTACCTGGAACAATCGATCAGCAAAGGAACGGAATGGGTGGTCTTCGAGCCCCATGACGAGATAACCTGGGCGGAAACCAAGAAGTCCGTGGTGGAATTCCTGGCCAAATCGTTGCAGGATGGGTTGCTGCTCGGTTCGAAGCCGGAAGAGGCGTTCATCGTCCGGTGCGACCGGACCACGATGACCCAGGCAGATATCGACAACGAGAAGCTGATCATCGAGGTCGGGGTGGCGCTGACAAGACCGTCCGAATTCGTCATTTTCCATATCGCCCAACGGATGGAACGGGTCGGCCCGAGGAAGCTGGTCGACAAAACGCTCGACGGAACGAAGAAGAAAAAACACTATTACATGGCAAGGACGATGCCGCAAGAGTGATCTCCCTGGAGGTCACCAGATCTCTGAAAACACTTTCTATCCAAACCTGACCTATGAGATGAATGCGACCTCAAGATGTCATATCGAGGTTCCGTTCAGTGATCGGAAAAGGGTCGAATGACACCATTTTTCTTTTTCCTTCGATATTCAGTTCCCCGTCCCCGATCGGGGCCGGGGCAGTGATGTTCTTTGCCGGAATCTTTTTTCTCGATTTTCATTCGAAAGGCCAGAATCCTGGTGGCGATCGGCTATTTCGGAATAGCCTTAACTTTGGCAGTACGAATCGATCCTGAACTCGCAGATGGGGGATGCATAATCACGCCAATAGCGAGGTCTTCTTCGAATACGGGATTCCTCGTTGACGATCTTCAGATCTTCTCCGTGGGAAACCGCTTTGGTGCTGTCAAAAGACATTGCCAAGGCGGTGTTCGCCTTCTCCCATGGAGAAGATCTGAAGATCATCAAAGAAGCCCGCTGATCCATATCCTGACAACGGCTGGCACGATTCGGCCATGATTAATTGAACGCCTGCTCGAACCGGAGCGAGAGCTCACGGCAGGCGCTTTCGATGGTCCTTTCCATCGCTTGCGTTCGATCCCGGTCGGCGATCGCTCCCTGGTACCTTCCATGATAGGGCTCGGCCTCCATCAGCGGTGTGTTCGCCATCTTCTCTTCCATCCCCGGACGGAAGCGCATTCGGTCGATCATGAGCCGCTTCGTTCCGGTCTTGGCGATCGCACATACCAGGTCCTTCAGTTCGTCTTCTGTGAGCATCGGCAGCACCGGGCCGACCATGGCGTAGGTGTTCATACCGGAATCGACCAGTTGACTGAGCGCCTGCAGCCTCCTCGAGGGTAGCGGCGCGCCGGGTTCGAACGCCTGAGAGATCCGGTCGTCGATGGTCGTGATGGTGATGCCCGCCTCCGGCCGCTTCGTCGCCATTATGAGCTCGATGTCCCTGACCACCAGGTCCGATTTCGTCAGGATCGATATCGGGTTGTCGTGGCGGACGATCTCCATCAAGCATTTGCGCGTGACCAGGCAGCTTTTCTCCAGCTGCTGGTAAGGGTCGGTGACCGTCCCGATGCCGATAACGCCACGCTTGTTCTTGATCTCCTTGGCCAAAAGCGTGGGCAGGTTCGACCGGACCCCGACCTCCTTGCCCCATTTTACCGGGTCTTTGTGCAGCATGTCCGGGGCGAAACAGTAGACGCAGTCGTGCTCGCAGCCGACGTACGGGTTGAGCGCGTAGTCCATTCCCGGCAGGTTGGAACTGGGCAGGGCCGTCGACGCCCGGACCTCATACGCCTTGACCGTCGGCGGAGGCATCTTGTCCTCCATCAGGAAGAAATCCAGGTCACGTGTAATCATCGATGCGCCTCTGCCTCATGAAGTCCTTCACGACCTCGCTGGTGGATATCCAGCGGCTGAGCGGTATCTCCATCCTGCCCTGAACGTGTGCCAACGCCTCGTTCATGCTATTGAACTTGGACGGCGGCATGGTCAGCGCCTTCCGTACGTTCTCACGGACGTTCCAGACCCCTACCGGCATGATGTAGCCGGGATGTGCCTCGCGGAATATCACCGCACCCGCCTGGCGCCGCTCCTTCATCAACACCTCGTTGCAGGCCATGCGCGCTGCGTAATAGCAGCCGCCGATCTCCGCGTAGTCCTTCCTGCCCTCGTAGAACTCGTGGGACGAGATGATCTCGATCTGCTTGCCCAGCGGATTCCAGACCGTGTTCGGGTACCAGGCCTCGATCAGCTCGTAGCGCCAGGAGGTCGGCATGAACATCACGCACCAGCGGTTGTCCAGCTGGTCCCAGTCATAGATGCGGAACTCGTTGATCAGCGGGTACGTCTTGGTGTGCTTGAGCATGTCCTTGCCGATCATGTCATCGACCGCGGTGATGCTCCACCGGGTCGGAACGAGCCTGCGGTTCTTCTCCAGGCCGAAAGCCCCCACACTGAACGCCTTCTGCAGCCGGGAGATCATCACCCCGTTCTTGTACAGGTCGGTGACCGCCTGGGTCGCCAGCAGGTCGGTGTCGTAGAACGCTTTCTCGATCTTATGATCGTACTTGGGGTTGGTGATGCTCAGCTTCTCCAGACGCGCGGAAGGGCCGAACGGCTGGATCTCGTCGTCCAGGACGATCTTTCCCGACGGACGCTTGGCGAAGTTCGCCTCCACGTCCACCGAGTTGACCGACATACCCAGCTCCCGGGTGAAATCCACGATCTTGCCGCCGTTCTGGAAGTTCTTCACCGATACGCTGTACTTGCCCCGGACCAGCTTGAAACGGAAATCGACGATCTCCTGGATCGACTTGCCCATCCATTGTTCCGGGGTGTCCATGATCGAGGTGTCGCCCATCTCCGGCGGAACCAAAGGTCCAATGTCCACCTTGGGATAACCGTATCTTCCGACGAACACCCCCGGAGGCGTGCTTCCGGCCAGGTCGAGGCTGTTGATCAGCTTCCGCGTCTTTGATTGGGAGTAGAACTTGACCATCAGGGCGCAGGTCGGTTTGCCGCACAGGTTCTTGGAACCTTTGCAGATGACGCAGGGACTGCCCCGGGAAGGCGCTGGGCTAGTCGATGCCAATGAATTGAAAAGGGCCTTTGAGCCTATCGATGCGCTGGGCGTGACCATTGCATTCTTTCCTAGCAGGAACGAGGTATTTGACCTTAACCCCAGGTGTGCCGAATGGATACGATGAAAGAGACAAGGTTAGCGGACTCTTTGAGATGGCCGATGAAATGGCTCAAAACGGGCATCCGTTCTGGTGATAGATGGTTTAGGCTTTGTCTCCCCGAATATGTGGTTATGACACCCGACCCGTAATGTTTCAAGCGTTACTCGAGGATAACCCGATCGAATTATGAACTCAAGACGAAGAACCCAATCCCGACGAATGTTCATTGGTGGAACAGTCAATATTGCCAGTTATTAAGATCAAGATGTTAAGGCAAAAGTAGAACATTATATATTTCTGATTTTCAGCTACCAGAACACAATGATGAAATTGCCCCAGGAATCGAAGTTCTCCAACCCGGTTCTGGATAATATATACTCACGTAGGTCCGTCAGGAATTTCACTGATGAAATAGTCCGTGAGGACATCATCGGTGAGATACTACGGGCTGGATCATACGCTCCTTCTGGATGCAATTGTCAGCCATGGCGGTTCGTCATCATCAACAATAGCTCGATGGTAAAACGACTCGGAAAGAAAGTGGGGCAGCTATTGATGAAGTACGAAAAACCTCCGTCCACCACACCCGCTTGTGGGGTGTGGGCCGACCTTGCCCAGGACCATGAGATGGACTTCTTCTACGGCGCTCCCCTTCTTGTGCTTATCTTCCAGAGCAGGGGTGGGCGCACTCCAGTGAGGGATTGCTCGTTGGCCGCGGAAAACATGATGTTGGCAGCTGGTTTTCTGGGATTGGGGAGCTGCTGGGCCGGGGCTGGACATATCTTATCCCTCGACCGTGAGTTTCTGGAGGAGATCAAAGCACCGGCCGATCACAAGTTAGTGGCGCCGTTGATATTCGGATATTCCTCAGAGAAGAACCTCGAAGCGCCAGCCAGGAAAGATGATGTTATTCTCAACTGGATCGATTAAGATTATGCCAAAATTCTGGTTGCAATATATGGAATTCCATAATGGCTTTCCCACTTATCACAAGAAACTAACAATACCAGTCCAGATTGTTTGGAATTTCCTGGGACAGGTGGATCTGGTAAGGCTCACGTACAGCCGGCAGTGGACTTGCCAAGAACGATCTGACCGAAAGGACGCAGGGAGTCGGTAATGGACGAAGTAAAGGATGATTTTTGAAAGAGGCATCGATTTACGAGTTATGACCTTGACCCCGGGTGCGCCGAATGGTTAACTGCCCCTCAAATGAGCGACATTGTCTTTATCCTTCGGGTGGAAGACTGAAATTGCGGGCGCATCATAGAGAATCCTCCATTAGAAGGATGCACCACAATACTCGAAGTCATCAATCGATGCGACCATATCGATTATGTATTCGTTGAACAGTTGAATCTGACGGCACGAATCTACGGAGGGCATTATGATCTTGAGATCGGAGACAAGCCAGAGTGGAGAATCATCATGAGATCGGCATGGCCGGTAGCGGTGATCACCGTAATCCTGATTTTAACTTCCTTGATGGTGTTACTTTCGCCTATTGGAGGCGCCGCCACTGGTACGTCGCTTCCGATCTCCATAGAAAACAACGCGAGTCTCGCCATTCAAGCCCAAACGAATGGCTGGCCTGGCAATGGAACGGCATCGAATCCGTACATTATCGCAAATTTGGACATTTCGGCCACCGGGTCCCAGCCGGATATCTCGATCGCGGATACAAATGCCCACTTGACCATTGATAGATGCACCCTCGGCCAGGCAACCTATGGCGTGCATGTCAACGATGCATCCAACGTGACAGTCGAGGGCAACCAGCTAAGTTCTTCATTCGGCGTTTTCCTGGTCAACACCGTCAACAGCAGCATATTTGGCAACACTGTCAGTGGTTCGGATGACGGCATCTACCTTAGCAGTTCCAGCGATATAGGCATCTCTTACAACACCATCAACTCCGCGGGTGACGATGGCATCCACCTGGACGTGGACACCACCAACATCACGGTCGCCAACAACACGGTCAATGGCGTCGAGAACGATGGCATATTCTCGGACGGAAGTGACAGTTCCATCTCTTTCAACAGCATAGGTAGTTCCCAGTACTGCGGCGTTTTCTTGGACTTCGACAATTCTTACAATACTGTCGACAACAACACGATCACCAATGCGGCGAATGAGGGTGTATATTCGAACGGGACCGGCGATCTGATCATGGGTAACCTGGTCACCAGCGCGGGGGATTGCGGCATCTATTTGGACATAGATTCTTCCTATAACACAGTCGCCAGCAATGGCATCGGTTCCCCATCGAATGAAGGAATCTACTCCGATGGCGGGAGCAACACAATATCTCACAATTCCGTCTCTAATGCCGGTGATTATGGCATCTACTTGGACGGGGATAGTTATAGCAACACCGTCAACAACAACACCATCACGAATGTTGCTAACGGAGGCATCTATGATGGGGGCACGGTCAACACCGTTTCCAATAATTCCATCTCATCGAACTCTCTGCTGTCAGGGAATGGCCCATTGATCATAGGACTGGTTTTTATCGTACTTGTTGTGCTCATCATCGTGGCGTTGCTGTTCTTCTTCAGGCGGAACAGGAAGGGAAATCCGCAAAACAGACCGTTTGAACAGTCGTATGAGCCCCTCGGGCCGCCGCCAATGATACCGACGCAGATGCCACAGGATAAGGGTCAGTCATCGCAGCTAGGCGTTGAGGTCATGTCCCCAATGCGGTGCTCCTGTATCGGAAACCGACGCCTTCTGCATGAATTGCGGGAAACAGCTGAAGTAGACGATCCAAACCCCTTCTATTCTTTCGGATCCTGTGCATTCAAAGGAGATGTCGAACCTTTACCCCACCCATGGAACCGTTTCTCCGCTTCCCCTACAACTCGAAGGTCCCTCGGCCCAGCCTCCTCCTCGATGAATGAATGATCCCTTTGTGAACCCCAAACTGCCGCACAATAAGAATCCACCTCCATGACGGAGGGGTTGCTTCTTTTCTTCAGATCGTTCCCATGCAGATCCGTTGGTTCGTTGGAGGATGATGAAATGTTTATTTGCTCTTCATTGTTCTTGGAGACGAATGCCCCAAGATCCTGCAGAACAAATTGAGACCCGATACCGGCGGATCGCCATCACCATCGTGATGATGGGAGTGATGATGAGCGCCATCGACACCACCGCGGTGATACTGGGCCTCCCGGTGATGATAGGGGACCTCAACTCCGACATCCTGACGATGATCTGGGTGCTTCTGGCGTACCTCCTGGTGATCGCCATCCTAGGCACTCAGGTAGGAAAGCTCGGTGACATGTTCGGCCGGGTGCGCATGTACAACCTGGGCTTCGCCGTCTTCACCATCGGTTCCCTGCTGTGCGGCATTTCCACCGACGGCACCCAGCTGGTGGCCTTCCGCGTGCTTCAGGGGATCGGTGGAGCGCTGATATCCTCGAATAGCGGGGCCATAATCGCCGATACTTTCCCGATGAAAGAGCGGGGCAAAGCGTTCGGCTTCACCGGCATGGGCTTTTCCATCGGGGCCATCCTGGGAATTCTGATCGGGGGAGCGTTCGTCACCTTCCTCAACTGGCGATACATATTCTTCATCAACCTGCCCATCGGAGTGGTAGCCACCCTCGCCGGGTACTACCTGCTCAAGGAGCGCTCGCCCCGGAAGAGGGAGACGCTGGACTACGGCGGCATCTCCCTGTTCGGTCTGAGCCTGTTCCTTATCCTCTACGCGATCACCAGCATCACCGGCTCGGGTTGGAACTCGGAGTACGGCCTGGAACTCGTGGTTGGCATAGCGGCGTTCATCGGGTTCGTGCTGTGGGAGAGGCGGTCGTCATCTCCGTTCCTGGACCTGTCGCTGTTCCGCGACCGGATCTTCGCCGCGTCGTCGTTTGCGGCGTTCTTCCAGTCCCTAGCC
Organism: uncultured Methanomassiliicoccales archaeon; assembly: GCA_963710685.1. Taxonomy (GTDB): domain Archaea; phylum Thermoplasmatota; class Thermoplasmata; order Methanomassiliicoccales; family UBA472; genus DASXVU01. The sequence goes on along the minus strand of CAVQBH010000013.1, from coordinate 30,481 downwards.
AATTACGCGGTCATCTTCCTGGTCATCATGTACCTGCAGGGGCCCCGGGGCATGTCCCCCTGGAATGCCTCACTTCTACTCATTCCCGGCTACATCCTGGGCGGATTGATCGCCCCGATCTCCGGGCGATTGTCGGACCGCTACGGGGCCAGGGTGATCGCATCTCTCGGTCTGGCTCTGATGATAGCGGGCATACTAGTTTACTCCACATTGTCGTTGGGCTCATCTGTCTATGTGGTGGTCTTAGGCTCGGTCCTTAGCGGAGCGGGGGGGAGCACCTTCTTTCCGGCTAATACCAGTGCGGTGATGGCCAATTCCCCACCGAAGTACTACGGAATCACTTCCGGGTTGCTCAGGACCATGTCCAACATCGGGATGGTGTGCAGTTTCGCCGTGGCCTTGTTCATCACCTCCATCGCCATCCCCCGGGACATCGCCTTCCAGATATTCCTGGGTACGGGGTTCAACCTCAATAGCTCTCTGGCCGCTTCGTTTGTGGACGGTATGCATGCTGCGCTGCTGTCCTCGATCTTGTTGCTGGCGGTAGCCTTGGTCCTGTCCATCCTTAGGGGCAAGGAGGCCCGAACGCATCAACATGGAGCAACACCTGGCAAGTGACGCCACCCAACCTTCGTTCCCTTTGAACCGAACTACGGGACCTGACCTCACGATTGATGCCGTAATGATACGATCGCCTGAGGTCCATATCCGTGCTGGTGAGGCAGGATATCAACTCGTTAGTTCAACATGCGCTCGAAAAAAAACGATCCGATAAATCAGTGAGATATGGTAGATCGTTCTTAAAAATGAAGTGGAAAAATATGAATGGGTTTCGGTGCTAGTATCTTTCCCTTATCACTCGGGTTCGTGCATGGATGACATCGGGTCCCCGAAAGGTGGTCCCATGTGTTTGCCCATCATCGGTCTGCCCATATGGCCCATGCCTCCCATACCACCCATGGGTCCCATACCTCCCATCATGCCCTTGAGGCTCAGGTTGGAGGCGTAGATGGCGGTGATCTTGGCCGCCGGTATGTCACCCATTCCCGCTTCCTTCATTTCCCTAAAGAAGTTGCCGACGGCCTTTCCGACTTTCTGGCCAACTTCCGGATCGTAAAGGGCATTGGTCATCTTCTCCAATAGCACAGGCAGTTCCTCTTCCAGCATTTTGAGCATACCTCTGATCTTTTCCTCGCTGAACATAGGGGGTTCATCGGTCATTTATTCACCGGTTCATGACCGCTTAGCTTGGATATTTATTCCTTTCATGAAAATCTAGTGAGATAACCGCTGTATCGCCGCTCAAGAAGCGGTGAGATTGGGAATCGATGCACACCCAGGGATCGACATGCGGCCCTTTTGAATTCCCGTCTGCCATCGCCCGTTCCCAACTATTCTTTAGACATTCCGGGGATGCCGAAGAAACAAAACAAAGATGCTGTCCAGCGTTAAAAACGAACGACCTTGAACACATTTTTTCGAAGTTCCGGCTGGTTCATATCATATATTCAATGGAACAAACAAGATTTGAGGCCAAGAATACGGGTCTTGGGTGAACGACATGCAAAAGGTAAAGTTGGTCGAAGAAAAGAGAGATAACAAGGTGGGAGATGAGTGGGAGATCGCCGAAAGGTCTGAGCTGAGTGCGTCGGGTGGTAACAGTATGGCTCAGGTCGACAGGGCGAGCAACTATAACGATCCGGACAAGGATAAGCAGTTCAAACAGAAAGGGTCGGAAAGCCAAACTACGGAAGGGAGCGGGGATATGAACTCGGAAAAGGTCCACAAGAGCGAGGACAACTCCGCCCCCAAGAAAGATGTGAACAAGAATTGAGGGATCGTTAATATTGAACAGGAAGTTCGGCTAGGATACGCGGGATGAGGACCTTCTTCGACAAGGTGACAGGAGCAACTTGCCGCCGCGACGGAAAAGCTTGCCACAGAGAAGACTAGATAGCACGATATTGACTAAGGCAGTGGCCTCAGCCCGTTAACGCGGGTGACGCATGTCATGGCCTTGATCAGGCCAGCTTCTTTCCCGCATTGGGTCCTGGGGTCTGATCATAGACCGAACCAGGCTCCATATGCCACACCCCGATCACCTTGATGCCGCGGGACTTGAGCTTATCGTTCATCGCATCGAGGATTGGCCCGGACGTTCTGTAATCCTTTATCTTAGCATGCACCTGGTAGGCGCTACCGCCGGCGACCACCAGGACCACGGGGCTATCTCCCTTCTTCTGCATGTCCTCCATGTTGATGTGGGTCTTTTTCATCAGAACCACACCAAAAACGATGGAGTTCGGGTCTGGAGCCATCATGCTCCCGAGCGGTATCGCGTTTACAAGACCTTCGGGCGTTTTAGTCGCTAGCACCTTCACGCTCGTGGGATCGTTGAGCGCGTTCATGACCGCATCAGGCAATGCCACCAATTCATTCACCTGGGTGATGATTACTCCTAAAGGATGATGAATCTTTGCCCATTCGGACCAAATCAATAGCTCCATCATCAATGGACTTTCTATTACGTCTTGAGGTTGGACCAATATCGCACTTCCCTGCCTGCCGGTCCCGGTTCGACCGGTTCCGGAAGAAAGTGAGCCTTCGGCATGACCGGTTAGAGGCGAACTGCACATCTGGATTTGCCTCGGGAAAGATGCTGGATACTCATGCGTTCTACCGTTCGAATTCGAACCATCCGATCGGAACGACCAATCCACATTTTCCATGGGATCGAGATAAAATGTCGAAGGAATGACTCCAATCATGTATGGAAGAGAACTCCGCGGACTTGCTTCCATAACATGACTAGCATCACTTTCATTGCAGATCGAAAGGAGCGTCTGAACTGTCCGATCTTGCAGGTTCGATCAAACGAATTCTGACGCTAGCTAATAAGTGAAACCCTGATGCTCAGAAGAATACGGATGTTGGTCAATTATCATTTCTGGTAACTTGATGAATTGATTCAATAAGGCATAGAGGCAGTAGGGCCTGGCCGGACCCATGCGAATTGATTATTCCCAGGTTATTTTCGAAAACTCGCGCGATGCGATCCTAGTGCATTCTCTGGACACGACAATCCTTGATGCGAACCAAGCCGCCTGCGATCTGTTCGGATATGCCAGGGAAGAACTCGTCGGAAGCAAAATAGCAGATTTCCCGGAATCGCACATCCCCTTGGATGAAGGTAAGGCCCAGGAGCTGAAAGCTAGTGGATACATAGTCTTCGAACGGGTGATCGTCCGGAAGGACGGGGTCAGAATACCCGGTCGAAGTCTCTAATTCATCGATGATCAGCGAGGGCGAGGAGATCATCATTGCGATCCTGCGGGACCTCTGGGACTGGTACGGATCAAAGAAGGACCTGATGGATTCGGAGGAGAGGTTCCGTACTTTTGTGGAGCAATCAATGGACGCGATCCTGCTGGTCGACGACAAAGGGCTCATCAAAGAGTGGAACCATGCCATGGAGAATATCAGCGGCATGAGGAAAGCGGACATTCTGGGCTCCCCTATCTGGGTCGCCATGGACAGGCTGGGCATAGCCCAGGGAACCTATCCGGGCATCAAGGCTCGGACCAACGAGGAAAGGGTCAAACTAGCTCTCAGTACCGGGGAGAGCTACTTCTTCGGCCGTGTCCAGGAGTACGAATTCCAGAACCTGAAGGGCGAAAGACGCTCGGTCCGTCAGGTGATATTCCCTATCAAAAGGAGGAACGAGCTCTGGGCCGGCTGCATCATCCAGGACAACAACGAAGTGAAAAGGAGACAGTTGGCGCTGGAGAACAGCGAAACCCACCTGAGAGCTATCCTGGACAATGTCCAGACCGGGATCATCGTGGTCGATCCCGTCAACCATAGCATCGTCGACGCGAACCCCGCCGCGGTCGCGATGTTCGGGGCGCCCAAGGAATCGATACTGGGGTCGATATGTCACAATTTCATCTGCTCCGCCGACGTGGGCAAATGCCCGGTGACCGATCTGCATCAGACGCTCGAGTGCTCAGAGCGGACGCTGATCCGCAATGACCGGAGCCGGGCTCCGGTAATAAAGACGGTCACGACGTTCCATTCGAACGGACGGCCTCTTCTCCTGGAGAGCTTCGTCGACATCACCGAACGAAAGCAGATGGAGGAAAAGCTCAGGCAAAGCGAGGAGCAGCTGCGATTGCTGACCTCGAACCTCAAGGACGCGATCTACCTTATAACCGTCGTCCCCGAACTGAGGTTCACCTACATTTCTCCGGCGATCTTTTCCCTTCTGGGATATTCCGTGAAGGAGTTCGAGGACATGGACCAGCCGTTGGCGCTGATGCATCCTGACGACCTGGCCGAATTCCAGGACTTGATATTCGGGGCCAAGAGGAGGTGGACCGGTGATCCCTCCTTCCGCATGAGGATGCGGCGCAAGGACGGTGAATACGTATGGGTGGACACCAGGAACACCTGCATTTCGGATGAGAACGGGAAACTGCTACGTATCGAAGGTTCGGCCAGGGATGTAACGGTCGAGGTCAGGGCGAGGAAGGAACTGGAAAGAACGGCCAGAACGGACAATACGATCAGCTCGATCTCCACCAGGATCGCCAATCTCAAGACCTCGGAGATTGATGAAGGTATCGAGGAGGCGCTCGGCCAGGTGGCGAACTACGTGAACGCCGATATGTGTTATATCTATTCCAGGGAGGATGAGAAAGGCGCGATGGAGATGTCACATTCGTGGACGTCGCTCGTGACCGGAAAGGGCCCGGTCCTGCCCTCCAATTTCGATCCGTCAAACTGGCCGTTTCTCGGGACCCTGTTGAAAGGCGGCGATGTTCTGTACATTCCGGACACCAGAGAAAAGGCCTCCCACGATCCGCAGACCTACGGACCCCTCATCGAAAAGGGGATACGGTCCTTGGTGATGGTGCCATCCATAGTGGGCGGCGAACTCAGAGGTTACATTGGATTCGACACCATCGATAGGATCGCAGAATGGGACCAGGAGGACATCCGGCTGCTGAGCATAGCCGGGGAAATGCTCACATCGGTCCTGAACCGGAAACAGACCGAAGAGAGACTGAACGCGGAAAGCGAGCGGCTGGCGGTCACGCTGCGTTCCATCGGGGACGGGGTCATCACCGTCGATGGGGAGGGAAGCATCATCCTAGGGAACAAGGTGGCCGAGGAGATGACCGGACTGAACCGGTACACCATGGTTGGGATGAACATCAAGGAGGTCATTGCGCTGCCGGAGATGGACTGGAACAAGATCGCAACGGCCGAATCAGGCGGTCCGATCCGTTCGGGAGTGAGCGGCCAGAACGGAGCAGAACGGGTCATGGAGTACCGCTTCACCACGCTCCTCGGCGGTCATGACGAGAACATGGGGAAGGTGTTCGTGTTCCGGGACGTATCGGAGAAGAACCGGGCGGAGATCGCCGAGGCCAACGCGGAAAGGCTGGAATCCATAGGAACACTGGCCGGCGGAATAGCCCATGATTTCAACAATCTAATGACCTCGGTGACGGGGGAGCTTTACCTGCTCCGTTCTGAGATCGACCAGAGCGAAAGCTCGACGAGACGGTCCCGGGAGAGGCTCGACGAAATGGAGATGGCGATGGACCGGGCCAAGTTCGTCGCCCAGGGGCTCTTGTCCTTATCCAAGGGCGGCGCCCCGATCCGAAAGCCGACGAAGTTGAAAGGATTGTTGGGAGATACAGCAAGACTCGCATTCACCGGTTCCGGTATGAATTGGACCCTGGAGTGTCCGGACGATCTGTGGACTGTGAACATCGACATCAACCAGATGAACCGAGCCTTCCTGAACATTCTACTGAACGCCCAGGAGGCAAGCACGTCGGCCGGGACGATCAACATCATTGCGCGAAATTCATCTGGCGCTCCGGGTGGGGGTCCAGCCGGGAAGTTCGTCATGGTTGACTTCATCGATCACGGTTCAGGCATTCCAGACCATATCCTGCCCAGGATCTTCGATTCCTACTTCTCCACCAAATCGACCGGCTCGGGGCTGGGGATGACGGTCACTTACAGCACCATCAAGCGTCATGGGGGCGATATCCAGATATCATCTGCGGTGGGCCATGGTACCAAGGTCAGGGTTAGTATCCCGGCCACCGAGGAGCGGGCGTCCGCCAGCGTGGAAGGGCTGAACATCGAACGCGGTTCAGGCCGCATCCTGATAATGGATGACGAGAGGGCCATATTGGATATCACCTCGGAAGTCCTCACGGAACTGGGATACAGTGTCGAGGTGGCAAGGGACGGAAAGGAGGCCCTGGAGAAATACAGCGAGGCGATGTCCGCCGACCATAGGTTCGACCTGGTGATCATGGACCTGACCATCCCCGGAGGCATGGGAGGAAAGGAAGCGATACTGCGTCTGCTGGAAATAGACCCCACGGCCATGGCCATCGTTTCATCGGGTTACTCCAACGATCCAGTGATGGCCAACTTCCGGGATTACGGGTTTGCCGGGGTGGTCCCCAAGCCGTACAAGATATCGGAGCTATCGAAGTGCCTGAGGGATGTGCTGTTAAGTAGAACCAACGCCGATATTGAAATCTAAGACACGTCCAGATCACCACTCAGTGTTTATTAGAAATCCGTGCTTCGCCACTCGCCTCCAATTAGTCATGGTAAATGGATGGGAAGGGAGGCTGGGCTGGCCCATTGAAAAAGAGTTCGGCTCACTTGCCCGTGGCCTCTTCGTTGCTGCCCCGCTCCTGCCCATGATATTCCTCATCGCTCACCAGCGGCACGCTCTTGATGAACACACTGATCAACAGGGCGACCAGGACGATGCCCGCCGCGACCAGGAACATGTAGGTCAGGCTGTTGCCCAGCGAGATGCGGATGGCATCCAGGACGGCAGCGGGTATCTTCGATGCGGCCGCCGGGTTCAGGAGCAGACCGCCCAGGGTGTTGGCATCGGTGGAAGGCAATACCGCGCCAGCGCCGGACGGCAGGTTCGTCGCCAGCTGGGTGACCATCTGCTGATTGATCACCGTACCGAGAACGGTCACTCCGACCGTCATGCCCATGTTCTGGAACAAACGCATGGTCGAGGTCCCCACCCCCATGTCCTTCTTGCAAAGCACATTCTGGGCCGCCACCAGATAGTTGGACAGGAGCATGCCGAGGCCGGTTCCGATGATGAACGTGTACAGGTAGGCATCGACCTGGGAGCTGCCCACGCTCAGCGTTGACAGCAGATAGAGCCCCAGTCCTGCGATCGGAGGGCCGGCGATCAGCCATATCTTGTATCCTGTCCTTTTGAGCAGAAAACCGCTCACGATCGCGGTGCCCATCAGGCCCAGGACCAATGGGATCAGCGTCTCCCCGCTGTTTGTCGCGCTGACGCCCACTACCGCCTGCATGAACAGCGGCAGGAACGACAGCACCGCGAACATCCCCACCCCGGCGATGAACACCCCGACATTGCATAGCGCAAAGACCGAGTTGCGGAACATGACCAGCGGCAGGACCGGGTCCTCCGCCCTCATCTCGGTCAGAATCAACGCCACTAACGACAGCACCGAAATGAAGCCGAGGCCTATGATCTCGATGCTGCCCCAGGTGTACGTGCTCCCGCCCCAGGTTATGATTAGCAGGATCGCCAGCAGCACTGTCGTGAGCGTCGCCATTCCCAGGAAATCAAGGCGTTTGCCGACGTCCTTGACCTGGTTGGGGAAATGCATGGAGGTCACGATCAGCGCGATAACACCCAGAGGCAGGTTCACGTAGAACACCCACTGCCAGCTGAAGTTATCAACAATGAACCCGCCCAGGAATGGACCGACCACCATTGCTAGTGCGGAAACGGCACCCAGCATTCCCAGGATCTTCCCCCTCTGGGCAGGTGCATAGAAGTCGGCCACGGCCGCCATGACTATGGGCAAGAGCACACCGGCGCCCAGTCCCTGCACGAAGCGGAACATGATAAGCTCGTTGATGTTCTGGGACAATCCAGACAGGACCGATCCGGCCAGGAACAGGACTATGCCCAGCAGGAACAAGGGCTTGCGGCCGTAACGGTCGCTCATCTTGCCGGCGATGGGTATCATGATGGTCGACGAGAGCAGGTAAGCGGTGATGACCCAGGAGTACAGGCTTATGCCGCCAAGGTCACCGACGATGCGGGGCAGGCTGGTGCCCACCACCGTGGCATCCAGGCTGGCCAAGAGCATGCCGAGCGTGAGGCCGATCATGACCAACGTCCTTGTCCTGCTCTTCTTGTACTCCATGTTCTCGGGCGGGCATGCATCGACACGCTCCGCTATTTTCGTCTTCTTTCTGAACATTCGATCACCAATTTTGTCGAAGGCCGGACCTAGAGTTCGACCCGTTCCTATCAATGTTGTAATATACTTTACAACAATTCCCCATAGGACAAAGCCTATATGTAAGTTTCGTAATAGTTGGTAATTAGTTTACAACTAATAAACCTGATGACCATGAACCAAATCCCCGGGAAATTGATCGATTCGCTTATGGAACTGGGCCTGCTGGAATCGGAGGCCAAGATATACACCGCATTGGTCCTGAAACATGATTCCGAGGTGAAGGAACTTCAAGAGTTCCTTGGGATGTCGAAGCCAAGCGTGTACGAAGGGTTGCGGACGCTGGAAGAGAAAGGCTTCGTTATCCTGACCAACCCCAAGCCCGCAACCTACCAGGCCATACCCCCGGAGGTTGCGCTGGATATGCGGTTGGTCGCTCAGATGAAGGCCAAGGAAGAGGCCCTGTCATCGATCCATGAACTCCGGGACGAACAGAACGTGGACGAGACGGCGGAGAACATATGGTTTATTTTCGGGACGAAGCACTTTGAATCCAAGGTCAAGGACATGCTCAAGAACGCCAAGAAGAGCATATTCTGCATCACCTCGGGCCAGTATCTCGACCTCATTGAACGGAAGGCAAAAAGCAACATCCGGTTCGACCTGACCATCATATCAGAGGATTCGGCCATCCAGCGGAGGCTTGAAGGCATTTTCAGGAAGGATATGTCGCAGGTCCGCATCCTAAGCAAGAGCCGCATGGTGAGATCGCTCCTGTCCGAGAATCAGAGGCCCGATGAAGGTTCGATGCCCCCCGCGGAGAAATTGCTCAGCAAGAGCGATATCGACAAGATGTTCGTTCTGCTCGTGGATGATGAGGAGATGTTCTATATACCGCCCATGAAGGGGCTGTCACTGAACGCCATAGCCACAAAGAACCAGCTGCTCATTCTGAGCATGAAGAACATGGGCATGCTGAAAGATAAGAGAATAACGATCGATGACCCGCAGATCAAATAGTGAAAACACGAACAATATCGTCGATGGATCTTTGATGCCCTTTGAGCGACGATCCAATGGGAACTGACGGGAAGACACGGTGCCTCGCGTCCCAATGTTGTTTCGCGTCATTCCGCATCACCCGCCCTTCAAAAAGTCATTATTAGTCCTCTTCCATCTTTGCACCAGTTGTTTCTCAGGACATTACAACGTGTTACCATGTGTAAATAAGAAATACACATCTATCGCAAAGAAGATTGCCATGATGACCAACACTATGACCACCTCAGGATTTTTCTTGATAAACCCAGCATTATCATCCTCGGTCTCGGTTTTTTCTATTGTCTTGGTCTTTCCATGAGCCATGCTGCTAGTGAATATCAAGGGCTATATGATGAAAATGAACAAAATTGCAGTGTAATTGCATTTGGTGGAAAATCTCTCAGGAGAATTCTAGGTGAGAAACTAATATCACGCAATACAAGTTAACAATCTAGATCTGGAAGGGATGAGCGCCCTGAACGCTGCCCGAATCGAACACCGGGAATGCCCGGCTGGATCGGTTCTTTCACTTTCCGGTGTAAAACGATTCTAACCAAAGAATAGCGGACCATCACGGTTTTTCCACGTGGCTTATTTCCCCTTCCTCGGCCAGGTCCAGGCCTTCCCTTTCCTGTTCAAAGGTGACCCGGAAACCGACATAACGGTTCACAATCAGGACTATGACATATGTGACGACAAAGGCGTATCCGGCCACCGCAACATCCACTAACAGCTGGATACCGAATTGCCCGGGATTGCCAAAGAAAAGTCCGCTGTTCCCGGAGGGATTGATGATCTTCTCGGCCAGGACACCGGTGAGCAGGATCCCTAAGAATCCACCAATGCCGTGAGCGGGCCAAACGCCAAGGGTGTCGTCGATCTTCGTATGGTTGTTCAGCAAATAGAAGGCAAAATAGGTGACCAGGCCGGCCAGTATGCCAATGGCCAATGCCGACACCGGCCCCACGAATCCACTGGCAGGGGTCACGGTCGCCAGGCCGCAGACGGCGCCGGTCGCCGCCGACATGGCACTGGGCTTCTTCTTCTCCGCCCAGCTGAGCAGCATCCATATGAGGCCTCCAGCTCCGGCGGCGATGCTCGTAGCGAGGAAGGCGCTTGCCGCCAGTGGTGAGGCACCCAATGCTGAGCCTCCGTTAAAGCCGAACCATCCGAACCAGAGAAGGGCAGCACCCAACAATACCATGGGGATGTTGTTGGGGGGCGTCGGCTCATGCGGTTTGATACAGGCTCGGCGGCCGATCACCAAGACCGCCGCCAAAGCGGAGAAACCGGCGCTGACATGCACCACCGCCCCTCCAGCGAAATCCAGGATGCCCAGCTGGTGGGCCCAGCCTCCCACACCCCAGACCCAGTGGGCGATGGGATCATAGACCAGAGTGGCCCATAGGAGAGTAAAGATAACGAGGGCTTTCATTTTCACCCGCTCCGCAAAGGCACCGATGATGAGGGCGGGGGCGATGATCGCAAACATCCCCTGAAACAGCATGTAGACCAACTGAGGAATGGTACTTGCATAGAGGGGATTCGGAGCATATCCCACTCCGTTCAGACCAACATAGTTCAATCCACCGATCACCCCTCCTATGTCGTTTCCGAAGGCAAGACTGTAACCGATTATGAACCACTGCAGACTGATCAGACAAAGGATGATTATTGCCTGTTCGATCGTAGTGTCCACGTTCTTCCAGCGGACCATTCCACCATAGAACAGCCCGACCGCTGGGGTCATTATCATGACCAGGACGGCGGCGATCAGAACGAATGCGGTGTCGCCTGCGCTGATGCTACCAGGCAAGAATTGCCCGGATGAGGCTCCAGCGAACAGGGTAGTGATTCCACAGACGATGATACCAATGATCAGGACCCCAACACCGACAGAACTCAGCCTGTTCATATGAGAACGATTTCTGGCAGTCACCAATATTTTATGTTTTGTGCCAGGAATAAAATGCCCAGTTATGGCGGCGGCTTGACCTACGGGACCATGTGGAGTGGATGGTGCATAATTCATGGGCAAGAATGCGCTGTTTCAATGACCTCGCAGAATGGTCAGGGATCGGGCCAGGCAGCGAATGACGAGAAAGGGTGTACGTTCATACCAGGCCGGATCATCAGACTTCGCCGAAGCACAACTAGCAGACCTAGGCCCAACGCTCGGACTGAAACACATATGCCAGATACTTCGCTTAATTATAGTTAACTCCATCAATAGATATACTTATTTACAAGGGACTCAGACGCTTCTTCACCCTTCATCAGTTGTAAGGGAGGTAATGCATTGAGATTGGTCCCAAGAGAACTGGATAAGCTTCAGATATTCACAGCTGCTAGGATTGCGGAACGTCGCCTTAAGGATGGGGTCAAACTGAATCATCCCGAGGCAGTGGCCTACATCGCTGATTTTGCTTTGGAGCGTATAAGGAGGGGGGACACCGTGGCTCAGGTGATGGAGGAGGGGAAACATGTCCTAACGACGGAGGACGTCATGCCTGGGGTCCCGGAATTGGTCCCCATGATCGCCATCGAGGGAACCTTCCCCGACGGGACAAAACTGGTCAGCATCCATAATCCCATTCAGCCCAAGGGCGCGGCCAAGAAGAAGGGGGCGAAATAAATGGCCGGAAAGATCGTTGGTAACATCATTCCGGGGAAGGGGGACATCGAGACATTCCCGAAGCGTGAACGGACCAAGATATCGGTCAAGAACAAGGGTGACAGACCGATCCAGGTCGGGTCCCACTACCACTTTTTCGAGGCCAACAGAGCGTTGGATTTTGACCGCGCCAAGGCGTACGGCATGAAACTGGACCTCCCGTCCGGAACGGCCGTCCGGTTCGAGCCGGGCCAGACCAAGGAGGTCTCCCTGGTGACCTTCGGCGGAAAGCAGTTGGTGTACGGTTTCAACATGATCACGAACGGGAGCACGCGGACCAAATACACCAAGATCAAGGCCATAGAGAAGGCCAAGTTGCTTCAGTTCAAGGGGGTGTGAACAATGATGCTGAAGAGGAAGCAGTACATCGACCTTTATGGCCCCACGGTGGGAGACAAGGTCCAGCTCGCGGACACGAACCTCTATATCGAGGTGGAAAAGGACCACACCAACTACGGCGACGAGCTGGTGTTCGGCGGAGGCAAGACCATGAGGGAGGGAATGGGGATGAGCCCGGGCACCACTCAGAAGGATGGCGCCCTGGACCACGTGATCACCAATGCGGTCATCATGGACCCATACCTGGGGATCGTGAAAGGTGACATTGGGTTCAGGAACGGCAAGATCGCCGGGATCGGGAAGGCCGGCAACCCCGGGCTGATGGACAAAGTGGATGCGGACCTGGTTGTGTCTTCGGCGACGGAGGTCACTGCTGGCGAAGGTACGATCGTTACTCCAGGGTTCTTCGATACCCATGTGCACATGATCTGCCCGCAGCAGGCCTTCGAGGCCCTCGCGAACGGCATAACCAGCTATGTGGGAGGTGGTTCAGGACCGGCGGACGGTACCTGTGCCGTGACCGCGACCCCCGGTCCCTGGAACATCAGGAAGATGATCGAATCCATAGAGGGACTGCCACTCAACTGGCTCTTCCTGGGGAAGGGTAACGACAGCAAACCTGAACCACTTGTGGAACAGCTTGAGGCCGGCGCTGGAGGATTCAAGATCCATGAGGATTTCGGATACACCGCGGCGGCGGTGGACAATCTCCTGAACGTGGCGGATGACTACGATGTGCAGGTCGCCATCCATACCGATACCCTCAACGAGGGCGGATACACGGAGGACACCATCGACACCATCAATGGGCGTACCGTTCACACGTACCATACCGAGGGCGCCGGCGGCGGGCACGCCCCCGATATCATGAGGATCGCCGCCGAACCGAACGCGCTGCCCTCATCGACCAATCCGACCAGGCCGTTCACGGTGAATACTCTGGATGAGCACTTCGACATGATCATGACCACCCACCATCTCAATCCATCGGTCCCCGAGGATGTGGCGTTCGCCGAATCGAGGATCAGGGCCGAGACGATCAGTGCCGAGGACGTTCTCCACGATATGGGTGTGATCTCCATGTACTCGTCCGATAGCCAGGCCATGGGTAGGACCGGTGAGGTATCGACCAGGTGCTGGCAGACGGCCCACAAGAACAAGGAACAGTTCGGCAAACTGCCGGAGGATGCGGAAGGGAACGATAATTTCCGGGTCCTCCGATATCTGTCCAAATTGTGCATTAACCCGGCCATCGCCGCCGGCGTATCGGACTATGTGGGCAGCTTGAAGACCGGAACATTGGGGGACGTGGTCATATGGGACCCCATGTTCTTCGGCGCCAAGCCCAAGATGGTCTTCAAGGGTGGTTTCATCGCATATTCCATGATGGGGGACCCGAACGCGTCCATCCCGACCCCGGAGCCCTATTACTGGAGGCCCATGTTCGGCGGTTTCGGAAAGGCCCAGTCACGGACCGCGGCCCTTTTCGTTTCCAAAGCGGCGAACGAACTGAACATCAAGGAAAAGTACGACATCGACCACATGGTGCTGCCAGTGAGCAAGACCCGGAACCTGGGGAAGACCCACATGGTCAGAAATGACCGTATCGGGGATATGACCATCGATCCGGAGACCCACAAGGTCACTTTCGACGGCAAGGACATCACCTCGAAGCCGGCGAAGGAGCTTCCACTGACGCAGCTGTACTACCTGTTCTGATGGAGCTTCAATGATCCATCACATCACGGCCAGGGACAATGTGATCGACGGGAAGGTGGTAGACCCGTCGATGGTCAAACACGGGATAGTCACGGCGATGAAGATCTCCGATCTGTCCGGATGGGTCGATCCAACGACCCATCTTAACCTCAACTTCCCGAAGCATCTGATGAGAATGGTGATCGTAGCCGATAGGCTGGAGATGAACGGGAGTATACTGAGGGAGGGGGAAAGGTACTCAATGGCCTCGATTGAGAGCACAGGATATCGACAATATGGTCCGGTCGATGAGGAAGAGAGGCAGCTCCAGCTCAGGAAAGCCGTGCACCGGGGCGGGGAGTAAGTACCGGGATGGCTGCGATCTGGTAATTGCGTCCAAGGAGATAATATGTCAAGGTTCGAAACAAAGGCGGAGCGGCCGGGGGCGGATTTGGATGAGATCGTCATTTCCAGGGAACAGGCTGCCCACGGCCGGCTGAAGACCCAGTCCCCGAAAGGTGAGGAGATCATCATCGACCTTCCCAGGAACGAGCTCGTCCATGATGGAGACATTTTCGGACCCTCAGGATCTGGCAAATATTTTAAGATCAGAATAATGTCTGAAGAGGTCATGCAGGTCACGCTTAAGGACGATGCTAGAACTGCCGGGAACGCGCTGAGGCTCGGCTATGGATTGGGCGGACACCATCTCGAAGTATTGGTGGAAGGGGACAACGCCTTCCTTCCCCTGAACATCCCGTCCGATAAACTGGAACAGATATTGGTTCAGACCGGAGTGCCTCTGACGATGAAAATTGTGAACCGGGTCATAGACCCGGGATCATCCGGATATTTCGCCGGAGAGGAAGAGGGTGATTGATTGCATAACGAGCCCCGGGAACTGCTGAACCTGATCCGGATCTCGGACACATTCTTTCCGTTGGGTTCCTTCGCGGTGTCTCAGGGCATAGAGCAATTGGTCTCAGAGGACCTGCTCGACAAGAGAGAATTGCACTCAGTACTGTGCGGTTTCATTCAAGCCATATGGCAAAGCTTCGACCTGCCTATTTTCCACGCCGCCCTCGACGCCGTCCAGGACGGCGACCTCGAGAAGTTGGCTTCCATCGATGAGCTCTGCTATGCGTCAAAACTGAGCACGGAGGGCCGGAACGCCATGGGCAAGATGGGGGCGAACCTGATCAAGGCGGTCCAGTTCAGATCGGATTCCCTGGGTTCGAGGTATGCGGTGATGGCTGAGGAAAGAGGAACTGCGTGCATGTATCCGGTGGCTCTGGCGGTCGTCTCGGCGGAGCTGGGCTTCAATGAGCAGGGGGCTTTCTCACTGATGTACGTCAACCTCATGGAGGTCGTCGCTTCGCTGGTAAGGATGGTGGAGATAGATTACCTGGATGCCCAACAATTGATGTCGGATAAGATCGACACGATAGAATTGTCTGCCCCTGGCCTGAATGATCTCCATCAATCCTATCCGTTCATCGAGATCGCGATGATGAGGCATGAACAGAGCAAGACCAGGATGTTCATGAGCTGAAAACACCGAGCAAGGAGAAAACCCATGACCAGAACACTGCGCATTGGCATCGGCGGACCAATCGGCTGCGGAAAGACAGAATTGATAGAAAAGTTGGCTCCCAGATTCATGAAGCTCGGCTTCAAGGTCGGGCTCGTGACGAATGACATCTACTCAAAGGAGGACGCAAGGCGCCTGGGGATCAAACTGGAAGGCAAGCTCGATCCGACCCTGATCGTAGGGATAGAGACCGGGATGTGTCCGCATACCGCGGTCAGGGACGATCCCTCCATGAATCTGAACGCGGTCGAGGAGATGGAGAAGAACAACCCGGACCTGGACATCGTAATGATCGAATCCGGGGGGGACAATGTCACTTTGAGCTTCAGCCCCCGTTTGGCGGACTTCTTCATCTACATGATCGACGTGGCCGGCGGTGACAAGACCATCAGGAAGGGGGGGATGGGCATCAAGAAGGCCGACCTGTTGGTGGTCAACAAGATCGACCTCGCCCCGTATTTGGAAACGACCATTCCCGAATCGACGACGAAAACCACCAATCTGGAGCTCATGAAGGAGGACGCCATAAAGGCGCGCCCCGACAGGCCGACCTTCTTCGTCTCCCTGAAAGATGAGGTGGGGGTCGACGAGATCGTGGAATATGTGCGCCAGAAAGCGCTGTTCAAGTGACACGGAGAGCCTAGATATGAAATACACCGCACCCCCTGGGACCAGTGCGTTGCCTGGCATCTTCGCCCCCTATGAGAAGGAGGAGACGAGGCTCTCGGTGGGATCGTCCGGAAAGATAGGGATCGCCCGGCTTACTTTTGAGAAGTTCGACGCGAAAACCTATCTGACGGACAACTACAATCAGGTGCCAGTGCGGACCCTCAGGGCGTTGTACTACGATCCGAACCGGGAGGGGATGCCCTATATCATCTTCGTCAACCCGACCGGAGGGGCATTGCAAGGGGACCGCTATCAGTACGAGTTCCGATTGGAAGAGGGGGCGGAAGCGTTCGTTACAGAGAACACGGCGACCAAGTTGTACAAGATGGACCTCAACTACGCGAGCCGCCGAACAAATATATACCTGGAAGAGGGGAGCCGGTTGGAATATCTGCCCCGGGAGACCATCGCGTTCGCCGATTCCCGCTGGTTCCAGGAGACCGTGTTCCATGTGGCCGAAGGGGCCACCTTCCTCTATTCGGACATCTTCTGTCCGGGAAGGGTGGCCAGGGAGGAGTTCTGGGACTTCTCGGTCATGGCGTCGAGGTTCCGCATAGAGAAAGAAGGGAGGCCCATCCTGGTCGACAATGCGATATGGACGAAGGAGGACAAATCAAACGTCCATGTCCTCTTCGGAGGGTTCACGTTCCTGCTTAACCTGTATTGGTACTCCCCTCAGGCGCTTTCGATGAAAGGGGAGATCGACTTCAACGGCATCTACGGTGCAGCCACCGGCATGTCCGACGGGGGCGGGATCATCGTCAAAGCCCTTTCCAACGACCTCGAGGGGCTGAGGGCCCTGCAGCTGAAGATATGGGACCTGTTCCGCAGGACCGAGGTGGGCACGCCCGCCCCCGACCTCAGGATGTATTAGGGGAGGGGCGAACCTCCTCTTTCAACAGGTTCCGGTCGATCTTCAGGATCGTCTTCGTGATGTGGGTGGCGATCTGGATGCCGTGAAGTTTGGTCATGCGTGAGTCGATCACACCACTTTCGATCATGTCGATGAAATCGCCGGTTTCCACATCGACCCCGATGCCGTCCGGCTTGGGCTTCAGCTTGACCAGCATGTCGTAGCCATTGTAGCCGCAATTGTCCAGGATCTGCCGGGAGACGCTCTCCAATCCTTTTATCAGGACGGCGTACCCGATCTTCTGCACCCCCTCGTTCACCATCGTCTTCTCGAGATACCGGGCGGCGTTCAGCTCCGCGACGCCTCCCCCGGCCACCACCCCGCCCTCCATGGCGAAATGGACACCTGAGATCCCATCGACGCATGTTCTCATCCTCTCCTTCGAGGTCTCGATGGTCGCCCCTCCGATGATCAAGGTGGCCACGACCTGGCTCTCGGGCGCATGCAGTATGGTCAATCCCCTTTCCTCGTCCAGCTCGACCCCATTACAGGTGAAGGTGGGAATATTCCCCCCACCTAGGATCTGTGCCCCATAGATCGAAGGACAGCCCAACGAGCGGGAGAAAAGGTTCAGTTCCTCCAGCGAGAGGCGGATCAGCAGGATGTTCCGGGTGATCAGGGCCATCTTCAAGGTGCTGTCGATCTCGGGCGCACTCGTCAGGATGGCGTTGACCCCTTTCTCAGTGAGCGCCGACAGGAAGGAGGAACGTTCCTTCTCGTGCTTTTCATTGTCGTTCACGATCGGACTCCCGGGCAACGGGAATTTGAGGGAGTCCTTTATCAGGCACAACGTGGGGGGGCCGATATCCTTCACGAACGAGGCCTCAACCGGCAAGTGCTCAATGGCGATTCCATCTATGAACATGTCTTCTCCCAGACGTCTCATCAGAAGAATTCCATGCCGGAGGTCCGTGCGGTCCTGGGGTGATAAAGATGCGATCGACCTCATAATGAGATGAGTGAGCTGGGCGCCATCTAGCTTGGAGGCGGTCGCTGTCCTCAGGACACTTTCCAAGAGGGGGTCGCTGAGCGAAGTGACGGGGGTTGTCCTATCGTTCAGATACTTGGCCACCAGATCCACGCCTTCGTCCAGTTCGGCCAGGATCCGTGATGGATGGATACCATACTCAGAAATGAGCCGGTATCCCTCCTTCAGCATTTCTGCGGCCATGATCACGGTGGAGGTCGTTCCGTCACCGACGTTCATCTCCTGCCGTTCCGCGATCTCCACCAGCAGGCGGCTGACCGGATGACCAGCCTTCAGCGATACCAGAACCGTATATCCATCATTGGTGATCACCCGGCTTCCCATCTGGTCCACCAGAAGCTTATCCAATCCCCACGGTCCCATCGTGGTGCGTATCACATCGGCCATGCTAACCGCGGCCATGACGTTGCTTGCGAGTGCATCCAGTTCCCGGTTTCCCCCTGGCCGGTTCTGTTTGTTCTCTTCGGAGCCCATGGTAATCAATGAGAGCAGGATGGTAATGGTTGTTTTGATTCAGGAGTTTCAATAGCACAAAATTTATTTAACCAAGGAGGTCAAATTTGTTCCATGGTGTCTCAATGGCTTTCACCCCAAATTTCGTTTCGGGAAATCCGTTGCTGGACTTCATCTACATTTTGTTCAACGGAATCTCGGAAGTCCCACTCGTTTCCTCGGTCCTGACCGGATTGCTTATCCTTATCGGCGTCATTTTCGCTTCTAGAAAGGCCGCAATAATGATGGTCGCGGGCAGCCTGATAGGGGCCGCCGTGGGCATCATCCTAGGAGTTCCCTATGCCCTGGTGACGTTCGGCCTGTTGGGATACAACTCAGTCCTTTCCGCCATGGCCCTGTGGTCCGGTCCGTTCATGAAAACCAACCGGGCCACCCTGGTCCTTTCTCTGTTCAATGCGGCGGTGACGGTTGTTGTTTTCCTGGCCTTGGACAATGTCTTGGGCAACTTCTTTGTGGAAGGGGGCGGAGGGTACGGGATCCCATCGTTCACCCTGGCATTCTGCGTGTCGACGTGGGCGACCTTGCTGGCTGCAAAGTACTACGCCATAGACATCTTCCCGGACCCAACACCATCGGGCGGACAGGGACCGGAATTCAATGAGAAGCTGGCCAGTGGGGTATCGATATTGATCAAAGGCAGCGGCAACCCGGCCCCGGAAGAGATCAAGGGGTTCAAATGGACGCCCTGGGAGTTCATCAAGGCCGTACTTAACGGAGTATCCCAGGTGACATTCATCGAGAACTGGAAGACCGGGCTGTTCTGGGTCATTGGATTGACACTGTCTTTCACCCTTGTGAGCGGCAACCTTTTCGCCAACGCCTACACCTTAAATCTAGACGCTTCATCATTCCTGTTCCTGGCCGGGGCCATGGCCCTCATAGGCTCGGCAATCGGGGTGATTTTCTCCATCCTGGTCAAGTATCCCACCTCAGAGATACGGTCTGGGCTACACGGGTTCAATCAGGTCCTGGTGATGATCGCGCTCACCTCGTTCCTGCCCTTGGGTTGGGTCACCTTCTTCTACGCGGTATTTGCGACCATTGTCTGCACCGTCATGGTTGTGCCTGCGGTCAAGAACATCTTCGGACGCTGGGGTCTGCCTGGCCTGACCGGGCCGTTCAACTTCACCGCCTTCTTCTTCATGTGGGTGGCACCATTGGCATTGAGCATCCCCTTCGGAGTGGGGTGGGGAAGGCCGTAGACGACCGGCTAATGCGGTGTCCAGGACCCGCACCGGTCTTCTTGACGGGAATTGGGAGATCCAGACCTTCGATCGACATCTTGCGTTTTTGGCCCGGTATGTTGGACCACCAATGTCGGTCAGGTCTTGAACGTTATCGGGAGATCGACCGTGGCCTTGTGCTTCGATGATCCTCGGGCCGGATGAGGTACCATCGGACCATCTTGCTCCGGTCGAGCGTCAATGAACGGATCAGACGCCTAAATCCATAGCAACGATTAAGAGCGTGCGGTACCGAACCTGAAACGAATGGAGCTCGTACTTCTCATTTTTGCGGTCTTGGCATTATTGCTAGCTCTATTCTTCTCGGTCACCAATGGCTTCAACGATGCCAGTGCGACGGTGGCCACCATGATAGCGTGCGGGGCGGCCTCTCCTGAGAGGGCGGTCGTTCAGGCGGCCATCTGGGGTTTCGCAGGCGCTATGCTAGGTGGTACGGCGGTCGCCTTGACAATGATCAGCCTTGTGGTCGTCCCATTGGGGCAGGCGCTCGTTTATCTGATCTTTGCCGCCCTTGCCGCGGCGGTTGCCTGGAATCTGATCGCCACATTGCGTGGGATCCCCTCTTCCTCAACGCACGCGTTGGTCGGAGGATTGATCGGGGCGGGCATTGCCTCGGGAGGTCTGGACCGAGTGAACTGGGGGATAGGTGAACTGCTTTCCACCGGAGACATGACGGGCGTGACGAAAGTGGTCGATCTTTCTGCTGCTCTCGGTCGTGATCGGTTTTGTAGGCGGGTTTGTGGCCCAAAAGCTGATGCGGGTCGCGCTCCGAAACGCTAATTGGAGCGTTAACCATCCGCTGATGACGTCCCAGTACATCACGTCGGGACTGCTTGCCTTCAGTCACGGTGCGAACGACGCGCAGAAGGCGATGGGCATGATGGTGGTTGTCATTGCCTCGGCGGGTTGGGCTTCCAGCACAAACGTCCCGCTGTGGGTGATGGCAGCGTGCGCTGCCGCAATGACGATCGGAACCTTGGGGGGCGGGTGGAGGATCATTAGGACGCTAAGTCGTAAGATATTCCATATCAGACCAATTCACAGCTTTAACTCCCAGATCAGCTCGACCGCCGCGATCGTCGTATCGACCCTTGCCGGGGCACCAGTATCCTCGTCCCAGACTGTGGCGTCCAGCATCATCGGGGTGGGGGCCGCGGACAACGCCCGCATGGTCCAATGGTCCCTCGGACGTCAGATGGTCGAATCATGGTTGCTGACGATCCCGATGACCGCGTTGATCTCGGGTCTCATCTTTATCGTTCTGAAGGGCAGCTTGAACATATGAGGTGCATCATGGAGATCAAAGAGAACAAGGCAAAGAAAGGCAAGATGCTCAGGTTTGTGAATCTTATCTTCCCGACCAATCATGATTTCTTCGGAATGCTCAGCAAACAGGCCGAGCAGACCACGGCCGGGGTCAAGGCATTGATCATCTGGCTTGATGCAGGTGGAAGCGATGATCCGGTCAACGTGGCCAGGGAGAAGGTCAAGGGGGACCAAATAAGATTGGAAATGGAAAGCGAACTGCAGCGAGCGTTCACGACGCCGTTCGATAGGCAGGACATATACGAGGTTTCGAGGCGAATGGATCATATTCTGAACTTTTCCGTTTCCACCGCTTCCGAGATGAAAGCCTTCGAAGTGAAACCCGACGACGCCGTTCTGACCATGGCCAGATCATTATTGAAGGGGACGAGGCTAATGGTGGATTGCGTGAACACCTTGAAGGACAATCCCAGCGGAGCTGCAGACCTGATACCGAAAATGCGAGCGGAAGAAAGTCTCATCGAAAAGACCTACATCCAGCACATGGCAGGTGTTTTCATGAACGATGAACCGATCATGGCAATGAAGAAACGGGAGATCTATCACCATCTGAGGGATGCTGGACGCCACATGAGCATCACCGTCGATGTGCTCCACCGCATCATCGTGGCACAGATCTAGTCTGGACGACGACCAAGCTGTTACGATTCGCAGGAATCCCCGTCGTCCCGAAACACCGTCCGCATTTGTTCCGATTGAACTGTTGATTCATGTTCCTAGGGCAAGTGGTCGCAATCAGCCCGGATCTTTCATGAGGCAATCCGCCGGGGGGTCGCCGCTTCGATCGGAGTCTCCATCGGCTTTCGTCCTGGAACGCCGTATCTAATTGCACCATGGGCGTTTATCGATTCTCCGCCATTCATATCCATTTCTCAATCATTCCTATAGCTGGTCTCGATAGAATTGGAAGACACTTCCAACCAACCTTTCATCTACTCCACAAACACTGCCATATTGACTATGAAGCGGACCCTCGAAGAGATCAACGATCGGATAGCCAGTGGGCAGGTCGTCGTCCTCACCGCCCGAGAGGTTGAGTCGCTCATCGACGAAAGTCGGGAAAGCGAGGTTCGGGAAGTGGACGTCGTAACCACCGGGACCATGGGCTTGATGAGCGGAACCTATGCCTTATTGTCGTTTCCCATTGCTCGGGCTGGTGCGCACCGCCGTTTCGTGAAAGGGAGCATGAATGGCATCCCCATCAACATCGGGCCCTGCCCGAACGAGAACCTGGGACTGGTCGATTGTATGGTGTTCGGGACCTCCAGAAGCCAAGAGAACCACAGGTATGGTGGCGGCCACCTCTTCCGTGACCTGGTGGAGGGGAAGGATGTTCAGGTCGAAGCATGGTCGGACAGGGACGACATCGTGGAAACGACCATCACCCTCGAGGGAATGCCCACGGCCCGGCTGATGAGCTCCCGCCATCTTTTCCGCAACTACCGCGCCTTCGTCAACCCTTCCAACAAGGAAGTGCGCTCCATCTTCCATTGCATGCCCTTCCCGCCGGACTACGGGGGCCTCAACTTCTCCGGGTGCGGCCATTTCAATCCGGTCCAGAACGATCCGCAACTGCGTTGCATCGGTATCGGAACACGCCTTTTGTTCAATGGCGGAGAAGGGTTCGTCACCGGTTCAGGAACCCGCAGCTCGCCCGAGAGCCCCAACCTGATGACCGTCGCCGAAATGAAGGGAATGGACCCCGCCCTTATGGGTGGTTTCCAGACCGCCGAGGGCCCCGAATGCATCGCCTCGTACGCCGTACCGATCCCGATATTGGACGATTCGGTCCTGGAACAGGTTACGACCATGGACGACAGGATACCATTATCAGTGGTGGATGTCCGGGACCGCAGCAGGCTGGCCGAAACCACCTACGGAGAAGCCTGGGGGCATGGCGAGGTGATCGCCGTGGAGATGGACAAGTGCATAAAATGTTCAGAGTGCAGGGCAAAACTTGCCTGTCCCACCGAAGCCATTGTCTTCGACGGAGAGGGGCCGATGCGTGACCCGTCCCGCTGTTTCAATTGCGGGGCCTGTCTCATCACCTGCCGCCAAGGTTGCTTCAAGGCATCGATGGGAGCGATTCGCCTGGATATCAAAGGAACCATCAGGACGGTGCCGATAGTAGGGCGGGGGTCCAACCGGGAAGGGGCCTTGCGTTCCATGGCAGACCTGAAGCAGAGGATCCTGGACGGCCGGTTTCCGCTCACCCGGAAGGTCGCTGACATTCGGCCATGAACCGGTCTGCGATCTGGCGTGCGGAGAGCTCAATGATCGGCCCGTCCATTCCGACCTGGTCCACTTCGATCACCAGGACGCCGGAGCTCATCGTTTCAAGGGCCGGTTCCAGCTCGACGTCGGTATGGGCGACCCGGACATCGCTTACCCCCGCCCCCCGGGCGATCGAGGCCAGATCTGCCAGCCTTGAGGCGCAGGTCGGCTGACCTCCGGTAGAGCCGTAGACCCCGTTATCGATGATCGTCAGCAGATAGTTGTCCGGTCTCTGGTCGGCTATGGTCGCCAGAGTACCAAGGTTCATGAGCACTGCGCCGTCGCCCTCGATGGCCAACACCTTCTTGTCCGGGCATGCCAGGGCGATCCCCAGGCCGATGGATGAGGCCATTCCCATGGACCCCAGCATGTAGAATTGATTTGGCGCATCCCGCACGGCATAGAGCTCCCTCGAGGGATCACCGATGTTGCAGACGATAAGATCACCGCCCCTGATCCGGACGATGGTCTTCAGCGCATCGACCCGATGCATATCAGGCCCTCCAGTAATCCAGGTTCAGCAGGACCGCCACCGGTCGCCTCTGGCTGAACGCCTTCGATGCCGCCCTGGCCACCTCCCGCTCTCCTTCCTGAGGAATGGGACAGAGATGCTCGACGCCAATAGCGTCCAGGAGCGGCACGGTCGCCGTGCCCATGGGTACCTGGGCGGCGATCTTCTCGCCGGCCGTGCCCCGGTGGGAAATGATCAGGAGGACCGGGATATCGTACAGCAGGTCGAGCGATACCAGGGCGTTGATGCAGTTGCCCAGCCCCGAGTTTTGCATCAGCAAGGCCGGTCTCTTTCCGCCCATGTACGCACCGGCGCAGATGCCGATGCCCTCCTCTTCGCGGTTGACCGGAACGTGTATTATTTCATGGTCGGCAATTATCATATCGAGGAGGGGCCCGAATTTCACGCAGGGGACACTGGTCACGAGGTCTATGCCGCCTGCCTTCAAACCGCGGAACACTCTGTCTCCGTTCGCCGGCGCTCCCAGTGTTCCTGTGCTCATCACCACACCTTCAGGTCTATACCCTCGATCCGCACTTGATCTCCCTCGGATCGGACCACCACACCGGAATGCACCTTCTGCATCATGCAGTGATGAGGTATGAATCTCACGGTCTCCCCCACTTCCAGTATCCGATCGTTTAGCACAACTCCCTCAAACGCCGCGATCTGGCATATACCCAGTTCCAACGGGTGGTAATCGTTCTCGCCGAGCCGGTTCAGAGGACCGGTGAGATGAATTGTGAGGATCGAATGGCTCACATCCAGGACATGGCCGAAGTGCACGATCGGGCAGCCCAAAGGCCGGTAGGTGACCACTACCCCGGCCTGCGCCCGGACATCCCGATCGAAAGGGTAGATGTCCTCCCGGCAGCTCGGTTCCCCGGGCAGTGGGCCGAGCAGCACATCGCCGGTCGAGCCTCCAACCAGGCCGGGGAAGGAGTTCGGAGCGTCCTCTTGTATCAATTTGCGTAGTTCCTCCAGGTTGGCTGCGTATCGCTCCTGGCCCAGAAGGGGACAGTCTTCCAGGCGCTTGCCTTTCCCCAGGGCGACGGCGAACGATCGACAGCTGGGGTGACCGCATCGCCCGCAATTGTATCCGGGGAGGAGATCGAGCGCACGCATGCGTCACTCCCCCGAATAGAAGGTGGAACCGTCTATGTGGCGGAGCACACCGCGGTGATGCTTCTTCCCGACCCGGGTCTCTCCCCCGCACAAAGTGCAAACAGCGAGGGGCGGAGTGTGCCTTAGGCGCATCTCCTCCCTGAGCTCTCTGGACGAAACGATGATCTCGGCCAGCTCAGAGGCTCCCTTTCCAGTAAGGCCGTTAGCCTCCACCAAGGCGCATGTGGGATTTGCCTCCAGCACCCGTTCACGGAAGACCTCCCGTTCAGCCTGTGACACCACGTCTCCCTTGGTCACGACAACCACGTCGGCGGTGGTGATCATCGGTCCGATCTTGAGCGGCGTGTTGGGGCCAGAGGTCGCATCGATCACGCAGACCGCTAGGCATTGATCTGTATAGGGCGCGCAGCGAAGGCAAAGGCCGGCGGTCTCGACCAGTAGCAGGTCGGCTTCGGATGATCGGGCCCAATCCAGCATGCCCTCGGTGTTATAGATGGCAAAGTGGTCCGGGCACATGTCCTTGGCTAGCGCCACCTTGATGGGGATCCCCAGTGTGGCCAGGCGTTTCTCGTCGTCCGTCCAAAGGCAATCCACCTTGACCAGGGCGGGATGGAAACCCTTTTGCTTCATTGCCCTGACGGCCGCCATCAGGACCGAGGTCTTGCCGGAACCCGGGGTACCGGCTACTATCGTCATCCTCATTCCGAACCCACCAGACCGCCGTCGCGGATCGTCTCCCGAAGGGTGATGAGCCATTCATCGATCTTGGCCAGCCGGTCGCAAAGACGGATCTCGTCCAGCGTTCTCTGGGCGACTTGGCGCATACCCCCTTCAGACATGACCACCCGTCTCGAAGCCAGTAGAGCCAGTAAAGGGTCGTGGGTCACCACGACGACGATCTTTCCGCTTCCGGCCAGGAGCCGCAACGCCTCCTGCTTGTTGATGCCGGCATTCTCGATCTCATCGATGAGCACGATGGGCGAATCGGAGATGATGGCTATGTCCGCCGCCATCAGGGCGCGGGACTGACCTCCGCTGAGGGCGGTGAGATGGCAGTTCTTTGAGATGGCCTCTCCGGTGAGCAGATTGGCCGCTTCGATGACTCCAGGCACCAATGATGCGCCCTTCCCCCGGCTCTTTGCGTGCATGAGGAGAAACTCCTCCACTTGCATGTCGGCCAGGAAATGCATGTTCTGGGAGAGCTGGGCGACCGGTTTGTTGCGCGGATCGCTGCGGCAACCTTGACCCTGGGCCTGACCGTTCAGCAGGATGTGCCGATGGGATGACGAATCGCCCACCGCGAGCTGTTCAATGTCATTGATCAGAGTCGTCTTCCCGGACCCGGTCGGTCCCACGATTCCGACCACCTCCCCCGATCTTATATCGATCTGCTCGACAGGTTCCTTCATTCCTCTCTTGTCGATTCCGCCCATTATGCTCAGTTCCATATCAGTTCCTCCTTCCGGAAGCTTCCATTATTTTTCGGCCCAGCTCTTCTATGTCCTGGTCCGGCCGCACGGTCCAGTCCGGCGCTAGGATGGTGATGCCTTGCGATTCACGCACCCTCGCCTGCCCACCGCCTGTGATGTTCAATAGGCATGTCTCGCCAGCCCGCACACCACCGGAGAGCGCCGACCTTACCAGGGCGGCCACCGCCACCGCGGGAGCGGGCAGGATATCGATTCCTTCGACCTCCTCGAACAGTCTCTTGGCCGAGGCGGCCTCTTCGTTGGTGATGCCCAAAACCTCTCCTCCCGTGCCATCAAGGGCCTCCTTCACCCCGCCCGGCAGGTCGTAGGGAGGGCGGCGATTGAACAGCACGTCATCGAAGATCCCCTGGGGGCAGCTCTTGGGGAACGAAACCCCATATCGGGCATGAAACAGAGGGGCACATGGGATGTTCTGAACCAGATGAAGGATGGGAAGACTTTGACCGAATCGCCCATCTTCGATCAGGCGCTCAGACGCCTCAAAGGCGCTGATACCGCCGGTGCCACTGCCGACCGCCTGGAAATAATGGCGGGGCAATGACCCGATGAGCTGCACCGCGTCCAAAATGACCGTGCCCATCCCGTCCCGGCGGGCCACGTTCCGCGCCCCACCTTCGGGGGCAAAACCCGGCAGGGCGGCAAGACGGTCACCAAGGACGATGGCGTCATAGTAATCGCCCTGAACGGCGACGACCAGGACCTGGTTGCGCTCCACGTTCGGGATCCAGATTCGGCCATAACATTCCAGAGGGACCACGATGACCACCGGCCGTCCGATCAAGGAGGCTATATAGGAGAAGGCCCGGCCAGTATTGCCGGCCGTGGCCACCACTAGGATCCTGTTCTCTCCCTGTTCCTCCAGCCGACGCATGGTAGGGAGCGCCTCCAGCTCCTTGAAACTGCAGGAAAGCATGTCCGCCCCCCTTTCCGGCCAGTAACCATTGAAGGTGATGTACAGTTCATCGAGGCCGATCTCCTTCGCCAGAGCTTCGCTCTGGTAGGTGACCGGACCGCTATGGGCTTCGTCGAGCACACCGTTCACCGGCAGCCATTCAAAGAATCTCCACATGCCAGGATACGGCCGCAGGACCAATTGCCTCGTAGAATAGACGGTCTTCAGCAGGGAATCGTCATTTGGGCACCGAAGCGTATACCGGTCCCGATCTTGACCGCATTTGGGGCAGACGACTCGATAATCACCCATGAGAACCGCTCTGTTCATTTGTGATTGTTCTATCTCCTATTTATACCATGAATAACCCAAAGAGGATAAATAGGTGATTTCCTGGTACGATGATGCAAGGGATTACATTGTTGGGCCAGTTTCCATAAATAATAACCCAATCAGGAGATATATTATTCATTTCACGCAATACTTCATGCTCCAATAGCGCAAGAAAAGTCGAGTCCCTCATCGAACTGACCGATCCCATGACCGCATAGATAGGCCGGACGGCGATACGGATGGACGGTCGGATTAACCGGCCCAGGCGATGATGTTCGTTCCGCCCGCCTCCGAATAATCGTCACCCATGATGAAACGGACATTGCTAGCGCTGATCTTATAGTCCCGTTCCACCAGTATGCGCGAGATATCATTGCTGATGCTGCTGGAGGTGAAGACCCGGTCGTTCCCGGAGGAGATGGCCGACTGTTCGCACGCCGCCATGAGCGATGACATTACCGCCCCTCGGTCCGATATCTTCGGGTCGGTCAGGAGCAGCCTGATCGATACCATGTGCATCCCTTCTAGCGGCGCCTCCACGAGCAGCGCGATCCCCTTGGTGATGCCATCGTGATGGACCAGGAACGCCTTTCCCAGCGAGTGCCTGAGCGCCATGCGGAACTCGGGCATGCAGTCCATGCCAGGGTAGACCGCCGAACTGAGCCTGCGGATCTCACCACTGTTCTCTTCCAGATTGGCGGAGGTCAGCTCCTTGATCCCGGACACGAAGTATCCGGCGGGCCGCAGCTTCTTCTCTGCGAAGACCGTGACCCCCACCGAGCGGTAACCAAGGCCGGAGTAGAAACGCTTGTTCCGTTCGTTGTCGCTCATCGTCTCGACGCCGAACACACGGCAGCCCTTGGATCCTAAATACGTGTGGCAGGCCCGCATGAGGGCGCTGCCGATGCCCGAGCCCTGGAGTTCGGGCAGGACCTCCACCGGTCCGACCCATCCGACGCTTCCCCAGACGTGACTGTATGCGGTCCCCACGATCACTTCGTTCACCACCGCGACGAAACAGCCGAGCGGCTCCTCCTCTATCGCCGCCAGAATGATCTGGGACGGCCTGGTGGGATACTCCACCGGTCTGCCCAGGTCGTCCGAGGCTACCTTGGACCAGGTGGCCTTGCCGACGGCCTGGGCCTGGGGGATATCGCCGATGACCATGGGACGTATCATCACCCGGATCGCGGGTCTTTTCTCGTCCATCCTCCTTTCCCCGTCACGGTCGGCAAAGGATCTCACCGTTCATAAACATGCTGGGAAAAACATCCCCGATGGTTCGAACGTGCCACGTCCGTACGATCAAAGACCGCTGCAATGGATCGGACCGATCTCACCACTTTATCTGGTGGTTGCACTTGGGGCACACCAACGTTCCCTGGCCGAACGGTTGCCCGCAGTAAGGACAAACATAGGTCAGGCTTTGCAGCATCGGCTGCGGCGACCTTTCTCGATCGGGTTGGCTGAGAAAACCCACCATCATCATCACGAAACCGAGGATGGAAAACACCAGGAACGGAGCCCCCAGGTCAGGGTAGCCGGTGACCGTTTCTTATACTGGGATGACGTGGTAGACCGTCTCGGTATGTCTCGCGGTGAACGCCCAGACAGTAGCTCCGGTGAACACCGCGCCAATGATCCCTCCGCACAGAGCCGATCCTTTGCGCGTTCGGATGTCGTCGCTCCATCATATTAATGACAATATCTTTCTGAGTCTCTGAAATAGAGTTATGCAACGTGGAACGGGGGCCGGTCCTGCGCCTCACGACCTATCCGGGTCTGGCTGGATCAGACCCTGCGGATTGCCTTCCGGATCGGCGATCCAGGCCACGGACCCATACCCGGTACGGCCATCTTAGGCATCAATACCTTGCCCCCGTTCTTGACCGCCCTGTCCAAGTATTCCTCAATGGATTCTACCTGGATGTAATTGACGGGAACCTGGGCGGCGTCCTTGCGTTTGTATAGCCCTCCGTTCACCCCAGGTTCTTGCAGCATCCCCTTCTCGTCGGTCGGAACGGTGTGGAAGATGGTGTATTCCATGTCCTGGCCCGGGATGTCGACGGCCTTCCAGCCGAAGACCGCCGCATAGAAATCCTTCATCTTGGGAACGTCATTCGCCGGAATTTCGAAGAAAACGATGGTGTGGTTCAATCAGATCGCCGAAGCTCTTTTCGAGCGTCGGCGATTTAATCCTTGCTTCTCCGCCTGGCGCGCAGACTGATGAGCGCCGCCGTGGCACCGGCTCCGATCCCGTTGTCTATGTTCACCACCACCAGGCCCGGTGAGCAGGTCTGCAGCATCCCCATGAGCGCCGCCTCGCCCTTGCCCCCGAACCCATAGCCCACCGAAGTGGGAACGCCGATCACCGGCACGTCGGTCAGTCCGCAGATGACGGTCGGCAGGGCACCCTCCATACCGGCGCACACCACCAGCACGTCTACCCCATGCTCCAGCATCCTGGACAGCGGGTCCAGCATGCGGTGCAGTGCGGCCACGCCGACGTCATATTCGGTGAACACCTCGCAGCCCATGCACTCGGCCACCGTCTTGGCCTCCTCGGCGACGG
>CAVQBH010000012.1:0-105387 GCA_963710685.1 uncultured Methanomassiliicoccales archaeon | reverse complement strand
GGATGTATCATAATGGCAGATCAAGAAATGAGAGTGTGCCCCGGATGCGGTCGTCAAATATCGGTAGCTTACAACGTATGTCCAAACTGCGGCCGTCCCCAAAATGCACCACCGACGTTCGCACCACCACAAGCCTATGGACCACAACCAGTCAATGGGTCGCTGCCCGTTGCAGTGCCGCTCGGTGGAATACTGACGTTCCTGTTGTACCTGGTTTCGCTTCTGATTTCCCCGTTTGGATTGTTCATAGGAGTAATGTGGGTTGGAATGGGTTCGGACCGGGAAAAGCAGCACATAGGTAAGAATTGCCTGATCCTTGGAATAATCGGAATCGTTATCAGCATAATTCTGTTCGTTCTGATCCTTGGAGCGATAGGCAGAAACGTGAACGGATTGTATTTTTAACCCTTTATAATTGAAGGGGCCTTCTTATCGATGAGGGCTCCCTCATTACCCTTTCTTTCCGTTATTCGAGCGGGTCTATGGCATGACCAGACTCTGGACCGCTGGGTCCCTGAGCTTGACGTTCCCCAGTCTCAGATCGATGTCTAGATCATCTGTTCTGGAAAGCCCGTAGGTCAACCGATACGGATATATCCAGTATCGGCATTCGAAGGGATATGGCGGCCATGACCTTCGCGGAGAAGGTACTTACTCGGGCAGGCGGAAGGCCGGTCGTTCCCGGCGACATCATCAGTGCCAAGATCGACCTGGCGATGTCGCATGAGAACGCCGCGCTGGTCCTGCGTTCATTTCAGGAGATAGGGGCGGAGCACGTGTGGGACCGGGACAAGATCGTCCTGCTGTTCGATCATCGCATCCCCGCGAACACCACCAAGGCGGCCGAAGGTCACAAGGTGGTCAGGGAATTCGTGAAGAAGGAAAAGATAACCAATTTCTACGACCTGCGCGAGGGCATCTGCCACCAGGTCCTGCCGGAGAAGGGGCATGTCATGCCAGGCATGCTCATCGTAGGTTCCGACTCGCACACCACCACCTACGGTGCGTTCGGGGCGTTCTCGACCGGGATCGGTGCCACCGAGATGGCCTCCGTCTGGGCGACCGGGGAGCTATGGCTCAAGGTGCCACAGACCATGCGTCTGAGGCTCAATGGGGTGCTACATAGGTCGGTCGAACCAAAGGACGTCATCCTGAACCTGATCGGTCAGCTCAAGGCCGACGGCGCTGACTACATGTCAGTGGAATTCACCGGCCCAGTGGTCGACGAGATGTCGATATCCGGTCGAATGGTCCTCTCCAACATGAGCATGGAGATGGGGGCTAAGAACGGCGTCTGCTTCCCAGACAAGAAGACCATGGACTATCTGGAACGAAGGGTCAAGCGGGCGATGTACCCGGTCGTCTCCGACAAAGATGCACCGGTGGCCAAGGAGCTCGAGTTCAACCTCACCGGCCTGGAACCTCAGGTGGCTTGCCCCCACCAGGTGGACAACGTGAAGCCAGTGTCCGAGGTGGCGGGAACATCGATCGACCAGGCGGTCATCGGCTCGTGCACGAACGGGCGGCTGGAGGACCTGATGGCGGCCGAGGCCATACTCCGCGGCAAAAAGGTCAGCGACTCGGTCAGGCTCATCATCGTGCCAGCATCCAGGGAGGTCTACCTTGACGCGGCCGATAAGGGCATACTGTCCTCACTGGTGCGTTCCGGCGCGATCGTGACGAACCCCGGCTGCGGTCCCTGCCTGGGGGCCCACCAAGGGATCCTAGCGCCGGGCGAGAGATGCATATCCACCACCAACCGCAACTTCCAAGGCCGGATGGGCTCTCCCGGATCGGAGGTCTACCTGGCATCCCCGGCGACCGTCGCCGCGAGCGCTTTGGCGGGCAAGATCGCCGATCCCCGGGAGGTGCGGAGATGAGAGGCAAGGTCTGGAGGTACGGCGATCATGTCAACACCGACCTGATCATACCGGGCCGGTATCTGGATGACTATGATCCCAAGAATCTGGCAAAACATGCCATGGAAGACATCGATCCCGGTTTCGCCAAGAACGTGGCGTTCGGGGACATCATTGTCGCCGGCCGCAACTTCGGATGCGGTTCCAGCCGGGAACAGGCCCCGGTGGCGCTCAAGGTCGCCGGTGTGGGTGCGGTCGTGGCCGGGAGCTTCGCCAGGATATTCTATCGCAACGCCATCAACATCGGGCTACCGGTGATCGAATGCCCCGAGGCCTTCGGCTCGTTCAAGACCGGGGACGTGGCTTTGATCAACATAGACAAAGGCATCCTGGTCAACGAAACGACCGGAAAGAGCATCCGTTTCGAACCGATGCCCGAATTCTTGAGGGACATACTCAAGAAAGGCGGCTTGGTGCGATACACAAAGGAAAAACTGCGTAAGTGATGGGATACGTTCTTGTACATGTTCTGCTTTTGATGCATTCGTTAAGGGACGCCCGGCGTCCAGTAGAAAAGCATGAAAATTCCTGCTGGCCTACTGGCTAACGATGCTTACAACGATAAATAAATTTATAAGCATCTCGCTAATATGGGGGTACTCCCTGCATGGTGATTTCATGAAATATACCAGATTCGAGAAGGCGCGCATCATCGGTGCTAGAGCACTGCAGGTCTCGCTGGGTGCGCCGGTCCTTCTGGAAATCCCTGAAAAAATGATCGATCCCATCCAGATCGCAATGCTGGAGTTCGAGAAGGGAGTTATCCCCATTACAGTCAAACGAGACACATGAGGTTGTTGAAATGAGCGACGAAGCGAAAACGGATCTTCTCGTACCAGAGGATGTATACCTTACTTCCGGCGTGCACATCGGAACTCAGCAGAAGAGCGCCGACATGAAGGAGTTCATATTCAAGGTCAGATCGGACGGCCTGTATGTTCTCGACGTCAAGCAGACGGACAGCAGGATCAGGGCTGTGGCATCTTTCTTGGCCAGATACAAACCGGACCGGATCCTGGTGGTCTCGGCCCGTCAGTACGGACAAAAACCGGTCAGGATGTTCTCCAAGACCATCGGGGCGATGTCCTTCGCGGACAGGCTAATCCCCGGATCACTCACCAACCCAAGGCTCGAGAAGTTCATCGAGCCAGAGGTTATCGTGGTTACCGACCCTGCAGCAGACATGCAGGCGGTGGCAGAGGCGCTCAACATTGGTATCCCGATCGTTGCATTGTGCGATGCCAACAACGAGACCAGGAATGTCGATCTGGTCATCCCGACGAACAACAAGGGACGCCGTGCACTCGCATGCGTCTACTGGCTGCTCACCAGGGAAGTTCTCAAGGCCCGCGGCCAGCTGACCAGGGATGAGGACTACAAGCTGAACATCGACGACTTCGAAGCTTCTCTGTAAGCTTGCATCGGTGCGCAAATAGCAATAAACCCCTTCCTTCTATTCTATTACCTATTATGGTCCGATATCCCGCCGTCGCTGGACAGTTCTATGCCGGTAAGGAAGCGTCATTACGCCGCGAGGTGGAGGCCTGCTTCACCTCCCCGATAGGGCCTGGTCATTTGCCGACCCTGGGGTCCGGGGCAAGGAAGATAGTCGGGGCGGTCGTTCCGCACGCCGGCCTGGTCTATTCGGGTCCGGTTGCAGCCCACGTGTATGCCGCGCTGGCGGAAGACGGTTTCCCCGGCACCTTCGTGATCATCGGACCCAATCACAGCGGGATCGGCGCCGGGGTGGCCACCACCCTCGAGGATTTCGAGACCCCGTTCGGCGTGGTCAGTATCGACCAGGACATAGCGTCAAAGCTGAAGGGGGTGGTTGAGAACGATCCCGTGTCGCACCGTTTCGAGCATTCGATCGAGGTTCAGCTGCCATTCCTCCAGTACATCAAACGGGACATAAAGATCGTACCTATCTCCATGGGTTTTCAGGATTATGAAACGGCCGTGGAAACGGCCAAGACGGTCAGGAAGGCGATCGCCGGCCATGACGTGTGCATAATCGCATCCACCGACTTCTCCCACTACATCCCGCCGGAAAAGGCGCGCCAGCTGGACAAGAAGGTGATCGAGAGGATACTGGCCCTTGACCCCAAAGGCATGTACGGCACCGTGGCGGCGAATGACGTCTCGATGTGCGGATACGGTCCGGTCATGACCATGCTCCTCTCCTGTGAGGGCAAGGAAGCCAAGCTCCTGAAGTACGCCAACTCAGGGGACGTCCATCCGATGGACACCGTCGTCGGTTATGCGGGGATCGTCATCACCAAATGAGCGAGTATTATCACACGCCGTTTCTCTGAGGATATCTGGGATATATCGGATAACGATTATTCCAGACTCGGGGAGATCATCTTCGATGGATAAAGCGATAGTGTGTCAATTCTGTGGCGGGGCGGTCCAGTCCGATGCCGGTTGGTGCGGTTATTGCGGACGTCGCAGAAACGGTCCAGACCCATCCATCGATGCCCGACCAAAGACGGCCGAACGACCGGCGGCAGTCCGTTCTCCCCAGGTCTCCAACCCCAAGCAGTGGCTGGCGGTTTCATTGGGGTTGAGGGAGAACACCGACAAGATGATCGAACGGCGCTGGCTCTTCATGCCGTTGGTCGGAACCTCCATCGTCGTGGTCGGTCTGCTGATCATGCTCTTCGGAGTGCTGGGCGAAGGGATGGCGCTGGAGATCGGTCTCGTGGTCTATCTTTTCGGCGTCGTGGTGACCGGCGGCATCCTGGCCCAGCTCAACTTCCGGATGCTTGAGAGACAGGATGGTCACGCCCAGAGGGAGCGGGTACTCCGGGACGGTGTCCTGGCCTACATGAGGGAACGGGCCATCGCCAAGAACGCGATCCAGGTGATCCAGCCCCAGCTGGGCGTCATAGAGAACCTCAATGCCGAGTCCAGGGCCACTGAGAGGGACATGCCCACGTTGAAATGGACGCTCTTTTCCTATGTGCCGATCTTGCAGCTTTACGTGATACAACGTCTGACCCACTTCAACACCGAGCACGACCGCAGGTGGGCGATGTTCATGCAGCAGGTCCAGTCGGGCGGCGCGGCGATAGAGTTCAGACCCACGCTGCCAGCTTGGAAGGCATCGGCCCCGAAACCGGAGGCGACATACCTGGTCATCGGCCTCGTTTTCCTGCCCTTCATCACCTTCTGGTACACGGACCTGATCAAGAACCTCGAGGAGCATTTCCGGCTTCAGTGGCAGTTCGAGGACCAGCTCGTTTCGGAGATGAGGTGAGCTTGACATCGTGGGTCATGGTTTTCAATGGGTCGAGGGGAATCGTCTCCCCAAATCGCCTACGATCCAGTCAAAAGGCAGTTCTCAATAGGATATCTTGATCGCCTAAGAAAATGAAAGAAAGGCCAAGGGGCCAAGAGCCCCGTTGGCTATTGGTTACGTCAGAACGGTCCGGGCACCTCAGTTCACCTTCTTGCCGCAGTTCGAGCAGAATACTGTTCCCGGCGATATCGCCGTGCCGCAGTTCGAGCAGAAGGGCTGGCCCTGTGGCTGCTGCGGCTGGACAGGAAGTTGTTGGTATTGCTGCGGATACGCCTGACCGTAAGGCAGCGGTTGCGCGGCAGGAATTTTTTTCAGCTCGATGAAGGCGACTAGCAGAAGCACCAAGGCGATCCAGATGAGGAGGAAACCGATCAGGATGATGGTCAGGATCGCTCCGGCCAGTAGAACGGTCCCTGACGTGGCGAACATGTGGGTGCCGGACTTCTGCGCCAACGACTTCAGAGACTTTCTGATCAGGACGACGGCGATGACGGTGAGCACGAACAGGACGAGCAGGGCGACCGCCACCGCTGCTATGTATGGGACCAGGGAGTTCCAGTCAACGGCATTCCAGTTAACGCTCTGCCAAACGGTCGGGTCGGACCATCCGGAGGAGGGAATGCCCAGCTGTGTCAACAGGCCAACCGCGGTTACGAGGAATATGACGACGGCGACAACGATGCCCACCACAAAGACAATGCCTCCGAAGATCATGTTTTTGAAGATGGATCGGTCATGATAAAAGTCCGCCAATCCGTGGATGGCCAACATCAATAGCCCCAATCCGACCAATAACGGTATCGCCGAGTACCTGCCGGCGAACCCGCCGATTATCATCAGAAGCGTGCCTATCATACCTAGGGTCCTACTATTCTCGAATGAAGTCATAGCGCCTTCCTGTCCATTGATCATCACACTGGGCCAGATCGATCTTGGAATTGATTGGGTCGTCATTGCACCGGGCAATCTCGGTCATACCTTTTCTCTGACCATGCTCCGTTGACATCCCGCCCATACCCGTCAAGTTATGGCCAAGGTATATTAATCAAATTGAATAATAGTATGAGAGCGATAAATAACTAACGGAGGCGCTGAGCTGATTTCTATGGCCGGGACCGAGCAGATGTATTCATTTCCGATAAGGTCTTCCTAAACGGTCCCCTTCTGGTGAGGATGAACGCACTGCTGGGTAAGGTAAGATGTTTGGGAAAGGCGTTCCCGGGCTCAGATGACCTTCATCTTTCCTAGCACCGGCTCGTAGACCAGGCCCTTGTCGAGAAGAGAGTTCGAGATATCGTCCAGCTCCTCCCGTTCGATGCCTGATTTCTTCGCCTCGGCCACGATGTCGTCCCAGGGCGCTCCCTTGCCGCCCTTGTCCAGCTGCTCGACCAATGCCAGGATGACCTTTTCCTTGTCCTCCTGGGTCTGCTGTGCCTCGGGGTCGGTGACCGCTTCGTCGTCGATCTCCTCCGGTGCCTCACTGTCGACGTCCGGCAGGTCCACACCGGTGTGGTGCTCCGGCATCAGGAACTTGAGCGCGTCCGCCACCATGTTGCGGTAGTTCTTCAGGTCCACCTCACCGTAGGTCTCGATGCTCTTGACCACTCCCTCGGCCAGCGTCTGGCCGTAACCAAGCTTGACCAGTTCGTCGACTGAAGGGGTGGACATCTGTTTGGCCTCCTCCATGGCCGATATCCGGCGCAGGGTCGCCTTGCAGGTCTCCATCACCCAGTAGTCCCGCAGCGCTATGTCCACCACGGTGATCTTCTCCGGTCGGATGGAGACGTACATCGTACCCTCTTCCGGAGAGTATGTCCGGATCTTGCCCACCACCGCCACGAACTTGGGTGGCTGGATCTTCGACAGCGCCATGGTCGCCTCGGGCTGGTACTGGCCCGACGACAGGTAGAACGTGCCGGTGGGGTCCGAGATCCGGGCCCGCCAGAACGGTTCGTTCGAACCGATGTTCTCGATGTCGGTGAGAACGCCGACCACGAACACCCGGTTCATCATGGCCCCCAACGGCGAGACCACGTAGGACGGCATCTTCTCGCCCTCTCCCTTGATCTCCACCCGCGACGAGCTGAACTCTCCGGCGAACACCCTCCAGGCCACTTCCCTGTTCTTCACTGGAATCCCTCCATTTCGACGAGGAGATGGGTAGCCTCTTCCTTCACGTCTATCGGGGCTATCCTGGCGTCGTTCACGATCATCATCAGTCCGAACTCGTCGCTCATCACGTTGCCGCGGACGAGCAGCGGTTTCGCGAACAGCTTCTCGTCCATGTGCTCCTTGATGACCTCCATGTTCATCGCCTCGCGCGCCTCGCGCATGCTCCCTTCCAGCGTAGTGCCCATCAGGGACTCGGTGATGCCCCGGCCGATGACCGCGGTGATCGCCGCCGAGCCGTCATCGATGACCGCTTTGATCCTCAGGTCTGGCACCCCCTCCACCTTTCCGTGTATGCGGCACGCGCCCTTCTGGACCACGCGCTTGCACTGGGGGCAGCGGAATATCAGTCCGCTTCCCTCCTTGATGTCCACGATGGTGCCTTCCACCAGCACGTCGGTCGCTCCGCCCACGCGCTCGATGTCCTCGAGCGTCCGCTTCTTGGGACGGGAAGCCTCCACGTCCGGCAGCAGGTCGTCCTTGAGCCGCATCACGCCCGAACGCTCGCCGAAGTTCAGTTTCGGGACGCCCCTCCAGCCCTTCACGTACGCCCGGCTGATGGTGACGACCTCATTGGGCTTGAGCCCGAAATCGTGCCAGGCGGAGTACTCGACCTTGCCCGTCTCATCGGCGAGCATGCCGGAGAAGACCACCTTCTTGGCCCCGCTGGCCTCCACTTCCTTGCTCTCCACTGACAGTATCTTTCCGGTAACGGTGACGTTGTTCATGCCGTCCTGCAGCCCGGCCACCTTGATCAATTCCCCGCCCGCGGATGCCGCCGTCTGGACTATTCCCGCATCGACGACGACCTCGTCCTGCCTGCGGATCTCCGAAGAGGCCCTGTTTCCCAGGTTCACCTGCACTTTGCCGCCGAACTCCTTGGTGTAGGCGTTATGCAGCATGAAGACCTCCCCCACCTTGAGCGAGACCCGTTCCGTGTCCCAGAGCGTGTACGGGACTGCGCCCGACTCGTCCGCCAGCATGCCGTAGACGATCTGTTTCTTGCCGTTGTCCGTCTCCACTTCCTTGGGATTGGCGGACATGACCTTGACCAGGAGATCGACGCTTCCCTCCGAGGGGCCGAGCTCCGCCACCTTCTTGCGCACGCCGCCCCGTGTCAGGGCATTCGGGTCGCCCCCGAAGTTCTTGACGATGCTGCGTTTGGCCGTCTCCATCGACACCCGGTAGACCTTGAGATAGGTCTCCATCTCTTCCGCGATCTTCGACTCTTCTACCTTATTTCCAAGCACCCGGGCTACTTCTTTGACGTGGGGTGCGATATCTTCGTTTTCCATAGAATTTACCTCCATTACGGATAGTACCGAACTATCCCGGTGTCCCGACATTGCGGTTTCCCTTAATTGCATTATTCATCGGTGCGCCGAAAGTACCGGTGCATAAGATCAGGAGAAATAAGTATCCAGGTCCCTCCCGGGACCGGGATCGACGATAAAATTGGTCTGCGAAGAGGTTCACTCGGTGAACGTCTCGCCCTTCTCGTAGGTGGCCTTGAGATGGTTGACGAGGGTCTCCCGGTTGTTCCGCAGATGGGACTCGAACCATGCCATCACTACGTCGCCGAGAGCCGCATGCATCTTTTCCATGTCGAAATCGGCCAAGGGGGCGTCGTAGATCACGAACTGGCCGAAGATGCGCTTCCAGCCGTTGTACTTGTAATAATGCTCGCCTTCGCAGTAGACGAACACCATGCGCACATGGGGGGTCGAGTCCACGCTGTAGTACCAGACCTTGATGGAATCTCCCATGCGGCCCTGGTTCTGGGTCATGTCCACGATCTGCATCGCGCCTACTGTCTCCAGGTCGAACGCCGGGTTGAACTTCCAAACGTCCGGGAACTTGTCCTGCTCGAACTTGGCGAACTCACTGTATGACGGCTCCATGTTCAGCTGTACGTTGATCTTGCCGAACCGGTTGACGATGTTCCAGAAATCCTGGATGAGCGCCTTGTTGATGTTTGTCTTCTGGTAGGTTATCTCCTCGCGGTCCTTGGAGATGGCCTCCGTCTTTCTCTGTAGTTCGGCATCCAATTGTGCGAACCATTCGTCCTTATCAGCAGGCGCCATAAGTGAATCCCTGAGACCGATAATTACCCTACCATGATAAAAAGATATCTCCGTGCGTTGGAAATCTGGATAGCTTCTGAGGAACTGCTGGGTGGAATGATATTCGGCCGCTCCTACACAAAGGTTTTTTAACGCATAGCCGTGTCATGCAGGCCAATGGGAATCGTCGAAGACTTCGTGTCTATGCTCACTGGAGTGGCCGGCGACCCCGTTCTCTATTCGATCGTGTTCTTTGGGTATGCGGTCCTGGCGGCGATCATCCTGCCGATACCGGTGGAGTTCGGCCTGATCCTCA
Source organism: uncultured Methanomassiliicoccales archaeon (assembly GCA_963710685.1). GTDB lineage: Archaea > Thermoplasmatota > Thermoplasmata > Methanomassiliicoccales > UBA472 > DASXVU01. The sequence goes on along the minus strand of CAVQBH010000012.1, from coordinate 95,616 downwards.
GCCCGCATACCCCCTGGTACGTGTTGGCCATAGTTCTGGGCGCAGGAAAGTCTGTCGGCTCCGTGCTGGTTTTCAAGATAGGCATGGAGATCGAAGGCCCGGTCCGCCGCTGGTCCAAACGCGTCAAGTGGTTTGGAAAGTTCATCGAACTCTGTGAGCGGTTCGTGGCCCGCTACGGGTATTATGCATTGTACGTGCTGCTGAGCATCCCCTTCATGAGCGACACCGCCATCCTGTACATCTTCTCCATCGTGAACAAGGACGGCGAGGCGATGAAGCTCAAGTGGTTCGCCGTGGTCAATTTCCTGGCGGGAGTGACAAGGGCGATCTTCTTGGTCACCCTGCTGTACATCTTCAATGTCAACCTGTTCAACTGAGCCCAGAGGTCGGGCGGAATTGGCTGGGATTTTCAACAGCCTGCGCCGTACGATATGGAAATGTTTATATGAATAAGACAAATTCTAAGTTAATGGTTCCCAAGAACAAGATTCACAAGATTCTCAGCGAGTACGACAAGGACAAGATCACCATTGCCACCTTGTGCTCACACTCCTCCCTTCAGATTTTCAACGGCGCGAAGAAGGAGGGGTTCAAGACACTGGGTCTGGCCATCCGGGACAACAACCGTTTCTACGACGCGTTCCCCCTGGCCAAACCGGATGAGATCCTAAAGCTCAACAGCTATAGTGAGCTGGTGGACAACTACGACGAGTTCCTGGCGCGGAACGTCATCGTGGTCCCGCACGGCTCCTTCGTCGAGTACATGAGCGCGGGCAAGTTCGAGGAGATGCCCATCCCGACGTTCGGCAACCGAAAGGTTTTGGCCTGGGAGTCGGACCGCACCAAGATGCGGGAATGGCTGGAATCGGCCGGCATATCCATGCCCCGGGTGATCGAGGACCCCAAGACGATCGACCGTCCGGTGCTGGTTAAGTACAACGGCGCCAAGGGCGGCCGCGGGTTCTTCATCGCCAAGGACTACCCGGACTTCAAGCTGGGCATAGACACGGAGCAGCCGTACACCATCCAGGAATACGTCCTGGGCACCCGGTACTATCTGCACTTCTTCTACTCGCCGATCAAGACCGACGGCTACCGCGTCTCCGAAGGTTCGGTCGAACTGATGTCGATGGACCGCCGCGACGAATCGAACGTGGACGAGATGTACAAGCTGGGCGCGGCGGAGGAACTCAAGCGTCTCGGCTATTACCCGACCTTCGTCGTGACCGGCAACGTGTCGGTGGTTCTGCGCGAGTCGCTCCTGCCGAAGGTGTTCGAGATGGGCGAGAAGGTCATCCAGCGCTCCTACGAACTGTTCGGCGGAATGATCGGTCCGTTCTGTCTGGAATCGATCGTCACCGACAAGCTGGAGTTCAAGGTGTTCGAGATATCGTCCCGGATCGTCGCCGGTTCGAACCCGTTCGTGTCCGGCTCACCGTACTCTGACCTGGTCGAGCCCGATATGAGCACCGGTCGCCGCATCAGCAGGGAGATCAAGGTCGCCCGGGACAAGGACCAGCTCGAAAAAGTGATCTCATGAGGGTAACGATAGTACTGGTCGATTCGGAGCTGGAGCGGATCCCCGAGGGCGTCGTGGTCAAGCCCCGCTGCGACATCACCACCAAAGTGCTGGAGTCGTATCTGCACAAGGACGTCCTGGCCAGTCTGCCGGAAGGCAATCGGAGGGGACGCCCGGACATGATCCACGGCATCCTCAACCTGTGCCAGAGCTCCATCGCCAACAAGCGCGGTTATCTTCGGGTGTTCGTCCACACCAGGAACGACGAGATCCTGACGATCGGTCGGAAGGCGCACGTGCCCCAGAACTACCTCGAGTACCTGGGTTTCATGGACGAGCTTCTGGACAAGGGAAAGATAGGTTCTGGAGAAGAGGAGATCACGATCTCGAAGGGAACCTACATGGAGCTGATGGACAGGATCAACGTCGACGTCGTCGTGGTCATGTCCCCGCAGGGGAGGCAGACGCCTTTGCGGGACCTGCTGCCGGCGACCGGCGCAGAAGAGCTCGCGGTGGTCATCGGCGGATTCCCGGACGGATCATTCAAAAGCCCGGTCTATGACCTGGCCGATTACAAGATTTCCCTCGGTCCGGAATTGCTCACCATAACGGCGGTCGTCAGCGAAGTTCTGGCCAGCATACCCAGGTAAGGCCGGGCGGTCATTGGGAATGATGGTCGCCGAGAAACAATGGAAAAAATATGGGGAAGCGAGGCTTACCAGCCCCGCTCCTGCATCCTCTCTTCCGGCTTGATGGTCGAGATTTCGATCCCTTTCATCGGCTCGCCCAGATCCTTTGACACTTCTGCGATGACCTTCGGGTCGTCGAAGTTCGTGACCGCATCGACGATCGCCTTGGCCATTTCCGGCGGGTTCTTCGATTTGAATATGCCGGATCCGACGAATACCCCGTCGGTCCCGAGCTGCATCATGAGAGCGGCGTCGGATGGGGTCGCTATCCCGCCGGCGGCGAAGTTGATGACCGGCAGCCTTTGCAGCGCCGCCACTTCCTTCACCAGGTAGATGGGTGCTTCGATCTTGCGTGCGACAGCCACCATCTCGGTCTCGTCCTTCCCCTTCAGTTCGCGTATCTGGCCCATGACCATGCGCTGATGCCTGACGGCCTCGATGACGTTGCCGGTGCCGGGCTCGCCCTTGGTGCGGATCATTGCCGCCCCTTCGTCAATGCGTCTCAGCGCCTCGCCCAGGTCCCTTGCGCCGCAAACGAACGGGACGGTGAACTTCTTCTTGTCCACGTGGAAGAACGGGTCGGCAGGGGTCAGAACTTCGGACTCGTCGATCATGTCAACGTTGAGCGTCTCCAGTACCTGGGCCTCAACGAAATGTCCGATACGGCATTTCGCCATGACCGGGATCGTGACCGCTTCCATTATCTCCCCTATCTTGACTGGATCGGCCATGCGGGCGACGCCGCCCTGGGCCCTGATGTCCGATGGCACGCGCTCGAGCGCCATCACCGCGACCGCTCCCGCGTCCTCGGCAATCATGGCTTGCTCCGCGTTCGTCACGTCCATGACGACCCCGCCCTGCTGCATCTTCGCGAATCCTCTCTTGACCAGCTCCGTGCCGAAGCGGAGCTTGCTGAGGTCCAATTCGAATACCATTTTATCTCACTGAGCCGGCTTAGTATTGGGACCTTATATATGCCTTATTGTCGCTTTATTCACAATTGTTACATTTGCTCCTGGGTCCCGGAATGTTTTCGAATTCTTCGAGAAAAGGATATAGCCCTCATGCGCATTTGACGGTCCAATGGTCGCCAAAAGGATGAGCAACGTCCCCGAGTCCGGAACGGTCAAGATGGGGAATCTGGTCAGCAGATTGAAGGCGGAGGGCGCGGACATCATCTCCTTTAACATGGGCGAACCCGATTTCAATACGCCATCCAATATCACCGACGCCTGCGTCAAAGGTCTCGGCGAGCATTTCACCCATTATACGCCGTCTGCCGGCATTCCCGAGCTGAGGAAGGCGGTGGCGGCCCGGCTGCACCGGAACAATCACATCCCCTGCAGGGACAAGCACGTCCTGATAACGCCCACCAAACAGGCCATCTTCATGACCATGCTGGCCATGGTCGAAGAAGGGGACGAGGTCATTATACCCGACCCAGAATGGGGAACGTTCGACGCCTGCGCCCGGCTGGCCGGCGCGACGGTCAAATATGCCACCCTGGACCCGGAGGAACAGTACAGAATGACTCCGGAGAGGGTGATGGCCAAGGTTACCCCCAAGACCAAGCTCATCGTCATCAATTCTCCTTCCAATCCGTGCGGCGCCGTCCTGAACGAATCCGACGTCAAGGGAATAGCGGACATCGCCCAGGACCATGAAATCGCCGTCCTGACCGACGAGATCTATGAGAGGCTGATCTTCGAGGGCAAGAACCACTCGATCGCAGCGCTTCCGGGAATGTTCGAGCGGACCATTACCATAGGCGGCATGTCCAAGACCTATGCCATGACCGGCTGGCGCCTCGGTTGGGCGGTCGCCCCGGACCCGATCTTCAAGGAGCTGAACAAGCTTCAGACCCAGTCCATCACCTGCGTCACCTCGTTCGTCCAGTATGCTGGCGTCGAAGCACTGAACGGCCCGCAGGACTCGGTGGAGGGGATGTTCGATGAGTTCAAGGCCCGGAGGGATCTGATCTACGACCTCCTGTCGGAGATCCCGTCGCTCCACTGCGAGAAACCAAAGGGAGCCTTCTACCTCTTCCCGTCCTTCGACCAGAAGATGAGCTCGGAGGAACTGGCCACCCATTTGCTGGAAAAGGCGCATGTCGCGGTCACGCCGGGCATAGCGTTCGGTCCGGCGGGCGAGGGAAAGATAAGGATATCCTATGCTGCCAGCAGGGAAGAGATCACCGAGGGCATGAGCCGGATGAAGAAGGCCCTGGCCAAGCTCTAACGATTCATTCCTTGACCAGCATGTTCGGGATCGACTTCTCGATCGGATAGGTTCTCCCGCATTTGGGGCATCTCAATTTGCCTTGCACGATATCCTTGCCCTCCTCTTTCTCCATCGTCAGTTCAAGTGGGTGCGCCTTGCAGGCCGGGCAGGCCAAAATGTCCAGCAGGTCTCGCTTCATGGGATCTGACATATCATGCTCCATTGATTATATTTTACTCGTCCTGCCGGGTCGGGCAGGTTTATTAGACCGGACGCCTCTCCACCGGGCATGATGAAGGTGGGCGTCATCGGCGTCGGCGCTATGGGTCAGAACCATGCCAGGGTGTTTTCCGAGATTTCGGAACTGGTCGGTGTCACCGACGCGGTCCCAGAGCAGGCCGCCAAGGTCGCTTCCCGGCTCGGGACGAAGGCGTACACGACCGTCGACGATCTCCTCGATGACGTCGACGCGGTCAGCATATGCACGCCCACTTCATTCCATTACGATAGCGCCATGAAGGCGATACTGAAAGGCAAGCACCTGCTGGTGGAAAAGCCGTTCACCGGCGACTCGGAGAAGGCGGCCGAGATCTGTCAGGTCGCTGAGAGGCACGGGGTAACGTTGGCCTCTGGGTTCATAGAGCGGTGCAATCCCATCGTGTCCGTAGCAAAGGAGACCATGGAATCCGGAAAGATAGGCAAGATAATCTCCCTGGCATCGCGCCGGGTCTCATCATTTCCGGCCAGGATCAGGGACGTTGGGGTGGTCATGGACCTTGGGATCCACGACGTCGATGTCATGAGGCACATCACCTCCTCGAACGTCCGATCGGTGTATGCGGTCGGCGGCCGTTTCGCCAATCCGCTGTTCGAGGACTATGCCAATCTACTGATGGAGTTCGAGAACGACGCCGTCGGGTTCGTGGAGGTCAACTGGCTTACTCCGATGAAGGTCCGCAAAGTATCGTTCACCTGCTCCGGCGGATTTGTCCAGATGGACTACACCGACCAGAGCCTCGAGGTCTCCACGTCCAAGGTCGGGAACATGGACCAGAGCGACATGTTCCGAATCCCATTGGAATACGACGTGAGGAAGATCAGCGTCAAAAAGGAAGAACCGCTGAAGACCGAACTAGTGCGCTTCCTTGAGGCCGCCGAGTCGGGCAACGTTCCGGCGGCCGGCGGCGTCGATGCGGTGCAGAACCTGAAGGTCTGCGAGGCGGCCCTGATATCCCTGAAGACCCACGGAAAAGTGATGGTATAACGATGGTTAACTCTATTATCGTTTGTTCCGCTAGCTATAAATCGGCCGGCGTATTGAATGGCCGAGCGCTATGAAGACAATTGATCTGCGAAGCGACACTGTCACCAAGCCCACGAAGGAAATGATAGATTCCATATCCACGGCGGGACTGGGAGACGACGTCGAGCGCGAGGATCCCACCGTCAACGAGCTGCAGGACATCGCCGCCAAGATGTTCGGGACGGAGGATGCCCTCCTCGTGCCTTCCGGTACCGGCGGCAATCTGATCGCCATGCTGGCCCATTGCCATCGCGGGGACGAGATCATCCTGGAGCAGGATGCTCATATGTACTACTATGAGGTGGGGGGGATGTCCGCCCTGGTGGGCGCGATCCCCCGGCTGGTCCAGGGCCATCACGGCGTCTTTACCGGCGACCAGGTGCGCCAGGCGGTCCGCAGTCCCGATGCGCTGCACTATCCCCCTTCCAAACTGGTGGAGATAGAGAACACCCATAACCGGGCCGGCGGATGCGTCTGGACCCCCCATCAGATAGAGGACGTGGCCACCGCGGCCCATGAACTGGGGATGAAGGTGCACGTCGATGGCGCCCGCATTTTCAACGCGGCGATCGCGCTGGACACGAACGTCAAGGAGTTCATGAAGCACGTCGACAGCCTGGATTTCTGCCTTTCCAAGGGATTGGCGGCCCCGGTGGGCTCGGTCATGCTGGGCACCAAGGAGTACATCGAGAGCTGCCGACGCTATCGGAAGATGGTCGGCGGGGGCATGAGACAGGCGGGCGTAATCGCCGCCCCGGGCATCGTGGCATTGACGAAAATGGTGTCTCGTCTGAAGGACGACCACGTCAACGCGAAGAGGCTGGCCATGGCATTGATAGGGTTCGAAGGCATCGACATCGACATGGAAACGGTGCAGACCAATCTGGTCATCGCGGATGTCTCCGGCACCGGTCTGACCGCCGACGAGTTCGTGGAGAGGTGCAAGCAGAATGGCATCCTGATATTCTCCTTCGGCCCGCAGAGCGTGCGGTTCGTGACCCACTACGGAATCGGATCCAGCGACATCAACGAGACCATATCGCGGCTGGAATCGATGCTCAGATAGGCCCTTTCCCGATCCCGCGATAGATCAGGCCCTTGCGCTGCGCATCGTTCTGATTGAAGAGATTGCGGCCGTCCACCACGGCCGGCGTGCGCATCAGCCCCTTCACCTTTTGCAGGTCGAGGTTACGGTACGCCGTATGGTCGGTGACGAAGATCGCGCAGTCCGCCCCCCGGAGGGCGGCCTCCAAGTCCCTCGTAAGGTCCACCTTGTACCGGTTCTTGACGAAAGGGTCGTGCACGATGAGCTCGAAATCTTCCTGCAGGTCATCTATGACCTTGAGGGCCGGTGATTCCCGGACGTCATCCGAGTCCCTCAGGAACGCGAGCCCCATCACCGCCACTTTCGGCTTGACGGCGGTCACCTTGGCCTTCTTGATCACTTCCCTGGCCAGGTCGCCCAGGTGGTGCGGCATCGATTCATTGACGGCCCGTGCGTCCGGGATGATCTTTGCCTGGTTGCCCGGAACTCCGCTCAGCAGGAGCCAGGAGTCCTTCGGCAGACAGTGACCCCCAACGCCCGAGCCGGGGATGTGCATGTCACGGAATGGGCAGGAGTTGACCAGCCGGCGGACCTCAAAGGCGTCCGCGCCCAACGCCTCGCAGAGAAGCCCGATCTCGTTCGCGAAGGCGATCTGGACGTCCCGGTATGCGTTCTCGGCGGTCTTAGAGATCTCCGCCGAGAGTAGATCGGAGGGATGGATCTCGGCCTGGACGATGCGGGAATAGAAATAGGCGCCTCTCTTGATGGATTCCGAGTCCAGTCCTCCCAGGACCCGCTCTACTTTCCTCATGTTGTTGAGCAATCTGCCTGGCATGACCCGTTCCGGGCAATGGCAGACCAGGAAATCCTTGCCGGCCCGAAGGCCGCTCTCCTTTTCCAGGATCGGGATCACAACCGACATCATGGTGCCTGGCGGCAGCGTCGATTCGATGGAGATGAGCGCTCCCTTCTTCATGGAATGGGCCAGGCTGGTGACGGCAGACTTGAGCACCTCCAGCTTCGGCTTCTTGTCCGGTCCGATGGGCGTGTCCACACACACGAACACCGCGTCGCACGATCCAACATCTTCCGGTCTTGTCGAAGCCCTGAGGCTACCGTCTGTGATGACCTTCCTCAACAGCTCGGGCAGCCCCGGCTCGTCCCCGACGATGGGACTGATTCCGGAGTTTATCACGTCGACCCGGTTCTTGTCCACGTCGATTCCCGTTGTCCTGAAGCCGCTCTCCGCAAGAACGCAAGCCAGCGGCAGTCCGACATAACCGATCCCGACCACCGCCACCTTTTCATTAGCCATCGGGAGACGAAACATAACTGTTGACTTAAGCATTCCGACCCATGGCGGCCTCCGTCCTGTTACTGCCGCCCCTACCACAACGTTGATAATCGAACACGCGAATCCTTGCCCCTGGAAGAGTGTGTCTTGACGTCAATAGGGGTCTATATCCTGTCGTACAATCGGCCGCAATATCTCAGGGAAGCGGTCGATTCCGTGATGACCCAAAAGCATCCACCGGACAGGATCGTGATACTTGACAACGGAAGCGATCCGAATGTCAAGAATTCGATATCAACCGAACTCGACAAGGGGGTCATCTGGGAGGGGGCTGACCATAATCATTCTTCAATCTGGAACCACAATCGGGTTCTGGAGCTCGCCCAAGAGGACCTCTTTTATCTGATGCATGACGATGACCGACTACTTCCCGATTTTATTTCCACCCAGGTCGACTTCATGGAGAAGAACCCGGAAGTGATCGCTTCAGGATGTAACGGTTTCCGGATAGGTCCGAATGGGGTGAGAAACGGTCAGTATACTCGGGAGAAGGGTAGGAACAAGGTTGAAAGGTACCCGAACTCGGCTGCGATGGCCGAGCTTTACTCCCGTTCCTACATCCCTTTCCCGTCGATCGTCTACCGAAATGGGTTCCCTCAAAGGGTCGGATTGGAAGAACGGTACGGACAGTGCGTGGACGCCGTTTTCCTGGTCCGGTTGGCTGGGCTAGGCCCGATAGTTTTCTTGGATGAAGAGCTGATGGAATACCGGATGCATTCCGGCCAAGACTCGAAGGCCATGAACGAGGACCAATACAGGGTGAAGGAACAAGTCCTTATAGACTACACAAAGGACGATAGGGCCTACGCCAAGAAGGTAAGAAAAAAGGTCATGGAGAACCAGACAAGAAGGTGGCTGGAGAGGATAGTTTCAGCAGCGGTGGTGCATCGTTCTTTGAAGGCGGCGAGCCTCCAGTTGTTGACCACCAAACCCAACTGCCTCGATCTCATATCCATGGTCAAGACGATCGTCTTCCCATTCCGTTATGTGAGAAGGTTCCTAATCTCCTCCGCTTTTGATAAATAGACTTATCTCCCCCGTAGTTCAGAGACTATGTACCTCAACATTTTCTTTGCGTTGGCAATCTCTAGGAGGTAGTTCAGGTCTATCCGGGAGAACTCCTTGAATAAGGTGAGGAATCCGAAAAACAGTACAAAGCTCAATGAGGTAAACAGCATTAGATCCAGAATATGGACGATCGGCAAAACGTACGAACTGATCAACCAAAGGACCAGCCCAGACAGGCCGGCTGCAGCGATATGTAACAATATTCTAGGATTGGAACGGGTGTGGGTGAGCCTTCTTACGGTGGTCCGCGTGAGGATCACGATGGTGATTGTAGTGATCAGACCAGCATAGGCCGCGCCCATGTACGAGAGGCCGAACAAGCCGACACCGAGGATGCTGGTCGGTACCAACAGCAAGAGCAATGCAGAGTTCAGGACAAGGCTGACAATGGTTAGCCTGAGGTACATGTCGTTCCTGTTGATCGCGCTAAGTTGGGAGGTGTAAGCCTGAGTGACTAGCCCCAACGACGTGGATATCACAACTATTTGCAGAGGAGCACCTGCGGACGTAAAGTTGCTTCCCAGCACGATGGAGGCGACAGCGAATGGGAAAAAAACAACGACCGTGACCAATGGCATGACCGCCATCGAAATGAAACGTTCGGCCTCCCTGGTCTTTAACCTTATCATGTCCACCCTGCCTTCAGAGTAGTACCTCGAGAAGAGGGGGAATGTGACTATGCCCACTCCGGCCCCCACCGTGGTCAGGATGGTCATCAAGGAGAGCCCTGAATTGTAGAGGGCCAGGTCAACATTGCTGCCAAAGAATCCTACCATTATTTTATCGACGTTTCCCCATACCACCGAGAGAATGCTCGCAATGGCCAACGGGGTCGCAAATATGATGTATTGGCGGAAGAGAGTAGGTTTCTTCCATTTGATACCAGACCGAAGGAGCAAGATCACCGCGGTCGTGAACACCGCAGCAGAGCCGATGAGAAAAGCCAGTGCGAGAGAATAGACGCTCATCCTATTTAGAGCCACAATCAAGACGATAGGAACACGAATGATCGGGTCCATCAACTGTATGATTTGGGATTTTGCCGTTTCCATCCTTGCGTCAAATGTGTAAATTGCGATTCCGGCCAGGTCGTATAGGACATAATATCCGATGAATATTATCAATAACTGGACAGAAGTGTCTGAGAACCCTCTCCCTAGAATGGAGATGTAAACGAACACGACCGACAAGGTCAATAATGCCATCAACCCGGTCATGATCACTTTGATCACCAGGAAAGTGCTGAAACAATCATCAACGTCCTTCCCTTCTGAGATGCGCTTCGTATTTGCTGAATTGAACCCCAGATCGGAAACACAGTTGAATGTGGCGACGATCGCGAAACTGAAGGTGATACTTCCATAGATGTCCGTACCAAGGTACCTTGTTATGAAAAGAAGTGCCACGAAGGACAATATCTGTGAGATAAGCCGAACCAACACAATCAGTAGGGATTTCCTTGCAAGCAACCTAGTTCACTCACCAAGAATTCAATCCAATGATAAGGACATGTCGATAAAAGCTGTTTTGTTCTGGTCATCCAGCCCATTTTGGAATGTTTGTATCATGGTCGATCATGCGTGGGGCTTCGGCGTATATGTTACCATGACAGCAACTATATCCGAATAGCAATTTTCTAAACACACGATATTCGTAAGTCTAAAGGGATCCAATCGTTGTGGAACAACAGAATTTGACGAAATAGCCCAAGATGGAGGTCTTTGAATTGGACATTTGAATGCTATCTCCACCCGGGGAGATTATGATGGTTTGAAAATTCTTCGGAACACTGTCCGTCCCATTCTAATTGACCCTATTGGAATGATCAACAACGGCATGTCGATCAACCAAAACCGGGGGATCTTATGAAATCTTCCTACAAACTCTCCCAGCAATATTCGATCAACCTTGAGCCCGGCCAGTCTGGCAAAAGGAATGTTCTTGTAATAGGAATCTTCAATGGCATGGAGGGCAGAATCACACACACTCTTGTCATATCCAAGAGCCTTCATTCCCTTGAAAATGTCTACATATTTGAAACCAAAATAGATGAATCCTCCATTGGGCCCCCACGTTGAGGCGCCCATCTTTTTGAAAAGGTAATCCTTAATGATAAATCCCTTAGAACGCCTGGATGGTGCCATGGACTCCATTGAATAGGCCAAGTGGATCCATTTGCAATCGTGGTATCTTTCCATGTTCAATGAGGTCCATACCTTTCTAGAAACCACATTGCTCGAAACAAGGCTGTTCTTGAACCTTACCAGTTTGAAGAAAGAATCTCCTTCGCAAAGGGTGTCTCCGACGAGGGAGTCGCTCACTTTATAGACAGAGTCGTAATTGATGAAGATCAGATCGATAGATTCTCGATATTTTCTTATGACCATCAATACCCTGTTTATTGACCCGTCCGATAGCAGGTCGTTGTCCGAAAGGATCCAAACAAAGTCTCCTTTGGCCCTGTTTACGACCAGATCCACGTTGGCGTCAAACCCAACATTAAGGTCATTTCTGTAATAAGAGATCAATTCCGGGTGCTCCCGTTGGTACTCCATTGAAATACTCTGCGTCGAATCGTTCGAACAGTTATCGGAAATGAGCAATTCGATGCTGTTCCGAACATTTTGAGAAAGAACGCTGTCTAGCACACTTGCTAGGTGGGTCGATCCATTGTAGGTTGGGATGCCGATCGTCAGGTCGATCTTATCGTGTTCGTTCATTTCGTGTTCGATGAGATGTGTCGTTCACTTGAAGATTCCCGCATTCGTTGCACCATTCGAGACAGGATGGTGTGCTTTGATTTTAAGATTCTGCGATGAAGTTGGACCAAGCCCGATGCAAGACGAACAATTTGGCAATATCCGAAGAATCATTCGGGGAAAAGTACCGAGACCGGTCATCCAAGAAAATCCAGATGCCCACGTCACCATTCTCAAAATGCGAACTTTGGATCGTTCAATCTAAGTCGCTTCATTCAAGATTATAGTTCAGAACCATACATTTAATACTTATTAAGACTATTACCATCTATGGCCAGGCCAGAGGAGATCGCGATCGAGAAACACCTTACTATCCAGGATCTGGAAAGGCATATCCGGACCTTGGAAAAGGATACCAGAGTGCTGAAGAGGCTCTATTTCGTGCGTTATCGTTATGAAGGAAAGAGCGTCGAAGAAGCGGCCAGACTTGTCGGCACAACCAAGAACAACGCCTACATCTGGCAGGAACGCTGGAACGAATCTGGATATGATGGCATTTTACCCAGGTTTGCCGGGGGCAAACCGTCCAAGCTGACCGGGGAGCAGAAGCTGGACCTGAAGAATCTATTGACCACTGGCAGCTTCACGACCGGGGAGGTTCGGGAGCTCATCCAGACAAATTATGATGTCGAATATACATCGAAACAGGTCCGGATCATCATGAGACAGATGGGATTGAACTATGCCAAACCTTTCCAGCACGACCATCGGCGTCCAGCGGACGCCGAGGAACAACTAAAAAAAACTCCCGGGACTGGCAGTTGAAAGCATCATCGGCTTCTTCGACGAAGCGTCACCGCAGACTACCTCCAACACCGTAAGACGTTGGTCCTTTGGTCGGCCAGAGATCTGGAAGAACACGAGGAAGTTCAAGGCAAACACATTCGGGTTCTACGCTTTGAACGGAGTCTCGGTGGTTGATTTCCTGCCACATTCGAAGAAGGAGGACATCTGTTTCTTCCTCCAAACCATCCGGAATGCCAATCCAGACGGTCGGATCATTCTGATACTGGACAACTTCCGTTCTCACATAGCAAATGCCACAATGGTCCAGGCGTTCCGCCTGGACATCGATCTTGTCTTCCTGCCGCCATATTCGCCCGATCTTAACCCGATCGAATACATCTGGAAGAGCGTGAAGAGGGTCATATCTGATAAGTTCGTCAAATGCCTGGAAGATATGAGGATGATCATATCAAGATCGTTCCTTGATTGTTCTTCGAGGCTGTCATTTGCCCGATCTTGGATCGCTAAATTCCTAGGAGATATTAGTGTTGATAGTTAGGTTCGTAACTATAAAGTGGATTGAATCGACGTCAAATCCAGAATTTGGACAAAATGGATTGTTGACTCATTGTTCAGCTGTTCGGTCAGATACCCTGCCTTGAATCTTATGCATTACTCTAAAGCCAATTTGAAACACAGAGTTGGGGGTCAACAACATCGGGACGTCGATCAACCAGAAATTTGGATACGAGCGGAAGAACTCATTCATCGGGCCAATTCGTTCAATGCTATTTTTCATTCCCTTGTTCTTCGCCCAAGGAATGGCACGCATGTGTCCTTTTTGAAAACCCTTTTCCAGTGTTTTGATCGCTTTGTGATAACCCAGTGTCTTGTCATATCCCAGATTATCGATATTATATAAAAGTCTGAGGAGTTTCAAGTTGAACTCTATGAAAGAACCAGGTTCTCCCCATCTCTGGATTCCGTCCTGTTTGACAATCTCGTCCGTTATGATGAAACCTTTTCTGTTGAACCCTGGGGCGAGGGCCTGTAAGGCGTACGCTAGATGTATCCAACAACAGTGATTATATTGCATCATATTTAGTTCGGACCAAAGTTTCCTATTGACTATGTTGCTTGAGATCAGTCCGTTCTTGAAATGGACATCATGGATAAATTGACTCCAATCCAGGCAAATGGTATCTTCCTGGACCCCCAGTGTAAGGGGATTCGAATAGTTCACGAAAATATAGGATAGTTCTGGAAATTGATCTATTACATGCAGGACTTTGTCGACCCCACCGGTATTGATGAAATCATCGTCGCTCATCAGCCAAACAAATGCCCCTCTTGCTTGACTGACGACTTGATTCACGTTTGCGTCAAATCCGATGTTTTCGGAATTTCTTAAGTATACAGTTCCTGGGTGCTTTGATCTGAAATCATCTATTATGGATTTGGTATTGTCAGTAGAGGCGTTATCTGAAACGATCAATTCCACATTCTTGTTTTCTATTTCCTCTGCGATCTTCTCCAGAACTTCCTTCAATAAGAACTGTCCATTGTACGTGACTATCCCAATGGATAAAATTGGGTCATTTTGCAAGAACGTCACCATATTCGGTTCTGTTATCGTTCCTGTCTAATTAAAACCACTGAAAACATTATTGATGGTGCGGAGATGAACACACCGAAGGAACATCAGGCTCGGTTGGGATCCTCGGTGGTGGTCCGTTTTTCTGAATTATCCCCTTGGCCTTGATATTTATCGTAGAGTAGGGCGTAGGCATCCCTAAGCCTTCTTGTTACCACGTCCAAATCATATTTCTTGACCATATTACGAATATGTTCATGGTCCCATTCCTTCATTGTCAACGCCGTTCTCAGACCTTCTTCGAGCAGATCCCGCTCAACGACCAGACCGCAGCCTTCCTCAATGATCTTTTCAGAAGCACCATTGAACGTGGCCACCACAGGGGCACCACATGCCATGGCCTCGATTTGAACGATGCCAAACGATTCTGAGAACGACGGGATGCAGAACACGGCACATTTGTTCATCATCTCTCTTGCTGTTTCGAACGAGATGGGCCCCATCAAAATGACATTGTTTTCGAGCTTCATCGAAGCGATCAAGCCCCTTAGTTCCTGCTCATATCCGCCGTCTTTTCCTGCGATATGGCATATGATTTCTGGGTGTTCCTTGCTGAGAGCACCTACCGCCCTGACCAGGTCCTGATATCCTTTTCTTTCGACGATCGCGCCGAAAGCGAAGATGGTGCCTTTTTCCCTGGCAATGCTACTATCTGGAAAATAATGATGAGAGTTGAAACCATTGGGGATGTATTGTACGTTCGCATTGTACCTCTTGATGATGGCCAGATCTTCTTCGTTGACCCTGAGGATCAGGTCAGACCCGGCCCATGCACGGATATAGCCGGGGTCTTCTTGCTTAACCAATTCCAGGAACCAGTCATGATTTTCGTGTATGGTAAGGACCGAAGGTCGATGAAATTCCTTCTTGAGGATCACTGCCGCCCCTCCGCTCGGCATGGAGAAATGGGCATGGATCACATCAAATTCGAAATCTTTGTTTTTCGCCATTTTAGTTATGAGGCGAGCATAGGTTGCTGATTTATGTTCCAGCCATTCCCCCATCTGCACGGACTTGCGAGATGCTGAAAAGTAGTGCTTAAAAATTACCCTGGTATACCCTAAATAAGGAGGCAGGTAGTACTTGAAAATGACCTGGACATTGCCTTGAACAAAGGAACGCCGATACGGTTTGATCGGAAATAGTGGCACTGGGCAGACAACGGTGACCCGGTCCACGAGCTTTGAAAGGAACTCCACCTGGTCCGCGACAAACTGGCTGAGATAATTCTTCCTTGATGGGTCTGGATATGCATTGGTGATTACCAGCACTTTTAGTTCTTCGGGTTTCATTTGTTCCAGCCCCCGGAGGATTGATGGAGGTGATATTTAGATTATCAACAGGAAAATCAAATTTATTTTACAATACGTAAATATTAGATATTCGTTGTGGACATTTTATGTCAAGGCGTCCTTACAAATGACGCGGCTGGAATGATCACTCTCGCCTTTTGGACCATTCTTTCCGAAACCTTTCCTGGCGTTATCTTAACTGTCCACAAAGCCGGAAAGTATATATTCGAATCTCCAGGTTACTAAAAAATCGTGGACGTCACCACCATGGGTGCACGGCTGTGAATATGTGGTCCATGAAGGGACCGCGAGAATTCACAGTACTTCACAAATTTGTATTTGTAAGGAACAGAGGTATTGAATTGACCCGAAGGTTGTTCACAGTCGGTCCGGTAGAGGTTTTCGAGGATACACTGAAATCGATGGACAGGCACATGATCGTCCATCGCGGGAAGGACTATTCGAACCTGCAGAAGGGCATCGTCGAGAAGCTGCACAAGGTGCTGGACACCGACATGGAGATATTCCTGGCCCCCGCCTCGGCCACCGGATTCCTAGAGGCCTGCGTCCGCTGCGGCGTCAACCGCAAGATGACCGGCATATCCAACGGATCCTTCGGTGACCGGTGGCAGGGCATCGGCACGGCGAACGGGAAGCTGGTGGACAGGATCGATGTCGAATGGGGCAAGGGAATCAAGCCAGAGCACATCAAGGGCAAATTGATGGGGGACATCGAGGCGGTAACTTTCATTTCCAACGAGTCATCGACCGGCGTGTTCAACCACCCGACCGAGATATGCGACGCCATTCGGGCGGAGAGCGACGCCCTCATCTTCGTCGATGGCGTCACGTCGGTGGGCGCGGTCGATCTCAAGATCAAGAAGATGGCGCCGGACGCGCTGGTGTTCGGTTCACAGAAGGCCCTGGCGCTGCCGCCCGGTCTGGCGATCATCGCCTGCAGTGAACGCCTGATCAAGAAGGCGGAGACGGTGCAGAACCGCGGCTATTACTTCGACCTGCTGGAATACAAGAAGTACGCGGACAAGGACCTGCCGCTGACCACACCGCCGGTCTCGCTGATGTTCGGGCTCGACTATCAGCTGGACAAATGGCTCAAGGAGGGCTCATCCCAGCGCTACCAAAGGCACCAGGAGCTGGCCGACTTGGCGCGCGGCTGGGCGATGAAACGCTTCGGGCTGTATGCGGAGCAAGGGTACCGTTCCAACACGATCTCCGTGGTGGAGAGCGGCCGCTTCGATTTCGCGACCTTTGACAAGAGGCTCAAGGAGAAGGGCTTCGAGATATCGCCTGGCTACGGGAAGGTCAAGGATTCGTCCTTCCGCATCGGCCACATGGGCGACCTAACCGTCAAGGACATGAACGACCTGGTCCATGTAATGGAAGAGGTCATGGAGGGAATGCAATGATGAAACTACTCGTAACCGACGAACTTTCGAAAGAAGGCATCGACATGTTGACCAAGGACGGCGGGGTCCAGGTCGACGTAAAGCCAAAGATACCACAGGAGGACCTGATCAAGATCATCGGCGAGTACGACGCATTGATCGTGCGCAGCGGCACCAAGGTGACCGCCCAGGTCATCGAGGCGGGCAAGAGATTGCGGGTCGTCGGCAGGGCCGGCGTGGGCGTCGACAACGTGGACGTGGAAGCTGCCACCAGGCGCGGCATCCTGGTGATGAACACACCATCGGCGAACATCATCTCGGCATGCGAGCACACCCTGGCCATGATGCTCTCCCTGGCGCGCAACATCCCCATGGCCGACAAGTCGGTCAAGGAAGGGAAGTGGGAGAAGAGCAAGTTCATGGGTGTGGAGCTGAGCGGGAAGACGCTCGGGATCATCGGCATCGGCCGCATCGGGGGCGAGGTGGCCAAGCGTGCCAAGGCCTTCGGCATGAAGCTCATTGGCTTCGACCCGTACATATCGCCCGAGGCCGCCGTGAAGCTCGGGGTCCGCCTCATGCCACTCGACAAGGTCTGCGAGGAGGCCGACTTCATCACCGTTCACGCCGCCCTGACACCCACCACCCACAATCTGGTCAGCACGGCTCAGTTCAATATGATGAAGCCGACCGTGATGATCGTCAACTGCGCCCGCGGCGGGATCATCGACGAGGCCGCCTGGGTCGAGGCGTTGAAGACCAAGCGCATAGCCGGTTCGGCGATAGACGTGTTCGAGCAGGAACCGCTGCCGAAGGACTCACCGTTCCTCGGTCTGTCCAACGCGGTGCTCACCCCGCACCTGGGAGCGTCCACGAAGGAAGCCCAGGAGAAGGTCTCGATCGAGATGGCCGAGCACGTGAAGATGTTCCTGGTGGACAACAAGATCACCAACGCGGTCAATGCCCCCATGAGCAAGATCGACCCGAAGGTGGCGCCGTTCATCGGCATCGCCGAAAGACTCGGGTCGTTCTGCATGCAGCTGGTGGACGGACCGGTCAAGAAGATTGAGGTGGAGGTCCATGGGGAGATCGCCAACATGGACACTAGGATGGTCACGGTCTCTGCGCTCGTGGGAGTGCTCTCGACGGTCAAAGGGGAAAGCACCAACATCATAAACGCCGGTTCCATAGCCCGTGAGATGGGCATCCAGGTGGTCGAGTCCAAAGTGGACGAGATGACCCACTTCACGAACATGCTCATCGTACGGGTGGCGTCCGACGGCATCAAGCGCGAGGTGCGTGGAACCACGTTCCCGGCCAGCGACCCCCGGCTCATCGGCATTGACGAGTTCGACGTGGACGTTCCGCTCGAAGGAGATTTCGTCATGACCAAACACGACGACATGCCCGGCATGATCGGCAAGGTCGGAATGATGCTGGGGAACCGCCACATCAACATCGCCAACATGAACGTGGGACGCGAGACAAAAGGCGGCCGCGCGATTATGCTGATGTCGGTCGACCACGCGGTCGGAAAAGAGGTCCTGGACGAGCTGAGGGCGGAAAAGAACTTCCACGAGGCCCGGTCCATCACCCTTTCCCACATGAAGACCCGCGAATACATGAGCCTCTAAACCCATTCCGCCCGTTTCGGGCGTCCATCTCATTTCTCGAGCCAAGATTAATTACCGTCCAGGTCGTTCCATCGTCGATGCGTATCTTCTCGGTCGTGGGCGCCCGGCCCCAGTTCGTCAAGTTGGCCCCGCTGCACAAGGCCATCAAGGTCCATCACCAGCATGTGATCGTCCACACTGGGCAGCATTACGATTACAAGCTGTCCCAGTCGTTCTTCGAGGAGCTTCACATCCCCGACCCAGACTACAACCTGGGCGTCGGTTCCGGTTCCCAAGGGGCGCAGACCGGGAAGATGATGGAGGAGATCGAGAAGGTCTTCATCAACGACCGCCCGGACCTGGTGGTGGTCTACGGTGACACCAACACCACCTTGGCGGCGGGGATAGTGGCGGCCAAGATGGGCCTTCCCCTGGTCCACGTCGAGGCCGGGCTGAGGTCCTACCGCCGGTCGATGCCAGAGGAGATAAATCGAGTGGTCACCGACCATCTGTCCAACCTTCTCCTTTGTCCCAGTCCGCCTTCGGTGCAGAACCTCGAGAAGGAGGGGATCACGGAAGGGGTCGCGGTCGTGGGTGACGTGATGACCGAGTGCCTCCTTAGCATCGAGTCCACGTTGGACGATTCCGCTCCAGAGAAGTTGGGACTGATGAAAGGGGAATACGTCCTGGCCACGATCCACAGGCAGGAGAATGCGGATTCCCGGGAGAACCTGGGGGCCATCATCGGGGCGATGTGCCAATACGATGGCGAAGTGGTCCTGCCATTGCATCCCAGGACGGCCAAGAACATCACCTCCTGGGGCCTGATGGACAAGCTCACGGACTCGGGCAACGTGATGGTCATGGAGCCGATGGATTTCCTTACTTTTACCGCGATCGAACGCCACGCGCGGAAGATCATGACCGATTCCGGCGGCGTTCAGAAAGAGGCCTACTTCTGGGGGGTGCCCTGCGTGACGGTCAGGGACGAAACGGAATGGACCGAGACCCTGGAAGGCGGATGGAACGTTTTGACCGGGGCCAGCCAGGAACGGATACTGGAGGCTCTGCACCGGTCCAGACCGGAGAACGGGCGCACCGTCGTTTACGGGGATGCGCATGTCTCTTCCAGGATTGTTGACCAGATCGAGAACATGATGGCCAGGCGCCAGCATCCCTGACCGCTTTGGCGGACCGCTTCTTCCGTCCATGTTTCAAATGGGTCGGCGGGTCCTCCTCGTCGCTCCTGAGACTACTTCTTCCCCCGGTTGAACTCTGCCTTGGGCTTGTCGTCGAAACATAGCTTTGTCTCTCCGCACTCGCAGCACTTTTCCAGTGATCGGCGCATCTTCGGTTCGATGCCGTTCTTCTTTCCGCAGGCCGGACAGTAAAACTTCGCTTTGACCTTTTCTTTCTTCTCCATTTGTTATCTCTCCTTCGTCATGGATTTGGATCTATCGCGGGAGCCTGTCGCTCCAGCATCAAACGATTTTACGGAAGGGTTGGTCTTCAACTACGACGGCAATTTAGAGCTATGAAGAGCGGTTGTTCTATTGTTCGATCAGCGAGAACCGGACATCGTCCAGCGTTCAGCATTCCCGAGCGTCCGTTCTTGAAGACCTGCAACACATTCAGCAAAGCAACTGTTAAGGCTTTCCCCTGACAAAGTGCGGCTTCTGCCCGAGGTTCTCTGACCGTCAAGATCAATCAAGACGATGTCAGTTTTGACAGATCCCATGGACGGTTGAAACGACGATGCTTCGACATTGATACCTGTTCATATGCCATCGAGACGGAAAAAAATCTCGAAAGACTGTCAGCAATAACAAAATGTTTAAGTACGTTCTCCTGAATGAATAGAAACTCAATTTACTTTATTTATTAATAATAACGACAAGGGGCAACTGAATGAAAAGCAATGGAAGCGCAACGTCCCGAGCTTTACCTACCGTAAAAGGTGGAAAGGCGAAGACAGCCGTACTCCCCGCTTTGGGTGGAGTGAACGTCAAGACTGCCGAGCCTGCGACCCACGGAGGTAAATCCGAGGAACCTTCTTTCCAGATCTGTTTTGATGACAAATGTACGACCTTGACCGTCGATGATCTGACTCACGCGATCAAGAACAGCATTGACCGCAGCGGGATGCCGGATGACCAGGCACGCATGATGGCGCAGCACGTTATGAACTTCTTCGGTTACAGCGAGCGCATCATCGACAACATATTGGAACCGGAGGACCGCGACGCCTTTTACATGCTGGAGGACACCGGGATCCTGACCACCGAGAGGGAAGAGACCACCCTTTACGACGGCAGGGAATGGAGGATCCATTATTGGCTGTTCCGGAAGGAGCGCATCTTCGAGCTCATCAGCGGCAACGGCCACGCCGGCGCGCTCTGTGAGGATGCCCAATCCTGCTACGACGAGGTTCCGGAGGACATCTGGACCCGTCAGGAAGCAAAGAAAGAATAAGAATCTCAAACTCTTTCCATAAATCACTTCAGCCATTTTTCACCGATTATCGTACCGCAGTTTCGATGAGGTCACCGAAACCCTATTTATGCTAAGCCGTCTCGCATGCAGGATGGATGTTTTCCCTTACCCCCCTCGACCCAATCAGGTCCAGTTCGTGAAATTGGTCGAGGACATCGCCAAGAGCAAGGGGCATCTGGTCCTGGAGAGCGGCACCGGGACGGGAAAGACCGTCTGCGCATTGTCTGGAACGATCCAGGAGGCGCTGTCCCACGGCCGGAAGGTCCTGTACCTGACGCGGACGAACTCTCAGGAGGAGCAGGTGGTGCGCGAGCTGCGTCGCATCAACGAGAGGACCCCCGTGTTCGGTCTCGCCATCCAGGGGAGGCAGGTCACCTGCCCGCTCATCAGGAGGGACCAGGAGCTCAAAGGAGGGAACCCGGAGGAGCTTTCCCGGATCTGCGGGGAGAAGAAGAAAAAGGTGCTGAGCAATCAGCCCGGGGGATGCCGGTTCTATGCCGAGCTCATCAACGTCGACCATGAGGAGGTGGAAAAATACTGCCGCGCCAACCTTCCCACCGCCGAGGAGTTCGTGCGTTACTGCGATTCAAAGAACGTCTGCCCCCACGAGCTGATGAAGGAGATGGTCTCGTCGGCAACGGTGGTGGCCGCACCCTACGCCTACTTCTTCGTCCCGTTCATCAGGCATTCGCTCCTGGATTGGATGGGGGTGCGCCTGGACGAGCTGATGGTCATCATCGACGAGGCGCACAACATACCCGACTACACCCGGGAGATCGAATCGTTCGAGCTTTCGCGGGCCTTGCTGGACATGGTCCAGAAGGAGGTCGACGAGTACGGCGATCCGGAGGTCCTCCAGGGGGTGAGCATCATGGACGTGGTCATCGAGCTGCGGAAGCTGCTCCAGGGGGCGTTGGACGAATACCTGATCGAGGAGGACGGGCTCATCCCCCCCTCGTTCCTGGAGGAGGGGCTGATGAGCGCCTTCACGGCGTCGTCCCGGGCCATCGAGATCGCCTCCAAGGCATTGATGGAGCATGGCGAGATCGTCCGGGAGCAGAGGATCGACCAGGGCCGGCTGCCCCGTTCCTACATCTTCTCCATGGGGGCGTTCCTCAGTAACTGGTTCTCGACCGACGAGTGGACCTTCGTGAAGCTGATAGTGGGCGGTGAGAATCCCTATTTCAAGGCCTACTGCCTCGATCCGATCGTCACCACATCGGTCCTGCTCGGATGCGGCGGCACGATCCACATGTCCGGGACGCTATCGCCCCTGGCCGAGTATCGCGACTCGATCGGACTGCCTTCCGAGACGGTGATGAGGACGTTCCCGTCCCCCTTCCCGAAGGAGAACCGGGCGGTGTTCTACACCGAGAACGTCACCACCAAGTTCGAGGAGATGTCCCAGGACGACGAGATCATCCCCAGGATGGAGGAGACGGTGGTCCAGCTGTGCAACGTGGTGAAGAAGAACACGGTCATCTTCTTCCCCTCGTACGCACTGATGGAACGCTTCCTGGCGGACAAGATCCTGACCAGGATCAGACGCAAGGTGATGCTCGAGGAGCGGGGCATGGCCCAGGCGGACCTGATGGACGTGGTGACGCGTTTCAAGGGAGAGTCGGAGGTGGGCGCGGTGCTGTTTTCGGTGGTGGGAGGACGCATCAGCGAGGGCATCGACTTTCCCGACAAGGAGCTCCAGCTGGCGGTGATAATTGGCGTTCCTTACCCTAAGCCCACGGCCAAGCAGAGGGCCTTGATGCACTACTATGAGCGCAAGTTCCACAAGGGATGGGAGATCACCGTGAAGGCGCCCACCAGCCGTAAGATGCTTCAGGCCATCGGAAGACTGATCCGGACCGAGACGGACGTCGGCGCTGCGGTCATCCTGGACCGCCGGGCGAAACAGTTCACGGACCGGATCGAGCTGCGGCTGACGGTAAGATCCGCTGTCCTCGGTGCTGGAGTTCTTCGACCACGCTGATGCGGGCAAAAGTTCTTAATCGGCGGTCAGAATCTGCTGCCGATGGACGTTATCGTCATAGCCCTCAGCGGTTTCTGGTTGATGTTGCCGGCGTTCGTGCCCAACTCCGCGGCAGTGCTGTTCGGTGGTGGCCGGCCGATCGATTTCGGCCGGACCTGGCGCGGGAAGCGCATTCTGGGTGACGGGAAGACCTGGACCGGTCTGATCGGTGGCATCGCGGCCGGTATTGCTGTGGGCGTGGTGCAGATGATGCTTGCGACGTTCTCCGGTGATAAGGCCGGGCTCTGGGGGTTCGGCTCCCTGCCGACCGCCTTCGGTATCGTCACCGCATTGGCCGTAGGCTCGTTGCTTGGTGACCTGGTCGGCGCGTCCATCAAGAGAAGGCTGGGGCTGCAGAGGGGCGCCAAGGCCCCGGTCCTGGACCAGTACAATTTCATCGCCGGCGCGCTGATCGCGGTCCTGCTGTTCTTCCCTTCCTGGTTCGTGTCATCGTTCATCGACGGGGCGAGCATCATCGCGCTGCTGACAGTGCTTATCGTCACCCCGATCCTGCACCGGTCGGTGAACATTTACGGGCACAGGTTGGGCCTGAAGAAGGAACCCTGGTGATTCAAATGTCGAACATCAAAGACACGTTGGTGCGCTGCGGCGCGATACTTTACGGGGACTTCACCCTGTCCTCGGGCAAGAAGAGCAGGTACTACATCGACATCAAGAAGGCCAGCACCGACCCCCTGATATTGGAGGAGGTGGCCGACGAGATGGCGCACATCATCGAGGACGGCGACATCGAGGTCGACCGGATCGCCGGCGTGGTGCTCGGCTCGGTCCCGCTGGCGGTGGCCCTTTCTCTGCGTACCGGGATCAAGTTCGTCATGATACGGAAGGAACCGAAGGACCACGGCACCGGCAAGCTGATCGAAGGCTCGCTGGAACCGGGAATGAAGGTGCTGGTGGTCGAGGATGTGGTCACGTCGGCCGGATCGGCCGCCTATGCCATTGAGGTCCTTCGGAAGGCCGGCGCCTCGGTCGATCATGTACTGTCGGTGGTGGACCGCGAGGAAGGGGGAAGGGAGAAACTGGAATCGATGTCCACCACGCTGCATGCCCTGGTCACCGCCAGTGAGGTGTTGGGGCAGGACAAATGAAACTGGACCTAAGGTGCGAAAGATGCCTTCTTTGCCAGGGAAGGGCCAACGTGGTCGGTCCGAGCGGTGACCTGAGCTCCAAGCTGGTGTTCGTCGGTGAAGCTCCCGGAGCGAACGAGGATAGGACAGGGAAACCGTTCGTGGGGAAGGCCGGCAAGATGCTGGACCGTTTGCTGGCCGAGAACGGCCTCCCGCGGCAGACGGTCATGATCACCAATGCGGTAAAGTGCCGTCCTCCGAACAACCGCCGCCCCACCAGGGAAGAGGTGGCCGCCTGCCGCCCGTATCTGGAAGAGGACCTGGCGGGGAGGTGCCTGGTGGTGGCCCTTGGGCTCACCGCTTCAGAAGGCCTCTTGGGCCGCAAGGTCTCCTTGAAGATCGACGCCAACCAGGTGTTCCAGGTGCGAATGGGGGAGGAAACGATCAGCGTCATGCCCACCTACCATCCGTCGGCCTGCCTGTTCAACCTGACCGCAAGAAAGGGGCTCAAAGAAGGGATCGCCCTGGCCATGGGCCGGTGCGGGATCGCTCGGACCCGCAACGAGCCTTAGCCACTCATCGACTTTGACGGGCGAAGAGCGGGAGAATGAAATGGAGCTCCAACTGGCAAAACTTCCATCTTCCCTTTTCGCCCTACCAGCGGATTTCATGAGCATTATTTTTCTTGAAAGAGCATTACTTCCTGTCTCCTAATAGTGAAGTGTGTGCGAAGTTGAAAACATGGTTCTCGTTCATTCCGTTATTGCCCGTTCCAACCTGGCCCAAAACTTCGAAAAGTTAGGCCTCAGCCCCATTCTGGATTTTCATACACCTCCAAGCCAGTGAGCTCCATCTCGCAACCAATGGCGACTTGTCAATGACCCAGATGGGCTTGTTCAGCAAGGTTATTAATCACGATACTTTCATGATCATTCCATGGGGTTTGTCCGAGGAAGATAACATGTCTCACCAAAAGATGATGCGGGAGCAGAGGAAGATGAGCGACGGGGATGCTCGCCGGTTCTTAGCAGAGGGTCGTCTGGGCCGCCTAGCGGTATGCGACGGCAATGGGCCTTACATCGTGCCATTGAACTATTTCTTTGACGAGAACAAGAATGAGATAATAATCCACTGCGCCAAGAAGGGGCGTAAGATCGATGCGATCAACGCCAACGATCGGGTTTGTTTCGAGGTGGACGAGATGAAGGAATTGGTCTCCGGTCCAATGCCATGCGAGTTCGATGTCGTCTACCGGAGCGTGATCGTCGAGGGCAGGGCAACGCTGGTAAAGGACGACAACGAGAAGGCCGAGGATCTCAACAAGATATTCCGCAAATATGCTCCTGGCAGCAGCATGTGTGTCTCTCCCGAGATGGCCAAGGGCACGCTGACAGTCCGCATCAGCATCGACAACCTCATGGGCAAGCAGGGGGCTCAGACAGGGAACATCCCCTACCCGCTACCGTGATCATGCGGCGGCCCAGTGGTTTGATTTGTTGATAGCCCAAATGGGCAACAAGCGTCTAGACACGGAATCATTGGCGTGTCGAGGCAGGCAACAATTGGGCAGATCCATTAAGCCGACGAACGATGGACCGAAGGACGATCCGCGAGAAAATGACCATCGGATCCAGAGGTGATGAGAACACCGGTCGTTCTGAAGAAATAGAATAATTTGCTAGTTCAGTGCAGCTCACTCGTACTCAAAGCACTTTTTGAACAGGAACCTGATGTTCTTGTATCCGTCCTTCCAGGAGGACAATTTCACTTCCCCGACGCGCTTTCGGTAGTAGATCGGGTACTCCATGGACCTAAGCTTCTTGAACGCCTCGATCTTGATCTCCTCGGACATGGCCATCCCGTCGTCCTTCAGGTTCATCTTGGACATCTGGTCCCTCCGGAAGACCCACATGCCGCTCTGCGAGTCCCTGACCTTCACCCGGAAGAGCAGGTTCATGGTCACGGTCAGCAGCTTGTTGCCGATGTGATGCTCGAACGTCATCGCCCCGGGCTCAAGTCCGGCGAAGCGGTTCGTGGTGATGAAGTCCAGCTTCTCCTGGAGCAGGATATTGACCAGTTTGGGGATGTCTTCCGCCGGATAGGTGCAATCGGCGTCCAGCGTGACAATGACATCACCGACCGCGTTCTCGAAACCGGTCTTGTAGGCCCGGCCGTACCCCCGGCGGGGTTCATCAATGACGATGGCCCCCTTCTCCCGGGCGATCTCCCTGGTACGGTCCTTGGAGTTGGTGTCCACAATGAGCATCTCGTGGTCGATCCCGGCCTGCTTCAGCGTGCCGTGCACGGAATCGAGCACTTGGCCGATGGACTGCTCCTCGTTCATCGTAGGTATGACCACGCTGATCTTCAGTAGACGCACCAGCCAGTTCGGTATTCCCGGTATTCGGTAATAAGGGTTTGTAATTCTCTGCGCCGGCCGATATTCATTGCGAGGTGGGGATCTTGTCCCCGAACAACTTGAAACCGACATATCCCATCATGGCCACGATCAGTCGTATGAAGGCCCACATGGTCATCTTTTGCTTGAACATCTTGAGCGGGTCATAGGAGCTCCACAGCTTGCCGTGCTTCATGGTCAGCTGTTTCCTCCCGGCCCCGTTCCAGAAAGCCTGTCTGAAGAAGCGGTAGAGGGTGGCCTTGGTGCGGTGGTATATGACCGCGTTCGGATTGTACAGGATATCGAAGCCTGCGTTCACCGCCCGCATGTTCAGGTCGATGTCCTCGGCGGTGATGAACCAATTGTCGAACCCGCCCGCCTTGGTGATGGCCTCCCGGCTGAACGCCTCGTTGCAGCTGGGATAGGAGATGTCATTGCCCTTGTGGTACAACTCCACCCTGTCCAGGCTCTCCCACGGCTGGTATCCGATGTTTATGGTCCGTCCCACCACGACGTTCGCACCGGCGACCATCGAGGCCCGCATCTCCTTCACCCAGAAGGGGTTGGCGATGCATGTCCCTCCGGTGAACATTATGATCTCGCCTTTAGCCATCGAGACCCCGTAGTTTGTGCTTTCACCGCGCCTGCCTGGCTTGACGTAGAGCTTAACGAATGGATATTTCTCCGAGTACCCCTTGACGATGTCCCTGGTGCGGTCCTTCGAGGCGGCATCCACGACCACGATCTCGATGGGGCCCTCTTGCACCACAAGGCTGTCGAGGAGATCGGAGATGTTCTTCTCCTCGTTCATGACGTTCAGGACTATGCTAGCGAGCATCCAGTATCGACCGCACAAACGTGCGGATACGTTAATACTCTTTCGGCCAAAGTTCCGGCTCAATTCCTCCTTCTGCTGCCCAAAACGATCGCCGTCAAGCTGCACAGGCCGGCGGCCAGGGAAAGACCCAGAACTTCGCCCCGGAAAGCGTCGTCCCAGACCATTTTCCCACCGGGCAGTTCCTGGACGGTGATGAGCTCTTTCATGACGTTCCCCGACACGTCGGTGGCTTCCAGGATGTAGGTCCGGTCGCCCTCGGCCACATGGTCCAGGACGAGGGAGGACCGGCCCGCCCCGACAGTATACGAGGCGCCTGATTCATCCGTGATACGGACCGAGGCGATCCCGCTCAGGTTGTCCCAGTAGCTGAAAAGCAGCTTTACCTCACCGTTGAAGAACGGCTGTTTGTCCGGGATGTCGAACCTCACCTCTGGCGCTTGGCGATCGACGAGGAATTCCGCCTGCTTCACGCTCTCCGCGTTCCCGGCGTTGTCCACCGAATAATAACGGACGATGTGCCTTCCTTCCGAGCTTATGCTCACCGGCCGGGTCCATTCTTTCCACGCCCCATCGTCGATCGCATAGTTCATCGTCATCATCCCGCTCACCAGGTCGCTGGCGTTTAGCGTGAACAGAGCCGGTCGGCCGACCCAATGGCCCACATCTCCGGATATCTCCGTCACCGGAGGCACCAGGTCTGGAGGCTGCCAGGCGTTCAGAGTATAGTTGACGGTGTCCGAATGATATGGCGAACTGACGGTGATGCTGACCGAATACATGCCCGGTACCGCCGCGATCCCGTCCACGAGGCAGTGCGTCCGGTCGCTCCAGCGGATCGACAGGAAAGGGGCGTCGGTCTTCAGGGTCCACACGATGGCCCCCTTGCCGTTCGTGGCGCTCGCATTGAACGAGTAGTAGGTGCCGGTCGGCGATGCCGTCCGGGGCTGGTTCAGTATCAGTGGGTCGTGCGGGGTCAGCTGGACCCGGAGCTCGGAGGTGGTGTTCCAGAAAGCGGAAACATAGAGGACCCCGTCCCGGATATCGTAACCGACGTCCATCACCCGCGCGCCTGAAAGGTTGCGCAGCGACGGACCGGAAGAGGGGAGGGAGCTCAAGGTCGCTTCCGATCCCAATACCTCCACGCTTTGCACGCTGGCGTTCGCCAATGGGATGGCGATGGTGACCGGCACTAGCCAGTATCCTGCCGCCTTGGGGTCCTGACGGCTAATTTCGAACACCTTCAGGTCCGAGGTGGTTTCCTGAGCGTTCGCCACGACGTCCGTGGTCATGCGTCCATAGTAATAGCTGGCCGCCTCCCCGTCGGTGGCTTTCCAGTTTTCCGGTGTTCCATCGGTCTTGTTGTCGCATACCCAATGCAAGATGTCCGGCTGAACGATGGTCCCATGGTTGTAGAACCGGGCCAGTCCGCCCCTTTGTGCGATGTCGATGATGCTGGCATAGGTCTGAACATAGTCCGTGTTCACCTGCCTTAGGGCATCCATCATGTCGATGGGAGTCGTAGGGTCCCATTTGGCCCACTGATCCACGCCCCAGGAGCTGATCAGGGAGTCGTTCCCCGGTGCCCCGTTGCCTTGATTGGACGATGTGCCCTCGATCCTGACCCCGGCCAGATATTGGGCATACTCCATCTGGAACGTAGCCGTGTTGCCTGGATTGGCCAACGAGATGTAGGTGTCGCCGTTCCCTACGTAGGACGGATCGTCCCAGCGGCTGGCAAAGGCGTAGGCCTTCACCAGCGACTGCTGGCCTTGTTCGGCCGAGGTAACCGATTCTTCCCAGGTCTTCTTCATCCAGTTGTAATAATCATGCGGGCCGTGTTTGGCGATCTCGGACTGGGTGGGCACGATCAACGACGAATTGCCGGTCGGATTGTCCGTGAGTATGTAGGCGGTCAGGGGGTGGTCGTATCCTTTGTACGTGTCGAGCGCGGTCGACGGCCCGACGCAATCGTCCCTTCCCAGCACCGTCGCCCAGCCCCAGCCGTTCCACCATTTGGTCACGACCGCGGCGCAGGGATCTGGCACGGTGGTGACCTTGATCAGGCCTTCGATGGTGACCCCTCCCTCGATCATCGTATAGGCGGTCGAAACAGCCCAGTCCACCGACGGCTTCCAGTTCGGTGCCTCGTACCGGCCGCTGGTCGAATTAAAGATCGCCTGGTTCCCGGCAATGGCCACGTCGGCGTCCGTGACCGTCCTTCCGAACGGGTCCACCACCTTCAGCCATTGCGGACCGGAACGGTCGTTCACCTCCACGTTCGGCTGGACCTCGACGAAAGCGGACGTTACAGGCCTGGTCTCGAAGTTGTCCAGCATCCATCCCCCGCTCACCGGATAGGGGCCGTGTGAATCATCCGTGGGCAAGAATCCGATCGATGCGTCCGAGTAAAACTGTAACGACGGAACGATCGCTGGATAGCCGTCCACATTGACATCCTTGACGAAGATGGTCCCCGCCCTCGAATGCACGACGGTCAATTTCACTGAGGTGGGAGAGGTCATGGTCATGGAGACCATGTATCGGTCGGGTGCCGACTCCTGCAGGGTGCTGCGGTTGGTAATGGCCGGCAGTATCCCGGCCGATTCCCTGTTCCAGAGCCCGGATATCGAATTGAATGTCAATATCCCTTCCACGCTGGAGGGGCCGATCAACAGCTCGACGCCGGTGACGTTCCGTCCCATGACGTCCACCAGCATGGCCTTCAGGCCGTAGGTACCCGAAGTGTGATCGACCTCGGCATATGAAGCACCATTCCTCGGAGTGAAGGCGTCGAAGGACATGTTCCAGGCATGTTGACATACGGTCGGTGAGTATTTTGCCACCAGGGCCGAATCGTTTCCCCGGAACATGATCCACACCCTACCGTCCAGGACCACCGCGTCGGTGTTAGGGTTGGGTGAGAGGACGAAATCTTTGAACTGACCGTTGGTGCCGGTGGAGACCATGTCGAAGGTCTCGGTCGACCCCCAACCGGGGGAAGCCGTCAAGGGGGCGGCCGAACCGCCTGCGGCATCGGAGACGTTCACCAGGTTGGTCAGGGGGAGCAGCAATAAGCAGAGGAGGACAGCGATGAGCATCGAGGCGTACTGTCTCTTCATTTGAGCGGTGCTCCGGGAACATCTCTCGAACCACTGGTGGACTATATAAATGGTTCAGGGTTATTTCGCAGATCGTCGGGCACCGGCCAGGGAACGATAGACGTCACAGAGCCGCTGCTTCATCGCCCCCCAATTGTAATCCCTTTCCGCTGCCGCCCTTCCGTTCCGCCCCATCCTCCTCCTCGTCCCCGGATCGCGCAACGTGGAGATCGCCGATGCCATGCCCTTGGCACTGTACTCGACGGCCACGCCGCAGTCGAGGCGCGTGACCACCTCGCCGCTGTGCGTCCCTTGGGTGACGATCGCCGGCACACCATACGCCATAGCCTCGAACAGTTTGTTCGGGGTGCCGATGACATTGTTGCCGTTGCGCGGTTCCATCATGCACACCACGGCGTCGCTCCGGCAAACGTTGAGGAGGACCTGTTCCTGTGATATGTATCCGAGGAACTGGACCCGGTCGGACTCGGTCGCCGCCCGCCTCACGTCTTCGGCCAGCCTGCCGTTGCCTGCGATCCTGAGAACGCAGCCGTCCCCGCCCTTCGCCGCCTCCAGCATCTCATCCACGAACCGGCCGGGCTCCAGGCTGCCCCCGTAGAACAGGGAGACGCGCTCCTTGTCCCGGTATGCCTCCCGGGCGGCGTCCGGCGGCAGGTCGACGCAGTTCATGACCACCGAAACGGCGGCGGCCCCGGAATCGATTAGGTGGTCCCTGATGGCGTCGTTGGCGGCGATCACCGCGTCGCAATTTGCCAACAACAGGGATTCCGAGCTTTCAATGATCTGGCACACGAAACCTGGAAGGTCATCCTCCACCATCTTCGAGTACCATTCGTGCGAATCGTAGACCAGGGGGACCTGGCGGAGCCGGCAGATGAATGCCCCAAGCATCAGGGTGTCATAGTCATGACAGTGGACCGCGTCAAATTCCAGGCGGCGGGAACGGAGATAGGCGCGGACGAAGAACAGGGGTACGTTGGCAGAGAGCGTCATCATCCCTCCGACCTTGCCGGTGCGCACCCTTTCGATGACGACTCCTGGATCGACCTGGTGGTCGGCGGCCTTCAGGGAACGGTTCCAGCATAGAACGGTGACGTCGTGTCCCGCCTCATGGAGGGTCATCGCCTCCTTCCTGACGCGGGGGTCTGGCCGGTATTCGTTGGACAGCAGCATCAGGATCTTTCGGGGCATGGGACCAGCCGTCAGACGGTCCTGCCCTGGGCGAGCGATTCCTTCGCCCGTTCGATCATCTCCACCGTCTTTACCCCTATGGCCCCCGAGTTCCGGGTCTCGGTCATGGGGTCGGAGATGGACTTGATGAAGTGGAGCAGCTCGGTCCGGATGGTGTTGTTCCTCTCCACACCCAGGCGGTAGGTGTAGCCGGACTCGTAAATGGTGACCTCCTGTCCCACGGCATCGATCACGGCGGACCGGTTCTCGCCCACCAGTTCTATCGAGCGCACTTTCTTCGGTGAGAGCCAGTTGAGGTGGGCATTGGCTATTGCGCCGTTCGGCATCTCACAGCTGATGTATGCCGCCTCAGCGTTCTCCTTCTGCCGGTATGGCTTGGCGACGCAGGTGATCTTGGCCGGCCAGGCATCAAGCATATAGTTCACGATGTCGAAGTAGTGGGGCGCCAGGTCCACGATCACGTCCCGGTCGACGAAGACCGGCTCCAGGTTCGTCCAGGTCAGGTTGAGCAGGAAGACCCGACCGAAGAAGTTCTCGCTGATCAGGCGTTTGACCTCCGCCAGCGCATTGTTGAAACGATAGATGTGTCCGACCGAAAGGGTCAGACCTTTAGACTCCGCCAGGTCGACCAGTATGCTTCCTTCTTTGCTGGAAAGGGTTATCGGCTTTTCCACCAGCACGTGCTTGCCCGCCTCCAGCGCTTCCTTGCAGGCCTGGAAATGGAGAGAGTTGGGCAGGCAGATATGCACCGCGTGCAGACTTTCCACCTTTATCACCTCATGAAAGTCGCTGAAGAGCATGGGGACGCCGTAGCGATCCTTGCAGTGCTGCAGGTTCTTGTCCATGAGATCGGAGACGGCCTGCACCTTCACATTCTGGATGGCGCTGTATTCCTCCACGATCTTCCTGCCCCAGTACCCGACCCCGAGCACACCCACCTGGAACTGTTTCATCTTACCTCGACCTCGAATAGAACGCCCTGACCTCTTCCGACACCCTCTGAACCTCGTCATGGTTCATGTCCGGGAACATCGGCAGCGAGATCATCTCGTTGGCCAACGCCTCCGAGACAGGGAACTCCCCGCCGTTGAAACCGTAGAGCTGCTTGTATATCGGTTGCAGGTGGATGGGTACCGGGTAATGCACGCCCGCTTCGATACCGTTCTTGTTCAGATGCTCCGCCAGCTCGTCCCGCTTGGCACATCTGACGGCGTACAGGTGGAACACCGGGGTGATGTCCTGGTCCTCCTTGGGCGGCAACCCTATGCCCTCGATGCCGTCCAGGTGCTTGTGGTACATCTTGGCCACCGCCCTTCTCTGCTCATTCCACTCGTCCAGGTGTTTCAATTGGACCAGTCCGAAGGCGGCATTGGCGGAATTGAGACGGGAAGTGTAACCGACCACATCGTGCACGTACCGGGAGATGCGGCCACAGTCACGGTATTTGGCAATGGTCTTGGCCATGTCGCCGTCGTTCGTCGTGACCATGCCTCCGTCCCCGCCCACGGTCATGTTCTTGGTCGGGTAAAAGGAGAAGCAGCCTATGTCCCCGATCGAGCCTGCCCTCTTTCCCTTGTAGACTGCACCATGGGCCTGGCAGGCATCCTCGACCACTTTCAGCCCTTTCTCCGATGCGATCTCCATTATCTCGTCCATCCGGCACGGGCGGCCGAACAGATGGACCGGCAATAGCGCAGCGGTCCTCTTGGTCAGCTTCCTCCGGATCATCGCCGGGTCCAGGTTATAGTCCTGGCTGGACGCGTCCGAGAATGTCGGTCTTCCACCCG
Organism: uncultured Methanomassiliicoccales archaeon; assembly: GCA_963710685.1. Taxonomy (GTDB): domain Archaea; phylum Thermoplasmatota; class Thermoplasmata; order Methanomassiliicoccales; family UBA472; genus DASXVU01. The sequence goes on along the minus strand of CAVQBH010000012.1, from coordinate 62,034 downwards.
CCTCGATGACCGCATTGGCGGTCGCAATGAACGAGAAGGGGGTGGTCTGGACATTCCGGTCCTTGACATCCAGGGCGATAAAGGCCAGCTGCAGGGCGTTGGTTCCCGATGAGACCGAGACTGCGTGTTTGACGCCGCAGTATCTCGCGAACGCCTCCTCGAACTTGTGGACGCTCTCCCCGCCCACCAACCTCTCGTTCTGGAGGGCGTTGGTGACCGCTTCTAGCATTTCCCTGTCCACGACCGGTTTGGCGAATGGCACCTTGTTCATTTCAATCACCGATTCTTGAGTTCCTTGATGACCCTGGCCGGGTTCCCGACCACGAGCGAATGGGGAGGGACGTCCTTTGTCACGACCGCTCCCGCGCCCACCATCGCGCCTTCTCCGACGGTGACTCCGCACACTATGATCGCCCCGGCCCCGATCGAGGCCCCCTTCCTTATCCGGGTAGGGGTCACTTCCCAGTCTCCCACCGCATGGGGGTGAAGGTCATTGGTGAAAACGGCGTGCGGTCCGACGAAGACCTCATCTTCGATGGTCACACCGCTGGGGATGAATGCATAGGCCTCGATCTTGCATCGGTCGCCTAGGACGACTCCTCTTTGGATCTCGGCAAAGGCGGCGATCTTGCAGTCCCTTCCGATCCTGCAGCCGTACAGATTGACGAAATCTCTTACGACCGTACCCTCTCCGATGTCACAATCATGGATCGAATAAAAGTCGGCCAGTAGCCTGAAGCCTTGAGGATTCTCGTCCTTATTCATCCAACATCGCCAACTGTGTATTTGATTAATAACCTTTTGCTGAAAAAATCATGCTGGCTGGAGCAGCCCGACGCATTGTTCCTCGGTTCCAGTCAGTCGATCTCCCGTCGGCCAAAGGCACAACACCGGCTCGATGAATGTTGCTCCGCCCATCCGTTATCCTTCGACCATTCTGGAACTTCGGCACCATCCCGATCGTGCGGCGAAAGTCCTCCGCGCTCTCATGCTGGCTGGCTCCCATGGTAAAATTAGCCAGCAACCTATTTATATCTAGTTCCACATTCATTTATATCGTCTGACACGTGTCGGACTCGAGGGATGGGATGCAGCTGGAGCTAAGGCTCTATTTGAGAGATCGCTCCAATAACCTCATTCAGGGGGGTTTTGGATGTTTCTAAAGCAGATCGAAGTAGAGAACTTCAAATCTTTTGGCAAGAAAATGACCATCCCGATGATGAACGGCTTCACCGCCGTCACCGGACCTAACGGTTCAGGCAAGTCCAACATTTCCGACGCGATACTTTTCGTCCTCGGTCCGAGAAGCTCCAAGGCGCTGCGGGCGGAGAGGCTCACGGACCTCATCTTCAATGGCGGGAACTCGAAGCAGCCCGCTACCTTTACAAAGGTCTCATTGGTCTTCGACAACACCGACCGCATGATCCCCGTGGACGCGGACCTCGTCAAGCTCACCCGGCTGGTCAAGCTGTCGGAGAGCGGCGAAGGTTACAACTCGTACTTCTACGTGAACGAAAGGAAATCCACCCTGTCCGAGTTCGACTACCTGCTCTCCAGTGCCAGGATCAGCGCGGAAGGCTACAACCTGGTCCAGCAGGGGGACATCACCCGGATCGTGGCCATGTCCACCTTGGACAGGCGCAGAATACTGGACGACATCTCGGGCATCAGCAAGTTCGACGAGGAGCTCACCAAGGCGGACATCGAGAAGAAGGCGACGGACGAGAACCTGGACCGGATCGCCATCATCATGGCCGAGCTGGACAAGCAGCTCCATCAGCTGGAGATAGAAAAGGCCGCCGCCATCAAGTTCATCGAGACCCGGCAGAGGCTCACCCAGGCGAAGTCAAGCATGGCCTACAAGAAGAAGGACATGGCCGAGTCGGAGATAACCGCGGCAAAGAACCAGGTCGAGGCCTATGGCCGGGAGATCGAGGCGCTGAGGCTGAGGAAGGTCGAGCTGATCAAACTGATCATTGACCAGGACGCGGCCACCGCGAAGATCGAGGCGGAGATCGCGGCCAAGGGAGGTCAGGAGTTCAAGGAGCTGAAGGAACGATCCGATGCGGCAAAGATCGAACTGGCCCGGGCGACCGACCTGATCTCACGCTCCAACGACGACATCGAGGACATCAAGCAGGCGCTCCTGGAGAAGGTGGAGGAGCGCAAGGATGTCACCACCCAGGTCGCCGCCATAGTGACCAAGGTCAAAGAGCTGGAAGGGCTGATAGACCAGCGCAGGACGAACCTGGCCCTGAAGAACGCTTCACTTTTAGAGGTGTCCAATAAGATCACCGCCTCCGATTCCGAGGTGGGTGCGTTGCAGAAGCAGGTCGCCGAGCTGGAGAACTCGGTCAAGGACAAGGAAGAGAAGGGTCACGCACTGGTCCTGGAGAAGGAGCGTCTGGAGGAACGGTCGCGGAGGCTGTCCTCCGAGATGAACACCTTGGAGGAGATCAAGGGTCAGCTGGAATTCGAGGTCAAGGACTTGGACTGGAGGATCAGGGAGCTGTCAAAATCGGACAAGAGCTCCTCGGGGGAGCTGAAGGCCCTCCAGGACGCCTATTTCCAGAAACGTAACCTGGAATCGAAGCTTTCCAAGGAGTCGAACGAGCTGGAGCAGGCCATTCGGTCCATCACCCGGGAGTACAGCCTTCTCAAGGCGGAGTTGGACGCGGCGGAGAGCACCTCCAGGGGCTACAACCGGGCGGTCCGCGCCATCCTGGAGGCCCGGGACAAGCATGAGATCAAGGGCATCCACGGCACCGTCGCGGAACTGGCCACCATCGACCCGAAGTACGAGCTGGCCCTGAACGTGGCCGCCGGTGCTAGGATGCAATCCATCATCGTCGACAGCGATGAGGTGGCCGCTACCGCCATCCAATTCCTGAAGCGCAACAACCTGGGCCGGGCGACGTTCCTGCCCCTGACCAAGATGCTGGACGGGAACCCCCGGGGCAAAGCGCTGTTGGCCGAGAAGCAGGCGGTGGGGTTCGCTATCGACCTCATACGCCATGATCCGAAATACCGGCCGGCGTTCTGGTACGTTTTCGGCGACACGGTCGTCGTGGACACCCTCGACCAGGCCCGCAGGCTGATGGGAGGGGTGCGCCTGGTGACCGGCTCCGGGGAGCTGATCGAGGCCTCCGGCGCCATGGTCGGCGGGACCATCGAGGTCAATCAGCTGAAGTTCGGTCAGTCGGCCAAGGGCAAACTCGAGCTGTTGGCCGAACAGATGTCCAAATCCATGGACCACTCGGCCGAGCTGGATGCGCAGATCAAGATGCTCCGGCCGGAGATTGCCGAACTGGAATCGAAGATCCGGGTGCTGAGCGGATCGGGCAGCAGCAACACCATCAAGATCGAGGGGCTGGAAAACAACCTCAAGGAGGCCCGCACCAAGCTGGCCAAGTCCAAGGACGACCTGGAGACCATGGCCAAGGAGCGGTCCATCGCGGATGCCAGCGTCATCAAGCTGGCGACCGACAACGACGCGATGCTGAGGGTGACCGGTGAGGAGCGCATGAAGCGCGAGACGGCCAGGAAGAGACTGATGGAGATCGCACCAAAAGAACTGACCGACAGGCTGCGCATCCTCCAGGCCGAGCTTCTCACGATAAGCACCGAACTGTCCAAGATGACCTCGGAAAGGGACACCGGTTCCACCCAGGTCTCGCTGTACAACAAACGGCTGCAGGAGCTGGACGCCTTTGACCGGGAAATGGTGGAGAAGGACCGCACCATTAGGCTGGCGGTGGAAGAGGCCAAGGTGAAGGAGGCCAAGCTCAGGATCGACCTGGCGGCCATGAGGAAGATCGAGGAATCGATGGGCAATGAAATGAACTCGCTCCGGGCCAAGAAGGACCAGGCGTTCCGGGAGAAGACCCGGCTGGAAGGCGAGAGGGACACGGTCCAGACCAAGGTGGAGACGTCCGGTGATTTCATCGTTCAGCTGAAGACCAAACAGGCCGCCACCGAAGCGTCCCTCAAGGACCTGGATGCGGAGATCCACCAGTATAATCTGCCGGTCAGGCGCCCATTGCCGGCGATGGACGAGATAAAGTCGGAGATAACCCGGTGCGAGACCACCATGTCCGCCATGGGCAATGTCAACCTCAAGTCCATCGAGGATTACGAGCAGAAGAACGCCAGGCACATCGAGCTCAAGGGCGAGGTGAAGCGCCTGGAGGACCAGCGCAACGACCTGATCCGGCTGACCAACGACCTGAACGAGAAGAAGAAGGTCGGCCTGCTCAAGGTCTACGAGGGGGTCAACCTCAACTTCAAGGAGGTCTACGCGGAACTGTCCCAGGGGGGTGCCGCAGAGCTCATACTGGAGAATCCGGAGAAGCCGTTCGAGGGCGGTCTGATAATGAAGGCCAAGCCCCGCAACGGCAAGGTGCTCCGGCTGGAGGCGCTTTCCGGAGGAGAGAAGAGCCTCACCGCTCTGGCGTTCATCTTCGCCCTGCAGGTGTGGCAGCCCTCCCCGTTCTACCTCCTGGACGAGGTGGACATGTTCCTGGACGCGGTCAACGCGGACATGGTGGCGCAGAGGGTCAAGAAGAGCAGCAAGACGGCACAGTTCGTCCAGATATCGCTCCGCAAGGTCACGCTCAACAAGGCCGACCACATCATCGGGGTGACGAAACCGGAGGGCGGCATCAGCAACGTGATCATGAGGCCGAACCTCGGGGACATCCGGGAAGTGGCAGAGGAGCTCAAGATTCCAGAGGAGAAGTTGAAGGTTCTAGGGGATGGGTCATGATGGAAGCAGGCACTAGCGGTATGGTTCTGAACCATCTGTTGTTTCAGAAGGCAATAATCGACGAAGGGGACAGGAGCGAGAAGATCGACCGGTACCTGGGGCTGTTGGCCCAGGCCGAGGCGGGCAACGAGATGGTCCCGTCCGACCCGATCGACCGGTCGGTGCAGCTGGTCTTCGAGCTGGTGCTTTCCAACAACTTCGACCCCTGGGACATCAACCTGATGGAGTTCACCCGGATGTACACCAAGAAGATGCACGCCGAGGAGGTCAATTTCATCGTCGCGGGCAAACTGATGTTCATGGCCTGGAGCATACTCAAGATGCAGTCCCAGGAGGTGCTGTCGATCCATGAGCAGCCCCTGCCCGGCGAGGCGGAGTGGGACACGGAACCGATGGATGAGTTCTATGACGACCCGGACGTGGCCAGGATCAACATCGACATACCGGGCTGCGTCGACCTGACCGAGGCCGTCCGCCACCAGAGCACCAGGCCGGTATCGCTCATCGAGCTGCTGGACGCGTTCGAGGATGCCAAGCGGGACGCGGAGATCCAGGCGCACCGGCAGAGGGCCAGGGAAGCGCTCAAGCTCACCAACGAGAAGTTCGACGACAAGGCCCACAAGGAGGACCACGAGAAGGACGTGGCCGAGACCTGGGAACGCATCATGAGATGCGGTAACGGGCCGATCGGCATCGAGGACCTGTTCAACGGGGAGAAGGAGGACCGGATCATGGTCTTCGTGGCCTTGCTGTTCCTCGCCAAGTACGGCAAGATCGCCCTGTGGCAGGACGATCTCCCCTATGGCCAGATATTCCTGGAGATCAAGCTCCCGTGGGACATCGGAACGATCGAGGAGACCAAGCCGGCCATTGTGCCGGCCCCGCAGGCCAGAGCGGTGATCTGAATTGGACCCGGACCGGGTCGTCGAGGCGGTGCTGTTCTCCTCGTCCTCCCCAGTCAAGGTGGCCGAGATCGCGGAGAAGTCGGAGCTCTCCCAGGATGTGGTCCGGAGGGCGCTGCAGAGGCTGATGGCGGAATACGCGGGCAGGGAGTGTTCCATGGAGGTCGTGAAGACCGGGATGAAATACTCGATGCAGCTCCGTAAGGACTACGTCCATTTCTCGGCCAGCTACTCCGTGCGGGAGATCGACGCCGGCGTGGTCAAGACCGCCGCCATCATTGCCTACAACCAGCCCATTTTGCAATCCGACCTGGCGAAGAAGCGGGGATCGAACGTTTACGATGACATAAGGGCCCTGCGCCACCTCGGTCTCATAACCGGGAAGAAGACCGGACAGACGCTCTTGCTCTCGACCACGAAGAAATTCTCCGAATACTTCGGGATCAGCACCAGGAAGGAAGACATCAAGGAGTGGATGGAGTCATGCGCAAAGAAACAATAAGCCCGAAGACATCGAACTGGAGCCTGGGTCGTATCCCTGTCTCGCCCGCGAACGTCAAGGGGCCGTCCCCGAAATACGGCGTGACGCTGACCGAGATCGAGTTCGGCAAGGACAGTTCCGTTTCGGTCGGCTCCTGGACCGGATACCCCTACGTCTCGCTGAAAAAATGAGCTAACCATGAAAGAACCTCCAAACTCTGGCCCGCCCCTTTCCAGAGGCGGGCCGGAAACAATTCCACGCTTAGTGGAAAAGCTTTAAATTGGTCAGCTTCAATCCGTTGCCTGAGTGATATTGATGGTTATGCCGTTAGCGCTGCTCGAGAAGTCCCTCAACAAAAAGATCTCCCTTCTATTGAAGGACAACAGAGTATTGGAGGGAAAGCTCACGGGCTATGACGAATACATGAACATGGTCATCGAGGAGACCGAGGAGCGCACCGCCGACCAGACCCGCAGGATGGGAGTTGTCATACTACGTGGCAACAATGTCGTGAGCATCTCCCCGCTCTGAAACCCCTTAGTTCAAATTCTCAGTATCTAGGATCTGTCCATACATGGGGGGATCGTACCGGATGAAGGCAGTAATTCTCGCTGGCGGTCTCGGAACAAGGCTGAGACCGATAACTTACAAGACGCCCAAGCCGCTGGTCCCCTTGCTGGGGAAGCCGCTGGTAATGCACATCATCGATTCCCTGCCGGCCCGCGTGGACACGGTGGTGCTGGCGGTGAGCTACATGAAGGACGTCCTGGAAGAGTACTTCCGGGTCTACGATTGCGGCCGGAAGGTCATCCTGGTGAACGAGACCTCCCCGCTGGGTACGGGCGGTGCGGTCAAGAACGTAGAGGAGCACCTGGACGACACTTTCATCGTTATCAACGGTGACGTGCTCACCTCCATCGACATCGACTCCATGGTGCGGTACCACCAGAAGAAGGGGGGCATCGGCACCATCTCGCTGTGGCAGGTGGAGAATCCGACCGCCTTCGGAGTGGTCGGACTGGACCCGGACAACCGGATAACCGTATTCCAGGAGAAGCCATCTCTGGCCGAGGCCGTGTCGAACATGATCAACGCCGGCGTCTATGTTTTCGAACCGGAGATATTGGACAACATCGGCCAGGGGGCGGTCTCGATCGAAAGGGAGGTGTTCCCCAAGGTCATTGGCAAAGGCCTCTACGGGTTCCAGTACGAAGGCTATTGGGTGGATTGCGGCACCCGGGAAAGCTACTTGAAGGCGCAGAGGACATTGATGGACCTCGGGATGAAGGAGGGCCGCCCCTCGATCTCCAAGGGCAATGTCGAACTGATCGAGCCTGTCTTCCTTGGAGGCGCGAGTTTGGACTCCTGTTCCGTGGGGCCCTATGTCTTCGCCGAACCGGACGTCTTCATCGGGGCGGGGGCGAAGGTCTCCAACAGCGTGCTCATGAAGGGGGCGGCCATCCGTCCCGGCGCTGTGGTCCGCAACTCGCTGGTGGGGCCAGGATTCGTGGTCGAGAAGGACCCGGGCGCCGTAGACGTCATCCTGGGCAATTAGCTGAGTAAGGTCAGTCCTGTCGGGAATGTAATCGACGCTAACAATATGGAGCCTCACGGCAGGTATATATCCGCTGATACATTTCCCGGTCCGAGGCGGGATCAGGCTGGAACGCAAACCACTTGACAAATTGGTCGACCTGGTGAGTGGCAGGCGCTTCCGAAAGGGCTGGACCGGTTTCATTATCATATTCTTCCTTCTCTTCGTGATCCTGCCGACGGTCTGGATACTTTCCTATGCAGTGACCAACTGGGGCGACATCCAGACGCATGTTCTGAACGACCCGGCGGTGATGACCCTCATCACCAATGCCATCTTGTCATCGTTCGAGATCGCCTCCATTGTCACGCTCATCGATTTCCTGGTCGGACTGCCGATGGCCTGGATCCTGGTACGCAAGAGGTTCCGCGGCAAGCAGCTGCTGGACACCATGATCGACATGCCCTTGGCGGTGCCCACCGCGGCGCTCGGTTTCTCGGCCGCCATATTCTGGGCGGTGACCCCGGCAAGCCTGAACTCGCCCGGACTGAGCCTGATCACCAGCCCCATCCTGCTGATCATCCTGCTGCACATCGTCTTCTCGTATCCGTACATGGTCCGCTCCCTGGCGGCCATCCTGGAGCAGATCGACACCACCTACGAGACGGCCGGCCAGACCTTGGGGGCGAGCAAGTTCACCGCCGCCCGCACCATCACCCTGCCGCTCTTCCGGGCGGGGCTGGTCACAGGCATAATCCTCTGTTTTGCCCGTTCCCTCTCGGAGACCGGAGGAACGATGATCGCCCTCTCCACCATGGCCAACTCCCAGGGGTTCCAGACCGGTCCCACCATCATCGGCACCTGGAAGCCGCTCCTGGTGACCCAGCCTGACCTCACCGCTCCGCTAGCATTCGTCAGCATCCTGCTCATCCTCTTCGCCCTAGCACTGCTGGTGGTCCTCAAGCTGGCGGTCATGAAGGTCAAACTGCCTAAAGGGAAGGTATGGCCGAAATGGGAGCGCATCCTCTCCCGCGGTTTCGTCCCTAAACTGAAGGACGGGTCGGCCACGGTCTTCCTGGTGATACTGGTCCTAGTCCCCTCGTTCTTCATCTTCTCGTACGTGGCCACCGCCACCCCGACGTCCTCCGACTGGTCCCGCTTTTGGGACAGCCTTTCCTACTCATTCCTCATCGCCGGTGTGGTCACGGTCATCGATATCGTGCTCGGGGTGCCACTGGCCCTTTACATCGCCAGGCATCGGACCACCAAGTTCTCCGGCACCCTCGATGTGCTGGTGAACGTGCCTCTGATCGTTCCGACCGCCGCCCTCGGTTATTCGCTGGGCGTCTTCTGGACCGGCCAGAACCTGATACCTACGGTGGACGTGCTGCTCATCATCCTGGCCCACGTGGCCTTCACCTATCCCCTGGTGGTCAGGAACGTGGCCGGCGCGGTCGAGGAGATAGACCCCTCCTTCGAGGAGACGGCCAGGACGTTGGGCGCGAGACCGGTCCAGGCGTTCCGCCGGGTGCTCTATCCGATGATCAAGGCCTCCATCCTCGCCGGGTCGATCATGGCGTTCACCAGGAGCCTTGGCGAGACCGGTGCCACCCAGGCGGTGGTGGCCTCGGCGAACACCGCACCAGTCTTCATCGTCGCCCTGATAAGCAAACAGCATGCCTATTACACCGCCGCTCTAGCCTGCATCGTGCTCATAGCCGTTTCATTCGTCTTCATGCTCGGCCTGCGCTTCATCACCCGCAGGAAGTCGGAGGCCAACTGATGCCGTCCATCGAACTGAAGGGCATCCGGAAATCCTACGGGTCCATCAGGGCCGCCGACGGGCTGGACCTGGAGGTGAGGAACGGCGAATACCTCTGCCTGCTGGGACCGACCGGTGCCGGCAAGACCACGACGCTCCGAGTGCTGGCCGGTCTCATCAAGCCCGACTCCGGGACCGTCACGTTCGAAGGGAGGGACATGGCCAGGGTGGAGCCGGAGGACCGGAAGGCCGTCCTGCTGTCGCAGACCTACTCTCTGTTCCCGCAGCTCAACGTGGCGGAGAACATACTGTTCGGCCCGGAGATAAACCGGGAGACGGAGGACCAGAAGACCAGGACCCTCTCGGACATGCTGGACATGGTCCGGCTCACCACCCGGGCGGACGCCTACCCGAGGGAGCTGAGCGGCGGCATGCAGCAGCGCACCGCGTTGGCGCGGGCACTGGCGTCCGGGGCGGACACGCTTCTCCTGGATGAGCCGCTCCGGGCCCTGGACGCGAGGCTGAGGATAAGCCTGAGGTACGAGCTGCGTTCGCTGGCGAAGGCGCTTGGCATCACCACCGTGCATGTCACCCACGATCAGGATGAGGCGCTGGTGATGGCGGACCGCATCGCGGTGATCAGGGACGGGAAGATACTGCAGATCGGAACGCCGGGAGAGGTGTTCGACCATCCCAACTCGCCGTTCATCGCCAATTTCGTGGGTCAATCCAATTTCTTCGTCGGCAAGGTGACGCAGAAAAGGGAATCGACCAGGGTGTCCGACGGCAATCTGGCGGTGGAGGCCCGGCCTTCCGATATCGAGCTGGACGAGGACGCGGTGGTGGGGATCAAGGTGGGCAACACCGAGATATTCAAGGACCAGCCGGGATTCTTCTCTGGCACCGTCGAGCGGATCCTGTTCGAGGGCAGGAACCTGCATGTGGACGTGACCGTGGGAGGGATCGGGCATTTTTCCGCCAAGGTCCCGTCCTGGCGCATGGGCAAGATAGCGGTTGGCGACAGGGTCAACGTCAAGTGGAACTGGGACAAGGCGACCGTGTTCAGGATGCCGGAGAAGGGACTGCGGGAAGAGCTGAAGGTGGAATAAATGCCAGCCATCGAACTGAAGGGCGTATCCAAGTACTATGGGAAGCTGGCCGCGGTGGACCGTGTGGACCTCCGGATCGAGGAGGGGGAGTACATCACCATACTCGGACCGTCTGGATGCGGCAAGACGACGCTCATACGGATGATCGCCGGGATAATCACCCCGACGGAGGGAACGGTCACCATCGGCGGCAAGGACATGAGCGGGGTGCCGATCGAGGACCGCGATATCGGGTACGTGTTCCAGAACATCGCCCTGTTCCCCAACCTCACCGTCCAGGACAACGTGTCCTATTCGCCCCGGGTGATGGGCAAGGATATTGAGCAGCAGGACAGCATCTCCCACAAGTACCTGGAGCTGGTCAAGCTCCTGGACAAGATGGACATGTTCCCCAACGAGCTGTGCGGCGGTGAACAGCAGAAGGTCTCCTTGGCGCGGGCGCTGGCCACCGGGTCGAAGGTGATCCTGCTGGATGAGCCGCTCAGCGCGCTGGACGCACGGGTGCGGGTGGACCTCAGATACGACCTAAGGCGGCTGGTGAAATCCCTCGGCATCACCACCGTGCACGTGACGCATGACCAGGAGGAGGCGATGTCGGTGTCCGACCGGATCGTGCTGATGAAGAAGGGGTCGGTGGTGGAGATCGGCACCCCGGAGCAGCTGTACACCAAGCCCCTGAAGATCTTCACCGCCAACTTCATCGGCGAGACCAACCTATTGGAGGGTTGGATCAAGTCGGTGAGCGACGGGATAACCAGGATCGAGCTGAGGGACGACTCCATCGTGGAGGTCCTGAACTCCACCATGAAGCCCGGGGTCCCGGTGGTCGTCTCGGTGCGTCCGGAGTTCGTCTTCCCGTTCACCAGCGGACTGCATGCATCCATAACCATGATCACCTACATGGGAACGTACTGGCACATACAGGCCATGGCGGAAAGCCAGGATAGGCTGGATTTCGATGTGGCGACATCAGATGGAAACCTGTATCACGTAGGTCAGGAGATTTACCTTATGATCAATAAGAAGGCGGCAGTGGTCTATCCCAGGCCGATCGAGGGAATTGCGGAGGCTGTGAAACTTGAGTGACAACAAGGGGACAATATTGGACTGGTTCAAGGTGCGCCGGGAATCGGTCATCATGAAAGGTGTCCGAGATCATGCGCAGAAGATTGGAGACACGGTGTCCGAGCTGAACCGGGCGCTCGCAGCTCTGTGCGACAGCGACAAGGAAAGGGCGCTGGACGCGATCAGGCGGCTGATATACTCAGAGAAGGAGGCGGACAACCTGGAGGAGATGATATCCGAGGAACTCTCCAAGGGGGACATGGAGGCCAAGGAACGGGAGGACCTCTTGCACCTGACCCAGAACATGGACAACGTGGCCGATTGGGCCAAGGAGGCGGGGATGAACCTGCAGTTGGTCATCGAGGCCAACGTCAGCGTGCCCCTGTCCATGTGGAGGAAGTACGCCGAAATGACCAAGGAGCTGGATTTCGCGACCAAGCAGCTGCGCAACTGTGTCGATTCGCTCGGTGTCAACAATGATGCGGTGCTCACCTATGGCCGCAGCGTGGGCATATCGGAGCACAAGCTGGACGAAATGTACTTCTCCACCAAGAAGGAGATACTGTTCGCTGAGCTGGACCCCCGTGCCATCTATCTAATGAGGGACCTGTTGCATGGCATCGAGAACTCGTCCGATTCGTGCAAGGACTCCGCAGATATTATTCATATTCTGGTGATATCCCAGATACATAGGACAAGGTGAACAAATGACAACGAGGCTCTTTGGGACCAATGGGATCAGAGGTGTGGTCAATCAGGAAATGAACGCATCGTTCGCGCTGGACGTGGGCAGTGCGATAGGCACATTCATGGGCGGAAAGGTGGCGATCGCCACGGACTGCCGCACCTCCGCCGACATGATCAAGAGCGCGGTGGCAGCCGGTCTCATGACCAGCGGTGCCAACGTTCTGGACCTCGGGATGCTTCCCACCCCGGCCCTGCAGTACTACGTCAAGAATTCCGGTGTCAAGGGTGGTGTGATGATCACAGCCTCACACAACCCGCCGGAGTTCAACGGGATCAAGTGCATCGACCACGACGGGACGGAGATGCCGAGGGAGAAGGAGCAGAAGATCGAGGCGATCTTCTTCGACCGCACCTTCGCCCACAAGAACTGGAAATCTGTCGGATCGATCGGGCCGGTCGAGGGCGTGGCCAGGTCCTACGCCGCCGCGATCAAGCAGCACGTGGACGTGAACGCCATATCGGCCGCCAAGCTGACGGTGGTGCTCGACTGCGCCAACGGAGCCGCCACCGCCACCTCCCCGGACCTGATGGCCGACCTCGGGGTGCGTGCCATATCGCTAAACTCGAACCCGCAGGGAACCTTCCCCGGACACCCTTCGGAGCCAACGGCCGATAACCTGAAGGACCTGATGGCCACGGTCAAGGCGACCGGTGCGAACCTGGGCATAGCCCATGACGGGGACGCCGACCGTACCATCTTCGTCGACGACAAGGGCAACTTCGTCTTCGGCGACAGATCGTTGGCCATCGTCGCCCGCCACATCGTCAGGCAGAACGGCGGCGGAGTGGTGGTCACCCCGGTCAGCTCCTCATCCTGCGTGGAGGACGTGGTCAAGGCGGAGGGGGGAGAGGTGGTGTACACGCGCGTCGGCTCCCCGGTCGTGGCCAGGAAGATGATAGAGATCGGAGCAATTTTCGGCGGCGAGGAGAACGGCGGCCTGATCTTCCCCGAGCACCAGTATTGCAGGGACGGAGGGATGACGGCGGCCAAGATGCTGGAGATCGTCGCCCTGGAGGGATCGATGTCCAAGCTGCTGTCGAAGATCCCGGACTACTTCCTGGACAAGCGCAAGATGGCCTGCCCCGAGGACCGGAAGGAGGAGATACTGGCGCTGGTGGTGGAGGCGTTCGCGGACGAGAAGGTGGACACCACCGACGGCGTCAAGGTCTTCTTCGGCGACGGTTGGACACTGATCAGACCGTCAGGAACCGAGCCCATATTCCGGATGTTCTCCGAGGCGAAGAGCGTCGAGGCCGCAAAGAAGTGCGGGGACCGATGCGAGAAGGCCTTGCGTGAGATACTGGAATAAACCCTTTCCCCGTCCTTCCAAGAAATCGAAGACGAGATTCTTACTTTTTACCGGCGTGCTTCCAGACCACGCAGATGACCTCTTGTATCATCCGGGCGCCCAGGGCGGCGGTGTTCCCATGATCGTACGGAGGGGAGATCTCGTTCACGTCGAAGCCGACCATCCTCTCGCCGAGCATGTTGATGCACTTCTTCACGTCGTAGGTGCTCAGGCCGAACGGTTCCGGTGTTCCGGTCCCCGGCGCGTAGGCCGGATCGATGCCGTCGATGTCCAGGGAGAAGTACACCTTTTCCTTGCGCATCATGTTCATCGCCCTCTTCCACGAGGTCTCCAGGCCCTGATCGTGGATCTGGTATGCGTCGATGTAGTTGGGCATCTTCTGCTTCTTCTCTTCGGCCGAGATCGACCTCACGCCGAATGGCAGCACGTTCTCTATCCCAACATGGTCCGCCGCCCTGCGCATGACGCAGGCATGGGACATCCGGTTGCCCATGTACTCGTCCCGGAAGTCGAGATGGGCGTCGATGGAGATGACCCCTATGTCATCGAACGCCTCGATTACCGGGATGGAAATGGAATGCTCCCCGCCGATGAAGATGGGGAACTTTCCCGCCGAGACGATGCTCTTCGCCTCCGCCTTGGTGGCCTTGAACATCTCTTCCGCGGTGCCGCACTGCTCGATGTTGCCAGCGTCGTGGATCGGAATGTCCACCAGGTTGGTGTCATGCTCAAAAAGATAGCTCTCGAAGTTGTAGGACGCCTCCCTTACGGCGTTCGGTCCGGCCCTGGTCCCGGAGCGGAACGACGTGGTCCGGTCGAAAGGCACGCCGACGATCACGAAGTGCGCCTTTTCAAAGGAGGCCCTTGCCTCGTTGAACGAAACACCGGGGAGGACCATCTTTGGTTACCTTCTGGGTCCGATCAGACCTTGGTGATCTTCCTGCGGTCCATGGCAACGAGGTACATGATCTCCTCGCCGTTGGTGAACTGTCCCTTGAACTCTTCTGGTACGGGCAGTTGGAAGGTCTCATAGGTCTCGAGGTCCATCAGCTGGATCTCGTCGCCCATGACGGCTAGGACCTGGGCCTTCCGCTTGTCGATCATGGGTACCTGTACCTTGTGCTTTACCGGGTGAACGATCTGACGCTTCTTGTTGTCGAATATTCCAATGGCGTCGATGTTCGCCTTCGCTTCTCCATGCTTCCCTGGCTTGGATGTGGAAATGTTAACGATCTTGCAAGGCTCATTGTCGATGAGCATGTAACGTCCTTCCTTAAGTTCACGGACTTCCTGTTGCGTCCACGACATATCAATCAAGCAGGGAATTGAGCGAGTGCTTAAATAACTTACCTTCTCCCCTTTCGGTCGTTATTCCATCTGGGTCTCGGAGCCGGTGCGCGCTTGGGCGGGTTGGGGTATTTCTTCTGGACCTCTTCCACCCGCAGTTCCATCTGTTTCTTCAGCTGGTCGCCGATGAACTCCCCCTTGTAGAAATCGACCTTGCAGGCGATGGAGATCTTGCCACCCAGAGAGCGGGAGATCTTCCCCCGCTGCCAGTACGGCGCCCGGTTGACCCACGGGTGCTGGAAGATGATGCCATGCTTCGGCGGCCTCTTCCCGGAACGCAGGTGCATGAACATGGCCTTCTCCGCCCCCAGCAGCTGGACGGTGCTCGCCGGCAATTTGGTCAGCCGGGCCAGCCCTCCGGAGAGCGATATCAGTCTGGCCGCCAGGTTGGCCGAGAGCAATGCGGTCATGTTCGGGGCCACCTTCTGCATTCCTTCGGAGATGTAATGGTCCAGGTCCGACTTGCGCTGATAAAGTTCGAAAAGAGTTCCGGCCACCGAACGGATGATGCCTATGTCCTCCTCGGCCATTTCCGAGCCCACCGATTCCAGCTCCACCTGGAGGACCTCCAGGACCTTGTCCCGGTCCCCGTACTTGGCAATGAGCTCAACGTACCTCTCGTCCAGGGCGTAGTCGGACAGCTCCGGGAAGTGCAGGCCATACCATTCGTGCATGCGTTCGTTCATCAGGTTGATGGTCACGATGATGTCGTCCTGGGCGCGGATGGCCTGGGCGATGCACTTGTCCTCACTGAGCGGTTCACGGGTCCGGACCTTGCCCAGCTCGACCATGACCTTCTGCATTAAGCCCGGCTCGATCCCGTAGGCCTCCGGACGGATGAAGGAAGAATCGAAGACCGTGGGTTTGCCGAGCTTCTTCAGCCGGACGTCCGCGACCTTCATGCGCCTTACCGCCAGGCTGCGCTCCTCCGGCAGTATCTCCCCCTTTTGGATCGTGGCGAGCTTCTTCGCCACCGATTTCGGGTCCTTGTCGAACAGCTGGAACTTCCTGACTGTTTCATCCTCGCACAGAAAGACGCCGAACCATTTGGTGACGAGTATCATCGGGTTGTGAATGGAATTCGCTATTAATCACTTTGCCGCGGTCCTCATTTCTTCAGCACGCGGCATACCTCATCCTCGGGCAGCGGCCCGGCCCCGCCCAAGGTGTACAGGTTGAACTGCAGCTGGGCCATGAACTCCAGGGTCTCCATGCGGTGGAACGCCTCGGCCATGTCCTTTCCCACGGTGATCGCGCCGTGCTTCTCCAGGAGGAAGGCGGTGGCGTTGCCGGACGTCTCGGAGAGCACCTTGGCCAGGTCGTCGGTCCCGGGCGTGGCGTACGGCACCATCGGCACCTCTCGTCCCAGCACCAACAGCCCTTCCGGCGTCAGACCCGGCTGGATATTGATCCCTTTGACCGCCAGTGCGGTACAGTACACCGGGTGCGTGTGGATGACCGCGTTGACCTCTGGCCTCGCCCGGTAGAGCGCCACGTGGAAAGGGGTCTCGATGGAGGGCCTGCCTTCGCCCAGGACCTTGCCGCCTTCGAGATCGATGAGCACCAGGCGGCCCTCTTCCAGCATGCCCTTGCATGTGTTCGTGGGAGTGATCAGCATCGTCCTACCTTTGCCCCTGAGGCTGATGTTCCCGGCGGTGCCGACCGTCAGTCCCTTTCGATACAGGAGTTTGCCGTACTCAACTATCTCACGCTTCGACGATTCGATCATTGGAGCATCCTCCTGACCTTGTCCACTTCGTTGGGCCTGATCACTCCTATCTCGGTGATGATGCCGGTGACGTACCGGTTCGGGGTCATGTCGAAGGAGGGGTTCAGTGCCCTGCATCCCTCCGGCGCGATGCGGTGCCCGTCGATCATGGTCACCTCCTCCTCGTTCCGGTCCTCGATAGGGATCTGGGTCCCGTCCTCGATGGTGAAGTCGAAGGTCGATATCGGTGCGGCGGTGTAGAACGGGACGCCCAGCTCCTTGGCCAGAACGGCTTTCTCGTAGGTTCCGATCTTGTTCGCGAAGTCGCCGTTGGCGGCGATCCGGTCCGCCCCGACGATGATGATGTCGACTCCTTTGCGCATGAAATGACCGGACGCCCCATCGGATATGATGGCATGAGGTATCCCTTCGTTCAGCAGTTCGTAGGCGGTCAGTTTCATGCCCTGCAATCGGGGCCTGGTCTCCGAGACGTAAACGAACATCTTCTTCCCCTTGTTCCGCGCCACCCGCATGGGGGCCAGGGCGGTTCCGTAATCGACCGTGGCCAATGCCCCGGCGTTGCAGTGGGTCATGATGTTCGCCCCATCTTTGATGAGCGGTTCGCCGTATTCTCCGATCAGGCGGCATTTGTCCACGATGGAGTCTGCATAGGCCATCGCGGCCTTCTCCGGGTCTTTTCCGGAACGGACCGCTTCCAGCATGGAATCGACCGCGAAGAAAAGGTCATGGGCGGTGGGTCTGGTCGCCTTGAGCATGCTGGCGGCGGCGGCCAAGTCGATCCCTTCCCTGGTGGCGAGGAGCATCCCGTAGGCCGCCGCCACCCCGATCGCCGGTGCCCCGCGGACGGTCATGTCCTTGATGGAGGCCGCCACCTGCCTGCACTCGGTGAAACGGACTAGCTTGAATGTGTTGGGCAGGAGGCGCTGATCTATCATGATGACCTCTCCCGCCTCATACCATAGCGCCCTCATTTCCTGTGACCGGCCTGCGACGGTGATTTTCATGGTTCTTCACCCCAGTCAGAGTATAGGAGTTAAAAAAATGTAAGTGTCCGCCGGCCGAATGTTTCAGGATAATTGTATCGAATCACGAACCAGCGAATGTTCGTCAATCTCAATAACATTTAATAGTGCCCCATTACAATTTGATAGCTCGGGTTGAACTGATGCCAAAGAAGGGTACGGACTTCGATGTTTATTCTACCAGCAGCGGCCTGAGGCAAATATCGAACCCCGTCAGGCAGAAGATCCTGAGCGAATTACAGCGCCGGGACCTCAGCCTTAGCGAGATCGCGGTATTGACCGGGAAGGCCCAGTCGACCTTGTCGGTGCACCTTGAGAAAATGGTCCAGGAAGGGCTCATCGGGTTCCGGGACGATCCGCTGGACAACCGCAGGAAGATATTCTACATCATCTCCAAGCCGATCGGTTCCTCGGTCGTTCCGCGAGAGGAGCTGAAGAAGGCCATCGGCAGCACCATCTCCCGTTCCATCGGCAGCCCCAGCGCGTTCCTGAAAGGGACCATCCGCTCGATCGTCATCGGCATGGAGGCCATCGGTTTCAACATGGACCCGGTCCTGAAGGACATCGGCAAGCAGATCGGCACGGAACTGGCCAAGCAGTTCAAGGCGGGCAAGGTGGAGGACCTCATAACCGAGGTGAAGCAGTTCTACGGAACCCACGAGATGGGAGAGCTGGTGGTCTATTCGCTGCATCCAGTGACGCTGATCATCCGGGACGAGTACGACTGTTCCAAGAACCCCGACGTGGGAAAGACCCTGTGCCTGCTGAACGAGGGCATACTCGAGGCGGTGTTCGAGGCCAAGCTGGGCATGCCCCTCCGGGTGGTGGAGAAGGACACCTTCGGCAGCGGCTTCAACATGTGCAAGTACGTCATTGAGCCGTCGTTGTGACCGCCGGGATGACCGGTACTCCCGGCGCCGGCTCCTGCTGGGTTATGCAGTGGATGCCGCCGTAGCCGTAGACCAGGTTCACCGCGTTCATCGGCACGATCAGTTTCTTGGGGAAGGCGGACCTCATGATGGAGATCGCCTCCTTGTCGTGGCTGTCGTTGAACACTGGCAATAACACGACGTTGTTCCCGATGTAGAAGTTTGCGTAGCTGGCCGGGAGCCATCGTTTCTCTTCCTCCATCCAAACCGGCTTGGGCATCGGAAGCTTCTCCACCTCCAGTTTTCTTCCAGCCTGGTCCCGGGCTGATTTTAGGATATCCAGGTTCTTGCGCAGTATCTCCTCGTTCATCCCCTTCTTGTAGGTGGTGAACGAGAACAGGACATGGTTAGGCGAGACGAATCGGGCAAAATCATCGACATGGCCGTCGGTGTCGTCGCCATCGATCCCCGATTTCAGCCAGATCATGTTGTTGGTGCCCAGGTACTGGTTCACCCGGTCCTCGATCTGGAGCTTGGTAAGCTTCGGGTTCCGGTTCTTGTTGAGCAGGCACTGTTCTGTGGTCAGCACAGTCCCCATGCCGTTCACCTCAATGGAACCGCCTTCCAGCACCAGGTCTGGCCGGAATATCGGCCCTCCGGTGGTCTTCACCACTTCGTCCCCGGTCTTGTCGTCGTAGAGCAGGTCGTCGTACTTGCCGCCCCAGGCATTGAAGTGCCATTTGACCGCGGCCCGCTGTCCGCTCATCTTGTTGAGCAGGAAGGTCGGCCCATAATCCCTGATCCAGACGTCGGAACTGACGATGCGCATGACCTTCACCCGGCGCATGACCGCCCCGGCCTTCTCGACCTTTTCGAGCACCCTCTTCTCCACTGCCTCGTCGTTGACCAGGATCTTGACGATCTCGCCCTCGGTCAGTGCCTTGACCATCTGGCAGTAGGTGTCCTCGATGGACGCGATGATGTCCGCAGGGAAGGTGAGCGGATTCTTCGGCCAAGATATCCAGGTGGCTTCGTGTTTGGCCCATTCCGCCGGCATTGCATATCCGAGTGATCTTGGCGTCTGTTCGCTCATGTTTAACCGCTCCCTGATCTGGTCTCCGACCTCTCCGTTAACTTTCCGTACTGGTCTGGCCGGCGGTTGTGGAAGAACCGCCAACCTTCCCTGACGCTCCGTCCGTGTCCTAGGTCCACGGTGGCCGTGACCACCTGTTCCTCGGCCCCGGCGCGCACCAGCGTCTTCCCGAACGCATCACAGACGAAGGAACCGCCCCAGAAGTCCATCTGGTCCTCGTTCCCGGCCCGGTTGACCGCCGCCACCACCATCCCGTTGGTGATGGCGTGCCCCCGCATCGCGTTCTCCCAGGCCTGCTGCCAATCCCCTTCCGCCTGCTCGACCCCGCGTACGGTCCCGATGGCGGTGGGGTAGAACACGATCTCGGCCCCCATCAGCGCGTTGATGCGCGCCGCCTCGGGGAACCACTGGTCGTAGCAGATGAGGGTGCCGATCCTTCCCCTGTCGGTCTCGTATACCTTGAACCCCAGGTCGCCGGGGGTGAAATAGTGCTGTTCGTAGAAGCTCTCGTCATGCGGGATGTGCACCTTGCGGTACTTGCCCAGCATCTCTCCTTCCTGATCGAAGGTCAGGCAGGTGTTGAAACGGCCGGCGGCATCGCGCTCGTAGATGGAACCCCCGACGACGATGATCCGGTTCTTCCGGGCGCTGTCGGACAGCCGTTCCTCGGTGTTGCCCGGGACGTTCTCCAGCGGGACCCCGTCCATGTCCACCCTGCCGGGGTTGGCGTATTGGGCGAAATAGGTGGAAGTGAAAAGTTCCGGGAGGCAGACCATGTCCGCGCCCATCCGTTTCGCTTCCCCGATCATCTCCACCGCCCGATCGAGGTTCCTGGACGGTTCGGAGCGCATCTCCATCTGGGCCAGGCCTATCGTGACGGTTTCCTTCATGAATTGTCCCCGAGATAACGGAGCAACGATAACGGTAGTGTTTATTTATTCTTTCGAGCAATCGTGCAGCGCAGAACAGGGGTTGATAAAAATGGATGGTGGGCTCTCCCAGATTCGAACTGGGGATCTCCTCCGTTCAGATCCCTTTTTGGGGGACTGTCAGGGAGACGTCATAACCGCTAGACCAAGAGCCCGGCTGGGTTTCTCCGTAACACCTTCAATACTATATGCCTTTCGCCTGACAGACACCCCGATATGAGCATCGGGGGTTCTCCGGCCCATATCGTCGTTTATAAAGCCACCAACCATTGATGGCCGCTCCAACGATACACCGATGGGGTTGCCAGTACCCCGCTACTGCTTCGGGCGTTCTCCCTCCGCAGATACCTGGAAAGCTGATTGCCAGCACCATTTATGTCTGCATTTTGCGCAGTGCCGCAGTTCTCGCACAGGAACATCCCACGATGGGTCCGATGCAGTTTACTTCTGTCCGTGCATCCGCATGAATCGCACCGTCCCTTCGATGTTCCCCTTTCGTCCTTCTCGATCAACCGTATGCCATATCGGGCCAGCTTGTAGCCCAACTGAGCGACGACCTTTCGTACCGGGAACTGTTGCCAGTTTTGACCGTTTTTATCGTTCCAATCCTTGCCTGTGCCGTCCTTGTTCTTTTTGATACCGCCTAAATCCCCCACCACCACCCCTTTTATCTTTCTCTGGTCGCAAATCTCCGCAAATATGGAGGGCATGGCGTGGACAGCCTGTTTGACCTGGGCTGAGCCGTGCCTAGCCATTCGTCCTAACGCTTTCGAATGCTTCTTGTGACCATTCGACCAGCTCATGATTTCACTACGTACTCTACCCTTTACCTTGTTCCAGTAGTGCAGGTCGCTGAGAATCGCACCACCTTTGAAGATGTCGATGTTGCCAGCCTCATCCTTCGTGACCATCGGGTTCCGCATACTCAGGTCCACCGCCACCACCTGACCTACCGATCTCCACAATGGCTCGGGTAACCGGATCTTTGCGTGGACATTGAAATACCCATTCTCTGGCACTATCTCCAACTGGTTTATTTGTCCATCCTTGGGCAACTTAGTGTTCCAAATGATGCTCCCCAATGGAAGGAACTTTCTCGTATAGCAAAGCTCGTCCTTGAGGCCCTGGCTTATGGTCAGCATGATCGTCCCGTCAACAAGCCTAAACGCATCTTCAGTGAACATCGTAGACGATAGCGTTTCCTTCCTTCTGAAGCCGGGAGGATGTGCCGTCCGATCCCTCTTTCTCAGCGCATACCACGATTTGAATGCCATGCCGACCTGATGCGCCGGATGCTGATAGGTGTGGGCTGGCAACAGAACATGATATGGGCTGGCCAGCACTACCGTTTGAAGGTCGAAGCCAGTCATGATCTTGCCCGTGAGGTTCCAGGTTTCGCGCGCGCTCCACATGGCCGTGTTGTAGAGCTTCGTAGCTACCCACGACATCCTGGCCAACATCCGGAACGTCGTTATGTCCGCCTCTATCCTTCCAACTCGGCACTCGTATCTCGGCATTTCTTCTGCTCCAGTATATACCCTTGTATCGTTTCCTTGCTCACCGTTCGGTGGTCCGCATAAAGTATGCATCCGTCCATCGTATTTTATTCCCTCCATATTGATGGTTATACCGATGAGCACTGATGCCCATGATCCAGTTGACCAAAAGGGAGCAACAATTCTGAGGGGGTCTGTACCCGAATAGGCATATGTGTTTGAGGCATTATCTCAAGCCAGACGATTCCCAATCCCTTGCTCTCGGAATCTCTATCAAGATCCGTTCTAACCGTTCTGGTCCCTCTGTTTGCACTTGTCTCCGGTACTTCGTTATATTTCGGAGTGATAGAATATGTAATGCAGTTGTTTCGTGCCCTTGTTAATGCCCAATCTCCCATTAGCTATGCATAACGTTGTGTTAATTGCAGTCTATGCCAAAAGACAGGATAGCGTGCTCGCCGGGTTCAATTTCACACCATCGGTAGGCTCGTATACTTTTATTAGTGTTTTATCAAGTGACATCGTGAAAGCGCACTCAAATTCGGAATCTGGATTCGAGTGGATCTTATAAAAGTGGTGCCTCGTTGGAGTTCGTTGGAAACAAACCGTGCCAGACGAGGCAATGGTAAACGAGGTCAAGATGAAGTAGATAAAGCAACTGGAAGGAACCATTTCAAGCTGCGGAAATACGTGGTCAAGAAAGTCTGCGAAGGCGGCAGCCTGGCCAGAGCGCTAGGCTGGCCTGCGTGCCGGTCGGGTTCGTGCGCAAGTGGTGGCACCGATGGCTAGAGAGCAAGCACCGGTCCTCGCTCCGGTCCAAATCGAGCCGGCCGCATAGCGTTCACGCGAAGCGGTTCGAGCACGTCGAGAGCATCGTCAGCATCAAACACCAGCACTCGCGTCTGGGGGTGCAGAAGCTGACCAAGATGCTCCGCATCGATCTCAGCCACCAGGGCCTACCGCGTCCTTGTGGAGGAGGGCGAGCTCACCCCTAGGCCAAAGGCCCGGCATGTCTGGAAGGGCCTCCTGCCGGAAGCATTCCAACTCCCCCTGGCAATGCGACATCCTGGACAATAACTTCGATAAGAAGGACTTTCTGCCGACATTCATCGACGACTACTCCCGGATGATGCTGACCAGTCGGATCCTGGCCAGCGTTATGATCGAGTGGTCGTGGATAAGCTGCTCAGAACTGTGAGGATGTTCAGCAGGCCGAGGCAGATCCTGACCGACCACGGATGCCAGTTCACCAAACGACAAGAGAAGGGGCATGACCAATTAGGCGCCACCTGTGCCGAACTGGGCACCAGCACATCATGGCCGAGGTCCGGAAACTGACCACCTGCGGCAAGATCGAGCGCTGGCATCGCTCGTTCCGCAATGAGGGCCAGTACCTGGTGGGGCCAGATGTCCAGCTGCTTCGATGGTACCATCAGATATGGATGGCCCATTACAACTCTAAGCGACCACAGTTCGCATCGGACCTAGAGATCTCGGTCCAGGTCTACTTCGCAGATTTAATCAGCGAAGTAGACATTACGATCGCTGAGAACTTTTACGAGGTATGTTGATAACACACTTCAGAAGCTATATATTCTCAGGAAAAGGCCGATCAACAGGGGCAGAACGATGAATACGAAGGTCACCTGCATCGGGCGGTGCAGTCGATCTCCTGGTCGTCGGGCATCTCCTCATGTCCTGGTCCGAGGCCATGAAACTTCCGATAATGTAGATCGAAAGGGCCAGTCCGATCAGGCCGAGGGAATGGTGGAGCAGGTCGACCCAGCCCCGGAGACCCAAACCGCCTCCGATACCGGGGCGAGGTCGATGAACACCGGGGCCATCAGGAAGATCTCGGAGACCAGATCGACCAGGGTGGCGGCCGCCATCGGCCTCCAGTGGTTCTTGGGCTTCCTCCTCACCCTTGATTCGTACACGGCCGCCGCCAGCAATGCCAGGTCCACGATCTCGACCAGCGTCCCGATCTCGTTCATCAGGTCAATGGAGATAAATGACAACGTTGATTCATGAGAACCGGTGGTACTAACCTCGTTTGTCTGGAACGGCCTTCGGTGTCCAAGGTTGGATCATCCGGTCCTTTGCCGTCCATCGGAGTCCCGAGACGTGGCCGAGATAGCGTTCACTCACACCGTCGGGTAGGCTCAGATGCTTTTATAAGGCGAAGGTTTATGCGGAAAGAGATAGCGATGACTGAGATACTTCTCTTCACCAAACCCGGCTGTCAGAAGTGCGATTACGTCAAGGCCAGGATTCCAGACGGATTAACGGTAGAGGTCGTCGACACATCCCAGGCGGAAGGCCTGGCGGAGGCCGCATACTACGAGCTTCTGAACAAGCCCACCCCGGTATTGGTCGTCGATGACGAGGTCGTCGAAGGTTCGATCAACATCATGAACAAGCTGAAGGCCCTGGCCGACCAAAGCTAAAGTAGATATTCCAATCCGTTTCTTTCGTGCCTAGATGATCGCTCTAGGGATAGAGGGCACCGCCCACACGTGCGGCGTCGGCATCGTCGACGATTCAGGCAATATTCTGGCCAACGAGATCGACATGTACAGGCCGGCCACCGGAGGCATCCACCCCCGGGAGGCGGCCAACCACCATGCGGAGAAGCTTGTCCCCATGGTCAAGGCAGCGGTGGAAAAGGCCGGCATCGCTTTCAAGGACATCGACGTCGTCACCTTCTCCCAGGGGCCCGGGTTGGGTCCATGCCTGAGAACGGTGGCCACCGGCGCAAGGGCGCTGGCGCTCACCCTGGACGTTCCCATCGTCGGTGTCAACCATTGCATCGCCCATCTCGAGATCGGGCGCATCAAGACCCCGGCCAAGGACCCGGTCCTCCTGTACGCGTCAGGAGGCAACACCCAGGTCATCGCGTTCGCCAACGGTCGCTACCGCATTTTCGGCGAGACGCTGGACATCGGGATCGGCAACATGCTGGACAAGATGGGCCGGGAGATCGGCCTGGGCTACTACGCCGGACCGAAGATAGAGAAGACCGCCAAGGAGGGAAAGAAGCTGCTGGACCTGCCCTATTCGGTCAAGGGGATGGACATGTCCTTCTCCGGCATACTCACCGCCGCCCTGTGCCTGAAGGACAAAGGCGAGAGCCTGGAGGACATCTGTTTCTCGGTCCAGGAGACCACCTTCGCCATGCTGACGGAGGTCACAGAAAGGGCCATGGCGCATGTGGAGAAGAGCGAGGTGCTTCTCGGGGGCGGGGTGGTCCAGAACAAACGTCTGCAGGAGATGGTCAGCATGATGGCCGTTGAGCGGGGGGCAAAGATGTTCGTGCCGGACCGCTTCCTCTGCATGGACAACGGGGCGATGATCGCCTGGACCGGCCTGGTCATGCACCGCGGCGGCGTGCGCATGAGCGTCACCGACACGATGATAAACCAGCGCTTCCGCACCGACGAGGTCGAGGTAACCTGGAGGGATTAGCACATCAGGCCGGCTTCTTGCCCTTGGCCCTCTGCTCGCCGACGATCCTGTCCACCGCAGCGATGAACTCATCCTCCTTACCAGCCGGGATCTTCCCGCCGCTGGCGATGTTATGTCCACCGCCCACCCCTCCGACCGAGGCCGCCGCCGTCCGCAGCGCGTAGGAGAGGTCGACCCCATTGTCGATCATCCTCTTGTTCGCCCGGGAGGATATCTTCACGTCGCTGTTCTTCTGGGAGAGCGCGATCGTCGGCTTGTTCCGGTCGCCGATCCACTGCATGACGATGCCGCAAAGGTCGCTGGACACGTCCGGGACGGGAGAGAAGAAGTACTGCAGGTTGTCCGACTGCTTCAGGCCCTTGAACTGGACCGCCAGGACCGCCTCGAGGACCGTTTTCCGGTAATCCTGCCGGAGCTTCTCCGCCTTCTCCACGGACCTGGTGTCGCCGAGGACCAGGGCCGCGCCCATCCCGGTCAGGTCGGACCGCCCGCAGGCGTTCATGAGACCGGACAGCTCGTGTCCGTAGAGCTTCCTTTCCGAGAAGTAGTACTTCTCCGAGGAGGCCTCCTCAAGATTGTCCAGCGTCGCTCCCTGGGTCAGCAGCCGGAGCGTGACCAGGGAGGAGAGCTTCATCTCCTGGGCGCCGTCCAGTGATTCCAGCGACATGCTGTCCAGTATGCCCGCCTCGGTGAGCAGCCGGCTGACGCCGTCCGGATCCCCGCTGACGCCGCTGATGAACGGGTCGGTGCTGTTGAGCAGTGATTCCTTCAGCGGCCCGCTCGGGATCAGGGAGCCCTTCCTGACCTCCAGTATGCCCTTCTCCTGGCCCAGTTGGCCCAGGTACTTGTTCAGGCCCAGGAGCCCCCGGATCGTCTGCCGGTCGCCGACGATGCCGCCGAACGCGATCGGCAGCAGGTCCCAGTTCTTTTCCGAGACGGTGACCGACAGCATCATGGCGACCGAGGCGGCGCAGGCGCTGGTGGCCCCGTCAATCCCGAAAAGATGGGGATTGACGTGGACCACCTTGGCAGAATCCCGTTCCGGTTTGTGATGGTCCAGGACGATAACCTTGACCGGCAGGCTGTCCAGAACGTCCAGCGAGGAGCTGCCCATGTCCGAGATGATCAGAAGGTCGCATCCCTGGGCGGTGTTGCGCACCACCGATTCCTCGAACCCCTTCAGCATGGTGCATTGGAAGCGTTTGTTCTTCCTCAGGAGGGTGGCGCAGACGATGGCCGCGGACGATATGCCGTCGGCATCATTATGAGAAATGACCCGAACCTCGGAGGCCCTTTCGACCTCCGTGGCTGCGGATTTAAAACGGGATAAGAGGTTTGAAGGGATTTGGACGACGTCGTCCATTACGCAATCACTCGATCAAGAGCTCAGCGTTCTTCAGACTGTATAACCAGTCCTGGGGCAGCAGGTCATTGCGCTTGTAATACTTCACAAGCCGCCTGATCTTAGCCTCGATGAGATGCAGGCCCCGCTCGTTGCTGAGGTCCTTCTTGTTGTTGTTCATCAAGTGCTCGTTCAGGTTGATGGCCTTCCTCATCAGGGCCACAATGTCATCCGGCAATTTCGGAGCAATGTCGTTCTCTTTCAGGATCTGCAGAATGGTCTTCCCGGTCGCCAGCTTGACGTCCGGTACGGCGTACTGGTCCCTTAGGACCATGCCGATTCTCGCGGTCGGCATTCCTTCCTTGCCGTACTTCACGACCATTTGGTAGATCTCGTCCTTCGGAACCGGTACCCACTCGGGGTTCTCGGTGACCATGGGTCTAGCCGATCCGGCCTTGCCTCTTCTTCTGGCATGCATTCTTGCCATAATCATCATCCTTGTTACGTGTAATTCTTTAAAGAGTTAGTTTCGAGATTGCTCTCGAGGCGGCGAAGCGGGTTAGCCAATTCGCACACTACTATTTAACTCTTGATTTCGGGATCGTCCTTCTCCTCGGTCCAGTGCGCGGTTCCGAGCGGTGCTTGTCGATCGCTTCCCTGGCCCAGACCAGCTGCCTCTCATACTCCACCAACGGGAACGCCAGTTCCTCGGGCAGTTCCTTGTACAGGCGCCATTTCATCTCGCCTTCCCCGTGGTCGTTGATGACCTCGCCCGCAAAGACCAATCCGCCCTCGTAGTCCATGCAGGCCACCGGCAGGAACAGGACCCCGGCCTCCTCGCGGAACTCCCGGACGGCGGCGTCCTTCGGGTCCTCGCCCTCCTCGACCTTGCCCCCGGGCATCTCCCAGCCTCCCCTCTTGGGATTCTTGACCATCAGGAAGCGGTCGCCCTTGAACCCTATCGCGTAGACCCATCTCATTTCGATTCGACCGTTATCATGGCATGGTCCTTTTCGTAGCGATCGATATCGACCAGATCGACCACCTTGTATCCTTCCTTGATCAGGGTCGCCTTCACCTCGCGGAATATCTCCGGCGGGTCCTTGGTGACGTCCTCGCTCCGGGCCTTGATCACCAGCATGCCCCGCTTGACGTTGAACGCCTTCATGTTCTTCAGGAAGATCCCTACCTGGTTCTTCTGTGCGATGTCCTGGTATACGACCGTCGGCGATTCCACCGCGAATACGTACTCATCCGGTTTCGTCGCATCGGCGAGGATGGGGATCATGTTCTTCCGGGTCTCGCACACCTTGACCAGGTCGCGGAACGAGCGCTGCGATATCTCCACGCAGAAGACCACCCCCAGGGAAACGATGTCGGCGACATGGGATGAGGTGGTGCCAGAGGCGGCGCCCAAGGTACAGGACCTTAGAATCGGCCTTGAACGGGTCGAAGGAGCCGCCGCACTTTATGTAGGCGGCCAGTTTGCTCCGGCTGGGAACCCATTCCCGGTATTCCGTACCTCGGTAGTTGAATAATCTCTCGCCGTACACGCGGTTCCCGGGGACCGCGTTCCTGGTGAGGAGTAGGTTCCCGTCGGTGAACACCCCGGTGAACCTGGTCTCTGTGATCGGCAGCGCGGATTCGCTCATCGTCCGATGGATGTTCGCCAACCTCTTAAACCCTTTTGAGCGTGATTGTGGAGCGGGGCTGGAGATTTCCGGATGATCATGGAGCTCACTCTCCGCTTAGGAAGCTGGAGGAGCAATCAGCTGAGATCGCTTCCTAACCGCTCGGAATATTAACTCAAAAGCACCATGGTCGCTAGAAGGGTTGGAGAAAATGGATGTGGTGCCGGTATGGGTCTGTGCTCATCCGGTCGCCGGTCTTTTTTTGAATAAAGGTTTGATCGGGGTTTATTTCCGGAGCAGGTACTCCAGCACTCCGTAGCCCACGTCGTCGTCCAACTTAAACTTCGCCAGGGTCTCGAAGATGACCGGTGTGCGCTTCTCGTCCTCGTTCATGGTGAGCATGACCTTGCGCTTCACGACCGCCTTGACCCCGTAGACGTCTCCGTCCTTGTCGTACATCGCCAGGTACAGTTCGCTCGGGGTGCCTTCCGCGTCGAACTCGTGCGCCATGTCGACCTTGACGATCGGCAGTGTCACTCCATCCTGGTGGATGAATCCGGCGTCGACCTCTCCCTTGTCCGTGTAGAGCTTGGTGATGTTGAATGCGTAGCCCTCGTTGAACTGGCAGGTGATCCATACCCATCTGCCTGCTCCGGACCAGTCGCGCACTCCCCATGAGTGGTCCCTCTCTCCGAGGGCGTCGACCGCGTATTCGCGGTCCGCGATCTTGATCGATCCCTTGACCTTGCCGAACTGCTCGAAGTGCTCTGAGGCGACGTTCTGGGAGAGGGTCTCCTTCTCGCCGCTCACGGCGCCACGGTAATCGAACATGTCGTTGAGGGCGTCGAACTCCAGGTCGAACTTGACACTGACCTGGGTCACCTCGTCCTTCAGTTGCCGGGGCAGTTCTCCCTCGAACCTGATGGCCCACTTCTTCTCCGATTCCAGCTTCTCGAGCCTCAGGCCGCCGGATTCCAGGTCGTTGTCGGCCATCTCGGACTTGCCCTTGGTCCCGATGGTCGAGCCATCCGGCATGAGAAAGTAACAGAACGATGTCTTCTCTTTCTTGTTCGGCACCAATCCAATCCTCATGAAGCCGAGAATGTCGTTGCCTCTATCGTAGAGATTGAAGTAGAAGCTCTCGTTCCAGTCCTTGTTCTCACCGAATTCGTGTATGACGTCTGAGTCCAAATAAATCAGCCTTCCGATATGTATATTAGGCCTTCGTTCCCGTTTAGGGTTATTCTCTGCCCTGATTTGAATATTTTCGTTGCGCCCTTCACGGCGGTAACGGCCGGGATGCCGTATTCCCGGGAGACCACGGCCCCATGGGATAAAATCCCTCCGGTCTCGGTGATCAATCCGCCGATCTTCGAGAACACCGCCGTCCAACCGGGGTCAGTGTTAGTAGCGACGAGTATTTCTCCGTATTCCACCGTTTTAGCTCGTCGATGGAGCGGACCACCCGGACCACCCCGGTGACCATGCCCGGGCTCGCAGCGGTGCCGGTCATCCGGGCGGTATCTCCGACGATCGCCAATGCATCGTCGAACTCCATCCTGCCCTGAAGGAACTTCGGCGGGAGCTCGTCCCCGATATTTCTCGAACTCGCCGATGCGTGAAAGGACGGCGGAGCGCATCTCCCCTCCCCTTCCCTCCGCCATATTGAACATCTCCTCCTTGGTCAGGAAGAACACGTCGTTCTGATGGTCCAGTTGCCCCTGGGCCGCCAGTCTCCGGCCGTACTCCAGGAAGAGCCGCCTGGCCCGGAACAACTGCTCGTCCAGGTAGAACCTCTGGTTCTCTCGGAACATCATGTAGGTCTGGGCGAACTTGGTCACGATCTTGAAGACCGGTTTCTTGAAGGTGCCGAACCTGGTCCCGGAGAGCCGTTCCAGTATCTCCCTCTGCGCCTCACGCCTTTCCGACACCTTCCGGGCCTCCAAGGCCTCCAGGTCCACCTCCGGCGACAGGGCCAGGGACCGGACGATGTCCAGCACCAAGGCCGGGTCCTCCGACCATCCGGGATAGTATATCTCCCGGGTGTGCGACCGGTGTCCATACTCTCCCATGAACCGGTGGAGGGCCTCATTGAAATCGGCCCACGCCGGTTCCTCCCCGATCTCCTTCAGGAAGTTGGGCGGGATCCGGTCGACGATCCGCTGCTTGAGCTCACCGTCATTCCGAACGATCTGTGCGAGCCGGTACAGCGCGATGTTCGTTTCGATGGTCTTGTTCCCCCTCAGGCCGGAAATGATCTTGGAGTACAGCACACCGTCCCGGTCCCCCACCCAGTTCGTGAGCCAGGTCTTCAGGATGAGGTTGCTGCCGATGGAGTGGGTCACCATTCCGTAGCGGATCAGCCGATAATGCTTCAGGGTGGCCTCTTCCAGGTAATCGAACTCCTGGCGCAGTTCAGCGGCGCTCAGCCTGGTCAGGTCCAGGGCGTCGTAGCGGACCATCTTCTTCAGGTACGCCCTGGTCCAGCGCCGGTAGGCACGGTCATTGGTCAGGATGGTGCCGTCCCGGTCGAGCAACGCGATCCTTACCTCGGCCATGATCCGGTCAGCCAATCTGGTCGGGGCGTTCGCGATGCGGGCCTGGTCCTCCGCCGGGAAATAGTTGAGCAGCTCCTTGGTCCGGGAGAACCGGGGGTTGTAGCTGAAGATCTCTTCCAG
This sequence comes from uncultured Methanomassiliicoccales archaeon, assembly GCA_963710685.1. GTDB lineage: Archaea > Thermoplasmatota > Thermoplasmata > Methanomassiliicoccales > UBA472 > DASXVU01. The sequence goes on along the minus strand of CAVQBH010000012.1, from coordinate 30,758 downwards.
AACGAAGGTGTTGAAGTAGATGTGCGTCTTGTGCAGCCGGAGCAGCGGCACCCCGTCCAGGGAGCGATAGCCCATGATCCGTGCGCCCTCCCAGTTCACGTACCTGGTGAGGTAGTCCCCCATGAACGAATAGAACAGGGGGGTCGTGGCATCCGCCCAGTATTCGTCGCCGTAGGCGCGGGTCCAGACCGTTTCCTGGTTCTCCAGGGTGGTCACCGGCCGGCACTGGAGGATGGATATTCCTCTGTCGTCGAGCGCCCATTCGATGTCCTGGGGCGCGCCGAAATGTTCCTCCAGCCTCAGCCCTATGTGTGCCAGCTCCCCGGCCGTCCGATCGTCCAAGGCGGGCTGCATCTGCTTCTCTGGGTCGATGTCGACCGGCAGGCACTCCTCCGACCGGCGGAACATCGCCCTCATCTTCCGGTTTATGCGCCGGTCCACCAGCTGCATCTTTCCCCGGTCGAACACGAACCGGTCGGGCTGACGATGCCGGAAGCGATCGACTCACCCAGGCCCCAGCTGGCCTCGATGACAACCTGGTCCTTCCTGCTTATCGGGTCGACGGTGAACATGATCCCCGAAGAGACGGCGTCGACCATGCTCTGGACCACCACAGCGATCCCGGTGGCCGTGTGGTCCACCCCCCGGTCGTGGCGGTAGGTCATCGCGCGGGCGGTCCAGTAGGACGCCCAGCATCTCCTTGCGCTGTGGGCGACGTTCATCGACCTAACGTTCAGGAAAGTATCTTGCTGACCGGCGAAGGAGGCCACGTCCTTGTCCTCGGCGATGGCCGACGACCTGACCGCGAAAAGTGCCGCATCGTCGAAAGAGGAGCAGGCGGTCGTCAGCGAGGTACTCAGCTCTTCGCTGATGGGGTGGGTGAGGATGATCTCCCGGATCCTCTCCGAAGCCTCGTTGACGATCTCGCTGTTGCCGAAATCCGTTCCCTCCACGATCGCCTTGATGACCGGGTCCGGGGAATTGTCCCTCAGGAAATGCTCGTACGCCGAAACTGGAATGACAAGGCGTCCAGAACGGAGAACCCGTTCCGGTGCATCCGGGCCAGGTTCAGTGCCTTGCCCCCGACCTGGGCTATAATCCCCGTCCCCGATGTCCGCCAAGAAAAGAAGTGGTCCGACCAACGCATCGCCCCGGAGTATGATCCTGTTTAGAATCGCCTCCTGATGCTAAATGATTTCCTCGAAACCTAGGCCTCGCCCGCCGGGTCCTTGACATCCTTCCGCTTAATGGCCGCGGCGTATGCCTCCTTGAGCAGCGTCCTCAGCGATTCGGAATCGGCATCCGCCCTTCCCGCTATGACCGCAACGGCGTGCGACCGCCCGTTTCCGGACAGGATCCCATCCGGATCGGGGAGCTCACGGCCGCGATAGAAGCCGATCGTCCAGCCGGCCTTGGAATGCCGCAGGACGACAACCGTGCCCTTGTATCCTTCCCCCACCATGTACGCCAACAGCCCCGCCTTATCGTCCACCACCTCTTCCGCTTCCGGTATGGTGCTGACGATCACGGATCTGACGTGCAGCCCCAATTTCGACGCCTTGCCTCTGTTGGCTAACCATTCCTCTCCGGGGGTCATGTCGGGCATGCCTCGCCCATAGCGCTAGTCGTTGATATCCCTTTTTCTTGGACCTTGAACCTCGATCTTCCGATGTGGGTCATGAAATGTTATATCCCGCCAGTTCCATTGGCAGGAGCGTATGCGAGAGCTGCTCGAGAACATAGCCGAAGAGGTCCGGATGAAGGTCAACGCCTTGCCCAAGGACTTCGACCGATCCAAAGAGCTGTGCATGGGGGCGGATGGAACGCCAACGCTGAGCATAGACAAGGTCGCCGAGGACGTCATCGTTGAGTACGTCACGGAGAACGACATCCCGCTCAACATCCTGAGCGAGGAAGCGGGCTATCTCGACAACCATGCGGAGAAGACGCTGGTCATCGACCCGATCGATGGCACCTACAACTCTGTCATGGGCATCCCGTTCTACAGTGTGTCCATGGCCATCGGCACCCGGAGCATGGCCGATGTCGAGGCGGGCCTGGTCCAGAACCTGGTCACCGGCGAGACGTTCTATGCGGAGAGCGGAAAGGGGGCGTTCCAGGACGGCTGCCGATTGAAGGTCCGGAAATACGTTCAGAGGCAATCCACCTTCTTCGTCTACATGGGCAAGCACTCAAAGATGGACTGCTACAACGTGACCAAGAAGGGCAACCGTTCCCGTTCCATGGGCTGCGCCTCCCTGGAGATGTGCATGGTGGCCAAGGGCAGCGCGGACGGGTATTATTTTAACGCGGACCACTATGATAAATCCGTGAGGGTGATCGACATCGCCGCCAGCGCGCTGGTGCTGCGGGAGGCAGGGGGAGATATCGTGGACCTTTCAGGCAAACGGCTGGACATGCCGTTCGACCTGAAGATCAGGAGCAATTTCCTGGCCTATGGCGACGATGCCGTCAAGGAGGTTCTGCTATGAAGTTCGGGATGACCGTGAACATGGATGTGCCGGATGCGCCGCGGTTGGCCAGGCGGGTCCTGCAGCTGCTGGAGGGACACGAGGTGATGCTGGAGACCGAGGTCGCCCAGCGGTTCAAAGTTGAAGGGTTCAGGCTGGAGGACATGGACGTCGAGGTCATGGTCACCGTGGGAGGCGATGGGACCATACTCAGGGCGTTTCAGCGCAACAAGGCGCCGATCTTCGGCATCAACGCCGGCGACCTGGGATTCCTGACCGAAGTGGCGGACGAAGAGCTGGAGGAGGGCCTGGAGAACATCCTCAAGGGCAACTACGATGTCGTCTCCCGCCTGAAGCTGAAGACCTCGATCAACAACAAGCGCCTGCCGGACGCGGTCAACGAAGCGGTCGTGCATACCGCGCACATCGCCAAGATACGGCACTTCCAGGTTTTCGTCGACGATGAGCTGGCGGTGAACGTGCGGGCGGACGGCATCATCATCTCCACCCCGACCGGTTCGACCTGCTACGCGATGAGCGTAGGAGCACCGTTGGTCGATCCCCGCGTGGAAGCGCTGGTGATCGCGCCGATGGCGCCGTTCAAGTTCGCCGCACGTCCGGTGGTCGTTCCGTCCACCAGCAGGATCACCCTCAAGGTCGTGAGGCCCAAGGAATGCGTGGTGGTGGTGGACGGGCAGGAGGAAGAGGCCATGGCCGGCAACGAGACGGTCGAGTTCGGCGTATCCGAGACCAAGGCCCGCTTCGTCTCGTTCGGCCGGAGCTTCTACTCCCGGACCCGCGAGAAGCTCATGGGATCGCTATGTTAGGCAAGAAGCGCAAGGTATGGGGCATCGACCGGCAAGTGCTGGAGATGGTCAATGAATCGGCCAAGCAGTCCCTTCCTAACGAGTTCGTGGCGGCTATGCGGGCAGAGGATGGCGTGATATCCGAACTCCTCTTCCTGCCGGGAACGATCCAGGGGCAGGACAACGCCACCCTGTTCCTGCACATGCTCCCGATCGACTTTTCCGTCGTCGGCACCGTGCATTCCCATCCCGGACCGAGCAACCATTGGTCGGGGGCCGACCTCCAGCTTTTCCGGCGGTTCGGCAACACCCACATCATCACCAAGTTGCCGTACGACATGCACAGCTGGCAGGCGTACGACATGGAAGGGAACAGGATCGAGCTCGAGGTAGTCGACCTGGATTAGAATATCCTGCTGTTCGGCCCGATGTCGCCCTTGGCGATCGCCCCCATTCCGATGATCGACTTTTCCCATATGATCGTTCCCGGCTCGATCATGGCGTTGATCCCGGTCTTCACGTCATCGCCCATGATGACCCCGAGCTTCCTGGTCCCCGAATCTATCAGGTCGCCTTTGAAAGAGACCTTTACCGGCTTGTCGTCGAAACGAAGGTTCGCCACTTTGGTCCCGGCGCCGAAGTTGCAGCGTTCCCCGATGATGCTGTCCCCGACATAGTTGTGATGCGGGACGTGCGTTCCGCTCATCACGATGGAGTTCTTGACCTCCACCGCCGCCCCGATCCGGACGTTCTTTCCCAGGCAGGTGGATGGCCTGATGTAGCAGTTCGGGCCGACGTCGCATCCGGCGGATATGTAGACCGGTCCCTCGATGTAGCTGCCCGCGCGGACCGTTGCCCCCTTCTCCACCACCACTGCGCCTTTCAAAGTGGCCCCCTCTTCCACCACCCCCTCGATGCGCCTTTCCTGGCCGGCCATCAGGATCTCGTTCGCCTTGAGCAGGTCCCAGGGCCTGCCCACGTCCATCCACGGCCCTTGCAGCTGGAAGATGTTGATGTCGATCTTCCCGGCCATCATGTTCAGTGTGTCCGTGATCTCGAATTCGCCGCGGGGGGATTTCTCCGTCCTGTGGATGTACTCGAACACCTCTGGACTGAAAACGAAGAGACCGGCGTTGATCATCTTGCTGGGCGCCACCTTAGGCTTCTCCACGATCCTCACCATCTTCCCTTGGGATTCCTCGATGACCCCGAACCTGGTCGGATCATCGACGGTAACGGTGGACATTATCGTTCCGCGGTTCTGACGGTGGGCCTCGACCACGCCCACGATGTCTTTTTCGGAGAGAACTACATCTCCGTTGACGCAGACGAAGTCCTCGTCCATCAAGCCTTCGGCCACCCCGATCGCGTTTGCCGTACCCAGCCTCTCCTTCTGTTCCAGGTAGGTGATGTGGATCCCTTCCGCGGATCCTTCGCCATAGGATTCCCGGATGCGGTTGCTCTTGAATCCCACCAGCAGGGCGATCTCCTCGATGCCTGCCGCCTTGAGGCTGGCGAACAGGTGGCTTAGGTACGGTTTTCCGGCCACCAGCAACAAGGGCTTGGGGGTGTTCGACGTCAACGGCCTCAGCCTAGCGCCCTCTCCGGCTGCCAGAATCAATGCTTTCATTTCAGACACCTCTTTACGATGATGCGGGCCTGGCCCATCAGCCGGTCCAGTTCATCCTTGCTCCTGGCCTCCACCGATATGCGTAATTTGGGCTCGGTTCCCGAAAGTCTCATCAGATACCATCCGTCATTGAACTCGGCCCGGAACCCATCCACGGTGATCAGGCGGTTGCAGCTGACCCCGGCCATCTCCTGGGCCATCTTCTCGTTGATGGCCTCGCGGTTCGCGGCCGGGAACACGAAGGACTCCCTGGCCCTCGGATACGAGGGGAGCGAGTCGATCATCTCCGACAGGCGCTGTTCCTGGGTGTACTTCGCGAGCAGGGCGGCAGCGTAGACCCCATCGGGGCAGAAGGTCTCCTCCGGGAATATGAACGTTCCTGAGGGCTCACCGCCGAACGGGAACCCGGTCTTGCGCAGCGCTTCGGCCACGTACACGTCCCCCACCTTTGTGCGCACGACGTTGCCCTTGACCATGTCATCCAGCACCATCGAGGCATCGATCGGCGCGACCAGTCCCGTGGCGCCCAGCACCGAGGCGAACAGGGCCAACAGCTTGTCACCGTCAACGAAACGACCGTTCTCATCGACGGCCACCATGCGGTCCCCGTCGCCGTCGTGGGCTATGCCGAGGTTGGCGCCCCGGCCGACGACGTTCCTCATCAGGTCGCCGAGCTGGTCCTCCGTTGGTTCCGGCATCCGGCCGGGGAAGTAACCGTCCGGCTGGGCGTTCAGGGAGAAGACGCTGCACCCCATTTCCCGCAGCAGGAGCGGGGTTATGTTGAACGTGGCCCCGCAGGCGCAATCCACCACGACGCTGACATCGGAACTGCCCACGGAACGGATCACATCGTCCATGTGATCCCTTACCGCGTTCCGGTGAACGTATTCCTGGCCGACGTCCTTCCATGAGGGTTTCTTCGAGCCGTTGGTCGAGATCAGATGCTCCACACGTTCCATCTGTTCGGTGTCGAACGCGCTTCCGTCCGGATTCCACATCTTCACCCCGTTGTACTCCTTGGGGTTGTGGGAGGCGGTGATCATCAATCCGCAATCGTAATCGAAGGCGGCCCTGGCAAGGGTCGGTGTGGAGCCCATCCCGGCCATGTAGACATCGGCGCCGGAGGACATCGCCCCTGCCGCCAGCGCTCTCTCCATCATGTCACCGCTGGTCCTGGTGTCCTTGCCGATGACTATCCGACCATACTCGTTGCCCACTGCCATTCCTATCTTGAGCACCAGGCTTGTTGTGATCTCTTGGCCGACCAGACCACGGATCCCCGAAGAACCGAAAAGTGTCATGAGTTTCAGCGGTCAGGGAATTGCTCTTCCTTGATATATCATTACCTGACCATGTCGAGAATCCTTCCATATCCATGGCCAGTCTATTTTTCGATCAAGCCTGGCCATTGTTTTCTCAACGGCCCGTCTGCCCTAAGGTGCTGGCTCCTTAGGGGTTTTTCGAGGCAGGGATTTAAAGGAAATGAATACTGGGAGCACAGCATTATGAGATAAATTTTATATATCGGTCATGTTCATTACTTATCTGGATAGTTGGCCAGTATCCGGCCAAGTGTCAAAGGAGGGATATCATATGGTGATGGAACAGATTAGCCTCGACAAGGCCAAAGAGATCGCTAAGAAGAAGGGTCTCAAGCCGGGCCGTGTAAAGGGAACGAACGGGATTCAGTTCACAAAGGGAAGCAACGCCCGCCTCGAGATCGTCTCATGGGAAGACTTTGAGAAGACCCTCGGCAAGAGGGGACTCGCAGTATACGAGTCCGGCGGCTGGATGAAAATAATGAAGAAGGCCGCTAAATAAGGGCCTTCCCTCACTCGGTCAAACCCGATCCAAACTCCTTTCTTACGTTTTTCTTGCTCTATTGGATCACAGCTTCATTATCAGCCAGTTCTTTGGTGAGCTCTCTTTCCCTTTGAACCGGACGAGAGAGTATCGGCCATTCAGCCTGGCACCCTTCAGCTCGATGACCACTTTATCCAGGTCGCGATGCTCAAGGACGTAATCGCCGTGGTCCCAGATGATCACCTGCCCCCCTCCGTACTCCCCCTTCGGGATGTTCCCCTCGAAGTCCGCATACTCCAATGGATGGTCTTCGGTCTGCACCGCCAAATGTTTTATCCCCTTCTCCTCCGGCACGCCCTTGGGAACGGCCCAGCTCTTGAGGACACCGTCCATGGACAGCCTGAAATCGTAGTGGAGATGGGAGGCGTGATGTTCCTGGACGACGAATATCGGGTGATCGGGGGACGTGCCTCCGGCAGGTTCCTGGGTCTTGGAAAAGTCTCTTTTGGAGCGGTATTCGTCGAGGGCTGGTTCATTGGGGGTCATGGTGCATGTTCCATTCTCACTCCCTGGATATAATATCGCATGCATCCCCTACGCGCGTCGTCGATCGCGACCTTACCAGTTCGGGTTCATATCATACATTTTGCGGATGCACCGGTCCTGGTGGAAAGAAACAAAAGAAAGGCCGCAAAACTCGATCCAGCGTCATGCCCGAGTTCGCATCCCTGCGTTTGGACGGTTTCACGTCCTCGTCACATTGGACGAGAGGGTGCGTCCGAAGGCCTTCTCGAACGCCTTTGCATCCGACTCCACCCCCCACACCTCCAGCTGGACGTCCTCGTCGCTGTGGATGGTCATGACGGCCGATCCTTTCTCCACGACCACGAACTCGGCCTGCTTCACCAGGCCGGTATGGCTTCGGTCCAGGCTCTCGGCCAGGCGGAGCAGCACCGATATCAAGATGACGACCTTCTGCGAATGTTCGTCCAGATCTTCCAGGTCTGGGTCCTTCTTCCTCGGTATCTTCTTGCGATGGAACCGGGCCAGGTCGGCCATGATCACGATCTCCCTCTGATCGAACCCCAGCAGCTCCGCGTTCCGGATTATGTAGTGGGAGTGCAGGTGGTGGTTGTTGAACGAGATGAAATCCCCTATGTCATGAAGGAACGCGGCGTAGCCCAGCAGTTCCCTTTCCCAATCACCGAAGGCGTGCAGGCCCTGCCTGAACCCGCTGTCGTACAGCGACAGCGCCAGACCCTTTACCCTCTCCGCGTGCATCTCGTCGAGGTTGCATGAGCGGCCCAGTTGCAGGACGCTCCTCTCCCTCACCGTCATCTGTTTGTATTCCTGGTCCCCGCCCTGGGCCAGGTATTCGGCCAGGAGGCCGTCCCGGAGCCCCCTCTCGCTGATCGTCAGTTCCTCCACGCCGAACTCGTCCATCAGGGTCTCCAGGATGGCCCCGCCGCCAATGATGATGTCCGCCCTTTCCGGGTTCATCCCCGGGACCTTCCTCCTCTCCTCCAGTGGGAGGGAGCACAGCATCGCCATGACCTTCTTGAGCTGGGTGCGACGCAGCGTCATGCTCCGTGCATCCGCATTGCCGGTCATCCGGTTCGATATTTCGGCCAGGTTGATCGCCGTGCCGGAAGAGGCGACGGAGACGCCCAGCTTTTCCTCCTTGACCCGGTGGGTGGTCCTGATGACGGCGTTCCGGACATATTTCCGCATCTTGCTGTAGGCGTCCGCGGAGACCGGGGTCTGGGCCCCTTCCGGGAGGAACAGGTTGGTGAGCCGGATCGCCCCCAGCTTCAGGCTGTCCAGGTAGGTGTAGTTCTCCTGGTCCCCGATGATGATCTCGGTGCTTCCGCCGCCTATGTCGATGAAGAGCGCCTTGCGGTCCTTAATGTGGAGGCCGCTGGCCACGCCCATGTAGATCAGCCTGGCCTCTTCCTTCCCGGATATGACCGAAACGTCGATCTTGGCCTCCTCCCTGAGGCGGTTCAGGAGGTCGATCTGGTTCTTCGCCTCACGCGCCGCCGACGTGGCCACAGCGATGACCTCTTCCGCCCCGTAGGCGCGGGAGAGCTCGGCGAACTTCTTTACCACCGTCACTCCCCGGAAGATCGCCTCCGGAGTGAGCATCTGGTCCCGGAACTCGCCCTCTCCCAGGCGCACCACCTCCTTTTCCTGGCTCAGCACGGTGTACGACCGGTTCGGATTGATCCGGACGACCAGAAGCCTCACCGAGTTGGTACCGATGTCGATGAAACCCACTATCTTTGGTCCGCTCATTTCAGTTCCACTCAAATACGAGCTTCCTATTGAATGTCTTCTCGAAAAGGTCCTTCTTGGCCTGCGCCTTCTCCAGCTCGCGGTAGGGGTGCGCGATCGTCTCCAGAATGACGGTCACCGTTCCTTTCTTCACCAGGCATTCGGCCGACCTGACCACTGAGGCGTGGGACACGTCCAATGCATCGGCCACCCGGATTATCGACGCCAGGCGGTCGACCGACCGCTGGTCCGCCGCCCTCAACGCCCCATACCCCTTGTGTCCCTCCTTCGGAAGACTTCCCCGGTGATATCTGGCCACGTTGGCCACGATCTCCCTCTCCCGCCCATGGAAGGGCAGGCGGTCCTCTCCCATTATCATCTGGAACGAGCTCTTGTGATGTCCCTTCCGCCCATCCTTCCAACCGATGTCGTGCAGCACCCCTGCATATTCGAGCAGCCTTCTCTCCGCATCTCCGAGATGGTGCAGTTTCCGCAGGCCGTCGAACAATATCAGCGACAGTTCCGCCACGTGTAGGGAATGCTCCTCATCGACCTCGCACCCCCGGGCAATGGCCTTGACCCTTTCCAGATCGGTCATCTCTTCCAATCGGGGCATGGCCAGCGTCGCGTCCGGGACGATCGAGTCCAACAGTCCGGTGAAGAACCCCCTTTCGATGAGCGATTCCCAATCCTTCACGAAAGCGTCATATCCGCTAAGGCGGGCCTCCACGCGGTCATGGAGAAGCGCATCGAACCCCGGGTCGGCGCCCCGGGCGTTCAGCGCATCGATCCAAACATCGCAGTCGTGCAGCTCCCCAAGCCGGTCCTGGAGGTCCTTGATGACGGTGATCCTTTCCTGCAGCACATCCCCGTACAGGTCCACGAACGCCTCCATGGTGTAACGCAGGCGTTTGGCGGCGATCCTCATCTGGTGCTGCCGCTCCTTAGCCTCTGGCTGATGGACACAGTCCTGGAGCGCGAGCAGGTCATCCAACCTGTTCGAGATGTGGCGGAAGGCGCGTTCCAAGGATCCATAGGGCGCTGAGCAGCGCGGGGCATTGCCGACCTCGTCCATCGTCCTGCGCATATCTTCCAACGTACCTTTCCGTTCCAGTTTATCCAGGCCCGAGACGATGCTGGGCTGTGCCTGCGCCCGCAGCTCCTCGAGCTCCGCCTTCATCGCCACCAGCGAGGGATGGCCCTCGTGGGCATCGATGAAACTCTTGAGGAACGCGATCTGCACGTCCAGGTCCCGGGCCACACCGAGGTCCCTGGTGACCGAGCGGACCGCCCGGTTCCATTTGCGCACCTCCACCTCGTCGAAGCACTCGCCGAACAGGCCCAGGGCCGACCTCAACCTTCTGGACGCTACCCGCATCCGATGCACGAACTCGATGTCCCCCTCGCCCTTGACCCCCTTGATCTCGGAGATCAGCGCGTCAAGGGAGGCGAGCAGGCGGTCCGCTCCATACGCCCGGTAGTGCTCCATATCGCCTTTCAACAGGAACTGCTCGGTCTTAGGATCCGCCATGCCATTTACCCCGGTGCTTGATCATCCACAGCTGCGAGTTCATCTTCTTTTTCCCGTGCTCAGGCTTCGCCTTTCGGTACGTACCGTCCGCCGAGAGCACCCAGGCCTTGACATTGTCCGCCAGGTGAACTTCGAGTATGTCCTTGATGATGGCGCTCCTCAGTTTCTTGTCCCCCACCGGGAACAGGACCTCGACGCGTTTCTGGAGGTTGCGGGGCATCATGTCCGAGGAGCCAAGCAGCACCTCCTCCTCGCCGCCGTTCCGGAAATAGTAGATCCTGGCATGCTCCAGGAAACGTCCCAGGATGGAGGTGACCCGGATGTTGTCGCTGATGCCCTTGATGCTCGGTCGGAGGCAGCATTGGCCGCGCACGTTAAGGTCGATCTTGACGCCCGCCATCGAAGCCCGGTACAGTGCCTGGATCACCTCTTTGTCCACCAGGGCGTTCAGTTTCCAGCCGATGTATCCGTTGCCCTTGTCCTTGTGCCGCTCGATCTCCCTTTCGATACGGCGGACGATCTCCCGGCGCATCGAAACCGGCGAGACCAACAGTTTCCGGTAGTCCACCTTCTGGGAGTAACCGGTCAATGAGTTGAACAGGTCGGATACGTCCGAACCGATGTCGTGGTCCGCCGTCAGATAGCCAATATCCCCATAGACCCGGGCGGTGTTGGTGTTGTAGTTGCCCGAACTGATGTGCGAATACCTCACGATCCCGGTCTTCTCCTTGCGGATGATGAGGCACATCTTGGCGTGCACCTTGAGGTCGGCTAGTCCATAGACCACGTGGACACCCTTGGTCTCCAGCGCCCGGGCCCATTCGATGTTGTTCTCCTCGTCGAACCGGGCCTTGAGCTCCACCGTGGCCGCCACCGCCTTGTCGTTGTCGCGGGCGTCCATCAGCGCCTCGATGATCGGAGAATGCCGGTCCACCCGGTAGAGGGTTATCTTGATCGCCAGGACCTCCGGGTCGACCGCCGCTTCCTTGAGCAGGTTGACCACCGGGACGAAAGAGTCGTACGGGTGGTAGAGGACGAAGTCCCGCTCCCTGATGGCCGAGAATATGTTCTTGTCGTTCTGCAGGGCCGGCGGGACGTAGGGCAGGAACGGTATGTCCTTCAGGTCCTGGCGGGGCAGGCCCACCAGCTGCCACAGGTCCACGAAGCCCAGGGGTGGGGGCGTCTGGTACACCAAGTAGGGCGGGAGGCCGAGCTTGCTGGCGAACAGGTCGCGTAGGTGGACTGGCATGGTGCCGTCGACCTCGAGCCGGGTGGGGGCCCCCACACGTCGGCTCTCCACTCCCTCTTCCACCGCCGTGAGCAGGTCCTCCGCCTCGTCCAGCTCTATCTCGATGTCCGCGTCACGGGTGATCCGGAACGCGTAGGAGGTCTCCACGATCATCCCTGGGAACAGCAGGTCCAGGTTCGAAGCGACCAGGTCCTCCAGGAAAACGAAGTGGTTGCCCTTTCCGGATTTGTCGGTGTCGTCGTCGAACTCCACCAGTCGGGGGAAGAGCCCGTTGGGCACCTTCACCCGGGCGTACTTCTCACGCCCGTTCGTGTCCCGGACCACAACGGCCAGATTGATGGAAAGGTTGGATATGAACGGGAATGGATGCACCAGGTCCAGGGCCAGCGGTGTCAGGGTGGGGAAGATGACCTTCTCGAAATGCTCTCGGAGCTGGCCGCGCTCGTCCATCGTCAGCTCTTCCATGCGGTGGATGTGGATGCCGTTCTTCTTCAACTTGGGCAGGATGTCGTCCTGCCAGCACTTCAGGTGATCGTCCAGCAGCGGCTTCAGCTCCTCGCGCAGCGCCAGGAGCTGCTCCAGCGGGGTCATGCCGTCTGGCGGCGGTTCCAAGGCCCCCTTGTTCAGCTGGCGCTTGAGCCCGGAGACCCGGATCATGAAGAACTCGTCCAGGTTGTTGCCGCAAATGGCCAGGAACTTGACCCTTTCCAGGAGCGGGTGGGTCTCATCCTTGGCCTCTTCGAGGACCCGCGTGTTGAACCTAACCCAACTGATCTCCCGGTTGATGAACAGACGGGGGTCGTCGAGGGCCTCGTTCCCTCCATCCTTGAGGGGGCCCTTGAGGTCGATGACCACTTTCTTCCTCTGGGACTTCTTGGGCTTGGCTTTCATTCGGCGGGTAATGGTGAGCTAAGCGTATTTATGTTGTCCACAGCCTTTATCAGTGTGTTCAAGGAATGGGCGATGCCCGGCCCGGGGTCCTCAATAAGCTTTTTGTACAAAGACCTCGTTCGGTAAATTCCAGCTTTGGAGGGGTAGCCAAGCTTGGCCAACGGCGCTAGATTCAGGGTCTAGTCCCTAGCGGTCCAAGGGTTCAAATCCCTTCTCCTCCACCATCATTTTTCACTAGAACCACTGGATCACGGTAGCCGTTTGCCTTCGGGCGATTCATTTGAAATCGAATTCTTCATGGTCATATGAACGATTGGACGAGATTCGTTTGTTCTATGATCCTATGGATGCATGAAAAGGAGGATGGAACATGCGGGATAGATCAGAGTTTTGTGCGAATCATCCGCCAATTGATGTTCTTGCCGTCGGTCGGTCGAGAGATTTCACACATCTTGTCCTCAACTTTTTTAGAAACGCATCAATATTTCTTGTCGAAGACAAAGGGAGATAAATGCATGACAGAGTTCTGGGAATCAAGCTTTATCGAAAATCAAATGATGTGGGGGTCCGAACCCGCTGACTCAGCAATCTTGACAAAGGATTTCTTTCTTGAAAAGAATGTCAAGGACATTTTGATACCTGGCATTGGCTACGGTAGAAACGCCAGGATCTTCATTGACAACGGAATAAACGTAACCGGTATTGAGATTTCAAAAACCGCTATAGACTTGGCAAGGCAAAATGGGCTTAATATAACTATTTTCAACGGTTCAGTAAATGATATGCCTTTTGATAACAAACTCTACGATGGTATTTTTTGCTATGGGCTTATTCACTTATTGAATAGACAAGAGAGAGACAAGTTCATCAAAGATTGTTATCACCAGTTGAGCGCAAATGGATATATGATTTTCACAACAATTTCGAAGGAAAATCCTATGTTTGGGAAGGGCAGGCAATTGGACAAAGATTATTTCGAGATAATGAAGGGGCTGAAAATGTTTTTTTATGATTCAGATTCTATAAAACAGGAATTTGGAGAATTCGGATTGTTGGAGTATTTTGAAATTGATGAGCCACATAAGAATATGGAAAATATACTTCCATTTAATTTCTTCCTGATAAAATGCCAAAAGGACCATGAACATAAATGACCGAAAAGTGGCGTGCTCATCGTAGCAGACCGCTTGGTTATTTTGAATGGAACCGTTCAAAATAGATATTGGTATTAAGCGTCGATTCGTTCCTATGCCTCCATTTATCCATTTCCAGCAGAAACGAGAACTTGTTTCAGGGGGTGGAAACAGGTCTGATGGGTCTGCTGCTTCCTCGGCCGCGTTGCATCGTCGGATCGAACCCTTAATGCCTCTTTGTCATAGTGAAACTCGCGTGCTCAACCAATCTTCCACAAACATGATATCTTGAAGACGGACTCACACCATCCCCTCGAACCGCTCTCCGTGTCGACATCGTGAGTTCCCTCTATGACCAACTCGAGGGTGTTTCACTTACTTGACATTTAGAGAATGGCCGTCTTCTTGTGGCGTGAATTGGACATATTAAATAATCAATAATAACTCTCCTGTTTCAGACCAGGACGGCCGCTGATTGTGAATGAAAGCCGCCAAAAGCTATTGAGAGTGGTCGGATTAGCATCGGTCATCATCATTGCAGTTTTGGGCATATCATTGGCCCTGCTTAATTTCAGAGGGCCGGTCTTCGACATCGCGAATCTGGCGTTATTGTTGCAATTCATTTTCGTCTTCTGTGTGAGTATCATATTGGCGGTCGTTTCCGCAAGAGCTTATTTCATATCTGGTTCATTCAACATTCTTCTCCTGGGAACGGCACCGATGGTGAGCGGAGTTCTCCTGATGGTGGCCCAATGGGCCGTAACCCCCTCACTCGGTTCGACGCTAACGCCAAACTCAGCCGTCACCATTGGCAATCTAGGCATTTTGATCGCCTCATTCTTTCTGATGATCGGTGCTATCCTTCTCCCTAGAAGGAAAGAACAGCTATGGCCCGAAGCATCGCGCAAGTTAGTTCTGGGCGGATCGTTCCTAGTTGCTTTTGTTCTGATCATTGGAGTGATTGTCCTCTCCACCTCAGGCTCATTACCTGTGTTCTTCACCATCAATGGTTCGACAGAATGGCGGCAGGGAGTTTTGGCGATCTCGGGCGCATTCCTGGCGATCAGCTGTGGATTGTTCGGCTGGAACTATTTCAGAACGAAATCCCCGACTCTGTACTGGTATTCTTTGGGGCTCCTGTCATTCGCCATTGCGCTGATCGGCATCGTTTTTACCGTGAAGATCGGAGAATCGGTGAACTGGTGCGGAAGGCTTGGCCTATACCTTTCCGGTTTCTTCTTCCTCATGGCCGTTCTGGTTCGAAATACCGAGCAAGACACGGGGAACGGCATTTCGAATCGCTGGGCGTCCGCTTTCAGGAACGACCGTGAGAAGCTTGCCTCGCTGTTCGCCAACATGAAGAACGGCGTTCTCTACGGAAGGATATTGACGGACAGTGAGGGCAATCCGATTGACCTCGTCTATCTGGATATGAACGATGCCTACGAGAGGTTCCTCGGGGCCAGGAAAGAGGATTTCTTGGGCAAGAGGGCGACGGAGGCACTGCCCAATCTATTCGATCAAATTCCAAACTGGATCGATCCATACGTGAGGGCCGTGATAAAGAAGGAGACGGTCTCCTATGAAAGACATTGGCCATACACGGGAAAGTGGAATAACGTCACGATCTACAGTCCCGAGAATGGCTATTTCGTGGCCATCTACGAAGATATCACAGAACGCAAGGAGGCAGAACAAGCGCTCAAGGAGAGCGAGCAAAGATTCCGCTCCGTGCTCGACAGCTCTCTGGACGCCATCTACCGGTTTAACCTACAGACCGGCCGCTATGAGTATGTCAGCCCAGCATTTGAGCCGGTGGTCGGCTACTCATCTGATGAGATGTCATCGATGAGCATGGAACAGACCATGGCCTTAATTCACCCCGACGATATGCCTGGGGTGAACGAGGCCTTGGTTCGATTGTCTCAAGAAGGAGCGGTCGAGTACGACTACCGCCTTCGGGACAAGAGTGGCGTGTACCGTTGGGTCTCCAATCACCTTTCCATATTCAAGGACGAATCGGGACGGCCTCTGTACCGGGACGGTGTCCTAACGAACATCACCGAGCGCAAGACGGCCGAGGAAGCGCTGCAGGAAGAAAGAGACAGGCTGTACTCCCTGATCAACAGCATGAGCGATGAGGTCTGGGTCGCTGATGCCAGCGGCAAATTGATCATGGTGAATCCTGCGGTGACAAAAAATTTCGATCTCAAGGTCGGCCCAGATGGGGTAGAATTTGGAAAAGCGATCTCCGGGTATGAAGTGCTGCGCCCGGATGGTAGCGAGCGGCCAGCAGCGGAAGCGCCACCCGCGCGAGCCCTCAAAGGAGAGGTGGTCATAGACCAAGAGGAAATAGTCAAGACACCTGCAAGTGGAAAGTTCCGGCACCGCCAGGTGAACGCCGCCCCGATAAAAGATGCGGACGGTCATATTTTGGGTTCGGTTTCGGTCGTTCGGGACATCACCGAGCGGAAGAGGATGGAGGACGAGCTCCGCCGGTCCAATCACGAACTGCAACAGTTCGCCTACCTTTCGTCCCACGACCTGCAGGAACCGTTGCGCATGATGGTCAGCTACATATCGCTGCTGGAGAGAAAATACAAGGATCAGCTCGACCCGAAAGCCCACGAATACATCGAACATGCCTTGAATGGCGGAAATAGGATGCGGCAGTTGATCGATGACCTGCTGGCATATTCAAGGGTCGAGACGACCGCCAAAGAGTCGGCCCCGGTGGACATGAAAGAGATCGTGGAAAACACGATCAAGGTGCTCAAGGTCCCGATCGAAGAGAGCGAGGCGGACATCTACATCGAGCCGATGCCGACGATAATGGCCGACGGGTCGCAGATGCTCCAGGTCATGCAGAACCTGATCTCCAACTCGCTCAAGTTCCACGGATCCGAACGCCCGATGGTGCACATCTCTTCAAAATCGGGAACAAAGGAGTGGACCTTCTCGGTCAAGGACAACGGCATCGGGATGAGCATGGAATACGCTGAAAGGATCTTTCAGATGTTCCAGCGGCTTCATACAAATGAGGAATATCCCGGGCACCGGAGTGGGCCTGGCGATCGCCAAGAAGATAGTGGAGAGGCATGGCGGGCGCATATGGGTAGAGTCGGAGCAGGGGAAAGGTGCCACGTTCTTCTTCACCATTCCCAAGAAATGAATTTCCCGGTCTAGCAGAACTCATAATCCCAAGGACTTTGAATGGTCTTGTCGCTTTTGCCATCTTACATTACGAAGAATTGGAAGCGTTGGTCTGATCTGAGCATGATTGGATTATCCATTGGACATCTGGCTATTTTTTTCTCAGATTTCTTCTCATCACCGCCATTTTTCTAGGTCCCACGACCTCCGCAATCCTTATCGCCGACCTCGGCGGTCCTGTGGCGATGAAAGCCTTGGTCTTGTTCGAATCCAAACATGGGAACACCGAGAAGATCGCCCAGGCGATCTCTGCCGGTCTGAAGGAAGGCGGCGTCGAATCGGTCGATTGTCGTTCCCTCTCCTTATCCGGGGAAGAGGATTTCCGGGAAAAGGACCTGTGGGTGCTCGGCACTACCACCCACTATGGCGGCGTGCCGTTTCGTTTCTCCGTGCTGTTGAAGAACGCTTTGAGGGAAGATCATACCGGAGTAAAGGCGGCCGTCTTCGACACCCGGATGAAGGACTTTCCCAAGGGCGCGGGCGCCAAAATGAAAAAGACTATTGGAGAAAAAGGGTAAGGAGGTCATCGCTGAAGCATCGTTCGTCGTGGTGGGGATGCGGGGACCTTTGGAAGAAGGCGAAGAGGAAAGGGCCAGGCTCTTCGGGAAGGAGATCGCCGATTCGCTCGCTAGGAATCGTTAGACGCTTCTCCCATCAATCGCACTTCAGTATGTGGGGGCCTTCCTCGTCGCCAGGAGACAGTTCGACGTTCGTCAGCAACAGCAGGACCAGCCCGGCCAGGATGAACATCGACGCCATCAGGAACTCCGCCTGGTAACCAAAATACTGGGCGATGTACCCTCCCAGGACCGAGCCGAAGATGGCCGCCACTCCCTGGATCGAGCTGTACATGCCGAGTGACTGGGTACGGAAGTCATGGTACGACATCCGGGAGACCATGGCGTTGCCGGAGACGCTGATCCCCGCCCAGCACAGCCCCGCCATGGCGTGCAGCACCATCAACGCGATGAACAGCACCGCGAACGGTAGGTTCAACAGGGTGACCAGGAAGAACGCCGGGAAGATGAAGATGCGGGAGCCGAAGGTGATCACCTGGATGCGCTTCCCTCCCACTCTTCCAATGAGCCTGCCGACGAAAGAATAGGTCAGCACCGAAGCGACCGACGAGGCGATGTAGATGATGAATATGTCCGAGTCCTTCAGCCCCACATGCTGGCTCAGGAATATCGGGAACGCCACGTAGAAGGAAAGGAAACCGGCGAAGGCCAGGAATGTGACGACGTAGTACCGTTTCAAGTTAGCCGGGAAGTTGGCCAGCTTGAGGTTCTTGGCGCTGATCTTGGCCACGAACATCACCCTTTGCGGCAGGTAACGGGCCCGCTCGATGATGTGGGCATGGGCGTGTTCCAGATCGTCCGGGTCGATGCACTCCCTCCGGATCTTCTGCTTGGATTCCGGCACCCAGCGGAACGCCAGAATGGTGGAGACCAGGCACAGGGCGGCCGCCAGCATGAACAGCGCCCGGGTAGAGTTCTCTCCGTCCGAACCGTTCAGCAGCATGAGCCAAAAGGTGCCGATGAGGAGTCCCACCACCCATCCCAGTCCGCCCACCCTGCTGAAGTCCCCCAGCCGCTTCGGCCAATCCTTCTTCTCGAACGATTCCAGGACCAGGACCGTGCCCACCGGGGCTACAGCCGCCGCCAGCAGGCCGAGCATGAAGTTGGCCAGATAATACTGAGGGATGCTGGTCGACAGCCCCATCAGAAGCAGCGCCAAGCCCATGCCCAGGAATCCCATGATGATGAACGGTTTCCTCTTCTGCATGGTGTCGGAAAGATTGCCCCAGAGAATGTTGGCCGGCACCGCTGCGATTGACGTTATAGCGGAAACAAGGCCTACCTGGCCCACCGTTCCCTTGAGCCCCTCGGTGAGGAAAAGCGGGATGATCGGATTGGTGCTTCCTCCGGCGACGTTGTAAGGCAGGAAGGTGTAGTACCACTTCTCTTCCTTCTTGTCGTCGGACATGTCCCATCCCTCTTGCGTGAGGGAATCTGGAATGGGCTAATAACGGTTTGCTTACGGTTTCTTCAAAGTTTAATGAAGACCGCCAGAACGATCATTGCCAGCACGAAGATGGAGACGCCGAGGAAACGAAAGTCCCTTTCCAGACCGAAGGTGATGCCGGCGGCAACGATCCTGACCAACGGGGTGGCTATCAGTATCACTATGCCCAGGTCGATGACCGCTATCGGGTTTCCGTGGATTATGCCGTCGAGTATCTTGTCCAAAGGCAACGTCGAACCCTCGGTGGGGGTGATGGCGTACATCGCCAGCCCGATGATCATGACGGAGAAGCTCAGCACCAGGCCGGTCACCAGCACCAGGTACATGGTCCGGTTCATTCGTTGGCTGGCCATCAGACCGCCTCCAGCAGACCCGCGGCCTTGAGCACCATCAGAACGGCGATGCCGATCAGGAACAGCGAGAAGAACGTGCGGAGGTTCCGGCCTTCACTGCCAAGCGTCAGACGCGTTCCGACGAACGCTCCCATGATCACGCCGATGGCGACCGTGGCGGCAAGCACGGGCGAGATCAGGCCGTAGGAATAGTAGACCACCGCACCGGCCAGGGCGGTCGCGCCTATCATGAAGTTGCTGGTGGCGGTGGCCGCCTTCATGGGCACGCACATGCAGGTGTTCATGACCGGAACCTTGATCACCCCGCCCCCGATGCCGAGCATGCCGGACGTGGCCCCCGCCAGCAATCCCGCGCCCATGCCCGTCTTGATGCCCTTGACCCCGTAGCATATCTCCTTTCCGCTGCGAGCATCGGTATAGGTGCAGGAGAGGTCGAGCATCTGCCCGTCCAGTTCCGCGCTCTCCGGGGAGATGGTCCGCTCCGGCCGGCGGAGCATGTAGACGGCGCTGTACGTCAAGATCACCGCGAACACCAGTGCCAGGATCTTCTGGTCCGTGTAGATGGCGATCAACGCCCCAATGATGGACCCGATCGTCGTGGTCGTCTCCAGGAGCATACCCAGCTTGACGTTCACGAAACCTTGCTGCACGTATCGAGAGGCGGCACCGGTGGACGTGGCTATGACCCCTATCAGCGAGGCCCCCACGGCCTCCTGCATGTTGAAACCCAGGGCCAGGGTCAGCGCGGGTATGATGATGAGCCCGCCGCCAAGCCCCAGCAATGAGCCGATCAGTCCCGCCACGATGGAGAACGCTATGATGAGCAGCGCGGTCAAAGGGTCCATGGGTAAGGCTTCAATGGTCTCTGGTTAGATATAACCAATTCGGGCGATGTGACCAGCGCTCCAAACCTACTCCTCCGGGCCTTTGGGACTAGAGTTCTTTTCAACAATTCAGACCTGAACTAGAACATCAGAGACAGAGGTGATTGTTATATGTGAAATACTCATTTTCAATCATATGATTCTCCCCAAGGATCGAGACCCCAGGTTCATAACCGTACGGCGCGGTGGCACCCTGACGGACGCCGATCATCACCTTCTTGCATTATGGGCCGCTGATTGTGCGGAACACGTTCTGCACCACTTCGAGGACGTACGACCCGGAGATGACCGTCCGCGCCTGGCCATTGAACAGGCACGAGCGTGGGCACGTGGCGAGGTCACATGGACCAAAGCTCGGGAGGCCGCCTTTGCCGCCAACGCCGCGGCACGAGAGGTGCTCGGTGCCGCGAGGGAAGCGGCCCATGCCGCCGGACAGGCCGGGGCGGTGGGTCATGTGGCGGCTCACGAGCTGGGCGCGGCTGCGTATGCGATCAAGGCGGTTCGTGCGGCTGCTCCGAAGGATCGGCGCGATGAGGCCGGTCGTCTAGAGTGCCAATGGCAGCGGGCACAGCTTCCGGACGGGATCCGCGAACTCGTGCTCGACGACCAGAGGCTGCGCAATGAGATCTGCTGGTCAGTGTTCGATTGCTGATCGGCCGCTCGGGCCAGGCATTAACGATAATCAGAACTCCACTTGATTCATCGACTTTTGAGCATGGAGTTCAGGTGCAAATTCAGCTAATGAAAACCCTTTTAACCGCCGGAGGCTTGCGTCAGAATATGGACCTCATCCTGGTCAGGTATTCCGAGGTCGGGCTCAAGTCCCGGACCGTCCGCTCTCGCTTCGAGAGGGTGCTAATGGACAACATGATCTCAGCCTTGGCCAGGGAAGGGATCGAGGCGCTGGTCAACTGCGACCAGGGCCGGATCTATGTCCGCACCGACAAGGCCAGGATCGATGACGCCATCAAGGTCCTGCAGAGGGTCTTCGGCATCGCGTCCGTTTCCCCGGTCATCGAGACCAGCAGTGACATGGAATCGATCAAGGCCACGGCGGTGGCGTACTCGAAAGAGGTCCTCGCCGATGGTTCGACATTCAAGATCAAGTCCCGGCGAGTCGGCACCCATCAGTTCACCAGCATGGACATCGCCGTCCAGGTGGGCGAGGCGGTGCTGTACGCCAACCAGGACCGCGGGGTCACGGTGGACATACACGATCCGGACAAGGAGATATTCGTCGAAGTCCGGGAGAACCAGACCTTCATTTTCTCGGAGTACTGTGACGGCACCGGAGGCTTGCCGATGGGCAGCCAGGGTAAGGTCCTGGTCATGCTGGAAAAGGACACCGATGCATTGGCGGCGTGGCTGATAATGAAGCGCGGCTGCCGGGCCCTGGCCGTCTCCGACGGAGAGAACGAGGCGGTGCGCATCGTGAGGAGATGGGACCCCGAACTGAAAATGCTCCCGCCCGGCGACCTGCAGGCCTATTGCAAGAGGTTCAAGGCGTCCGCCATCGTCTACGGGTACCTGGTCGAGGACGAGGCACTGATCAAGGATAGCGTCGGCCTCCCGGTGCCGGCGTTCTACCCCATCATCGGGATGGACGAGACGACCATCGCAGAGCGCATGGAACGGATCCGCGGTTAGTCCGACCCGTTTGAGGGCGTACTTTCTTTGAAACTGCACTTGTACAGGCAGCCCCATGGCCGCAGCATCAGAGGGAGGATCGGAAAAATAGGAAATGGATCGCCCTTACGGGCGATGAAAGAACCGTTCTAAGAGGTTTATCACTTGTTGTGATGGTCGTGCGCCGCACCGCTCGGGCGCATCTTCTCCGCGCCCTTGCCCTTCCACCTCAGGCCACGTCCCTTGTGGCCGGCGGAGGTCAGACCGCGGTATACCCTGCCCTTGTGGACCGGGCTGCAGATCCAGTTGATCTTCGGGTCGGACATGATCACCGGGTGGTGCTTGTCGACCAGGATGATCTCGTACCAGACGTTCCTGCCGTCCTCTCCGACCCAGTAGGAGTTCAGCACTTCCAGGTTCGGGTAACGCTTGGCGCATCGCTCTTCGACCATCCACTTCAGGCTCTTGCCGGCGGTGAGCTTGTTGATACCTTTCCTCTTGGCGCGGCGACCCTTCCAGCGCATCTTGCGCCTCTGGAGCGAGCCCTTCCTGACGTGTCCGCGGACCATGACGTACCCCTGCTTGGCCTTGAATCCCAAAGCGCGGGCGCGGTCCAGCCTGGTGGGGTGATCGACGCGGGAGAAGTTCTCTTCCCTGCGCCATGCGATCATCCTGTCAAACATGAGATCTTTGACGTACGTCGCATCCGGCCTGTTCCAGGCCTCGGCGATGTACTTGTACATGCTCTTGCCAGAGATGTTTCTCTTGGTCTCTTCTTGAGCCTCTACGGGCTTCTCGTTCTCTGCCATAGTGTATCACTTCCGCCGCAATAATTAGTGGAAGCGGCGTTTCGGGATTCGCCCTTGTTAGGGTACATTTCCTACGGGATCACTTTCGTCCCGTCACTGTGGGAGCAAAAAGAGTAACGATATAAAGGGTTTTCGAGTCGGAAAGCCCGGTCCGGTTCTTCGGGTCTCCGACCTAAACGGGAAGCCAGACATCGTATCAAAAGAAATCGTCCAAGGTGAGCTTCTTGTCGGTCTTCCTGACCTCGGCCTTCTTCGCCGTCTCGATGGGGGTGGGTTTCCTCTCCTCCGTGTCGCAGAAAGCGGCGTTCAGCAGGTTCATCTGCTGGTTGCCGGCCATCAGCGATTTGTCGTCCCAGCCGAAGACTTCGGTCGCCCTCCCGAGCGATTGGGCGATCCTCTCGGCGTAGTATCGGCAGTCTGGCTGGCCGGTGAACGGGCGTCCGGAGACGTAAGGTTCCGCCTCCTGCGGCGATTTCTTCGAGTTGGTCACTATCCAGGAGACCTTCATCCCGGGCACGAACTGCTCTCCCGAGGCCATCAGTTTCTTCGCCACCTGGACCGTGAGCTGGGAGTCGGGCTTGGCATACTGATTGAACGGCCTGCACCCTTTGGAGATGACCAGCTTTTCGATCGGGACCTTGCAGCAGAGGGTGTCCTGGACGTACTGCTTGGCGATCTTGACCGCCTCGTCCATCTTCTCGTCCATGATCTTGTCGAACACCGCCATCAGCGCTTCGGACTGGAGCTCGAACGAGTCGGTGCGGCGTATCTCGTAGCCCCGGATCACCAGCTCCTCCTTTGGCCACACCATCCGGCCCACGTAACGTTTCTTCTTTCCGTGGGAGAACAGCGGTTCCATGATCTTCTCGAACTCCAGCGACCCGCCTTCCTTGGAGAACCGTTCCGCCAGCCTGGTACCGAACTCTATCGATCCATTGAGGTCGGCATGGGGCGATTGTACGAACACCGAGTCGGTGTCCGAATAGATGACATGACCCCCCTCCCCCTCGAGCTCTTGGATGATGCCTTTGGTCCTCTCCCTGGCATAAGCCGTGATGGAGGAACCGATGGCCCGGTCGGTGAATCGGTAGAAGGAGGAGGCGAACACCCCATAGAAGGAGTTCATCAGTACCTTGACGGCCGCCTGCAGCCCGTCATAGTACCGGGCCTCCTCCGGACTCTTGGCCGATTTCATCTTGGCCTTGGTCTCATCCCTGGTGCGCATGAGATTGGACATCATCGTGGGCAGTATCCCCGGTTTCTGTTCCTTGGTCAGAAAATGCACTCCCACCGGCGACACGTTCGTACCGCTGTCATCCCTGGTGGTGAAGCAGATGTTCTTGCTGATGATCAACGAAGGGTACATCGATTTGAAGTCCAGGATGCACACCCAATGGTAAAGGCCGGGTTCGATCTCATGAACGTACCCGCCTTCGATGGCCTCGTCATCGTTATCGAAATCTCCGGTCAGCGGGACCCCGACCCTGGGGATGGCCCTGTCCGCGGCCCGGATGAGGATGGAATCGACCAGCATCGAGTTGCCCGAGTTCAGCACGTCATCCACCGGCAGGCGCGACACCGCCGCCAGGTCCAGGTTCTTCCGTATCCGCTCCACCTTCTCCAGGACCTTCAGCGCCAGGCTGGCGTCCTGCCGGCAGTAGCGGAGGACCTTATCCTTGTCCCGCAGCCACTCCGCGTCCATGTTCTTGGCGGAGACGTCCATCTTCTCCTCGTTGAGCAGAAGCTTCGAGACCGCGTTCAAGGTTTCCTGTTTCGGCCTCAGCTCGGTCCGTACCGCCCACCAGGCGTCGACGATGAGCCGACCGGTCAGCCTCCAGAACTTCTGTATCGGACGGGGGTCGGACCGGTCGCGACCCCAGTTGAGCGACTTGACCCCGACCTTTGAGGCCCGTTCCAATATCTTAGGGATGTCATAACCGTCGATGTTGTACCCGGTGATGACGTCAGGGTCTTCCTTCTGGATGATCTCCGAGAAGCGCTGGATGATGTGCTTCTCCGTTCCCTCGATCATCTCGCCGTCCCTTATCTCGCCCTTGTCCCGGACGACGTAGCAGATGGTGAGAATGTTCCCGTCCGCTATGGAATTCTCCAGATCGAAGGAGAGGATGCGCAGGTCGGGGGCGAACGGTTCGATCTCCTCGAAGTGGTCCATGTCGATGACCAGATCGGTGGTGTAGTCGCCCTTGGCGGGCGTCCCGAACGCCCGGATGCAGGAGCTCATGTCCTTGTCGTAGATGAACCGGTGATGGAACGGAATGTCCGCTGCCAGCACTTCGAAGTTCTGGCGTTTGATGTCCTGGCGGAAGCTGGGCACGGTCCAGGGGTACTTCACGGTCACCTGGGCCGCCGGGCGCAGCTTGCCCTTGTAGTATAGGTCGAGCTCCTTGATGTCCAGGACATCCTGGTTCTGCCTGAGGCGGGCCAGAAGGTCAGGCCTCGGCTCGATGATGTGGAAATAGGGCTTGAACCCGAAGTTACGGACCACGATCGAGCGGCCGTCCCTGGTCTTGCCGTAGAGCTCGACCATGACCTCATCACGGTCCGGCATCTTGCGGTAGGAGGCGGTCAGCAGCCTTAGCTCGTAGGATTCCATATCACTTTCTCGATATTATGGTGATCACATCGCCGTCCTGGAGGACGTAGTCGTGACCGACGATGCGTTTCGTCTTGGCGTTGATGGCCCGGATGAAACCCTCGCCCAGGTCGGTATGGATCTTGTAGGCCAGGTCCTTGGCGGTGCTGCCCCGGCGGATCAGGTGCGCGTCCGGCAGTATGTTGCCGGCGTGGTCGGTCAGGCGGGTCTCGTCCTCCACCGGATACACCACGATAAGGTCGAGCAGCTGGAAGGCCGCCTTTTCCAGGCAGGTCTGGACGCCGGTCCCGCCGATCTTTTTCATGGTGTGGTCCATGATATCGATGGCCTTCCTCTGGCCCGCGGTCAGCTTTGCCGGGTCTGGAATGGTGAACGCCGGATTCCCGGGCGTGTAATTGACCAGTTTCGCCTTCGCCGCCCTCTTGAGGGCCAGTTCGGTCTCGGCGCAGGTGGCGATGGTGATGTAGTCTGGATGGTTCGACAGCCGTTTCAGGTTCTCGTCACTGGCCACGTCGGATTTGTTGTACGCGATGAGGATCGGTTTGGACAATCTCCGGATGTTGTCGGCTAGGCGCAGCATCTCCTCGTCCTTCCAGCTCATCGGATTGGCGGGCATGTTGGACTCGCGGAGCGCCGCGCATATCGAAGGCATCGGCACGCCCAGTCCGGTCAGGCGTTCGTGGATGACGTCCTCCATCTTCTGACCTTCCAGGTGCGCCATACGGGCGGACTTTTCGAAGCCCTTCTCGATGATGCCCTTCATCCAGTGTGCGATCTCATTCTCCAGGAACTTGATGTCCACCAGGGGGTCGTGCGTTCCCGCCGGTACCGGGTTCCCGTCCGAATCGGTCGAACCCGATGCGTCGATGATGTGGATGAACGCGTCCGCTTGCCTCAGGTCATCGAGGAACTGGTTGCCCAGCCCTTTTCCCTGCCAGGCGTCAGGCACCAAACCGGCCACGTCCAGAAGCTCGACCGGAACTAGCCTGGTGCCGTTGTCGCAGGCGGAGTTCCTGGGTTGGCATTTCACCCCGAAATGCTTCTCCGGGCAGGGCGCCCTCAGGTAACCGACCCCCTTGTTCGGTTTTATGGTGGTGAAAGGATAAGCGGCGATCTCTGCGCTGGCCATGGTGGCGGCGGAGAAGAAGGTGGACTTACCGACGTTCGGTTTGCCGACTATTCCAATTAACATGATGATCGTCAATGGTAAGCTGATTGGCGTAGAAAAATGATTGCCTGAATGGTTCAGGGTACTCTTTTCTCCGGGAACGCCACCTTGGGGCGTTTCATCAGGAACGAGGTATCCGCATCCTCAGCCATTCTTTCGGCGGTCGTGAACGGTATCGACAGTGTCATCATGTTCGGCGGCAGCCATTCGTTGACGGTCGGGTCTGTGGTGCCGACGATCAGCGCTTCTTTCGAGGCTTTCTCCGCCATGCCCGAGGCGTAGGTGATCATCGATGCGCAGGCCGGCCCCCAGGGAGCGATGCACTGGCCGAACGTATCCTCGCTGCCGAACTCGGCCAGCCCCATCAGGTTGCGGATGCTCTCCGCCTTTCCGAAGCAGAGCACGCTCAGTATCCTGCCTCCCTCGACCTCCCGGTCGAACGGGGCGATGACGATGAACTTGCCCGGAGGGGTTATTCTGCCCACTCGGGCCATGCTTGTCATCGTGATCTCAGGATCCCGCTTGTAGAGCTCCGCCGCGCCGCTCCTATAGATAGGTGAACCGGAGGAAATGAAGAACTCGAGCCCTTTCGGCAAGGGGATGTAACCGAGCCAGAACTGGCCTCCCGGGCAGCAACCGCCCAGATGCTCGTCCCCCAGGTAGACCGCTGGCCCGTCCCTCCTGGCCATGGCGAACATGGCATGGGACACGCACCGGTCCACCTTGGATATGTGGACGGCGCCTTCCGGAATCGAATCGGACCCGTAAACGATCAGAGGGAACTTTTCCAGGCGTCCCACGGTCATGAGCTTCGAAGCGATCTCATTCTTGTCCATGGTCCTCAGCAGAATATCTCCTGGTTCGGTTATTTAACGAGTTCATGCGGTCGATAGGGTGCCCGACTCAAGGAGTCGATGTTTCCAGAATATCTCCAGGGATCTCGGCTGTCTATCCGAGATTCTGATCGTTACGCCTCGGACAGTGATTGTCCATTGATTTGTCCATTTTCCCGGGCGTCCATCCTCTCCCTACTGACAATATCAGGCGGTAGAGTCAGGTCAAACCATTTATTAGCACCACGGCCGGTCCCAAACCGATGAACGACCAAGTGAAAGAAGATTACATTTCACATTCAAGAAAATGGCGATTTATTTCGTCATGTTATTGGTATGTGTCGTCGTCATAGCTCTCCTGTTCACGCTCTCCTCTGATCTCTATCAGATGATCTTCGACCAAGACTTCCTGATCGTCACCAAGGCGTCGTCCTGGCGTTCATCGGCATGTTCCTGTTGGTCATCATCTCGTTCGAACTGATGGATATCCTTTATCTGTATTCGAAGTCTCAGAAGATCCACGTGGAGGTGGTGTTGCTGGTCGGTCTCACCGCAGTATCCAGGGAGCTCATCGTTTTCAACTACGAGTCGAACGATAGCGTGCTGATTGCTGGCCTGGGCGTGTTGATAGCGTCCCTCTCGGTGGCGTACTTCCTGATACGTAAGGTCTACCACGAGTACGACGTCAACATCAATGGGGACCGTTAGTTTCGGCCAACCTCAAGGACGGCATCCACCAGTTCACCGATCTGCTCCGGCGTGAGGGCCTCCACCCTCATGTCCATATGGGGTAGGTTGGGGACGTCTTGAGGAGTGATGATCTTCTTGGCCTTCAGTATGGTGGATATCTTCTTGCGCCTCTGCTGGAAGAGCATTTCTACCATCCGGTGGAACATCCGTTCGTTCCTGACGATGAACGGCGGTGGCCGGGGCGTAAGTCTAACCACCGCAGAGTCGACCTCCGGCTCAGGCCAGAACCGGTTCCTTCCCACCTTCTCCATCATCTCCGCCTTGGCCCGGTAATAGACGCTCACCGAGAGTCGGGAGTAATCGTCGGTATCCGCTTTCGCCACCATCCGATCGGCGAACTCCTTCTGGACCATGATGACCGCCATCTTGAAATCCTGGTCCAATAGCTTGAAGATGAGCGGCGAGGAGATGCTGTAGGGGATGTTGGAGATGAACCGGTCGAACGTCGGCCATTGTCCATCCAATGCGTCCCCCTCGATGAGCTCCACTTTTCCGAACGTTGACCTGACATAGGAGGCGATGGCGTGGTCCAACTCGATGGCTATCAACCTGTCCGCTCCCTGGGCCAGCCGTTCGGTCAGCACGCCCAGTCCCGGTCCGACCTCGAGAACGGTCTCGCCGTCTGGATCTGGAGATATTCGACCTCCCGTTCTGCCACGGTATCGTCGACCAAAAAGTTCTGGCCCTTCGATTTCGAGGGGCTTACCCCGATCTGGGCCAGGATGTTCTTGACCTCGGTCGGGCGCACCGCATCACTTCGACACGAACAGGTGGTATTTCTCTGCCGGGTTGGACAGTTCCATCTCGATGCGCTTGGAGATGACCTTCTCTGGATGCTTCAGGGACGGCACCCTGGTGGAAAGTTCGGTGAAATCCTTGAACTTGCCCTTTTTCCTTTCCTCGAGCACCGCCCACATGGTCTTCTTGCCCAGGCCGGGAAGTAGCTCCAGCATGTGATAGCGTGTGGTGATCGGCTGAGCTTCATTGAAGAAGTTGACAAAACGGGCCTCTTCCAGCTTGACGATCTCCAGCACGACGAAAGGAAGTTCGCTCTGGGCCCCTCCGGTGAGCTCCTCATAGGACACGCGCCTCTTCACGTGAAGGATCTTGTCGCGCTTCTCGCCTTCCTTGCCAATGTAAACCCTCTCGCCCATGTTGATTATGACGTTAGGCTTCGGCACCAACTCGAAGAGCTTGAACTCCTGGCTACCTATTGCATAAGCTAGCGGTTCCCGGGCGAATCCCTTTTCGGAAGGGAGTCCCTGGGGTAGATAGTCGAGAATGTGCGCGTAGTCTTCCAAAGGTCACACCAACATCATAGATACTTTTCCACTAATTTAAGAATCTGCTCGATCTGCTTCTTCTCGAGCACTATCCTTTCCTTAGCGAAAAGAACTCGGACGTCCTCTGGATGGGTGGGAACGATATCGGCGATCTTCACCGCGACCGGGTCCGGAACGTAGGAGATCGCCTTCAGGTCGTCCACCAGCTCCCTTGCTTTGGCAGCGGACAGCTTGGCTATCTTGGACGCGTGATCGTACGATATCCTCTGCTCAGGCGTAAAATCCCGGCCCTTGCTCTCTTGCTCCAAGTACTCCTTGACTTCGGCAAGAGCGATGTAACGCTCTTCGGGCATCAAGGTCACTTCCCTAGTTGACCTTTCGGAGGTGCTGTGGCCTGCAGATGACGGTCTTTACCTTGTTGCCATCTTTTACGGCGAGCACGAACGCATGTCCCTGGGGTCCGACAACGGTGCCGGTCTTTCCGTGGAAACGGAGGTGGGGAGCGCCCTTGTGGATGTTCGAGTCGATGAAGATGTTGGCCTTCTCTCCGGTCTCAAACACCTGGAATTCGTGGGTCATCGGGGATAGCCCCCTGTTCCTGGGGGTCTTCCTTAGGATGTTCCTGCCCCTTCGCCTAAGTCCATGTGACGGTCTAACCATGTATTACACCTCAGTGATATCGATTATTTCAACCACATCGAGCGCGATGACCTCGCAGGGTACGCCGAGTTCCTCGGAGAGGTTCGGTTTGGTCCTGCCACTGTCCCCGGAGACCAGCTCTTTGACGTAGGTCCCGGATTGGGTGCGCAGACGGAGCACAAGGACATCGTCGTCGAATGACTCGACGGCGGCGTCCATGATCTCCCTTTCCCGTTCCAGGTCCGCCCTTCTGTGGATGACCCTAACGGGAGTCTGCTGGCTAATGCGCCTGTGTTTGAACGTGTGAACAACCTCATTTACTTTTTCCTTATTAACTTTGCCGTGGACGGCAACATGGGCGAGATACACCTTCTCTGGGTCGTCCATCTTGACCCGGCGCACCTCTTCCCTGCTCGAGAATCGCAGGTCGACTGCGTCGGCCAGACCGGCGCCCGATTCTGTGATCATCCGCTGCATCTTGACCAGGTCGATGTCCCTTTTCTTCGGCTCGGCGATCTCGATCACGAACGGTCGTCCGGAACCGAGCATTCGGGCGTCGATGTCCTCCCGGCCCATGCCGTGGAAGAAATGCTCCCGGCCTTCCGCTTCCTTCAGGATCGGGTCGCCGATCACCTCTTGCACGGAGATCTGGTACATCTTGCCGGTACCGTGGCAGCGGGGACATCCCTTGCCCCGGCACTCGCGGCACGGCCATTTGGTCTGAGGTATCTCCCGTGAGTACTTGTGATAGCGACCGTAGATGAAAAGCGGGG
>CAVQBH010000011.1:0-269538 GCA_963710685.1 uncultured Methanomassiliicoccales archaeon | reverse complement strand
TCTCTGATGCCAATTCGTATCCCAAGGCTAAGGACGCGCCTCTTACTTCGATTTCTATGGGTCCGTGGAAGCTGCATTTGCGCAGAATTTGAAGTTCGCATCCAGGGGTTAAGCCCATTTCTGACAGCCGCCGCACGACATTCACTTTGCCGGAAGAGTGAGTCATGACGGCTTTGGCGCCCTCCTTTACACAACTTAACGGCACAATGCCTTCCGAGCCTAAGCAAGGATCTTGTTTTATGCCATTACTTTGTCCACGTCTCAGCTGCATTGTCTACCCTCCTTTTTCTCCTAGAAGCACGCAATCCGCAACTACACGGCTTAGCTCTTGCCGTTTTCCATTAATGCGCATATGAACATGTTTTTCGTCTTGTTTCAGAACTTGGATTGATGCTTGGGGTTTGATTCCCTTATCCTTTAGCATCTCAAGGTTTACGTTTTCTTCGTTAATTATCCTGTCCACGATGTAGCTTTCATTTGAATTGTCTCAGTTAAGGCTACAGTCGGCAGATCCTCAATCAATCCTGCTTCGGTGGGTATTGGATTTCCGTGTGGACAAAACTTTGGGTGTTCCAATCTCTCTTCTAAGAGATCAGTGACGTTCTTTGACATCGCATGCTCGAGTTTACATGCGTCGCTGTGTACTGTGCTCCAATCTGCTTTTAAAATATCAGTGAGGAATCGCTCAGCAAGGCGGTGTCGGCGAATGATGGTTAATGCGAGCCTTTCGCCTTCTTTTGTAAGCTTGACACCGTGATAAGGTTCATGCCTTACAAGACCATGACTTTCTAGATGTTCTATGGTGTTTGTTATGGATCCTGGGACAACATGTAGGCTTTCGGCAAGATCTTTGGTTTTTGCGACACTGTTTCGCTTTTGAAGCTTGTAGATAATCTCTATGTATTCTTCAGCTTCTTTTGATAGCGCTATTTCCATTTTCTCTCCTCGCAATTACGAGACCTCGTAATTCATACGAGTACTCGTAATTACGAGACGGGGGTACCATATAAGTATTTTGCAAAGGAATAACAAAGAAACGCGCCAAACTAAGCAATGTATTCTTTACGTCCACGAGATTCCAAAAGCTCTTCATCACCTTCAATACTCACAAGTTTACCTGAGCTGCGCAACCTCGGCCAGACTGCAGCCTATCTTCTCTATCTTCTCAAGACTGTCCGAAATCTTTGCTAAGCCAGTTAGGAAAATCCGAGTCATAATTGCAGCACCCTCAATCTGTTTCTGGTTCAAGTAAGAAACCTCTTGGCTGCTGGTTGAAAAAAAAGAAAAAAGGGGTTAGAGTTTTTCAGGGGCACAAAGATTTTCTGCTTTAGCAGCTGTACGCATGCAGCCTTTGCAAATGTATTTTGCGTCTTTAACAAGCGGCTTTATTTTTTCTATTGGTACTTTATCCTCTACCATCTTGCAGAGGTGTTTTTCATGTCCAGGATGAGGTTGAGCTTTCGACAAAATTTACACCTACATCACAAGAAGTCATGTCAAATATAAGATTATCCTTTAAGGCGCGAGTCAAGCTCAGATGCGACCGTTAAGCTAATTAATTTAAAACACTTAAAAAAGAAAAGTGGAAAGGAGGAATAATAATGAACTACAAAGAAAGACAGGAAATAATAGCTAAATCGCCAATATCTTTTAGATATCTGAAAAAATTCAACATTGGTGCAGGCATTCTGCAACTAATAAACGGCATTGTTATTCTCTCGCTGACGTTTCTTTTAAAGTGGCCTGATGGCACGAGCATTTATACTTTCTACCTTAATTCTCGCATGTTAGTCCAACAAATCCCGCATTTACGGCAGTACCAAATCCTCAAGTTCTATTTACAGTTAGTCATTTGGGTTGATTCTAGCCGCTTTTCCGTTGATCTCAGCAGTTGATACTTCCTGGTTGCTTTTCCAAAAAACAAATCTTACAACGAAAACCTGAAAAAAGGAATGAACCCATACAGATGGTACGAATATGCTTTTTCAAGTTCAATAATGATCTGGGTCATCTCGACTTTCGTCGGAATCTGGGACTTCTGGTCATTGGCAATGATATTTGTCTTAAATGCAATGATGATAATGTTTGGCTATCTAATGGAACTCATAAATCAAAAAACCGAGAAAACAAACTGGTCAGCTTTTATATTAGGCAGCATCTCAGGAGGTTTCCCATGGGTTGTTCTTTTGCCTATTTCACGGGAGATATAATGCAAGTGATAACAGTGTGCCAAATTTCGTCTACGTGATATTCATAGTATACTTGATTCTTGTTCATGAGTTTCGCAGTCAACCAAGTTCTGCAGTACAAAGGCGTGGGAAAATGGAAAGATTACTTGTTCGGTGAAAGAGACATACATTATCCTTAGCTTCGTCGCCAAAACGTTTCTGGTTTGGTTAGTGTTTATAGGTTTATTCAAGCCATTCTAGACATTAAAGCATTCTTCTCCCCTTTTTTAGGGCGAAAATAGTGCGTAGAGAAATATTAGATCACCTTAATAAAAGACAGAAAAAGTTTCAAAACTCGCGAAGAAATTAGAAGAAAAGTGTGGAAACGATTGCTATTAAAGAAACTCGGGAGCAAAGAAATCACAAAAGCCCAAATCTTCCAAACAATCGGATTTTGATCTGCTTCCCACATTGTTAGAGGGTGCTTTACGTCCAATGCAACAGTTAGATATGGCTGTGGAAAAGTATTGATGGATTTAAGCGAGAAATATCCAGAGAAACTTTATCCTTACATAGACAGCTTTGTTGAACTTCTCAACAGTAAGCACCGAATTTTAACGTGGAATGCTATGGCAATAATCGCAAACCTAACCCAAGTTGACGAAGATGGCAAGTTTGAAGCAATATTCGATAAGTACTACAGTTACCTAAACAACGAGTACATGGTTACGGTGGCAAACGTAGTGGTCAATTCGCAAAAAAATTGCGTTAGCCAAACCCTATCTTGCTCAAAGGATAACTACACAATTGCTGAAGGTGCAAGACCTAAAAGTGACGCCGCATTTGACCGAGGAATGCAAACTCGTCATAGCAGAACACGCAATCAAAACCTTTGACACCTTTTTTAACAACATCGAAGCTAAAGAGCAAGTCGTAGCCTTCGCCCAAAAACACATCAACAGTTCAAGAACTTCGCTGAGAAGGGAAGCACAGAATTTTCTAAAAAAGTGGACACCTTTTAGCTTAGGAACAAAAGTGAAATAATGAAGAAATTAGTAGTCAGTCGATAATTATTGGCTTTTCCTTGTAATTTGTGACTCTCTGTTCTACATACTGGTTAAAGCCATTCTTCTTAATGAAATCGAGGTCAGACATCAAGGTTGAGTGGTGTGGTTTGAGAAAATCAAGTTTTAAGCAAGTTTCATACTCTGTGCATTCTGCACAGGTTCGGTAACCTTTATTTTTGACGCATGTGCGAATTTCGCAGGTCGGGTTCCCACAGGGTTCTTTTGCTGATGTGCAACAAGTCTGTAATCCGCCCAGTTGAGGGAGAAATTCTATGAACTCCATAACTTGGTCAACTTTCTTGAAAGGTGGAAAAATCTCCTTGAACAAGTCCAACGGCAACTCTTGCAGTGACTCTTTGAACAATTTTGCTAGTCGTAGACGACCGCTCAGAACGGGCTTTACACTCTTTACAGTTTATGCCGCAAAACGCGACTAACTCTTCATCAGAAAACTGAAGCTTTCTTTTTTGCAGACCTTTCACCAATCTTTTTGGCAACCACTTCAACACCCTTTCTAATAATAACCATATCAGATCAGTTTATTTAAAAAATTTTGCGAATCTATTCCACGCTTCTTGCCTTTTCTACATCTTTCTTTTCATCACCATGTGACTGCAATAACTTTTGTAAAATTGCCATACTAATTTAGGTTTGTTGTCTTAACCCAACCACATTACCGTCAGTGTCCTTGACCTGAGCTATGACCAAACCGGCCACACTTCCTTAACATCTTGTACAACTTCAGCACCGACCTTAACCATCGCTTGAAGACTGCTTCTAATATCCTTTACATCAGCATAAGCAATAGGTCCTAACTTAGAGTTAGGGTCTAAGCCAACTTCAAGATTTCCAATCCCATAACCTACTAGTAGGCGCTTGCGACATACGGTTCTGCATCTAGTAAATTGCTAAATGCTTTAGCTTTTTCAATATCCTTAACCGGATAAACCACCAATTTAATGCTTTGTACCATAAAATGCCTCCTATAAAAACCAAAAATAAAGTAAACTGAATAATCAATTTATTTGATTTAAAGTTATTGTCAATGAGATTGCTTTGTGGATTTAAAGAAGGAATCAGAAAATTCTTCTTAGCAAACAAGACTGATTTTTAATTCAGCTAATTGCTTGAAATCGATTAGGGGTTTAGTTAATCAAGGTGGGATTTTTGAATTATGCTTTGATTTTGAGTTCTGCTCTGATGCTGTATATTACAAAGGCGAACGAACTAAATATTAGAGCTAATGAAGCTATATCAATTAATCCAAACATATTTTCACCATTTTATTCTATACTTAGATAGTTACCCAGCATAATATAAATATGCTTGTGATTTGTTCATAATTATTCATAAAAGTTAAACGTGCGTCTAAACAAGATTTATATGCTAAAGAATCATATTCTTCCTAAAACAAAAAATAGACACAGAGGAACAAAAATGAAAGCATACATACTCTTAAGCACAAAACTAGGCACATCATTAGAAGTAGTCAAGAGACTAAGAGAAGTCAAAGAAACCGTAGTTGCCGACGCTATCTTCGGCAGGTACGATGCAATCGTAATATTAGAAGCACCCTGCCTTGAAGACATAAACAAAGTGGTTTACAAAATAATCGAAAAAGACCCAAATGTAACCCGCACAGAAACATCCATCGTACTGTCCCCGATGTAGCCTAACAATCTAACTTTTTTTGTTTTAATTCTAAAAATATCTTATCGAATAATAGACGAATTGAATATTATTGAAAGAAATTGCTTTTTCTTTAGGCTGGCGAAGACGGCTGCGCGCTTGTTTCTTCGATGCACTTTGGGCCTTTATGTGCCTTAAGCACAATTGAGCTTACAGTGCTTTTTACGCCTTTTATTTTCATGATCCTATTTTTTAGAATGTCTCGAAATTCTTCTATGTCTGCGGCAGAAACCAAAGTCACGATGTCAAATTCTCCTGTGACTTCATATAATTCTTGAAGATGTTCCAATTGAACAAGTGAAGCTAATACATTATCCATTTCTTGAGATTCTACAAAAATATCTACGAACGCTAATAGTCTAGGCATATGGGTCTCTTTTCCATTGAACATGGGTTTCGAATATTTATACTTTGCTTGCTGTGTGAATATAAATTTCAGTTATTTCTCAACAATTGTGTAGGTTGTAGTGTAAAATTTGGAAATTTTGAAATTGTCTACCTTCGAATTTAAGATTGTGACGCGTCAATGTAACTAAACGATAATTTTAGCCGGAAAAACCACTGTAAATTGAGGGATATTCTTTTATGAGTAATAGGTTGATTCTCAATACGTTAACATATGGATTGCCAAAAATCCACAATATTCCTTCTTGATTCTGGTTTATAATATTTGTTAATAAGCTGGGATATTTGTAGCATTGCTTATGACGGGTATTTGCGAATAAGCCTCTTGGAGAGTAATATCTGGATCGACGCCTGAAGCTGATGGTGATGCTGTCTCGTTTCTTGTATGGAAAAAAATAGGTAGAGTAAAGTTTTGAGCTATAAGATTTGACCCCACTGTTTGCCCATTGAGTTTGACAAGGTCGCCATTAGCTTGGTTAGGGAAGAAAACTTGCCTATCCCTGTTATTAAAAGCGGGTAATATAGACCACACATCAATAGTGAAATCACTGCTAATCCTATTATTGGTTTGAAATTCCATTTTTCTTTTTGTTCAGTCATCAGTTTTTCCTTCTTAAATGTGAAATGCTCCCACTAAGAGTAAGTCTATGAGTTTGATTCCCACGAAGGGCACAATAACTCCGCCAACCCCGTAAATTAGGGTGTTCTTGAGGAAAAGTGTCATCGTGCTTGTGGGTTTGAAGGCAATGCCGCGCATAGCAAGAGGAATTAACAATGGAATAATTATTGCATTAAATATCAGCGCTGACAAGACCGCGCTCTTCAACCCAAGATGTAGAATATTTAGAGCTTGCCAATTGAGGAATGGCTGCTGCTGAACAAGACAGGCATGATTGCGAAATACTTTGCGATGTCATTTGCGATGCTGAAGGCTGTTACTGCTCCCCGTGTCATAAGCAGCTGCTTGCCAAGCATGACCACATCAATTATTTTAGCAGGGTTTGATTCCAAATCCACCATGTTGGCTGCTTCTTTCGCTGCTTCTGTTCCTGAGTTCATAGCCAACCCAACATCAGCTGCGGAAAGCGCTGGTGCGTCGTTAGTTCCGTCACCTATCATGGCGACAATCTTACTTTCTGCTTGTTCTCTCTTTGCGAGGCTGAATTTGTCTTCAGGTTTAGCTTGAGAAACAAATTCGTCGATTCCAACCTCGGAGGAAATGCTCTTTGCTGTAAGCGGTTGGTCACCGGTAATCATTACTGGGTGAATGCCCATTGTTTTCAGCGCTTGTATTTTTTCTTTTATTCCTACTTTGAGGACATCTTTTAGCCTAATTATTCCAATAGCTTTGCCATTTAGTGAGATGGCTATAGGTGTTTCTCCCGCTGAAGAAATGCCTTCGACTATTAAGTCATAGTTTTGCGGAACTGGAAATGACAATTTTTTGATTGATTCTGGAGCACCCTTTAAGATATCTATCTCTGGTTCAATAATTGACGCAACTGATCCGCTAGAGATTTCTGAGGTTTTTCGTCTCGTTCTCTGCCTTTGGAAAATTACTTTGCCTCCTTTTGGAAGAGACAAATTTGAGTGCGTTGCTATTTTGACTCCGCTTGTTCGGGTGCTAGCCGAGAACGGAAAAACTTCTGAAGTTGCAAGAGAATTCAATTCATTTGGAACAAAACCTTTCTCGTATGCCAATTTGAGGATGCTGCGTCCTTCAGGAGTATCGTCATGCCATGATGACAGAAAAGCGGCTTCTCCGACATCTTCTTCTGTATAACCCGCAAAGGGAACGAATTCTATTGCTTGTCGGTTGCCGACAGTGATTGTTCCAGTTTTGTCTAAAAGAACTACGTCAGTGTCACCTGCGGTTTCGATGGCTTTGCCTGATTTTGCTATTATTTTGCTCTTGTACAATCGAGACATGCCTGAGAGGCCGATTGCTGGCATCAAGGCTCCTATCGTAGTTGGTAGAAGGCAAACATATAGCGCAATCAATACCGATAGATCTGCGCCTAAACCAAGTGTAACTGACATACCCAGGAGTGCAAGTATGATTATGGTGAAAATTGCTGTTAAACCGATAAGAACGGTTGTTATTGCTACCTCGTTTGGTGTCTTTGGTCTCTTTGATGATTCAACCATCTTTATCATTTGATCGATGAAAGTTTCTCCTGGATTGGTTGTGACTTTTGCGGTAAGTGTATCGCTAACTACGCGGGAGCCTCCGATGAGCGAATCCCCTGGTGCTTTCCTAACAGGGGCAGATTCTCCTGTAACAAGTGACTCATCAACCATCGCAATTCCCTCAAGGACATCAGCGTCCAAAGGAACAACATCTCCTTTGTCGATTAAGATAAGGTCATCTTTTCTGAGATCAGTTGATTTTAGATTAACTATTGTTCTTGTCCAACCCTCGGTAACTATTTTCTTGCTTGAGACTTCAGTTTCTAGTTTTCGTAAGCTTCCTGCTGTACTTTTTGCCTGCTGTTCAGCAAGAGCGTCAGAGAGTGTGCTGAACCAGACTGTGAGAAGTAAGATGGCGGCAACTTCAACGTAGAATATTTGCAAACTAGGATTGGCAACTGGTACGAATGCTTGTGGAACTATAGCCATAGCTGCAACAATAAAGAAGGTTATTTCTACAATAAGCATGACCGGGTTCTTGATAAGCGAAGTTGGGCTCAAGCGTCTAACTGAGTCGAGGAGAACTTTTCCTGAGAAAGCTGTCCTTAACCCGCCTGGCGATGACTGCTTGCTTTGCGGAGAGACAAGTATTGTTTTTTCTGTCTCAGAACCCATTTTTTAACCCTCCGAAGAATGATGAAATTGGTCCAAGCGCAAGGAATGGAAAGAACGTCAATACTACAAGGATAATGATGCTGACAACTAAGACTATCGTGAAGACAAAGCTGTCAGTTTTGAGACCGGATGTGCCACCGCGTTTTCGACCAATCATTGAACCTGAAAGTGCCAGCAAGATAGCTATGGGGGCATAGCGTCCAATCAGCATAATGATACCCGTCGTTATATTGAAAAATGGCGTATT
Organism: uncultured Methanomassiliicoccales archaeon; assembly: GCA_963710685.1. Taxonomy (GTDB): domain Archaea; phylum Thermoplasmatota; class Thermoplasmata; order Methanomassiliicoccales; family UBA472; genus DASXVU01. Next base: position 261,157 of record CAVQBH010000011.1, on the reverse strand, counting down.
TGCATTGGCTCCTAAGAAGTCTGAGCCGTTGTTGGCTGCGGCTGAGGTGAACTCCCAGAAAATTTGTGTAAAGCTGTATCCAACAGAGTGTCCAGCTACACCTACTGCGGCAGCGGCACCTGTTACATAGGTTAGTAGAGTTGGTATGAGTATAATGAGTGGGTGAATGAGGAACGCAACCATGACAAGTTTAACATCCCGTCCCGTGATTTTGATTCCTAAGTATTCAGGGGTTCTTCCAGACATCAAGCCGACTATGAAGACAGTGATGATGATGTACATAACCATGTACATCATGCCTATTCCTTTCCCGCCTGGAATTGACTGAATAAACATTCCTAAAAATCCAGAAGTTAACGCGAGCGGGTGATTTCCCAGTAAAGCAGAGTTTACTGAACCCGTTGTAGCAGCGGTTGTTGTAACGGTAAAGAAAGGACATGAAACCGCCGAATCGTGTTTCGATACCTGGTGCCACCAATGGAAGAGCAGGAATAAACGCTAAGACTAAGTTGAGTCCGAAGAGAATGTATGCACCCCACAAAAGTGGCCTAGACTCGCGTTTTTTTGCCTATCATTTCCCCGAAAACGAAGATTAACGCAGTGGGAAGCAGAAGCATGAGCGAAATCATGAGAATATTCGACATGGGTGATGGGTTCATGAAGGGGTATGCGGCGTTTGCTCCGTAATATCCGCCTCCGTTGGTGCCTATCTGCATTATAGAGTCAAGAGATGCTACCGGTCCGACAAAAATTGATTGTGAGGCTCCTTCTATGGTCTTTATTGTGGTATAGCCATTGAGGGTTTGGGGTACACCTAAAGCGAGAAATATGATTGAGCCTATGATGGCAAGTGGCAATAATATTCTGGTCAGGGCTCTTGTAAAATCTACGTAGAAGTTGCCCATGTTTTTTGAGCCAACGATTAGTCCCCGAATAAACGCTATGCCCATGCATAGTCCTGTGATTGCGGATGTGAACTGAAGCCATTGGAGGACTCCTATCTGGCTCAGATAAGAAAACGTGATTTCACCACTATAATGTTGCAAGTCAGTGTTTGTCGCAAAAGAGACTACCTGCATAAAAGAAAGATCAGGACGTACTCCAGCAAAACCCATTGGGTTAAGCGGCAAATTACCTTGGAAAACAAGGATCAGAAAACCAATAATCATCATAACAACATTAAGCAACAAACCCGCAACGAAGTACTGCTTCCAACCCATTGCCTGTTCAGAATTTACACCAGTAATTTTGTAAATGAAGTTCTCTATCGGATTGAGAACCCTATCTAAACGGCTCGGTTTTCGATTAAATACTCCAGTTATGTAGGGCGCTATTAACTTGGCGATAACTATAGTTACTCCAAGAATAAGAATGACTGATAGCGCCTGGACTGCATCGATCAATTAATCCGCAACTCCAAAAAACATTTGTACTCACTATGGCTCCTACCCCAACTAATTGGTTCATTTAAAAGCGGATTTTCCTTGACACCTGAGACCTTTACACGGGTGTAATATTATAGTAGTTACGGTGCTTTTTACTCCTTTGATTTTCATGATTTGCTTTTGAAGAATGTCACGAAATTCTTCAAGCGTGGCGGTGCAAACTAGGGTTACGATATCATATTCGCCTGCCACTTCGTAGACTTCTTCAATGTCTTTAAGTTTTGATAGCGCAGCTAATACATTATCTTTTTGTGGTGATTCAACAAAAATGTTAACTGATGCTAAGAATCGGCTCAAAACATTTTCTCCTTCGAATCAAAACTTGTTAAGAAAGAAAGCAGACTTGCAAATTTGGTTTTGTTCGTTAAGTTGTGAGCACTTTTTTCCAAAGTATTGCATTTTTGAAATTCCTTTCTACTTCCTTTAGTCTTATTGGGAGAATTATATAAGGTTGATTGTGATTTGTTCACAATTTTGAGTAAATTTTGGACTGATTTTGCAAGAATTTCAAAAAAAGTAGAAATTTGATTTTTTGTTGATATATTCTCCAAGCAAATTATCTCCATATGTGCTTCATTTTTGGTTCTTGTCTTATTTTGATTCTCTTCCTGGGAAGGGGAAGATTCTTGACTCTGTGCTTCGTGAGTTCAGTGCAAAGTATCCGAATCCTGCTGCCATCCATATCGCAGTTATTATTAACGCCATTAGAGCTGCAGTTTGAGTGCTTCCCCCACCTATGACACCAAGCCAAACGACTGTTATTAACATAACAACGTTTGCTGCAAAGCCTGCGATTGGAATTATGTATTTGGTTAGGATTGAGCGTTTTTCTCGAGCCAATGCGTAGAGTGCTATAATGCAGGTTATACCGTAAAGCAAGAATGTTCCAAAGTTGGATAGCAGTGTCATAGCAGTGAGGTTTGTGAGTGACAGGACGCCGAATGCACCAATTCCAGCTGTAACTATAGTCATCACCCATACGCCGATAGCAGGAGTACCGTGTCTTGGGTTGAGTTTTCCGAGTGGTTCTGGTACCTCAGTGTCGCGGCTTATAGCGAATGTTACTCTTACACCTGTGTTCATGCAAGATAGAGTAGTGCCAAGTATTGCGGTTGCGACCACTGCAGCGACAACAAGCATAACGATGAAGCCGCCCCCGCCAAACAGTCCGTTGACCGATTGAATTATCATATCGCCTATTGGTGAGTTGGAAGCTGCTGCCGCTGCAAATGATGTAGTGTGAGTTCATCCATGCCTGCACGCCATAAAATCCTAGCAGATAGCAAATGCGCCTTGAATGACGAGTGAGAGCATAATTGCCTTTGGAACATCTTTAGGATTTTTCGCTTCACCAGTAAATGCAGTTACGGATTCGAAGCCGACAAGGACAAGTATGGCAATTGTTGCCTGAAAGAGCATGTGACTTGCGCTGCTTGGTATTAGAGGACCACAGGGTTTGAGAAGGTGTACGTCAAATGATCAGGGTTTATGAAGCGATAGGCGAGACGCAAGACCTGTTACGCCGACAAGCATAGCGAGTTGTGCTATGTTGATCATGAGGTTTGTTTTTGTGGAGCCGTTGATTCCTCGGAAAGCAATAAATCCAACGAGGACAGCGAATGCAATTACGATTGCCACTTCAGTTAGTGGAGAAATTGCAATACCGATTGTGGATAGAATGTATGTTATGAAGAAGCCCATCATTCCCACCATGACACCAGGATAGACCCAGTAGTAAAGGTGTGAAAGCCAGCCAACGTAGAACTTTGCAGTTTCGGGCGCATTGTTGCTGCTGCCTCTGTCAAGCAAAGCTCGTTGAGCAAAGTAGTATGAGCTGCCTGCGCCAGCATCTGGGTAACGGTTGGATAGAAATGAGTAAGCTGCCGCGGTCAAGAAAGATAATAACAGTGCTAAAGCTAGACCTGTCCATATGTCCGGAGCTGTTGAGACTCCTGAAGGGTCTACCTGTGCAGCTTGTAATTGGAAAGTAAGCCAGAGAAATGCGCCAGGGGCAATTAATGCCATGGCGTTGATAGTTAATCCTGAAAGGCTTAGAGTTTTCTTCATCTGGGGACCGGTTGCGTTTTGTTGGTTAGTTGCCATTTAATTTGCCCCCGAGATTCTTTTTTGGAAGATGCTGTGTGGATATCCTCGAGTGTCTATAACGATCAGTTCTTCAATGTTTCTTCTGATTTTTGAAGTTTTTTTCAATAGTAACACCAATTTAATTTTACCAATTGATATGTTCAGATAAATATAAATATAGTTAATATATGTTCATAACTTTTATGACTAATTCGAACTGTTTTGCAATAAACCACTTTTTGATGAACAAATAAAAGAATTGACTTCCAAAACAACTGATCAACAAAATTCTAAATATTGCCTATGATTAATCCTATTGTGAAGCTTAGAAGTGGTGCAATTACCCAGCTTAACACTATTACCAGAAACGGCTTAAGCGAAACAAACTTAGATTTGTAAGAAATCCCCGTTCCAAAAACCGCCGCTGATAAGGCTTGAGTGTTGGAAAGTGGAATATTAAAAATTGTAGCCGTCTCCACAAGAATCGTTGAGGTCAAAAGCGTGGTTATAGCGTTTGGGTAACGCATGAGAAAGAGCTCTTGAGAAACCCTGCGAATCTCGCCAGCGCTTAAATAAAACGTTCCTATAAATATTGCAATGATTGCCACTGTCACTGTTGTTAACTCATAACCGCCTGTGGCAACTATCAAGCCGATAGTATTTGCCCCCAGAACGTAAGAAGTTGAAAATGCTAAAATAATAAGTAGTATTTTGTAAGTTTGTAGTCTTCGCCAAACATTTTTTGGTTGGCTCTTATTGATAACTCTGATAAGATAAAATGAAAAAACTATGGCAATTAGAGGCGCTGCAACCCACATTGCAACCACTTCAGTTACGTACGCGGCGTTTGTAAGTGAACCATTTGCAACGGATAAACCTGCAAACAAACCGACTAGTGACATGCTAAGAGACATCGGGACTCTAATTAAGTCGGCGATAACAAAAATTATTATGGCAACCAACAATGCTTCTGCCCGAAACTGTAAAGCTCCATTTGGCAATAGTAAATTTACTGTTTTTGTCATTCCTATGCCTTGAATTAAAAGACCAAGGAAAATCCTGTAGCTCCCAAAATCATGCCGAATCGTTTACTTATGACTCTTGATCCGATGGCGGGTCCGACACATGCAGAAAGATTGTTTCCTGAAACCAACATTACTGCAATGAAAGTTAATGCAAGAACAACTATTGAAAGCCATAGCATGCTAATTTCACTTTAGAATTGAAGTAACCACTGAAACAATCAAGTCAGATAAGTCTTCGCAAGAATCAAGTATGTCATCGCATTTGTGTAAAAGTTCTAAATAATGATAAAACTGTAAATAATGTAATCTCGGAGTCATACTGTAAAGCTCGTCAAATCCAGCATCTTTTATTTCATCACCCTGTTCCTCTAATGCCTCAATTTCTTTGCGCAACTCCAAAATCTCCGTTACATTTGATGCGGAGAGCGCTTGACTTGAGTTTTAAGAGCGATTTTTCCGCGAGAGCGAGAATGTTCTCGTACACAGTATCCCAATCCGAATGCTTTGTTTCGAAGCCCGCTAAGTAGACTTTTGCCATTCTAACTATTTCTCTGCTGAGGTAATAATATAGATCAACTATGTTATCAGCAACTTTGACGCATTCAAGCAGGTCATCTATTACGTTAGGACTAATAGCGCCGCTCGTAATGCTTTCGCTTATTCTGAAAGCTATTTCATCAGATTCTTTCTCAAGTAACTTAATCTCATGAACGGCTTCAGTTACCTTTTCTCCTTTATAATCCATCTTAAACATGCTTATTACAATAGGATTAGCTTTTGAGGCGATTGCGATGATTTGTGAGAGCTCGCCGAAAATGTTTCTTTCTCCTACAACGAAAATGCCTTTGACGCTTTTCAAATCAAACACTCTCCCTTGACTACGAATGGGCTTCAGAATAATAGCTAAGCAATTTTAAACACTTATAATTTTTTGCTTGTTTAGTCAATGAGTTTTGGGTTAAAACTTAGAAGCGAAATTATTCTCAAACAATGAGTGTTTATGGCTAAATTATTTTGCTGTATTCCTTTACTGAATTAAAGGAGACAAGAGTTGTAGTTCTTTTTATGAAACGTTCGGCCAATAACTTCTTTAGAAAACCGTTGAGGCTAGCGTTATCTCGGAACTTAGCAAACACCACTGCATCATATTCTCCTGTTATATCATAGACAGACAGTACGTTGCTCTCTTTGGCGATTTCGTTTTCTACTTCAACAATATGGTTCCCCTCAACCTGAATCATAATGATAGCAGTTAGAGCGTATCCCATTTTTGTAGAATCAACGACTGGGGTATAACCTAGAATTACACCTTCCTTCTCCAAACTGTTTATGCGATTGTGCAAAATATTCGGGGTTAACCCAAGATTATGTGCGAGTTTGCGCACACTTACTCGTGAATCTTCTTCTAATGCTCGAATAATTTGCAGATCGCTTGCATCCAATTTCTTTATTGGGCTTTTTTCAGATTTGAAGCCCAATTAATTCTCACTTCCCAAGTCTATTTGACGTTTGTTTAGGTTAGCAAGCCATATATAAACATAGCTGCATTAAAACAATCGGAGCTTAAACATTAGTTGGGATAATGATTGTTGACATTGACAATCGAATAATGCATGGACCTGTTATTCTATATCAAATTTATTAAATGAAAATTTCTTTTTAGCGTCTGCTATTGGTTTATTTATTTCCAAACTGCTGATTTGGATTTTCTTAATATTTTAATAATAACTTTATTACTCTAGTGTTAATCGGTATTTTGTGAGGTACGGGAATGCAAAGTAACTCATCAGCAAAAGAAGGTTGCAACATCAGAGTAACCAAGAATGGCCCATACATCGTTTCTGGAAATGTTCCACTGTTTAACATGACAATTGAATGCGACAAGGATGGGACACCAGCAGAGTGGATTTTCGGAAAAAAGCTGAATACTTCAGAAAACTACACGCTTTGTCGGTGTGGGCAATCAAATAAGAAACCATTCTGCGATGGCACTCACGCTAAAATAAATTTTAATGGAGAAGAAATGAGTGACAATGAGCCTTTCGAAAAAATGTCCAAAGAGATTGATGGTCCAGATTTGAAACTAAAGGATGCAGAGATACTGTGTGCGTCTGCACGGTTTTGCCATAGAGGTGGCGATATCTGGGATTTAATTCATAGGTCAGATGAACCGGAAGCTAAGAAAAATGTGATAGCCAATGCTGCAGATTGTCCATCAGGCAGGCTTGTAGTTTTGGATAAGAAAATCGGTGCTGTGATTGAACCATTCTTAGAGAAGTCTATAGGTGTAATTGAAGACCCAAGTATTGGCGTGGGAGGACCATTTTGGATTCGTGGTGGGATTCCAATTTACTCTGCTAACGGGAGACTGTATGAAATACGAAATCGTGTGACTCTTTGTCGTTGCGGAAAATCCACAAATAAACCGTTTTGTGACAGCAGTCATTACCCTGAAGAAGATAGAGAGCTTTGAAAAAAAATGCAAACACATGATGCAAGCAAACAAATGAGCGATTGGAAATATCTTCCAAGGAACAGCTGGCGGGACTTATAGAAATATAGTAAATCACGTTTTCCTTTGCTTTTGTTTTTCTATTTCCATTTTGTTAGTATTTCTTCTCTTTGGAAGGTTGCTTTGCTCAAGTAGAACAGCGCGACGTCGGCAACGGCTAAGACCGCCGATACGATCAGGACGAGCAGAGTAAGGGGGATTATTGTGACTTGAACTGAAAAAATTAACAAGAATATCAGGGGGAGAACTACAAGGGTACCTAACTGCTGAGCTGCACGTATGTCATTTACTTTGGAAGATATAATGACGTTGGCTTCAACGCTTAAGACGCAGGCCAAAGGCGCCATAGCACCCAGTATTACTGCGAAATCTGCATTCGGAAGCAAGAAAAGCCCGAATTTAATGTATGACCAAACGTCCATGATAGTTATGAATATCGCAGCGCCGATGTAAGTAACTCCTATAGTGGGAAGGAAAGTGGCTAAGTTTTTCCCCAGCAGCAGCTCGCCATCAGTCGTCGGAGTTGCCAACAGAGGTTCAAGGCTTTTTTCGATTTTTTCACCTACAATACTGTACGAACCCATTATCGAAGGAAGAATCACAGGAATAAGAACAAAATATGTCGAAACTGTGTTGGCGAGTGTAATTGCAGTACTAATTAATTGGGCTTGGGTAAGCGAGGCCGCTTCAGCTCCCAAAGCATATATGAAAATAGTCGGAAGCACCACACCCACTATTAAGGGCAGGGAAATTAAGGAGTAGAGGATGTACTTGTTTTTCTTAAATACACTCAAGTCTTTTGAGGTTAATATCCAGGACTTCCATAATCTCATTGCGCCGACACCTCGTGAATCAATTTCAGGTAGACATCTTCAAGTGTGGACCGCAACTCTGTAACATATTGGATGTTGCCGCCCGCCGCCACAATTGCACGCACTAACTCAGGATTATCCTTCTCAGGATTGACCATGTCTAGAATTAACTTGTTGTCGCTGGTTTTCAGGTTCTTTACTGTATTTAGCGCTTTAACAGCGGCTAAAACCGTGCTGGTGACACTTTCTAGGTGAACTATGGTTTTTCGGTTGTATAGGCTGTGCTCCAAATTTTTGGGTGAGTTAACCACGATTAAGCGCGTTTTCAGGATGGCGATGCGGTCGCAGAGCCGCTCAGCTTCGTCTAAGTTGTGAGTGTTTAGGAAGATGGTGCGTTTCTCTTTCTTGAGGCCCAGAATAAAGTCTCGAACTGTTTTTGAAGCTTCAGGATCCAAATTCGCTGTAGGCTCATCCAGAAACAACACTTGAGGGTCATGGATTAGGGCGCGGGCTATGGCGATTTTCTGTTTGGTGCCTTTCGAGAATGTGCCTACGGCGTCGTCTCTACGCTCCCAAATGCCCAGGAGCTGCAGGAGATGTTCAATGTTTTCGCGGCGCTTCTTGTCTGGAACCTCATAGAGTTTTCCGTAAAAATCCAAATTCCTATAAGCGCTTAAGCTGTCATATAACCCGACGTTTTCGGGTAAAAAACCTACCATTTTTCTAATTTTGAGGCAGTCCTTCTCTTTATCAACGGAAAAGTTGCCTATGCGTGCTTGCCCGCTGGTCTTGCTAATTAAGCAGCAAAGCATACGTATGGTTGTGGTTTTTCCCGCGCCGTTTGGACCAAGAAAACCAAAAACCTCACCCTCATCAACATGTAGAGTAACGTTGTCTACGGCTGTGAGATTGCCAAATTTTCGGGTAAGGTTTTCTGTATCAATCATACTTCGTGCTGTCCGATAATAAAATAGGTTTTAAGGTTTTTCGTATTTAGATTCTTCGATGCGTTTCTTTTCCAGTTCTTCCTCAGTTAACTGTGGCTGAGTAACCTGCTCCTGCTGTTTTGTTTCCAGAGGCCAAGTAACAGGATCTTTCACTGATGAATAGACGTTGACCCAGCTGCTTTTCCCGCATGCTGGACAATTTACAGATTTGTAAGGTCCAAGATGCACCAAGGAAGCCAATGGAGTATAAGTATATTCGAAGACAACCCCACATTTCTTACATTTTAGCCTAACCATTTCAAATCAACCTTATGGTCAATTACTATTATCCGATTAAAGGTTTGCTTAACCGAAACTGTTTTTACAGTATCCATCTGATAAAGCTCAAATCAAGAAATAGGTGATTGGAATGTTTGAGCGTCATCACGAAAAACTTTTGCCTAGGCGAGCATTCCTCAGGCGTTTAGCCAAATACGCATTAATCTCTCTAAGTCTGATTATCGTTTCATTGGTAATCGGAATGATTGGTTACCGCACGTTTGCAGGCTTCTCATGGATTGACTCTTTTTTGAACTCAGCTATGTTAATGGGTGGAATGGGACCAGTTAACATTTTGACTTCTGATGCGGGAAAAATATTCGCTGGAATATATGCTCTATACTGTGGACTAATCGAGCTAGCGGCAGTTGCGATTTTTGCAGCTCCAATATTTCATAGATTCCTACACCATTTCCATCTAGAAAGCGAGCAGAAACAATAAGCGTAAGAACAACTGTTAGCACAAAAATATTGGCCTTCCAAAAAAGAAATGGGCTTCTAATGTCTTTTCAAATATACTAATGGTGAGGCTCGCTAATCTTTTTTAGAATGGTGCCTGTTTAATTTTTGAATATGACAACTGATATGTTTTGGCGCAGGAAAATACTTTCGAATGGTTTACGAGTGCTAATATTTCCCAGACAATCCGCAAATACCACGCAATTATCTATCGCGGTTGAATATGGATCAAATCAAGAACCCGACGAAATTGCTGGAGCTGCCCATTTTCTTGAGCATATGCTTGCTGGCGGTTCAACAAAACGTATCCAATTGTCTCGGAGCATAGAGAATTCAGGTGGAATTCTAGACTTTTACACTGAACACGAACTCATGATGAGTACAATGGATATCTTACCGGATAAATTAAATGAAGCATCCCGTATCCTTTCAGAGTTGCTTTTCAATCGAGATTTTGAAGAGGAAAAATTCGAGCAGGAGCGCAAAATAATTCTCAATGAACTTTCTGAAGCCTCTGACGATCCTACCCTAAAGGTTGAAGAATTGCTTCTGAAAAGTTTATTTAAGAAAAATCCTGTGCGGCGTCCAATTGGAGGTTTCCCAAGAACTGTAAAACGTTTAACGTTAGATGAATTGACTTGCGCCCATAAAATGAATTATGTTCCTCAAAATATGATACTAATCTTGACTGGTGCTTTTACAGAAGAGAATAAATTGGATGTTCTTTCGGATTTTGAATGCAAAACAAGTGAGAAACTGTTTTCAAGAAAGCCATTCCCAATTGAACGGGCTAAACCTGAAACACTTGTTGTTGAAAAGAAATCTGGGATAGCGCAAACTTACCTAAGCATTGGTGGACGAACCGTTTGTTCAACTCACAAAGATGCTCCTGCACTAGATTTAATCAGTGCGTTATTGGGTGGAGGTACAAGTTCGCGGTTATTTATTGAACTTCGCGAAAAGAACGCGCTTACCTACGACGTTAATTCAGACTTGAACACTGGCGTAGATTTTGGCTATTTCAACATTAATTGCGCAGTTAAAGGAAAAAATCTTACAAAAACTCGGCAATTAATTCTTAAAGAATTATCCAAGTTGAGAACAGAAAAGATATCAATCGAAGAACTTGAAAGAAGCAAAAACCTGATTATCGGAGATATTCTTAGAGGCATGGACAATCCGCGGGATTCTTCAGATATTCTTGCCTATATGGAAATGCAATTTCAAAGCGAGACTTCATTGGTAGATTACATTAACAAAATTAGAGCCATATCAAGAGAGAGCATAATTGAAGCTTCTAATACTTATCTGCAAGAAGATTGTCTTTCAATAGCGATTCTCAATCCAATGAACTAGTTTATCAACCAAGAAAAATATTCTAAAATAGAAACTTTTTGAAAAATTATTGTTAATGAGTGCCGTTTGGCAGACAACTCTAACTGCCTGAAAGGATGCCCATAAGTACACATTTGGGAGCCTAAGCCCCATAGTGCAAATCTGGAATCAGAGCCATATCATGGCAACAGGTTTATCCGCCAAACGACTCGTTCTATTGACCGAAAATATTCTACGTACTTAAGAAAATAAGAATTTGTGATTGTACCCTTGTAGTCACAAGCAACCTACAACGTTGCGCCTTCACAACTTAACTATAAATAAAGGCGGAATGTTTTTTGTAAACACTTGAGGGCAAAGAAGTTGCAGCTAGAAGAAATGAAAAAGGAAATTGAGTCTCTCGTTATTGCCAAGGGTTTCTATAATAAGCCTGAAGACATCCCCAAAAAACTACTTTTTGCATTCATAGAACTAGGTGAAGCCAGTGATGCTTGGAAAAAAGGCTTGCCTCAGGAAAAAATTGCTGAAGAACTCATAGATGTGATCTTTTACATTTTAGATGCAAGTCGATTAGCCTGCCCAACGATGAATATGGACGAAGTTTTCAAGAAAAAACTTGAAAAAAATCTTAGCCGTCCGTTTCAATATGGCGAAGGTCACCGCGATAAACAAGTTAATGAAAACAGAAAGTGACGCGCGAAGTTTTTATTGTACTTGTTTTAAGCATTATTTGTTGAACAAAAGTGGATTTTACCTATCCGGCAAACGTACGGTTCGATTGTAATAGATGCGGCTTATGTTGCGGCGACACTAAACAAAAAACAAGACATATTCTCCTCTTAGAAACTGAGGCGAAATATATCTCTTCGCAAACTTCTATGCCTTTGATGGATTTCTCGACAAAAATTAATGGTAACCTTCCATATAGTTATGAGATGAAAAAGACTATCGAAGGCAAATGTGTTTTCTTGAAGGAAAACCTATGCACTATTTATTCTTCAAGACCGTTGATTTGCATGTTTTATCCTTTTGAACTAAAACTTGGTAAAAACAAAAAGTTGTATGTTTTCGATTTTACGCTTGAGTGTCCAGAGATAGATAAAGGTGAGGACTTCAGTAGAAAAGATTTTGAATCGTTATTTGAACTGGCGAAGGAACGATTGCTTAAAGTTGTCGAAGAACATCAGCCTGATCCAAAGTAAAACCACAATAGTGGCATTTTAACAAAATAGGTTCTTCGTTTTTCACATAAAATCTCGGCAATACAGGCTCAGTGCTGTTGCTTATGCAACATGGATTTACGCATTTAATTATGCCTTCAAGTATTTTAGGCAACTTTACTTCCAATTTCTCAGTAACCTTATAGTCATGAACAATGTTGATGGAAGCATGCGGCGCAACCAAAGCTATCCGATTAACTTCTCGTGAGTTAAGGGCTCTACCTTCAATCTTAACTATATCTTTAACTCCAAAACGTTTGCTTGGAACATTAATGGCAATTGTTATAACGCGTTTTTCTTTACCAGTTATTCCTAAGATCTTAATCACATCTAACGCGTATCCTCCTCTGATATGGTCGATGACTGTTCCTTCTTTGATTTTTGAAACCCTAAGATCGATTTCGTTCATGCAAACTGCTTCCTTAGAGAGCTATTACGGATGGAGCAAATAAATTTTGCATTAGAGGGTATCCTTTATAGTGAAAGGTAGCTTTGTTATTAGTGTGTCAAGTGCTGAAACAGCAGTTCATGTATTCCGTGAATTGGAAAGTGAAGATTTCAGAATACTCAATATTATCGAGGCAGCAATGAGCAAACGCGAATTTGTTCCAGTGGAGCAAATACAAAAATACGCTAAATTGCCTATGGACCGCATTAAATTTACCTTGAGCAAACTAAACAAGTTAGGCTTAATCTACCAGGCAAAAGGAGCCTACACTGGACACAAATTGAATTACGCTGGTTATGACAGTTTAGCGATAAATACTCTTGTTAAAGCTGGAGTAATAGGATCTTTTGGTCAAATTTTAGGTGTGGGCAAAGAGGCGGATGTTTATGATGCGTTAAGCCCTGATGGGAAACGCATAGCAGTGAAATTTCATAGGCTCGGAAGAATTAGCTTTAGGCAAACAAGACGGAAAAGAGGTTATGCTAGAGAGCGCTCCTCTTGGCTTTTTCAATCGCATTTAGCTGCAGAAAAAGAGTTCCAGGCAATGCAACTTGTTTACAAAAATGGTGTTTCGGTTCCCGAACCTCTAAGTCACAATAGGCATGTAATTGCTATGGATATGATTGAAGGGGCAGAGCTCTCTAAGTATACTGAAATAGCGAAACCTGAAAAAATCTTTAAGGAAATCTTGCGCAATGTGAGGAAGACTTACTTAAAAGCCCATGTTATACATGCTGACCTCAGTGAATATAACATCATATTGCAGCCAGATGGTCATATACTCATCATTGATTGGCCCCAATACATAATGGCGGACCACGCTAACGCTGAAGAAATTCTTGAACGAGATTTAAAAAACATAATTTCTTTTTTTAGTCGCAAGTTTAACGTAAAAGTGGCGCCAGAGGAAGCATGCGCCTACGTAACTGGAAAAGTCAGAAACTTGGTTATTTAGTGTTTGTCAGCATCAAGCACTATATAGAGAATGTTATTTCCGCGTAGCAACACATTACCATAGTTTGTCATTAATTGGTTATCTTTTAGTTCGTTGGCTCCCTCTAGAAGAATGTTCATGTGACCATCGCATTTTATCATTTTTCCTTTGTATTCGTAACCGTTTTTGAGAACAACTTCAATATTTCCATGCAGCTGTTTTATTAGAACGTTCAACGGTTTTTTACTCGGTTCCATCATCATAATTATCGTGTCCTGTATTTGCTTGTAATAAGCAAGAACCCATCACCAAATATAAAAGCATTATGAAACGTCCAGGAGCCGAACACGTATTTTTTATAGCAGAAAAGAACCATTGTCACTATGCACATAAGAAAAAATGTCTTAACAATTATTGAGGGTATCAGCCTAAATCAATTATTACTTTTAGATTTTTGATAGAATTGATAAGAGTGCAATAATTAAGAAGGCGATGCCAGTCCAGAACAGGTCTCCCGTAAGGAAATAAACGATTGCCCCAACGATTATTGCTGGAATCAGAACTAAAAACAGCTTTATCAGAATTATAATAATCAAACCGATTATGATCAAGGCAACAAGAAACGTAATGTCATATCCGCCAAGTCCTATACTGCTGAGTATAGAATATATTACAGCCATCAACATAGCAAAATTCATAAGTTAACCTCAAGAAAAATGTGCAAATAGTAAGTAATATATTTTTTCTACGCGCTTCGCGGCAAACTTTCGGTTTTCATTTTAGCTTTGATTTTACGAATAATTTCTTTTTGTGTGTGAACAATTCCTTTGGTGGTTATTCTAAACTTTTCATCGACAGCTTTCTGCACTGTGCCGTTTTTGATTAACTCCCCCAGACGGGTACTGGTTATTTTTCCGCTCTTCCCAAGTTTTACTTGCAGCTCATCTTTTGATAATGTATCGCTGTCAACCAAACTTAGTTTTTGTCCAAGATAATTCGCCGTCAGCCAAAGTAATATTGCATCGTTATCGGTTAACTTGCTTTTAGTCAAAAGCAAACTTGCGCCGTCGACTGAAAATGCCGCTATCCCATCAAGGTCTTTGGCAAGTTGATGGAGGTCAATATCGAGCCAGATTTTCTGGGCGATCTCAAACGAAGGTATAAAATCTTTGAAGAACTGATTTGTCAAGAGCCAGGCTTCTTGTGGTTCAGCCGAAAACTGTTGTTCAACATCTTTATATTTCAAGTGGACTTGGACTTTTTCTGCCTTTCCACTCAACTCATTTTTCCTCTAAGCTTGGCGATAACTTCTTCTTCAACCCATTTCTCTCCTTGAATTGTAAGCTTGAATTCCGGCTTATTTGGGTCTGGCTTAAAGATTTGACCACGTTTTGTCATTTCATTCAGCCTTGCCGGAACCATTGCGTTTATGCCGCTAGATTCCAAAAGTTTAGTTATTTGTGCCGCAGTATTCTTTCGTTCTTCTGAAGCGTAAAGAATCAATCCTACAGCCTCATAATGCGTAAGTTTTTCACGTGTAACAATCACTGATCCCTCGGTAGTAGGTTCAACAATACCTTTCAGTTGAGCTCCCGATTGAGTAAGTTTGCTTGAGACAAAATCGGATAATTTCTCAACAAAATTTTCAGGAATATTTCCTAACATGTCAAGAATGTCTTGCGGGCATTCGCCTTCGATAACTACCTCTCCAAAGGGAGTTTTTATGTGAGCTTCAATGCGTTTCAACGAGGTAAACCTCATTGCTATAAGCTGCGCTGAGCCTTTTTAGGATTTTCGGCTTAACGTTTGTTATTAAGAAAAAAAGACTCTATTTAAGCCGTTCTTTCAGAAGTTTGGCCACCAAATCTGGATTAGCTTTTCCGCGAACTTCCTTCATAACTGCTCCCATTAACATTCCGAAAGAGTCCTTGCCCAATTTGTCAATAGACTGCTTGTTAGCTGCAAATACTCGTTCGATAACAGGGTGGAGTTGAACTTCAGTGTATGCTTGCAAACCCAAAGCAGCAATAGCATCTTGTGCAGTTTTGTTTTCGTTTTTTGAAAGCCAATTGAAAACCTCAGAAAGCGCTTCTTTAGCAAGAATTCCTGAACCGACGGCAGCAAAAATACCCTTTATTTGATCTTCTGTAACTTCTTCAACTCGGATCCCTTCACGTTTAAGGGCTTTCAAGGTTTCTGTTAAAAAAGCTGCAACGGTTGATGCTTGAACGCCAGTTTTCTTCACTACTTCTTCAAAAAGAATGTTGTACTCTGAGTTGGCAAGTTGCTTAGCTAACTTCTCATTCAAACCACACTGCTTAATCAAGCGTAACACTCTTTTTTCGGAAGGCTCAGGCAAATTAGATTTTACCCTCTGCACAAATTCATCAGTAATTGATGTTGGCGGAATGTCGGTCTCGGGGTACATTCTAGCCGCTCCTGGTCTTGGTCGCATATATCGAGTAGTCCCATCCTCTTTTGCAGTTCGCGTTTCAGCTGGAATTCCTGTTAATGCTTCTTGAGCACGATCAACAACAGCTTTTAGAGCGTCAAGAACGTTTTCTGTCGTATCCGCAACGAAAACCACAGCGTCAGATTCCTCGGCGTTAACTGCTTTTCGCAAAGCGGCTACTTCTTCTAAAGTGACACCATAATTTGGCATTTCATCTGTGTGGAATATTCCGCCAACTCTACCCCAAAACTTCGCCCTATCCGAAAGTTCAGTCCCAACCCGAAAATCAGGCATGAGTTCTAATTTCAATAATCCACTAAACTTGGGCAACTTAACAGCCATAACTTTCTGTTTCTTATCGACAGCTTTTCGGATAACCTTGCATTCCGTCTCCTTAAAGATATGTAAGACATCAACGAAATCTGGTTTGAGATCCTCTTTCTTGACGTCTCGCTTTGCAAGTTCCTCTTTTAGGTTGATTAGTCCAAGTTGTCTTTTGACCTCATACTCAACAACAGTTGAGATCAGTTCGAGTTCTTGGACACCTTTTATCTCGATTAAAGCGCCGTTTGGCAAAGACACGTTAAGGTCTTGGCGTATAGTGCCCAAACCACGCATAACTTTGCCAGTGTCTCGCAAAATTCTTCCAATTGCCAAAGCAACTTCTTGAGCTTCCATTGGCGAGTAGATTACAGGTGCTGTTGCAACTTCAATTAATGGTATTCCTAAACGGTCAATGCGGTATCGGATAGTTTTGCCCTCATCTTGCGTCCCAGTTTTTCGAGCTGCATCCTCTTCCAAGCTTGATGCCTGCATTGGAATGGTTTTTTCTCCAACCTTAATCCAACCGTCTAAAGCAATTATGCATGTACGCTGAAAGCCGGAGGTGTTTGAGCCATCAATAACCGTTTTTCGCATCACATGAACTTCGTCAACGGGCTGCATATTCATCATTAACGATGTCATCAAAACCACTTCAACCGCATCTAAGTTTATGGGATGCGGCGGTTCCTCATCCATCTCCACTAGACACGAGCTTTTCTTGCTGGCTTCGTAAAGAATCTTAACCCCCTTTTGAAATTCGAAGTAAGCAGCTGGGTCAATTTGACCTAATTCACTCTGGGTTGGTCGCAGTCGGCGCAGGAAAGTGATTTCTGGGTCTTCTTTGAAAAGTTCAGGCGGGCAACTGCAGAATAGCTTTGAGTTAACATTTAGCTGTTGGTGGATTTCTAAACCGACTTTTAAGCCTATTTTTGTGTAGTCAATTGCCAATGGTCTCTCCTCCTTCAACTATTTTTTCTTGAGGAAATGTCCTTGGCGTGAATTCTCCTGAAATGTTAGTTTTGAAAAGTTTGATGGCTTCTTGAGTGTTGTTGGTCTGTCCGAGAACCCACATGAGTTTTACAAGAGCTGTTTCAGGGAACATGTCCTCTGTCGGGATTACGCCGAAAGATAAGAGGTCTCTTCCTGTATCGTAAACGTTCATGTTTACTCTTCCCCAAATGCACTGGGAAGCCAAAGCGACCACAACGTCTTTTGCCACAGCTTTTTTGATGCTGTCAAAGCAGAATTTACTCACATGCCCCAAACCTGAACCCTCAAGTAAAATTCCTTTGATGCCTTTTTCGACGTACCAGTCGATGATTGCTGGGTCAAGTCCAGGGTAAAACTTTACTAATGCGACTTTTTCGCAAAATTGGGGTTTTAGAATTAGCTTTTTTGATGAGTCTCGATGGTGAAATTGGTTTGTTAGCATTTTTACTTGGTGGTTTTCTACTTTGGCAATTGGGAAGCCATTGATCGATTTGAAGGTGTCTCTTCGGCTTGTATGGCATTTGCGAACTTTATTTCCTCTATGGATAACAGTTGCAATGTCAGAGACGGTTTCATGCATGGCTAAGCCTACCTCGGCGAATGGTCCTTCACCAGCAGCTTTCACTGCCCCTATAAGATTTGTTGCTGCATCGCTACTTGGGCGGTCACTGGAACGTTGTGCGCCAACAACTATTACTGGAACAGGAAGATTTTGTAAAGCGAAACTCAAAGCAGCCGAAGTATATGCCATCGTATCGGTTCCATGTGCAACCACAATTCCATCTGCGCCTGCTTCGATGCGTTTGCCGATTGTTTCTGCGAGTTCTTTCCAATGTTTTTGAGTGATATTTTCACTGTATAAGCTGAAGACTATTTCAGTGTCAACTTTAGCGATGTCTGAAAGTTCAGGAACTACGCCATACAAGTCACTTGCTGAGATTGCAGAGCGGACAGCTCCTGTTCGATAGTCAACCCGGCTAGCTATCGTTCCTCCTGTACTCATTATGATAACATGAGGCAAAGCTGGATTTTGTTTTGGCAAAGGCGGCGATGCGAAAGCGGGTTTTGTACCTTTCCCTACTTTTTCAATTTTGACTTCTGATGTGATGTGGATACCGATGTTATACCCGCTTTTCATTTTTACAATAACTATGGTGCCATCACCCAATTCTGGGCGCGGAATAAGAATGCCTTCGTAAGTTTTGCCTTTGCTAGTTACGCGTAAAATGTCTCCAATGTCACAGTCTGCTTTCTTGAGGGCTTCAATTGCTGCGCCCTTGTAACCTGAATTTTCAAGTTGACTCATATAAGTTTCTCCAGTTTTTTGGAAACGTAAACTCCATCGCGTTCGTACCCGAAACGCATGTAATACCTTCTTGTTCCTAACGCACTTATAACTAAAAGCTTTTTCAAACCAAAATCTTCGCGTGCCATACGCTCCGCTTCTTTCAGTAAGTCTGCTCCAAACCCTTTATGCTGCCAAGCGCTAGCCGAATGTTTCCCAACTGGCACCAAAGTACCGTAAACATGAAGTTCCCGCACAATTGCTGAGGGCACAGAAGTGATTTCTGGTCTGTGCGCCTTTGCTGAAGGAACCCGCAAACGCAAATAGCCAAGCAGGACTTCGTTTGTTGCATCTTCGGCTGAAATGAAGATTTCTTTGCCTTCTGAAGCGTCATAGCAAATTGACCGGATCTTGATTTTTTCTAGATCAGGCTGTATATGGTCAATTTGCATTCTATGTCCAACTTCTCTGCATCGGATGCATTGGCATTTGCCTCCTTGCGCTTTAAGTTGATCATTAGCAAGTTGGCGTAGGTTGCTTTTCTTAACTCCAGCTAAGATTAGCCGTGAGGGAATATCTCGTTGGACGCGCATTACTCTTATCCATGGCGGGATGAATTTCTTAATTTCGGCTATGATTTCTGTAGCTTGTTCTGTGGTGTAGGGTTTGTATGTTCCCTTTTCGTACCATTCGTTTGCTTTTGTGCCGGCTATGCATAGGCAGGGGTATATTTTTATCATGTCGGGTTTGAAAGCTGCATCATTGAAAACTCGTTTGAAAGCGGCGATGTCTTTTTCTGGATTGGAGCCAGGCATTCCAGGCATTAAGTGGTAAACAATTTTTAGTCCCGAATCTTTAGCTATTCGTGTAGCTTCTTGGACGTCAGCTACAGTATGGGTTCTGCCGACTAAACGGTAAATTTCGTCATCCGGGTTTTGAACTCCCAGTTCAATTCGAGTAACTCCCATTTCAAGCATCGCGTCAACGTGCGATTGCTTTGCCCAGTCTGGACGGGTCTCCACAGTTATGCCAACGTTACGAGTTTTACTTGTTTCAGCATTCTTTTTTGCTTCTTCCAGATTCTGCGAATTTTTCCCTGTTATTGCATCTAGGCAACGCTGAATAAACCATGTTTGGTACTCTATGGGGGTCGCTGGAAAGGTTCCGCCCATAATAATTAACTCTACTTTGTCTACTTTGTGTCCTATAGCTGTGAGTTGTTCGATGCGGCTTGTGACTTGCAGATACGGGTCGAAATTGTTTTGGCTTCCACGCATAGCAGCTGGTTCATATCCAGTGTAGCTTTGTGGGCTACCCAGTGCTGGTCCACCCGGGCAATAAGCACATGGCTCAGGCTGCGGACAAGGATAGGGTTTAGTCATTGTAGCAATCACTGTTACACCTGAAATTGCACGGGTGTTTTTCCTTCTTAGGATGGGTAAAAGTCGCTTAGTTTCTTTTGTCGTTAACACGCTTAATAATTCAGAGTTTGAAGGTACTTCCAAGAGTTGGTATTTGCCTGCGATTTTTATTTTCAGCCGATTGGCATCCTCACGTGTCGGAGATGGCATTTCCATAAGAGTATTTACTATTTCTCTGAGCGCTTTTTCATCTTTCAAGGTTGAAAGTACCAAATAAAGTCTAGTTAAGTGATAAATAAACTACACTAACAAAGAACTGAAATAAGGCTTGAAAAAACAAATATTGCTTTACGCTTACATCCAGTTTTGGCCAGGTTTCCTCTGCAGAATCACGCGTTTCTCATAGTTGCGTCTGCTTCGGTTTTTTGGACCTGGCGATGTTTTTGGAGTTGCCTGGATTTTTGGCGTTTGAGACCTTACTTTTCCAGCTTTAGATAATGATCCGTGAGTTGGCATTTATTTTACCTTGCACAGTAAGCATGATGGTCACACTTAAATCTTTACCCTCAACAATTAATGGATTAAACGTAATCTTTTTTAGCTCACGAATTCCAAATTTGTTTCAAAAACGAAGGTGAACATAGTAACATTTAACCAACACCTAACACCTATTTTTGTTGTCTCACCGAAATTGAGCACCCATAACGACGGACTTAACAGAGGGACGCAAGAAACACAAATCTTGCACCAATGACGACCGAGTTCTACCCAATTATGGAACAGGTGAGGCTCGGGCGAAAAAACATCCCATGCCGAGAGAACTTAGCCAAGCAAAAAGCAACGCTCAGCCATGAGGTTAAGTGTTAGGTTACATGGGAGACAATAAGCCCGTAAAAAAGGAAGTGTTCACGTGAA
Organism: uncultured Methanomassiliicoccales archaeon; assembly: GCA_963710685.1. GTDB lineage: Archaea > Thermoplasmatota > Thermoplasmata > Methanomassiliicoccales > UBA472 > DASXVU01. Next base: position 240,290 of record CAVQBH010000011.1, on the reverse strand, counting down.
TGAATCAGTAAATTTTGAACCAAAAAGTCTAAGCGAGCTTACGCAGTTTTTAGGGGAAAACAAAGATAACTACCATGAAATCTGGGTAATCATAACAAACAAGAAGACCCAAAATCCTCAGACAATATCCTTCACCGATGTCGTAAAGGAAGCAAAAAGACAAGACCTAATTGACAGCCGAATAAAAAACATTGATAAAAACAAATACATGATACGGTTGACCAAAAAAATCAAGCCCAGATTTTGAAACCTTTGAAACGCTACAACCATTGTCCAAGCCAACTTGAAACTCATAGAAACTTTAGCTAGGGTATTAAGTGCTGCTTTGCTGCTATCGCCTGCTTTACCGCTTCTGCGCTTGGAAATAGCCCTTTTTGAGTAAATACAGACGATAAAATGTGCAAGATTTTTTTGTAGTTGAGACTAATTAGAAGACTGCCGCGGAATTCTTGCCTTCCCGATGCCACTGAATCTTCGGCACAGAAGGAAAGTTGTTAAGACAACCCAAATAGAATTCAGACAAGAAACTTTGACTATTCTCTAACAAGAGACTTTTGCGATAGCCATTTATCAGATAAGAAGTCTGGAAAGAGCTTGTCGCCCATTGAAATGTTTTAATAATTAAACTTGAAACTTCTTAAGATTGTGAAATCAGATATTTTCGTCTAATTGTTTGAGAGCAGGATAATATGAAAAAGTTGAACCTAAAGCGAGTCATAACGATAATTTCCGTTTTTGGCCCGGCAGTCCTTGTCTCAGTAGAATTGTTTGATCCTGCCAGCATCGTCGCGGCAACAGCGGCAGGTGCAGCGGTTGGCTTAGCAGTATTATGGGCAGCCTTCTATTCAGGCATTTTGCTAATTGGGATACAGGAGATTAGTGCTAGACTAGGCGTTGTCACTGGAAAAACTTTGGCGGAAAATATACATCAAAAGTTTGGACCACGCTATTCGCGTCCACTCTTCGTAGTTTCGATGTTTTTGAACCTCGCAACATTAACTGCTGAAATAATGGGTCTAAGCCTCGCATTCTCCTACTTGTTCAAAATAGCCTACCCCTTAGCAATTGCCATATCGATTCTACTAAATATTATTCTGGTTTACTTTACCGCTTATGACAAATTAGAGAAAATCTTGATAATTTTAGTCACTGCTATATTCTTATCCTACGTGTATTTTCTCTTTTCGCTCCATGCAAACTTTGGCGCAATAGTTTTCAATTCGTTGGTTCCTTCCTTGAAGGCTAACTCTTTCTACTATGCCGAGGCGATAATAGGAGCCTCCATAACTCCTACCTACGTCATCCTCCACAGCGGATTAGTTTACGAAAAAGGCTGGGCTCATCACCATGAGAAAGGCGTTGAAGACTTGATCAAGGAAGACGAATGCGTGGAAAAAGAAGAATTAATCAAGGAACACAAATGTGTGAGAAACGAAAGAGTCGATTCTTTTGTCAGTATTCTCATGGGCACAATCCTCACGATCATTATAATGGCCAGCGCTGCGCTATTGATCAGCGGCAAACCGGTAACCAGTTTCGCAGATATAGCAGCCCCATTCAGCATCAAATTCGGTATGGTTGGAGTGGAAATCTTCGCAGTCGCCTTTGTCTTCGCAGGAATATTAGCAGTGGTTACTGTGGGCTTGGGCACGGTTTACTCTGCTTTTGGATTTTTGGGTCTTGAAAGCCGAATTAAAGCAAGAAGGTTCAGGCTCGTATTTGTCTTGGCGCTCGTAATCTCCGCAGTTTTCGCGTTCATACCCAATCAAATTCAAGTAATGGTCTTCACCCAATACCTAAACGGACTTCTATTACCGTTTATCCTCATACCTCTCGTAATTATCACCAGAAATAAGGATTTAATGGGCAAATACAAACTCGGGAAAGCCACCTTGGCTTTAGCATTAGCTACGATCGTGATAACAACGGTTCTCTTCATTGCGAGCATAGTTTCAATGTTGTAGAGTTTGGTGGATTGGCACTGAAAGAAATGTGAAACTAGTTGTTGCAGATTCGCAGTATTCTAGCGTACTCTTTTCGGCGGCATCTAAGTGGGGGGGGGTCATCGGTAAACCCATTATTTTTTCCAAGCGCCATTTGGTAATTAAGAATTATCTATGAAAATTCAATTATAATTGTACTTTCTCAGAGATTCCAGTAAACCCTGGTTTCAAAAAAATGTTTTTTTTCCTCGAAAAGAGATAGAATTAAACTTAAGAACGCTGAAAATAAAGCGAATTTTTAAGTTCAACACTACATTAAAGATAAGAAACGCCGAGAAGATGAATTCATTTGGATATAGAAAAAAAAATTGAATTAATCTGCAGGCCGCCAACAGAGGAAATAGTCACACCCGAAGACCTGCGCCAACTGTTTGAAACGGAAGAACATCCAATAGCCTATAACGGTTGGGAACCCTCTGGTCTGGCGCATCTGGGCACTGGTGTTATTTGCGCTTACAAAATGAAAGATTTTGCTGAGGCGGGTGTTCACTTCAAAGCTTTTTTGGCAACGTGGCATGCATGGTTAAATAATAAGCTTGGCGGCGACTTAACTCTCATCCGGAAAGCAGCTGATCTATTTCGGCACTCGTGGCTAGCTCCTCGGCGTGCCCGGCGACAAAGTTGAATTCATCTATTCTGATGAACTCTACAAAGACATAGATTACTGGGCTAAAACAGTCATAATCGCAAAAAACCTAACCATAGCCCGAACCACCAGAACCTTAGAAATTGCAGGACGAAACGAAGCTGAAGCTCATTACGTTTCAGACTACCTCTACACACCTATGCAAGTTGCAGACATTTTCCATATGAAAGTAAAAATGTGTCAATTAGGCATGGATCAACGAAAAGCAAACATGGTTGCCAGAGAAATCGGCGAAAAAATCGGATGCTGGAAACCCACCTGTATTCACCATCATTTGCTGCAAGGTCTGGAGAAACCTAAAATTTGGCCGATTCCAGAGGGACAAGAAAAAAGAAGCCGTAGCCTCAGCTAAAATGTCTAAGAGCAAACCTGAAACATGCCTCTTCATCTATGACACTCCGGAAGAAATAAAGCAGAAAATTGGAAAAGCCTTCTGCCCAGAAAAAACCGTCAAATTCAATCCAATAATGGATATTTGCAAGTACATAATTTTCCGAGAAAAACCAGTCCTCACAATAGAGCGTCCAGCAAAATTCGGCGGTACGGTGCAATTTCCAGGTTTCCAAGAACTTGAATCAAATTACGCCGAAGGAAAATTGCATCCAATGGACTTAAAAAATGGTGTGGCGGTCGAGTTGGCAGACATCTTGGAGCCTGTTAGGCGTTACTTTGCCAATAACAATGAAGCTAAAGATTGTTTGGAGACTGTGCGAAGGGCAAAGATATCAAGGTAAACTGTTTGTCGACTTGGCTGAAAGATAAAGAAGAAAAAATACAAGAAATAATTAGCAAGCTAATTGAAGAATCTGAAAAGGGTAAACCGATCATTGTCGAGGGCAAAAAAGATGCTCAAGCTCTCTGGGAATTAGGCGTTAACGGCACAATCCTGATGGTGAAAACAGGCGGCAAATCTTTCCTTGAAGCATCGGCAGAAATCGAAGAGTTTGGCACAAACGAAGTTATTCTTCTGTTGGATTTTGATAGAAGAGGAGTAGAGGGAACTCAGTGTTTACAAGGGGACTTGGAACGGGCTAGAATTAAAGTGAATGTGGGATTTTGGCGCGAATTGCGCTTGATTGTTGGGCGAGAAATCTCCTGTGTTGAGAGCGTAACCTCGTATTTGCGTACACTTCATAATAAAATTGATAAATAAGATAATTCAAGATGCGAATGTAACCCTACTTTCTATGTCCAAAATTCTTGGTCGAGCAGAAATACTTTCCTCTGCAGATTTTTCTTCTGAAACACTATTTTGAAATTAACTCTTTTGGATAAGACAACCTAAACCTTCTACATTCATAACTTTTCACGACAAAAAAGACAAAACCAAAACAAATTTCTCTTCTTTTGACACGTAGTGACGTCCTACGATGCAGTAGTGTCTTTTATTGCCTTTTATTGCCTTTTATTGACGTTTCTAGCCTCAACCTGCAGAAGATTTAACCTTTGCTTCAGAAATACAACCCAAAACAAGCTGCTAAAAAAACGGAAAAACAACGCGCCAACCTACACAATGTGCATAGATGATGAAGCCGACCGTCAAAGAAACCTCCAAGCGCCAGAAGAAAACAACAAAGCTTGGAGTAACAACATGTAAACTATAAAGCGCTAAATTGGAAAAAACCAACCCAAAACAAGTTGACCAAAAAAGTGCAAAACGCGTGTTTATTCTTTTTATCTGATATCTGTATGACAATTGGAGTCAAGGCGGGATTTTGGTAAAGTCTTATTAGATTAGTTTTTTCTTAATAGGTCAATGAAATTAAAGCAACTGTCTAGTTTGCTTATTTTTCTGTTGGTTTTACCCCTTTTCATAAACTACAGTTTACCAGTAAAGGCCGCAACGCAGTCTTCGCCAGGTCTCTACTTTGGTGTCGACGTTGCTTTCGAAAGCATAGCAGAAACAGAACAGCTAATTGATAATGTTAGTTCTTATACCAATTTCTTCATTATTGGATGCACTGGAAACTACAACGAAACACGGCTCACCATTATCAGTCAATACGTTTACGACAATAACTTATCATTCATAGTCTACACTGACAACCCAAGGTATCCTTCAGAGCAATGGCTTGCAGATGCCCAAACAAATTGGGGCGACAAGTTTCTTGGAATTTACTTGTACGACGAACCAGGTGGAAAACAACTAGACCAACAAAGTTACCCAACAATCGCAGCCGCACAAAACAACATTCCAGCAGCAAGTCCCAATGTTACCACCTTATACAACTACAGTCAAGCTGCAGACCTATACGTTAACACCCTAAGTTCGGTACTGCGAAACGGATCATATTCAATAACCAAAAGTTTTCCTTCCCAAACAAACTACAAATTATTTACTTCAGACTACTCGCTCTATTGGTATGACTATGAAGCCGGATATGACACAGTTTTCGCCGAGTTTGCATTATATTACAACCGAACAATAAACATTGACCTCGACAGAGGCGCAGCCACTGTCCAGAACAAAGATTGGGGCGTCATGATAACTAACGAATACACGCAGGCACCATGGATGGAGTCAGGAGCAGATCTTTACAACGACATGAAGTTAGCATATGAAAATGGAGCAAAATACATCATAGTTTTTGACAGCAACGCAAACTGGACCCAAAGCGTTCTTGATAAAGATCAGCTAGGTAACATGACCCAGTTCTGGCAGTATACACTTGCGAATCCTAGAACCATCAGTCCAGTTAGCGACAGATCAGCTTATGTTCTTCCAGATGATTATGCTTACGGTTTTCGAGCACCAACTCTAGATAGCATCTGGGGACTCTGGCCAAATGATACACTTACACTTGACGTAAGCATGAGTATGGCCACCCTTTTCAAAATATTCGGCGACAACCTAGACATAGTTTATCCAGATCAACTGCAAACAATTGAGTCCATGGGATACAAAAACGTGATCTTCTGGAACGATCCAAGGCTAATTGCTAATGCACCATCAATGCAATCCCCAGATCCTGTTAAAGTTATAAACGCCTGGCAACCCTTCCTCATTGCACCCCGACTCCACCAAAACACATCCTGGCTAACCTACTCAACTTCAATTTACTTTTATTCGATAGCACTATGCATTGTAGTTGCTATCGCGATTGGCACAACACTCCTAACGTTTAGAAAAAAAAGCAACCGAACTGCGATCAAGGTTTAACATAGTTTTTGCTCTTTTAGAACTTCGTTTATCGAAGCAACAGTGCCCAATGCTTGTAAAAGCTCTAATTTCAAGTTATTTTCTCTATTGTTGTCGTCAGTGCCCACTTTCCACTCTGTTTTATAAGAAAACTTCACATAAATTGCACTGTTGGGCAAAACAATTCTAAAAAACCTATTGCTATTGCCCAACAAAAATAAAAACTAGGAGAAAAAAGAAAAATGAAAACTTTAAAAAATAAAATTGCAGCTATCACAATTGTTATATTCTTTATGCTTTCAATGACTGCTTCAGTTTCGTTAATACCATCAACTAGTGCACATTCACCCGCATGGCTAATTCCAACGTTTCCCCACATTTATGTTGCAACCGACCCAATAGGCGTCGGTCAAACAGCGACAATATACATATGGCTAACGCCTACTTACGCGGATGAATTAATTACAAATGACTACAGATTCCACAACTACCAACTCACCATCACGGCACCAAGCGGTGCAGTGACGGTACAAAAATTCCCCACATGCACAGACACAACGTCCAATCAAGGCACATCATTTGTTCCCACTGAAGTCGGAGTATACAATTTGACTTTCGCATTTCCAGGTCAAAATGTCAACGACTACGACCATTTGCCTACCTCTGCCTACATCAATGACACCTACATGGCAGGTACGGCATCAACAACTATGACCGTTCAACAAGCACAAATATCGGCAGTTGCTTATCCTCCGCTACCAACTGAATACTGGACACGACCAATCTTCGGCGAAAACGTAGCTTGGTACCAAGTTTCGTCAAACTGGTTAGGTAGTGGGATGCCAGGTTACGGATCCTCAACCGGACCAAACATGCGATGCTTCTCTGGTGATTCCGTCGGTTCCCTAACGTCACACATCATGTGGGTTAAGGCAGACGGCGAACCCGGAGGAGTAGCTGGAGGAAACAACCTACAAATCCCAGGAAACACATGGTTCGAAGGCACAGCATATTCTCAACACTACACCAACCCGATAATCGTCGCAGGGGAACTCGTCTACAGAGAACCGCTTAGTGATTCAGGAACTGGCGGAGACACAGTCGCAGTTAACCTATTCACAGGACAAGAAATCTGGAGAAGTTCCACCCTACCCTCATTCTCCTTTGCCTACGTACAAGACATGGAAAACCCTGACTTCCACGGAGTTAGACCAGCATATCTCTGCACAAGCAACTTTGCCCAAGTATACGACGCAGCCACAGGGAAAAGCGTATTCAACTGTTCTGCAGTACCATCTGGTACAAACGTAGTAGGACCAAATGGAGAAATGATGAAATATATATTCTTCAACAACGGAACTACAGCGGCTCCCTCCTATTACTTGTGCCTATGGAACTCAAGCAAATTCTGGCAAACAGGAAGCATGCAGGAACGCACCCTTCAGTCAGGCCCTAACACGATAACAACAAACGTAACATCCACAACATACGTTAATGGCTCACTAGTAACGACACTAACACCAGTAACAACCACAGTAACTCAAGTTAATTGCAGCCGAAGCTTCTTCTATGAAATGCTAGACCCCGTAACACAAAACGTGTCCATACCTTGGCGTAACAACCAAGCAGGGAACCCAAGCATAGTTCAAGCTATCTACGGCGACATTTTGCTTTGCATGAACGGATCACGCCCAAGTTCACTAGCACCAACCGGCAACCAACCATACAACTACTTTGCAGTCAACCTCAACGCATCTAAAGGCGCAATAGGTTCAATCCTATGGTGGAACACCGTTCAACCACAGATTGATCCACAATATGGCAACATCACAACAGCCTCATTCGCAGGAATGGACCCATCAGGATACTTCTGTGAATCCTACAGACAAACATCACAAATCGCGTTCTATAACCTACGGACAGGCGCATTTATCAAATTGAGTGCCCCAACATCATCAATGGACTACTATGGTAGCACTGGATCTGGCGCGTTAAATAATGTTGTTGCTTTTGGTCGATGCTACGCTGGCGCATACGGTGGTATATTGTACTGCTTTGATATGTCAACTGGCAATGTATTGTGGACATACGGTAACGGCGGTCCAGGCAACACAACTTACAGTGGCTTAGAATATCCAGGTCATTACCCCATCTTCGTCAAAGCTATCGGCGGTAACAACCTTAACAATGGAGTCGTCTACACTATCTATACAGAACACACTTTAGAAACACCAATCGCCAAACATGCAGAAACACGAGCAATTAACGCATCTGACGGCAGCGAAATTTACACACTGACGGACGCAACAGGCGAATTTGGCGCTGGCAGCTTTGCGATAGCAGACAGCTACACCAACTTCTTCAACAGTTACGACTCAAGAATCTACACCCTTGGCAGAGGACCTAGCGACACTGCAGTCACAGTTGGACCTAAGAGTTCAACACTTGGCGGCAGCGTGGTAATTGAGGGTACAGTAACGGATGTTTCCGTAGGTTTACAGACCACTGAGATACAAGGACGCTTTCCAGCAGGTGTTCCAGTTTGTGCTGACAGCAGCATGAATGATTGGATGGCTTACGTCTACCAGCAACAACCAATGCCACAGAACTTCACAGGCGTTAACGTAAACGTAATCGCTTTAGACGCAAACGGTAACTACCAAAACCTCGGCACAGCAACTACAGACAGCAAAGGATATTACAGTTTAACTTGGACACCTAACATTTCAGGCAACTACCACGTCTATGCAACATTCGACGGAACCAATGGATACTGGCCATCAAACTCAGAAACAAGCTTCGCAATTAACCCAGCAGCACCAACAGCATCACCATACCCAGTCACAGTATTGCCACCAACTGAAATGTACATAGGCGCAGCAGCAATCGCAATCATCATCGCAGTAGCAATCGTCGGCGCAGTAGTTGTGCTGGCTCTCAGAAAACACCCATAAAAAAACATCTGAAAAACAATTTCCCCTTTCTTCTTTTTTTAGAAACTCTCATTCTTCTAAGTCAAAACTTTGATTTTCATCGTAGAATTGTTTTTATAAATCGCTAATTTTCCATTATAATGGCGAAACTCTATGGATATGAATCCAGTTATAGATGCAATAAAATCAAGGCGTGCGATTCGCAGTTATGAAGATAAACAAGTTCCGGGATCAACAATTCAAATGTTACTTGAAGCAGCAACTTATGCACCTTCAGCCATCAATGTTCAACCTTGGAGATTCACAATCATTACAAACAAAGATGAAATTAAGCGTCTTTCGGATAAAGCAAAACCTGCAATAATTCGCACACTGCCTGACGTAGGTGATGAAGGCTTAGTTAGCTTAAAAAAGAGGCTATCTGACCCACAATACAACATTTTCTACAACGCTCCCCTGCTTATTTTTGTATCAGGAGCAAAGTCACCTTACGCAATTTACGACTGTTCCATGGCAGCACAAAACATGATGCTTGCCGCCTACTCATTAGGCATAGGAAGCTGCTGGGTAGGCAGCGCCGTCCCCTCAGCAAATGATCCCAAAATCAAACCAACACTTGGCATCCCAGAAGACCACGAAGTCTATGCCGCACTAATTTTTGGCTACCCAAAAGGCATTCCAAAAGCTCCACCAAAAATGCCAGCACAAGTCCTAAAACGAATCGACTAAAACCAACCCAAATATTTTTTCCTAATATTCTTTTGAAACAAGTAAAATAGAACAGTAAGACTGTACACTATCTCTGTTGGCGCTGCAAATTTTGGAATGCCCGGGATACTTGGCAAATTTAAAACGACTAATGAGTCTGCGGCAATTACAAATAAGGAGACTGCAACTGTGCCAATCCATCCTGTGCTCTTGCCTTCCCAAATATAAATTGCAAAAACTATTACCAGCGTAGCAAAAACTAAAGTGTAAACATCATATGCCACTGTTGTTTGCGTGATTGATGATTCATATGCAAGAAGTAGAAGCCCGAACAAAAAATGTATTACACCGATAAACAGTTGAGCAACCGTTAAAATGACTATGCCTAAGCTTCTGCCTTTGTAAAATAATGGAGGGCGCTTGCTATTCATAATGGACTAATCTGAACAAAGATTCATATAACTATTAAGCGTTGGAAACTGAAACTTTATTTTTCTCCGCTCATAAGTTTGCCAAGTGCTACCACGAATTGGCTGATGCGATTTCTTGTTCTACCATAGTCTGCAATTGAAGTAATAGTTGTTACAGGCGTCTCTGCAACTAAACTCATTCGTGTTTTCTTCTCATCTATAGTTGATAGTTCAACTTTAAGTTTTGAAGGGTAGGATATGAAACCGCCTTTGGTTTTAATTTTAAGGCGATGAGTGGCTTCGTCTTTTTCCTGGATTTTCCAATCAAGTTGTTTGACTGTTTTTGGAATATTCTCCCAAATTGCTTCAAGCGGATATGAAACTTCAAGGTTCTCGTTGTCTTCTCGCAAATAAGCCATACTGCATTTTTACTCCTAATATTTCATCTTTTACTAAGCACTCAGGTATTTGTTTCTGTTGCATGGTTTCATCATTTAGAACTGAAAAACTGCTGAAAATTCGTTGAACAATGTTTGCTTTCGCTATTTTTTGAGGATTTCCATAAGTTTTGGCATTAACTCGCATCCGCGAGCTATGATGCCAAGGCTTCCTTTGGCGCATTCTTTCTCTGAGAACTTTATAGATTTTCCAGTATTTTTTCCTTTGACGTTGTCTCCTGAAATTAAGACGGGAACAGGTGTATCGCTATGAACTTTTAATGCACAAGGAGTCGCATGATCGGCGGTTATGCATATCAAATTATCTTTTAAGGAAATTTGTTTTAGCAACGGTCCGAAGAAATATTTGTCGATTGTTGAGATGATTTGTGTTTTCAAGATGCAGTTGCCATCATGACCTGGTTCGTCTGGGCCTTTGAGGTGAATATAGAAGCAATCGTGTTTTGGAAGAGCATCTAGTAATGTTTTGACTCTTAATTCGCAGTCTTTTTGGAGGTTACCTGAAGGAGGAGGCAAAAGCTTTGAGTCCATTCCAGCCAACTGCGCAATGCCCCGTTCAGCATGCATATCCGCTAAACATGCAAAATCAACATGATACCGCTCGTCAATATTGAAGAACTTTGGAAGAAGATGTCCTGCGTCTTCAGTTAAAACAACATTTGCTTTCAACTTGCCCTCAGCAGCACGCTTGATGTTCACTGGATGATTATCCCAAAGCTTATGAGTCTTATCTATAAACTCGTTAACCAATGCAGCAGAATTTTTCGCTTCTTCAGTCTTATCAGTTGGTTCACAGGTTTCCAACACCATATCAACCTTAGCCTTGGCTACTCCAAGACCATTAACAATTGTATAAGCAGGGTCACTGTTTGTTATGTTGCTTGAAAGCGGTTTACCTTTACTTTTTATTAATAAAACTGCCCTGTGGCCCAATGTATTTCGAAACTCAAAAGTGGCAGGATACGATTCAAGTTTTACTTTCTCGTTTGCAGCATCGCTTAACTCTATGGCTTCTTCATTGGTTAAAGTCCTTGCAACTCGGCGATCAATAATGTTTTTTCCTTGACCCAACGTTGCGAAATTGCACCTTAACGCTAAATCGCCATCTTTCATCTGCAAACCTGCACCAGCAGCCTCGATAACACCTCTACCAGTGCTATATTTGAAAGGGTCATAGCCTAAAAGAGAAATGACTGCAACATCACTCTCGGGAGCAACACCTTTCTTTACCGAATACATCAAACCAATTTTACCATTCTTGGCCAAATCGTCCATATTAGGAGTTTCTGCTGCTTCAAGGGGCGTTTTATTTCCCAGAGACTTTATTGGTAAATCTCCCATGCCATCTATTGCAACGTAAATTAGCTTCAACCCAGTTTTTCCTCCCTCAAGACTGACCTAACTCGGCTACTTAGCTTTATTATCTTTTTGATAGATTCGATATTCTCCAAGAAAAACTGAAGACTAAATCTTCTAAGAAGTCCCCTTTCCTGATCCATTTTTCCTTTTATAGGGTAAAAAAATTTTTCTATCTTGCTACAACAAATTGGCGATCGGGATAGTCTTTATTAGTCTCGAAAAACATCTGTAGATTAACCCAAAAAAAGGGTAGAAGTCTTTGTTGCATCAAATCAAACACACGTTTGCCTTGGTGTTTGCAATGACTTGAAAGCTTATAGTCCAATCTAAAAGGTTAAAGAAACCAACTGATGACTAATAAGAAAAGGATTGATTAAATTGGTAGCAAACAAAAAAACAATTCTTGTTGTTGATGATGATAAATCCATTCTTAGAACGTTTACTCGTATTCTTCAAAAAAGTGGCTACGAAATAGATGTTGCCGAAACTGGAAAAGAAGCCATGGAAAAAGCTGAAAGCCGCCAATTCGATTTAGCGTTAGTTGACATCAGGCTTCCGGATATGGATGGAACCGATTTGCTGGCAAAACTCAAAAAAGAACTGCAACACACTGTAAAAATAATGATCACAGGCTTTCCATCTTTAGAAACCGGAGTTAAAGCACTTGACGAAGGAGCAGACGCTTACTTAGTTAAGCCTGTAAAACCGCAAGAACTACTAATGCTTTTAGAAGAGAAACTAAAAAATCGAGACCAAATACCAAAACAAACAGCAAAAGCGTGATTTTCAGAAAACTTTCTACAATTTTCCTAAACCAAAACAAACAGCCAAAAAAATGGCAACACAACTGTTGTTGTTCTCGCAACAAGATAAAAAAATAGTTGGCAAATTTAGCTTCTTTTCTTATGTTATAATTCGCAATTTCATTAAATTAATGCTTTCTCGAAGAGTTTTTTCTTTTTTTATTCCACATAGATCGCCGGTTGATAAGGCATTGTCATTTGTGCGCGATTTTTAGGGTCACATCGTTTCTGGTCATCTTCGCTATAAACGGATACTTCAGCGTTGAAACGTTCCTTCAAAAACCTAACAGCGTTTTCCAAAAGTTCTTTCTCATCGACAACTTTTATCTTTAGTATGTTAGTTTTTCTTTCGCTTGAGAATTTAGTTAAAGCTTTCATTACTCTTGGAACCATCCCCGCTATATCCTTCATGTGTGGTTTCAAATCTTTGTCGGCAGCGAATTCTTTCATTAATTCGTTAATCTTTGCTTCACCGGCTAAGGTTTTTTCTAGAACTTTTAGATATATCTGCCATTTCCAGGATGCGGCGGTGTAATAGAATAGGTGTTTAGGTGTGATTTTCATGGCTTTGAGGATGTTGAATGTGTCAGACATAACATCGGTTACAAAGTTTTCTTGTTCTTCAGCGGCTAGGTCAATTTTTGCTTCGTTATACAAAGGCCATGGTGCAACGCTAATGAAACCTATCTCATCTGTCATACTCCAAAGTTCCTCTGTAAGAAATGGGGCGAAAGGTGCAAGCATTTTAAGCCAAACTTTTACGGATTCGCTTAACGCTTTAGTTTGAGTTTTGCCTTTGCGTTGAATGTACCAGCGTAAGTCGTTCCAAGTTTCAAATAATGCAAGCTGCAAAGCAGTTCTCGTTTTAAGCTCATTTAAGTTAGATGTAACTTCTTTTATTCGATGTTGAAGTTTGCTTTGTAGCCATCTCTCTAAAGCTGTGTTTTCATCCTCTACAGAGCACGTTATTATTCCACTTGCAAAACCGAGCAAACCTTCGAATTTCCCCTGTAAATCACTAACGTTTTCCGCTCGCCAATCAGGGTCATCCATACCCTCTGCACCCAACAACAATGCACAGCGAGTGGCGTCGGCGCCATATTTTTCCACTGCGCCCTTCATTGTGATGAAGTTGCCTTTGCTTTTGTGCATTTGTTTGCCTTCAACCATGAGCATGCCGTTAACTCCTATAGCTTTGGGCCAATGTTCGGGTGGAAAAAGAGCAGCATGGTGAAAGATGCAGAAAGAGAGGTGGTTTGGCACTAGCTCTTTAGCGGAGTTTCTCAGGTCAAAAGGATACCAATACAAAAATTCATTCCGCATTGCTTCAAGTAATGACGCGTTTATTCCCACTATTTTCTGGAGTTGGGTGGAAATGCCTTTACCGTAGAATAAGTAATCGAACACTTCCGGTGTTAATGCTTCAGGTTTGATGTCGTTTTGTCTTATGTGTTTGTTTATAGTATAAAACGCCATGTAAACTGTAGAATCGCTTAAGGTCTCAATTATCCAGCCTTTCCCCCAAGGAAGTGGCGTTCCAAAACCTGTGGTTCTGGCGCAGGCCCATTCTCGTAACCAATCTATAACAGTGTAGAAATTCTGTTTGGCTGACTCAGGGTAAATCGTCATTTGGGCGACTGCTTCTTTAGCCTTAGCTTTCCACTGGGGGTCAGAGTAGTTTAGAAACCATTGATCAGAAAGTATTTTTACTAAGCATTGAGTCATACATCGGCAAATCACTGGTTCAGGCAAATCGTACATGCTATCTGCAACCCCGAGCTTGAGGAAATCATCTATAAGCATATCTTTTACCTCTCGGACGGTTTTTCCCGCATAAGACCCGCAGTTCTCTTTTAAAACTCCGCCATGAAACTCCTTTTTGTACAAGGCTTTTGTAGCCTCATCCGCTTTAGGGTCATGTTGGTCCTTGACACCAAATTGTTGAACTATTTCAACTGCAGGATATTCGCCAAACCCCTCAACTTTTATGATCGAAATAGGTTTTATCTGCTTAACAACTTCCGGATCCATATCAAAATCTCTTAGGACCTCAGGCTTCTCCTGCAAATCCTTAAGCGCCAACCAATCGTAAGGCGCATGAGCAGGCACACTGTAAACCACTCCGGTTGCAGTTTTGGGATCAACAAACCAACCTGGCAAAATCGGAAACTTTTCTTTTGTAACTGGATTCTCAAAAGTTTTACCAATAAGTTCTTTCCCCTTAAATGAGCGTTTTACCTGAACTTTCTTTTCTTGTTCCTTCAATTTCTCAGCCGCTTCTTGGCTAATTATCCAGTTTTCACCATTAACACAGGCTTCAACATACATGGCATCGGGGTTTATCCATATGTTTGTAATGCCATAGATTGTTTCTGGACGGAAGGTTGCAGCCGGCAAGAAAGTTTTTTCATCCAATTTGTATTTTATTAAAGTATATTGTTCAGGGGTTACGCCTTCACCAACTTGGCGATCATGATCTCCAGTAGGACTTTGATCTTTAGGGCACCAAACCACCGGGTGTGTTCCTCGAGTAACGTAGCCTTTTTCTCTAAGATTTTTGTATTGCCATTCAATAAATTTCTGATACGTAGGCATTATGGATGTGAATTCTCGCCGCCAATCAACAGAGAAACCAACGTTCTTAGCAGCTAAACGGCCCTCATTGGTGTAATATTGAGCCATATATAGCGGGTCAACGAATTTTTTGAGTTCCGATTCTGGAACACCGTCAACTTCTCTGAGAACTTTTATGTACGCTTCGTCTCCTCTTGCTATACGTTGGCTCGCTCCAAGCAGCGGTTGCCCCGTCCAATGCCAACCCCAAGGCCAAAGCACATTATAGCCCTGCATTCGCTTGAATCTTGCATAAGCATCAACCCGAGAAGCCGTAAATGTATGACCAACATGCAATGGACCGTTCATGTATGGGTATGGAAAAGTCACCATAATTTTCTTCCTTTTCGGATCTGGATCAGCCTCAAAAAGATGAGCATTCTCCCATTTAGCTTGCCATTTCTGCTCAATTTGCTTGGTTTGGCTCATGAAACTTCTTGATTAAGTAATTGGCTATTAAGAGTTTTGTTTCTCTGAAGATTCTGCTCTCACAAAATTATTGCTTTTTGAGGATTTTTATGGTCTAAGAAGTTGAGATTCTTTTGTCTCCTACCCGATTATTACAACATATGGGTAATCGTGTGTTAAGACAAAAAAGTCTTATTTACTTGATTTTAACATACAAAGAGCGATTAGTATGTCCGATAATACCGAAGCAAAAATAAAGCAAGATCTTTTTGCTGAAATCCAAAATTTAGAACAGAATTATGTTGTAATAAGGAATTTTCTGGCTGGAAAAGAATATGAGCCTTACGCTATCGGTGGAGCCATTCAGTCTTTTAAGGATAGTCTGAGTCGAGCCAGCGCCTTTGTTCTTGCATTATATAACTTGAAAGGAAAACGGGTTAACATTCCATGGGATTCACTCTTTACAAGCTTAGATTATGCAATAGCTACAATTGCCGTTTCGGCATCACAAAAGCAAAAAGTGGCAGTTAAAACAATCTTATCTATGTCTCAAGAACAAATTGAGCAAGTTCTATCATACTTCTCAGCATTAAAAGAATCGCTGAAATAGAGATAACAAAAAGCCTTAACATTTTGATGTTAGCTTGGTAGCAGAGCGGAAAACGATGGTTCTACGATTGTTGCTTTATTCCGATGGAGGAGCAAGGGGAAACCCGGGACCAGCGGCTATCGCTTATTTGGTATTAACAGAAAAAAGTGAAGTCTTGAAGGCAGACTCACACTTTGTCGGAATACACACCAACAACCAAGCCGAATACTTGGCATTGATAGCAGCCTTGGAAGTTGCAAAAGCATTGAGAGTTGAAGAAGTCATTTGTTACCTTGACAGCGAATTAGTTGCAAAGCAACTTAACGGCGAATATACCGTAAAAAATTTTGAGCTTCAAAAGTTGTGGCGTAAGGCGCAAGAATTGCGAATTTGCTTTAAGAAAATAAGCTTTGTAAATGTTCCAAGAACAAATCTTCAAATTCAACGGGCAGATGCCCTCGTAAATAAGACTTTAGATGAAGAAGCCAAAAGCGCTTGAAGCTAATGGAATAGTGCGTGCTTTTTTTCCTATTGTGTATGAATCTTAGCACACTTTCCGTGAAGTGTATCTTATGTCTTAATAAAGAATAAATATTTGAAAGCACATTGTTTTTGGTGACCTAAAACACGACAGGTGGACAATATGAAGAAGACCCAAATTCTAATCATTTCACTCTTCTTTTCGCTTACAATTTGTGCGTTAACAGGTTTTCACGTAGCGCGCGCGGATACACCGGTAATTCAGCCAATTGCTGTGACCATGAACAATTCAGCTCCTGTAACCTCAGTTACTGTAACTGATCTAACTAATCCTGGTGATAATCTGTCACCCGATAATTTCCCATCGGATGGACAAGTGTATAATATCACTGGCATGGAGAGTGGGGACCTATTTAGTTTATCTCTTACTAACATTGATAGCGCTCGAGACGGCTTTAATGAAAATGGTGTGTTTTCGTCAACATCATCATACCCCGCGTCAGATATTGAAATCGACGTAACAGCATATGAGCAAGTGCAGAATACCTTCAGTGTATATAGTGTCTTAGATAGCGATTATTGTATTTTGACTGGTACCTACTTAGGTATTGGTTCATCATGTATCGTTACCCTTAACGCTACTAATTTTTGGAGCGCATCTGCCTGGAGTGACTATGATACTTCAATAACTTTTCCCGCTTCCACATTCAACAGCGGGTCAAGTGAACGCTGGACTATTGGCAGCGCTTTCTCAACATTTCCTTTGACAGCTAGTGATGGTTCCTACTCGAAGACCTATTTACATCAATACTATTTGACTGTGGATTCTGCTCATGGTAGTCCAAGCCAGAGTTCTCAGTGGGTTAACCAATTTGGCAGTTTTAGTGTATCTGTGAATAGTCCAGATATTGTCACATCTGGTGCGGATCAATGGGTAGTTTTTGGTCCTAGTAGTCAAACTATTGGTGATGTGGAGTCGGCTCAGACTTTGAGTTTCTCTTGGATCGAACAATTCTACATTACCGTTGTTTCATCTTATGGCAGTCCAAACCCGAATTCTCAATGGGTTAACCAAGGTAGTATTTTCACTGTTTCCGTGAATAGTCCATATGTGGTTATACCTAATACAGATCGATGGGTGGTTATAGGCTCGAGTAGTCAAACTATTGGTGATGTGGAGTCGGCTCAGACTTTGAGTTTCTCTTGGACTGTTCAATTCTATCTGTCAGTCTCTTCCACTTATGGAAGTCAGATTGGTCAGGGCTGGTATGACCCAAGTGCGACCGCTTTTGCAGGGCTCACTTCAGGTACAGTTTCTGGCGGTTCCGGTACCCAATACATCTTTACAGGCTGGAGTGGCGATGCATCTGGCAATAACTTCTCTTCAAGCAACCCAATAGTGATGACTGGCCCAATGAACGCCACTGCAAACTGGCAAACTCAATATCAGGTAACTTTTGCATCAAATATAGGCGGGTCGACTAATCCAAACGGTTCTAATGTTTGGGAGAATGCAGGTTCACTTTCGATAATGGCCACACCTAACACCGGCTATAATTTCATCTCTTGGTCATCTAACACTGGATCAATCACCTTTGACAATTCAAACCTCGCTAACACAAATGCAACAATAGGCGGAATGGGAACGATTACTGCGGCTTTCGCTACCAATGCCTACACTATTACTGTAACCCAATCTCCTAATGGATTAATTTCTCCAGGCACAAGTATTATTGCTTATGGAGGTGCTCAAAATTTCAATATTACGCCAAATGTTGGTTACCATATCTTAGGGATCACCGTTAACGGTATTGCGGTGGCTGTAACTTTTCCTTCAGGTCAGTCTTATCAATTTAGTGACATTTCAGCTGACGGTTCTTTATCCAGCGAGACTTCGCCTTCCAGCACGATCTCGGCTTCGGCGGGAACCTTCAGAGGCTGGGTGACGCAATCGGCAAGCTCGACGCGGCTGCCGCGCAACAGGCCGGCGAACTGATATTCCGACAGCGTTTCGGGCACCGGCGTCACCGCCGCCAGGATGGTTCCGGGATCGGCGCCGAGCACGACGGCGGCCGGCAGCGGCGCCGTCTTCTCCTTCGCCCAGCGCGCGTGATGCTGCGCGCCGCCGCGATGGCGCAGCCAGCGCATGATGGTCTGTTCCGGTCCAGCACCTGCATGCGATAGATGCCGAGATTGTAATTGTCCTCGCGCGCCTCGCCCGGGCCCTTGGTGACCACCAGCGGCCAGGTGATCAGCGGCGCGGGCTCGCCCGGCCAGCAGGTCTGGATCGGCAGCGCGCGACAGATCGATGTCGTCGCCGTCGAGCACGATCTCCTGGCAGCGGCGCGTGCTCACCGTCTTGGGCCGCATCGCCATCACGGTCTTGGCCAGCGGCAGCATAGTCGAACGCCTCGCCCAGGCTGCGCGGCGGCTCGGGCTGGCGCAGCACGGCCAGCAGTCTCGCCGACTTCGCGCAGCTCGGCGGCGGTGCTCGCGCCGTCCAGTGTCACGCCCATGGCCACGCGCTTCGACCGTGCCGAACAGATTGACCAGCACCGGCATGTCGCTCGGCGTGCCGTCGGCCTTGACCGGCGTTTTCGAACAGCACCGCCGGCCCGCCCTCGGCGATCAGGCGGGTCTGGATTTCCGGTCATCTCGAGACGGCGAGAACCGGCCGCGCACGCGCACCAGCTCGCCCGCGGCTTCCAGCTTGGCGATGAAGTCACGCAGCGAGGCATAGGGCATTGATCCGATCTTCAAAAGCCAGGGATGAGGTCACACATTGGAAGACGAAGCCCCCCAAGCCGTCAAGCGGCATGACCAACCTTTGTTGAAGCCTTGCCGCGGGCTTTGATGCCCGTATGGTCATTTGACATTATTGGGTTTACGCTGATTATGCGGAATGGGTGATACACATTCAGTGAGGGTGCAGCATGACAGCTCATTCGAATGACGGACGCCCATGAGCTTCGCTATCAGCGCCTGATCGATTTGGGCATCGCGCTCTCGGCGGAAACACAATCATTTCCGCCTGATGGAAATGATCCTTTTGGGCGCCAAAGAGCTGACCAGCGCCGACGGCGGAACCCTCTATCTCTGCGACGAAGCCAAGACCGAACTGCGCTTCGAGATCATGAACACATTCTGACAAGTGGCTACGTTCAAAAAGGTACCACATGGAACATGGAAATTATTTTTGAGGTCGAGGACTATATGACGTCGGGCACATTGGTGCCGAACAATTCTACATGGGCGTCTGATTCGGCCCTGTAGCGATCTTCATTCAATAATCTCCAGATCCAAACAGCTTCCGATCTCTATGATCTCAGTTCTTCTAAAACTGCCCCGGATCATGATCCGTCGGTAGAAATACCATCTGCCCCCTCCTTTTATGAAGTTTTCTCCGTTTGACAGATATGGTTGTACCAATTAGGGCGTCCTTCGTCTCGTGAAATGGTTGATCGGGGGGGCAGAGTTTTCATGGAAGGAATGACTCGAACGACCTAAGAACTATCAAGATGGATTGGTCGAAAGTGGCAGATTGTTAGTGGCGGTTGAATTTTAACCAATTGTGGAGGTTGTCCCAGTATTGAGTTCAGAGTGCCGGTTGAATATTAACCATCGAATTTGTTCGAATCTTAACGCCGGTTGAGTAAGATTCAACCGACCGCGACTCTACCGGACGATCCAGTCCGTGGTCCGATCCTATTGGACCACAGCTTCCTTAGATTGTGACCCATGCAAGCCAGCGTCCACTCGCTCCTTACCCTCTTCAATCCCTTGCAGAGGAATCTTCGCACTCCGCGATTCTCTTTGATGTTGCCGAGGACGCACTCGACTGTGCGTCTTCGCCTGGCGAAGATCGCATGGCCCTCGTCGGTGAGAAGCTTGGCCGCCATCTCCTCCATGACCGTCGGGGCGCGTTTCTTGCTCCGCGGCGGGCGTTTCATCCTGGTGTCGTAGCTTAACTGGGTGGCGATGTACAGGTCGACGCCATCGACCTGCTCGACCATCGGAGTGTTGAAGTAGCCGGCGTCTGCAAGAAGTTTCTCTGGCCTTTGGCCGGTGACCTCTTCTATCTCCTTCAGCATCGGCAACAGCTGATTCTCATCGTTGCAGTCCTGAACGACGACCTCGGCGACAATGACCTGGCTGTCGCAATCGACGACGGCCTGGGCATTATACGCTTGGGCGTACCCATTCTGTGTGATCATGATCCTGCTCTCTGGGTCGGAAGGATTCCTTCGTTCCAATCTCTTCTCGAGCTTCATCTTCGGCTTCCTGCCCCGGACCTTCTTCCCCTTCGCCGCCTGTTCTTCCTCCAGACGACGACGTTCCTCGATCTTCACCTTCAGTTCTGATTCTGCCTTCTCTTCCACTTCCTTCAGCTGGCGGATGGATTCAGCAATGCGCTGCCTCCGTCCGTCCCTGCGTCTCAGGGACGGTGGCAGCGGATTACCATTGTCGTCTCCGAGTCGATCATCCTCGTCTTTATCGGCGTTTTCAGCCTCTTTCATGATCTGGTCGATCTTCTCATCGATCACGTCCAGCTCCTTCTGCAGGTCTTCCATTTTCATGTTCTTTTCGAGGTTCGCATTCGCTTTGATCTTTGTTCCATCAAGAGAGACTACCTCGAGATTTGCCAGACCTTCTTCCGCGCAGAGCTGGACGACCTGACGGAACAGCATGCGGAACGCTTCCGCATGCTCGGTGCGGAAACGGCAGATGGTTCTGAAATCGGGGAAGTTGTTCGATGCCAGCACACGGAAAGCGATATTCTCCCTCGTTGCCTGGGAGATCTGTCTGGACGATCGAAGGCCTATGCTGTAGGCATAGGCCAAGACCTTGACCATCATCTTCGGGTCGTAGGGTGGGTAACCAGGCGCTGGAACGTATCTGGCATAGGCCGGTGAGAGGTCGAGCTCATCGATCACGTCGGAGATGAAATAGGCCAAGTGATCCTCGGGCAACCATTCATGAAGGTCCGGAGACAATGAAAGCGTCTGGTCGGGATCGTATCGACGGAACGTCTTTTTCAGAGCTGGCATGATATCATTCACGCCATCTATATTTATATAAAAATCGTAACCATATTTGTTACCAAATCAAAATATAAATTAGTCAGAATCTAAACAATACTGGGACAGCCTCAATCGCCGATTTAAAATTCCCCAACGGGCGTTAAGTCCCCCGGCGGGGGAGGGAAGTGAAAAGCGATATGGAATGGGCGGAGATGGTGGAACTTCACCGACAAGGCATCTCGATAGGAGAAATAGCGAACAAGATGGGCGTGGACCGGAAGACGGCGAGGAAATACATCCAGACGACATCCCCGCCCCGCTACGTGCGGGCGGGGCGCGGCAGCAAGCTGGATCCTTTCAAGGATTACATCAGAAGTGAGCTGGAAAAGAATCCCTACTCCGCCCCCAAGATGATGCGAAAGATCAGGGAAAAGGGATACACTGGCGGTATATCCATCCTCAAGGACTTCATGCTGCCGATCAAGGACGCATCCAGGGTCGTCGCCGAGATCCGCTTCGAGACCGAACCAGGCGAACAATCCCAGGTCGACTGGATCGATTTCGGCATGCGGGAGGTAGACGGCGCACGCGTCCACCTCTTCGCCTTCGTCATGGTCCTGGGCTGGAGCAGGATGCGCTTCGTCCGCTTCACCACCGATGTCCGCACCGAGACGTTCATCCACTGCCACCTTCTTGCCTTCCAGTACTTCCGGGGCTATACCAGGACCATCCTCTACGACAACCTGAAGAACGTCGTCATCAAGCGAGCAATCCTCTCATCGGAATCGAAGTTCAACGAGATGTACCTGGACTTCTCCCGCCACCATGGCATCTTGCCCAGACTTTGCAAGCCTGGGATAGAAGGCGCTAAGACGAAGGGGAAGGTGGAGAACGCCGTCCAGTACGTCCAAAGGGATTACTTCATGGGTCTCGAGTACGAGACCATCGCCGAACTGAACGATGGTGCGCTGGATTGGTGCGACCGTGTCAACTCCGAGGTCCACAGCACCATCCACGAGGTACCGAGGGAACGCTGGCCCAACGAAGGGCTGACGCCCTTCGAGGCCATTGTCCCGTACCAGGTCACGATCATCGACCACCGCGTCGCCAGCCGGGACTGCTTCGTGCAATGGAACAGCAACTTCTACTCCATTCCCTGGAGGTACGCCACCAGGGAATGCCGGGTGCTGGTAAGGAACGGCCAGCTGCGTCTGGAGGTGGCGGGCGAGGTCGTCGCCTGCCACGACGTCCTGGAAGGCAAGAAGAGGTCTTCCAGGCAGAAGGAACATTTCGAAGGTTTGTACAAGCTGAAGCGGCAGACGAACCAGGTGAGGCACGAGAAGCGCATCGCCTCGCAGGTCCGCACGATGACTCCACCTCCGTCGGTGGAGGTGGAGAGGAGGGACCTCTCCTACTATGAAATGGTAGTAAGAGGTGCGTCATGAACGAGGTCCATGAGCGGGTGCACGAGCACCTGCTCCGGCTGAAGATGTTCACCGCCGAGAAGGTGGTCGACTCCACACTGGAGTACGCAGTATCCAATGAGAGCTCCTTCCTCGAGGTGCTGGACCACCTACTGTCCGAGGAGGTCCAGGCACGGAGGTCCTCGATCATCGACTCGCGCACCAAGCTGGCGCACCTGCCGGTGCGCAAGCGGCTGGAGGACTTCGACCTGGGCTTCCAGCCGTCTATCGACAAACGTCAGTTCGATGATCTCCGCACACTCCGCTTCCTGGCGGAGGAGGAGAACGTCATCCTCCTCGGTCCGCCGGGTGTAGGTAAGACGCACATAGCCATCGGTCTCGGACTGGCGGCGATAGAGGCCGGCTATTCCGTATTCTACATCTCGGCCGCGGCCCTGGTGGAACGGATGCGGGCGGCCGAGGAACGGGGCCGCCTGGAGAAAGCCCTGAAGAAGCTGGCTAGATACAAGCTGCTCATCGTGGATGAGATAGGATACCTGCCGATGGACCGGCAGGGGTCCCACCTGTTCTTCCAGCTGGTGGCCAGACGGTACGAGCAGGGCAGCACGATCTTCACCTCGAACAAGGCGTACAGCGAATGGGGCGAGGTCCTGGGTGACAACGTCATAGCCAGCGCCATCCTGGACCGGGTGCTGCACCACAGCATCACCCTCAATATCCGAGGTGAAAGTTACAGAATGAAGATGCGGAAGAAGGCAGGAACGTTGTTCCCGCCACCCTCGAAAGAGGTCAAGGACCGTTGAAATCTAAATAGTCGTGGGGAGAATTACTCCGGCGATTCTGAGGAATTTTGAATCGGCTGTGACAAGTAGGAAGTGAAAACTGGGAATATCAATATTAAGACTTCATAAATCGTCCAATAGATGATTTAGAATATGAGCTCCTTTACACCATCGTCCTGTAAACAAGTAAAATACCCATGATCTTCGACAAACGCGATATTAGGCCTTTTTTTAAAGTGGCCAGCAGGTTTTGAATATTCATATATATAATAGGCGTGCCTCAGAAGCACATGGCCATCAAACCAAAATGTTCGCACTAACGGCATGAAATACGCTCAAAACGCGTTTCAAAATGGATAGCTCGATTTTCAATGGTTTTCGATGAAATATCGAATTAATACATTTACTATACCCCGTATTAAACCTCACTTATCTTGTCCATTGTCTACTTTTATATAAATTAACTATATTAAGTTGCGACTCTCCTTATAAGGGGGTTTTAGGAGGAAGTTGTCGCCTTTGCAACTCTTTCGCATTTCGATCCGCAAGCTGAAAATGAATCGGGACCAAAAGATCGGGTTCTTGAAACGTCCTTTATCCTCCGTTATTAGGAAGAATTCAGAAAGTAGACTGAACAGCCTCTCGGATACGTCATAATAGAACTGCGTAAGATATGGTCCGTGATCTTTATGCCTGTAAAATTCCTTTCAAGAGCTAGAAACCAGAAGTTCGGAATGGTATCGTTCGCTTACCCCATTGTGCTCGAGAAGGGAAGCATTAAGTATGGGGAAGGAACGAGAATAGAGCGGGGAGAACGTTGTCAGCGACCTATGGATTCGTCATGATGACATTTCCGAAGCAAGCGGGGATCATCTTGTGACGCGATAATCTCCAACGGTGCTCTTGAACGGGATCACCAGGGCATACCTGGAAATAAGGGCGAATGATATTGACTCCAGGACCCTCAACATCGATATCGTTGCTGACTTGATTCAATAAATCGTTAGAAATTGGGTTCAACATTCGGTCGTTTTATAATGCGTAAAGGCCTCCTTACCGATGGGACAGAAGCTGCGCTACAGACGATAACGAGTTCTCCGCCCGCTGTGCGTTCGAAGAATCGGGTTGCCCCGTGCCAAACTGTCTCGCTTCCCGAAAGGGCAGCCAGATCGCCCTGTACCGCCGCCTCACCAAAACAGGAACATGGAGTAAACGCTGGCAAGTATATTGGGCCCAAGAGATTTGAGACCGCAACTTGTTACTTTTTTACCTCAAGAAGCCTGATTCGAGCTACTTCTGTTTTCTTCTCGCTTTGTGATTTGCTTGACCGTTTCTGCTTGATTGCCTGATCTATCCTCAGCGATTGATCGTTGAGTAAGGGTTCCTAACATCACGGAACACGCAACTCAGTTCATTCTGTATGATAGAGATTCGCAGAATCTTATAGTGGAATGTATTGAGTTAACAATCGTTGAAATGTTTCAACGCTAGAAGGAAAATGGGTAAAACCCCGATCGATTCTCAAATAATGATTACCGGAGGACAGGTGAATGCGCATATCGAGACCTAAGGCCTCATAAATTGGACATTTGGAACGTTCTAAGCCAACAAAACTCTAAAAACAAAAACTATGTCATAAAACGTGTAAAGAATCGTTCGCCTATCTTAATATGAAACCGTCATTCTCCAGAATCTTACATTTTTTGAAAAATATGAGAAAGGGTTTTCGCTAGCCAGACTTAGGGAATCGGAAAATACCCGAATTGATTTTTAAAATCAGACGACTGGATAAAAAGATGGCGGGCCCGTCGGGATTCGAACCCGAGTTCGAGGCTTTCTCCGTCCTTGATGAAAAGGACGTCGGAGGCCTCAGTGATATCCAAGCTACACTACGAGCCCATTGAGCGACCGATGGTAAATGGGGTCAATATAGTTTACCCCCCTGGAAGCATAAGGGGCCTGACGTCCGTCGAACGAGTGACCAACTTCAGAGAAATGTTTAATGTCTTAGATGATAGAGAATGGCATGCCCACCTATGTCATCTGCACATCGATCGAAATAGCCGCTACCACGGAGAGAGTTTGGGACGTCCTGAAGGACTTCGATCGCTATCCAGAATGGAATCCATGCCTGTTATCCGTTACGGGAGACAGGATGGTCGGCTCCCTGCTCACCGTTTCCATAAACCCGACCTATTTCATTAGCAAGAGGTTCAAAGCGAAACTCCTGGAATACTCGAGAGAAAATGGGATCAAATGGATTGGACAGATACGGATCCCTCACATGTTCAATGGGATACATTCGTTCACGATATCGCCGACCTCTTCCGGGGCGACGTTCACGCAACGGGAAGAATTCAGCGGGCTGCTCGTAACCCCTTTGAAAGGTATCCTCGAAAGAAGACAAAAAAAGGATATGAAGAGATGAACCGCGCCCTCAAGGCGCGGTCCGAAAAAGAACGTTGAGGTTTACTTCGACTTCTTGGCGAACTCGGTGTATCCGCACTTGCCGCAGGACACCCGGTCCTTATGCTCGCCTAGGAACACGCCTGGACCACACTTCGGGCAGTGCTTCCTCTTCCTCTCGACCTTTCCATCCTTGGAGACCGAGTAGAGGTCCTTCTTGTTCTTTTCCTTGGGCTTGGCCTTGGCCTTTCCTGCTGGTTTGTCTGCCATGTCATGACCTCCTTACTTGATCTTCGGCGCTGCCTTGGCCTTTACCAATTTGACCTTCTTCGGCTTCTTTTCGGCCATTCCCTGGCGTGCCAGGATATAGTTCTTCTCGCTGGACTTGGCCACTTCCGCGGTCTCATAGACCTTGGCGTATCCGTGCGACTTTCCCATCCCGAACTCCGAGTTCGTATGGTCAATGACGACGCGTTCCTTATTAACGCCCAGCTTGTCGGCGATGCCTGCCCTTAGGTCAGCTCTCTTCGGTGTTGCTTCGCCGCTGTGTTCGGCGGTGAACTGTACTTCTGTTCTCTTGTGGAGAACGTTGTCTTTCTTGCTGTCAATCTCGACCTTCATATTGATTCCTCCATCTGGTAGATGATTTCCTTAGCCTTGCGGTTGATCTCTGGCGTGATTCTCACCAGCGCCATTCCTTTTTTCGGGAGACCGTAGACAAGGCAGGAACCGGCTGGCGCAACCGCGGCGCAAACCAGTGCGGCCAGGTCCTCCTCCCCCTCGACCCGGATCTTGGTGGGCGAAGGGTTGGTCACCGCCTTCTCTATCTCCCGCACCATCTGCAGGGTGATCATTCCCGCAGGGTTGGTCACCGTCACCTTGGTCCCGGCGATCTCGTCGATCTTCGTGTCCAGGGTCGTCATCATCGACCTTTCGGTCTGGCAGTCGTAGATGGTCACGTGCGGGGCCAAGCCGTTCTGTATCAAAGAAAGGGAGACCACATCGCCGACCGAGATGACGTTGTCGCAGTTGCGCAGCCGTGATATGACCGTGCTTTCCGGCAACATCTCCCCGAGCGGCATTCCCAGGTCCTTCCTCATCCTCTCCGGTAATATCCAACCTTTGTTGGGCACCTTGAGTTTATCGCACCTTGAGGGCGAATTTACCATTGACATTTATGCCCATCCTCTTTGCGATCTCGGACTTCGTATGGTCTATGATGATGACATAGCCCTGCCAGTCCTTTGATGTCGGGTTTCCGCAGAGGGGGCACACGTCCTCCTCCGTTATGAAGCTGCAATGTTTACACGCCTTCTGGATCTTCATTGGGCGGCGCCTCCCTTCTTGGCCCGGTCTTCGGCGATCCATTCGATCTTACCGAGGCCCGGCTGCCTCATGGTGAGGCCGATCTTGCTCTCGCGCGGGTTGCGCTCGTTCAAGGAAAGGGCCACTATCCTGGCGCGCACGATGTCCCCGACCTTGAGGTCCCTCTTGGTGTCCTTGCCCAGAAGTCTCTGGCCCGAGTCGTCCACGTCGATCCTGTCGTCCATGATCTGGCTGATGTGGAGCAGTCCGTCCAACGGTCCGAAGCGGACGAAGGCGCCGAACTTCAGTACTTCTACGACCGTCCCTTCGATCACCTCTTGGAGCTGGGGGCGGAAGATGATGGCCTCGTATTTGACGGACTGGTAGACCGCCCCGTCACCGTGGACGATGCGGCCCTGGCCGATCGGCTCGATGTTCTTCACGAGCACGGTGAGGGCGTCATTACCTTCGATCTGACCCTCGTACGCCTCCCTCGCGAGTGAATTGACGACACTGTTCAGATCGTCGCCCAACTTGTCTGGAGGGATGCGAACGACCTTTTCTCTCTGCGTCAACATGTACATGAGAATACCCTTAACTAGCAAGGCATGAGGTATCTCTTATATAAATATTGATAACCAGGAAGGACTGAATAAGCTAAGCTGGGTAAAAGAAAAGGAAAGGAATTGGGAAAGGGTTTTTCCGGTTACGCGACGACGATGATCGCCGCGAAAACCAGGGTGATGGTCGCGAGCAGCTTGACCAGCACGTGTATGGACGGACCGGCGGTGTCCTTGAACGGGTCACCGACGGTGTCACCGACAACCGCCGCAGCGTGGACCGGGGTCTTCTTCAGACCCTGGGACTCGACGTATTTCTTGGCGTTGTCCCATGCCCCTCCTCCATTGTTCAGGAAGAGGGCCATCAGTACACCGACGATCGTCCCGACCATCAGCAATGCACCGACCGCTTGGTACGGGACAGTGTTGATGGCATAGCCGTCGATCATCGTGGTCTGATTGCTGTATGCGAATCTCATTAGCACACCGAACGCGACCGGCACCACCACGGGCAGTATTCCCGGGAGGATCATGGCCTTCAGCGCGCCCTTGGTGGAGATATCGACGCAGCGGGCATAGTCCGGCTTGTCATCCCCAGCGAGGATGTTGGGGTTCTCCTTGAACTGCCTCCTGACCTCATCGATCATCTTGCCGGCGGCCTTGCCGACGGCGCGTATGGCCAACGAGGCGAACAGGAATACCAGCATGCCACCGATGAGCGCACCTACGAACACTGGCGGATTGGCGAGGTCGACCACGAACACATCGGCGATCGTCAGGTTCGGGTGGTTGACCTGGAGGATCTGCAGGACCCGGTCAAAGAAGGCACCGAACAGCAGATATGCGGCCAGTGCCGCGGAGCCCATGGCGTAACCCTTGGTGAGCGCCTTGGTGGTGTTGCCCACTGCATCCAGCTTGTCGGTCCTGTCCCTGATCTCCTTCGGCTGGTCGGACATCTCGATGATTCCGCCAGCGTTGTCCGTGATCGGACCGAAGGTGTCCTCCGCGAGGACGAAGGCACAGGTTGCCAGCATACCCATTGTCGCCACTGCGGTTCCATAGAGCCCGTAGACGAACGTGCTCGCTCCGGCGGGGGCGGCCTGGCCTCCCAACCAGTAGGCAGTCAGCAGAGCGACGGCGATGGCGATGACCGGCGCTGCGGTCGTTTCCATACCGATCGAGATGCCGGTGATGATATTGGTCGCCGGGCCGGTCTCGGATGCCTTTGCGATCTCCCTCACCGGGCGATAGCTGCCAGCGGTGTAATACTGGGTGATATAGACTATGGCTATGCTGAGGACGATACCGACCACGCCGCAGGCGAAGAAGTATCCCCAGTTGTTGCCCAGTAATTGCCAAGTGGTGTACGCGAACAGAGCCGCCGCGATCGCGCAGGCGACATAGTAGCCCCGGTTGAGCGCCTTCATCGGCTCTTCTTGCTCGTTCTTCAGCTTCACGGTGAAGATGCCGATGATACCGGCGAACACACCGAATGCACGAACCACCAGTGGGAACAGAATCCAGCCAGTGTCGCCGGTGAGGGCGTAGATGGAGAAACCGAGGATCATGGCGCCGATGTTCTCGGCGGCGGTCGATTCGAACAGGTCAGCGCCACGTCCGGCGCAGTCGCCTACGTTGTCGCCCACGAGGTCAGCGATGACCGCCGGGTTCTTTGGTGAGTCTTCCGGGATACCGGCCTCGACCTTTCCGACCAGGTCAGCACCGACATCCGCCGCCTTCGTGTATATACCTCCACCCAGTTGGGCGAAGAGTGCGGCGAAGGACGCGCCGAACGCGTAGCCGACGACCATGAACAGAGCGGTACCGATGCCCCTGTCGAAGGTGATCCCGTTTATGGTCACAATGTCAGAGGGCACGATGAACCCCTGGAACAGGAAGAATATGCTGGCGACTCCCAATAGAGATAGGGAAACGACGGCCAATCCAGAGACTGCCCCTCCACGGAAGGAGACTTGCAGGGCCTCTCCGAGCGATCGCCTGGCGGCGCTCGCGGTCCTGATGTTCGAATTCACAGACACGTACATTCCGATGTATCCCGACAGTGCTGAGAAAAAGGCACCCATCAGGAAAGCCACACCAGTCTCCCAATTGATGCCAACCATAATGATGGCACCAAGAATGACGCTGATGACGGCTATCGTCTTGTATTGCCGAGCAAGGTAGGCCATGGCCCCTTCGCGTATCGCGTCACCGATCGCCTTCATCTGAGGCGTTCCGGTGTCCTTCTTGAATATCTGCCAAGATAGGATGCCCGCGGTAAGCAGACCAACCAAGCCCGCAATTGGTATAACGTAAACCAAGGAATCTAGATACATTGTTCAAACCCCCTTTTGCGAGTTTATCGCATAATAAAGATTCGTATATTAATTGCTTATCCTGATATCCGAACCGAAAACCTTAATCTGGATAAGCTCACGAATGCACTCCAATAAGCCTCCTCCTATATTATTATCAGAATAGCACCTTTTTCCATGTGGCTTGACCTGATGCCCAAATCCGATTCCTAAAAAACTCAAAATGGAAATGTGGGATGGAGGTGCTGATTCCTTACGGAAATCGCAGGAATAATAAATGGATAAATATGAAATGGTTTGGGCCTTCCCGGCCCGGTTCAGAACCGCGCCTTGAGGACGACCATGCCTTCCCTGCGGGAGATATCGATCGACTGCTTGCCGGTCTGATGGTTGGTGCCCCTCATCTTCAGCACCTCCAAGTACTTCCGGCGGGCGCCCATCTCCTCGGACAGCATGAGCAGTATGATACCGTCGACCGCGTACGATATCTCGGTCGGGTACAGCTCGCCCGGGTTGACCTCGCCGGTCACCAGGGTAGTGGCGTTCCAGTTCTTGAGCCGGTTGGAAAGGTCGAACAGGAACTGACGGTAATCGCCCTTCATCATGCCGCCTATCACCGTGATCGGGTCGATGACGATCCTCTGGGGCACCACCTCGGCGATCTTCTCCTCGATGATCGACATCAGCTCGCTCGGCTTGGTGTCCCTGATCATCGCCCCCAGGTCCATGTAGACGATCTCGTCATTGAAGTAACCCTGGTCCATGAAATCGAACTGCGATGCGTAGCGCAGCATCCACTGGGTCGGTTCGCTCAGGGTGGTGAAGTACAGGCCTTGCTCGCCCTTCTTGGCCCCTTCGCACAGATATTTCAGGGCGAAGGTGGTCTTGCCCGTTCCGGCCGGGCCGGCCACTAGGATTACGGAAGGGAACGGGAACCCTCCCTCGATCATGTCGTCGAGACCAGGAATGCCGCTGGTCAACCGGATCAAGTCAGGTCTCTTCTTGCTAGAATCCTTTTCCATTATTGGCTCACCCCGCTGAAACTGACGTCGCTGATCCGCCGGGCGCGCCTCTCCATGTCGGCATCCGGAAGTCCGGTGGACGTCTCGTTGATGTTTACCTCTTTCCTGCAGAGGGATCTGGCCATTTCGTACAGGGCCTGGTTCCGCTCCTTGTCCACCACCAGGGGGATGGCGATCCTCCCGTTCATGCTGAGGACGTTCACAAAATCATGTAGGAACGATTCCACTGCGGAGAAACTGTTGTAGGTGAGCAGCGCCGCCAGATTGTCGATCATGGCGAACCCGCAGCCCTTGAGGTCGATGGAGCTTCCGTTCGTTCTCAGGGTCCATTCCTTGATCGCCCCGGGCAGATCATCGATATGGAATGGCCCATCCACGAAGCTCACGTTGGCCTGGGCCACCTTGCAATCCGCGGAGAACTGGCTGATGGCATCGACGAATATCAGTCCCTGAACGTTTATCTGGTGCATGGTGAGCAGGTGCACCATGTATTGGTGCGGCCGGTCCACGGAAATGAACATCCCGGACCTGCCGTTCTCGTTCGAGAGCGCCTTGAGGAGAAGCATATTGACCCTGACGAACTGGGTCGATTTGACGTCGAGAAGTATCGGGCCGGTGAACGAGGAATCACCCACGCTTTCCTTGAGACGCGCTGTCAACTTAATATCCTTCTCATTCATGCCAGTCTTTCGTTAAATCGTGAATTGTTATATTTAAACCCTTTTCGGTGGTTATCCATCTGAAAACCCAGGGCCGATATGGTCCCGAGCGTCCGTCGGGATTGATGAGAAAGTATTACCCGATATATCGGTCTCCAATATACTATTCTACTATCACGGCGATTAGGCAGGGAGAGTTTCCGATGGACCAGGCGGACCTGTTAGGACTTCTGTTGGTTTACTTGTACGTAGGGTCAGTGGTGCTGATCGCGATGCGGTCCACGTACCTTACCGACAGGGGCTGGAACCGCAAGTTCATCCACATCATGATCGGGAACATAGTCTTCCTATGGTGGATCTTCGACGACAAGTTCGTGATGGCCTTCCTGGCGGCGGCCCCCTTCATCCCCATCCTGCTGTATTCGTCGCTCAAAGGCGACCGCATCAGTCAGGAGAACGAGACCCGGACGGTCCGCTCCGCCCTGGCCGAGGCCTCCCTGAACGGGCACCGCTTCGGACTGGTTTACTACGCGATATCCTGGACGCTGCTCGCGTTCCTCCTTTTCGACCACCGCCTGATCGCCTCCATCGCGATAGTGGCGATGGCCTACGGCGACGGCATGGGCGGGCTTATCGGAAGACGGTACGGCAGGAGAAAGCTGCTGGGCAAGAAGACGCTGGAGGGCTCGTCCTCGGTCCTGGTGTTCACGGCCGTCGCCATCCTGGCGGTCATCGCATTCTACGGTTTGCTGTCCTCCGTGGGGTGGTTCCCGGACCACCAGATCCCGCTGACCCTGGCATTGACGGTGGCGGTCCTGACCGGCATCTACGTCTCCTTCGTGGAACTGGTGACGCCGGGAGAGTTTGATAATCTGGTCATCCCTTTGTCCGTGGGAATAATACTGCTGCTCGCGGGTGTCTGAATTGAGATGGATAGTGGTGGACGGGATCGATGGATCGGGCAAATCGACCTACGCCGGTCTCATCGAGGACTATTACAGGGACATGGGAGAGAAGGTCGTCGTGCACATCCACCCCTCGTCGGGAAGGCTGGGCCGGATATCCCGTCATGCCCTGGAGTCCAGGGGCAAGGCGATGCATGCGCTGGCGACGCTATTCTTTGTCGCCGATGTGCTTCGCTCCCTGAGCCTGATGAAAAGGGAGAGGAAACTATACGGTACGGTGATATTCGTCCGGTACATCCTGGCCACGGCCTATCTGCCCGACCGGCTGGCCCCCTTGGGTTACGAGTTCATATCCAAGCTGCTTCCGGTCCCGGAGCGGCTGGTGCTCATCGACATCGACCCGGCGATCGCCAACGAAAGGATATCAAGGCGGGCCGAGAAGAAGGAGATGTTCGAGGACCCGGCCAACCTTCGGAGGGCGAGGGAGAAGCTGCGGTTATTGGCGTCAAGGGACTGGAAGGTCATTGACAATTCCGTCTCCATGGAAGATGGCAAGGATTCCCTTTATCGATTGCTGGAGGAATGGGACCGGGCCGGCGGCTGATCCCTGGCTCAACAGGGCTTGTCCGGCGGGACCTGGATGTCGACGAAATGCTCCTCGTGCAGTAGGGGGCATTCCTCCGATTCGCACGGTTCGATGTGAATGAGGACGTTGGTGTTCTTCAGCCTCGCCTCGATCTCTTTCTCCAGCAGGTCGCAGACGGCGTGGGCGTCATGAACGCTGATGTCCTTCTTGACCACCAGGTGCATGTCGATGAACCTTTCCGATCCGGCCTTCCTGGTCCTCAGGGTGTGATAGCCGACGAACATCTTGCAGTGCTTGGCCATGACGGCCTTGATCACCGCCTCCTCCTCGGGCGGCAGCTGCCGGTCGATCAGGCCTTTGCTGGCCTCCTTGGACAGGTCCCAGGCCGCCTTGACGATGAGGCAGGCGACCAGGATCGCGACGATCGGGTCCAGGATGGCGATCTGGGTGATCTGGATGATGATGAGGCCCAGGAACACACCCAGCGAGGTGAGCACGTCCGTCCGCAGGTGCAGTCCGTCGGCGATCAGGGCCATGGAATCTTCTTCCCGGCCGACCTTGAGCAGCATGTGGGACACGTAGAGGTTCACGATCACGGATATGCCCATGATGATGATGCCAGCCAGCAGGAACTCCGGCTGGGCGTTGCCGAACAGTTTTCCGAACGCTTCGTAGACGATCAGCCCGGCGGCGAACAGGATCAGGATGGCCTCTATCACGCCGGCATAGTTCTCGAACTTCCCGTGACCGTAGGGATGTTCCTTGTCCGCAGGCTGCCCGGACTTCTTCACCGAATAGTTGGCGATGACCGCGGCCACCAGGTCGATCATCGAGTGTATCCCTTCGGATAGGACCGAAATCGAACCGATGGATATCCCGGTGACCAACTTCAGCCCCACCAGGGCTGAATTGCTGTAGATGGAATACCTAGCCACCCGCACCTTTCTGAGCGTCAACGCATAGGCCAATTTAGTACTGGGTTATAGGGTTATGCCTTCTTTGACGGGACGAACGAAAATCGATGTGATTTTCGAGGTTTGCCTTCTCATGGACCCCGGGCCGGTCTTCTGGACCTCATGGATGCAAAGGTCATGAACGAAGCGACGATGGCGGTTACGATAATGACCGCTATGATATCCCATGGAATCGATGAACCGTGTGAGGGATAGTTCACCGTGACATCATTCACGGTGACGGTCCCAGCCCCGCTGGTATCGACGACGAGCATGTAGAATCCGGCACTGATATCGCCCCTGACGTTCGCCTGGGTGACGTTGAATACCGACAGATCGCCGAGGTAACCGAACGACCCGCTATCGACGCTCCGGTTATAATTGTCATAGGTCATGATATAAACATCGAAATCGACGTTCCCTGAGACAGTGTAGTTCAGTGTTGCATTCTCCGTCACGGGGATGCCGGTCATTTCCTGCATGATCGGTCGAGGAGTGGTCATGGTCAAAGTCGGAGTTGCACTAACGGGTAGGGCGAGGAATTGAGATAGTGATGGAATGGTCAACACTACAACGATCATCACGATCACCTTCTTCCCCTCCATGGCCTTAAATTCCCGACCAGGGTATTTATGAGTTGTGTATGAACCGGAAAAATCAAACAGCTACTGGTTGGCCCAGGGAGTTAGTGAAGATAATGAGCGGCCAAGAGGGGAGCAGTTCCATCATTTTCTATGGGAATAAAGGGACGACCATCCATCAGAATGATGTCAGGAACTTTTTTCTAGGAGCATTACTTCAGATGTCCCGGAAGTGTTGATATGGAAGAGAACAGGGTCAAGGACATCAAGATCGAAGGCCCGATGACAGTCGACGAATTGATGCGCCAGATGAGCGAATCCGGCGGTTTTACCGGACGCAAGCTCGCCGATGCGACCGACATCATCGAGAAAATGGTGAAAGACGAGAAATGCGTCACATTCTTGTCATTCCCGGCTTGCATCATGGCCACCGGAACGAGGGGCGTCCTGGTGGAACTGGTCAAGAGGAAGCTGGTGGACGTCATCATCACCACCTGCGGCACCCTGGACCACGACCTGGCACGCACCTGGAAACATTACTACAAGGGTGACTTCCTGATGGACGACGCCGAGCTGAGGCGGGAGGGCGTCAACCGTCTGGGCAACGTGCTGGTCCCGGACGAGAGCTACGGCCTGGTGCTGGAGGAGAAGCTCATCCCCATGTTCGAGGAGATCCTGGAGGGCCGGGACTCGATCTCCACGCACGAGCTCATCGACGAGGTTGGCAAGCGCCTGGACAACGAGGAATCGCTGCTCTATTGGGCCCACCGGAACAACATCCCGATCTTCGTGCCGGGGATCACCGACGGTTCCTTCGGTTCCCAGGCCTGGATGTACTGGCAGACGCACCGCAATTTCAAGATCGACCTGTTCGCGGACGAGCAGGAGCTCTCCGACATCATATTCCACGCGGACGATACCGGGGCTATCATCGTCGGCGGCGGCATCTCCAAGCACCACGTCATCTGGTGGAACCAGTTCAAGGGCGGGCTGGACTACGCAGTGTATCTGACCACCGCGTTCGAGTACGACGGTTCCCTGAGCGGGGCCCAGGTCCGGGAGGCGGTCTCCTGGGGAAAGGTAAAGGAGACGGCGGCCCAGATAACGGTGGAGGGCGATGCCACCATCGCCCTGCCCCTCATCGTCGCCAGCATCATCGAGCGAATGCAATGAGCAAGAGCGTGGTGGTGATCGGCGGGGACGGCATCGGACCGGAGGTGATCGCCTCAGCGGTCGAAGTGCTGGAAGCGGTCCAGGCACCCCTGGACCTGACCTTCGCCACCATGGGCCTGGAATGCTTCAGGCAGACCGGGGCTTATCTGCCGGACGGGACGGTCTCGGCGCTCGACCGCGCCGACGCCTGTCTTTTCGGGGCCATCACCTCGCCCGACTCGAGCGTCAAGGACTACCGTTCCCCCATCCTCTGGCTGCGTAAACGCTTCGACCTCTATGCGAACGTGAGACCGGTCGCCCGTCTGGCGCCCGACCTGGGGATAGGCGACCTGAACGCCGTCATCGTGCGGGAGAACACCGAGGGCATGTACTCCGGCATCGAACATGCGGAGGACGGAGTGGTCACGCTGGAACGCAAGGTCTCGGAAAAGGCGTGCCGGCGGCTGGTCCGCCACGCCATCGACCATTGCCAGAAGAACGATATCGGCAGGATCACCTGCGTGCACAAGTCCAACGTCCTCAGGCTGTCCGACGGAATGTTCAAACGCATCTTCTACGAGGAGGTGGCCGGTTCCGGCCTGGAGGCGAACGACCTGCTGGTGGACGCCGCCGCGGCCGCGCTGATCATGAGACCCCGGCAGTTCGGCTGCCTGGTCACGCTGAACCTGTACGGCGACATCCTTTCGGACGAGGCGGCGGCCGTCGTGGGCGGCCTGGGATTCGCCCCTTCCGTGAACCACGGGGACGGTTTCGACATCTACGAACCGACCCACGGTTCCGCACCGGACATTGCCGGCAAGGGCATCGCCAATCCGACCGCGGCCATCCTCTCCTCCGCCATGATGCTCAGGGACATGGGGATGAAGGCAGAGGCTGACCGCATCGACCGGGCCATCGTCTCCACCTTGAGGGGCGGGGTACGAACACCGGACGCCGGGGGCAGGGCCACCACCGGGGACTATACCCGGGCGGTGCTCGACGAGCTGGCGCGTGCTCACCGGTAGAGCGGGTCGTGGGAAGCGGCCAGCTTCCGTTCGCTGTACATCCCGGCCAGTTTCATGACCTGGTATTTCTGCGCGTCCCGGTAGCTGCCGCGCTTTTCGTGGATGGAGTTGGCCTCGCGCGGCGTGACGGTCGGATCGGTCTTCTTCATGAAACGGTAGAGCATGTCCGTGCTGGGCAGGTCGAACCTGATGCCGAACATACGGTTCTCGATGGCTGGATCGATCTCCCGGTCGTTGGAGGCGGCGATCATGTAGCCTTCGAACTCGTCGATGAAGTTCAGGAACGCCACCACCGACTCGAGCAGCGAGCCGAACGATTTCATGTCGTTCCGGTTGTGCAGGATGAGGTCGCAGTCGTCTATGAAGAGGACGCAGTCCTTGCCCACCGCGCGCTTGACCGAGTTGACCACCCGGATGGTGTCGCCGATGTACTCCCCCAGGAGCATCGACGCCGGGATCGAATAGGTCTTCAGCCCGCGTTGCTGGGCGTTGGCCAGCAGCTCGTGGGCGAACAGCGTCTTGCCGGTGCCCGGCTCCCCGCTCAGGAGGATCTTCCTCCACGGTTCCTTGCCGTTCCGGAACAGGCTGAGATAGGCCTTGGCCAGGTCGGAAGATATGAGTGATTCGTCGATATTCTCGTCCGGGCGTTTCACGAAGCCGAACTTCTCCACGTCCATCCCGTCCTCCTGGACGGTGAGGTCGAGGCGGGTGTGCCGGTCGGTGTGAAGGGCCTCCGCCGGCTCGATCTTCTCCACCTTGACGTAGATCATTTCCCCGATCTTGAAGTCCTGGATGTCCTCATCCTTGAAATATTCGATAATGAAATGCTCGAGCGAGCGTCTGTTCATCGCGTCGCCGCGGAACAGCGGGAATACCCTTACCTTGACATTCTTAGCCCTGGAGAACATGCTGTATCACCTCCGGTGGGAGAACCGAATCGATCATGAACTTCGATCTCGGCTCCAAGTACTTCATCTTGATGAACGCCTTGATGTCATCGACCTCGAATATCGGAATGTGGTCGTTGTCGATGATGGTCCCGAACGACGGCGAGATGATCATGCCAGTAAGGTTTTCCAGCAGGTCATCCCCGATCCCGAAGGCCAGGCGTGACGTCTCGCTGTAGCCGTTGACCTGGAACTCGGTGTCCGGATAGTCGGTCTCGGAGAAGATGAGATATCTGTCGCCCTTCAGTTCGGCCAGCTGGGACATGATCGGGGCGTAGGCCCGGACCCGGTCGTTGAGCAGATCGGAATAGTCTTCCAGGACCGAGATCGCCGACGACCATACCCAGACCTCGCGGGCGTAGGCGATGTCATCGCCGTCGTTCCGCTCGATCGGCCTCAGCTCCATCCGGGCCAGCCGGTCCCCCAGGTCGCTCATCCCCAGCGACTCGTCGCATTTCGGACAGGAACATCCGTAGCTCACCAGGTTGCCGGGGGTGACGAACGGGTCATCGAAGTGGAACAGCGGGGGGATGATGTTGGAGAGCACGAACCCCTTGACCGAGTCGGCGTAGGGCGACTCGTCTATCGCCAGGGAGATCATATCCACCATCGGCGAAAGGTCTGCCTGCGGGCAGGCGTACCAGGACCTGGCGCTGCTGGAATAGAGCGCCCGCATCCTCGACGGCAGGTTCATTCCGATGTTCACGCCGACATGCAGGGCGCCGAAACTGTCCACCAGGGCATCGACCCGGTCCGCCGAGGCGTCATCGTCTAGAATGCCTATGTCCACCAGCGGTACTGCTTTGCCTTCTGAAAAGATCAGCCTATGGCCTTCTTCGAAATTCATCTGTGCACCATTTTCCGTAATACTGTTAACAGAATCAGGTCCATGATATCAAGCAAGGAGTAATTAACCGTTCAGGAAAAAGGCACTGACCGGCCGTTGTTAATGAACGCGGTCCCGAAAGGAAAACCTACCTGGCCAGTTCCATGGCGCGGTGGACAGCGTTCCGGATCGCCTGTACCCTGCCCGTCCTCCGCTCATCTCCATGCACAGCCCGCGGGCCGGCTCCCCCATCCGGTCTCGCTGCCCAGGTTGGCAATACGCACGATCCAGTTTGCGCTCGCCGTCATCGAACTAGTGCGTCTTTCCCTGGTCTGGACCCCCAACGGCCATGGGCACCTCCAGCATCTGGTAGTGCGAGGGCGGCAGCCCGAGGCGGCGGTAGGCCTCGATGGCGTTGGCGTTGTCCCGATCGACGTAGAGGCGGATGCCGAACACGTCCCCCTGATCGATCGCGATCCGCCTGATCTCCTCCAACAGGGTGCGGAGGACCTCACGACGCCGATGGGCTGTGCTCACGTAGACGCTCTGCACCCACCAGTACTCGCCGTCCTTCCAGTCGCTGAACTCCGAGGTGATCATGCATTGGCCGACCACCTGGTCGCCGAGCCGCACCAGCAGGTAGAATCCCCTTCCCGGTTCTGCCATGAACCGGTCCATGGCCCCGCTCACGGTCTTCCTGTCCAGCGCAATGCCTTCCGATTCCATCGCCATCCGCAGGATGTTGTCGATGATCACCTGATTGTCGCTCGGTTCTGCCCTCTTCGTGATGAGATCCATGCTATCGAACGCTCTCGCTCCCCGATGTCTCGGATGTCCTTATCTTTGACCGTCCGCTCCCGAAACCGCCTCACCGTCCCTTTCTCCCGGGGCGCTCCAGAACCGGGTTAGACCGGGCGGAGCGTGCCCGCGAACACCTGCCAGGCCAGGGCTGTCTTGGCCACCAGGCTGAGCACGATGTAGATGTACTCCCCGTAGAGGTAGTTCTTCCACCTGCCGACCTTCCGGTACTGCAGGACCATATTGAAGGCGAAGGAGAAGAAGAACACGGCCAGGGAGATGAATATGAAGTACACGAAGGTCGGCACCGAGTTGGAGCTCATCGACCCCGAGCCCACCAGGTAGATGGTTATGCCGACCCACGGGACCAGACCGGCCAACGTGCCGAAGATGAACGGGGTCCAGTTGACCTTGTCCCGTTTCTGGTTGTACATCTCCATCAGCATTCCGAACAGGTTCATGCAGGCGTTCACCGAGAATATAGCGATCAGGCTGACGATGTCGTAGATGCCGACCAGCATGGATATGACGACGATCATCACCGAGGAACTGATGGCATACTCTATCCACCGGGCATAGTTGATGTGGTTCTCCAGGTTGGCCACGTACCATTTGAACGCCCGGGGCGTGGAAAGGATCAGGTGGTCGGAGGCGGAGATGAACAGGAACAGCGCTATCATCGGGGCGATCGGCAGATTATAGACCACCTGGACCGTTGGGTCCAGGTGCTGGGTGACGGCATTGTATTTCAAGAACGAGCTCGTGATCGGCAAGGTATAGCTACTGCTGATGGCCAGGATGATGGCGGCCTGGACGAGATGAAGCAGCCCCATGGCGATGTTGAACCTTCTCAATCCCTTGTAAGTCGGCGCTTCCTTTATCATAGTGATGCCCAGCATCCAATGGGCTCTGGGCGTATTTATTATCGACGTCCGACATATTTCAGATTCCTCTCGAACTGGCCTGATGCATATCCGTCGGTGAAAGCGGAAACCGGTGGGTTTTCTGGAGATTACATCGCCCCAACCCCAAATAGGAGCAGCTGGACCTTCCATCGCGGGAGAAATCGCGATGCGCTACAAGCTGTTCGGGAAAAGCGGGCTCCGGGTCTCCGAGCTCTGCCTCGGTACCATGACCTTCGGGGATGAGTGGGGATGGGGGGCGTCGAAGGAGGAGAGCCGGAAGATGTTCGACGCCTACGTGAACGCCGGGGGAACGTTCGTGGACACCGCCAACGGCTACACCAACGGGACCAGCGAGAAGTTCGTGGGAGAGTTCATCGCCCAGGACCGGGAACGGTTCGTCCTGGCCACGAAGTTCACCTTCGGCGGTAAACCGAACTACCCCAACGGGGCGGGGAACCACCGGAAGAGCATGGTCCAGGCCTTGAATGCCAGCCTTAAGAGGCTGAACACCGATTACGTCGATATCTACTGGGTCCATGCCTGGGACCAGATCACCCCCCTGGAGGAGCTGATGCGGGCACTGGACGACATGGTCCGGGCGGGAAAGGTGCTCTATGTGGGCTTCTCCGACGCGCCTGCGTGGGTCGTGGCCCGGGCCAACACCCTGGCCGAGGAAAGAGGGTGGACGATCTTCACCGGACTGCAGATCCCTTACAGCCTGCTCGAGAGGACCCCGGAAAGAGAATTGCTGCCCATGGCCAAAACCCTCGACCTGACGGTGGCCGCCTGGTCGCCCCTGGGTGGCGGCATACTCAGCGGGAAGTACAACACCGGGACCGCAGAGAACGACGCCAGGATGAAGCAGGACTACCCCAGGAGTCACTTTACCGTGAATGACCGGACCCTGAAGGTGGCCGGCGAGGTGGTGGAGATCGCCAGGGAGCTGGACCAAAGCCCCTCCCAGGTCTCGTTGAACTGGTTAAGGCAGAGGAAGAACGCGTTGGTCGTTCCGATCATCGGGTCGAGACGGCTGTCACAGCTGGAGGACAATCTGGCCTGCCTCGATTTCTCACTGGATGACGGGACGGTGAAGAGGCTGGACGAGGTCAGCGCGATCGACCTGGGATTCCCCATGAGCTTCATCAGCCGGGAATGGACCAGGAAAGCGATACTGGGGGAGGCCTGGGACCGTTTCGACAACCACCGGGCCCTGTGAGGAAAGGAATAGAGGGATGCTCTCATGCCTCCCATTTCCTGATTCTTCTCTCAGACAAGTTTCCAGGCGGCCTTCCGTGCGGATTCGGTTCGGATAATTTTCTGTCAGTGTAGTAATGAATACGCCACCGGCGAATGTTTTTTTGGGAAGGTGATGGAGAGAGATCGATCGCATAGCGGCGATGGCATGAACAAACGATTCGCCCAGGTCCGCGTTCGTCCAGTCCCAGGGAGATGTCGGCAGGGGCAATGGTCAAGGGTGAGCGCAGATGAACCAGAAAGAGAGGTTGGTAGGGACCCTCCACAGGGAGGAGGTCGACGCGGTTCCCTGCATGGGTCCGATGCAAACCGGTATCCTTGGCCTGATGCAGGCGAGCGGTTCATTTTGGCCGGAGGTTCACCGCAACCCGAGAAAGATGGCCGATCTGGCCCTGGCGGCCAACCGGTTCGCCGGACTGGAGAGCGCCCGGGTGCCGTTCGAGACGGCGGTGGACGCCTCTGCCTTAGGCGTGCGGATCTCCGACCGGGGCCTGCGCCGTCAGCCGATGGTCCTGGAACGCAGGATCAGCACGGCGGAAGGATTTGCCGAGGTGTCCGTTCCCGATCCCCGTAAGGATGGAATAGTGCCAATCGTCCTGGAGGCGATCCGAGACCTGGAAAAG
The DNA here is from genome assembly GCA_963710685.1 of uncultured Methanomassiliicoccales archaeon. Classification (GTDB taxonomy): domain Archaea; phylum Thermoplasmatota; class Thermoplasmata; order Methanomassiliicoccales; family UBA472; genus DASXVU01. Next base: position 197,692 of record CAVQBH010000011.1, on the reverse strand, counting down.
AGAGTCCCGCAACTGCCGATAATCTGCGGCATCATGGCACCGCACATGCTCGCCTTCGAGCTGCTGGGCGAGCAGGTGGCCCTCAGCATGATGGTCAATGACCCTTCCCTGCTCAAGGCCAATCTGCGCAGGGCACAGAAGTTCGGCATCGACTACGCCGAGGCGGCGCACGACGCGGGGGCGGACCTGGTTGCCTTCATCGACCCCCTGGCCAGCGGCGATTTCCTGTCCTGCCAGCAGTATCTGGAGTTCGCGTTCCCGTTCCACCGGAGGATAGGCGATGAGACGAAGAAGTTGGGCATCCCGGTCATTCTCCGCACATGCGGCAACACCACCCAAGATCCTGCCCCTGATCGCCCAGTGCGGTGCGGACGGGGTCAACATCGACAGTAGCGTCGACGTCCTTTTGGCAAAGAGACTGCTCTCCAGCAAGAGCGCGGTAATCGGGAATGTGAGCACCACCGAGATCCTCCTTCACGGGACGGAGGAAAAGGTCAGGGCCTGCACGACGGAGTGCATCGCCGAAGGGGTCGACGCGGTCGCCCCGGGCTGCGGGCCGGTGCTGCAGCCCCCCTTGGCAACCTGAGGGCAATGGTGGACGCCACCATCCGCCAACGAAGAAGGGGAAGGCTCATTTGAATGACCAAGCACCTGGCGGGAAGGTCATGGGCATCATCGGCCGCCAGGTGCTGGAGGACGAGATCGTGCATCTGATCGCGAACGACGGCTCGATCGACCACCGGCATTGTGGAATCGCCCGAATCGAAAGCCCTCTTCGACAAGCCGACCCTAGCCGGCAAAGGTGACAGATTCGAGTACCGCAAGGAGGTCTCGGTGGAGGAGGGCCCTCCTCCGGACGGTTTCTCGGTCATTGGGCGCATACTCCCCATTTCCCTGCAGCAGACCCCGGCGGCCCTGAGGGCGACGGTGATGTCCGAGATGTGGAAGATGGAACCCTCCTGTGCCTCCATCCTGGTGTGGTATGGTCTCTGCGGGAACGCGTTCAAGAACATCGATTCGCTGACCACCGGACTGAGGGGCCCGGTGGTCATTCTGAAAGATTGCCGGGACAAGATCGTCTACGACTGCGTGGGGGCCGTCCTGGGTGGCTCCGAGGAATACCTGAACTAACTGAAGACGGACAAGGGAGGTTATCCACTGAACACCATGTGGGCAGCCAACTTCCGCCGTTTCATGAAGGAGATCCAGCTGCTCAACGAGAGCAGCGACATCGACGAGGCGAAGTTCGTGTTCCAATGCATGGACTATTCGAAGATCGTCGAGCTCGACATAGGCCTCGGAGGGGAGGAATAGCATCGCAGGATCGAGGAGATCGCCGCCATGTTCGGTTTCCAGGTCAACCGCGTGCCGTGCACGCTCAAGGTCATGGACTTCTCATACCAGAGGGCCATGGCCCACCTGGACGACGGGAAGTCACGTTCCATCTAAACACCGTACCGTTCTGGTTCCCAGGCTCATCAGACGATGAAAATTTTCATGGGCCCGAGGCTCGTCACCTCCATCGACCAGGAACGCGGATGGACTGAAGAAATGATCCCTTATTTTCCCATGGGGCCCGTCCAAGAAGATCGTTTAGATGTCACGGCACCGGAACAATGCGCGGTCCGATCTCTCATTTCGGGAACAGCTTACAGTATTGATCCACGCATCCCTGACATTTGTCGTTGAGATCTATTCTGGTGTCCCATTCGTTCAAGCAACGCATCGGTATCCGGACCCTCCAGAAAACCTCCTCGTCCTTTTCCAATTTGCTCATGATCTTTTCCGGAATGTTCTTCTCCACCCGGGACAGGGGAACGAGAAAAGCAGAGGATTCGTAAATACCGGTCGCACCCTTCATTTCGATGAAGGCGTACCAACAGCTGATGCGCATCCTGCCCTGCAACTTCTTCATCTTCCAAAAGTCGTGGCAGTCAACCTCAAATGCCTTGACGCCGGACAATTCATTGGAGGAGCCGGCCTCCACCTGCTGCCGTACCTTGACGTCAACGAACAACGACGTCAGATCGGGTATGTTAACCAGAAGATCTGGCCGTTTATGGCCCTTATCTTTCATCCCACCTGAGGAATCCTCCTTTTCTTGTCTGATGTGCAGGTGCTCGCAGCCGATGTTGCCGCATATCTTGGTGAAGGCATTCTTGCCCATGATAAAAATGGCTTCCTCGCTCTTTCCGCTCATGTTCTAATATTTAGGTCATCCATATATGATTATTATCGACCAAATTCCAATGGCGGGAACATAGAGGATGGAGACCGATACGTTCGATCGGCGGAGAATTCACGCTGGCTTCGATTGTTCGAGACGTGCGCATATTTCGGTGTCGATCGTCCCCCTTCCGCTTATCCATAATGACGGAAGGTTCTTGCAAACGGTATCTTGAACGCTGGCATTCACAGACCCTAAATTCGAGTTGTGTAAATCAATGACATATCATTAAGTGTCTTGATTTTCTAATTATTTTTATCCGGGACCTATCGGTCCAAACAAACAGATCATGTCTGGGTAAGGGTTTTTCATGGAAAAAAAGAAGGGAACACGTCTTGGGTCCATCATCATCGCGACCATGATGTTGACCGGGGCGTTCTTTGTGATTTCATCCTCGCCGGTATCAGCGGATGGTGTTCCCTACACCTATTCGGTCATCAACGGCGAAGCTGTCATCACTGCATACATCGGCACCGAAGGGGCGGTGGTAATCCCCTCGACGCTTGGAGGGTATCCGGTCACCGGCATCGGAGCGTCGGCATTCAGCAACCCCGACGGGTTCTCGGTCACCTCCATAACCATCCCCAACAGTGTGACCAGCATTGACGTCTATGCGTTCGACGGCTGTTCCAACATAAAATCCATCATAATGGTAAATGGCCTGGTGGACATCGGCACCGGCGCGTTCGAAGGCTGCTCCGCCGTGGTTTCGTTGACCGTTCCGGACAGCGTCACCAGCATCGACAGTTACTCGTTCTATGCCTGCACTGCGTTGTCATCCCTGACCCTGGGCAGCGGGCTCCTGAGCATTGGGGATCATGCGTTCGAGGAATGCTATTCCCTATTATCCCTGACCGTCCCGAACAAGGTCACCAGCATAGGGGTAAGCGCATTCAGCGATTGTTCCTCGCTTACCTCCGCCACGATTTCTGACAGCGTGCTCAACGTCGGGAAGTTCGCCTTCTTTGGCTGCAACGCGCTGACCACGGTGACGTTCGGACGCGGTCTCTCCAACATCGGAGGGGGGGTGTTCTATGGCTGCATCCATTTGACCTCGATAACGTTCCTGGGAATGGTCGCCCCCACCATCGACGGTTCGTCCGCCCCCAACAATAATCTGACGCTCTGGCTACCAGAAAATAAATACGCAAGGGTGGGCCACGCATACGCGGCATCGAATTTTCCCGCGCCGGGAAACACCTTCTACGGCCTGATGATGGATACGAACGTTGCCCCTGTGGCCCCTGGCCCCCCCACCGGTCTCTCGGCCACCTCGAACGATGGCTCGGTCACCCTATCCTGGACGGCACCGTCCTGGAACGGAGGGTCATCGGTCATTGATTACCGGATATACCGTGGCGTCACATCCTCCGGAGAGACGTATCTCGGAAATACCGGCAGCGGCGGTACATTGAGCTTTTCCGACGTTAACCTGATCGATGGCCATACCTACTATTATCAGGTCAGTGCTGTAACCTCCAGCGGCGAAGGAGCGAAATGCTCCGAAATCGCCGGAACGCCGACCGCGACCCTATCGGTGCCACAGAACCTTCATGTGGCGGCGGGCGACGGTCAGGTGATACTTTCCTGGACGGCGCCGGCCAGCACAGGGGGTTCGCCCATCGACTACTACATCGTCTATCAGGACGGCATCGACGTCGGACATGACACGGGCACATCAGCGACCGTCACTGGTTTGAACGACGCCCAGACGTACGGATTCGCCCTGGCGGCACACAACTCGGCCGGGCCTGGACCAAGGACCGCGGTGGTCTCTGCGGCGCCCGTCCAGACGCAAACGATCCCGGGAGCCCCCACCGGCCTGACCGCCACCGCCGGAGATGGCCTGGTCGTATTGACGTGGACGGCGCCGGTCAACAGCGGCGGTACCCCCGTCGATTACTACCTGCTCCTCGTCAATGGGACGATCGGGCTGAACCATTACCCGACCACCACGGCGACGTTGACCGGGTTGGCCAATGGTCGAACCTACAGCTTCACCGTCATCGCGCACAACAACATCGGCACCAGCGTGCAGTCGAAGATGGTGACCGTCACCCCGTTCGCCGCCATGACCGTTCCAGATCCTCCGACCGGACTTGCAGCGTTACCGGGCGATGGCCTGGTCTCGCTGTCATGGTCGGCACCGGGCAGTAACGGCGGATCGCCCGTCGACTATTATCTCGTCTATGTCGACGGCGTCGCCATACCAGACCAATGCGGCACCAACTCGACCATCGTCTCCAACCTGACGAACGGTCAGATGTACTCGTTCACCGTTGCCGCGCACAACGCGGTGGGCATGGGCAATGGATCATCCGCGGCGACCTCCACACCATTTCCCACTACCACGATCCCGGACGCCCCGGGCGGTCTGACGGTTGTACCTGGCGACGGCCAGGTCATACTGTCATGGAACGCTCCGAACGGCGATGGAGGTGCGGCGATCGATTACTATGTCGTCTATCAGGACAGCAACGACACCTGCCACGCAAACGGGACGTCAAGCACGATCACCGGACTGACGAACGGACAATCGTCCGTATTTGCCATAGCGGCGCACAATGCCATGGGCATCGGGGCACGGTCCTCGGCGGTCGCGGCGACGCCCTCCACCACCGTCACCGTTCCGGACGTTCCGAACGGCATCACGGCGATGCCGGGAGACGGCCAGGTCAAGCTCTTCTGGTCCTCCCCGGGCAACAACGGGGGAGCCGATATCGACTACTATCTGGTCTATGTCGATGGGGTGGCATTGCCCGAGAACTTTACCAACGACTCGGCGATCGTTTCCGGATTGACCAACGGACAATCCTATAATTTCACCGTGGCGGCACACAACGTGGCTGGCCTGGGGATGAATTCCACGGACCTGACCGTAGCACCGTCCTCGACCGTCACGGTTCCAGGGGCCCCCTCCGGCCTGACCGGCGTAGCGGGAAATGGCCTGGTCTCGCTGTCATGGTCCTCCCCGGGCAGCAATGGGGGAGCGTTTATCGATAATTACCTCATCTATCTGGACGGGAATGTCATTACCCATCTCAACGCCACGTCCAAGACCATCACCGGACTGACGAACGGTTATTCATACAACTTTACCGTGGCGGCGCACAATCTGGTCGGTGTCGGCTCCCAATCATCTGCGATCAACGTCACGCTGTCTTCCAATTCAACCGTCCCTGGTGCTCCGGTCAATCTGACTTTTACCCCAGGAGATGGCCTTATCGCGTTGATGTGGACCGCCCCGGCCAGCAATGGCGGCGACATCATCGATTACTATGTCGTCTACCAGGACGGAAACGACCTCTCCCACGTCACCGGGACATCGATAACCATCACTGGACTGACGAACGGAAACCCTTACAACTTCACCGTGGCGGCACACAATCTGGTCGGTGTCGGCGAACAGGCCCCGTGGGTCACGGTATCGCTCATATCGAGTTCACAGACGCCGGGAATGCCGACCAATTTGACGGTCATACCGGGAGACGGCCTGGTCACAGCTTCCTGGACCGCCCCCACGAACCCAGGAACTTCCCAGATCGATTATTACATCGTGTATCAGAACGGAGCGGATGTCGGTCATCCGAACGGAACTGAGATCACCATTACCGGATTGACGAACGGTGTGGAGTACCTCTTTGAGGTCGCGGCCCACAATTCGGTGGGCATCGGGAACCAATCCGCGACCCAGACCGGGACGCCGATCGGGTTGGTGACCAATGGAACGAACACCACCGATCCAATGGATCAGGGCCATAACCGCATTGACTGGGCATCCATCGTAGGCTCAGTGGGGCTTCTTGTGGCGGCGATGCTCGATGCTGTGGTAGTGGTCAAATGGGTCAGGAAGAAGTAATCGGTCTCCTCGTCGATCACTTGGGAAGAAGGTGAGGGATGGTTGCCAGCCCAATATCCCGAATCGAAAAACAAGAATTGGATTTGAATGAGCTCACTTGGCGGCGATTCCCACCAACGGGGGCTCGTTGAGCGTATCATCGACTAACTATTTCTTTCACCTTTCTTTTGTGACGAATCAAACTATTCCCTCTCTTTATTCTAAACTATTTTGTCATCTTTCAAGATGATGTTGATGTTGACCACGTAACCGCCTCATACGATACTTATTGGAACGAGACAATCACTGGCCTGACTAATGGCCAGACATACAACTTTTCCGTAGCCGCCCATAATGAAACGGGAGTTGGGTCTTATTACAACACGCCGATCACCTCATTGGCCACTCCCGATCAGCCGACTGGTCTTACCGCTAATACGCCAGCCAATGGCCAAGTGCTCCTCAGATGGGACGCCCCTGATAGCGATGGTGGGACAGCCATCGATTGGTACCATATCTATCGAGACGGTGCATGGAATGCGACCACCGCGGATAAATCCATACAACATAGCCCATCTCTCAGCAGGCTTGGCACTTTTCCTTGCCGCCATAATTGCTGCCATCATGATTGTGAGGAGGAACAGTAAAAAAGGCTAAACCTTTTTTTCATCATCTCGGATATTGAGGAAGTGTTTCTTCCAAGAAGACCATCCCAGATGTGTGAGAGTCTGGGTTGGATCTCACTTCTCCTTCCAAGAACATTTTCTTTTTTCGTCAATACGTCACGTCAATCCATTCAAGACATCTTTGAGACATCCTCTGAACGAGTAGCTACAACCGACTTTCTGTCCCCATTGGATATTATATAATAGGTCTAATTTCGAAAACTCTACAATGCTCTTCAAGTCGTAAATAATTGAGTTTGAATTCGAGCGAAATGATATGTGCTCGCCGCCGTTCAAACTGACGAACTAAAGTGGATAGTGAAACACCAAATCGGCGGTCGAGGGCCATGCAATTAAATATCATGCATTAACGCTTTCGGACGTTTTCCCGATTCCTAAACAGGTCAATAGGAACGGGCTGCTGATCGATCATCCATGAACACCCGCTCGATCGCGGCAGATCAAGGCGTGGGCCGCCGGATGAACAGACGTTCTCAGGAGGAAAACGAGGGACACGGACCGGCGGCCGCGCCCCCCTGGTCCAGGAGATGAAATCGAGACTTTTCACCAAAGGAACTGGCAGGGTCATGACTTTGGAGTGTTTCTATCACGCGATATTTTAGCCATTACCGGTATCCGCATCAGCGAGGGAGAGGAGCCGACCATGGGTGCGAAGTTCAGTCCGACCATTCCACAGAATAGTATTCGAGCGTTATGACACGGTTCTCATTCCGATGACGTGGTCACACATGATCTTTTCCCCCACGCATGCTCAGAACATTAGAAGTCTATTAGTGTCAGTCGTTTGGTCTTCCAGGGTTCGTGAAACAACGATAGTTGCGCGCGATATGTTAGTAAAAAACCTAGATCTTATTCCGATCACGTCTTGATCGTGAGCAAGAAACTATGCACAATAAAGATAGAAAGGGGGAAATAGTTTGGGGGGCGCTAACTTCAGCCCCCTACACGGCGACCGGAGCAACCGCCGTTTTCATGCTTTCGATATGTTCCAGCGCATCATTGCTCATCACCGTGTTAAGGTCCAAGAGCATGACCAGACGGTCCTGCAGTTTGCATAGCCCGGTAAGGAAGTTCGTGTCCGTTCCTCCGGTCAAGGTCGCTGGGGGAAGAGATATGCTGGAGCGGGGGACCCGCATGACGTCCTCGACGGCATCCACGATTATCCCGATCTGGGCATCGCCGATCTCGGCGATGATGATCCTCGAAGCCGAGGTGATCCCCTTGTCGCCTTCGATGATGATGTTCAATCTCTTCTTGAGATCGATCACGGTCGTGATCTGACCCCGCAGGTTCAGCACCCCTTCGATGAAGGAGGGCATCTTCGGGATCTTGGTGATGTCCTGGACCTTCCCGATCTCCCTCACCTGGGAGACCTTGATGCCGAAGGTCTCCTTTCCCAGCTTGAAGGAGACGATCTGCTCCTCGTCCCCGGTCAGCTCCACTTTCTCCTTTTTCTTTCTAACCATGTCCATCACCTCACCCGGATGCCGTGCCGACATTGCGCTTGCTCAGTGCTTCCCGGACCTTGGCCGGTACCTTTTGCTCGTCTAGCTTGCCAACCACTCTCTTGGCCGCTGGCTTGGGAGAAACCGTCTGGCTCCGGGGAGCATCTGTCCCAGGTTTCATCGCCTCCTTGCTCTCCTCGCCGATCTTGAACTGACCGGCTACCTTCTTCAGGTTTAGGGCCATTTCCGACAGGGACTGAGCCCTGGCGGTCATGTCTTCCATGCTGGCAGTCAGCTCCTCGGTTGACGAGGCTGATTCCTCGGAAGCGGATGCGGTCTCTTCGGCCACTGCGGCGATGCCATCCACGGACTTGGCGGCCCTTTGCTGACCCTCCTTCTGCTTCTCCATCATGGCAGAAATCGTAGCGACCTCCTTGGACGTTTCGGCTGCCATGATCGATATCTCTGTGAACGCTTTGCCTGTCTCGTCCACGATCATCAGGCCCTCGGCCGCGGTCTTGGTTCCGCGCTTCATGGCCTCGACGGCCTTGGCTGTCTCGCTCTGTACTTCCTTAATCATCTTAGCGATACGTTCAGCTGCCTCACGCGAGTCCTCGGCCAGGTTCTTGACCTCTTCAGCTACCACGGCGAACCCTCGACCCTGTTCTCCTGCTCTGGCCGCCTCGATGGCGGCGTTCAGGGCCAGCAAGTTAGTCTGGTCGGATATTCCGGTAATGACCGAGACGATTTCGCCGATCTCCTCGGAGCGCTTGCCCAGGATCTCGATGACCTTGGCCGATTCATCCACCACCTGGGAGATCTCCTGCATCTTCGTTACTGTCTTATCAACCGCTATCTTTCCGGTGCCGGCGGAATCATTGGCCTTTCCGGCCGCCTGCGAGGCCATGTTGGCCTTGTTGACGACCTCGGTAACGGAGGTGGACATCTCCGCCATCACCCTGGCGGTGTCATCGACCTGAGCGGATTGGCTCTGCGCCCCCTTGCTGATCTGTTGGATGGCAGCCGAAACCTGTTCGGTTGAAGCGTTCATCTCTTGCGCGGAGGAGGACAGTTCCTGGGATGTGGCAGCCACCACATCGATGGACTCGTTCACCTGCTTCAACAGGTCCACCATGCTCGTCCCGATCTTATCCAGCGATTGTGCGAATCGGGTGAATTCGCCCTGGGTCTCGATCTCGACCCGGGCGGTCAGGTCGCCACCAGCGTATGAGTCTGCTATTCTCATGGCCTCATTGATCGGTATGATAACCGAGTCGAGAGTATCATTCACTCCCTGGACGATCTTCCGGTAGTCACCCTGGTGCTTCGTTGCGTCGGCGCGGGTGGCTAGCTTTCCTTCCACAGCGGCCTTACTGAGCATCACTGCGTCTGCCACCAGGTTGTTCACAGCGTCGATGCACTGGTTCAAGTTGTTCTTGATGACATTGAAGTCACCGTTGTAGGTGTCGGTGATCTTCGCCGGTATGGCTCCCTTGGAGATGTCATCCACGTACTTGGCGGCGACGTTTAATGGTCCGATGACCGCGTCCAGCGTTCCGTTCACGCCCTCGACGATCTTCCGATAATCTCCCCGATGCTTCGTTGCGTCGGCGCGTGTGGCCAGCTTGCCTTCAATGGCTGCCTTACTGAGCATTCCAGCATCGGAAACTAACGCATTCACCGCATCGATGCACTGGTTCAAGTTGTTCTTGATCGTGTTGAAATCGCCGTTGTAATTGTCGGTGATCTTCGCCGGTATCGCTCCCTTGGATATTTCGTCGACATACTTCGCCGAGACGTTTAGGGGTCCGATGACCGCGTCCAGCGTGTCATTCACTCCCTGGACGATCTTCCTGTAATCACCCCTGTGTTTCGATGCGTCGGCGCGGGTGGCGAGCTTTCCATCAACTGCGGCCTTGCTCAGCATCCCGGCATCAGCTACCAGGCTGTTGACCGCGTCGATCGCCTGGTTCAGGTTGTTCTTGATCACGTTGAAGTCCCCGTTGTAGTTGTCGGTGATCTTCGCCGGTATGGCTCCCTTGGAGATGTTATCCACGTACTTGGCGGCGACGTTTAATGGTCCGATGACCGCGTCGAGACATGTCGTTGACGCCCTGGACGATCTTCCTATAGTCGCCCTGGTGCTTGGACGCATCGGCACGCGTAGCCAGTTTTCCTTCGACCGCAGCCTTCGAGAGCATTCCAGCGTCGGCAACTAGGTTGTTGACCACATCGATGCACTGGTTCAGATTGTTCTTGATGACATTGAAATCTCCGTTGTAGTTGTCCGTGATCTTCGCCGGTATCGCTCCCTTGGAGATGGCGTCGACGTATTTCGCCGATACATTCAATGGTCCGATCACTGCATCCAGCGTGGCATTCACTCCCTGGACGATCTTCCTGTAGTCGCCCTGGTGCTTGGTCGCATCGGCACGCGTAGCCAGCTTTCCTTCTACGGCAGCCTTCGAGAGCATTCCGGCATCAGCTACCAGGTTATTGACGGCATCAATGCACTGGTTCAGATTGGTCTTGATGACATTGAAATCACCATTATAGTTGTCCGTGATCTTCGCCGGTATCGCTCCCCTGGATATGTTGTCGACATATTTTGCGGATACGTTCAAAGGACCAATGACAGCGTCTAGTGTGTTATTCACCCCCTGAACGATCTTCGAGAAATCGCCCTGGTGCTTGCTGGCGTCGGCCCTGGTCGCAAGTTTCCCATCTATCGCTGCCTTCGATAGCATGTTCGCATCGGAGATGAGCGCCTTGAGATTGACCCTCAACTGCTCAATATTGTCGTTGATGAACGCCTTCTTACCCGGGAAGCGCTCCAGCGGTGCTTCGAAGTTCCCCTTGCTGAACTCCGCGATGCAGGCCATGGCCTTCTTTTTTACCGCGATGTGGCCCATAGCTAGCTCATTGACCCCCTGTGCCATCGTCCGGTAGGCCCCTTCGAATCTGTCGACCGGGATGACCACATCGATGTCACCCTTGGTGTGCTCGTCGGACATCCTCTTCATCTCCGTGATAAGCCCACCCAACGATTCAATGCAGGTGTTCAGGTTGTTCTTGATGATGTTGAAGTCGCCGTTGTAGTTGTCTGTGATCTTCGCGGGGATTATTCCCTTTGAGATGTCATCGACATACTTTGCCGAGACGTTCAACGGTCCGATGACCGCGTCTAGAGTGTCGTTCACGCCCTGAACAATCTTTCTAAAGTCGCCCTGATGTTTGGTCACATCTGCACGTGTGGACAATCTACCTTCAATGGCCGCCTTCGAAAGCATTTCAGCGTCCGCGACCAAAGCTTTCATGGCCTCCCTGGCTGCATCAGAAGAGGACAAACCTGTATGCTGGAAGCTACCAATAACTGCTAGAAACTGCCCATCCTCGCCGAACATGGGCTTTAGGCTTGCCTTGACAGTGCTGGTTTTTCCTGACTTGTTGAACACTTCGGTCTTTTCTATCGTGTAGGTATTTCCAGCGGATAGGACCTCAAGCATGACCTTCTGCTTCCTTGCCATTGGTGAGTCGATAATCTCAGAAATGTCCTTTCCCCTGGCCTCTTCCATATTGTAGCCGGTCAGATCTTCCATCTCTTGGTTGATGGCGATTATTGACAGGTCATTTTTCAATGCGAATACTGGAACCACGAGGCAACCGATGATTTCCCTCAGCATCTTTACCTTAGGATCCATGTCCATGCTGCCCTTGGACTCATCGAGCATGCTTCTTTCCTTGTCAGTTACCTTCGTTACCTTTTTTGATCCGTCTATTTCCATGATGCAGTACTCCTTAGCTAACGGGTAACCTGTCAAGGACATTGTATTGAATACGCCCATGTCTTTGAACAGGAGATGCAACATCTAAGACAACTTATCTTTATAAAAGAGAAAGAGACAGCAATCAGCCTTGATAATCATTAACGATGAAAACCTTCATTTTTAAATACCATTGTCATAGAATAATATTTTTTAAAAAATGTCAACTCAGGTTTCCATTTCTAATGACTCACCGCTCCGTCCGGCTTAAGACCATTATTACCGGCTCTGTCACAAAACTCATCCAGTAGGTTCGACCATGCATATTTATCCGCAATAGTAGCGAGGAGATCGTGATAACAACCAGTATGCCTCAAATACGGTCTGCCCTGAATTTCGGTCAATCGCTATCGAAGGTAAAAAGACCAATTGAGAGGTTATTATGACTTGTTTTTAAAGCATCTGGTCAACCTATATTTCGCCTAGAATGCGAGTTTTACAACAGAGCCATATCTTATTGCCCGGGATGAATGAACGGATCGAATTGCCCGACGAACATAGTCGTAACCAAGATATCATCGAGGATACAGGCCTTGAGAGAATTGTATCGATCCTGTCACGTATAAAAGGCATATCGGGTATTTCTGATTCTTTACTGGGTCTTGCCTAGAACGTGTTTTATCCATTGGATGTATACATCCAGGTCTAAAATGAATGCCTGGGCAAGCTCTTGAGTTAGATCAAAACGTTTCGACTAAAATCTTGTGGTTCAAAATGGCGCTGTGAAGCTGCCCCAGAGGACGGTGAAGGAGTGAATGCATTCTCAATTATCGAACCAACGACTTGCTACGAAGGTTGTTCTGCCATCTCCAGGAAGGCCTGCATATCAATGTCGTAGAATGTGTCACGGGTCGTTCCATCGGTCATCTCTAACATGGCCCTGATCTTGTTCCGCTCCAAGAAGATCTGGGCATTTCGCACGTTGGATCTATACAAACTTATCCTCTTGCCCTCCCGGGTCAGTCTCCTTTCCGCACAGGAGATAAGGCCAGAATCTTCCAGCAGTTTGATCTTGCGATAGCAGATTGAGATGGGCACTCCAAGCTTGTCACTCAGTTCGTATGCGCTTTTCGGTTTTCCCATTGTAGCGAGGAGTATCTTACCTGTGTACTCTTCCGTCAACAACCTCGATGTTTCGAGAGCGTGCATTTTCTGACACCTATGAAAAGCACTCGGTTTCTGAGTATATATTCTGAATTGGACGCTTATCACTACCGATTTTGGTAATCATTCTTTTCCAAAAGCAATATATTTTGGAGAAGTAATCAATTCGAGATTTGATATCAAAAGTTTGAAAAATGAAAAATTAATATCCTCTAGAAGTCAGTCTGGATTATAGGTCAGCATTCTCATGTTAACATGAAAAGGAATCTCACCTTAAGAGTCCGACAGAGCTCGTCCATGGGACATCTAGGTCAATGTATTGGGAGAGATCATAGGTGATCTGTAAACATTGTGGACATCGGTCCAATATACTCGGAAAAAGATCCCTTCTCCGAATCAATTCTGAGTATTAATTACATTATTTTATAAAGTCCGGTCGAAATCTAACGCCGGCCTGACCAATCGTGATCGAGATCCTGTATGTCGATGATGAATCAGATCTTCTGGATATAGCAAAACTGTTTTTGGAGAGATCGTGTGACATTCATGTCGATACCGCACTTTCCGTACCTGTAGCCACGAAAAAGATGGAACAGTTCCGATATGACGCGATCATATCCGATTATCAGATGCCGGGAACGAGCGGAATCGATTTCCTGAGAGCATTGCGTTCAAAAGGGAATAAGATCCCTTTTATACTATTCACAGGTCGAGGTCGGGAAGAAGTGGTCATTGAAGCTTTGAACTCTGGTGCTGACTTCTATCTGCAGAAGGGCGGCAATCCAAACGCCCAATTCGTTGAATTAGAGCATAAGGTTCGAGAGGCGGTCCGCCACAACTGGACAGAGCGGGCTCTAAGGGAGAATGAGGAACGGCTGAGCAAGGCTCAGATCATAGGAATGACAGGATGCTGGGAGTTCAGATGGGACGTTGACGGAGGTCAGATCTGGGGTTCCGAGGAGGGCTTCCGCATATTCGCCATCCAAAGACCGAGCGACGGAGTTATCCCTTTGGCGCAGCTGGAGGATTGCATATTGGACAAGGACCGTACACGTCAAGCGCTCCAGAACCTCATAGAGAAAGGAACGGGATACAACCTCGAGTATGAGATCGCCCCATCTGATGGTGGACCTCACAAATTCATCCGATCGGTCGCCGAACTGATAGTTGATGAGACCGGGAAACCATCCAAGGTGGTAGGGATCATTCAGGACGTCACTGAACGTCGGGACTTCGATAGACGGGTGCACCGGCTGAACCGGGAGCTGGTGGCGATCAAGGAGTGTAATCGTGTACTAGTGAAGGCCCAAACCGAAAAGGAACTGCTGAACGATATCTGCCGCATAGTCTGCGATGAGGCTGACTATCGCATGGCCTGGATCGGTATGGCCGAGCACGACGAGGCCCGTTCGGTCACTCCGGTGGCCTGGAGCGGATTTGATCAGATCTACGTCAACAGAGTAAAAGCCTCATGGGGCGAGAACGAGAGAGGCAATGGCCCTGTCGGAATGTCCATAAGGACTGGAAGGACCATTTTCATACAGGACCTGGTGAATGATAATCGAATGGACCAATGGCGTGAGCTGGCACGGAAGAATGGCTATCGGTCCGCCATTGCCCTGCCACTGTTGGATTCAGGGGTGGCCTTCGGAGCTTTCATGCTGTACTCCGATCAGGTCAATGGGTTCACCAATGACGAATTGGACCTGCTGGAGGAAATGGCCGGAGACCTGGCATATGGTATCATGAGCATTCGGGAACGGAAAGAGAGACAGAATGCCGAGGAAGCGCTGAAGACCAGCGATATGTGGTTCAGGACATTGTTCGAGTCCAATGTTGATGCCATTTGGATCATGGACCAAGAGAACGGTCAGATTATCGACGTTAACCCATCCGTGATTCGCATGTATGGATATTCCCGGGAGGAGCTAATCGGTCTAGACATCAGGACCTTAACATCTGAACCGGAGAGGACGTGGCGGATACTCAACTCAGAGAAGAGCTTTATCCCAATCCAGTACCACCGACGCAAGGATGGCAAAACCTTCCCGGCGGAGCTCACTCTAAGTAAATTGTTCATAACCGATCGGAGAACCGTGGTGATCACTGTCCGAGACATTTCCAAGCGGCTACGGGCGGAGGACGATCTCAGGGAAAGTGAGAAACGTTTCCAGAATCTGGCAGACAACACTTTTGAAGGAATCTCGATCAGTAGCCAGGGAATAATAATCGACACGAACAGGACCTTGTCGGACCTGCTTGGATACCGAAGAGAGGAATTGATCGGAACAGACATATTCGAACTTATAACACCCGAATCTGAGAGGACCGGAAGAGACCTACGCAAGCTGGATGGTGATGGACCTCTTGAGGTAGAGATGATCAATAAAACGGGAGATGTTCTGAACGTTCAGATCCGGGAAAAGAACATCATGTGGAAAGGCAGACCGGCCAAGTTCGTTGCGGTAATGGACGTCACCGACCTCAAAAGAGCTGAGAGATGCTCCCATGAGAGCGAAATGCGCTATCATGGACTCTTCGATAGCACGATCGAAGGAATCGCAGTCCATCAGATCATCGAGGATGCCGATGGGTTGCCTTGCGATTATAGGTTCCTGGACATCAATCCGGCCTTTGAGAGGATGACCGGGTTGGAACAGAGCAAAACGATAGGAAGAACAGTCCGAGAGGTCATCCCCGACATCGAGCCATCCTGAATCGAACGCTATGGAAAAGTGAGCTTAACCGGAACGCCTGAACATTTCGAGGATAGGGCCGAAGCACTTGGCAAGACCTTTGAGGTCTTTGCCTACAGGAACGCCCCGCAGCAATTCACAACCAACTTCAACGATGTAACTGAGCGCAAGCGGACCGAGCAGGCGCTCCGGGAGGGCGAGAACCTGCGCCATGCGATCCTAGATAGCGTCGGAATCGGACTGGCTTATTGGGATGCCGAGGGCAAACTCATTCTTATGAACTCCATCGCGGCAGCGCATCTAAGCGGCGTACCCGAGAATTTCATCGGTCTGAACATCAAAGATATCTTTGGTGAGGAAGCAGGGCAGACCTATCTGGAACGCATAGAGCGATCGATGGGATCGGTTAAACCGATCGAGCATGAGGACTCGGTTGAGGTGCGGGGAAAGATGGCCTGGTTCTTGTCGATCTATACCAAAGTGATGGGTACCTGCGGCGATAATGGTGGAGTACTGATATTGTCGCATGATATCACCGCCAGAAAGAATATGGAGGAATCGCTCAGGAGGAGCGAGGAGCACTACTCGAAACTCCTAGCCGCGATTCCAGACATGGTCATCGTGACGGATATGAACGGGAACATCGTTCTTGTGAATGGGCCAACACTGTCGGAAAGCGGTTATAAGTCGGACGAGGTCGTCGGGCACACCATTTTCTCGTTCATCGCGCCGGATGAAGTGAAGAAGGCCCTCAGTAACGTTGAGGCGAGGATCGAAGGAAGTATGGGGTCGATCGAGTACGACCTTATCATGAGAGATGGGAGACGCGTTGCGTTCGAGATAAATGCAGATGTGTTCCGTGATTCCTCTGGAAGACCTGCCGGGCTCGTATTTGTCGGCAGGAACTTGACCGAACGACGCCATTTGGAGACGAAATTAAGGGAGACGAATAACAAGTTCAAGGTGATGACCGGGATCACCCGGCACGACATCAAGAACCAGCTTATGTCTCTCGAAGGGAATTTGGCTTTGGTCAATAAGGAGCAGCTGGATCGGTCATCCATCCAAAGTCTTCAAAAAGCTGAGCAGGCAGCCAGGCAGATCTTCACAATGATCCAGTTCACCAAGAGATACGAAGACATAGGCGTCAATGAACCGACCTGGCATGATGTCAGAGAATTGGTAGAGAACTGTTCAAAAGGGCTCTTTCTTGGGTCTGCGTCGGTGTTGAACGGCGTTCCGGCCGGGACGGAAGTCCTCGCTGACCCCATGATTGGTAAAGTTTTCACGAACCTGATCAATAACGCGCTGCGACATGGAGGTAATGCCACCACCATTCGTTTCTATCTCGAGGAACATGACGGCGTTCGGTCCATCGTTTGCGAAGACGATGGTTGTGGCATATCTCCGGACATGAAGAATAAACTGTTCACCAGGGGCATCGGAAAGAGCCATGGCTTTGGCCTGTATCTCTCGCGGGAGATCCTGGCTATGTCTGGCATATCCATAAAAGAAGAAGGCGAACAGGGAAATGGGGCCAAATTCGTCATGATAATACCCCAGAGCGGAATCAGAACCCTAGGTAGATATCATATATGATTTGCAAATTGTACGCTACTCGACCTGGACTGAGATATTTTGAGAAGGCTAAGGGAATCCAAAGAACCGGTTGGGATATCTCGGCAAATTCTTAGGCGAATCAATGAAAAGAGATAAAGGCATTGTCGAGGTCGAGGGGAAAAAGCGCAACGGAACTAATTTGCCTGACATGACTTGTGTCCTTTTCTTAGTAGATGGCCTATCGTTCCGGACAACTGAATTCGAAGATAAGGTAAGGGCGGCTTCGACACGAAGCCTATGTTTCGCTCCTTGATTCTGATTGCCCATTTAAGATGGTTTGGCGGAAAAAGTTATCATCAACAGAATCTTATCAAAACATTTAGAACGACACGCTTATCATCCAATCCCGGGATGTCCTGTGGGTCTGCTATTTGGAAAGCGAAAAGACAGCACCGCAGAACTTCTCCAATCTCACCGAGCACTTCGTAATCTCTCTGCTTGTGATCAGTACGATCATAGATTTGGCATTAACGATATATTTCTTATCCCAAGGAACTACTATTGTTTTTCAGAACGTATACTATTTCACGATCGTCCTGGCAGCATACTGGTATAAATGGCGGGGGGTGCTCTTCTCATCAGGGTTGAGCGCGATCTACCTGGGCCTTAGCGCTTTCTATGACCCACAGGTCGATCCGGTCTTGCAGGCTCTAATCCGCACGGTCATCTTTATCCTCATAGCTTTGGTTGTGGCATACCTTTCTACAAGATTGGAGAATGAAAGAAGGAGATATCACACAATCTTCTCAAAAGCTGAATCAGGGATGATTGCCGTTCTGACCGATGATCAAAGGATCAAAGAGGCCAACGGGAGATTCCGGGAGATCACTGGAGAGGATTGGGTCGAAGGGAAAAATCTGGAACTTTATTTCATGCGGAAGGACATTGAGACACTAAATCATTTTATACGCAAGGTCGAGGATTTTTCCGATCTGGAGATGAAGATACTGGCTAGAAATGGAGAGGAGCGGACTTGCCTTGTGTCCGGAAGCCACATCAGTCCTCATGAGATGGTGCTGTCACTAACGGACGTGACCGACCGCCACCTGATCGAGAAGGCTCTGCGCGAGAACGAAGAGAAATTCCGGGAGATATTTAACGATGCAAATGATGCCATATATCTTAATGAATGGAATCCGGACGCTACGCCAGGCGTGTTCATAGACGTTAATGAGGCGGCCCGACTGATGCTCGGGTATTCGCGCGAGGAATTGTTGCGATTGACCCCCGCCGACCTCGTATCCAACGTTCAACAATCTGGATCATGGGAGACATCGCGGCATATTGGAAATGAAGGCATTGGCAGGTTTGAAGAGGTGCATCAGCGTCGGGATGGGAGCGTCGTCCCGGTCGAGATCAACGCCCATTTGATCACGATCGGAGGTCACCAAATGGTGTTGGCGGTGGTGCGTGATATCACCGACCGAAAAAAGGCCGAGGAAGAACGTCGCCTGAACGAGGAGACCATGCGCCTGGTGGTCACATCTGCTCCGTTCCCTCTAATCATTGCGAACTGGGATGGTACTTACATCCTTGATGCCAACTCACAAGCTATGGAGGCCTTCGGGCTGGAAATCGAGCAAGGCCAGAAACTGATCGATCTATTCGTGGAAGGGGCCGACCTGGAGACCATAATGGATACTTTGGTCAGCCGAGGTTCTGTGGACGGCCTGGAGGTATCTCTCAACGGTAAGGATGGAGAGCACCGATGGCATGTACTTTCGGCACGACCTATTAACTATCCTGGCGAACAGCGGCTGCTCATTGCCACACATGATATCAATGAGCGTCGCAAAATGGAGAGGGCATTGCACGTGGCCAATCTGAAATTAGGAATACTTAGCAGCATTACTCGGCACGACATACTCAATCAGATGACCGTGCTCAGTGGATTCATAGAGCTGGGAAAACGAAGCGAGAGAGATCCAACAATTGTCTCCTACCTCGATAGGATGTCCCGGGCCGCCGACAATGTACAGAGGCAGATCGCTTTTACGAAGGATTATCAAGACATGGGTGTGAAAGCTCCCGCCTGGGTCTCGGTCAGCCGTAAAACCGCCGACGCTTTCAATATGCTGCATCCTAGCGGCGTGACGATGGAGGACGACACCGGTGGAGTGGAGATCCTGGCTGATCTGTTGGCAGAAAAAGTTCCGTACAACCTGATCGACAACTCCGTGCGCCACGGGGAGCATGTATCTCACATCAAGCTAAGCGCCGAGCAGCTTGGCAAGGACCTGCTTATCGTCTACCAGGACGACGGCATCGGTATCAGCGAAGAGGTCAGAGAGCACCTTTTCGAGAAAGGCTTTGGTAAGAACACCGGACTGGGCCTTTTCCTCATACGTGAGATACTGGCCATCACTGGCATCACCATCGAGGAGAAGGGGCAAAGTGGGCAGGGAGTGCGCTTCGAAATGCTGGTGCCGGCCGGAGTCTGGCGGCGCCCCTCATCATGAATAGGTCCTTAATTTTCATTTTTGATGAGCTCATGGGGAAAAAAGATTGATCGCTGTGTTTCGCGCCCATGATATTCATCGAGATAAATGGAATTGGTTTACGATCCAGCGGTCCTGTGTGAAGATACTATGCTAGTTTGGGATCTAAACATCATTGAACGGAGGGTTTGCCGCCACAGAGATCAATAACACTTACCAATGATAAACGGTTGATAAATTGTATTGATTTGGGGAGTGACAGTGTCCTATGGAATGCCTCGATAATGGGACAGTAAGCACTTGATCATCATCTGAATGTACAGGTCCATCGAATCGGACCAAAAAAGACGGTGTTTTTCTATGCAATTTTTGTTTCAAGAATTCATACTGATCGAAACAACAAAGGTTCGCCATTCTACCTGAAGAAGAACGTCGGTCGGATGAATCTTCAAGGTATATGGTAAGGACGAGGAGGAGTTGGACTTTCACACCCTAAATATAGTGTGATTGTGAGAGTATCGATTTAGAACAATTCCACTAGTTTTGCAAGATCTTTCACAGGTTTTCCACTCCCTAATTGGAGTAGGGCTTGCTCCCTGGCATCACTCAAATACTGTCTCGCTTTAAGTTCCGATCCAAAATATGAACTGTGATTTCACTATCGATAGGGAGAATCCCGAACGAATGAGCAAATAGGGTATGTGCGAATTATTGCAAGATGGAATCCAATGTGACGGCGTTCGACCTTGCCGAAATGGTCTTCGACGCCGACGTCTCCAGGATACTGGCGATGACATATTCCGGTCCGATAGGGGTGAGAGAGGTCAGCGAGGTCCTACAGATACCCCAGGTAAGGAGTTACCGCCGAATCAAGGACCTAGAGAGGATCGGACTGTTAAAGGCAACAGGATCCAACAAACGCAACAGGACCTATTCATCCAACATGGAACACATGTCACTCATCATCAGCGAGGACAGGTTGGTCCTGACCGCCGAGTTCAGGGACGGAGGCATCAGCAATTTCGACCTGAACATGAAACGAGAGAACCCCGATCTGGTCATTTCCAAGTCAGAACATCATTGACCAGGGAGGTCGGAAGGATCGTTCGAGGTCCTATTTCGATAAATCGTCCACCAGATTAACAACGATTAATAATATTAAATGGAACTAATCACATGCCAGGCAGAACGATCACCATAAAGAGACCCAAGCCCTATCAAGGCCCTACCAGAGTCGTCCTGACCGTGTGCCCAAGTTGTCGCCATCAGCTAACGAACGGAATGACTAAGTGCAAAGTATGCGGATCGGTAGCCGAGATACGATAAATCTTCGCCGTTCAGCCCCGTCTGAGAACCAAAATTAAATCATAAGAAAAGCAACCTCTAGAACGGCCTCCCCAGGTCGAACTTCCTGTGCTTCTTGATCCGGTCCAAGAACTGCCGGTATGACCAAGAGTCGCGGATGAACTCGACCTCCTTCCCGCAACCCTCGCAAATCTTCATGATGTACAGGCCTTCGAAGACGACGACGTTTAGCGCCCCTCACTCAGGACACGGCAGCTCGTCCCATTCCCTGTTCACCCCTCGGTGATGACATGGATGCGATGAAGGACGAACGGAAGATAGGCGTTGCGGGGAGAGGGGGTTATAACCACCAGCACGGCCACCGACAGATCGGCGGAGATCACCGGCTGATGAAGAGACGATGCCCGTATTGAAACATCGGCGGAATCAGCCTTTGACTAAGCCAACCCCTATCGGTTTTCAATCCATTTGTTGGGATCGAAGATGAACCAGACAAACCCGACTATCGAGACTACTGTAGACATGGTTAGAAACGCGAGTGAACGAACCCTATCCAATATGGCATACGGTACCTTGACCTTTTGTTCCATGCTACAACCTAGCACGCCTAGATCATAGTGCATTGCCCTCTGTTTCCTCGAAGAACCATCCCAATTGCACGAATAGGGCGTATGTTATCGATAATTAGGCGGGAGCAAGTTAGAGGGATGAAACATGTCACCGCCACCGGAATAATCATCGCGATCCCACAAATATCGACGGCTAGACGAGAGAATAGACCAACCATTTCTTTTCAGAGTCCAAAATAACGGCAGTGCCCTTCTTTACTCAACCTAGTCGAATCATTGGCATTATCATCAGCGTGCATAGGCCTCGAGACAGGGTTGTCCACCCATCCTCGCCAGTCTCGCCATCGCTCCAGGCCGCGCGTTAATTGTCACTCTTGATAACTTTGCACACAAGGTTCTTCTATGGGCTGTCCGGATGCCTGACCATGCAAATGTATGGACGTTTAAGGAACATCGCTCCGGCGGAGAAGATGTTCTGGGCCTACGCCACCGGCACCATCGCGCTGTTCTTCCTGGCGGAGTTTTTATTGAAGTGAAAGTGCGTCATTGATAACCGATCAGGGTGAATGCAGACCGAAACTACATTTACAGGTACGGCTCGAGGGCTGCTTTTGATACCCATAAGTTAGCCAAATTGATGTAAGCCACGCCGGTGTTGCATATCGCAGTGAGCCACCTCAAATCCGTATACTGTTCGTGGACGATGACCCCGACATCTGCATCAAATCAAAGGAAATGATGGGTCATGGCGATCTATGTGGTCTCATCGGTGAAGGATGCCCTGGCCAAGATCGGCACCGACCGGTACGATGCGATCGTATCTGACTATCATATGCCGTAGAAGGACGGCATACAGTTCCTCGAACTGCTCCGTTCGGCCGGCAACCTGACCCCGTCGTCCTGTTCACTGGAATGGCCGAGAGGTGGTCAGCCAGGCAATGAAGAAAGGGGCCGACGCCTACGTCCAGATTGGGTGCGATTCCGTATCTCTTTAATTTGAGCTAGGCCACATCCTCCGATCGTTGGCAAGCGACCGTGGCAAGGATATGGATGAGAAGAAGTCGTACATGGGCGCCCTGCAGAACGCGAACAAAAAGCTCGATCTTCTTTCCAGCATCACCGGGCATGACATCGGGAATCAGCTCTTGTCCCTTCAGGGGAACCTGAGCCTGTTCACTACGAAGCATCCGGAGCTCGCCCATGACAGCTACCTGAGAACGATGGAGGCGTCCACCGCCCGAATAAATTCAATGATCCAATTAACCAAGACCTATGAGGACATCGAGGTACAATCGCCGGCATGGTATGAAGTCCACGATCTGATCGATGATTGCGTGGCGGAAGTACATCTTAGGGAGGTTAGTGTGAGCAATGACGTGTCCCGGGAGCTCAAGGTGTGTGCTGACCGCTCATCACCAAGGGTGTTCTATAATCTGATCGAAACGCGGTCATCCACGGCGGAGTCACGAGCTTCGTCCGGTTCTGCCTGGAAGAACGCTCAGGGGTCATGTCCATCGTCTGTGAGGACGACGTCGTCGGCATACCGGAAGAACAGAAGGACACGTTGTTCAGGGACGGCCACGGATTCGGCCTGTTCCTGTCCAGGGAGATCCCTTCCATTACTGGAATAACGATAAGCGAGGAGATCGAACTTGGACAGGGGGTGAGGTTAGTCATCAGGATACCGCAGGGAGCATCGGAGATGCCCGACCTCGAGCATCCGGTCCTTACCGAGGAACAGAAGGTCCGAAATGACAAGCCCTGATGAGGACTGATCCGAACCGCGATGCTCAGACCGGAAGGATATTATTTGGACCTTAGGATTTTCAATATGCGACCGCAGCGGGTCAACACTCACCGTGTCGCCTTGTGAAACATAAACTGCCGGCTGCATAGTAACAACGCGCCGCCGGACCTGCCATTCGTCAAAGGTCCCTCGTTCGAGGCACGGCGGCGCGCCACTGTTATCATCACGATTGGCAGGTTGACCAACGAAAACGTTAGATCCTCTCGTTCACTAGAAAACATCACGCCGTCGCGTCTCTCCAACTGCTTCCCGTATCTTGGGCGGGTCGGCGGCGTGCAGACAACCTGCACCCGATCACAGAAGTGCTTAAAGTTACATTTCGATCAATTGTTATTCATTTTGATTTTTGATATTAATGTAATTAGTATTGATATATATCGAATTTCGATGCTCGACAGAGACTGAGGTGTGGACCCTTGCTATTTGAGATCATGGTCAGTGTCCTCAGCATCCTGTTGTTCGTGAACATGGGGATATTCGCCTACCTATGGGGGCGACGCCCGCTGATGATAAAAGCGGGCCTGGTAATGCTTCCGGCAACCTCTATATCATGTCTGGTCGGGGTCATCCAACTCTATTCTCCGGATTTCGACGGCAAGTCCGACTTGTACTCCCTGTCCGCGTTGTTGTTTGTGGTCGTGTTCACCAGTTATCTTTTCATGGTGTTGGAGATAACTCGGCGGTTTGACCCATCCAAACCCAGAGTGTTCATACCGTTAATGGTGGTTCCCGCGATCGCTATTTTTGCGATCATAACCGACCCATGGCTCCACCTCTTCAACCAATCAGAGTCTTTAACGATTGGTCTAGCGCTGCATGGGCCGATTCTTCTGGTCAACCCTTCGGTGATCGGATTCGTATGGACGGCCTACTTCGACATCGTCGGAACGATCTTTTCCATATCCCTCTTCCTCTTCATTTACCGAGACAGCTCAAAGGGGTTGGCATTTGTTTTCCTTGGCGGTGTCATCCTCATCCATTCATACATCTTTGCCTCCTATTTTATTATGGAGCTCAATGCGGTATACCCCGACACCCTCGGCTATGCATTGGCCGCTGCGCTGATCTACATCTACTCGTTCCGATTTGGGGTGTTCGATCTGGCCCCGGCCAGCAAAGAAAAGATGCTAGATGTAATACAGGACAACATCATCACGGTTGATTTTCGAGGCCAGGTGACAGACCTCAATAAAACCTGCAGGGACTATTTGGGGCATCAGGCGAAAGAGGTCATTGGTAAATCGTTCTCGGAGGGTTTCGCATCGATCCCTGGTTTTGAGACCCGGTATCAAAACCTGAGGGATTTGCCTCGGGAGATCACTGACAAAGACGGTCGATCCTTTGAAGTGATGGTCAAGGAGTTCAAGTTCGGAC
This sequence comes from uncultured Methanomassiliicoccales archaeon, assembly GCA_963710685.1. Taxonomy (GTDB): domain Archaea; phylum Thermoplasmatota; class Thermoplasmata; order Methanomassiliicoccales; family UBA472; genus DASXVU01. The sequence continues at coordinate 172,759 of CAVQBH010000011.1, read as the reverse complement.
GAGTGGCAACCATGGGCAACCTGGTCATTATGCACGACATCACCGAACGCAAGAAGATGGAGGAGGTGATGCGAAAGGCCGAGGCCCAGGAGAAGATTGCCGAGAGCGAACGAAAATATCGGACGGTGGTGGATAATCAGACCGAGGCAATCGTCTCCTTCCGACCGGACGGTAGAGTGACATTCATAAACTCCGTGCTGGAAAAGAGCCTGGGGAAGATGGGCATCCATGTTAAGGATCTGAACATTTACGACCATTCTGATGTGTGGGATTCCAAAGGTTTGAACAGGTTTATTGCCAGTATTTCTATGACCAATCCGGTGGGAGAGTTCGAGCAGACGATCAATATGCCAGACGGTGGCTCTCGTCAACTTCTATGGCGGGCAAAAGGAATTTTTGACAGCTTGGGGACCCTTCAAGAGGTCCAGGCCGTTGGCATTGACATTACCCGAATGCGCCAGTTCGAGATAGAACTGGCAAGGAACCAGAAGTTAGAATCGCTTGGGGTCCTGGCGGGTGGCATCGCCCATGATTTCAACAACATGCTAGTCGCCATTGTAAACAATACGGAGATCGTCATGCTCGATAAGAGTGTGGATGAGAAACATATTCACCGCCTGAAGGAATCGGTCAACTCAGCTATGCGGGCAAGAAAATTGACACAACAATTGCTGACCTTTTCTAAGGGAGGGGCACCGATAAAAGAACACGTTGATCTTATCTCCCTGATACATTCGAGCGTCGATTTCGTGCTTGCTGGTTCCCGAATCTCCGTACTCTACGACATCGACGAAGGGTTGCGAAAGGTTTCCGCCGATCCGGGCCAGATAGAGCAGGTTATCAATAACCTGGTCCTTAACGCGGTTCAAGCCATGCCCCGGGGGGGTCGAATTTATGTCATGGCGGGTAACGTCAGGGCTCAGGAATTGAGTCCCGAATCCCTTGATGCAGGACCTTGGGTCCAACTAAGGATCACGGATGAGGGAGTGGGTATTTCTAAGGAAGATCTGCCAAGGATATTCGACCCCTTCTTTACCACGAAGGATAACGGTAACGGCCTAGGCCTGTCCACGACCAATTCTATAGTCAAGAACCACGGGGGCTACATCAAAGTAGAATCGGAAATAGGCAAGGGTACAACAATGATCGTTTCTCTGCCCGCCCTCGAAGAGGGAATTACATCACCCACGCCGATGAAACAGAAGATGGATGTGGGCCGACATGGACGCATACTGGTCATGGACGACGAGGAACCTATCCTGGATGTCGTGTCGGACATGCTGGATGGGTTCGGATACAATGTCACTTGCGTCAAGTGCGGTGAGGAGGCGATCGTCTCCTATCGAGAGGCATTCTCCAGCGGGCGGCCATTCGACGGAATGATCATGGACCTCACCATACGCGGGGGGATGGGGGGCAAGGAAGCCATCAGGGAGATCCTGTCCTTGGACCCTGGAGCCAGAGTTATAGTTTCCAGCGGCTATTCCAACGATCCTATTATGGCCCATCCGCAGGAATATGGGTTTCGGGACGTTCTCACCAAGCCCTTCACCATGCAGGATCTGTCGGAGAAATTAACGTCGGTGTTAAAACCAGAGGTCGAGACCGGGAGAGGAATGCTCCTTGTCGAACCCCTGCCATCAGAGGGGGTGAGGTAGTGATGTCGCCGAGCAATGCTGAATTTGATGAGGAAGATTCGAAGGAAAGCGACATTCGACTAAGATCGTTCATCGCTAGCATGAACGATCTGGTCTTTGTTCTCGATGAGGATCTTGTTTTCCAGGAGTATTATCAGCCGACCAATGACACTCTTTTGATGAGTCCTGAGCAGTTCATAGGGAAGAGCTTCGATGAGATCGGATTTCCCGAGCCCGCACACCGAACGATCAGGAACGCCCTATCAAACGTCAGGCAGACGGGTGAGCCATCTAGGTCAGAGTACTATCTGGAAACGCAAGAAGTGCGTTCGTGGTACGATCTTCAAGCATCGTCATTGAAGGACCGCCATGGGAATCGAACCGGAATAATCGCGGTCGTTCGCGACATCTCCGAGCGGCATCGTATCGAACAGGCTTGGCATGATAGCGAAGAGAAGTTACGCGAGATATTCAACAATGTCAATGATGCGATCCAAGTGCATGGATGGACTGAGGACAGAACCCCGGGGCTTTTCTTGGACGTCAATGACGTTGCCTGCCGAATGCTTGGATACACGAGAGAGGAGATGATGCGGTTGAGGCCTCTCGATATCGCCACCAGCTATCACGATCCTCCTTTGGAGAAGGTACTGGAAAACCTGAGAACCGTAGGTTCGGCTCGATTCGAAACGGGACATCGCCGGAAGGACGGCACCATTGTGCCTGTCGAGGTTCATGATCGCCTCCTGAACAGGGACGACAGCAAGATAGTCATAGGTGTGGTCCGGGACATCACCGAAAACAAGCAAAACCTGAGCGCTCTAAAGATAGCCAACAAGAAGCTCAATCTTCTCTCCAGTATCACAAGACACGACATCAACAATCAATTGATGGCACTGCAAGGTTACTTGACATTGCTGGAGAGGAAGCATCCCGAGATCGCCAAGGATGACCTGCTCCTTAAGGCTGAGAATTCAGCAGAACGCATCTCCTCCATGATCGAGTTCACCAAGACCTATGAGGATATCGGAGTTCAGAGTCCCGGCTGGCATGATGTTCATAAATTAATAGAAAAATGTGCCAATGAAGTTAATCTGGGTAAGATCAAACTAGAGAACGATATCCCCTCCGGTACGGAGGTGTTCGCAGACCCCCTCGTGGTCAAGGTATTCTGTAATCTTATCCATAATGCTACGATACATGGGGGTGAAGTCGAACACATCCGATTCGCTATGGAAGAGGAACGGGAAGACCGTACGATAATTTGCGTGGATGATGGCATTGGTATATCGACAGAAGTCAAAGAGAAATTGTTCACGAAAGGCTTCGGTACGGGTCATGGACTTGGTCTTTTCCTCTCCCGAGAGATCCTCGCCATCACCGGCATAACGATAAAAGAGGAGGGCGAGACCGGTAAGGGGGCAAGGTTCGTGATGACCGTTCCGCTAGACGGCATCAGGCAGCAAATATCACCATAGGACTTTTGTATTATTCAACGATATAATCGTCCAATGGTCATCGATTTCTTTTTGGGGTCTGCCCTGGTGTTGGCCGCCGTCTTATTCCTGGTCATAGCATTCCTAACGTTCCTGAAAAGCTCCCTCCCCTTCAAATGGCCCTTTCTGGCCCTTGCGTTGGCCGTCGCTTTCCTGGCGATCGCTTACCTCATGGAGATCCTCGCTCCAGACCTGGGCACCAAATTGCTGTGGAATGACCTCGAATATGTATCCAACGTTTCACTGGCACCGCTCTTTTTCCTTTTCATAACGGCGTACACTGGCAACCAACGCTGGTATAACAGGAAGGGCGTGATGCTACTCTTTATTGTTCCTGCTTTCATCCTCGTATCGCTCTATACAAATGATTGGCATCATCTGTTTTACACCGATGTTAGTGGGGGTAATGGTTTCGGGTCTTTCGATCCTTCATATGGACCAATATTCTTAATGTCTGTAATTTATATGGTGATCATCTATTTTTATGCCTTATTCTGCCTCTTCATGGTCTACCTCAAGTCAGGGCAGATGTTTCGAAAACAGGTTAGGTTCCTGATCCTGACTTCCACCGTTGCCTCTTCTGATCCTAGCCCTTGGCTACGTTGGCCTTCCAGAAGTGACAATGACAATGGTAACCATCCTTTCATTCCTGGTCGGGGGCATAATGATGTTCTTCGGGTTGTTAAAATATGAATTGAACGACCTGATGCCGATCGCGATGGATACCGTGATGGGCACTATGAACGAAGGGGCCATAGTGATCAACAACAAGGGATTGATCGTCCACATCAATCCTTCAGCGGAAAAAATGGTGGGAAAAAGTTTTAGCGAGCTGTTCAAGAAGAGCGTTAGCGAGGAGATCGCTTGGTTGGGACAAGATCATAAGCCAGATGGATTATCAAAGAGCCATACGGAGCTAAGCGTGCAGAAGGAAGGGTGTACGAGCTATTACGACCTCCAAATCTCTACCATGAACGACCGTGTCGGTCGGCCGACAGGTCAACTCCTGATAGTCCGAGATATTACGACCGAGAAGATCATGAAGGATGCCCTTACAAACGCCAATACCAAGCTCAACATCTTGTCGAACGTCACTCGTCATGATATACAGAATCAAATAGTGGTCGTAAGGGGATATGCCGAGCTTATTTCTAGGACGAAATCCAGCCCTAGGGAAATTGAACGATACGCGCAGGCCATAATTAATGCCTCGGCACTCATTGACGAACAGTTTGCTTTCGCTAGGGATTACCAGGCCGTGGGCATAAAGCAACCAGAATGGCAAAGGGTGGACATCCTTTTGACCAAAGTGCGTAACACCGGTCCATTCTCGCCAGTAAACATTATAATGAAGACTGGAAAGCTTGAGGTCTATGCCGACCTGATGCTAGAACGCATGTTCTACAATCTGATGGACAATGCAAAGAGGCACGGAGGAAAGGTCAATTCCATCGTCGTGGAGACAAAAGTGATCGGCAAAGAATGCGTCATGATTTTCCAGGATGATGGTATTGGAGTGAGGAAAGATCTTAAGGAACGCATCTTCGAAATGGGTTTCGGAAGCAACAGTGGAATGGGACTTTACATATCCAGAGAGATACTGAAGATGACCGGGATAACAATTGCTGAAACAGGTGAAGAAGGCAAGGGGGCCAAGTTCGAGATGGTCATCCCGCCGGGCAATTGGCGAATCAGCGTGGTTACGGCGTCGTAGGACGTCGTCTTGGGCACGATGGGCACATCTTCCATGGCGTCTTCGGCGCTTTGTTTCTTAGAGGGCTTCCGTCGCACCATCAAGGGTTTCTTAATTATATGATCTGGATGCCACACTTTGTCTAATAAACATAGTTCTATCCATAGATTAGTCACGTTACTCTGGACCATAACACATCATAACACTATCATAAATAATATGGACCAAGTAGTATTTTAATATCTGGCTATACCACAATATGGGTTGTACTGTAAAAGGCCAGCAAAAATAAAGGCGAAAAAACACCGATACTAACTATATCCCCTACTTATTAAGTGCGGGGAAAGGGATTTGAACCCTTGGACCGCTAGGGACTAGACCCTCGATCTAGCGCCGTTGGCCATGCTTGGCTATCCCCGCTTAAACTGGCGAATGTTGGCTTCGGTTATTAATGTTTCCCAACAGAAGTGGGTCATCGCTGGGAAACGTCGCTAGATCGTCCAGGTCATCGACGCATGGAAGGAGAGGCCTGGATATGCGGGAGAAAGTAGATTTCGGACGTGCCACGGGACTAGACTGCGGAATTGTGGATATAAAGGAAACGGGGATCGACCGGGAGAAGTTCATCGTATGGCTGTTGACCAATCATCAACCGATGGGCAAGGACCATTCCCGGAACCTGGCCTACTGCATCAATAAAGTTTTAATTGATGAAGGGAAGACAAATCTGACGTGTCGAGGAATCGAAAATGATTGCCTCTAAATTGATTTTAAGCAAGCTCAGCAAGTCAAATATCCGGATCAAGCTTATTGCGCTGGAATACTACATGGAGTATATTGGAAAGCCGACCCATTTCAAGAAACCAAGAGATACCAAGCGGTCACCGAAATATCTCACTGAAGCACAAATGCAGAAACTAGTCTATTCTTCGAGGACTATCGGGACGCAGCAATGCTGATGATCTCTGCACAACCGGAATAAGATGCGGTGAGCTCAGAAACCTGAATCTTAGGGATGTTGAATTCGACAATGATGTGGTAAGAATTCGGCATGGGAAGGGCGATAGAGAGCGTGAGGTCTACCTTACAAAGGATTGCAAAGGGATCCTGAGTGCCTATATCCAAAGGTGGGAAATCATCCGACGCTAATGGCCCGTTGTTCTGCCCCTATCGAAATCAGAGGATAAGCAATCACGCAATCGGAATGGTGGTCAGGAAGACCTCGATGGATGCTGGATTACCTCTGACCACGCCACACGTGCTAAGGCATTCCTATGCGACCTGCTATGCATCGAAGAATAATGACGTTTTCGTGCTACAGGAATTATCTAGGTCATTCCCAGATAGATATGACCAAGAGGTATTATCACACGTCTAGGGCGCTTAAACAAAAGGGGGCGATGACTGGGGCACCGAACTTGGTCTAACCGTTTTCCTACTTTTTGGTTTGACATCTGTTCTCTGCAAGAATTGTTCTTTCTTTGTCCATTATTGCATAGTTATTTTTACAATCTCCACAAAACTACCTTACATATCATAGGGCTGGTAAAATGAAATACAAAGTCAGCAAGAATCAAAAATATAGCAGCAGGAACGACAAACTCATCGAACAGGCCGAGGGGGTCTATGACAGCATCGATAAGGTGATGGACGTCCTTGGAAACCTTCAGGTGGTGAATCTCCCGGATGGGTCGATGTTGCTCTATGATGTTAATACGACAGATGGCGAGATCGATGCGGACATGTCCGGACGATATGCGGTCGGAATCGTCGAGCTAGTGAAGTAGATCTACATACTGGGTCATTCGAATCTGATGACGATGGACGATCTATTGCGTGTGAATAGTGATGCGAAAAGAGCCGCCTTAGAAAGAGGCGTGTCGAGGTTCAGAGCGAGTTGCAAAGCCTTATTAGATTCACGGAAACGTATTAAAAATGGCGAGAATGACTTTCGATTCCATTTAAGATCCATCGTCGAGAGTTCTGCCATAGATATTTATCGAATCGATTAGGTATTGATTTAGGGATAATTTATGACCACATTCACAGACAAAGAGCAGAACGAAGTGCTCGATCATATTATTGAATCAAGACGTACCATCCGGAAATTCAAAAATGAAGCCCCACCAAGAACAATGATTGAAATGGTCCTCCAAGCAGGTTTACTCGCCCCCTATGGCATGATAGCGGTGACACGAGAAGATTTCCGACGATTTGTGGTACTACCACGAGAAAGTGAACTAACTGGTCAGGCGGCTTTGTTAATAAAACAAAAGGCAGCCGCCATATACAACGATCTTGAAAAAGAGATATCAAAGGAGGATCTCCTCTCAGGCCCGGGGAACAAATATTATGGCTTCCTAAAAATGATTGGCCAACTAGGTCTTCCCAGCCTCGGGAAGGTCCCTTACTACATTGTTGTAGCTGAGCAAAAAGGAACTCCTGATGCAGTGAATCAATCGATGGCCCATTGCCTGGAGAACATGTGGCTAAAGGCGACCGCTCTCGGTCTGGGTTTTCAGCTTCTCTCGATTACTGAAAGGATGGCTGAAGAAAGAGAGTTCTGTGAACTTATCGGGATCCCGTTCGGCGAGTATGCCCTAGATGGCTGTTTGATCGGATATCCAGACGTTTCATCAGGACCGACTTCTAAAAGACCGCCACTAAGTGAAGTGACGAAGTGGCTTTGAGTCCCTAAGGGAACTATGTGAGGATCGAATACACTGGGACGTTCAAACTTGATGACGACGGCGATATATTTGCAAGTGAATAGTGAAGCCAAAAGAGGCAACATTAATATGGGTTGGTCCGAGGTTCTGAACAGTGGTTTGGGGTTCAGGATTATGTCCTTCGCAATAGGCCACCTAGGGCTAAGCCCCCTTAAATGATAATCTATTTAGAAGAGGGCATCAATATCAATGGACCGAACAATGAACCCATCCGATCTAATTGGCAAATATATCGCAGACCTTAATGATTGGCGTGGAAAGACGCTTGCTGATCTTCGCAAAATCATACATGATGTTGACCCCGAGGTAATCGAGGAATGGAAATATATGGGCAACCCTGTTTGGTATCACAATGGACAAATCCTGTTAGCCAAGGCTTTCAAGGATAAAGTGAAACTGACCTTTCCTCAAGGTGCAAGCCTTCCCGATCCAGACAAGGTCTTCAACAACGGCCTAGAAGGCAATAATTGGCGAGCGATCGACCTCTACGAAGGCGACCGTATTAATGAGCCCGCATTAAAAGATATGATCCGCGCTGCCATAGCCCTGAACGATTCCAAAACTAAAAGTTGAGCGCTCCGAGGCGAGACAGGCTGCGCTACAAAGCGGGGTGCCGAGGTTCTAATGGAGATTGAAGTAATTGTGAAATATCGAAATTGTTGATACTGACCCCTTGTTATACTGATGTTTTGACAAGGAAAGTCAACAGCTCTTTCATGCTCCGGTTCCGATCGGTGATTCCCAGCTCTCGCATGGGCGTCCATTTTCGCACCTTCCCTGAGGCATCTGGACTTAGGAGCGTGTGCATTCTTGTGGATTAATTATTAGATAATAATGAATAAATGTATTATTTTCCGATAACCGTAATCCAATCCTAATATCGAGGCATCTAAGCATATCCTCTTTTTGTGTACTATAAAAACGGTACTCACGGAAGATTATGTGACATGTTAAGACCAAATAAAATTCCCTGAAATTCTTGTACCCGACTTAACAATTAAGTTAGTACAATAATAGATAGTACAATTATGAACTATAATATAGTAGTTTTGCCATTTTCTTTTTGTCATGTGGAAGCATCAATGCGGAGATGATTTCGGGAAGAGGCGAACAAATCATGGATCAAAATAAACAAATCAAGACAATCGTGGAGAATATGTCCCACGCCATTCCAATACTGTACCGATGGATGCTGAAACCTGAGGCCGATGGAACCAGCCCATATTCACCGACGGTTGCAGTATTGAAAGTGGTCAAAAAGCAAGGGCCACTACCCATGTCCGCTATCGCTCAGGCGTTATCATACTCGAAGCAGAGCCTGACCGTCATCGTGGACCAATTGGAGAAGGATGGCCTGGTTGAAAGGTTGCCAGACCCTACCGATCGTAGAGTGTCAAAAATTGCATTGACCGACAAGGGTAAATCACTAATGGCCAGAAGGAAAGAAGCTCTGAAGAATAGGATATCTGTGGATCTTTCTCACCTTAGCCAAAAAGACCTGGAGCATCTTGCCCTGGGGTTGGAAGAGATCGGGGCCGTACTTCCGAAAATCCAGCAGGTCTAAAGACTGGGAATGGAACGAAAAAGAGATGATTGGCGTGAACGAAATAGTTAAGGTAGTTTCCCTAATTCAATGCAAGGACTATGGTCGAGAGTGTGTTTATGAAGCTGTAAAACGTTCCTTAACGCTACTTGGAGGTTTGGAGCGATTCACCGCTCCTGGCAGGAAAGTTTTCTTGAAGTTCAACCTGCTGCTTGGATCAGCCCCGGAGAAGTGCGTTACGACCCATCCCGACGTCGTCTATGCCGTCGCCCGGATGTTGAAGGAGTTCGGCTGCGAAGTGGTTATGGGAGATAGCCCGGGTTCCGGCCTTCCATACACTGAAGAGGTCCTAATGAAGTCATATGTCGCTTCAGGATATGATCTGGTAGCTGAAGAACTAGACATTCCCCTCAATTATGATACCAGTTATGTTAGAGTCATGGCACCAGAAGGGGTGAAAGTTAACCGGTTCTCCATCATCAAGCCGGCGCTTGAAGCGGACGACATAATTGTGGTGTCGAAGGCCAAGACCCATGCTCTGACAATACTCAGTGGTGCAACGAAAAATATGTTTGGAGTGATACCCGGCCTAGAAAAGCCGACATTCCACGCTAATTACCAGACTGCCGACGAGTTCGCCCAGGTCATGCTAGATCTCAACGAACTGATGAAGCCGAGACTCCAGGTAATGGATGCGATTGTGGGCATGGAAGGAGATGGACCTCACAGTGGCACGCCTCGTAAAATCGGCGCTGTGCTGGCGAGCGGGGATTATAATGCCATTGATGTTGTCACAGCTAAGCTCATGTCCTTTGATCCAACGGAGGTTTCGACCATTCGAGCGGCGGTGGAACGTGGGTGCTTAAAGGATGATTTCACTGACATTACGGTCCTAGGAGATTCCCTACAGAAATTGGCCGTTACCGACTTCAAGCTTCCTTCGACTCACAACAACGGCAAGGTTCTATCGGTCATCCGCATGATCGTGCCTCGCATTTTGATTGATCGATGCATCGGCTGCATGAGGTGTTTAAGAAGTTGTCCAGTGAAGGCTATCACCCCTGTCGAGAAAAAGCCCTCGATCGATTACGAGATGTGCATTCGTTGTTATTGCTGTCATGAGATGTGCGACGAACACGCTATCGCTCTGGAAAGGATTTCGAATCAAAGATGACAATTGCATTGAGAGTCATGAAGAGGAAGCTTATGAAGCAAGCTTACGATATGGACGGAAAAGTGTAAGACATTAAAAAGTTGAGGTTTAAAATGGGCCAGACGATGTATTTGGAGTGCTATTCCGGCATAAGTGGAGACATGGTGGTAGCCGCCCTCCTCGATCTAGGAGCAGATCAGAATGTTCTGGAGAAAGCGCTAGCTAGTATGCCTATTCAAGGCTACAAAATAAAGATAGGCCGAGTATCAAAATCGGGATTGGATTCCTGTGATTTCGACGTAGTCCTAGACACTTCCAATGATTGTCACGGGATGGATTTCATTAAAGGGAAGGAGAAACACGAACATGAACATCGCAATCTATCTCAGATCCTTGACATCATCAATAAAACTGATATCACAAGTAAATCAAAGGATATTGCGATCCGTATTTTCCATATCCTTGCCATAGCAGAATCCAAAGCACATGGAGTGGAATTGGAGCGAGTGCATTTTCACGAGGTCGGAGCGATAGATTCCATAGTGGATATTTTGTCAGCGGCTGTCTGCTTTGACAATCTAGGCATAACCAATACGATCGTAACTGAATTGTACGACGGAAAAGGAGTGGTTCACTGTCAACATGGCCTGTTGCCAATCCCTGTTCCAGCGGTTCTAAACATAGCGACCGATCATGGTCTGCCCTTACATATCATGGATATGGAGGGGGAATATGTCACGCCCACCGGTGCGGCCATCGTGGCTGCCTTTAAAACCTCAGACACACTGCCAGAAAAATTCTCGATCAGTAAGATCGGGATTGGTGCAGGCAAGAGAGATACCGAGAGGCCGGGATTCCTCAGAGCTATGATTATAAAACCAAGTCTTAATGGCAACACGAGGATCAACAGCGCATCGTAGGAAAACGCCAAAGAGCCTTTTCGATTCCTGCAGCTATTACAATATGGATATTTTCAAAGAATAGAACCCTAAGTAGATGACCCTGGTACGACGACGAGAATCTTTATCTTTAGGAACTTTTATGGATAAAATTCCAACAATCAACCCAAGATGAATGGAATGGCCATAATCGCCAGAGATTTTATCCCGAAGATGGATCCGCTAATTATTAGTTTTTAATTCGTCAATCAATCCTTAGGTCCTCCTCGGTCCCCGATTGGCGACCGTACTGCTTTGCGCCGACATCATTGGACGCACATCCCTCGTTGCGACGAATCTTTATGGCTCTCTTTAACTTCGTGTGGGTAAGGGATTTATTTTGGGATGGAGTGGGTAAGCTTATCGCTTCCCCACTCGCTTACCGGACCCGATGGAAGATAAGGTGCAGCTCTTCCAGGCCATGTTGGGTCTGCGTTCTCCGTGGTATGTGAGCGAATGCCGGGTCGACCATGCGAAGAAGCGGGTCGACATCTTCATCGATTTCGAGAAAGGGGCAAGGTTCCCTTGCCCCGAATGTCATGATCCATGTGAACTTCACGACACCAGCATGAGGCACTGGCGTCATCTGAACATGATGCAGTATGAGACCTGGCTGCATGCGCGCGTGCCGAGGACGTCCTGTCAAAAGCACGGGGTCAGGCAGGTCGAGCTCCCCTGGGCCAGGCCCGGGTCGGGATTCACGCTGCACATCGAGGCCATGGTCCTGGCCATGGCCGAGGAGATGTCGGTGGCGGCGCTGGCCGAACACATCGGAATGAACGAGGACTCGGTCTGGAGGATACTTAAGCACTATGTCGACCAGTGCCGGAAGGATACTGACCTGAGCTCAGTTACGATGCTGGCGGTGGACGAGTTCGCCGTCAAGAAGGGGCACAAGTACGTGACCATGTTCTATGACGTCAAAGGCCGCCGGGTCATCCACATCGCCGAGGGCAAGGGCGCCGAGACCTTCGACGACTTCGTCCAGGCGATGGCGGGACGCCTGGACCTGGCGAAGGTCCAGGTGGTCTGCATGGACATGTCCCGAGCCTTCATCTCCGCCTGCAGGCGGATCTTCCCCGGCGCGGCCATCGTGTTCGACCACTTCCACATCATCAAGCTGGTGAACGATGTGGTCAACCGGATCCGCATCGAGGAGGCAAGGAAGAGCGACCACCTGGTCAAGACCAAGTACTGCTGGCTGAAGAACCCGGAGAACCTGACGGAGAAGCAGGAGGAGAGGCTGAACGGGATCAAGGACCTGGACCTGCTGACGGCGCAGGCCTACCACCTGCGCCTGGCGATCCAGCGCATGCGGGAGCTGCCACGCGCACTGGCCAAGGCGTACCTAGGAAAATGAATCGGCTGGGCCAGGAAGAGCCGGTCTCCCCAGATGGTCGACCTGGCGGAGACCATGGAGCGCCATTGCGACGGCATAATCGCGTCGATAAGTTCGGGATTGTCGTCCGGATTCGCCGAAGGGTTGAACACCAAGGTGCGGGCGGCGTTCCGCCGCGCCTTCGGGTTCAAGGCGCCGGAGTATCGTGACACGATGATCTACATGACCGCGGGAGGATTGGTGTTACCCACACCATGTTGAAGAGAACTATCTTTATCCCTTAAGTTCAACTGAAAACGTGATCGGAATAGCCGCCGGAACCACCAATGCTGCCGTCTTCGTCATTTATATAAGAATGAGGTGGGCCTTATAAAAGTGAGGGTGGAGCGCCATTATTAGCGCAATTCTAATGTAGATTCATAAGCTTTGAGCGAAACAAGGGACCCCAAAACAATGTAGAATACGGTAACTCCGATCGGAAGCCCACCACCGACCTCGAGATTAGGGTGTGAGCTTATGACTATGCGCAACAGCACCCCTAAAGCCCCTAGGACCGATGCAGCCACATAGCTCCAAAGTTCCCTCTTCATGCAATAATAGATGATGATTATACATAGGAGAATCAAAAGGGGTAATCAGCACTACCGAAAGTGATTGAACCTCGATGGTGGTGCTAATTATGGTGACGATCAGGGCGAGGACGATTGCGATAGCGAATACCACAAGCAAACTGACGGTTGTCCTCATGTTGACGCTTAACCTCTTATTTTCAATCACCTGCATCACTTTAGCCTACGGGGTTCTAAGCCTGTAATTATTTCCCACATGAATCATGTTTTCAACATGTTCTTTTCTGTCGACTTAGACACGATTTTTTCAGCGATTCCGTCAATAGTTAAGGATAAGACCAATATTATCCTGAAAATTTGCCCATTTTCTCCACCAACTTGTGATAAACCCGCCGTATTCGTACATCCATTGGATATACGAATTTCGGTCTTAACAATAGTGAACTGCATTAGCCAGATATTCGACATCATTTATCAATGCTTAGGTTAGAGCTTCTGATCGTATGCATATTTGGGATTTAATTATCATCAAATCAACAATATAAGTTTGAATCGACCACACATAATAATCCACTAAAAAATCGTTTCTGAAAATCAAATCGGAATGCTAATGATGTGACCATTGAATACTCATCAATCAAATCGCATTAAGGGATCATTCTGGACTTTCTGAAAGTTAAATGTAAATTCTGCTCCGGAACCGGGAAGGTCGCTTCGGCTGCATCTGGAAGCGCAGATTTTTCAATATGTTTTAGATGCCGGGGTAAGGGTTATACCATGATCTATATGGAAGAGATCCCGAACGTAAAGGCATAATAGAGCTTCAGTACCTGTTAATCGCTTACCATATTTTCCGGGGATCGTGGTCGAATATTCTTCAAAGAATGGCTCATTCCTAGATGGAGGGAATCCCCGATCGTCAGTTTCGAAATGCGAATCATAAGCTCCCAACAATGTCGATGGTCCTTTATTACAGCGATTCTTGTCTATTTGTGTCAAAGGATCCAGGTGACGCTTCAAACGGATTACGATCGAATCCATCTCATTGATCGTAGACGGTATGCAGCAATAGTCGGTTACGCCGATACGGCGGGCCCTTTCCTCATCCCCACTGTTCAAAGAACCGGTCATGACAACGACCGGAATAGATCTCAGTTCAGGCTTCGTCTTCATGTATGGCAGGACATCGAAACCATTCACCTTCGGAAGATTCAGATCCAAGAAGATGAAGTCCGGTGATGGTGCATTATTGTTACAGCCTGCATTCGTAAAAATGTCTAAAGCAGCCTTTCCATCCTTCGCTAATGTGAGATGAATGGTATAACCAAGTTCTCCAAGTAGCTCGGAAATGAGATAAGCGTCACCTGGATTGTCTTCGACGATCAGGATCTCTAGCTTTCTCTCTTCCATGATCATAGTGTTTTGGTGATGGTGAAATAAAAGGTTGTTCCGCCCCCCGGGCGGGAATCGAACCATATCCTACTGCCATGCAGTTCGACGATCTTCTTGCATATAGCAAGGCCAATTCCAGTCCCTCATAATCATTCCGGTTGTGAAGGCGTTGGAACAGTACGAAGATCTTATGCTTGTACTGTGGATCGATGCCGATGCCATTGTCCGAGACGGAGAAGCACCATTCTCTTCCATTATCTTTGTATGATATATGAACCACAGGCGGTTCAGTTCCATGGAACTTTATGGCATTGCCGATGAGGTTCTGCATCACCTGGAGCATCTGAAAGTCATCGGCCAGGATCGTTGGAAGATGGTCATGGGTTATCAAAGCTTTCTCTTCTCTTATCCGAATCGAGAGATTTTCGATCGACTTGGATAAGACTTCCTCCATGTTCGTGGGTTGGAACTCCTTGGTCTTAGCTCCTACCCTGGAGAACTCAAGAAGATCTTGAATGAGGGATCTCGCCCTAATTCCCCCATCTATGGCGATGTCCATGTATTCTTTTGCCTTGCCATCCAATTGATCGCCATATTTCTTTTCCAACAGGCTGAGATAAGCAGTGACCATGCGTAGCGGTTCTTGAAGGTCGTGAGAAGCGACATAGGCAAACTGCTGTAGTTCTAAATTTGACCTGGCTAAGTCATTGGTCCGCTTAACAACTTCCCGTTCGATCTCTTTTCGTTCAGTATGTCGTGAATTATCGAATATAGAAGCGGTCTGCCTTGGACATGAATAACCTCGGAATACCCTCGACATCACGATTTTCTCCATTGGCCAAACGGTGACGGAATTCGAATTTTCGCTTGGACCCGTCAAGTGATTGGGCCATCTCTACTTTTACAACTTCTGGATCTAGAGTGTTGATTTCATCTATTTTCATCTTTGTTAACTTCTCATGAGAATAACCATAGTATTTTGAGGCGACCTGGTTCGCATCAAGAATCTCCCCGGTCGCTGGATCAATGATAAGCATCGGGGCTTGGTTGTTCTCGAAAAGGCTTCGATAGCGAGCTTCGCTCTCTTCTGTTTCCGCCTGTGCCTTCTTAAAATCAGTTATATCCGTGACGGAACTGATGAAGTGGTCCGTGTCCATTAAGACCAAAGAAGAAATAACATATCGTTTCGACCAATCGAAGTACATTTCGCTTACAATCTGCCCACCATTGGATTTGAGCTTCATCAACGAAGGAAGCCGATCTGAGAAATTATTTGGCCCGTAAAGCTCGGTCTCGTTCTTTCCCCTAACTTCATCCAACGATCTATTTCCCAGAAGTTTCAACCCGGCTGGATTCGTGTCCTCTAGTGTCCAATGGACAATGTCTCCTTTATCATCATAAATGAATTTGTAAATTGAAATTGGGGATTGGATGCCGCTGAACAATCTTTGGTACCTCTCCTCACTTCCGAGGAGATCTCGCGTTCGCTCCCTGACCTTCTCGTCTAGTGCTTCGTTCGCTTTTTTTAGTGACGCCTCCGCCATTTTGCGCTCGGTAATGTCATTGAATATGATCGCAACCTTATTGCTGTCGCTTCCCCCGATCCTAAAGGCGTATACATCATACCAGCCATCTATCAGCGCCTTAGCTTCCTGGGTAAAACGCTTTGATTCCCCGGTCTTGGCTATCGCACCGTATATCTGGAACCAATGCTCCTCGTGGCGGGGCTCGATCTCCCGCATTCTCTTCCCGACCGCATCGTGTATCCCGGTCTGGCTCTCGAATGCTGCGTTGATCTCTAGAAATCGGTAATCGAAGGGCTTGCCTTTCTCATCGAACAACACTTCGATTGTACAGAACCACTCATCGATCGATTCGAAGAGACTGCGATACTTTATTTCGCCCTCCGTCAGCGCATCTTTCGTCTTCTTTAGTTCTGTGACATCGGTCAGTATGGATCTGAAACCCTTTTCGGGGCCGCACTCGACAAGATTGCTCTCGAACTGGACCTGTAGCTCCTTCCCATCCTTTCCCCGAACCGGGAAAGAATGCACTTGTTTTCCGTGTCCCTCCAATAGGCGACGATAATGGAGAAAGACCGATTCTTGAGATTTAGGTGAGACGAACTGAGAAATACCCTTATTGATGAGGTCTTTTCTTTCCGTGCCTAATAACTTCGATGCTGCGAGATTGGATTCTCGGATGACCAGATCGGTGCTAAGTGTAACATAGCCAACTGGAGCCAGGTCGTACAGTTCGAAATATTTGGCTTTGGTCGCCTCCAGGTCGATCTGGACTCTCCTCAACTCTTCGTTCTGTATGTTCAGCTCTTCTTGGCGGATCTTCAATTCCTCTATGTGTCTTATGTTGGCGGAGGTCGATCTCTTTGGAGATATCTCTCTATCATCCAAACGTTTCTTGGCCTGTTCTCTGAGCCCACCTATGTCGAGGTCCTCGCCCATTGGAAATGGACATTATACTCGCAGTTCTTAATGAATATGGGTCGCTTATTCCGGAGATGGATTCTGGCTTGTTGAAATCAGCTTCGACCCATTAGACTCGCAGACGATATGTTCAAAAATTTGAGCGTTATAATTGACAGAAAAAGACCAGGCGTATCCGAACATTCCTACAACTTACGAATCATGCTTTTAACCGGGATAAATGAATCACCACTGACCCGAATGATATTGGTGCAAAGTTTACAACCCCGAACCTAAGTTCTAATCGGTCTGGATTCGGTCAATACCATCTCCACCGTTTTTGGGGATAGAAAAGAAAAAGGTCGCTCCCTTCCCTACTTCCGATTCGACCCAGATTCGTCCACTATGCCTTTCCACGATTTTTTTGGCGATGGCAAGACCAATACCGGTGCCTGGAAATTCTTCTCTCGTATGCAAGCGCTGGAACATCTGGAATATACGTTCCGAGTCGGCCATACTCAAGCCGATACCGTTGTCCTGGACGCTAATGATCCATTCCCCTGGTCCAATCGTCGCAGAAATATGTATTTCGGGAGGATCTTGACTGTGGAATTTGATGGCATTGCTAAGAAGATTCTGCATCAACAGAACGATTTGCGTTTCGTCGGCTAATACGGAAGGGAGAGGATCAATGACAATGTTCACATCATTCTCTTCGACCTGAGCTTTGAGAATAATGATACTTTTCGCTACCGCCTCATTCATGTCTATTGCGATTAACGGTTTGCTCTGCCAGTCCAGTCTGGAGTATTCCAGCAGGTCGTCAATAAGGGCGTTCAATCTTTCACCCCCGTCCAATGCGTAGTGAATGTATTCATGCGCCTGCGGTTCTAGCTTGTTGCCATATTTCCTCTCCAATAAGGACAAGTAACTTACGATCATACGCAGTGGTTCCTTTAGATCGTGGCTGGCTACATATGCGAATTGCTTCAAGTCGGCATTGGAAATCTGAAGCTTCCTCGAATAGGTCTCTAAATCGGAATGCAGTTTGTCCCTTTCTCTTTGAGTTCGAATCGACTCGGTTACATCGACCGACAAGGCAACTGAAGCCACAATGTCTCCGTGAGAATTACGGATGGGAGCGCTTGAGCTGTTAATGAAGACCTCCGAACCATCCGGTCTTTCTATTACCGCCAGTTCGTTCCTTATCACATCTCCAAATATAGAACGAAACAGTGGGTACTCCTCTGCTTTGTAGGGGCGACCGTCCAGGTGGAGCCTTGCGAGTTTGTGATAATCGTCGAATTCTTTGATGTTTGTAAGTTTGAACCCTAGGCGATACATTTTGTCGATCTCATCATTGGCGAACAGGATCCCCCGGACTGGGCGTCGGCCACCATGATGCCCACTGGCATCTGGTTAATGATCGCCTCTAGGCGAGCTTTGGTCCGCTCCAACTCGACCTCTACCTCCTTCTTCTCAGTGACATCGGTCAGGATAGATCTGAATCCTGGATCATGCCCATCTTCAATCCGATTGCTCTCGAATTGGACTTGAAGCTCCTTGCCATTCCCTCCCCTTACCAGGAACGTCCCTACCTGTTTCCCCATCCCATGGTCAAGCCTTTTGTAATGATGATACATCGATTCTTGAGAGTGGGGCAGAACAAAGGTGGAAAGTCCCCTGCCGATGAGGTCCCTTCTTTCAGTCCCCAAAAGGGTGGAGGTCGACAAATTAGCTTCTTTGATCATCAGTCCCGATGATAGTGTAATGTATCCGACGGGAGCGAGATCGTATAGTTCGAAGTATTTTGCCTTCGAAAGCTCCAGCTCAGCTTGAATCCTAAGAAGCTCTTCGTTCTGGATGCTCAGTTCCTCTTGATGCAGGCTGAGCTCTTCAACCAGTCTGACATTATCCTCGGCCGATTTTTCGAGGAGTGGCCTTTTTCCATCCAAACGTTTCTTGGCCTGTTCCCTAAGCCTGCTTTGATCGAGTCCACCACTCACTGCTGTGATTCCCTCCAATGATCTATCTTCATCATATGATTATGTGATTAATTAAAGGGAGCAGCTTACTCCACCAAAACGACGGGGATTGATGAGAAAAGCGCATTTATTATTGATAGAGATTGAGTCCGTATCATAAAACGACGGAGTAAATTGCAAAGGATGAGCTGCCATTCGGTAGATCCTCGACTGTTGATCGGCTCGAATCCGTGCGCATCCCAAATCAGCAGGCCATCTTCGTATGTGCCCAGAGGCATTCCCATTTCCGTATCGTTCGACCGGTATGCCCGACCATCGGGATCCATGGCCCATAAAAACTGGGGATCTCCGCAACGAAAGTGGTCTCCCCATTGAAAAAAAGCTTACCTAGTCCATTCCCGGAAAGCCATTTTACTTGAACAAACGATTTGTCGTGATGTTCAGGCAAAAAATTGAGTACCATATATTGCCCAAAGGTGAATTGACTCCCGCACTATCGGTCGAGAAACCATACGTGACCATTGGGAGCTGGATATGGTGGAGGATATGCTTCATTTTCACCAGTCCAAAGACCTCATGGATAAGCCGAAGTTCGCGACGAACGAATGCTGAAGAACAAACTCCAGTCTCCATAGTTGTTATCGACCTACCAACGGAAACCTAAATCCAATCTTATTATTCTTTCCTACATTTTTATAGCATGAAAAATATTACCTTGGCCATTGGGATCGTGTTAGGAAAGGATGGGGTGCAAATAAAATGGCAGAAAGAGGTTTCAGTAAGAAAGACGAAGCACTTGTTGAGCTTTTGATGGGAACGGGAATGGCCAAGAACGTCGCCAAGACGCTGGCCTTTCTGCGAAAGAAGGAAGAGACCACCTCAACCGAGGTTGAAGCAGCGACTGGACTCAGGCAACCTGAGGTTTCAATCGCCGTTCAAGAGCTCAGGCGAAGGAAATGGATAATAAAAAGGGACCTGAAGAAGGAAGGAAAGGGTCGCCCGGTCCATTTGTACAAGATGGCACTTCCATTTGAGAAGATCGTGGAAACACTGGAAAAGGAAGAACGGAAGAGGATCGAGCGCATCGAGGGCAACATCGAACAGCTAAAGGCTATAGTGTAGATCTGCCAGGTCGATAGGTGAGCGATACAATATGATTGATGACCATAACAACGACGGACTAGATCGCCGTGGACCTTGGGGACGTGGAATCGGCATTCTTCTGATGTTGCCGATTGGCTTGATCGCAATTCTGGTGCTGTTCTTATTATTCGGCCGAAGTGGAAGCTTTAGCGATTTTAGGGGCGAGTGGCTGGTGGTCATCATCGCCATACTCCTGGTCGTTTTTATTTTACGGATATCGTTCAGGCGTTCCCGAAGGCGATATTGGAGGCAGCAGCGGCAAGGTCGGAACGGGCCGATGAGGATCCTACGTGAGAGATACGCCCGTGGCGAGATAACAAAAGAACAATTCGATCAGATGTCGCAGGACCTTGAACAACGTCGAAATCGGTAGACGAACGTTATGGAGGATCCGATGGTCATGATGGTTGAACTATTGAGCGAAGTGATATCGGGAATTCAGTCTACTGTAGAGCACTACCATCCAGACTACTCTTGACTCTATCGTGATGGTCAGGCTGGCATGTCCCTGTTCCCTTAATGCGAAGTAGGATTATGAACGATTTAGGGCGAGGAAGTGGTAGCAGAATGTATACTATTTGACAAATGCACCAGATGCCTGAATGAAGATAATGGATCATTCTCATATTGGTGGGACCGATAATGGGAGAAGAAGTTGACCCAACTCTTTTTCCTACCATCATGAACTCGTTGATCACTACATCATCGCTGGACCGAGAAGTATTTGAAGTGTGAGGTGGAAAACAATGACGGATTCGGAGGTTGATAAGACTGTGCCCATGCAGGGTGGAAACGAGATATAAGAAGCATTGCAAAAAATATGTTTGTCCGATGTGCCACAGACAAATGCACGTTGCTAAAGGTGTCAGGGAGTGCTTCCATTGTGGTTATGCTGAAGCAAGGACTCACCATCGGTCCTCCGAGGTAAATTCCTTGCCACATTCACGCAATCAGACGTAATCGTGCTCAACCACCTTTGTCCACTAATTGCTAAGAACCTGACCATCCTGCAAAGTACAGATAGAAAATCTCCCCCCATCTGGTCATCAATGCGGAGAATCACTTTAAAAAGAGCCGCTTATAATGGGTCATAAATAGGCCCTACCAGGTGTTCCCGTGACCAGGTTCAAGATTCAGAATATTACGGCTTCGGCATTTCTCGGACAAGAACTAGACCTGCGAGAGCTAGAATATCGTTGAGCGGATCGGAATACGAGCCCCGAAAGTTTTCCGGCGCTTATCTATCGATTGAAAGATCCTATGACAATATATACAAGTCCATGGATGCATTTATTCATATTTAATTAGTTTTGACTATATTTTAATCTTCCATCATCGTCAAAAGTTACATTAAGAAGGTGTGGCAATGTAATTTATGGGTAAGAACATGACGAGAAGAAATACGGGAAGAATAACAATTAAACCTTCTGAAACCGGGAGTAATCAGGAGGTCGAAACCCCTGAGGGGGAGGTCGAGCCATCTACGGAACAGGAGCAGTCGACCGCTCCAACTTCAAATTCTGACCATGAAGAGACCAGCATCTCGACCGAAGAGTTGGCCGGGCAACCAACCGAGCAGGCCCAACCTCCCGCCATGCCTCAAGAGGAAGGAGGAATAGAAACCAATACATCAGACTACCCGGAAGAACCCATATCTGGGATCGATGCTACAAATGATTCCCAGACCAACGGCTCAGGGTTTGGCTGGGTGATCGTCGACGGAAAGAAATTTGAAAATGATGTTGTTGTCCTGATAGATGGCACAGTTATCAAAAGGGACAAGAAACTATCCCGTAGCAAAAAAGCGAAGTATGGCCATACTCCATTGACCCGAACAGAGCTTCTTCCACTTCTTAAGCTCAAGCCAGACCTGATTGTCATTGGGACCGGTCAGAACGGGGCGATGCCCATCACACCCAAGGCCCAAAAAATCCTCAACGACAATATAAGTTTCATTGGACCAACACCAGAAGCGTTGAACTGGATGCAGAAGGATGGACGGAAGACAGTAGCGTTGCTTCATGTAACCTGCTGAATGGTCACTCGACTCGTACTGTTCGAAGGATTGATCAGCAACGCCTCAAAACAACTTGCGACGATCTGAATATGCACATACCGGATTAGTGACTTTACCTTGCCCCTGCGCATCAACTGACTCGATTCTCACTCGTTAAATGGCTGATCCTTCCATAAATGCGCAGAGGCCCTTTGGATCTGATGTAAGGATTCTAACCACTTCCGATTGAATTTCACAGGTTCAAAACCCCTTTTCCGGATTTAAATTTGGATGATCTGGAGAAAGCGAGGAAATGGGCTCGGAGATCGTTCTTGGGAGCTTCTTGAATAGGATAAGGACTTAGACGGTAAATCGTTGTAGAATTGTCAGGATCGATTCTGATACAAACAGACCTCGCCTCCAGGGATGAGTTAACCGCTTTACCTTTTCACTAAACCCAATAGAACGAGAATATACTGACCGAGCACACTCATTTCCTTTCTCTTTCCTCTTCCACCATTATGTGCTCGATGACAATCGTTGCGCCTATCACTAATCGGGGATCGACCGGGCCCATCATCGATATGCCAAATTGGTCCCTGATTGACACCCATTTGCGATGGACGCTAGCGACTTGCTGCCCCCCAACTTCCATGCTGTAGTCATGGTTGACGAAGTTGCCGTAAATACGCATCAGCTCGATCCCGTCCTTCTCTATCCAGAACTCCTGACCGATGAGTTTCACGATCTTCTTCTGGATTATTCCCAAAGGGACGCCATTATAATCCTTGATGGTGAATTGTTTGTGTAGAGTGAGGATCTTTCCTTCGATCTCCATGATGTGAGAATTCGAACGGGGATCTTTTACTTGGAATGCGGCAGGAATCTGGATGAAATTCCCTTCCCCTTCTGCCAATCGGTTTCCAGAACGGTCTTCGATATCGTAGTGTTCTCTCAGGGAGAGTATCCTCTTCTTTATCACGATCTCGTTGGTGTTGAAGATCGTTGGTCCCGTCTGATTACTTGGAGCACCTGAATTATTAGAATAGGCCATATGATCTCATCCTATAATGTTGAGGAGTAATTGCTTCTAACTGTATAAAATCTTCAAATTGAGAATTGATGAATTTTTCCCACGCGCTTATTGGCTTCACTTTTGCAGGTCATTATCTGGAAAGATAGGAAAATAGTTCCAGAACGTGTTCTAATTCTTGATGAGCCCGAAATAATGATCATATATCGGGATTCGCATCTATACACCCCAGTTTACATTTGAATCCAGGCCAGTCCACATAATTCATATACGATTATACTATTTGCCCCCAATATCTCAGGTGGAAAGAATTGACTCGCTACGACGAAATCGTTCAAGCCCTAACCGAGCTGAAAGGAGAAGCAAAACTAGAAGACATCCACAAGAAAATACTTGATAACGTAGCAATCAAACCTCCGTCAAAAGGGACGGTCGGAGGGACATTGCTTAGTTTTAAGGAGTCTAAGAAGGGAAGGAAGTATTCATTCCATTCACTGGGCAAAGGAATCTGGAAGCTTGTCGAAAACGAACCCACGGCGAAGGCGAAGGCTAAGAACAGAGCAAAGCAGGTCACGAGCACCCCGATCATAGGTCAAAGAACATCTGTTACCGTCGAGGACATGCCCTCATTCATCGATCAGATCATCGAGCCATTGAAGAAAGACGGCGGCCAAATATCGATCACCATCGAAGTGATTTATCGACCTAAGACTGAGTGAATAAAGCGGAACCGGGGCCAAGACGAACTGCCCATTAGCTGCATACTTAGAGAAAGAGGAAATGACCGCACAGCGTGTGCTATCTCTTGACTGGACTAGATAACAGATTGAGAACGGAAATCGTTCTAGCTTGGGCGGGATCGACTCGAGGACCTTGCCTCGATCGTCCTTCGACGCTCATGAATCTTAAGAGAAGCGATGGCTACGAGAGACATTTCCAAACCATCATGGGGCCGAATCTGGGTGACTGGATTGAAACTTTCCCAGAAGATAAAGGACGGCATATGCCGATGATACGACCAGGAGAAGGGCGATTATCACTCTTTGTGAATAGTCAAACGAAGCCGTGAAGACGAAGACACTACTGTAGCCGATGTATTCGAGGAATGCGAATCGTAATCCATATCCTAAAGCGCTAGCCAGAAGAAATCTCACAGCATTCATCTTCAACACCCCTGCAGCAATGGATGTGACGGTGTAGAAAAATGGAATGAATGTGGATATGAAAATGGAGAATCTTCCGTGGTTTACCAGCCATTTCTCCGCGGATCCTAAGGTCTTCTCGGAAATACCGAAATAGGATAGTCCTTTCAACAATAGTGGCCTTCCAGCCAATCTACCGACGGCGTACTCATACGGAAGGATTGCTGCGACCAGGCAAACTAAAAAGGTGACATATGGATCGAACACCCCCAATGATGATAAGGACCCATATGCTGGAAGGAGAAGGTAATCTGGAACTGGTGAAAAGGCCACTGTGATGAACATACCAAGATAACCTGCCACTAAGAATGGAGATAACCCTTCCTGGTCGATATCGTAGGATGAAATATCTAGGAAACGAAAATAGGCGTTAAGAAGTGCCAGAACCGATAGAACTGCAATGAGTATTGAAACCACGAAAAGATAATGACGAGATTTACTTGATTGCTCACGAAGGTCTTGTATGAACCTAGTTATGGCTTTCCTAGCCGACAAGCACCGTACAATATCGGAGTCTTCCCTTCCGTCCTTCATTCTCTCTCGGAATCTATGGAACTTGGAACTATGTAAATTGAGACGACACGATGATTTATCCTAGCAATGACCTCTCGATTAATGAATGTCGAGAATACTCCCATCTTGATCCATAACAAATGTCTCGAACGGGTGCGATCTGTTTTATCAGTCGAATATACTGGACCATTCGGATCTGATGACCACGGTGGACTTGCATGCGAACAGTAATGCGAAAGGGCCGCGTTAGAAAGAGGTCTGCCGAGGTTCTGAAGAAAATATAATAATGAGCTATTCGAGGAGATATTCCCATTAAATCTTGTAAACCGTGGAATCAAGATATGGTCAATATGACCCAAGAATGAAAGGTCCATATAATCCGCCCACCCAAGATAGTCATTGCTCCGGGTAGTCATTTGCGAGCCCGCAAGCGATTTGAAGGAATCAGTCGATGAATAGGGGGACCGACCTTGACATCTTCTCTGGAGCAGAAATTGAGGCGATAGCGATGATGTTCATTCACCCGAACATGCCTTCGGAGGCTGAGATCGATCTGGAGAGTTAAACATGGTCGATATTGTACTGATAGCACCACTGGACAACACCACGTTAAGGGAGAGATTGGGTCTCAAAGCTCCTCCTTTGAATCTGTTGTACCTCTCATCTTCGCTGAGGGAAAATGGCTACTCCGTCCGAATAATCGATGATAATGTTGGTGGGTTGGGACCTGAAAAGCTCGCCCGTTCACTTGACGGAGAACCCAAGATAGTTGGATTGACCGCCGCCACTTCGACATTGAAATCTGCCATCCACTATGCAGACGCCATCAAACGCCGGAATGAGAGGATGGTCACCATTTTAGGGGGCCCCCATGTAAGTTTCCTACCGGAGGAGACGTTGGAACGAGGCCCGAGCTTGGATATAGCGGTCATTGGAGAGGGGGAGGACACGATCGTGGATCTGGTCTCGACAATAGAAAAGGGAGGGGACCTTGCTGGAGTAAAGGGCATAGCCTTCCGAGATGGTGACAAAATAAAGTTGAACCATCCCCGGGAGATGCGGGCCGACATTGATACCTTCCCTCTGCCCGCCAGGGATCTGATCCGTCTTGCTGATTATAGGGACCCAGTAAAGAAGAAACCCATCGGTACCATGATAACCTCCAGGGGTTGCGTGTTCGGATGCAATTACTGTGCTTCATCACGAATGATGGGAGGGAGATTCAGAGCCCGATCTCCGGTCTCCATCGTGGACGAGATGGAGTTGCTCATTGGGTTGGGTGTGGAAGATATCGAGTTCATCGATGACATCTTCGTCCTAAATCAAAAAAGAGCCATCGAGGTGGCGAAGGAGATCAACCGGAGGGGATTGGACATAGGGTTCACTGCATCCTCCCGGGTGGACACGATCTCCAGACCCTTGCTTTCGGAACTCGAGGGGGCAGGCCTCACCTCGCTGTACCTGGGCATCGAGTCCGGGTCCCAAAGGGTACTTGACCTGATGGGTAAGCGTACAACCCTGGCTCAGGTCCATGACGCGGTCCGGACCGCCAAGGACCTGGACCTGAACGTATTGGGGTCGTTCATACTTGGTTATCCGGGAGAGACGCTCGGAGAAATGGATAAGACCATTCGCCTGTCCATCAAGCTTGGACTGGATTTCGCCCAATTCTCCCTACTGACCCCATATCCCGGCACTCCGATCTTTGATAGTCTTAGGTCCAGCGGGCTCCTGTTGACTGAGGATTACGATAGGTTTACCGTCGTGGACCCGGTGATCGACTACGATAAATTGGGTGTGGGCCGTAAAGCCGTCTCCCGGAAGATCGCCCTCGCCTACCTTCTATTCTATACCCGCCCGCTATACATGCTCAAGCATCCCTTCCTATTCTCCATGATCCCGCGGGCCATCTTTCCCCATAAGGGGCCAATGAAAGAGGGCCCATGTCCAGGAGATACCACTGTCACCTGAGTAGTCACCTATTCGCCGCTCCTGGAACGCAAAGGGGAGCTTTAAAGAGGTGAGTATCGAAGTTCCGGGAAGAGTTCTCAAAGCTAAACTCGTAATTCATCGGAATGGATTGTTAGGCCCGTCATCCGAGTTTATCCCACAGAAAGATTTCTTGGGATTAAGCCATCTCAAATGTGATCGGCCCCAATCATCGTTGGGAACGTTAGATTGATATGAATTCTAAGTACCTGCCAGACAATGCATATTCTAAAATCCAGTTCTAAATGTTCGGTACAGTACGATAGTTCGACACGCCTGATATTTTAGGTTAATCGTTGGGTCAAATCACCGGGATCTGATTGCGACTGATTTCCTATCCATCAGCATATATTCTTCCAATATTCACGGCTTCTAACAGCGCTTTGTAATCCATCATATTCTGCTTGGCGTATTGCTGGGCGAAAGAAGCCAGGGACCTATCGAAAACTTCGCCCTTTCCAAGGTAGCCCGTTATCATCGCGGCATCCCCCGAACGTGCATGTGCCTTTGCCAACGCCATGCCGCAGATCCGAGCATATCTGGACAGGGGTTCAAAATTGGCCAACACATGATTGAAGAGATAATTTATGTTCCTAATTTGACGGATGTAATAATGTAGTCCATTTATGGTGACCCAACCCAGCATGATGTCGCTATCTGATTGTATCATTCTCTGACCTTCTACGACTCTTTGTCCCTGATGTGAGTATTCACTCTTTGCCACGTAAGGTTCGTAAACAGAATGTACCGCTTCTTTTATTTGCAGGAACAAAGGATCGTTGGCCTCGGCGAGAAAGAGGCCAAGGCCGCACTGGGTGCCTACGCTCCCGATGCCCACAACCTTGATAGCAAAGTCCTCAAGGTGGTACCGGTCGAACAATATGCGGGAGGGCGCCCCAAGGGAATGACGATACCTCCTAAACATCTCCGTGATGTCTGGCCATTCATTCCCAACCTTCAGATGATAAATGAGGGGGGCTGGTCGATGATCTCCCTCCGTCCTTCCACGGCATTGGATATCTTCGGATATGGGCGGGGGGAAAGGCGCCACCTCTTCATCTTATTGGCATTCTCCATGGCCGTTATTGATCCTTTGTCCTTGTCACCATACAAGCCCATCTTAAGACTGGGCTGAAAGAACCACCTTTCCATGATGCTCATCTTTGATAGGGTCCTCATGAACTCCCGGTAATTCCTACCACAGATGACTGCGAGTTCCAGGCAATTTCGTTCCGATAACCGGCTGTCCATTCCCGAGACATACAGACTGGCAGCTAATCTTTTCAGGTCCCATTCCCATGGTGCTGGAATCGTCTCATCAAAATCATCGATGTCGAAAACGAGACTTCCTCCGGACGTGGCATAGAATCCAAAGTTGCCAAGGTGGCAGTCCCCGCCCGCCTGAACATGGATTCCGGTGATCGGAGTTGTCGAGAGATCGTAGGCCATCATCACCCCAGCTCCCCTAAGATAATTCAAAGGGCTCTGGACCATTCGACCATGGCGTATGGGAAGAAGCTCGGGTGATCGGTCCTTTTCGGCTTCCACCATGACATCTATCGGATCTGGGCGGTTCGAAGAAGGTTCCCAATGGGCATGATCGGTTCTGGGCACCCGTTCACGAATTAATTTGCCGATCTTTGCACGTTGTGCTGAGCTAACGAGATCTGGCCTGTAGCTGGCGATACCTTCCTCTCGAACTTCGGATAAATCCCTTTGACTTGTTGGCATGGAGTTCGCCATTATTGTTCTAGCCCCGATTGTCGATTTCCATTGCACTAAGCAAGATATAACAAAGTCGTTCGATACCTGATTTCGATGACAAATGGCATCATCAGAATATTCGCAACTTATCGTAAAGCAATTCCTCATTTTCGGTTGTTAAGCCGCTATCGTCGTCGATGTGTACAAGATCCGTCATATTCGTACAGCCCCAGGTTATACTAATTCCAAGAAGACTAATTCCATTGATTGAGAGCGATCGAAAATCCCTTCCCCAGCCAATGGTCACAAGACCGTCAGTTCCGTGCAAGTTCGTGGGACGAGACTAGGCTTTCAAAAAGTTCTGATATTTAGATTTTCAACCTTAAGAAGTTGTTAATATCGATAGCCAGATAAGATAGATAGAGTTGAGAATAGACCATTAATATGGGTGACGTTTGCCCTACTTTTCTTTCCCCGTCAACCTGACGAATAGTGCCTTCGGCCATTGATGATCGCCAAAAGAGATCGATCACGCTCTATAAGGTCACAGTGGGACAGAGTTCCTGATGCATGGGATGAGAGGTCTGGATATGCAGGAGATCTTGGATTTCTGACATACCATGGGACTAGTCTGCGAAATTACGGAAATAAGGAACGGGAATAGATCGGTAGAAATCCATCGTCTGAAAGAGAGAAGCATTGCAAAGGAGTGCCGAGGTTTTAACTAGAGGTCTCACGTTCTAAACCCTATAGCAATATCGGCTGATAGGGAGTATTAAGATGCACAAATCGTACTGGCTTGGCCTTATTGGCGGATTTATGGGAATATTCTTCGGAGCGATTGTGGCAATCGCTGGATATTACGTATCATCGATCGATTCCGATGTCTCATCCGGGGAGCTGTACATCCTGGCTGCAATAGCCATCTTTTTTTCTGTCCTTGGTATTGTCGGCGGGCATGTGCAACACGAAAAGAGGATCGGCGGAGTCCTGATGATAATCAGCGGCCTGGGAGTTCTGATAAGCATTTCTCTCCTTGGCGTCGTTACTTTCGTTCTTTTCCTCATCGGAGGACTGTTGATGCTGTCAGACGCAAAGAAGGAGCGCGGGACGGCACGCCCAGCTTACCAGATGCGACCCCAATCGCAATCATCCTATGGCGGACAAACCAGGGATTTCAGTAAGACTATGTATAGGGCACGAGGCGGAATGACCTCTTGCCCCAATTGTGGTACTCCGGTTGAAATGAACGGACAGCAAACATGCAAAAAATGCGGCTATAGGTATGAATGATCATGCCAGGAGAATACAACGACGGTCAGTCTGTATGATAATCGACGTAACAAGGGCTTAAGGGGCATATGCCGAGGTTTTGTCGGCGGCTAAATGTCGGTCGATGTGGAAGTGATTTTTCCGACCGAAGATTAGTAAAAGCAACGACCTCCGGTCCTTCTTCAAAGCGCGTTTGCCTCTTCCTCTAGCGTATGTAATTTTGCCGAATCCCCAAGGACGAGCAGCACGTCATTTTCCTTGACGGTGAAAGAAGGGTCGAAGACACTTTTCACCACCTCATCATCTCGCACAACCCCGATAATGGTGGCGTACTTCGAGACCTCCTGTAATCCCTTTCCGATCAACTTGGATGTTTTGAAAACGGAGAACTCCGCGATCTCTTTCGTACCGATCTTTTCGGAATAGACCACGCCGACCATATTCTTGGTCACGGCCGATAGCGCCAGTAAACGACCTACGGTGATAGAGGCTGGTATGACCACGTCCGCTCCCGCCGTTTTGGCAGTTTCGACCAGGTCCTGATCGTTGATCACGCTGACAATCCTGATATCAGGCCGCATCTTCCTTACCGCGAGGATGATGAGCATGTTCCTGGAGTCTTCGTCCTGGGCCGCAATAATGATGGACGCCCTGCTCAATCCGGCATCCTTTAATGCCACCATCGGATGGTTCTCGTTCTCAAGCACGACAAAGGACTTCTGGCCCAGCAAATCATGGTAAACATCCTTGTCCCTTGTGACGATGGCGTTATCGAAACCCAACTCATCCAGCTTCTCTGACACATATCGACCGAGGTGACTATATCCCATGATTATAGCGTGACCCTTCAGCTTTTTTATCATCCGTTCCTCTGCCGCACCTCTGGATAGATCACCGTCGCTCAACGAACTAAAGACACTTTGCAACAAGGATGTCGCTGCCCCAACTGATATTATGATCATGATGATTAATAGCACCGCCTCCGCAGGGTCCATTGTAAAGAAATTTCCGCCGTTTGGAACATAGAGACCGATGGTTGTGATGGTGGATACCGAGGCGAGAAAGGCACTGATGACCGGAAGATGCTCAAAATAGGCAAAGATCGCCGCGCCTATTACGAACATCACACCAAGCAGCAGGAGTTGCCGATACGCCTCCTTCACGAAAACCACCGGCCCATAGAGCAGCTGGTAGAACCTGAAGCTCAACTTACGGCTGGACCTCCTTTTCTTCCTTCGATCAGCAACGCTGGCTATGACAACATCCGC
This sequence comes from uncultured Methanomassiliicoccales archaeon, assembly GCA_963710685.1. Classification (GTDB taxonomy): domain Archaea; phylum Thermoplasmatota; class Thermoplasmata; order Methanomassiliicoccales; family UBA472; genus DASXVU01. Next base: position 141,742 of record CAVQBH010000011.1, on the reverse strand, counting down.
CGGGCTCTCCAAGATTATGCTCCTTTACCAATAATACAGTTCTTTCGAACGTACTTCTAACAACGGCTCACTTCAAATATATATTGACCCATTGATAACTTATTGGATTCTAGCAGCAGCGAAATGGGCGTGGAACATGTCCCATCCACTACATGACTCAGCCCCCAATTCATTTTGATCTCCGGTCATAATATTCGTCTTCTCTCTTCTGGTTTGTTATTCCATCATGTTTTGTTTCCTCGATCGGATCCCGGCCCAAGAAGAGCCTTTGGGAAGGGAACAACAACGTGGCCGCGTCCCATTCGTTCTTGGAGCCAGCCACGCTCCATCCGGTCCTGGAGAACGTCACCAAAACGATCATGCTCAATAAGGTTGCGACGATCAAGATGATGGCCAGTTCCCCGGTGAGGTCATTGTATGATGAATTGCCCAGGTAGAACACCACCAACAATCCAGTGAATGAAGCGATCAGCGCCACTCCCGAGATCGCTTCCTTGGTCCCCTTTTTCACCTACTCCCCATCGTTGAGTGCCCTGCGGTGTATAATAATTTAAGGATTGGCTCATGACGATGCCTCAATCGTCAGGCGAGGGGAGGGAATGACCTCAAAACGTGTCCGGGTACTGTTTGGGTAGAGACAACGGATCGGGGGCGGAAACCGTTCCAGCGTGGGTGGGATCGATTCCGGAGACGCTCAATCATACGGATAACATCGAGCAGGGGCCCGATGATCCCTTCGTAAAATGAATAAGGCCCTAGGTCCATTGCATTCGCTGAATCGATGTTCAAGCTATTCCTTTTCGATATGGATGGAGTGTTTCTTCAGCACAGGTCATCGTGGCAATATTGTCAGGAGGCGATCGGTTGCGATTGCGAACATTTCTACGATGAGTTCGAACTGGACGTTCTCAACGGCAAAGACCTGACCGAGTTGGTGCTAGAGAAGATGATGAGATACGGATTCTCGCAGGCCAAACTGCTAGAACTTGCTCACAACGCCCCTCAAATGAGAGGCGTTGGCAAAGTGATGGAAGCGATCCGGAGCAATCATGGCTCAGTAGTGATCATATCCGGCGGTATCGGGGCTTTCGCCGAGGAACTGTCAAAACAATACCCGATCGGCAGATATGTTTGCAACGAGCTGCACTTCAATGGCCATGACCGGCCCCCGATCTGCGAGATAAAGGTAGGCCATCACGGCAAGGGAGCTGTCGCCAAAGCTCTCATGGAAACCATGGGAATTTCCAAAGAGGAAACCGTGGCGGTGGGAGATTACTGTAACGATTGCAGCATGTTCGCGGAGGCCGGATTGAGCATCGCGTTTAACGGTGACAGGCGGACCAAGGCGGCTGCCGATCGTTGCATCGACAGCGATGATCTGGCCGACATATTACCGGTCATTTACGGGTAAGGTCTTTCATCGGTAGAAACCCGAAAGGACAACGAACAGTAGCCGGCCTGGTATCATTTTCATGATCACAGCCAACAGTCAAAATCGTTTGGGAAAAGGCGGATATTGCCAGACTTTTATATACCATGCTGTACGAGGATGATTGGGATCGGCATGAGAAAAATATTCCTGTTCATGACGCTAAGCCTTGACGGTTACTTCGAAGGCGAGGATCACGATATATCCTGGCACCATGTCGACGATGAGACCAACAGATTCGCCATTGGAATGCTTAAGGAAGTTGATCATATCTTTTTCGGGCGAAGGACGTATCAGCTTATGGAATCCTATTGGCCTGTGGCCGCTCAGGACAAGGCCACCTCCAAAGACAATGTGGAGATCGCCCATCTGATCAACAATGTCAACAAATTCGTATTCTCCAGAACGCTCGACTCGGTCTATGAAAAGAAGAACTGGAAAAACGTCAAACTCCTCCGGGAGTTCGATCCCGAGGAAATACGGAGCCTGAAGGACCAGCCTGGCAATGACATGTCGGTGGGAGGATCCGATCTTGCCGTGTCTTTCATTAAGGCAGGCCTGATCGATGAGTTCAGGTTCATGATCACACCCGTGGCAATAGGAACAGGGACCAAGATATTCAAGGGATTGGACCGCAAACTTCAACTTGAATTGATCAAGACCCGCGCATTCGGATCTGGTAACGTACTTTTGTCCTACAGACCGGTTTGAATCGGTCAGCATCCGACCCGATCTCGATTCGATAGCGGCCTACCGGCCAATGGCCAGCTGCTTAAGAATCGACATGTTCCGAATTTCAGGTTTTTCAAGTTGGTGCTTGCGACGCATACCATTCCCCAATGCGTGGGAAGGTCTGCGGAACCGTCATGAGATAACACGATGCCGGTGGAGAATCCTCGTGATCGCGAGGTGGAAGATAGTGATACTGAAGGGAACCAGGACGAATAGGTATCGATATTGCTACAGGAGAAAAACTGTTCAAAGATAAGGCCAGGTACACGATGATGTTCGTCGAATCGGTCGACGCAGCCGGGAATACATGAAACAATCGTTAACCGCCGAGCAACCGGCTTTGGCAAGTTTCCGAGGGGAATGGACATGGGATCGGCACGATCTGCATGAAGCAAGATGGCAGGGCGGCCAGCAAATGGGCTGGAATGATGATGACCAAGGACAACGAAATGATAATCTGGAATGCCTCTGGAAACACCACGATGAACAAGGGTGAATTGAAGGCATGGTGGTCGCCAGGTTCATGACCAAGTCCGAGAAGTATGCATGGATCAACACGACCACGGCCATGCTGGAGGTGAAGAGCAACCTCATGGAATTCAATGACATCGGCTCCGCCTGGGTCTGAGGCGTTGCGACCCTCGAACACATTTCATTATTGATATTATCCGTCACCTATGTAAAATGGGCTCCCGACTTTATTACATTGATCTCACCCTAGATGATACTTTTCCACTGCCGCTTCGTCTGTCAACAGTCCTATTGATCACAGCGGTCTGACATTCACCTATCCGCGGTCGCTCTGGCGCCGCACGATGACCGATTCGTCACCTGTCTCACTGATCCGCCGCAATCAAAGTTGCGCGTTCTATTGACGCATGACAGTTCCCGCGGTCGGGTCAATGAGCGTGATATACCTCTCTTTTTTTGAGCATCTGATAGACGATTCCGAGCAACTTCCTGGCCGTGGCCACGATGGCCTTCTTCGTGCCTTTCTCGGATGACTTCCGTTCGAAGAAACGGCTCAGATCAGAATCCTTGGAGCATCGAACATGGCTATATGCCGCTTCGACCATAATGTAGCGGATTCGGGCGTTGCCTTGCTTGGTGATCGGTCCAGCCCATCCCTTTTCTCCCGATTGATGGATGCTGGAGACCATGCCAGCATACGAGAAGAGGTTCTCCGCTGAGGAGAACCTCTTGATATCGCATATCTCCGCTGCCAGAGTGTTGGCGATGGCATCGCCAACACCGGGTATGGTCTTCAGTAGTTCAACGTCATCTTTCATCTGGTTTGACCGTTCCATCTCGCCCTCGACCTTCTCGATCTTCTTCCGTAATGTGTCGAGGATGTCCAGGAGGTCGTCGATCTGGCTCAGGTGCAACGACCTCAGCCATTCCTGGTGCTTTTTGGAGAACGGAGATCTATGTTCGTAGGGCGTCTCGATGCCTCGAGACGCCAGGAATGCATGGATCTCGATTCTTGATCTCCGTTGAATTCCTGACCAGAGATTGCCTGAACCTGGTCTGCTCGCGCAATCCGCGCAATTCCGCTGGAGGTATGTAGGACTCGGGAATGGCGTTGAGACGAAGAAGTTCGGCCAGCATCTCAGCGTCGTTCTTGTCGGTCTTGGCTCGGCCAGCGGTTAACGCCTTCACCTTCAAAGGATGGGCGACCTTGATCTGGTGACCACGGCTGGCGATGACGTCGTAGATCGGGATGCAGAAGCCGGTCGATTCGATGACGAAGGAGGCCGGTCCGCCGGCCTCCTCTACCTTCTCAATGAAGATATTCAGATCCTTAGGCCGTGACGGGAAGCGTCCGGTCAAAAGGACCTTCCCGGTCTCGTTCTTCATACATGCCTGGGTGTTCTTTTTATGTATGTCCAAACCTATGTAGTTCATGGTTCTCCCGCCTTGGGATTGTGTTCAATTATTCTATTGGCGGGGAGCCTATTTTAGCATGTCATCAAAGTTAGATCATCCCACCAATATTGGGGGGATAGGCAAGCGTATTTTCAAAGCAGAATAAGGAATTGCACCGGCTTCGCCTTATAGAAACTATTGGAGGAGGAGGAGAATCCCAATCGGCGGAGCCGGTTAAGGTCTTGATTACCTTTTGATTGGATTTCCTTACTAAGTAATCCACCTTTTCTCCTTATAAAGAAGAGCAGTCTATTATCAATTTTGATTTTGACCCATCCACAGACTGGCTTTTCATTCCAAGGCAACAATTATCAGCCATTGCCGGATAAACAAGGATGGGGCGGTAACTATGGCTGCTGGTTGCCGTACGTCAATATTCGACCAGAAACGTGAGCTCACGCCAAAGATCAGACCGGTTATCGCAAGCGGTCTTGGAATTAGGGCCAATTCTTCACGATCAAATATTGCGCCAATGGTATCCTGGTTGTTCGGAAACGATTCGATGAAATTGAAGATCGCCGAATCAGGCGTTTCTTGTTGTATGACTAGGGTCAAAACCGATCCCGTCACCTTAGCCGGCCCTACCCTGGCCATGAGAATATCCTGAAGGAGAATTATTAATACTCGCTTTACTTAAGAATGACTGCCAGGAGAGGGAGGGCGGCTGACGGTAGGACTTCGGTCCAGCTGAGGAAGTTCCCCACTCCAAGAGAAATGTGGACTGCACAAGCGGTCGGGCGAGAGCCCGGGCAAGGGCGCAGAAACGACACAGCCCCGATCAATAGGATGATCCGTCTGTCGGTGACGTTCCCGGGGATTTGGTGAAACGGCGACACCTCACAGGAGCAAGCCCAAACAGCCGGAATGACAGCTCAGGACTGGCAGGTAGGGCGCTTAGTTGAATGCTGCCTGAAACAGAAAGGGGACTACTACCCTCACCTGGCACAACGATTCCTCCATCAAAAACGAACTATCGCCATATTTCGCGGAATCAGCGGAAATATCGCTTTTGGCATTTCGATTCCATTGACATTTGTCCCGCAATGCCTGGCCCGGTATCGAGCGAGTCGGAATCGGCACAAATACGCTCCGCCTCCGGGGCGCATTTCCGCCGCAAACCTCAATATTTTCGCTACTATTGCGGAAAATAACGATATTGCCGATAAGAACTCGGGCAATTGGTATCAAGGCACTAGCGTAAGATGTATAGCAAGGGTGAAAGGGAGAGGAAATTGTGAGGATCTCGTCAGGAAAGTTATATTTGATCGAGGAGAGAGTGCCATTGAGAACGCATCAACTGCTGAGAAAGGAACTGGCCCGGGGCCGGGCGGCTTTGTACATATCAAAACATTCGCCAAGCCAACTGGGAACCCAGTTCAGCCTGGACTCGGATCCGCTGCAGACCAAATGGCTGACCCCCAGGCCGGAGAGCAGTTGCATCCCGCCCATGAACCTGGTCAAGTTTGAGGAGAACGTCAAGGAGTTCCTGAAACAGAACCATGACGGCATCGTCGTGCTGAACGGGGTCGATGTGCTGGAGATGTGGAACGGGAGCAGGCCTGTGCTGGAAGTGATTAAGAAAGTTCAGAAAGAGATGAACGCCAGCGAGGCCAACTTCATCATCAGCCTAGACCCCAAGAACCACTATCAGACCAGCCTCCACGCCTTGGAGAAGGCATCGGACGAGGTCGTCTATCCGACCGTGTAGGGCCATCGCCCTCACTCTCCACATTTCTCGTTTTTCGGAGAAACATCATAGTTCATATCGGCGCATGTCGTTCGGGTCCACATGCCGTCCAATCTTGAGGCGCTCGCAGACAAGGTGAAACAGGATTCCATTTCCGGGTCCTCGGAGACCGCCATCTATGTTCTCAAGTCACTTCATGACATCCTCAGCAATCGGGAGATAAGGGGCGAGGACCTGCTCGGCTTTGCAAAACTGCTGCGCAGGGCGAAGCCGGCGATGGCGCCCCTGAGCAATATCGCGAGGATGATGGAAGCGGCATCCTACGACCCCGATCCGGACAAGACGGCGCTGGCATCGGTGGAAAGGGTGATGAGCAACGAGAAGACCGCGCCCGCCCGGATCGCGGAGAACGCGATGGAGAGGGTCGAGGGAACAGTCCTCACCCTTTCCTACTCCGGAACGGTGGTGAACGTTCTGAAAACGGCCGCCAAAAAGAAGGACATAAAGGTCACGGTGGCCGAATCATTTCCGCTGGGGGAGGGAAGAAGGACCGCCGATATCCTTTCCAAGGCGGGAATAGAGGTCACCCTCATCGCAGATTCCATGGTCTTCGCCGAGGCGAGGGACTCCGACCTGTGCCTGGTCGGCGCAGACGCCATAACTCCGCAAGCCTTGATCAACAAGGTGGGGACCTACGCCATCACGCTAGCCTCAGTGCAGGCGGGGATCCCGGCGTACGTGGCGTCGAGCACCCTGAAGGTCGCTTCGGAACTGAGGCCGGAGTGGATCGTTGAGAACAGGATGAACGGAAAATTGTCGGAGCGCACCCAGATCTTCGAACCGGTACCGCTGGAACTGTTCGCCGAGGTCTTCACCGAGATGGGGGCGACCAGACCGGGCCGGCTCTTCTGATCAGACGCCGATCATCCGGACGAACATCTTGACCTGGCGGTCCCACTCGGTGGTCACAATGTCGACCTCGCTCCGGTTCTCGCCACAGGCGGTCACGGTCACCCTGCCTCCCCCTCCTTCCATGCAGATGCTGCCAGGGTCCTCGCTGACCACCGTAAGGCCGAGCTTGCCGAAATAGATCTTGGCCTTGGCGATCACCTTGTCAGGCGGGAGTTTGCTGCTTGCCCCATATCGCATACCAGATACCCGGAAACCGTAGGGGCAGGTTGAGTACTTAATCCCTATCGGAGCTCTCAGGGACGGATGCTACATAGGTTTATGACCCTTTGGCGCCCACTGAGCCAACGATGTCCGAGAAGTTCCCGAAGCTCAGCGAGAACGCTTTGACGGTGCTCGAGAAGAGGTATCTGCTGAAGGGCCGGTCCGGGGAGGTCATCGAGACCCCCGAGGACATGTTCCACCGCATCGCCCGGAACGTCGCCTCCGTCGACTATTTCCACCATGACCGGGACGCGGAGAAGGAACAGACGGAGTTCCACCGCATAATGCGCTCGTTGGAGTTCCTCCCCAACTCACCGACGATCATGAACGCCGGCACACCGATGCAGCAGCTCGCGGCGTGCTTCGTCATCCCCGTCGGCGATTCCATCGAGCAGATCTTCGACGCCGTCAAGTTCGCAGCCGTGATCCATCAGTCCGGCGGGGGTACTGGGTTCTCTTTCTCCCGATTGCGGCCCGCGGGGGACATCGTGTCGTCCACCGGGGGGACGGCCTCGGGACCGATATCGTTCATGAAGGTGTTCGACGTCGCCACCGATGCGGTCAAACAGGGAGGACGGCGACGAGGAGCCAACATGGGCGTGCTGAGGGTGGACCATCCGGACATAAGGGAGTTCGTGCGGGTCAAGGCGGACCTCAAGACCCTTTCCAACTTCAATATCTCCGTTGGGGTGACCGATGAGTTCATGGACCGGGCGGCCGAAGGGCGCCGGTTCGAGCTCGTCAACCCCCGGAACTCGGGCGCCGCCGGTACGGTCCATGCCGGCTCGCTGCTGGATGACATCTGTTCCCTGGCCTGGAGCACCGGTGACCCGGGCCTGATATTCTTGGACGAGGTCAACCGGACGAACCCCACCCCCAGGCTGGGAGAGATCGAGGCCACCAATCCCTGCGGCGAGGTGCCGTTGCTGCCCTTCGAGGCCTGCAATCTCGGCTCGGTGAATCTGGAAAGGATGCTGGCCGAGGGAAAGGGTGGATACGAGCTCGATCGCGAAAAGCTGAAGGACACGGTGGATGCCGGGGTCAGGTTCCTGGACAACGTCATCGACGTGAGCAAGTACCCTTTGAAACAGATCGACAGTATCGTCAAAGGGAACCGCAAGGTCGGACTGGGGGTCATGGGGTTCGCTGACCTCCTGGCAAAGCTCGGCCTGCGCTACGGTTCCCGGGAATCGGAGGAAATGGCCGGAGAGATCGATCCAGACCATTAGGGACCAGTCGGAAAGGACCACCAAGAGGATCGGAGAGGAACGAGGGGATTTCCCGAACATGGGGGCGTCCGATTTCCATTCACCCCGGCGGAACGCCACCGTGCTCAGCATCGCACCCACCGGTACCATATCGATGATCGCGAACTGTTCCTCGGGCATCGAGCCTTTCTTCGCCCTCTACTACGACAAGCACGTCCTCGAGGGACAGACCCTGCACGAGATGAACCGGTTCTTCATCGAGCAGGCGGCCCTCCGGGGAATGGACCAGGACCGCGTCTTCGGGCTCATGTCGAAGGAGGGGTCGATACAGGGGGCCGGCAAGATACCACAGGAGCTGCGGGACATCTTCGTGACCGCCCACGATATCGAACCGAAGCGGCAAGTGCGCATGCAATCGATCTTCCAGGGACGGGTGGACAACGCCGTCTCGAAGACCATCAACCTCCCGGAATCGAGCACGGTGGAGGACGTGCGGACGATCTTCCAATTGGCCCGGGAACTCCGCTGCAAGGGCATCACCGTGTACCGGGAAGGCACGAAGCCGGGACAGGTGTACACCGGCGGCAGGGGCGTAGAATGCGCCACCTGCGGCCAGCTGGTGTGATCAGTAGATCGATCGGACTCTCATAGCACTGAGACTAATATCGGCTATGGTCAATACCTAAGATGATAGCCGTCCAATGAGGTTTATATGCCGAAAAAAGCGATGAGGTTTTAGTTCGGAAGTCCAATCAAAAGCCAAGATTCATCTTGGCTGGCCGGCTTCGTCGATTGAGACTACCTCCCCCAATAGCATTCTCCCCCCCAAGGAAGACGAAGTCGGCAACAATTCCTCAATTTCATCGCTTCGTAGATTGAACCAGAAAGAGATGCCTTTGTTTTGTCCGGGTAGATGGACCGTGTAAGGGTCGGACGAACGCGCTGGAACGTCGATCCATAAAATGTCTGCGCGGAAAACACGCTCCCATACAGCCGCACCCATCATTGTATGAGGAACCCGTACCTCCAATCTATGGATGTGGCATGGGGGGAGCACCACCAATCTTCCAAATGATGTCCTTATCGACATGAAGTTAAGAGAACCAAAAAATGGATTTAAAAAGAGGTTTGGTCCGGCTCACTCGAAGCGCAGGACCTCTGCCGGTGCCACCTTGGACGCCCCGCGGGCCGCCGGGATCACGCACAGCACAGTGGCCAGGAACGCCGCCAGGCCCAGTCCGATGATCGGGACCCAGGCGATCTCGAAGTCCATTCCGATGCCCTTCAGGAACAGGTCCCATATGTCGTAACCGACCACGATCCCCAACGCCGATCCGATGGCGATCCCGAGGGCAGAGATGAACGCCGACTCGATCGCGAAGTTCATCACCACCATGCGCCGGGTGTATCCCATGGCGCGCATCATGCCGATCTCCAGCCTCCTTTCGTGGATGGACCGGATGGTGATGATGCCCAGTCCGGAGACCCCGATGACCAGGCCCATGCTGAGGAACGCCTGGAAGAGCGTCATGAAGGAGTCGATGGTGCCGGTTATCTGCTTCGCTAGCGTCTTGATGGCGATGGTCTGCACGCCGAAGGCCACGAACTCCTGCTTGAACAGTGCTGCCTGGTGGTCTACGTCCGATCCGGGCACGAAGGTCATCAAGAAGAGGCTGTAGCCGATCGGGTGGTACGTGGTGTTGAAGGACGAGTCGGACATGAACACGCCATTGAGGTTGCTCTGTTTCATGAACCCGATCACGGTCACGTTCTTTACCGTGGCATCCGACGAGGCCATGCTGAACTGCTGCCCCAGCTGCAGGGTGCTCTGGGCGTTCTCGCCGAAACCGAAACTGCTCGAGGACGCATACTTGGAACCGTCCAGGATCACCAGCGAGCTGTTCTGTTGGACCGCCGCCCAGACATCGCTCTCGGTGGGATAGAGCGTGGTGTTCCAGGCGGTGAGCGGATAGTTGCCCAGATGGTTGAAGCTGGCCTTGACCCCGGTGGCCATGTAGGTGAACGATTTCTCTTCCGTCGTTCCATTGGGGTAGGTCTTCAGATAGTTCACCATGACGTTGGTGGTGGGCAGCGCCTCCATCACCGAGATGTTCTCCTTCGCCAGCGGACCGGCGGTGTTGTTCACGTGCTCCCACGGGTCGAAGGTCACCGGTGCCATGCTGTAGCCGATGACGTCGAACCCGCCGGAGGTCTCGTTGACCATCTTGGTGATGCCGACGCCGAGCATGCCGGTCATCATCGACAGCGCCGTTATCGTGAAGATCACGATGGCGAAGATGAAGATGCTGATGCCGGTCCGGAAATGCGCTTTGAGCGGATACGAGATGGAGGTCTTGATGACCGCCCGGTATCCGTTCTTGAAGCGGAATATCGTCGTGAAGAAGGACACGAACAGCTTCGAGTTGAACATCACGATCAGCAGGCAGGCCACGATCATGAACATGCCAGAGACGATCAGCATCTCGATCCCCGAAGGGTAGTTGAAGATCTTGAAATCGCCCTTGGGCAGCCAGACGAACAGCACGAACGCACCGGCGATCACCCATGCGGCCCGGTCGCCGATGTAGCGGCGCATCAGCAGACCGGTGGAGATGCCCATGATCGAGAGTCCACCGGCCGCGGGGGCCAGGCTTGAGCTTCTGATGCCCAAGATCATCAGTATGAGACCGCCGGCGAATATGGCCAATCCCATTCGGAACGCTTTCTTGTCCTCCTTCCTGACCGCCGGTTCGGGGATGTTCCTGATCGCCCGGACGATGTTCAGGTTCGATATCCTCCGGGTCACGAAATAGACGGTCACGATGGTGATCATGAAGCCGGCGGCGAATGATATCGCCAATGACAGGAACGAGAAGGTGAAGTAGCTGCTCAGGTTGGTGTCCCCGAACATCGGCATGCCGGAGATCCCTAGGATGATGATGTCCGCCATCAGGACGCCCACCATCATTCCGACCGCGGCCGCCACGCAGGCGTAGACCAGGCCTTCATAGACGAACAGCTTTCTCAGATGGGTCTTCTTCATGCCGATGGCCCGGGACATGCCCATCTCGCTCTTCCTCTCCTCGCCCAGCATGGTGAAGATGTTGACGATCAGCAGCATGCCGGCGATGACCGAGAACGAGCCCAGGACGAAGAACATGGAGGTGAACTGGCTCAGGCTCGAGCGGCCATCGTCTAGCATCTGCTTCTTGTCCAGGTCGATCTTCATCCCGCTGCCGGGCATGGTGTCGGCGATGCTACCGGTGATGTCGTTCCGCACCTGGACGGAATAAGCGAAAGGGTCGTTCCCGTTAGGGTCGATCGAGACCAGGACCGAGTTGACCATGTCGGGATGGACGGTGAACGCCTGGGTCGAGGCAAGGTTCATGAAGACGTTGGAGTTGGAGTTGAACCCTCCGAAACCCCCGGCGGTCACGATCTTGCCGATGGTGACGTTCATCGGGACGCCCTGGTAGTACAGGACCACCTGGTCGCCCTCGTGGGCGTCCATGTCGACCGCCGCCTTCTGGTTGAGGATGGCCGTACCGGCGTCTGGGGCCGAAGATATGGGAGAGCCGTCCTGACCGACCAGGCCCCCGAAGTCGGAGAGCAGCTTGTCGTCGACCCCCATCAGGGTGACCGACGGCGAGAACAACAGGGTACGACTATCACGTATGGAAATGGAGGTGAGGATCAGCGTGTCCACCACCCTGACATGCTGGGTGGAGGTGATGTTCGCGGCCAGCGGCGCGATCTGCGACGAATTGTAGAACTGCACCGTGCCGACGTTGTCCGATTGCAGTTCGAAATCGACCTGACCCATGCCTTTGGTCACCTGGTCCGTGATCATGTTGTTCATGGTGTCCCCGACCACGAAGGAGGCGGAGATGATGGCCGTTCCGACCATCAGGCCGCCGACCACCAGCGCGGTGGTCCCGGGACGCCGGATGATGTTCCTTATGGACATGCGGAACAGTATGCGGTTGCCGTTGGCGTCGATCAGGATCAGGACCACGAGTATGGCCACGGCGAACACCAGGGCATACGCGATCGGCAGCAGCAAGAAAGGCAGGATCAGCGCTATCGCCGATATGACCGTGAATAGGATCGACCGGACCTTCAAACGCTCACCCCATCTCTTTGATCTCTTGGGCGATGTTCTCGACCTGCCCGTTGGTGGACACGACCTGTCCATCGCGCATGTGGATGATGCGGTCGCATTTCGCCCCGACCTCAGGGTCGTGGGTAACGATGACGAACGTCTCCCCGACGTCCTTGTTCAGCCGCCTCATCAGCGCCACGATGTCGTCCGCGGTCTTCTTGTCCAGATCCCCGGTCGGTTCGTCCGCCCAGACCAGCGCGGGCCGTTGGCCAGGGCGCGGGCGATGGTCACCCGTTGCCTCTCGCCGCCGGACAGCGAAGCCGGCCGCAGGACCGCCCTCTCCTTCAGACCGACCAGTTCCAGGAGCTCCATGGCCCTCTTCTTGGCCACGGACGGGTCCTCCCCGCAGATCAGCAGCGGGAGTTCCACGTTCTCGCAGGCGGTCAGGACCGGCAGCAGGTTGTAGAATTGGAAAACGAATCCCATCTTCTTGGCGCGGAAGTTCGTCTTTGCATCGTCATTCATCGATGTCAGGTCGCTCCCGTCGATGAAGATCTTACCATCGGTGACGTCATCGATGCCGGAGAGGCAGTTGAGCAGGGTCGTCTTGCCGCATCCAGACGGCCCCATGATCGCCACCATCTCACCTTTCTCGATGTCGATGCTGAGGCCCTTCAAGGCCTGCACGGTGACGTTCCCGGTGATGTACGTCTTCTTGACTTCCTCGGTATGGATAATAGGCATGGAAGACCACCTTCTGGGTCGCTGTTGCATTTGGGCTGAGCTATATAACCTCTTGCCATTTACTTTCATGAACCGGAATAAGAGGTCCGGACGCGGGGGTCCTGGCTTGATATAATCAGAAACCGCTCAGGCCTCGTACGGGTCGAGACCGGTCAACGGATATGGCGATTGTCGTAGTCAATTCAGGGGACGGCATCCGTTCTTTGTGAGCTCGCTTATAATGTACATATTAGTACATCATTACTCAATATTGTTATATATTCCATTTTTCATTAGAGGTGCCATGACTCTCAGACCGGAAGACATCAGGATCAATCTGGGAATGGAAGAGATTCCCAGGAAATGGTATAACATCGCTGCCGATTCACCGGAACCGATACCGCCACCCGCAGACCCGAAGACCGGGAATCCGGTTCCGGCCGCGGCCCTGGAGGCCATCTTCCCCAAGAGCATCATCGAGCAGGAGATCTCCACCGAGAGGTACATCGACATTCCGGAAGAGGTCAGGCTGGCGTATGCCCGGCTATGCCGGCCCAGCCCCCTGCAGAGGGCGGTCAGGCTGGAGCAGGTGTTGAAGACCCCGGCCAAGATCTACTTCAAGCGCGAGGACCTGAGCCCCACCGGAAGCCACAAGCCCAACTCCGCCATCCCGCAGGCGTACTACAACAAGAAGGCGGGAACGGAGAACCTGACCACCGAGACCGGTGCGGGACAGTGGGGATCGTCGTTGGCCCTTTCCTGTGCCCTGTTCGACATGAAGTGCACGGTCTTCATGGTGCGGGCCAGTCATGACCAGAAACCCTACCGGCGCTATGTCATGGAAACATTTGGCTCGACCGTCCATGCTTCTCCCAGCCCGGTGACCAACTACGGCCGGGAATGCCTTAAAGCGAACCCAAACAACACTGGTTCATTGGGCATCGCGATCTCCGAGGCGATCGAGATGGCGGTCACCACCCCGCACACCAAGTACTCTCTCGGCAGCGTCGCCAACCACGTCATGCTGCACCAGACGGTCATCGGCGAGGAAGTGATGGCCCAGCTGAAGAAGATCGACACCGTTCCGGACTACATGGTGGCCTGCGTCGGCGGGGGAAGCAACTTCGCCGGATTCGCGTTCCCCATGCTCGGTCAGAAGATCAAGAAGAAGTGCGACACCGAGTTCATCGCCTGCGAGCCGAAATCGGTCCCATCGCTGACGGAAGGCGAGTACCGGTACGATTTCGGCGACACCGCCGGCATGACGCCGATGTTCAAGATGTACACGCTAGGGCACGACTTCATGCCCTCCCCGATCCACGCCGGCGGATTGCGCTATCACGGGATGGCACCGACGGTGAGCCTGATGACCAAGCTTGGCTACGTCCACGCCCGGTCCTACGACCAGCTGGAAACGTTCGAGGCGGGGGTCACTTTCGCCAGGGCGGAGGGAATCATCCCGGCCCCGGAATCGAACCACGCCATCAAGTGCGCCATCGACCTCGCCTTGGAAGCGAAGAAGAAGAACGAGGAGAAGGTCATCGTGTTCAACCTGTCCGGCCACGGGCTGATGGACATGAACGGGTACGCCCAGTACACCAGTGGCAAGATGACCAACGGCTGATCTTCGGTCGACCGCTGAAACCTCAATCAAACCCCTTACCGTCCATTTTTCCTACAAGAAGGTTCTATCTGACTTCATCAGAATAATGGATTCAGGATGGCGCGGGTAAGCCCATCGTCCTTCCACTGAGTTACCCGGTGCGTGGACAAAATCAGATTTCCAGTCAACCTTGGGTCCGAAAAACAATGTTTCGGAGCGACGTGAATCTGGACAAGCTCGAGAAGCGGCTGGACATGTTCATCGACTACGAACAAGAGCGTGTGAACCTTGCCCATGGCAAAGGCGCAGTACTGGATCCACGACATAAGCCAGCATACTTGAATATGTCTCAATCCTCGAATGTGAGACATCCTCCACGCCCGCCTTCCGAGGTGATTTATCTAGGTTTCTTTCCCAGGGTGGCGGGGCGATAAGTAACTGCTGGATAACCGCAATCCAGGAAAGGAACAAGGTTTCATCCGCAGTCCTCGAACTGACTGTTGTATAGACCGTAATAGAACCCTCCCCGACTCAGAAGTTCTTCATGGGTTCCGCTCTCCACGATATTCCCGTCCCTCATGACCAGGATGGTGTCCGCATCCTTGATGGTCGAAAGACGGTGGGCGATGATGAAAGAGGTTCTTCCCACGGTGAGGTCATTCATCGCCTTTTGGATGAACTTTTCCGTTCTGGTGTCGACCGAACTGGTGGCTTCGTCCAGTATCAGTAACGGGGCATTCTGCACCACCGCACGGGCGATGGTCAGTTGCTGTCTCTGTCCGATGGAGATCTTGGACTCGTCGTCGAGGACGGTATCGTAACCATCAGGGAGGGT
The DNA here is from genome assembly GCA_963710685.1 of uncultured Methanomassiliicoccales archaeon. Lineage (GTDB taxonomy): Archaea > Thermoplasmatota > Thermoplasmata > Methanomassiliicoccales > UBA472 > DASXVU01. The sequence continues at coordinate 126,324 of CAVQBH010000011.1, read as the reverse complement.
GTTGATGAAGTGATTTATGCCCACCGCCTTGCACGCATCCTCAACCTGTTCGTCGGTGACGCCCTTCTTGCAATAGACAATGTTCTCCCTGATGGTACCAGCGAAGAGCCAGGTGTCCTGAAGCACCATGCAGAACATGTCGTGCACGTTCTCTCTAGTGAGCTGTCTGGTCGACACGCCGTCAATCAGGATATCGCCGGAATTCACTTCGTAAAAGCGCATCAGGAGATTGACGATCGTCGTCTTACCAGCCCCGGTCGGACCGACGATCGCCACCTTCTCGCCTGCCTTTATCTTGACCGAAAAATCATGGATGACCTCTTTCTCGGGGCTGTATCCGAAGAACACGTTCTTGAACTCCACGTCACCGCTCACGTCCTTGTGAACGATCGTCTTCCCATCCTCGTTCTCCAATTCGGGCAGATCGAGGAATTCGAAAACGCGTTCCGAGGCTGCGGCGACGGATTGCAGGCTCGACATGGCCTGTCCCAACTGGGTCAAGGGCTGGGTGAATAAACGCACGTACACCATGAACGCCACGATCACCCCGATGGAGATCGAGCCGTTTATGAACTGGATGGCTCCGACGATACAGACGACCACGTATCCCAAATTGCCGATGAATCCCATGATGGGCATCATCAGGCCCGAGAGGAACAGTGATTTGAACGCACTGTCGAAGAGACCGTCGTTGATGGAATCGAACTCCTTCTGTGCCATCTCCTCGCCGTTGTACGCCTTGACGATATTGTGTCCAGTGTACATCTCCTCGACGAAACCGTTCACCTTGCCGAGGGAGGCCTGCTGCCGTCCGAAGTATTTCTGCGACTTGGACATTATCACTATCATAAGTACGAAGCCTGCCAGCGTGGAAAGGATGGCGGCCGCGGTCAAGGTGACGTCGGTGAGTAACATCATCACCGTCGCACCGATCAGCAACGCCACAGCGCCCATCAGCGTACCGATGCTCTGGTTCATCGATTGGCCAATGGTGTCCACATCGTTCGTCGTACGGCTGAGGACATCACCGTAACTGGTCCTATCGAAGTATCTGAGCGGCAGGCGGTTGATCTTCTCCGAGATGTCCGTGCGGAGGCGCTTCGACAGCTTCTGGACCACGGTGGCCACCATGTAGCCTTGTCCATAATTCATCACGGCCGACAGGATGTATATCGCCAGGAGGAACATCCCGATCCCCGCGATCGCGTTCAGGTCCGTCGATCCGGTCCTTATCCCGGCGAAGATGAGGTCGGTCATCTCGCTGAGCTGGTTGGGGCCGATGACCGTGAAGATCGTACCGATGATCACGAGGATCGAGGCCGCGATGATCGCTGTTAGGTATGGCCTCATGTAGGCGATCATTCTGCGCCAGGAATCCCTGAAGTTCTTAGCCTTTCCAACAGGAGGCATTCCCATGGGGCCTCTGCCGGGACCGGGGGGGCTCATTTGCGGAGATCCTCCTCTGACAATTGTGAATAGACTATCTCTTTGTACACCAGGCAAGTGTCGATGAGCTCGCGGTGTCTCCCCATCCCCACGACCATTCCGTTGTCCAGGACGACGATCTTGTCGGCATCCATTATCGTGCCGACCCTCTGTGCGACTATCAGGCTGGTGGCGTCGACCGTCTCCTTCTTGAGGGCGGTCCTGAGCGCTCGGTCCGTCTTGTAGTCCAGGGCGGAGAACGAATCGTCGAAGATGTAGATCTTCGGGCCTCCTGTACACCGCGCGGGCGATCGAAAGACGCTGCTTCTGGCCCCCGGAAAGGTTTGTTCCGCCCTGTGATATGGCGGCATTGTAACCGCCCTCCATTTTCTCCACGAACTCTGTGCTCTGGGCGATCGCGATCGCCTTCTTCAGGTCCTCTTCTTTGCGTTCCGCAGAACTGTCTCCATACGTGACGTTGGATGAGATCGTGCCAGAGAAAAGATTCGCCTTCTGCGGCACATATCCTATCTTCTTATGAAGTGCCTTTTGGGTGTAGTCCCGGACATCCACTCCATCCACGGTGATCTTGCCTTCGGTGACGTCATACGAACGCATGATGAGGTTCACGACGGTGCTCTTTCCACATCCGGTGGAACCGATGAAGGCGACGGTCTCGCCCCGTTCGACCTTGAAATTGACGTCCTTCAGGACATATTCCGACGCGCCAGGATACTTGAACCCCACGTTGCTGAAGACGATCTCACCCCTGGCCGGTCCCGGGGACTCGGTGACGTTCCCGTCCTTGATCGACGGTTCCGTATCAAGGATCTCCTCGATCCTCCTGGCCGCCACTATGGCACGCGGCAGGACGATGAACACGATCACCAGCATCACGAATCCGAACACCACCTGCATGGCATATGCCAGGAACGTGACCATCTGCGAGAACAGTATCATCTGCGTACCGACACCGACGGTGGCCGCGATGATCATCGCCCCGAACCAATAGATGGAGAGGGAAAGAATGCTCATCACCCCTGACATGATGGGCATCATCAGCGCCATCGCCCGGCTGGTGAACAGATTGTTGGATGTGAGTTCCTCGTTGGCCTTCTCGAACTTCTCCTCCTGATAGTCCTCCGCGTTGTAGGCACGGATGACGCGGATGCCTTTGAGGTTCTCCCTCACGTTACGGTTAACGTCATCGGTGAGCCACTGGATCTTCTTGAAACGCGGAACCACGAAGGTCATCAATACGGCTATGACGGCAACCAACACTACGATGGCGACCGCGGTGGAGGTCGTCCATTGCCAGCTCTTTCCGTAGATCTTGACGATCGCCCATCCGGCGAGGATCGGGGATCGGATCACGAGCTGCAGACCCATCGCGAAGGCCATCTGCACCTGGGTGATATCGTTGGTCGCACGAGTGATCAGACTTGCGGTGGAAAACTTGTTGATCTCGTTGACGGAGAACGATTGCACCTTGCTGAACTCCAGGGAACGAAGGCGCCTTGAAAGGGAGGAGGCAACATAGGCGGCCATGAAACCAACGATCAGCGCTGTGAGCAGGCTTCCGAACGCGAGGGCCAGCATCACCCATCCTTCGTTCATGACCTGGTCCACCGTTCCGCCGGTCTGGATCAGGTTGGTGATCGCGAACATATGGTCCGGGATCTCCAGGTCCAGCCACACCCCGGCCACGATGAATGCCGCGCATACGACGATAAGTGCCCATTCCCTGGCCTTCAGATATTTCAGGATCATTTTCCACCAACGATTTTTGGACGATTTTCATGATGAGTGAATTTATTGAATGCTGAACCCTGGCATCTTATATGTTGTCTGGCAAGTCATTTCGATATTAATAAATTATTGACAAGTCAAGTCATAATGATATTATACTTCATGCTGGCATTGCCGATCGATGGAATGAGAAACAAGGACCTGTTCGTTCCCCCCCAGAAGATGAAATCTTACTGGTGTTCTCAAATGAACAAGATGCTGAAGGGCAAGGATTTTTCGTCATCCCAAGTGGCCTTCATCTTGACCATAGGGGACAACGAGGGCATATCCATGAAGGATGTCTGCTCGACCCTCGGTGCCGACAAGGGGCTTACCACCAGGGTCATACGAGCCCTTACCGAGAAGGGCCTGGTGGAAAACCGCAGCGGGTCAAGCAGGACATATAGGCTCTATCTGACGGAAGCAGGAAGGGAAGCGTACGAGCTTTCGACGGATGTTCTAGGCAAAGCATTGGAGCAGCTGCTCGAGGGTCTGGACGAAAAGGACATAGAGGACCTGAGAAGAATAACCAAGAAGATCGAGAGAAGGATCGATGATCTGTACCAGTATTGATCGATGGAATTCAACTTTGACGGCGAAATGTCATTCAATTCCCCAATTATCCGTCGGAGCATAGCCCTCCAGTTCGTGCTCTTTTTTGTAGCGCCAATGAAGTGAGAAATAATGCAAATCTCTGGCTGATTCTTCTGAAATAAGGGAACCCAGTATGCAAGTGATGCAGATTTTCCCTAGCCTGATCTCCAAGGATAACCAATGGAGACCGTGCCAATCCTGCAATCGGTCAAGCCACAAGACAAGACGCACCATAAGCAAGCTGACCCACCGATTGAGTCCTATCATTGATGAACAGATTGCTCAACCTCAACGCGAAATGCCAAGTCTATTTCACTTTTTGGCGATCGCAAAAATATGGGCCCTTGACAGTGTTACGAGCGATTGGGAATGTATCTTTAGTCTGCCATAAGGAATTGAAAATGGCAAGAGCATTCGCACGTCCCAATGGTTATTTATTCAGGATAGCTCATAGTATCCTAGTCCTGACATATTCAGGGCAGGCAATCGGTATGAGAGCATTTCTTAGGGTACATCCGCCGTTCAAGTACTATGTCAGGAACGCATTGATGATCGATGTCGCCTGCTTTGCGATCCTGTCGCTCATGTTCGCTGTTGTGTCCCCCAATTCGTTCTTCTCCGTGCTTCCTTGGTTAGTGCTTTTGGGTGCGCTGAGCGGGCCGTTCATGGCTTTTATGACATGGGTCAACGTGTCTGCATGGGGCCAATGATTTTCGAATGTCTTGTTTGTCTCCCAATTCGTCTGTCTCATCTCCGGACCGTTCAGGTCGGAATTTCCCCATCAATTGGAATGATCAAGGTTCGAGGACGACTTTAACATCGTTTAGGTAAGGGTTCTTTTACGATGGCCCAGTAGGACACCTTTCCACCCATGCGACGCTCAAAGGGTCGGAGTTATCCTTCCCTCGGACCAGGATGGATGCCAATGATTGAGGTGTTTTCCGCCCAGATATTTCTGCAATGTTCGATGATCGCGGCCCCATCGATCATGCATGGTTCATTTTGCACGTAAAAAAACAACGTGAAGAGCCTGCCCCAAAAATCGAAGATCTGCTTAATTAGAGTTCGGAATCTTAGAATCATTGTTAATCGATTGTTCGAGCCAGACACTTCTTGTTAAAGAATCAATAGTGCGATATGTTTGGTTCAGCACTATAATTATGATTACTGAGGCAGGCTCTGAAGATGAAAGAATGATATCGCCGTCACGCCTTCACTGACCAGAAATGGAGCAACATGACGACCATCATCGTGCACGGGGGTGCCTGGGACATACCGGAGAGGGAACACCCGGCCCATCTCAGGGGATGCGACCAGGCGGTGACCGCTGGTCACGAGATCCTTGCCAGAGGCGGCACCTCGCTCGATGCCGTGGAGGCCGCCGTGCGCAGCCTGGAGGACGACCCCACGTTCGATGCCGGGCGAGGCTCGTTCCTAAACTCCGCGGGTGAGATCGAGATGGACGCTATGATCATGCAGGGCAAGGAGCTCCGCTTCGGTTCCGTGGCGGCGGTGCGCAACATCCGGCACCCGGTCACCCTCGCCAGGCATGTCATGCAGGACACCGGGCACTGCATGCTGACCGGCCAGGGAGCGATCGATTTCGCCCGGTCCATCGGTATGCCGATCGTGCCCACCTCCGACCTGCTCACGGAGCGCGAAATCGAGAGATGGAACGGTCTGCGAAAGGAGAAAGGCTACGACCCGCGTTCGGCGTTCGCACCGGCGGACCTGAAACGGCCCATGGGTACGGTCGGGGCGGTGGCGATCGATGATCAAGGTAACATCTCCGCGGCGACCTCCACCGGAGGCACCCCTAGCAAGATGGCCGGCAGGGTGGGGGACAGTCCGCTGGTGGGGTGCGGAACGTACGCGGACGACCGCATGGCCGGCGTTTCCGTGAGCGGATACGGGGAATCGATCATGAAAGTGACCCTGGCCATCCGGGTCTGCGGCAACCTGGAGCGGGGATTGGAGCTGGCCGAGGCAGCTAAGGAGGCGGTCGACTACCTGGGGAGCCGGGTCAACGGCCTGGGGGGCGTCATCGCCGTCGATCACCAGGGGACCTGGACGCGCCGCTACAATACCCCGCACATGGCCACCGCCTGCATCGATTCAAACGGGAAAAAATTCCTGGGCATATAAAGGAATGATGGCGAAGGTTTATTATCTCCTATCAGATTATAGAATCGCCGACGTTCGCTTGAAGGTGCTGTCTAGTGCAAACCCATACGCCCGAATTAGCTATTCTGGCATTTCCTTCAGTCAGCATTCGCTCCGGCAAATGCGAACAAGTGATCGATTTTGGTCGGATCTATCTCCTCAGGGATGAGCGTTTGGAGAAAACGGTCGGCATCGTGAGGTCCCTCGCCGATGCGGGAAAGGACGTCCTGTGCATCTCCCGCTACCATCCCAGCATAATGGCCGGAAGATTGCCGTTACGCAACATGGAATCCGTCTGGCTGGGGGAAAGGGCGGGCGAGGACAGGGTATCGCCGGATAATCTGAGCAAACTCAAACACCGTATCGCGGTCTTCGCACGGAGTCACCAGAACGGCGTGGTGGTCATCGACGGCCTCGAATATCTGGCACTTTTCAACGATTTTCACAGGCTGAACGTGTTCTACGAGGAATTGAACGACATCGTCATGGACACCCGGACCGTTCTTTTCATCCCCATCGACGAGCGGCTCATCGAACCTTCGGACGTTGCCCGACTGAAAAGATATGCCGAAATGATGTGATACCAAGGATATTTAAGAGGTTTTGATCAGGCGATGGCGCCGGTTCCTGCCGACGGTTCCTTGATCTTGATCGCGCCGTCGGCCTCTACCTGTTCCACATCGGCAATCGGTTCCATCTTCGGGTACAACGTCCAAAGCTTCTTGAGGTCCTTCTGCTCCAGGGTGAGCGGGTCGAAGCAGATGACCATGGTACCGTTCGTCGCCACCAGTACGTTCTGGATCTCCTCGAGGGCCGCGATCACCTTGTTCATCTCGTTCCACAAGCAGCAGGTATTCAAGCCCATCCAGGAACACCACCGGCTTGCCCGCCTTGGCGTCCGCCTTGACCATCTTCACTATCTGGCCGAGGGATTTGGGGGAGATGATGTCCTTTCCCTTGCAGCCACTGAGCCAGTAGCATTTCCTTCCTCTGACGTTGAACTTCTCTGCCACGTAATCGGGATGAAGCCGGGTGATGCAGATGCTGTTCTCGTTCGCCTTCGACAGGCTCGAGAAGACCTTGAACCCTGATCTCGGGTATCCTTCAACGAGCAGTGATATGCGTGAGTTTTCGTGATTGACTGCCAATTGTGCACTCTCCTTTTCCTAACTACCGTTCCGCATTGAGGATATTTAAAGCCGATTTGAGCATGCTCATTTCTTGATCCGTGCTCTTTTCCCTAACACACAGTGATTTTCTCAGGGGAAACTATTATTGTACCATAATGATTGATGACTGTGAATCGAGGCTCCCGAAAGTCCTTGTTAACCGTCAGGGAAAGGGTGATTTTGCACCTGCTTGCTCAGCACAAGTATTGTCAGGACACCGATGCCCCTAAGGTTGTCACACAGGACGGGATCGCTTCTTCCATAGAAGTGGGCCGCAACAACGTGGCCAAGATCATGACGGTCATGTCCGATGAAGGACTGGTCGACATCCAGACCAAGCACGTCAAGGGTCTTCCATCGGTTCGGCTGGTCTATTTCCTGGCGCCCAAAGGCTTCGAGGAAGGCAAGAAGCTGAAGGCCTCGATCGAGTTCACCACCGTCAATGTGATCGACCTTAACGGCGAAACCCACCCGGACGAGGTGGGGAGGATCGGCATGTACCTGCCGAACCGGTACTCGCTGCTGGAACTGGCTATGGGGGTGTCCAGAGGGGTTTTCGACTGCGCTTCCTTTCACGAGGGCAAGGTCAAAGAGGAACGAAGGTTCGTGGACTATTCGGACAAGAAGCCCGCCATACGCTCTTTCTTCGGCCGGGAGCCCGAACTGGAGAAACTGCACGAGCTCATCGGTTCCCAGTCCCTCAAGGCGGTGATGATCTACGGGATACCCGGCATCGGCAAGACCACCCTCCTGGCCAAATTCACCCAGGACATCCGCGACAGGATCAACGTCTTTTGGTTCAAGGTCCATGAATGGGTGGACTTCAAGGGAGTGCTGAAGCCCCTTTCGGAATTCCTCTCCCAGATAGGCAAGAAGAACCTGGAGCACTATCTTTCCCAGACCGACATCCCGGTCCTCGGCGAGGTCTGCCACATCATCGAGACGGAGATGAGGGGATCTAACACCCTCATGATCTTCGACGACATACACAAGGCGGACAAGGGGGTGAAGGACCTGCTCGGGGCCATACTGACCTCGATCGAGGGGATACCGGGCACCTGGATGATAGGATCTGCCCGGGAGATGCAGTCCTTCTACGACCGGGGGGCGGTGTTCCGGGGACACGTCTTCGAATTGCAGATGGACGGCCTGGACCGCCGCAGCAGCTTCAGCATGATGCGCACCCGTTCCCTCCCGGAGACGGACCTGGAATCCCTTTACACCATCACAAACGGTCATCCGCTGTTCCTCGAGCTCATCGAGGATCCCAAACTGGCACTGGGAAAGAACATCCGCATGTTCATCGAACAGGAGGTCTTCTCCCGCCTGGAGGTCTCGGAGAAGAGGATAATGGGAATCGCCGCCATCTTCCGTTACCCGGTTATGATCGATGCCTTTTTCAGCATGGAGGAGGAGATCCAGAACGAGAGCCGAGGCATGAGCGTCGAGCTGGAATCGGCGGACTACACGATCTCCTACGACACCGTCGACTCTCTGATCTCCAAGTCCATACTGCACGAGTCGGTCGGCCGTATGATCGGGATGCACGACCTGATGCGGGAGTTCGTCTACAACCGGCTGACCCCCCGCCAGCGCAACATCTATCACAAGGCCGCCGCCCGGTTCTATCTACAGGACGTGTCGGCCCCTTCCTCGGTGGAAGCGCTCTACCACTGCCTGATGGCCAAGGACTACCCTATTGCGATCGACATAGCAGCGGGCAACGGGCGGAACATCATCAACAGAGGGTATGCGGTCCAGTTCAACCCGTTGTTGAAGCTCCTGCTTTCCAGCGCGACGAACATCGAGCACAGGGACCGGATGGAGATTGCTGATCCTGCAGGGCGAGATCATGGAGATATCCGGAGATTGGGACGCCGCCATCGGAAGATTCTCCGACATCATCACCATGGCCTCCCCCATCACCGATATCCGATTGATGGCCGAATTGAATTGGAGGATCGGGCGGATAAACCTCAGAAGATCCAAAATGGACGATTCGGAGAAATACCTGGAGATCGCCCTGGAACTGGCAAAGAAGACCGAAGAGAAACAGACCTTGGCGGATGTCTATAATGAGCTGGGCGCGGTTTGGATGAGACGGGGCAAATGGGACGAGGCCTCGGCCCACTACTCGAAGTCCATGGAGCTCTCGAAGATGATCGGCGACGATGCCTGCCTCGGCAGGTCGATGTATGGTCTCTCGATGACTCTCGACGGCCAACACCAATTCGCGAAATCCATCCCTATGAAAAAGGAAGTGCTTCGCATCCTGGAGCATTCCGGCGACATAAACATGCTTTCCAAAGTGAGCACCAGCCTCGGCAACGACCTCAGGCAGGTGGAGAAGTACGAAGAGGCCTACGAGTATCAAGAAAAGGCCATCTCCCTGGCCCGTATGGCCGGCGACCTCCACTCATTGGGCTTTGCCCTGGCGAACTCGGCAGCCATCTGCATTGAGGAGGGAGACCTCCTGAGGGGCGAGGAAATGATCGACTCCGCGACCACGATCTTCAAAAAGCTCAATGACCTCCTGATGCTCTCGACCCTTCATCTTTACAGAGGCTACCTCTACTCCAAGAAGAAGGAATGGGAATGGGCTAAGGTCGAGTTCAAGGAAAGCATTGACATAATCAGAACGATCAACATGCCGGTCAGGCACAGCGAATGGTTATACCAGATCGCTCAGGCATACATAGAGAACGATGAGGTGGAACAAGGCCTGCTGCTACTTCAGGAGTCTTATCGGGTGGCAGAGAGCATAGGCCATGACAAACTCATGAAGGATGCCAGGACCAGCATCGAAATGATGTGCGAGGTCCAATAGACAGAACTTTTCTAAACACCTCAATCTGATCCAAGATTAAGAAAAGATGAAGGAAGGATTTTCCGAAATCCCTCCATCGAAGATCACGCCGTTTGTTTTAGGCCGTCACCAATTCTGCACAGCTGGGCCTACACCTGGGAGAGGCATCGTTGGTCCGACCCCGGGAGTGGCATGTATGGGCCCATACCAGGGAGTGGCATCGTTGGTCCGACCCCGGGAAGTGGCTGGTAGGGCCTACACCTGGGAGTGGCATCGTTGGTCCGACCCCGGGAAGTGGCATGGTATGGGCCCACACCAGGGAGTGGCATCGTGTGGTCCGACACCTGGGAGTGGCATGGTACTGGACCCACGCCTGGGAGTGGCATCGTTGGCCGACCCTGGCATGGTAGGGCCTACACCTGGGAGTGGCATCTTGACTGGTCCGACCCCTGGGAAGTGGCATGGTAGGGCCCACGCCTGGGAGTGGCATCGTTGGTCCGACCCCGGGAGTGGCATGGCTGGACCCACACCTGGGAGTGGCATGTTCCTGATCTTTACACGGTTCCTAACATTGCTGTAATTTACTGTGGATTTAATTCTCATTGTTAACACCCAAGGACTGATATGGAGTAGGTGAATTTGTGGATATTAAAAGGGTCTTGGAGCATGCTACAGTTAACATTATATATCATAAAATGAAAAAATACTGGCCAGAATGTTATTATTGTCATTGATTTCATTAATATATTCTATCGAGACGATGATGCATTATAACTATCATCTTAATATTCAAAGTTCGATAAGCAGGACTGAGGAATAGCTCACGCCTGGAAACGAACCATGCCGCATAAAAGGCCTCATCTTCGACCTCGATGGCACCCTGATTCACAGTACGATCGATTTCCATCAGATGAGAAAACTGACATTCGAAAGGATGCGCATAGCCGGGATTCCAGATTCGATGCTGGACGAGAAGAAGAGCATTGCCAATAACCTGCAGGTATGCTATCAATACCTTGCTGAAAAGGGATCGTCGGAGGCGTCGAGATCGTTATTCCATGATACTAGCCTATCATGAACAGGTATCGAGATGCTCAGGGTGGAGCAGACCCGGCCGGTGCCCGGAACGAACGAGGCCATCGATTGCCTGAGGGACGAAGGTTATTCAATGGCCGTTTTGACCAGAGGCTCGAGACACTACACGGAGGCGGCCCTGAAAGCGGCCGGACTGGCGCACTATTTTGCCATTGCCGTCTGCCGGGATGACTATCCGGATGAAGAAGCGAAGCCGAACCCCATCTCCCTTGAGAGGGCCGCCGGAAAATTGTGCTTGGCCAAAGAGGAGTGCCTTCTCTTGGGAGATCATGCGATGGACCTGGAATGTGCCCGGTCGGCCGGTTCTGGTTTTGTCGGAGTGCTGTCAGGCGCCTCGGACCGGTCCACCTGGGAGCGATTCGGTGATGTCACGATCATCCTGGATGTTTCATGCCTGCCAGATCTATTGACCCGGAACTGTCCTCTGACGGACAGGAAAATTGATTTGCCCTGCGGTGCTACGTCATTTCATGAGAAACGTTAGGACGGAGAAAGCGCCGATGCCGGTGGGACCCTATTCGCAGGCCATCATCATTGACGAAATGGTTTTCTGTTCCGGACAGCTCGGCATCGACCCGTCGACCGGCAAACTGGTGACCACCGGAACGGTGGACGAGGCCAGGCAAAGCCTGGAGAACATACGGTCATTGCTCGCGGCGGCCGGCTCCTCGATGAGCAAGGTGGTCAAGGTGACCATCTTCATGACCGACCTGGGCCTTTTCAAGGAGGTCAACGGGATCTATGCTGACTGCTTCAGTGAACCGTTCCCCGCCCGGACCACCGTTGGGGTGGCCCGTCTCCCCCTCGGGGCGACGATAGAGATAGAAGTGATGGCGTCGCTCTGATCAGACCTTGGACTTCAGGATCTCGATCTTCTGCTCCAGGTTCTTCTGGCACACCGAGCAGCAGACGTAATACTCCCTGTCCCCTTCCTTCACCTTGAAGGCATCGTCCCGGATCTCCTTGTTGCAGTAAGCGCAGTTAAGGACCACGTTGACCTCGGGGTTGATGACCGCCCTCTGGTTCTCCTTCACGACGGTGATGATGTTGGTGAGCTCGTACTCGACGATCTCAGGGATGTCCGACAGGGTCATCACGAACTCGTTGATCAGGTGCTGCTGGGTGAACGTGACGACGATCAGGATCCGGCTGTTGCTCAGGATGTAGGCTTTGCGCACGTGCTCGTCTCCGGCGAACCGGTCCGAGACCTTCCGGATGTCCGCCGGTCTGGTCTTGATGTCGAGGACGACGCTGATGCCGCCCAGCTTTTCCGAATCCAGCTCGGCCTGATATCCCTTGATGACCCCCATGCTCTCCATGCTGTTGATCTTGCTGCTCACGGTCGGAACGCTGACCTTGACCTTTTCCGCGATTTGCCTGAAAGACAGGCGTCCGTTTGATTGAAGAACCTTGAGGATCTTGATATCAGTTACATCCAAATTCATACCGCCCGAATTGCTTCATTAAATTTATAAGATTTCCTGTGCGACAATCTTCCGTTCGAAATGGAACGCTTTAAAAAATAAGTCACTGTTTTGACGTTTGTCCGGTTCCCATGCGTCAAACATGCCAATCGTATATCGGCATATACTTGAAGGTCGGGCTATATGCCGTTAACGGATGAGCGGAAATGACAATGGGAGCCCCGCCCCCGGCCCGACCAAAGGCAAGAGGACCGCCTCCTTCGGACTCACCGGAATGACCTGCGCCAGCTGCGCCCAGACCATCTCCGAAAGCCTGTCCAGCCTGGATGGCATCGATAAGGCCGACGTGAACCTGGCCACCGAGAAGGCCACGGTAACGTATGATCCGTCCAGGGTCAACATCGAGGTGATGAGGAAGGCGGTGGTGGAGGCAGGCTACGATGTCATCATCAACGAGGTCACACTGTCCATCGGAGGCATGAGCTGTGCCTCCTGCTCGTCGACCGTGGAGGAGGCGGTCCAGGAGCTCGACGGGGTACTGAGCGCCGTGGTTAACCTGGCCACCGAGAAGCTCACCGTCCGCTACGACCCCCAGAGGGTGCGGGTCCCGCAGATGAAGAAGGCCATCACGGACGCCGGATACGAGGTGCTGGAGTCTAAGGATTCCGACCAGGAGAAGGAGGTCCGGGCCAGGGAACTGAATAGGCAGAAGGTGCTGCTCATCTCGGCGCTGTCCCTGGCGGTGCCGATCATGGTGTTCATGCTGCTGATGCAGTTCACCTCCCTGGGCCAGGTCCAGTTCCTCATGGACTGGGGCAACCTGATCCTGTTCATCGTCGCCACCCCGGTCCAGTTCGTCATCGGATACCAGTTCTATTCCGGAACCTACAAGGCGCTCCGGAACAGGCGGGCGAACATGGACACGCTCATCGCGGTGGGCACATCAGCGGCGTACTTCTACAGCGTCGCGGTCACCTTCTTCCCTTCCTCGTTCATCAACCCCAGCGTCTACTTCGACACGTCGACGATGATCATCGCGCTGATCCTGTTCGGCAAATATCTGGAGGCCAAGGCGAAGAGCAGGACCTCCGAGGCGATACGACGTCTGATCGACCTGCAGGCCAAGACCGCCGTGATCATCCGGGACGGGGTGGAGGTCCAGGTGCAGGCCGACGAGCTCGACGTCAGCGACCTGATGGTGGTGCGCCCGGGGGATAAGATCCCCACCGATGGGGTGGTCGTGGAGGGCACTTCCTCGGTCGACGAATCGCTGCTGACCGGCGAGAGCATGCCGGTGTCGAAGTCGGAGAACTCCGAGGTCATCGGAGGGACCATCAACAAGAACGGTCTGCTCAAGGTCCGGGCCACCCGGGTGGGCAAGGACACCGCGCTGGCCCAGATCGTGCGCCTGGTGGAGAACGCCCAGGCCTCGAAGGCACCGATCCAGAGGCTGGCCGACCGGGTGGCGGGGGTGTTCGTGCCGGCGGTCATCTCGATCGCCATCCTCACGTTCCTGTTCTGGTTCTTCATCGGCTACGGCCTGTTCGGAGTGACCCAGCCGCAGTTCATATTCTCCCTCACCGTGTTCATTTCGGTGATGGTCATCGCATGCCCGTGCGCGCTCGGACTGGCGACCCCGACGGCGATCATGGTGGGCACCGGAAAGGGGGCGGAGAACGGCATCCTGATCAAGAGCAGCGAATCGCTGGAGACCGCCGGACGCACCACCGCCGTGGTCTTCGACAAGACCGGGACCCTCACCAAGGGCGAGCCGCAGGTGACCGATGTGGCCTCGTTCGACATCCCCGAGGAGGAGATGGTCAGACTGGCCGGTATCGCGGAGAAGGGTTCCGAACATCCGCTGGCGGAGGCCCTGGTCCGCAGGGCAAAGGGGAACGGAGAGCTGCCGGACGCGGAGGCGTTCGAGAACGTGCCCGGAATGGGCATCCGGGCCGTGGTCGAAGGAAGAGAGGTGCTGGTGGGCAGCCGCAAGCTCATGGCGTCGCATTCCATCGAGGTGCACAACGTCGAAGCCACGGTGGTCGACTTCGAAGCCCGTGGAAGGACCGCGGTCATGGTGGCGTGCCAGGGAAGGGCGGTCGGGGTGATCGCCGTCGCCGACGTGGTCAAGGACTCGGCCAAGGAGGCGGTCGAAGCCCTCAGGAAGATGAGGATCGAAGTGTACATGATCACCGGGGACAACGCCCGGACCGCCAGGGCGATAGGGGAGCAGCTGGGGATCACCAACGTGCTGGCGGAGGTGCTCCCGGAGGACAAGGCCAAGGAGGTCACCAAGCTCCAGGCGGAAGGAAAGATCGTGATGATGGTGGGGGACGGGGTGAACGACGCGCCTGCCCTGGCCCAGGCGGACGTGGGGGTGGCCATCGGATCGGGCACGGACGTGGCCATGGAGACCGGCGACGTGGTGCTGATCAAGGATGACCTGAAGGATGTGGTGGCGACGATCCAACTGAGCAGGCAGACGATGAAGAAGATACGCCAGAACCTGTTCTGGGCGTTCGGCTACAACGTCGCCGGCATCCCCATCGCGGCCGGGCTGCTATTCCCTTTCACCGGATGGCTGCTGAGCCCGATCATCGCCGCCGGGGCGATGGCCATGTCATCGGTGTCCGTCGTTTCGAACGCCGCGCTGCTGAAGGGGTACACCCCTGAGATAAAGAGGAACAGACAAGAGGAGATGAAGAAGAATGGCTGAAGACGTGATATGCAAGATGCAGGTGGATGAGAAGACCGCCAAGTGGAAATCGGACTACAAGGGAAAGACCTACTACTTCTGTGCACCGGGATGCAAGAAGAAGTTCGACGCGAGCCCGGACAAGTACGCCACGAAGTGATCCAAACCTTTTCCCTCTATTTTTCGGACCGTCCGTTTTGCGGACCTTCGATGGAACAGCCTGACCCCTTGGTTATCGTCTGAATTGAAAAATCAAAGGATGCGGGCCTAGGCCCGCGTTAAGCGGAAGGGGTTTAGTGCTTCGGGTGCTGGTGCTCTTTCTCGGCCCTTTCCTTGAGCATGCGCTCGTTGGCGTATGCTGCCGCCTTGTCGTCGACCTGGGTGTCCCGGGGCAACATCACCTTGGCGATGGCCATGGCGTTCATGGCCTGCTCGAAGATGATGGGCGAGATCTTGATGCCGTAGCGCAGGGTCGTTCCGGTCAGCTTGCCCGGGTTCATGATGTCGTTCGGGTCGATGGTCTTCTTGATGGACCGGATGTACTTCGCGCCGGTGCCACGGATGGCGTCCAGGTTCGAGGCGAAGAAGGCACCGAACCCGAGCGGGCGGCCGCCGTACTCCATGGCGATGTCCCCGCACTTCTTGTTGAAGGAGAAGGCGGTCATCTGCACCAGGTCGTCCGGGTTGAACAGATAGTATGGCATGAACATGACCGTGTTGCGATCGGCCATGATCCCGATGACCGCTCCGGTCATCTTCATGTCGTGCATGAGCTTGTACAGGCGGTTGGCGTACTCGGCGAAATCCTTCACCGGCAGGACCACCTCGCCGGGGATGCATCCGAGACCGATCTCCCGGCAGCGGAACTCATAGCAGTTCTCGGCCCATTCGTGGGCCGCGGTGGCGTCGTCGGCCTTCCGTCCGCCGAACTTGGCCACGACCGCGTCGATGACCGCTTCCTCGTGCGCGACCGTCTCCTTGTCGCCCTCGAGGACGATGTTCAGGGCGGTGGCGATCTCGGTGACGTGCTTGCCCGCCTTCCGGAGCAGCTCGAAGTGGTTGCCGTCGGAGAAGCTTATGTGCAGCGGCACGACCCGCTTGTGGGCGATCTCGTGCAGCGGCGCCCCGATCGACGGCAGGTCGTTGAAGAAGTAGGTCAGGGGCCGGAATAATTCCGGCGCCGGGGTCAATTTGAAGGTGATGTTCGATATGACCGCCAGAGTTCCCTCGGCCCCGCACACCAGGCGGGTCAGGTTGTAGCCGGTCATGTTGTCCAGGACGCCCTTGAAACCGGTGTTTACGATGGTCCCGTCCGGCATCACGACCTCCATGTCGCGGATGTTGTCGGCGGCGCCACCGTACTTGTAGGTGCCGACGCCGATGCCTCCGGTCGAGGACCATCCGGCGATGGTGGCGCTAGGGTAGCTGCTGGGGTATGATCCGAGCAGCATTCCCTTCTCCAGACAGGCCTCGTAGACCTGCTTCCAGGTGCAGCCGGCCTGGGCGGTGACCTCGAGGTTGGCCTCGTCGATCTTGAGGATCTTGTTCATGGCCCCGGTGAAATCGATGAGAATTCCGGCAAAGACCGGCGTGGACCCGCCCAATCCCCAGGTGGATGAACCTCTGGGGGTGATCGGAATGCCTTCCTCGGCGGCGATCTTGACGATCTTCTGCAGGTCATCGGTCGATGACGGACGGACCACGATGTCCGGTATGTTCTTGAAACCGAGTTGAGCCAGGTTCGGCAACGGGGCAAGGTCATGGCTGTAAAGCAACCTCTCCATCTTGCTGGTCTTAACGTTCGCCTTTCCTATGGCATCCTCCAATTTGGCTACGGCTGCCTGGAGGTTCTTGGGTATGTGCTCAGCGGCTTCCATATTCGAAACCCTCGAAGATAATATAAACGAGATTGTAACCCCGTAGCATATCAACTATTAAAAATCTATCTAGTGCAATGGCTGGTCAATGGCTAGCCAAAAAGTATAGGTGTGTTAAGAGGTTTTTCCACTTGTCTTTTCCCCCCAAAACGAGGAAATAAGGTGGCCCGGGGTTTTCGGGGCCGCTGGGTACTTCATCTCCCGGTTAGGTCGAGTTAAATCTGCAGATGAGCTCGATCGAACCCAAGACGCTCTGTATCGCCGGACAAGGAAACTCCCCTATGGGATGAGTCCTTTTCTTTATTGGCGAATCCATGCACCGATCGCTGCCTGCAGGCCTCGACCGATCACACGGACCCGGCTTTTGCCGGAACAGGGACAGTTTCCTAGGGCATCGTCCACAAACGATGCATGGCACCTTTCCTGTTTTCCCCAGATGCATTCCGCCCCCGGGCCTAGGTATTACTAGTCCCTGCGGACTATTTCTATTCTTCTGTGTCCAGAATCCAATTGTAAAATTAGGGTACGAAACGGCCGTACACAGGATCGAGGGCGGTCGATGGAACACGTTCCTTCATGAAACGAAACAATCCGATAATTGGTGCCCGGAGTTTTCGTTACGGACCGGATTCCGGCGACCTGCGGAGGTCATTCCACAAAATGACCGTCCCCTCAGGCGGCCGTGCTCTCTTTCTGCCTGCCGGACTCCCGATCGGCCTGAACGGGATCATCCTGCATGGGGCAGGAGCACGTTGGAAACGGGTAATACCCGTAACCTTTCTATGACGGCCCATGGTCTCAGCCATGAAAGGGATCAGGATCGAGCAAGTGGCTGCGATGCCGCTTGAACTCTTCCTGTCCGGAACCGTATTCCGCCTCCGGGCATTAATGATTTAGCATTTGTGAGTATAAGAACCTTAGGCTTCTTCCTGGCGGCCGGGACGGGGTGTGTCCAGCATATCAGCGACGAGGTCTAGGAATTCGATGTTTCGTTGTTTTGCACGATAGGATAATCCTCTCCGGTCCATCCGATGGGACCGGTGGGGCCCGCGATCATTTCTTGTCACGCAGTGCGCGCAGTTCGTCGTGGCACTCCTTGACCTTGTCATTGATGTGGTCCATCTTCTCGTTGCACTTCGATCTGACCCGCTCAAACTCCTCTTTCGTTATCTTGCGTTTCTTGTATTGGGCCTCCGCCTCGTCGACCTCGGCCCTGTACTCACCCCTGATGGCGTTGAGTTCCTTGATCTTGTGCTCGATTTTTTCCGCCTTAGGGTCTACCACGATCATTCACCATACCAGTACCGTGATTGATAGGGGTATCATGAATATTAATCATTTTCTCGAGGGGGGCGCTCTGCGAGCGTGAATGCCCTGATCTTCTCGGCCAAGAAAGGAATGGATGACTCCTGTATCCGGTAGAGGTGCGAAACGCATGTGCAGTCGGAGGAACCGAACCGCTTGACCGGTTCCGAGCCGTCCATGGCGGACAGTATCCGGCCCAGGGCACATTCCATGCCCTCCCCTCCGGGCACCAGCAACGCCGCCACCGGCTTCGCCTCCTCCAGCAGATAGTCGATGTGCCAGTGCAACTTCTTGCTGCTGGAGAAGTGCCGGCCCACCCGGCCCCGGTATCCGGCCATCGCGGACCCGCAATAGGCATAGGTCCCGGCCGAGAAATGGATGATGCCCAATCTACCGACCTCGATCAGCACGTCCCGGTCCAGGCTGACCAATAGGACGTAGGTCCCGCGTTCCCCATCTGGTGTCCCAGAAATCGGTAATTCCTCCTCATATCGATCGGGCCAGAAACGATCTGACCGTCCGCCGATCCTAGAAGTGTATTCGGCTATGACTTTATAAACGGTATTCTCACCGGGAACGATCATCGCATGAGCGAGTCCTGGGCCTTCACTTCACATTCGGTCATGATGCGGATGAGGGTGCTGCCCTTCATCCTCGAACCGGTGATGCGGGAGATGTCCCCCAGCTTGCGGCCGTACACCTCCAGCTCGGCGATCTGCTTGCCGAACTCCTCGAACGGCACCTTGACCCTGAGACCGTCCAGATGGAGCACTATCGGCGCCGGCCGGAGCGACTCCCGGACCGCCTCGATGGCCTCCAGGCGCTCCTTTATCTCGGACGGGTGGACGAACAAGGGGTCCTCGTCGATCTCCTTGCGCCGCTTGGCGATGGTCCCGTCGACCGCGGTCGAGACCTCCTCCAGCTTCTCGATCTCCTCCGCCCTCCGCATCCTCTCCACCTTGCGGCCGACCCCGGAGACGAGCGCTTCGCAGTTGGGCAGCTCGGGAATGTCCGGACCGCACACCACGGTGACCGGGACGGCTATGTCCTGGAAGAGCCGGACCTTGTCGTTGATGATGCAGTCCTTGAAGTTGCCCAGCACGAACACCGCCGCGTCATACTCGTCGATGATGGCCTTCTCGTCCGCGGAGATCTGCGCGGTGGCCCGGCCCTTGCCCCGGGCCAGGCCCATGACCACGGTGATCGCCCCGTAACGGCGCAGCTGCTCGGCGATGTCGCATATCGGGTGCGGCATGTGGTGCCTGCCCAGCGTGGGACCGATCACCACGATCTCGGTGCCGGCCAGCGGGACGTCCACCAGCTTG
Source organism: uncultured Methanomassiliicoccales archaeon (assembly GCA_963710685.1). Taxonomy (GTDB): domain Archaea; phylum Thermoplasmatota; class Thermoplasmata; order Methanomassiliicoccales; family UBA472; genus DASXVU01. The sequence goes on along the minus strand of CAVQBH010000011.1, from coordinate 106,658 downwards.
GCCCCCAGCTCCCGCGATTTCGCCTCGATGATCGGCTGGTCCTCCTCCGGGATCGCCATGGTCACCGTTATCATCACCTGGATGGTGGTCTTCTGGATGACGAAACCGCCGATGTCCTCGATCAGCTCGTACAGCTCGTTGATGCGGTAGACGCCGCCGTCGAACAGCAACACCTTGTACATCAGTCCGCCTCCATCTCCTTCTGGGTGGCCAGGCCCAACGCGATCTGCTCCGGGGTAAGCGTCCTTTCCGTGGCGGTGATGGTCATGGCCGTCTCGGACGCCACCTCGTGCCTCACCTTGAACCCTTCCGGCAGGAGCCTCCACACCGCGTCCAGAAGTTTCTTCTTCAGCTCCTCCTCGGGGTCCAGCCGGAGCGTTTCGATCTCCTTGGCGGTTGTCCCCTTGGCCAGTATCTCCAATCTGGTGATCTGCTCCACCCTCTCCCGGCCGAACGTCCTCCACAGCAAAGAGATCAGCCGCGGGGCGTAGTTCTCGTCGTTGATGGAGATGAAGGTGCCGCCCTCCTTCTCCTCGATGGTGGAGATCTCGGAGACCAGCCTGGAGCCTCCGGCCTTCCGGGTGCGGATGGAGACGATGAAGAGCGGCTCCGCCGGCCGGATGATGAGCTTCACCTTGTCGATGGAAGTGGTGATGCCCATGTCGACCAAAGTCCGCTCCAGCAGCTGCGTGTAGCTGTCGTCGGCAAAGCTCTCCGGCCCTTCGACGATTATTTCCATCTCAACGTCCCTCTAGGAATCCTGACGACAGCAATGCCGCCCCGGCGGCCCCGATGTACTGGGAGTGCGGAGGCACGATGGGCCTCTGCCCGAGGGTGTCCTCCATCGCCCGGACCATGCCGCTGATCAGCGAGGTTCCGCCGACCTGGATGACCGGGTAGCGTACCTCGATCTCCTGCAGCTGCTGCTCGAATATCTGCTCCGCCACCGAATGACAGGCGGCGGAGGCCACGTCCTCCATGCTCGCTCCGCCGGCCAAGGACGTTACCAGGTCCTGGATGCCGAAGACGGAGCAGTACGAGTTCATAGGGACCTTCCGGTAGTCGCCCTTGTCCGCCATCGTGCCCAGTTCGGTTATCTCCACGTGGAGGCGCTTGGCCACCATCTCCAGGAAACGGCCGGACGCGCCGGCGCAGATGCCGCCCATGGTGAAGTTGTCCGGAATGCCGTCCCGGACGGTGATCGCCTTGTTGTCCATACCGCCGATGTCGATGATGGTGGCCTCCCCCTTCTGACGGTCGGCCAGCCAGACCGCGCCCTTGGAATTGACGGTGAGCTCCTCCTGCACCAGCTTGGCGTTGAACTTCTTGCCCAGCGTGAACCGGCCATAGCCGGTGGTGCCGATGGCCTCCAGCTGCTCACGTTTCACGCCCGCTTCGGCGAGGGCGTTCGCCAGGGCCGTCTCGGCCGAGGCGTACACGTCGTTGGTGGGCAGCCAGAACTTGCCGATGATCTCGTTGTCCCGCATGATCATGGCCTTGGTGGTGGACGATCCGGAATCGATCCCGGCGGTAAGACCGACCTGCCTTTCCCGGGCCAGCAGCTCCTTGCGCTCCACGATGGTGACCAGCGCCTCCATCCTGGTGAGCATCTGGGCGGACTTCGTCCGCTCGGTGAAGGAGTAAGTGACGACCGGCAGCCGGGTGTGCTCCTGTATGTACTTCCTCAGCTCCGTGCGCACCAGCGCTGCCTCGGCGCATCGGAAGCAGGAGGCGATGAACACCGCATCCGCGTCATAGTGCCCTTCGGCCACGTTCACCGCCCTGGCGATCATCAACTTCAATTGCGGGGAGACCGGGTTGAAACCGAACTTCTCGATGGCCGTCTTGATGTCGTCCAGGTCGACGTCCGGATAGACCATCTTACCACCCACGGCCCCGGCCGCGCGTTCGATCTCGGATTGTACACCGGAATACTCGGTCCCGCAGGACAGTTGTGCGATCTTGATCATTTCTTCAATGCCCCCAGGAACTCCTTCACTTTCTTGACCACGACCTTCGCTTCCTCATCGGTGGCCGGATAGTCCAGCTCCAGGAGGGGGATCTTCCGCTTGCGGACCAGGAGCTTGACCATCTCGTTGGTGCGGGCGCACCCGACACAGCCGAACATGTAGGGCGCGTCCTCCATGAATATCGCCGCCTCGGCCTCGTCGATCAGCGGTCCGTACACCGCCAGACGTCCGCGTATACCGGATGGGACCTCGATGCCGGCGTACTTGAGCCCTTTCTTGACGTCGTCGACCGTGACGTTCAGTGGCGGCGACTCGATCTCCTTCGAGGTGACCTTCTCCGACAACGCCCCCATGATGCTGAGCGGCTGATGCCCGAACCGTTCCACCAGGTCGAAAAGTATCAGGCTGTTGGGGGGGACTATGAAAACCTTCATTGTTGACACACCTCGTCGCAAATCTTCTTGAATTCCAAGACCGGGATCTTCTTCCGCTTCGGGACCTCGCACACCTTGCCGTTGGCGTCCGCGCAGGTCAGACCAGCTTCGATCATCGGCAGGTCCTTCCACTCCTTCTCCAGCTGGGTGAATCCCGGCCTGGAGCCGTGCTCTGCCCGGCATCTCCGGCCGTCACCGATGGGGTAGCCCCTCACCTTAGAGAACAGTCGGTTGGGGTCCAGTTTGCGGACCTCGGTAAGCACATGATGGACCACGGCCGGCTCGCCCTGGACGATGACCCCGAAACAGGTCTCCTTGATCTGGACATCGACCGCCATCGTGTGGATGAAACGGGTGATCTGATCTGGAGTGATGGATGAGCTCGGTGCTATGACGATGTACCTGGTCTCATTGTTCTGTGGCATCCTTCTTCACCTTCTTCCTGGCTACTGGTTTCTTGTGGCCTTCCGAAGTTGCCGGCTTGGCCCTGGCCTTCTTGACCTTCAAGGCCGCGGGTTTCGGTACCTGGCGAAGGTACACGATGTCCCCGTCCTTGAGCCCCGACACCAGGGAGTCCAGGTCCGACAGGACGACACCGGACATGTTGGTCCCCAGGTCCTCTTCCCCGGTGGGGCCGAACTCGTTGCTCGGCTCCAGGCGTATGCCGATCAGTCCGCGGTTCGGCCGGGCCATGTTGGTCACCCCGATCTCCCCCCGGGCCACTCCCTTCTCGGTGGCGAACGGGTTCTCCGGGACCAGGCTCAACGCCACCGAGGCGTTGCCCTCGAACGTCACCAATGGCATCCCTTCGAACGTGAAATGGACCTTCATGGTGCCGATGGGCTTGTGGTCCATTCCAGTCATCTTGCGGATATAGTGGGAGGTTATCGGGGCGGCGTCTTCGGCGAACGCTACGTCCCGGATCTGGTCGGGCCGGACGCCGAAGGTCTCGACCTCGGGCGAGATGACCGCGTCCATGGTGAGCTCCGGCTCCTGCTCCACCACGATGCTGTCGTCGGCCCCGTCGCCGGTCCTCTTCTGCTTCAGACCGAGGGAGCCCAGGAACGCCTCGGCGTCGGCCTGGGTCTTGCCGATGGCCATGACGCGGACCGGCTCCGTGATGATGGTGACCTCGGAATGGTCCGGAGCCAGATGGATCAGCTGATCCCCGGCCACGGCCATGCCGACGGTGTTATGACTGGGGTTGACCTGCCTCCGGAGCTTGTACACGTACACCCGTCCGGTGCCTCCGCCGGTGTGCCTGACGGTGACCATGTCCGGAAGCCTGATGTCGTTCGCCTCGGCGAGGAGCGAAACGTCCATGTTGGCCGAGCAGGCAGTGTAAGCGGCGGTGCGCTCGGTAAGTTTCAGGGTACCGGACGTCGCCGTCACCAGGAAGTGTTCGCAGCTGAGCGGGGAACGCGGGTCCAGTTTGATCCGGACGTAGCTCTCGATGCTCATCCCGTCCTCCAGCTTGGTGGTCAGGTCGGCGGTGGCGAAAGCGTCCGTGGAGCTCATCTCGAAGACGACCGGGGTCACCTCGAGCACCTTGTCCGCCTCCTTCAGCGCGGTGAGGACATGCCGTCCCTTGGTGACATGGCCGATCACCCCCCCGGCCAATCCGTACTCTCCCTCGTGGTCCGCCCTGGCGAACATCACGTATGTGGTGTTGGAATCGAAACCGCCCAGGGACAGGAATGCCTCGTAGCGGGAGTACTTGGCCTTGCCCCTGACCGAGGTCAACTTCGTCGGGAAAGAGCCGACCGCGATGACCTTGGACGTGGCCCAGCGCACCGACTTGCCGACCGTCAGGGCATAGGCCTCCCTCCAGATCTTGGCCTCCTCGGACTCGTTCAGTTTGAGGACGAAAGCGCCCCTGGTGGTGGTGAACTTGAACTCGTCGGTCCCCTTCCTGACCTTGTCCATCGGACGGATGACCGCTACCATGGTGCCAGGCGTGTAAGGCTCTCCCACGATCACATCGCCCACCGCCGCACCCTCCGGTGCCTCTACCGACCTGCCATTTACAAGAATTCTCATCTGGTCCCCCAAGTGATGCTTCAGACCGTTAATAATGTTTGTTACCAGACAACCAGTGAACACCGTTCGGATGATAGCTTCTGGACGAACAACGACCATTGAATCCTGGTTCCCGATGCCCCCATGCTATGATCATGACTTTCCGGTGGAGGGATAGGCTACCCATCGTCGGCACATTCTGACCGATATGACATCAGCCCGAACCACGAAAGCCGCCATCGGGGAAGGTAGGGTCGATCGGCCATCATGTCCCGGCTCTAGGACCCGACGGCGGACCGTTGAACCCGAGGCATGATGAACCTGAACCAGGGCAATCCTGTAATTGTTTTATACCGCGCGAACCGCTTCCCCTATGCATGGAAAAAGAGGCTGTCCTGAAGCACGTGGAGGAAACGCTCCGCGCCATCCCCGGCGTAATGGATGTATGGATGTTGGACGCCCAGGACCGGACGCATCTGGAGTCCATCGAGAGGGAGGCCGAGTCCCATGGCGCCTGCGGCGGCCTGATGCCGTTCGTCAACCGCGGTGTCTGGGCGACGATGAGCAGACAGGTGGTCGCGGTGATCGTGATCGGGTCGTCCATACCTCTGATCGGAGACCAATTCAACATCGTCTACATCGAGGGCCAGAACAAAGAGGTCATCGGCGAATACCTGACCCCGGAGCGCCAGGAGGAGTTCAGGGACCGGACGGACGTGTGCCATATCGCGCCCGATTTCATCATCTACGGCGACCGTCCGATGGTGGGCGAGCCTTACTTCGTCCTGCCCGAGCTGGAGTTCCATTTCCTGGACGCCATCAAGGAAGTGATGGACGTGACGTCTGGCAGCATATCCACGATGGCGGACGACTGGATCAGGCTGAAGCGAGGATTTGTGGAAACGAAGCACTGGACCCACATCATCGGCTTCAACCTGCGGGAATGAGGTCAAAGGTGCTTCTTGATCTTAGACACGATCTCGTCCAGTTTGGATTGGGAGATGGTCGAGCCACGGATGACCCCGGTCACGATCTCCACGATCTCCCCCTTGGTCCCGATGTTCTCCGGCTTGGGCATCACGAAGCGGGTCTTCACCCCGATGCGGGCGAAATCCTCGAAATCGACCGGCGCCTGGCAGACCACGACCGCGGGCATGTCCACGTTCCGGAGGATGAGCCGTGCCTTGTAGATGATGTGGGCCTTGACGTTCCCCAGATGGATCAGGGCGATCTGGAACTGCTGCATCCTCTTGATCTCGATATCGTCCAGGCCGAAGATGGAACCGGTGGAGACGTCCGGCGCGTCCGACGGGACGCCCGACCCGGCGTTGATCACGATGACGCTGGTGTCGATGCCTTCCTCCCTTAGCTCGTAGGTGATCTCGCACACCGGTTTGGTGATGTGGCGCTTGCCCGGGCCCATGGCCACGGCCACCACCTGCCTGCCGCTCTCCGATATGGTGGCCTTTTGGGCCAGGCTACCACCTACGCCCAGACCGCGGGACTCCCGGCATTCGACGAAACGGGTCTTCCGACCGATGCTCTCTCTCACGGGTCGACCCCGCAGGTCTCCGGTCCCGGATCTCCCACCAGATCGGCCTCGGTGAGGTCCGCCACCACCTCCTTCGGATCGCCGAGCGCGATGAGCTTGCCGCCTTTCATGAGCGCGACCCGGTCACAGCAGTCGATCACGAAATCCATGTCGTGGCTGACGATCATGAAGGTCTCCCCCAGCTCCCTCCGGGCGTGGAGGATGGACTCTGCCACGGACACCTTGGTTATCGGGTCCATGGTCCCGGTGGGCTCGTCCAGGATCACGAACCTAGGCTCGGCGATGAGCACCTTTGCCATCGCCACCCTCTGTTTCTCCCCAACGGATAGGGTCTCTGGGAAAGCGTAGAGGATGCGGTCGATGTCCCTGGGCAGGAATCCCACCCCGCTCAGGACCTGGATGGCCTTCATCTTGGCCAGCTCGGCGGGCATCTTCATGCCGATGCAGACGGTCAGGTTCTGGAGAATGGTGTTGAATGGGTAAAGGCTGTACTCCTGGTGCAGCATTCCGATGTACGGCGTCGCCCGGCCTCGTCCGAACTCACCCATCTCCGACATGTTGATCCAATCGTCCCCGATGCGGACCTCGACCGACCCGCCAGTGGCCGGCGACAGGCCGGATATCATTTTGGACATGGTGGTCTTTCCCGCTCCGCTCAGCCCCACCAGCCCGAATATCTCCTTTTCCTTGACGTCGAACGTAACGCCGTCCACCGCCTTGACCACGCCGCGGACGATCGAATAGTAGTATTTCTTGGCATCGGTGCACTTGATGATCGGCTGACCCACTGGGACGGCTATTTCGTGGTGCCTCTCGAACCCTCTCTCGAACTCTTTGACCACCTCATCAGGGAGGCCCCTCTTCATCATCTCTCCCGACTCCAGCCACATCGCCTTGTCGGAGAGCTGGGCGATGGCCTTGGGCCAGTGCGAGGTGACGACCATTGTCATGCCGGTGCACTTGACCGCCTGGGAAAGGGCCTTGTGCACGATCTCCGCCGTCTGCGGATCGAGCGTGCCGGTCGGCTCATCCGCCAGGAACAGGATGGGCTCCCGCGCCAGCTGCCGTGCCAGCACGCACCTCTGCTTCTCACCCCCTGACAGGTCCCGGGCGATGTGCGTGGTGCGATGGGTCATGTTGACCATCTGCAGCAGCTCGATCGACCGGGCGATCTTGCGCTTCTCATCGAAATTGGCTGGGAAAGCCTCGAATATGTTCTCAATGACCGACATATCGCCAAAGAGCGCGAACGACCGCTGGAGCATGATCGCGATCCGTTCCTTCACCGCCATCCTCAGGGGGTCCCTTTCGTCCAGGCCCCAGAAGTCCACATCCTCGATGTGCGTGACCTCTCCGCACCTGGTGCATGGCTTTCCCGGAGCGGGGAGGTCGACACGGTTGCACTTCTCGCAATGGTTGACACGGTAGATGATCTTTCCAGAGGTCGGTCGGTATTCCTCCGATCCCCTCAGGGCGTGGATCAGGACGGACTTGCCGGAGCCACTCCTTCCTATCAGCCCCAGGACCTCACCGACATGGATGGTGGTACTGATGTCCCTCAGTACCGTGGTGCCGTTGAATTCCTTACTGATATTGTCCACTTTGACGAAAACCTCATTGTTCTCGGACATAATCCCTCCCGAATGATTAAACAGGCTTAATATACTTGCTCCAGATGGTCAATTATCGTTAAGTTTGTTAACTATCGGCAACAAGAATTAAGCGGGCTTCTCATCGGGGACCGTTCTAATTTAACTTATTGTTCTCAATAACGGGCTTAATAAGACCTCAATGCATCCGCCGTTTGGTTGAACATTAATATGCTGGTAGGGCCTCAAAAAATAGGTTTAAAAGGATGGATTATATATCCATCCATAATGTCATTGGCATTCAACTCCTATTTTGCCGGGGGCCCGACACCGAAATTCAGCCTTTTCCACATTTGGAAGTCCTACCAGGTCATTGACAGTCAAGGCCCCATAGGAAGAAAGGCCTTGGCCGATGAGCTCCAGATCGGAGAGGGGAGCATCAGGACCATCCTGGACAAAATGGTGCGGGAGGGCTCTGTGGAAAACACCAGGATGGGCACGGTGATAACCGAACGGGGACGCAGGAAGCTGGAGACCTCCGGGGTCGAGGTGGCTTGCGTGGACATGTCCGACCTCACCCTGGGCAAGCACAACTGCGCGGTCCTGGTCAAGGGCATGGCACACCGTATCAAGATGGGTTGCGAGCAACGCGACGAGGCCGTCAGGGCTGGGGCGGTAGGGGCGACCACCTTGATCGTCAAGGAAGGAAAGATAGTGTTCCCGGGAGATGAGGACTTCCCCGACCAGGAGGCGGTGGCGCCGCTGCGCACCAAGTTCAAGATCGAGGACGGCGACGTGGTCATAATCGGATCGGCATTCTCCTACGAGGCGGCCGAGAAGGGGGCGGTCACATCGGCGTTGGCATTGAGTAACCAATCTCGCAGATGCTGGAACGAGGGCACCAACCTCCTGTCCCAGGACACCGAGGCGGACGAGCTCAAGTGCCTCACCCTGGCCATACACGAGCTCCTGGGCCGGCTGCCGGTCACCATGAGGAGCAAGAACCATTTCGGGGTCAGGTGCGACGAGGGAGAGGTGGTGGACACGAATTTCACCGGACCGCTGCTCGAAGAATCGCTCAAGCGCAACACCATAATCAGGAAGACCGCCACCACCGGACCGTTCCGCGGACTGCCTGTGGTCGTGGTCCCCATCATGCGCAAGAAGGAGGCGATCGCGGTCATCGGGACCCTCGACGTCGGCAAGGGTGCGGTCTTCGAGCTGCTCAACAAGACCCGGAAGAACAACTTCTGATCATCACTGTTCATCCTTCCACCTTTCCCGGGCTGGATGCCAAAGGCATTTCTATTTCCTACAGGTATTCGTGAGGGCATGGACGAAGTCCCAAAGACAAAGGGTCCGGTCACGGTCGTGGCCCTCGATCCGGGAGTATGCCAATTCAAAAGCAGAATCAGTGTCACCATGGACGAGGACCGGCAACTGACGTACGTGATAGAGACCCAGTGCCCCTATGCTAAGGAAATGGCGGCCAAAATGCCTCTCTTCGGAATGTTCGATGTCATAAAGATGCCGTTCTGTGACAACCCGATCTATCATCATGCCGGAATTCACCTGAAACACGCCGCATGCCCGGTGCCGATGGCCATGATCAAAGCGGGCGAGGTAGTGACCGGGTTGGGATTGAAAAGAAGCGTGACTGTGTCCTTCGAAGGCTAAACCATTCACCCGATGATCTCGTCGATCTTGTCCGTCCAGATGACGGTGCTGGGACCGGCGAGGTACATGGCCACCAGGAGCGACTCCCGGAGCTCGTCCTTGGTGGCGCCCGCCTCCACGGCTTTCTTGGCGTGGAGCACCAGGCATTCGTCGCATTTGAGCAGGGCGGTCACTGCCACCGCAATCAGTTCCTTGTCCTTCACGCTCAAGGCGCCTTCCTTGAAGACCACTCCCTTGAGCCGATAAAGCGCAGCGATGACCTCTGGCTCCTGCTTCGAAATGAGCTCCAGACTCATGAAATCCTGTAACGCCGATACTGGCATATATATTCACCTTCGACCAGTCATGGAAAGGATATATTATTCGAGAAGACATTCCCGCCCCCGATGGCAGCGATTGACGAGGCTCTTGAGATCATTAAAGGGATGAAGGGCATCAGGATAATCTTTCCTCTGAACAAGGAGGATGTGGTAGAAATCCTCGAGACCGAAAGGGGGGTCAAGTCCCAGATGGGGACCAAGGTCTTCAATGTGGGGCTTGAAGAGACGATGAAACGGGACCACGTCATCTGCATCATCAAGGACGTCACGTTCCGGCCGCCACCGGAACCTACGGTCTACATGCTCGACGAGGAAGGGGAGATCCTCGGCACCGAGGTGCTGCCTGGCGAGCACAACAAGTACAAAGAGATGGACAATGTCCTGTTCCTGTGCCAGGATTTCGTGGTCTTCACGGATAAGAAGCAGAAGTCCAAGGAGCATTGGATGATGCCGCCGGTGTCGTTCCCCGAACTGACGACGATCGAAGGGGTCACCGGAGTCGTGTCGTGCAGCCCGTCGCCTCCCAGCGACATCGTCATCAAGACCAACTACAACCTGGAGGACGACCCGAAGCTAGCCTCGATCCTCGTCGGGTTCAACAGCGACGACTGATCTCCCTGGAGAGTTCTTTTTGCCTTCGGCCGGGACCCGGCGAAGGCGGCCCTCCGGCCCTTTCCAACGGTTCTTCGTTTCCGCTGCCGTAGCGGGCTAGTTTGATGTATCGCGGGCGGCACTTTTCGGTCGGTGGTGAAATGCCCTGGGAAGAAACGAAGGATTACATTAGGAGCGGTCACGAGAGCACGGAGGATTACGACAAGGCCTCGTTCCGGACCATCACCCTCGATGAGGGAAAGGGAATAAAGGCCATCGTCGGCTGCAAGAAAGGCCACTACGACGAGAAGAAATGCACCGTTGGCACTCACGTCCTGAGCTATCTGTTCGCCAAGGACAAAGGATGGACCATGCCAGATGCGACGGCCTGGTTCGAGAAGAACAAGAAATGATAGTCGTAATTAATCCGAAAAGGTTGATGAAGAGAGGTCGTGATATCGTCGGCCGGGAAATATGGTAGAGGTTTCGATCTCGAGGCATCTCCTCGTTTGTGATATTCACAGGCGGGATGCTGATGATCGTCATTGGCCTTTACGTTTTTATCATGTCATTGTTCGGAGCGGTGTTCGTCTCCGGGGAAAACATCTTCGGCGGTCTGGTCACCATCGCCTGCGGCGTAGTGGCACTGGTCGGCTGAAACAAGATCGGAGGAATGATCTGGCCGATCATTCTCATCATGGCCGGTGCGGTGGGCGGAGGGGCAGGGGGCATGGTCGTGATCGTCGGCGGAGTATTGGCGATCGCCGCAGAAGTTCAGAACTAGCAAGTTTCCTTCGGCCTGGAGATTGTTCTAATCCGAACCAGATTCTTCTTTTCGATACCGTTGGCATTCGAGAAAGTCATGAGCGGAACAGAGGAATGGACGGAAGATAAGAAAAAATGAAGGTAAAGGGTTTGATTGAAGGAAGTTCAACCGCCGCCGGAGGCGGTGATCGAACCATACCGCTCAACCTTGGAGATCTCTTCCTTCATGGCCTCGATGTCTTCCACCGTCAGCCCGGTTGTCCTTTCTTTTACGGAGGACGTCTTGTACTCGACCTCCGAGCCCGGCTCGAGGGTCGTGGAGTCGTAGTAGAGGTTGAAGGTGTCGAGCAGAATCCACTCTACTCCCGCCTCTTGCTTGACCTCCAAGACCTTTCCGACGGTCCCGGTGTTCTTGTACCTGGCGTAGTCTCCGATATTCATTCAGGATCACATCGGGGGTATGATGGTCGACCTCTCGCCGGCAGGCATGAACTCGCGCAGTGCGCCGCGGCCGAGCTCCTTCGTTATGTTGGCGAAGTCGAACGGGAGGTTCTTGTCTGCGAACGCGATCTTGATCAGCGGGTTACAGGCGAAAGCGTCTCCCCTCGCAGCGTGCGGGGCGGCGGCGATTCCGGCGTAACCTGGCAGGTGACCGACGTTCATGGCGTAGTTGGGGTAGTTCGGGCCACGGAGTTCGTGCGGGAGACCCTCGTCGGACCTGTACGACAGCGAGTTGGACGCGCCGCACATATCCTGCAGGTCGTAACCGTAGAATCCGAGCCTTCCGAGCCTCTCCCGGTGCTGGAGCATGGACAGATACCAGGCGTTGACACCGGCGTTCGCGTTGGCGGTGGCCATTGCGACACCGATACCAGTGGCTGCGGCGGCAACGGTCGCTCTCTGCGATCCACCGAAGTGGGTTTCCATTGCTGCTGGGTACCTCTCGTACTGCTCTAGTGCGTAGGAGTTGATCTCGGTTCCGAGCTTGTTGATCAGTTCCATGGTCGGCTTGCTCTTGGTGAGTCCGCCGTACTTGGTCTTGATCAGGTCCGCTGCCCAATAGGTGTAGTCCTCGAGGATGTTGTCGGTGTAGGCTGCGGTTGCATACTGGGTGAAACCAACACCGCCGGACATGTACGATCCGAGGTAGATCTGATCGAAGATGACCGCACCGAGTGCGACGACTTCGAGAGCCTGCCTGCACGGGTCGTCCGGGTATTTCCTCAGGGACTGGCACATGTCAGCCAGGAATCCGAACGGAATTCCGCCCGGTTCGTTCGGGCCACGGGCCCTCCTTGCTGGCATCATGGTACCCATCTCTACGACCGACGCGTGCTTCGCGGCGTACGCGAAGTCTGCGATCGCAGCCTCACCGGCAGCCAGCTTGTAGCTGCTGATGAAGGACATCGAGATCTGCATCGCGGACCATCTGGACATCGTACCACCGTCGCATACCCTTCCAACGATGGTCGGGCAACGGATGACCTGCCACAGGGACTTTCCGACGGCTTCCTTCAGCTGTTTGGCCTGGTCTGCCGGGAATTCCTTGTTGATGTCGATCCGGTACGGCTTGTCGATCTCGTCGATGAGCTCGTCGTCGCCGCTGAAGACCTTCACGTAGCAGTCCGCGGTTAGGGCGGGGCTGCACTCAGCCATGTGCTCCTGAACGACCGCTCCGCCAGGCATCGCATGGTTGACGGTCTCCAGGTAGTGGTTGATGGTCTCCGGGGTAACTTCCTTCTGCAGTCTCTTCTCGATGACGTTGTGGGCGGTGTCCAGACCGGAAATTACGGTCCTCCTGATATCGTCCCACGCCTGCTGCATAGCGGCGTTGTTGACGAAGTGCAGGTCATCGGCCTCAGCGTAGATGTCGGTGTGGGAGAGCTGGTAGGGCATCAAGACACGCTGTCCGAGCGGGACACCGATGTCTGGATTCATCATCGGGATGCCGCGCTCTTTGGCGATCTTGTTCGCCTGCTCGACCCATTCCCTCTTCCTCTTGGACTGCTTCCAGCCGCCGAAGGAGTAGTAGTTCGTGTGGACGTCCGTTGGGTCCTCTTTGAACTTCTTCTTCATGGCGGCCATGAACAGCTTTTCCTTTTCCTTTGCCATTGTTTACTCCCCCTTTACGTCGAACGGCTTGTAGCCGCACAGGGTCCTCAGTGTGTGGATCCTCAGGTTCTGGGCCATGACCTCTGGGTCAGCCCTCATGTCCACGTCGTCCGCACGGAACATCGTGGTGTGGGCCTTGAGCCACTTCTCGTCCATCGGCTTTCCGACGGCGATCGGCTTGTCCAACGGGATAGCGACCTGGTCCTTGACGTACTCGACCATTCCGGTCTTGGCGTTGAACCTGTATCTCTGCCACGCGTCGAACATGAGCCCGTTCTCGTCCAGCCTGCATGCGTGTCCGTGCACCGTTGCGCCTCGGATACCAGTCCTGGCCGGGTCGAAGGTCTCATTGTCGATGTACTCTTTTGCTACCTTTTCGAGGTCCCGCTCTCTCATTTCGATGATCTGTCTGCCGGACAGGGTACCGGTATCGATCCCACGGAGCCTGGACATGTACATGTTGGCTCTGATGTATGGGATGGCCGGGGCGAAATAGACGGAGTCGGTGAACTGTATGTACCTGATCCTGTCTCCCTTCTTCGCACCCTCGATCGGCGTTACGATCTGTCTTATTGAGCAGTCGGGCTCTGTGCCCTCGTCCAGTGGCGGGTGGATAGACCTGTAGTCTTCTCCCGGTGCCCTGTGGCCCATGATCTTCACGACGTCATCCATTGCGACATCGCGGAGCTTTTCGAGCTTCTTGCTCGGGTCGATGAACCTGCGCCTGTTCTTCGCCGGCACAGTCATACCTGGATAGAATTGTCTTTCGTACTTTGCCATGTGAATCACCTGTTCTTCTTGTAGTCGGTGACTGTTGGTCTGAATTTTGAGTACCGCCCCACTTCGAGATTGAATCCAAAGGGAAGCAATTCCTTGCAAACCTCTTCGATCTCCTCCATCGCCTTGGGAACGTTGTCGATGTCATTGATCTCGACGAATATCCTGCCAACGAGCAACCTTAGCTCAACCTTGTCGCCTTTGACAGTTATCGTCTGTCGTTCGGGATGGTTGACCGGCTGTCCCTTACCAGGACCGGCGTTCAAGACTTCTGGAAGATTCTCTCCGCTCACGGTGACATGTCTGACGTTCGCTATCGAGTAGATCCGGTTGAGGATCTTCTCGGTGGTCTCAGCCTTTAGAAGCCTGGCCGGGAAGATCAGAATCTCCGGTAACGGAACTTGCTCCGAAGCGGAAGCAGAACTCATTTTCAGGCCACCAGGTCCTTAATTTTCTTGGCCTCCTTGCCGACCACTTTCAACGGTGTCTTGAACTCAGGTATGTCACCGAATACATCCTTCACCAGTGAAGAGGTGTGTTCCGGAGAGAACATCTGTGTTCCAGCATCAAGACAGCAACCGGCTGCGATCACTGGGTTGACGAATCCCTTCGAGTGCCTGGTAACTACGTGGTTACCATGGAACAGGCCGGGGCCGCCGCCACCATAGATCGAGTGCGAGAAGAATGACATACCGACGGACGTACCCATCGATCGGCCATAGTCCACACCGGGCAGGCTGGTCTCGTGCTCAAGCAGGTCGTTGTAGTATAGGATGGTTGACGGGATACCCTGGGAAGCCCTTGCTGCACCAATGTTGACCATTATTGCGGCGAGCATTCCAGCGGCTGCATATGCATTCCACAGCGGGAAGTCATTGGTGGTGTATACCTTGAATCCCGACGGCAACTTTTCCTTGACCTTTATGACCTTATCCTCGATCGCGCGTCCCACTAGGGACTCAACGACGGTACCGACCGTGCCGGTCTTTCCGTTCTCCTTGGTGATCGAGTAGACAATGTTGTTCGCGTTCAGTCCCTGGTATGCGAGACCGAGCAGGTGCTGCCTTTCGAACGGGCCGATTGCGTCGCCCATCTCGAATGCGGCTGCATGCTCGAATATCGAGGACAGTGCTGCGGCGTTCATGGCACTCTTGCCGGATAGGGCAACAATGTGGTTGGCCATGATGTTCCTGAGGGCGTATCCTGCACCCTCGTTCAGCTGCGGGACATCCAGAATTGACTTCAGATTGGAGTTCTGGAAGTTGATGGTCTGTGGGTACCTTCCCCAAACGGCTGCCTTGACCATGCTCGCCTGGAACATGTCAACGTCGAACTCGTCTAGGATGACCTGCGTCACTGCTGCGGCGGCCGCGGTGAAACCGGTGGTGTACTCTACACCAGCGTCTAACCTGGTCTCCGGGACGATGATGATCATCTTCTTCCCGTCCATCAAGGTTCTGACCTCTGTGTCATCATCCTTGGTAGTCTTCAGGATCTCCTTGGTCTTCTTTGCGATCTTCTCTGCGTTTGCCACAATAGCGAGGTTCATTTCTCGTCCACGGAGAACTCCACCGCCGACATGGGCCGTCTTGAGACCTTTCTCAATAGCGCCTAGGTCGACCGCGATTGTTCTCTTAGCCAGAGAAACGGTTCGCTTTATGGCTGGGTTGTATAGAGGACTTATTGCCTCCAGGGGCACTTGCTTTTCGATAACTTTGCCCCTGTCGTCATACAAGTCCACCTTGTCCTTGTACTTTGCCATGTTTTACCTCCTTTTTTATAACTCAATTTTCACAAGAGATTTGCATCAATCCAGTGAAAATCGGCTCCCCTTGCGAGGGTATAGTATCAAACAACATGATTTAAGCTTGATGATGGATGGATAATCCATCCAACCCAGACAGCAGGAAACTAAAAAACACTATCCAGATGGCATAACTCAAAACTTTAACGGGGTTGAATTTTATAAATTTTGGGGTGTTAACAAAGGTTTCGATTTTCGTGATTTTTCGACTTTTCGTGATTTTCGCGATTTTCATTTTTCATGATCTTTTCGATTTCCCGCAACACCGCGACGGCGTCCCTTCTTTTAAGGTCTACCGATGATTTTTCTACGAAATCGGCGAATTCCTTGAAAGTGACGGGGTCCAGGATCCCCTTCGCCAGGGCGACGGTCGCGGCCAGTGACCTTCTGGGAAAGAATTCCGCCCGTACCTTTTCCAGCACCAGACTTGAGGTGTCCGCCTCCAGTATCCCTTCTTCGACCGCCAGTGCCAGGGTCGCCCGGATGTTCACCAGCGGGGCGGACAGGGGATCGTTCGTTTCCGGATTGAAGACCAGGGCCACCTCGTCGTCCCCCTCGATCTCCCCGTTCAGGTACATCTCGTAGATTCTACCCACCCCGATCATGCCCATGTCCCCGAGCTCCGATGCCCTCAACGCACCCATGCTTCCCCCTCCGACCACGGTCACACCCCTCTTCAGCAGGGCGATGATCTCCCGGTGACCGACCGAACAGTCGTTCATGAACACCCCATCGATGATCCCTACGTAGCGGACGTTCTCATCGAGCAGGGGCAGATCACCCCTCTTGATCGGTGGACGGTATTCAGCATCCAGTATCTTTCTCGCCTCGGCCATCGAGATGCTCATCCCGAGGAAAACGACGGGCTTCATCCCCGGACGCTCCTTTCCGCCTCAACAAGACGCCTGCCGACCCGGTCCGAGTCTATGGAGAATACCTCCAGACCAGGGACGACCACCCTGACGACCGGGATGCCGAGCTCCTTCCGGGTCAGGTCCACGGTGATGACCGACCTCAGTCCGACCTCCTTGATCCGGCCGATGGTTTCGGAGATGTTCGTCTCGACGTCTCCTTTGTCGATGCTCTCCATCTCCTCAATGCTCTTGTTCGAAACTGCTTTCCCAAACCATAGCTGGTTCATGCGTTTCACCCTTTCGTAGCCCAGCTTCCGGTTTCCGTCGGCCATGACCGCATCCTCTCTGGCCCCGTGGATCTGGGTCAGCCTGCTCTGGGCCACCTCGGTCAACGCCTTCAACGCCGCCACCTTGGGTGAGGGATGCGCCCCGATCCCGAGCGTGAGCAGTCCCGCGTCCTGCAGCTGGACATCGTCCGCCGCGGCCGCTATGACCGGCATGCCGATGTCGCTGGTGAGATCCTTCAGGTGAACCTCGACCCCTTTGGAGGTGAACCGGTCGAGGGTGTCCTTCAATGGTCCTTTCTCCTCATCGATGGAGATATCGGAGATGACCTTTCTTTTCACCTCCGACAGGGACCAGGCGTCCCGCTCGATGACCTCGCACAAACCGTGCAACGTCGCCTCCCGGAGCGAGTTTCCGGACGCCAGCCCGTTGGTGTTGGAACGGAACAGGGACAGGTCCGCCGTCGAACTGTACGGATGGAAGACCGCACTCGCCGGAACCATGATGGTCCGGTGGTTGGCGATGTCCTTCCCCTCGATCCAGGCGATAGGCATCTCCTTCAGGCGCATCCTGGTGTAGATGGGCAGGATCAGGTCCCGCGGATCGACGGCGTTTCTGCCGCCGAGCATGTCCTCCATGCCTTCCCGGACCAGCACGTCTCCGTGCACTTCCGCGCTGTACCTCTCCATCCCTTCCATGATGGCGGATATCCTGGCCTGGGTCGGGGTGAGGCCCTTTCCGTTGTAGATGGATATGGAGCCGGTCTCGGCCGACGGACGGATGGTGGAGAACACCGGGATGCCGATCCGGTCCAGCCCTGTGATGTCCGCGATCCGGCTGATCCCGGCCTTCTTCGTGAGAGGTTCGATGCGGGCCAGGGTCTTGTTCGGATCCTCGGTGCGATAGCCCTCCGGACCGATGGCGGCCCCCTTCACATTGCGGCTCATGAACGGTGGATGCACTCGCCGATTATAACGGTTATGCAGGCCGAAAAATGCACCACTTCAGATGATCGAGGAGGCCTTGCTGAGCATGTCCAACTCAGCGTCCGGGTTCAGCGATATCTTCTCGATCAGAATATCGACCTCGACGTTCTGGATGCTCGCCACCTTGAGGATGCGGCTCTGTATCAGGTCGTAGAGGGAATCAACGCTCTTGGTATACACCTCGCAGATCAGGCTGTGGTCGCCGAAGACCTTGAAGATGTTCTGTATCTCGTCGAACTTCTTCAGCTCCTCGATGACCTCGGTCAGCGAAGAACCGACCACTTCGACGCCGATGATGGCACGCATCAGGCCAAGCTTGGTGGAGTTGGTGATTAGGGTGTATCCGGATATCAGGTCTTCATCCTCCATCTTGGAGATGCGGCGCGAGACCGTCGCCTTGGATATGCCCAATTTCTCTCCTATCTTTCCGAGGCTCACTCTCGAATCTTGCTTCAGCATCTTTAGGATCTTCAGGTCTATCTCGTCCATTTCCCCACCCTCAATTTGCAAAAACCGAACATTTTCAGAACGATTGATGTTACAATGTTTCACAAATTGACATGATGCATATAAATTATTGACGGTGTTCGAAAAAAGCCGCAATGTCCCTCCCGGCTTTGAGGTCATCTGGTCTTTCCCCGGACCTGGAATGGATCCGCTCCCGATTCCACCCCGATCCTTACCAGGCAACAGAAGGAACGAGCGGATCGATGCGGTCAGGAGATCGAACACACCCAACGGTCATAGAACGCGTCGCGGTTGTTCTCGAACAACCTCACCTCGCGATTCTTGGCGACAGCCCAACCCTTTACTCGTTCCGCCTCTTGCTGGGTCTCCACGGAGATCAGGGTCTCGGCGGTCAATTTGAGCGTCTCCCAGACGATAGCCTTCCACACGTGTTCGTTGAAATTGTTCAGGGTCCCGGCCATGAGGACCAGGCCGAGAGGGGCCGGCGGAACAAGAATGCTCGCCCTCGTCGCGTCGATGCACATCGTTCCTTCCGGCATGAGCCGACCGGTCCTCATTCCCAAAGCCAGCAGTCCGGGGTCGTTGTCGAAGGAGATCGGGACCAGACCCAGCTGCCTCAGGGCGGCGGAACCGAGACCGGAGCCGCAGGCCACGTCCAGGCAGCCTTTGCCGATCCTCTCTCCCCATGCCTCCATGATCAACTCCTGCACGGCGGTGCACCGTTCGGGTGAGAAATCCTCGATCGCCGGCCGAACCTGCTGCAGCAGTCTTTCGGAGAAATGCTCGCGCATCGCCGCGGCGAATTCCGCCTTATCCGTCTGCAATATCTCCCCGCCGAGCGTCTCGTATCGTTCCACGATCTCCACCCTGGGCTTGCGCAGCAGGAAACTGGTCGCCCTCCAGCCCTTGGGGGTCTTGACCGCTAACGACAGGGGCCACTCGTTCTCATCGATGAGCATCCGACCCTCGGTGGCATCGATGAGCCTGACCTCCTCGGTGAACCGGTCGTCAAGCATTTGCTCGTAGGATTGCTCGAGGAATTCCAGGCCCTCGGAGAGCTCGAAAAGGTCAGATGCCCAGGTCATTATTGATCGTTCCGTGGAAGCCATGCCCCCCTATAAGCCCATCGAGCCGGTCCTTCAAAGATACGGCAGCTGTCTCCGTTCGTACTCGTCAATCAGCGCTATCCGGTATTCTTTCTCCAGTTGCATATCGACCTCATTGTCCCGAAGGTATCTGGACATGAGCTCCTCGGTGATCCGGTTGCGGTCCTTGAGACGCATCTGGAAGACCTCCTCCATCATTTCGTCGATGCCCAGGGCCTTGACGAAGCGGTCCTTGACCCAAAGCGTGCCGGCCATTTCCATCCCGATCCCGGGATCCTCGCGATCCGCACTTTCCTGTTTCGTCTTTTTTTCTGCCATCAGCTCACCTCATGTTGGGTAGAAACGTCCCCTCTCGGGTACCGGATATAATCAGCATCTAATGGAAGATATATTGTTCGTTCTGGGACCGGTCAGATCCCGTCCATAACGTCCAGGGTGCGCAGGTACTTCCTTCCGATGTGATGCAGCTATTGATCCATGATAGCATTTCAATATCGGCGACCGCCGGCGGGATATTGAACAGCCCCACCTCCCTGGACCGGTCATTGGCGGCCACGATGTTCGCCGCCGTCTCAGCCACGACCACGATGTGCCATCTGAGGACGGTCTCGCCCTTGAGGGAGATTGTTCGTGGAAACGAGGATAAAAAATGCTCGTTCCGGCGTTCCGGGAATGGCGTGGGTTCAGAGCGTGATCTCGCTGCCGGAGGGCAGCATGTCGAACCCGACGAACCGGTCGGACATCATCTTCAACGCTTCGAAGCCGGTGCAGTGCGTGGGGGCGATGCGGTCCACGCCGAGTGCCTTCAGCCCGTCCATGGTCTTGAGTATGCGGTCCTGGGAGGCCGAGCTCAGGTGGAATCCGCCGATGACCATGTAGATCCGCTTGTCGAACAGCTTCTTCGCCTGGGTGACCACATTGACGATGCCTGGATGACCGCAGCCGGAGACGATCACCAGTCCCTTCTTGGTCTGGATGAACAGCGCCTGTTCCTCGAAGACCTCATCGTTGGTCTGGCAGCCTGGTTCGTCCTCCTTGAGGAAGCGGTCCTGCAGCTCGAACTTCGATTCCCGAACGATCTGGCCGGAGGTCTTCACTCCGGGGACGATCTCCACGCTCGAGGCGGACAGGTGGAGCTTGGCCCGGGACAGGGCCTCGATCAGCTCCTTCGGTGCGCTGATGTCCCTTTTGGTCCCGTCCACCGCGACCGCGAAACGCTTCGATGAGAACAGCTTCGGGTCTCCGTATATCGGCACCCCGGCGTCGATCAACGACACCAGGCCGCCCATGTGGTCGTAATGGCCATGCGAGATGAACACGGCGTCGATGTCGCCCGGCTTCAGTCCCAGCTGGTTCAGGTTGTGGGAAAAGACCATCTCAGAGGCGCCGGTGTCGACCAGGACCCGCTTGCCTTCGTCGGTCTCGACCAGGATGGAAAGGCCATGCTCGGAAAGGAAATGACGGTCTGGCCGGTCCAGACGCTTCACTATCTTGGAGTAGTTGAAGGACGTGCCCGCCATGTTGTCAACGACAGATGTGATGCGCACTTACTGGTCATCTCCTCTTTTTACCACTGAGAGTTTGCTGAACTGGTATACTTTTTTCGGACACACCGTTTCACAGTGCTTGCATGCGGTCCCAAGGCAGAACTCAGTCGCGATCTTGACCTTGAACTTCTTGTCGCCCATCGGGATTATCTTCAGTGCCCTCTCCGGACACTCGGTCTCGCATTTCTTGCACCCGATACAGCCCTCGAAGGACCCGATCAGATAGACTCCGACGTCATCCAACGTCTTAAGGCCCCTGTCCCCGATCACCGGGATGTCGCTGCTCACGATGCGCAACATTTCCCTTGGCCTGACGATGTCCGGCATTGGCTTGTAACCGGCCGACACCAGGTTGGAATTGAACTGTTCGAACGGCATGCCCTCATCCCAGTACGCCAGCTCGTTCACGTAATGGTCTTCGAACACTTTGCTGGTGGCGAACATGATGTGCTTGGAGGCAATGGAATTGGCCACGTCCTGCATGTGGTCCAAGCCGTTGTCGTCGACTAGGATGTCGTATGCCATCATGAGCGAGGTGTTCCCTACCTGTACGGTCCTTTCCAGGACCCGAGGAATCAGACCCACCGTCTGTGCCTTGAACGGGTCGACGTATGTACCGGACGCTCCGGCCATGTACATCGTCTTCACTTCGGCGTCGTCTAGGCCGACCTCATGGATCAGCGTCCTGTGCCCGGCCCGGATGGCGCCCATCGCCTTCCCCGCCTCCCTCAGGTCGTGTTCCGAGAAGGTGATCCCGTTCATCAGATGGATCAACCGTTCCGGTGCATCGATCACGGGCAATTTTATGATGCCAGTTTCCAGTCCGAGGGCCACCGAGGCGACGACGCCGGTGCCGGTGATGCCCCTTGCCGTCAGGTTCTCTATCATCTGGACCTTGTTATTGCGCGGGCCCACCAATGCCGCCTTGCACGGGTGGAGGTGCTCATCTAGCACGTAGTTGTACCACATGCTGTCCGGACCGATGGCCAGATCGGATATAGCCTCCGGGGCCGCCAGCATTCCGAACTTGATGGACTGCCCTTCCATTGCCGGTCCAGCGGCGGCGGAACCGGTGTAAAGCTCCCCATCGTGGTACAGGCCCATCTCGGCGTTAGTGCCGTAGTCCGTGACCATGCTGCTCTCCTTCTTCTCCAGGAGATTGGTCTTGATGACCATCGCCAGGGCGTCGGCGCCGATCTCGTGACGGATGGATGGCGGTATCCTGACATCGGCGGTCTGTCTCACGGACCTGAGCCCGAGCTCTTCCGCCTTGACGACGTGGGCCCGCCGTTCCGGGGCCTTGATGTTGAGCCTGTCCAGATATGATTGCCCGGCGAACGCCAGGTCGCGGATCTCGATGTTCTCGAACATGGAGAGCTGGGCCGGGTTGCCGCAGACGGCGACCCTGTCGATCTCTTCGGGTTTCGCCCCGTGCAGTTCGATGAGGTGGTCCACAGTCTCGATGATGATGCTATGCCCGACCGTGCTCCCGTTCTCCATCCAGAAATGGAGATGGTCCATGATGTTGGCCCCTGGCAGAGGGTGCCTCATGGTGATGGAGGTGGAAACGATCTTTCCATTCTTGGAAAGGTCGACCAGATGTGAACGGTAACCGCTGGTTCCTAGGTCTAGAGCAACACCGTATGACATGGAATCGGTGCAGGATTGTGTACTGTCTATTTATCAACTATCTCTAAAAATGTCATCCCACAGAATGACTGGATGGATTGCGATTTATCGGCGGCCACTGGAATAGACTTTTATTCGCCGTATGCCTTGTGTTCACCCATGAGCCCGAAACAAAGGTTCTACGCAGCCTTGGAACTTCGACCGGCGGACCGCGTCCCAGTTTTCTATCAGCACCTGGGGGCGGCCAAGTGGATCCTGGAGTACACCGGGCTCAAGATGTACGATGGTTTCCATGACCCAGACATATTCGCGAAGCTGGCGTTGGGTGCCCACGAGCTTTACGGCTACGACACCGTCATGGCCGGCTGGGGCGACCTGTTGATCGAGGCCCAGGCGCACGGCATGGAATGGAAGTTCCCGGAGAGGGACTCCTACCCCAGGCCATTGAAGTACCGTCCGCTGGCGGACGCCGACAGGCTGTCGCCGGTCGAACCCCTCAAGGACAGGTTCTGGTCCGTCCCGATCCGGGCGGCGGAGAAGATGGTGCAAAAGGTCGGGAACGAGGTCGCCGTGGTCGGCTGCACCAACGCACCGATGCTGGCCGTGTACGAGATCTTCGGGATAGAGGCGGTGCTGATGGCCATGTACACCGAGCCGGGACCGATCGACAAGGCATTGAGCGCGGTCACCGATTCAATGAGGATGTACGGAGAGGCGATATGCTCGACCGGGGTGGGTTCGGTGTTCATAGATTCCAGTTCCGGCGGCACTGAGATGGTCAGCAAGGAGGTGTACGAGGCCCACGACCGGCCCTGCCTCGGTTCCCTGATGGAGACCTTCCACCGGCAGGGGTTGAAGACGATCATTCACAACGATTCATCCATTCCGCTTTGGCAATCGCAGATGGAACTGCTTCCCGATGCATTGCACGTTCATTTGAAGAACGTCGATCCAGAGCTCCTCATGAAATCGGTCCGGGGACGCACGTGCCTTTTCGCAGGGATCGACCACCAGGAGCTGCTGTTCCGGCACACGCCCGAGGAGATCGCGGCGGAGGTCGAGAAGACCCTCGGCCAGTGGGGCGACATGCCGGGGATCGTCGATCGCTCCGGGCTGTGAGCTGCCCTACGAGACCCCGAAGGAGAACATCAGGGCCCTGAAGGACGCAGTGATCAAGTCCAGCCGGCGCCAAGCTCTATAAATTCTTTTGGTCAGATCAAAATAATTAGAAAAATATGGTTATCGGGGGATCTCTCCCCCTAAGAAATTTACTCTTCCTTGACGGCCTTGACGAGGGCTTCGATGTTGGCCTTCGGGACGCGCGCAGCCAGACCGCATCCTGGTGCGATCAGGTTGAATCCTGCTGCCTTGCATCTCTTGCCCGCCTCGTAGCACTCGTCCGCAGTTCCCTGCAGCAACGGCCTGACCACTCCGACGTTTCCGACGAGAGCGGCCCTTCCGCCGACGAGCCTGACTGCTTCTTCCGGCTCGACCTTCTCCTCGATCGACAGGCCGTTGACGCCCGTGTCGATCATGTGGTCCAGCAGGACGGTGGTGTTGCCGCAGATGTGCAGGACGGTCCTGGTCTCTCCGACATCCTCGAAGCAGGCCTTGATGGACGGCTTGCTGTACTGGTCGAACAGCTCGGCGGACATCATGTCGGTCGAGGACGACGGGTCGCTCATGACGATGACGTCTGCGCCAGCGGCCGCCAGTGCGGTGCAGTAGGCCTTCTCGATCTTGGTCGCTATGTCCACGAACTTTTGCACTGCCTCGGGGTTGACGATCATCCACAGGAGCAGGTTCTCGGTCCCGACCAGGTGTCCCGCGATGGTGACTGGCCCGGTGGTTCCGACAACGATCGGGTATTCTTTTCCGACCTTTGCCTTGGCGATCTTCACTGCCTCGATGACGGTCTTCATCCTGCCCAGTGAGGTTATGTTCTCCGGGATTACTACCTCGGAGTCCTCATTGAACGCGTGCTTCTTGACCATCGGGGTCCTGTCCTGTCCACCCAGGTTCACGACACAACCCATGATCTCCGCCTCGACCGTTAGGCAGTAAGGCATTCTGACGGACTCAAGTCCCAACACATGCGGGACACCGATGGCCAGATCAGCCATCTTGTGAGCGTCGGTGTGGGCTTCGGGCCAGTATATCTTGACCGCGTCCATCACATCAACAGTTGCGCTCTGCGTGAAGCATACAACTGGAGGCCTGTCAACTTCCTTCAAATCAAGAGCGGCGAGAACGCGCTCCCTCGGAGTCATTTTGCTAGCCACTATATTCCCTCCAATAACATCTTAATAAGATATTCGTTCGGATTATCAAGATTATATTACTTCAATGTTTCTCCGGGTCTAAAGTGGGTCCCCCGTGGCCCTGGCCCGGACCTCTGTCCAGTTCGAGGTCGGGGTGGTCGTGGCGCTCCCCGGGGCGAACCTCCTCTCGTCCACATCGACCATGATCTCCACGTTCTTGGCCCCCGCCGCCACCGCCCGGACCCGGACGTACTCCCCGGCGATCTCCTTGGCCTTCTCGATCGCCTCCTCCCGGTGATGGAACTCAAGGGGATCGGTGAAAGGCGAGAATATCCAGAACTTGAAGTCCCGGGGATACACCTGCACCGCGATCATCTCCGAGACCTTGCTGCACACCGCCCCCACCGCGTTCCCGACATCGTGGTTCGGCGGAATGATGACCTTGACGTTCATCCGCTTCTCCAGCTCCGGCACGAACACGTGCGCCGGCGCACCGATGCCCACGATCGGCCGGTCCAGCGATGCCTGGATGGACATGGTCCTGAACCCGACCGCGCCCAGCGTGGCCTTGATCAGATAGTCCAGCGCCCGGGAGGGCAGGATGTCCCCGGCCTCGTCCGAGATGATCTTCTTGATCACTTCGCCGCCGATCCTGGTCACCATCTCATCCATGAAGTTCGCCATGAACTGGTCCACCGTCAGGCCGGCCAGATTGGAGAATATCTCCACCCCTTCGCGGGCCGCGGCGACGTCGCCGGGAGTGTAGATACCCTTCACGTGGAGGATGTCCGTGGGGGTGAGCCCGGTCTGGACGACGAAGCCCTTGGCCTTGAGCGAGCGGAGGTTCTCGATGACGTAGCAAAGCTCGGGCAGACCTGCGTTGGCCTCGTTCAGCGTGCTGACCTTGTTCTCCCTCAGGAAATTGTAGACCAGCCGGTCCTCATGGCTCAGCTTTCCGGCGTCCCTCTCGTAGGTCATATAATAGGTGGTCTGCCGGGTCAGCTTGAGCTTGTCCAGCACCGCGGGGTTCAGCTTCGACGCCAGGGCCAGCGGCATTACCCTTTCCGGTCCGATCTCCAGGTGCCCGAAACGGTCCACCTGCAGGTCCGAATCCCCTCCCAGTCCGCTGGTCCATATGTCGATGGCCCGCACCCTGGTCCTCCAGTTCCCCACCGAGGCCCCCTCCCGGTTGATGCGGGGGAAACCCCGGTCCAGATACGCGATGTCGGTGGAGGTGCCGCCGATGTCCAGCACGATGCAGTTCTCCAGCTTCGACAGGAGCCTGCCGCCCATCAGGCTGGCGGCCGGACCGGACAGTATGGTGTCGACCGGTCTGCCCCGGGCAACCGCGATGTTCATGAGCGACCCGTCCCCCTTGTACACCATGATCTTGCCCTTTATCCCCCGCTTCTCCATGGAATGTTCCACGCTGCTGAGGAAATCCCCAATGATCGGTATCAGCTTGGCGTTAAGCACCGCCGTGATCGTCCTCTCCCTGATGCCCAGCTCGGCGGTCAGGTCGTGGCCGGTGACGGTGAGCATATTCGCCTTCTCCAATATCGCCTTCCGGGCCCGTTCCTCGTGGTCCGGATTGTACACGCTGAAGATGCCGGAGATGGCGATCGCGTCCACCTTGTTCGCCATCGACGATATCGCCTGGTCCAGTGCCGCCAAGTCCAGCTTCTGGTGCTCATGTCCCCTCACGGTGTGACCGCCCTCCACCGTCTCGATGATCTTGGTGCCCATGTCCCATTCCCGGTCGGGGGACCAGCCGATGCAGATGAGACCGACCGAACCACCCTTGCCGGTGAGGATCGAGTTGGTGGCGAGGGTGGTGGACAGGCCCACGATCTTGATCTCGTCCACGGTGAACTTACCCGATGCGATCACTCCGTCGACCGCCCCCAGGAGGCCGATGGACAGGTCCTGGTACGTGGTGGGCGATTTTGCCTTGGCCAGGATCTCCATGGTCTCCATGTCGACGATGGCCGCATCGGTGAAAGTTCCGCCCGTGTCGATCCCTAGCCCTAAGGTCCTGCAGTCGCCTGAAGCCATTGAGGAATACTCTCCAAGAATGAGGGTAAAAAGGGGCAGGAGGGTCAATAAGGTTTCTGAGCTTCAATACGCCTACATGAGGATGGCGGGGGGGATGAGCAGCATCAGGAAGAGGGCGGCCATGTAGGATACCCGCTTCATCCTCGGCGATATCCCTTCCACGCGCAGTCCCCAGGTGAGCACGGTGATCGATGCCAGCAATATCAGCTGGACCCCGGAGAACTCGATGTACCTCGCCGAGATGCCCCCTATCTCATCGATGGTGACCTTGGCGGACAATGCCGATACCGCCACACCACCCAGGCCGATGATCAGGCCCACGACCAGGATGAGGAGGTCCGCCCTTCCCTTTCCGGCGATCCTCTGGACGATCGGGTGGTTTCTTGAATGCCAAACGAACAGCACCAAAAGGCCCAGGACCATCAGGCCCAGACCGGCCATCATGAACGTCGTCGCCTTGACCCCGCCGATACCGGTCACCTTGGTCCTTCCCGATATTCCCAGGACGAATGCGCCCTCGGCGGCGATGACGATCCCCGCGCCCGTACCCAGGAATTCGACCAGGCCGTGACGGTCCAGCCTTGCCTTTGCCGTTCTGCAAACGGAAAAGACCAGCAGGCCGATGGCGAACAGCTGGGCGGCGACAAAGGAGACCACCATTTTTCCGAACCCGTCCGGGTTGGAATCCACGTAGCTCAAGGTCACGGATCCAGCGAAATACGCCATTACCAGGCCCTCGGCGGCCATCGTCAGCGCAACTATGGAGAGGACGCCGTCCGTCCGTTTCTCACCCAGGCGGTCCGCGAAGATGCTTTTCTCGCGAAACAGCTGCATGACGAGCAACACACCCGAGAGCAGCATCAGCTGCAGACCCGCCAGCAGGACGGCGGTCCGGGATATGGTGCCGACATCGGTGAGGGTGATCTCGGCGGAGGTGCAGGACAGCAGCAGGCCCTCGCCGAGAAGGACGAGGGTCAGAATCAACCCGGCCCATTCGAGCAGCCAGTTGTGCCGTTCTTCGTCCCTGCGCACCCACAGACCCAGCTGCAGCATCCCGATGATGAACAATTGCACCCCGGCCAGGGCGATGAACTTCTTTGAGACGCCCTGGGAACCTATCATGATGTCGCTGGAGAGATAGCCGGTGGTGATCCCTTCGATGATCGCCGCCAGCGACACCAGGAGCATGATGACGGAGACCGCCTTGCCCGGCATCCCTTCCATCCTCTTGTCCCTGAACAGGGCCCAGACGAGCACCATGACCGCCCCGATGATGACCAGTAGGGCACCGAACGTCGATTGCCCGATCCCTCCGACGCTGTTCGTGCTAGCGGGTTTGGCTATGTAGATGGCAAAAAGTCCTTCGACGAACACCATCATGCCAAGGAGGATACCAATGACGCGTTTTCCGTTCTTGATCGTTCTCAGCCCCACCACGGCCCCGTTTCAAAACACGACCCGCCTAGGGACATGCTCTTCAGCTGTTGAACCGCCAATACCGATATTAAAGATTCCATCCAAATTCTTCAAAGACGAATTTGACCGGCGTTCAGTCCATCGTATGATGGAGTGATTCGATTCTCCTTTTATAGAACTCCATGGATTGCACCGTCGATGCTGCTGATGTGCCATCTTTTCATCGGCCTTGTCATAGGGCTTTTGCTATTCCGGTACCTGAAGGACCGGAGGGCCATCGTCCTGGCGGCGCTGGGCAGCATTCTCCCCGACCTGATAGACAAGCCCCTGGGGCACATCCTCCTCAACAGCACGATCGACTTTGGCAGGATATACGCGCACAGCGGCCTCTTCTTCATCGCCATCCTCGCCCTGGGGATCGCCTACCGGTGGAAAAGGGGGAGCTGGTTGCTCATGGCCCTGGCGGCCGGGGTGCTCTCCCATCTGGTCCTGGACTCGATGTGGGACCTGCCGGTGACCCTGTTCTACCCGTTCCTGGGGGATTTCGGCCTGCACTACTACCCCAACTACATCGTCGAATCGCTCGCCAAGGAGCTGGAGAGTGCGTATGAATGGCTGTTCGGAGTGTTAGCACTCTCGATCCTCCTGTACACCTACCGGGACCGGCTCGGTGGGCTGAAGGATGCGGCCACCCGGTTCACTCCCCGGATCGTGAAGAACCTTGCCCTGCTCCTGGTGATCATGGGCATCATGGCTGTCGTCTACGCCGCCCTGTCATTGCGCAATCCATTCTCCGGCGAGACCGATGCGGGCACGAACCTCTTCATCGGTCTCTCGGCACTGGTCGGCGGGTTTATCGCCCGCAGGATCTGGACCTCGACCTCCCAACAGCTGGACGAAGCGCTCGCCCAGGGGCGATGAACATCAAAAAGGAAGGAAGAGGTTTGGAATAATGAAGAATTTTACTTCAGAAGTTCTGTTACGACCTTGAACGCTTCGTTGGCGTCGTACGCCCAGCCATCGCTTCCGATCTGACTGGAGAACTCCTTGGAGGTCGCGCCACCGCCTATGATGGTCTTGATCTTCGGCCTCAGGTTGCCTTCCTTGACCATTCTCTCGATCTCCTTCATTCCGGCCAGGGTCGGCGTCATGAGGGTGGAGGTGGCAATGATATTGGCGTTCTCGGCCTTGGCCTTGTCCACGATGTTCTTGACTGGGATATCCCTACCCAGATCGAAGATCGTGAGACCGGTACCGGTGAGCATCGCCTTTACGATGTTCTTGCCAATGTCGTGAACATCCCCTTCCACGACCGCCATGACGACCTTCCCTTGGGCACTAGCGGAGGCCTTGTCTAGCTTCGGCAGGGCGACGTCGAGTGCCTGGTAGAGCGTCTGGGCAGACAACAGGACCTGGGGCAGGTAGTACTCTTTCTTCTCGTACTTCTGACCGACGATCTCCATCGCCTTGTTCAGTCCTTCGAAGATTATTACCTTCGCGGTTATTCCTTCTGCCAGGGCTTTCTCGGCCAATGGCTTGGCCTCTTTGATCTTACCCCTGACCACAACATCAACTAAGTTTCCCAGTGTTTCACTCATGCACTATCCTCCCTTATGAGAAAGATTATCATCGGATGCCGATGGATTGTATTAGAGGCTCTTATGGATGGATGTGCCATCCACTAGTCGTTTTTCACAATAGTTAATACTGGCGAGACAAAATACATTGCCGGATCGGTAAGGGCTCACCGCATTTGGGGCAACATCCATCGGTGAGCGAGTTCCGGACGCAAGCATAGGTGGGACAGAATCGGCTCACCTGCTCTCGCTTGACGAATATCCTCTCGCCCGATTCCTCCGCCCTGCGGGAGATGACCACCGAACCGCATCGCGGGCAGCGGGTGTCCTGGTCCTCCCCGGTGACCCCGCCCAGGTAGACGAATCTGACCCCCTGGTCGGTCAGACGTTCTTGGATCTCCTTCATCCGGGACAATTCTGGACCTTCCACGTGGGAGAGCCTGTATGCGGGTTGGAACCGGAAGAGGTGGACCGGCACATCGCGGCCCAGCTCTTCGAGCACCCAGTTCCCGAACCTTGCCAGCATGGTAGAATTGTCCGTAATCCCGGGTATCACCGGATATGCCAGCTCCAGGTGTATCCCCCTTTCCACGACCGCGATACACGTCTCCAGCACGGGGGCGAGTTGTGCACCGCTCAGCTCTTTGTAGGTCCTCTCCTCGAAACCCTTGATGTCCACCTTGACCACGTCGATGTCCGCAAGCAGTTCGTCCCTGGCCCGGGGCTCGATGTAACCGTTGGTGTTCAGCAGGTTGAACATCCCGCAGGCATGGGCCAGACCGGAAACGTCGATGATGTATTCGGACCAGACCACCGGGTCGTTGAACGTCCATCCGATGCCGTCCGCCTTCTTTTCCCCGGCGGTACCGACCAGTTCTTCCGGGGTCACGAAAACGGAGGGTATCTCATCATAGTGGGCCCGGGCCATGACGGCATTCTGGCAGAAATCGCAGTCAAGGTTGCATCCGAACGTTCCCACCGAATACAACCTGGCCCCGGGACGGTAATGAAAGATCGGTTTCTTTTCGATCGGGTCCACCGCCGTGGCGCACACCCTTCCATAGGTCAAGGAGATCAACTGGCCGGAAACATTGGCCCGGGCGTTGCAGAATCCGGTGTGCCCGTTCGGTATGCGGCACCCGCGCGGGCACAGCGTGCAATGGACCGCAACGCCCTCGCTGTGCCACCATCTCGCCCGATGGACCTGCGCTCCGGGTTCAGTAATCGTCATCCTCGTCCTGCGACGCACCGCAGTTGGGGCATTTCTTCTGGTTCTTTTTCATGGTCGACCCGCACACGATGCATTCTGACAAACCAACACCGTTACCTCCAACGCGTTAGGCGCTAATTAGACTACCGACCCTCATTTTTGGAGCACCGGAACCGTGGCCAGTCCGATGTTCATATTTGTTCTTCAAGGTAAATATAATAAGGGTGGTATTGGAATGGTGTTGCGTTTGACATGCAGGTCGCTACACTGTATCTGTTCCTTCTGATCGTGGTCCCTACCCTAGGGGGCCTGTTGTGTATGACCAGAAGACGCGGTACCTCGCCCTGGATGCTGGTGGCCGGGACCTCCCTCTTCACGGTCGTGCTGGCGTTCGGTCTGCTGGTCTACCTGTCGTTCAACCACATCACCACCATCTCGGTCAACGCGGACGAGCTCTTTCCCATGGAATGGGTGATACTCTCGCTCGACCTGGTGCTCATCGCCTACTTCGTCTACGTGGGTGTCAGGGAGAGGAGCAGATGGATCGTGACCTTCGCCTTCCTGCAGATCGTTCCGATGGTCATCTTCGAGTCGGCCATCGGAGGCAGGACCGGGGACCCGGTGATATTCGCCGACTATCTCAGCATCGTCATGATGCTCATCACCTCGCTGGTCGGGTCGGTCATCATCCTGTACGCGGTACGGTACATGAAGAGCGACGGGAACCAGCCCCGTTTCTTTGCGGTCATGCTCATCTTCGTGGGGGCGATGAACGGCGCCGTCTTCTGCAACGACCTTCTGTGGCTGTTCTTCTTCTGGGAGGTGACCACCCTTACCTCCTTCCTGCTGATCGGCCACACCAAGACCGATGAGGCGAAGCAGTCCGCCCGGCTCGCCGCCGAGATCACCCTGGGAGGCGGCGTGCTCCTGCTCGCCTCGATCATCCTGTCCTATTACTATTTCAGTTCCTTGACGATCTCCTCGCTTCCGGTCGGAAACAGCATCGTCGGGCTACAGTTGCTTCCCTTTGCCCTGATGGCGGTTGCGGCCTTCACAAAATCCGCCCAGGTACCCTTCCAGAAATGGCTGCTGGGTGCCATGGTGGCACCGACGCCGGTCTCCGCCCTGCTCCATTCCGCCACCATGGTGAACCTGGGAGTCTATTTCCTGCTGCGGCTGTCACCAAACCTGCTGCACCAGAACATCATGCTCTGGACCATAGGCATCGTGGGCGCCGCCTCCTTCCTGGCCACCTCTTTGCTGGCCATCGCCCAGAGCAATTCCAAACGGTTGCTGGCCTACTCCACCATCGGCAACCTGGGCCTTATCGTGGTCTGCGTCGGCCTGAACACGCCGCTTTCGATCACCGCGGCGATCATCATCCTGCTGTTCCACGCGATCTCCAAGGCACTGCTGTTCATGTCCGTCGGGGTGGTGAAGGACGAGACCGGTTCCGAGGACATCGAGAACATGGCCTTCCTGCGCGACCGGATGCCCTTTGTGTCCACGGCCATCTTCATCGGGGTCTTCATGATCCTGCTCCCCCCCTTCGGGATGTTCGCCGGGAAATGGATCGTGTCCGAGGCGAACGTCTCGTTCCCCCTGATCGGCATCGTATTGTCCGTCGGATTCGCCGCCTCCATGGTCTACTACGGCAAGTGGCTGGGGCGGATCTTCGCCACGGGGCCTATGACCGGACGCCCGACGATGCGGCGGGAGAAGGTCCCGTTCCTCTACCGGCTTACGCTGGGGGTGCTCCTGGTGGCCGGGATAGTCCTGTCCTTCGGGGTGAACCTGGTGACGAAATACCTGGTGGACCCGTTCGTCAGCCTTTATTACACGGCGCCGATAGGTGGGGAGACCTTCTCCCTGACCACCGGGCTGGGGGCGTTCCCGATCGTCCTGGTGCTGATCGTCGTCGGCCTGATCTTCCTGGGGCTGGGCTTCATCCTGAGACCGGACCGGAAGGACCTCAGCCAGGCCTATGCCGGGGGAGAGGACCCGGTCTTCGAACTGGGCGGGCTGTACTATGCGGACGAGAGGATGGAGAAAAGGATGACCCTGGGCACCAACCTGGTGGCGGCCCTGCTGCTGGTCGCGCTGGTCTCCCTGCCGCTCGCCCTGGAGGTGTTCAGATGACCACGACGGAGGACGTGCTGGTGATGCTGTTCCTGCTCATCGTCTCACCATTCGCGATCGGGTTGTTGATGGGATTGGACCGGAAGCTGACCGCCCGCATGCAGAACCGGGTCGGTCCCCCGATACTGCAGCCCTACTACGACCTGTTCAAACTGTTCGGCAAGGAAAGACGGGTGATGAACAACAGCCAGGCCGTGTTCGGGATAGCGGCGATGCTGCTCCAGGTCTCGGCCTTCGTGCTCCTGGTCACCGGAGGCGACCTGCTGATCGTCTTCTTCGTTTCCGGCGCCGGATCGTTCTCCCTGGTGATGGGGGCGTTCAGTGCCCGCTCTCCGTTCTCTTACTTCGGCGCCCAGAGGGAATTGCTGCAGATACTGGCCTATGAGCCGGTCCTGTTCCTGGCGATCTTCGCCATCGCGTACCGGGAGGGCACCTTCCTTTCCAACGGCATCGGCCAGGACCTGCTGGTGGTCCTGCCGCTGGCCCTGCTCGCCCTGCTGCCGGTGATCCTCATCAAGATGGAGAAATCGCCGTACGACATCGCCGTGGCCCACACCGAACTGATCTCCGGACCGTACGTGGAATACTCCGGAAGGTACCTGGCGTTCACCGAGATCGCCCACTGGTTCGAGCTGGGGATCGTGTTCGGCATCATCACCCTGTTCTTCCAGGACCCGAACGTCTACGTCAGCATCGCCGGTAAGGTGCTGATCGTGCTGGCGTTCTTCCTGGTGGCATTGATAATCGACAACAGCACCGCCAGGCTTACCCGGACCAGGATGGTGAGGTTCACCCTGGCCTTCGGGATGACCCTGACCGTGGCGAACATCGTGATCGTCTTCCTGGCGGACAAGGGGGTGCTCACGTGGCCTTGATGGAGAAGATGCGCATGAGGTCGCCCTGGATCCTGCACTTCGACACCGGCAGCTGCAACGGGTGCGACCTGGAGGTGTGGGCATTGCTGACGCCCGAAATACGACGTGGAGCGGTTCGGCATGGTGAACAAGGCGAACCCCAAGCACGCCGACATCCTGCTGCTCACCGGACCGGTCACCAAGAAGACCGAGGACCGGCTAATGACCCTGTACAACCAGACGCCCGGACCGAAGGTGGTGGTGGCCTGCGGCAACTGCGCCACCAACGGAGTGCCCTTCTTCGACTGCTACAACGTCGACGGCGGGATCGACCGGGTCATCCCGGTCGACGTCTACGTTCCGGGATGCGCCTGCCGTCCCGAGGCGATCATCGACGGCGTGGTGCTGGCCATCTCGAAGTGGAAGGAGAAGATGGCAGCGGAGATAACGGACCCCGCCACATCGGAAAAGAAAGAAGAGGAAACGCCGGAGACCGGAACGCTACCTGAGGCGAAATCATGAGCGATGAAACCGACCGCAAGGAAAATAAGCCAGTCAACGACATCAAATCCAAGATCGACCGCATGGACCTGAAATTCCCCAAACCGAGGCTGATCACGATAATAGCCAATGACAATGCGGACGGCACCTTTGAGCTGATCTATGGGTTCCATTACAACAACCAGTACACCGACGTCCGTTTCACCGTCAAAGGAGAGGACGAGCTGGAGAGCCTTTCCTCATATTACGCCGGGGCGGTGAACATGGAACGGGAGGTCGTCGACATGATGGGACTTCATTTCAAAGGAATCAAGGGTGGCCTTTTGCTGGAACCAGGAAAAGGCATAGTGGCGCCCCTCAGGAAGCCGCTCAAGCCTCCGGCGCCCTTACCCGCCACGAGCCCAGAGGCGTCACCGACCCAAACGGCGCAGAAGCCGGATCTTCCAGAGGTGAAACAGTGAGCCGCACCAGCGTGATACCGTTCGGGCCGCAGCATTCCAGTTTCCTGGAGCCGATGAACCTCAAGCTCGTTCTTGAAGAAGAGACGGTGGTCGGCGCGACCATTAACATCGGGTACAACCACCGGGGCATGGAATATGCCATGGCCCAGGACTACAGGAGGACGGTGTTCCTTTGTGAACGTATCTGCGGGATATGCTCCTACCACCATTCATCCTGCTACGTGCAGGCCATGGAGAACGCCTTCAACGTGAAGGTGAGTGACCGGGCCAACCTGGTGCGCACGATAATGATGGAGTGTCAACGACTCACGTCGCACCTGCTTGCGCTGGGCCATACGGCGGAAGCGCTGGGCTATGAGAACCTGTTCATGCAGTTCTTCCGGGAAAGGGAGGACATCATGATGCTGGTGAACCGGGTCTCGGGAAACCGCGTCCACTACAGCATGAACGCGATCGGCGGATTGAGGAAGGACGTGACCTACGAACAGCTGAAGGACGTGGAGAAGACCATGGACCTTGTGGAGCCCAGGTTCCTGGAACTGCAGAAGGTGATACGCACGGACAGCACGTACCGAAAGAGGACCAGGGGCATTGGCGTCCTGAAGAGATCGGACGCCGAGAGCTACTGTGTGGTCGGCCCGGTCGGCCGCGGCAGCGGCATGCCCCACGACATCCGCCTTACTGGATTCGCCGGATACGGAGTGGACGGGATAAAGTTCCAGCCGATATCATATGAGGAGGGCGATGTGTACGCTCGCAACATGGTCCGCATGGACGAGGTCCTCCAGTCCGTCGACCTGATCCGCCAGGCCCTCAATCTGATCCGTGACGGACCCTACCTCACGCCCACAAAGGGGCATCCGACGGCCGAGGGAGTGGGCAGGGTGGAGGCGCCGAGGGGGGAGCTATTGTACTACGTCAAGCCCGTGGGAGAGGTGAAGCTGGACCGGATCAAGGTCCGCACGCCGGCGTCTGTGAACATCCCGGCCATCGCGGCGATGATCGGAGGGGCACAGCTGGCGGACGTGGCGCCGATTGCGGTTTCGGTCGATCCGTGCATATGCTGCTGTGATAAGTGATGACATGTCAATGCTAAAGAGCACCCTGAAAAACCTGTTTTCCCGGCCGATCACGGTCCTCTATCCATACCAAAAGGCGGACATCCCGGACAACAACCGGGGCCGGGTGGTGTGGGACATGCAGAGATGCATCTGGTGCCGCCTGTGCGAGAAGAACTGTCCCACGCTGGCCATCACCACCGACAAAGCGCACAAAACGCAGACCATAGTGCGCGCCCGCTGCATCGCCTGCCGTACTTGCGTGGACGTCTGCCCCACCAACACCATCACCATGGAGCCGAAGTATTCGGAGGCGGTCTACCTGAGGGAGACGCACGTCTACGGACTGGAAATGAAGCCGTTCGAGTACACGGTG
Source organism: uncultured Methanomassiliicoccales archaeon (assembly GCA_963710685.1). Taxonomy (GTDB): domain Archaea; phylum Thermoplasmatota; class Thermoplasmata; order Methanomassiliicoccales; family UBA472; genus DASXVU01. The sequence continues at coordinate 70,265 of CAVQBH010000011.1, read as the reverse complement.
ATACAAGCCCCGCCAAGCAAAAGGATTGTGCTGAAGAAGCGGGCCGGAGAGGCAGAGATAAAGGAACAGGCCGTCGCTAAACCGGCCCAGGAGGGACCGAAGAAGACCGAGCCGGTATAATTGAGATGATGGCGATCTCCTTCACCCCGCTTACGGATCTGACCCTGTTCCTAACGCTGATATTCGCCGCTATCGGGGTGGTGATCGTCTAGGCCGGCGGCTTTCTGGCTGCCATCGAGCTCGGCAACCGGGCGATCAGGAGAAAGACGATGGACTATGATGGGTCAAACGGGAGCTCACCTGGCTCATCGTTCTGGGTCATGATTTCTTCATCGCCGGGGACATCCTCTCCTCCTTCGTGGCCCCGACCTTCGATGACCTGGTGCTGCTCGCCGTTGTGGTAGGCATCCGAACCGTGCTCAGCGTGTTCCTCGCCTGGGAGGTCCGTAAGCCTCCCACTGAAGTCCATTGATGTCCAGATGGTCGATGATATTCAAGCCTTCTCGAGAGCACGGATGATCATGCTGACGGGACGGACCGACATGACAGGCCGAGCATGTCGACGTCGTCACCACATCCGGCGTTGTTCTAAGATAGTTGACGTCAAGAAGGTAAAGGGCCGTCAATAGGTGCGGATCCGGCCCAGGTCCCTTATGGTGCCGAGCGCCAGCAGTCCGATCTCGGTGCAAGCGTACACCTTGGCATCCTCGATGTCCGCCCTCTCGAGAACTGGTGACATGGTGTCGGCCCGACCCAGGTTGGTGAAATCGGTGCCGGCGGCCAACGGGGAGAATGCCGGCAGGACCAGTATCTGCTCGGTCTCGAAATGCAGGAAGCTGGGAAGCTTCAGATAGGCCCCCACCCGGTCGAATATGCGCACTGACGGATGCTCATGTCCGATGACCAACGGACGGTGCGCGGTGTCCGCATGACCGTGCATGAACGCGATCCCGTCGATCTCGAAGCTGTCCGCCACCTCGATCCCGAGCTTGTGCGAGATGTTCGCCAGATAGTTATCGTGATTCCCCTTCGCCACCTTGACCGTGGCGGTGTCCCGGAGCATCGATAGAATGTCCCGCACATCCCTCCACTCCTGGTCCAGATTGCCCGAGAACTCGTGTTTGAGGTCACCCAGTATGAGGACCGTGTCCGGATCGTAGCGGTCCATGATGCGGATGAGCGACTCCTTCATGGTGGCCGACTGTATCCTCGGGATGTGCACCCCGGTCCGCTCCAGGGCCGCCTCCAGCCCGATGTGTAGATCGGCCATGGCCAGCGTTCCCCGGTCCTCCATCCACAGGCAGAGGTCGTTGGTGATCCTGACCCCGGGAAATATCTGGACGTTGAACATCGGGCACTACCTTTCCGGCGCAACGATCGAGCGTTCAGGACTTGAACTTTTGGAACTTCACCGGCCGGTTACGGGGGCAATTGCACCGGTGACTTTCGGGTGATCGATAGAAAATGATATGATTAGGCAGCGCGTCCGTCAAGGTATGATACGTCGTTCCTTCGTGTTCCTGCCCAGCATAGGCAGGGCGACCGAGAGGCGCATATGGAGCAAGGGAGCGACGACCTGGAAAGAGTTCCTTTCCACCGATTCGATCGCCGGTTTCTCTAGGAAGAGGAAAGAGGACCTGGATTCCCGCCTGGTCGAGGCCGAGGAGTTCCTGGGCCAGGAACGCACGGAATACTTCTGCGGCCTGCTGCCCTCCACGGAACAGTGGCGCCTGTTCGACCTGCTGAGGCAGGGAACAGCCTATCTGGACATCGAGACCGACGGGGTCGGGCCGGGACACGTGGTGACCATGGTGGGAATACTGCACCGGGGCAGGATGACCACCCTGGTCCGCGGACAGGACCTCAACACCGAGGCGATCAAGGAAGCGCTCGACGGGGTGAAGATGCTGGTCACGTTCAATGGCAGCTCCTTCGACCTGCCCATGATCGGACACGAGTTCCCCTTCAGCGTCCCCCGGGTGCCCCACTACGACCTGCGTCACGTCTGTCCCAAGGCGGGATACCACGGCGGACTGAAATCGGTGGAACAGCAGATCGGGATCACCAGGCCTCAGGAGCTCGAGTATGTCACCGGGGAACAGGCAGTGTACCTGTGGCATCTGTGGAGCAGAAAAGGCAATCGGAACGCGCTGAACCTGTTGACCAAGTACAACACCGAGGACGTGAAGAACCTCGAACCGCTGGCAGACCTGGTCTACGATATCATGAAAGAGAAGATGCTGAGGGACATCAATGCAGGCTACGAACGCGGAGCATAGGGACCTGGCCGGATTCGACCGCCAGGCCAAGGAGATAGCCGATTTCCTGCTCACCTGCAAAAAGGTCACGGTGGTCGGGCACATCGACGCCGACGGCATCACGGCCACCTCCATCGCGTTCAAGGCGCTGCAGGACCAGCGGATCGATGTCAGCTACAATTTCATCAAGAAGATCGACGAGAACGAGATCAAACGCATCAACAAGATCGCATCGGACGGGGTGCTGCTGGTGGACCTGGGAAGCGGCTACGCCTCCAAGCTCGACCATCCCGGGCTGTGCATCGCCGACCATCACGAGGTGGACCCGGCTGGACGACCGCAACCGAAAAGAAAAGGGCAGGTCAACCTGCTCGATTTCGACACTGAGGCGGGCAGGCACCTGAACCCGCACCTGTTCGGGTTCGACGGCTCGAAGGAGATGAGCGGGGCCGGGGCGGCGTACTCGATCGCCAAGGCCATGGACGGACGGAACCGGAGCCTGGCGCATCTGGCCATCGTCGGTGCCGTGGGTGATTTCCAGGACTCCTCGGAGTGCCGCCTCATCGGGCTGAACCGCCGGATCCTGGAGGACGCGGAGACGGTGGGCAGCGTACGGGCGGCGATCGACGTGCGCTACTTCGGCCGGGAGAGCAGGCCCCTGGTGAACTTCCTGAAGTATTCGTCGGACCCCCGGCTCCCGCGCCTCACCAACGAGGAGGACATGTGCTACGAGTTCCTTCGGGAGCAGGGCATCCCGCTCAAGGAGGACGGCCGCTGGAGATGCTGGGCGGACCTGAGGCCAGAGGAGAAGGAACGCATCGTCGGCCTCCTCCGGGAGATACTGGCCGGATCGGAACAGGGACCGGAGTCGGCTTCCCGGCTGACGGGGGAGGTGTACTCTCTGATCCGGGAAGAACCGCGCACGGTCATGCACGACGCCAAGGAGTTCGCCACCCTGCTCAACTCCTGCGGCCGGTACGAGAAGGCACCCACCGGACTGGAGGTCTGCATCAAAGGGCCGGCCCTGAAGCGCGAGAAACAGAAGGCCCTGCGCAACCTGCAGAACCACCGGGACAACCTGCGGGGTGCGATCGAGATGGTCAAGGGCAAGGACCGCATAGTGCTTGGCTCGGTCCAGTTCCTGAGGAACGCGGACGGTTCCTTCTGCCTGCCGGTGGAGGACACGGTGGTCGGGATCGTAGCCGGGATGCTGCTCGGTTCCGGGGACATCCCCAGCGACCGCCCGCTGCTGGCCTTCGCGGTGAGCGTGGACGACAACAACGTGGAGATGACCAAAGCGTCAGCCCGAGGAACGAAGGAGCTGGTGGACAGGGGGCTGGACCTTTCCTCGGCGATGCGCCGGGCCTCGGAGTCGGTGGGCGGCACCGGGGGCGGGCACAACATCGCCGCCGGCGCGACCATCCCGCCGGGCAGGGAGATGGATTTCCTGGCCGAGATCGACCGAATCGTCTCCGCTCAGTTGGGCTGACCGAGCAGGGTCAGTATGATCGCCTTCTGGGCGTGCAGGCGGTTCTCCGCCTCATCGAAGACGGCGCTACGTTCGCCGTCGAACACCTCGGCGCTGATCTCCATGCCCCGGTGGGCGGGCATGCAGTGCAGCACGATCGAATCGTCCTTGGCCAGCGACAGCATGTCGGAGTTGATCTGGTAGGGCTTGAAAACGCGCTCCCTCTGGGCCGCCTCGTCCTCCTCGCCCATCGAGACCCAGACATCGGTGTACAGCACATCGGCCCCCTTCACCGCGACCTTGAGGTCCTCCATCACCGATATCTTGCACCCCTTGGCCTGGGCGATCTCCTTCGCCTTCCGGGTCAGCTCGATGTTCGGCTGGTAACCGTTCGGACAGGCCGCCACGAAATCCATGCCGGTCATCGCCGCGCCGAGCATGAGCGAGTTGCAGACGTTGTTCCCGTCCCCGACATAGGTGAGCTTGAGGCCGGCCAGTTGGCCCTTCTTCTCCTGGATGGTCTGCAGGTCGGCGCATATCTGGCACGGATGCTCCAGGTCGTCCAGGGCGTTGATCACCGGAACGGTGGAGTTCTGGGCCAGCTCCAGCATGATACCGTGCTTGAAGGCCCGGTACATGATCACGTCGACATAACGGCTCAGCACCTTGGCGGTGTCCGCCACGGTCTCGCCCCGGCCGAGCTGCATGTCCTTGGGGCTGAGGAAGATGGCATGCCCTCCGAGCTGGGCCATGCCCGCCTCGAACGAGACCCTGGTGCGCGTGCTCGCCTTCTCGAATATCATCGCCATTGACCTGTTCTTGAGCGGATCGGCGTTGTGATACTTCCCTTTCTTGAGCTGCGCTGCCAATTCAAGGACGTCATCCAGATCGTCCTTGAGGTCCAGCATCGAGATGACGTCGCGTTTCTTGACCACCATTTGTAATACCTTCGAATCATCATGGCCCTAGGTATGGCCAAGGAGTAGTGTCATTGGCAGGAAATTATTATAATAACTGACACCAGGGAGACAGTTATCTTCCATTGTGTCGTTTCGGCTACTACTCTGCGATCCTTCCGGCCGTTGGCCCGGCGCTTCAGAACTTCAATGCCCATCCGTAGGGCAGGAACGAGAACAGGAAGAAGTTGATGAACCCGTGGATGAGCGCCACGAACAGCAGGCTCCTGGTCTTCCAGAACAATATCGCCAGCACCAGTCCGACGAAGAACACGTAGAACAGATAAGGCACGCTCGAGTAACCGGAGTGCATGAGGGCGAAGACAAAGGCGGAGACGAACAGTGCCGCCTTGGACCCCCAGTGGCGTTCCACCCGGGCCTGAAGGAATCCTCTGAAGATCAGCTCCTCGCCGAAGCCGACGAACACCACCATGACCACCAGCAATAGGGTCAGGTTGAACCAGCCCAGGTCCGGGATCAGGGGGTTCGGTCCGAGCACGAGGTACTCCGTGTTCGCCATGACCAGCCCGATGACGATCGCGGCCGGCAGATAGAGCCAGTTCCACTGGGACTTCTGCTCCATGGTGCCCCGGTTCAGGAACTCCCAGCCACGGTGGAGATAGACCGACAGAAACTCCTTCGGATGCCTCATTCCCCCCTCGTTCGAGAGGATGGTATCGAAGGTCAGCCTCCACAGGATGTACGCCGAGAGGATGATGGTGCCGTACACGAACGGCATCCAGTAAAGGGTCATGTTGAAGAATATCGGCATCCCGATGTTCAGGACCCGGAGCAATGAGATCAGCATGAACGCCTGGAAAACGTCCGAGTAGCGCTCGACGAAGATAGCCAGCAGCACGCAGACGAAGATGTTCAGAAGGTGCAGGGTGAGGGTATTGGAGGTATCCTTGACGTAGAAGAACGCCTCCGCTAGCATGATGAGAATGAATGGGACCACCACCACAGCCTTGTCCCGCATCGTCTCAGGATTCCGATGGCTTTATTAAACGGTTCGCTCGGTAGCATAAATATCCGGAAGAATGAACAAAAATATAAAAAGGGGTTTCGGACGAACCCGGACAGGCGGTCCTGGACCGATGCCGATGAAAGACACCACCCGGTCCGGGCATGGACCGTTCGGGCGGAGACGAGATGATGCCGAACAACGAACCCCCGGTCAAGAGGCCGGCCAGCCGATCGTGGAGCTAGGCGTCGGATCGTGGAAAATGGCGGTTGGGCTAGGCAAGGGATCCGAACCAAGAATGCGATTTCCTATGCCGACCACCATTATGAACGAGACACGCAACATTTATTAATTAAAACGCGTTCCACAACTTCCAGCATGGCCGCGTTGGGGTAGCCTGGCATCCTGTGGGACTGTGGATCCTTTGACCCGTGTTCAAATCACGGACGCGGCCCTTCTTATCATTTCCTTATCACCTGGAAGTCCCTTTCGAAGAACGCCAGGTCCTTGACGTCGAGAACATCCGGATCCAATGTCACCAGCATTCGGGATTGGCCGATCAGTATCTCGTCCCTGAGACCATAGAGCAGGCGCAGCACCTTGCCCGGACCGTTGTTCGATATGAGGTATTCCAGCCCGTCGATGGCCACCACCGTTTCGTGCCCCGCCTTGAGGAACTCGATGATGGTGTGCTCCAGGATCGACAGGTTCGTGGGGTCGACCCAATCCTGGCCCGGCTGGGAGGAGAGCCAGATGACCGGGGTCCGTTTGAGCCCGTACTTCTCCCGCAGGTCATCCGGATAGGTGCGGGTGACGATCAGGCCCTCCGCCCCGCTGGATATCTGGGACAGGAGCGCCTCGTACAGGCCGTCGGCCCTGGTCTCCTCGAACAGCAGATAACTGCCCGCTGGCAGCACCCCCTTCCGGTCTTCCCCGGAGATGCCGGCCCGGTCCTCCGACATCGGCGTCACCGTGAAAAGGCGATGGCGGTAGATCGAGAATCCGAGGATCACGATGGAGGCGAAGAACCCGGGGGAAAGCTCGCTCGGAACGTTCAGATAATACAGGTTCAGGCCGAAGACCAGCAGCCCCCAGGCGTAGGGCGCCAGGACCGCCAGCGAAAGCAGCAGGCACTCGCTCCGCACCAGCTCGTCGTCGGACTGGTTCCAGCGCCGGACGAGCAACGAGAGGGTGGCGGCGGTGAACCCCGCGACCACGATCAGGGTCGTCAGGGAACCCAGCGAAACCGGCAGTCCGTAGCCGTACCTGCCGAGCTCCAGGCCGCTGAGGTTGTAGGCCACCACCAGGCCGAGCAGGACCGATAACAGGGAGTAGAGGACCCGGTTCTTCGCCAGCCAATCGCTCAGCGGAATGAAGGCCAGATTGGTGGACAGATAGAGGAAACCGGCAAAGATAAGGACCACGGTCAGGACCAGGCCGCGGGCGAAAAGGAGGGCGGCGGTCCCGTCCGAGGCGTTGATCATCAGGAAATCCAGGATGCCGGCGGCGAGGAAGACCAGCATGAGGACCAGGAATCCGTTGGATAGGGCGATTTGGCGGTTCCGCCGGAAGACCGCAATGCCCAACACCAATGCCATCATCCCCGAGAACAGGGGGAAGACCGAATACCATTCAAGATTCTGAATCATCGGGGCCTTTGCTCCCATCCCGATGCCCATATCCGCTAATTATCCTTTCTTCGGTGGTGTATTTGAAAACTTTATCTAACCCGCGCCATGTACGTGCTCTGTTGTGAAATATGGCTTGGAAGGGCACCATCAACAAGATCGACGATTTCCGCTGGGAGATACCCCAGGACTACAAACCGGGAATGCGCACCAGCGCCGTTATCTATTCCAATGACAAGATGATCGAGCACGTCCTGAGCGACAACTCGCCGGAACAAGCGGCCAACGTGGCCTGCCTGCCGGGCATCGTCGGCAGGTCCCTGGCCATGCCCGACATTCACTGGGGATACGGTTTCCCCATCGGCGGCGTGGCGGCCATGGACTCCGAGGAGGGAGTGATATCGCCCGGAGGCATCGGCTTCGACATCAACTGCGGGGTAAGGCTCCTGAGCACCAACCTGGACGTCAAGGACGTCGAGCCCAGGATCAAGGACCTGATCGGGACGCTGTTCAAGAACGTCCCGTCCGGGGTGGGGTCCGAAGGGGTCGTCGATGTGGCGGCCTCCGAGATCGATGTGATCCTCACCGAGGGGGCCGAATGGGCGGTCCGGAAGGGCTTCGGCTGGCAGGAGGACCTGGAGACCACGGAGGAGGGGGGGAGGCTGAAGAACGCCGACCCGGCCAAGGTGTCCCAGAAGGCCAAGCAGAGGGGCATCCCCCAGGTCGGTTCGCTCGGTTCCGGGAACCACTTCCTGGAGATCGACAAGGTCGACCAGATCTTCGACCCGGTGGCGGCCAAGGCGTTCGGCCTGACGCACGAGGGCCAGATCACCGTCACCATCCATTGCGGCTCGCGCGGATGCGGGCATCAGATCGCCACCGACTACCTGCAGGTCATGGAGCGCTCGCTGAAGTCCATGAACCTGAACCTGCCGGACCGCCAGCTGGCCTGCGCCCCGGTGAATTCCACCGACGGGCAGGACTATTTCAACGGCATGAGCGCCGGCGCCAACTACGCCTGGGCGAACCGGCAGATGATCATGCATTGGGTGCGGCAGTCGTTCGAATCCGTCTTCCACCGCAAGGCGGAGGACATGGAGATGCGGCACGTATACGACGTGGCGCACAACATCGCCAAGCTGGAGGAGCATGAAGTGGAAGGCAGGCGGAGGAAGGTCTACGTGCACCGGAAAGGTGCCACCCGGGCATTTCCGGCCGGACATCCGGAGGTACCGTCCAAGTACCGGTCGGTCGGGCACCCGGTCATCATCCCCGGCGACATGGGCGCGGGAACGTACGTGCTGGTGGGAACGGACCGGGGCATGAAGGAATCGTTCGGATCGACCTGCCACGGGGCTGGTCGGATGATGTCCAGGGCCACCGCCATAAGCACCTACAACGCCTCCACGGTGAAGCAGCAGCTGGAATCAAAGGGCATCTACCTCAAGGCGAGCACCAAGGACGGCATCATCGAGGAAGCGCCAGGCGCCTACAAGGACATCGACGACGTCATCGCCGTGGTGAGCGGGGCCGGGCTCTCCCGGCCGGTGGTCAAGCTCACGCCCATTGGCGTGATGAAAGGCTGATCCCCACGATGTCGGACAGGGCCGCCCCTTCCTCGAACCGGTTGACCACCGCCAGACCGGCGTGGTCCAGCACCACCATGTCGCGCATGATGAGAGCGAGGTCGCGCTCGGACAGCCCGTTCGGGTCGAATGAAAGGATGAGCCGGGAGCCCCGGACCAGCGCCTCGTCCTCGAGGGCGAACAGGAACCTCATGGCCCTCTCGCTCGAGGTCTCCAGGATCAGCTTGTCCAGTCCGTCGACCATCACCACCGTGTTCCGGCCGTCCCTCATGAAGCGCATGACGGTGCGTTCCAGCAGAGGCAGGTTCGAGGGCGACAGCGCCTCCTTGCCCGGGCGGTGGGCCAGCCAGATTATCGGGGTGTTCCGGAGCCCGAACTCCTCGCGGATCTGTTCCGGATGGGTCCGGGAGATGATCAGCCCCTTCCGCCCGGCGTTGAGCTCCGAGGCGAACACCCGGAACGAGGCGGCCGTGCCCTTTTCTTCGACCGCGTAGGAACGACGGTTCTCGAGCTTCGTGGTCAGCGGTTTGAAACTGACCCGGGAGAAGTCGTCGGAGGGTCGGATATCGAAGAGCCGCTCCCGGATTATGGCATGGAAGAACACCGCGGAGGTGATCAGGTTGGCCGGGGCCATGGGCGGGGGGAAGGATATTCCCAGCAGTTCCAGGAGCGATATCATCAGCGGATAGGAGAAGGGCACCGCCATCGCCAGGGTGAGATAGGCCGCCACCCTGCCGAACGCCGGGTCACGGCTGGCGCGGTGGGCGGCGCTCAGCAGGTGGAGCGCATAGCCCAGATAGACGAGCATGACCGCCCCGACCCCCAGCATCTCCGGGGAGTTGGGGACGAACCAACCGTAGTCGCCCATCCGCACCTTGGCGAACAACAGCGCCGAGACCGCTCCGGAGGAGACGACCAGCAGCGCGTATCTGACCCAGTTACGGGTGAACACGGCACCATCGCTCTGCAGCGAAAAGAAGGTGGCCAGGTACAGGAAACCGCCGAACAGGCACACCAGACAGAAGATCAGGAGCCGGACCAGGAGGGTGGCCGCCTCCATCGACGGCGCGGTCAGGAACATATAGTCCAGCAGCGAGGAGCAGGAGAGGAGCGCCATGACCACGAAGAAGGACCTCGACACCCCCAGGTGCGGGTTTCGGAATAGGACGTACCCACCCATCGCCAGGGCGGTGACGGATACGATCGTGGAAAGGGACAGGAACAGCAGGTCGCTCATCGTAGCATCGATATTGGGCGGCCGATTTGAAGCGTTTTTCGACCCGAATATCAGGACTGACGGTTAGGCCATGCCAGACCTGTTCCGGAATACGATGGTTCAGGAGAAAAGCACTTTTTCGGCCGCCCTCTGGACCTTATCCCGGCTCGCCGCCGGGGTAGACACCATGACCGCCCAGTCGTTCACGCTGCGGGTCTGAATGGCCTTGGCCAGGGGGCTGTACTTGGACAGCGGCCTGACCCGGTCGCCGTTGATGATCGGCACCTCGGTCTTGCCGATGCGTGGTTCGGTGATCAGCAGCTCCCGCTCCGGCATGTCGAGGATGACGTCCGATTCGTCCACCTCCGCCCTCCCCGCGATCTCCCGTTCGACCTCCTTGCGCTTGTCATAGGAGGTCAGCGGAAGCAGTGAGTCCAGCTGCTCCGGGTCCAGGTCGGAGATGAGCATCGAGTAGGCCCGCTTGTACAGCCGCCGGTACTTCAGCAGGGTCATGATCCGGCCGGCGTTGCCCCCGTCCTGGAGCAGGCGCTCCGACAGGCTCGCGTCGGTCTGTATCTGGATGTCCTCGATCACGCCTTCGCTGGCGTTCTCCACCGCCTTGCACAGCATCATCTCCGCGATGCGCACGGTGTGGTGGAAGTAGACCGAGGTGTACATGAGCGCCCGGGCCACCATCAGACCCTCGATCGCCACCACCCCGCTCTTGCGCACTGCGATGTCCCCGTGGTGCAGCTCGATGGTGTCCATGATGCGGTCGATGTCGATGGTCCCATGGGCCACGCCGGTGTAGTACGCGTCCCGCAGCAGGTAGTCCATCTGGTCCGCGTCCACCGGGCCGTGGATGACCTGCCTCAGGTAATTATTCTCGTTGAAATATGCCTGGACCCCTTCCAGCGGGAGCTTCTTCTGGCCGCTGAGGTCCGGCCCCCGGGGCGAGACGATGAGGTCGGTCACCAGGTCGGCGGAGATGCCTTCCGACTCAAGCAGCTCGGCGATCGTCCCCCGGTATCCGATGATCTCCCCCTCCTTCGGATCGATGGTCTTGAGATCGCCCTTGATGAGCGCCCTTCCGATGTCCGTGTGGGTCATCCCGGTCCGCTCTTCCAGTACACATTCCAGTGTGTGCGAATAGGGGGCATGGCCGATGTCGTGGAGCAGCGCCGCCGCCAGAACGCACCTCCTTTCCTGTTCCGGGATCTCCAGCGCCGTTGCCATTCGGGTGGCGATCTGGTAGGTGCCGAGGGAATGCTCCATGCGGGTGTGGTGCGCCCCGGGGAAGACAAGGTAAGCCAGTCCGAGCTGGTGCACGCCGTGCAGGCGCTGGACCTCGGCCCTTTGGAGCAGGTCCAGGTAGACGCCGCTCAGCTTGACGCTGCCATGGACGCTGTCATGGATGACCTTGTAATCTGGCACGAGAGGAAAATCAGGATTGGACTATATATTGGCTTTGAGAACAGGAATCCGGGGTGATAACCCCGGAAAGAGAGTTGGTCTAGTTGAAGCCGCCCTTTATCTTGTGCCGGTCTATCTTGATCCCGTTCGGCGCCACCACGATGAGGTTGTTGCCGATCGCCGCCACGTCGCCGCCCGTGTCGCGGGCGATGTTCTTCAGCTCATTGGTGATCTTCTTCAGGGTCTGCTGGTCGTTCTCGATCGGCGAATAGTCGATCAGGACGATGTTGCCGTTGTAGACCGGTTGGCTGACGGAAGTAACGTCCTCGAATCGGTAGACCTCTGCGACCTTGATCATTCCATTCCCGGCGAGCGGGTTGTCCTCCTGGAAGTACAGTGCCCCGAGATCGATGTACTGATCCGTCTCAACGGTCTGAACGTCATCCTTCCCTTTTCTCAACGGCTTCTTCAACAGCGGCAAGTTGCATCCCTCTTTGATTGCTCCAGAAATGGGGTGACTGAATATTAACATTTCGGCGATTAATTATCTGGACGATTATTAGGACCGGATAGGACCCTAACGGTTTAGGGAGACCGGTCCGGCGGATGCTCCGGTCAGGCATTGGACGGACCTTTCAGCCCGTCCTTCGTTTTCCGAACATCAGAACAGCGACCAGCATCACGATGACGGCAGCCGCGATCACCATCATCACGATCTGGGAGAGGTTATCGCCCGGTTTTCCGGCGTTGGCGGTCGTGTTGATGGCGAACGAGATGGTCTGGGACGCTGAACCGCCCAGGCCGTCCTCGGCGGTGATGTTGGCGCGGTGCGTTCCTTCCCCCGCACCGCTGATCAGGTAGTTGGTGGCGGACGCCGGCAGTCTGACCTCCGAGCCGTTGTCAACGCTGATCGTGATGAAGGCGACGGAGAAGGAATTTCCCTCCACGGTCCATCGCAGATCGACGTCCTGGGAACCGATCGACGCGTTCTCCGCCGGAGAGGTGATGTTCACGACGATCCGCACCAGCGCATGGACCGGCCCGACCGCCAGGGAGGTCGACCTCAGACCGGAGAGGGAGGGGGAATGGGCCGAGACCTGGTAGGTATAGTTCCTGCCCGTCTGCAGCCCGGTGAACACGGCCGAGGTTCCGGAGGTCACGTGCCGGACGTCCGCCCCGTCCTGGTAGACGGTGTAGTAGTCGATGGACCCGCTGCCGTTGCCCTTCAGCCCGTTCCAGGAGAGCGAAACGGAGGCCGGACCGAGCGTGGAGATGAAGTTGCTGGGCGCTGCCAAAGCCGTTCCTCTCATTTCTGAACGGAGGCCTTCCCACAGCGGCGTCGTGAAACCGTTCGCCCCGCTGTAGTACGTGATCACCAGGCGTGAACCGTTCTTTCCGATCCAGTCGGAGGCCAACGATGGTGCGCTGCTCCTGAAAACGACCGACGTGAGGGAGGAACAGTTCTGGAACGCCGCCCCCCCGATCTCGGACACGCCGGCCCCGATGAGCGCAGAGGTCAGGTGGGTGCAGTTGTAGAACGCCCTGTACCCGATGTATGCGACCGAATCGGGGATCTCCACTGAGGACAGTGAACGGCAGTTGTAGAACGTCATTGCCCCCAATTTGCCAACCCCGCTGCCCAGCTTCAGCGTGCCCAGTTTCGTGCAGTTGTAGAACGCGGCATCGCCGAGGGAGGTGACCCCATCCGGTACCGTGGCCGAGGTCAGGGAGACGCAGCCGGAGAACGCCGCGTAGCCGATGCGGGTCATTACCGGACCGATGGTCACCTGGGATAATCCGCTGCAGCCCTGGAACGCACTTTCCCCGATGATGCCGAGGCCGTCGGGCAGGACGACCGAGGTCAACGAGGAACAGTTGTAGAACGCCCCGTCCCCGACGCTGACCACCCCGGCGGGAACTGAGATGGACGCCAGATCGTGGCATTCCCCGAACACCCCGTTCCCCAGGACCGTGAGGTCTTCCGGCAGCGAGATGGAGGTCAGGTTGTGGCATCCGAGGAAAGCGTTGTCACCGATGGCCTTGACGCTCTGGGGTATGACCATCGAGGTGAGATTGCAGTTGAAGAACGCATACTCGTCGATGAACGTCAGTCTGTCCGGAAGAACGACGGAGGACAGCGAACGGCAATCGTAGAACGCCCCGTTGCCGATCGAGGTGACGCTCTCAGGAATCGTCACCGAGGTCAGGTAGGTGCACTGGTAGAACGCGGCGAAACCGATGCTGGTGATCCCTTCCGGAATGATCACCTGGGTGAGATTGGTGTCCGAGAAGAAGGCGAAGCCTCCGATCGAGAGGACCGGGTAGCCGTCGATGGTGGACGGTATGGTGATCACTCGGCCCGCCCCGGTGTAGGATGTTATCTCCGCCGCGGTACCGTTCTTGATGACCGCATATCCGTAGCCGCCGACGGTCGCCCCGTCCACGGTCATCGGGACCGTCAAGAGGGACGAGCTGACGAACAACAGGATGATGACGATGACGGCTCCCTTAATCCGCATTTGGATACCCGCGACAACGAGAATTGCTACTACCAGTATGAAGTCGAACCGGCATATTTAGACTTTACATCGAAGCCGGTGGGCGGAGAAGTAGGAGATGGTCGAGCCGCCCCGGTTCGCCGGAACGGAAACGGCGGTCATCTCTCGTCGTATTTCCAAAGCTTGTCACCGACATAGTGGAGGTTCTTGATGGCCTTGCCGGACTTCCTCTGCAGCATCTCCTCCCCGGTGACGAGCGCCTCGCCGATGGCCAGCGCGCGCTGGTTCTTCACGTCCCTGACCCAGACGAAATCGCCGACCTTGATCTCCTTGTCCGCATCGACGATCCCCGGGCCCATGATGTCCGCCCCCTTGACCACGAAGGGGACCGCGCCCATGTCGACGGTGACGTAGGATTTGGGTGGGTTGTATTTGAGCACCCCCTTGACGGTCAGAAAGGCCTTGCCGGAAATGACCATGGCAAGGATCTCGTTGTTAACGAATATGACATCGAATTCCGAGCTCTCCGCCTTGTCGATGGTGTCCTTGAGGGTGAAGACCTGCATACCGACCTTTGCCGATATCTCCTCGGACAAGGATTTGATCTCCTTCTCCCGCAGCCTTCCCCTCTTCTTGATTCGGATATCGCTCATGGCCCAGGTCACTTCTTCTTGCCGAAGAACTTTGAGAATAAACCTTTTTTCTTTCCTTTCTCGCCCGAGACCTCTTCTTCCTCTTCCGCCGCCTCTGGTTTCCGAGTTTCCTCTTTCTTGGGTTCCTCTGCCTTGGGCTCGACTTTCCTGGCCACTTCTTCCTTTGGCACCTGCTTCTTGGGTTCCTCTGCCTTGGGCTCGACTTTCCTGGCCACTTCTTCCTTTGGCACCTGCTTCTTGGGTTCAGCTGGAGGGGCTGCCTGAACCTTCGGCTTGGATTCCTTCTTGGATTCCTTGTTCTCCGGTTTGGGCCCTTCCTTGGAGGGAATGACGACCACTTTCTCTTCGGTCACCGTGTCTGCCTTGGTCTCCTCCGCCGGGCCCTGATCGGGAACCTTTTCGGAGTAGGACCTGCCCTCAGAAATGTCCTTGGCCAGATCTTCAAGGTCTTGAAAGTCTGCCATGCCCAGGTCGGCGCCGCATCTGGGGCACGAACGAGCGTCAATGCTTATTTTGGCGTCGCAGACCGGACATTCGATCTCGAGCTTCTGTTTTGCCATAACGGTACGTTCAGATAAAAAGGATAGGCGATTTAACGGTTCCGGTACAAAAGGCGACTGGTACATCTGATGGGAGGATGTGCCCGAACTGCGGAAACGGAATGACTGGCTAGGTGGAAGGCCTGATCTTTGACGTGTCCTTACGAAAAGGACAGAATGCGCTCTGAACGTTTCGGTTCCTGGAATCCTTTGGATGGATTCCGATCGGACCAAAATACGACCGGAAATATAGTCGCCCGAAACACTTACGATATGACAGACAACCATGTCTCAGTTTCGACAATCAGATTAAATATCTGATAAATGTCTTTAATAAATGGGGGAGTGGTCATTGGAAGGTTCGAAGGTTCAAGAAAAACTTTGAAGATGTCTCTCCTAAACGTCTGTTCCTTCCAACCTGGGCACTTGTTCGCTTTCCGGGTGCATCGATCGGGCGATGACCGTTCCCCTAACACGATCATATGAATGATTCCCAGAGGGACCTAATTTGTCCGTGGATAAGATGTTCCTCATTGCAGGTCGTTGATCGTCGATGAGAACCCAGAGGAGATCGTCACACGTCTTTGGGCGCCCCCTGGCTCCTGGGAATTGGGGAGGCCCGATCCCTCGTCGTCCGATTCATCCGAAATAATATGGCCATTGGTCGCTGATGCGAATTGTTGAGCGAGAACTTTAATATCGAATAACAAATGGGATTTCAATGCGCTGGGGACTGTTATCGGTCAGGGTCGGCATCCTAGTCGTCAGCGTCATTACCACGATGCTCTTGCTGCTTGCGGTTGTGCCGCTGGCCTCCGGGGGTCTGGACATAAAGTTCCCCCAGGGCGAGAACGCCGGGTGGAACTACGACAATTTCACCAACACCGTTTCCTTCGGAGCCCCGGTGGAAATATACAACGGCGGATTCTACGACATCCAGGCGTTCACGGTCGGGATCGCGTTGAGCGACCATAACGGCAGCCTGATCTCCCGATCGAACAGCACCCCGACCGACATCCTCGCCGGCCGGACGACGCTGCTGAACGTAAGGATGGCCGTGGACCTGGACACCATCCAACCATCATTCATGAGAGAGCTGGCGTTCAACCACACCACCCTGAACATGTCGTTGATCATCTCATCGTACTACATGGCGCACCTGGTGAACATCCACCTGGGGGCGAACCAGACCATGGACTGGAGCCCGCTGATCGATAACCTGCAGTTCGACCTCCAGGGGATGGAACTGCAGCAGAACGGCGCCGCCTATGATGTCCAGGTACCCTACAGCTTCGATGCCGGGGACCTCCTTGTGGGACAGCGGGTGAGCGTGGGAACCACGCTGAGCGATCAATCGGGCCTGCTGGGGAGCGGTTCGGACAACATCTCCATCACCCAACAATTCGCCGGTGAGATGAAGATCGGCATAACCCGGGCGGCGGCAGAGAAACTGGCCATGAACGAGGACAACCTGACGGTCGATGTGGCCATCAATTTCCACGGAGCCCGGTCCGAGCAGGCTTACACCGGACACTGGGACCCGCTGATCTCCGACCTGGTGGTGGGGACACCGACGTTATCGTCCGGGGTGCCGCTGTCCGCCAGCGTCCCCTTCGGTTTCGATGCCTCCAGCGTGATCACCGGCCAGCAGATGCAGGTCCAGTGCTCCCTGGTGAACGCGACCGGGAACGTATCGCAGGGTTCGAGCTCATTGACCGCCCAGACGCACACCGCCGGTCATGCCTCGATGCCCTTCTCCGTGGCGGAATCCGTTTGGTTCCTCCAGCATTCCGAGGACTGGACGGTTACCCTGAAGGTCACGGTGATGGGCATCACGGTCGAACAGTCCCGTCCCTATCATTGGGCCGCGCCGCTGGGGGCACCATGAGCGACCTGTCCCCCAGGTACAGCAGCCTGGTCAAGGGCCTGTTCGGCAGCGCCAAGGCTCTGGCCCTGTTCATAATCATCCCGATCGTCCTGATCCTGGTGGCGTCGTCGTTGCTGGAGGGCACGGGCGACCGGTCCTTGGCCGACCTGGACCGCGCCCTATTGGCCCTGGAGACCACTTTCTTGATCTTCGGATTGATCCTGGCGGTCATATCCTTCTTCAACCAGTTCTACCCGGCCGGGTCATGGTCCAGAATGCTCTTCGGCGAGATCCGCGCGGTGGTGGAGATCGTCCTGGGGTTCGTGCTGTTCTCCGGGTCGGGGCTGCACGACGCCCTAAGTACGGCGGGTCCGGACATCGACCTGATGTCGTTGTTCTACCTGCTGGTGGTGCTCATCGGACTGGGCATGCTGTATCTCGTCGGCGAATGGGCCGACTTTCACCAGAAATGGCTCAAGGCGAAAGCGGCGATCGACGGCACACCCTATCTCCCGAAGCAGACCGTTCCGGAAGATCCCAAGGCTCACAGACCCTGGCACGACTTCCGGCTCCGCTATGGCCGGTATACCAACGGAATAGGGATGGCCCGGGGGGCGATGCTCCGCTTCGTCATCGTTCCGGTGGCCATCGTCATCATTGTCCAGTCTCTCATCTCCTCGATGGGGAACGCGATGACCGACCAGCTCACGAACACCCTGGCCTCGACGATGACGCTGCTGTTCCTGGTGGGCATTCCCATCGCCATCCTCAGCTTCTTCAAGGGATTCTACCCCAAGGGCTCCGTTTCCAGGATGGGTTTCAGCATGGTCATCGTGGCGCTCCTCGACCTGTGGATATGGTACGCCACCCTGCA
The DNA here is from genome assembly GCA_963710685.1 of uncultured Methanomassiliicoccales archaeon. Taxonomy (GTDB): domain Archaea; phylum Thermoplasmatota; class Thermoplasmata; order Methanomassiliicoccales; family UBA472; genus DASXVU01. The sequence continues at coordinate 52,345 of CAVQBH010000011.1, read as the reverse complement.
GGGACGGTTCCAGGCCGACCTGGGAAGCATCCAGGTCAATGTCGACTACCAGCCCTATATCCTCTTGCTGATTTTGGGGGTGAGCCTGTGGGCCCTCTACTACCTGGTGGAAATGATCTCGTACCGGAAGGACTGGATAGCCCAGGGCTTCCAGCCGGTGAACGAGAAAAAGGCGGCCGAACGCAGGCGGATCGAAAAACAGCTGAAAAAGGCAGGCAAGAACAAGCAGCAAAGCTAGCGGAAGGAAGGGGGCGAAACCGACCACGATCGCCCATCAGGGTAAATCTTGATCCAGGACCGGTCGCCAGATACATTCGCACAGGCCGTAGGGATGGCCGCTGTCCCTATGGTTCTGGCACTGCTTGCACGGCAGCGGGATGAGAGCCCTGGCAACGGAGAGGTCGAACGTCCTGTTACCATTGAAGCAATCGTCGCATGCCGGGACCAGCTCCTCCCTGGAGTACTTTGTCCGGTACGCCGAATCGTCATCGAGCTGGATCAGACCGTACTGCATGCTCATCTCGACCATGCCCCGGGGGGTCCTCCCCCAGGTCGTAGGTCATCACCGCCATGGTCCGGTACGTCCGTTCCATGAGCGAATCGCTCTTGCTTTGAAGTGCCTGGAGGTTGATCTCGTAGATCAAACCCCATATCGTTTCCTCCCGGGGATCCAAGTGCTTCCGCTCCTCCGTCAGTTCGGCCAATTTCCGCAGGAAACGGTCCTCGGTGACCCCGTACTCCCCGAGGTATTTTCTCCAATTTTTCAATCCAGTATCTGACAATGACGAACCATCCCATGAGTTCCGTTCGCTATCGGCAAAAGATGTCAACGAGAACCGCTAGGAAGAATCCGTATTAGCAAGGGTGCAGACCTAACGTCGATTTTCCTCAATTTTTTTCGCTATATAGTCGTTTTACCCGGCGCTACGAATCTTCGTCGGTGGTTTGATGACCTTCGTCCGCGAAGCTTTGCAATGCCGGTCCCGTCAATGCCCAGGGACCTTTCCCTCGGTCCCTTCAACTTTGTCTGGCCATGAGAATTGATCACGCTGGCCGTTCTTTGCTGCGACCGTCCGGACCGCAATTTCATCGCATTCCGGACACGCTGGTTTTAATTCCTTCCTAGAATATTTCCCGATCGAGAAAAGAGATTAAATAATGCCCGCCGTGTAACTCAGCCTCAGGAAGGGATAGCAATGGGAGTCAGTATAGCGATCTGTGAATTAGACACCGATGCCTCAACATGCAAGAACGCCAAGACATCCATCTTGAAGGTCAATCTCAAGGATGTCACCGGGTTCGAGTCCTGCGCCGAGTTCGACCTGATGGTCCCGGTGGCAGCCGCCAAGACCGCGTTCGGAGCGGATTTCGAGGCCTTCGCCAAGCGCAACCGGGTGGATGCCGAGGCGGAGAACATCTACCTGGAAAAGGTCAAGAACGATGCGGACAAGCAAAAGCTGGCACCGCTGGCCAAGAAACAGTACACGGGCTGGATCGCGGTGGACAATGCTTCCGCCGACACCCAGAAGAGACTTCTGGAACTGGCCGACCCGGACAACCGGCTGACCAAGTGGGACATGCTGTCCTTCGACGAGATGGGTGAGGCATGCAAGAAGTGCGAGGTCTCCTGGGATGAGGGAAGGGGCTGCATAGGAACGTTCGGCCCGGACAACTCCGCCCTGCCCGAGATCGCCGCCAAGTACGGCTGCACGATCATCGCCAGCGTTCCGAACGCGGTGAAGAGCAAGACCCTGTTCACCAAGGAGGACGCGGTCCGGATGTTGGAGGAGATCAAGGTGCTGCGCGAGAAGCTGCCGCTGGAGAGCAAGATGATGGTAAGGCGCTACTCGGGTGTGCTGGACCGGCTGGAAAAGGTAGCCAACATCAGCATCAAGTACGGGACCAAGTTCTATTTCCTGTGATCTGATAACATGGAAAACGGACCTAAGCACGGAGGGGAACCGCTCTTTCCGGACATTCCGGAGGCAGTCCACTTAAAAAAAGCGTTTCACAAGTATGGATTCAAGACGGGGTTCCTCAAGCTCGCCATCCTTAGGCTCGTGGCGGAGAAGCCGATCCATGGTTACGCGCTGATCAAGGAGATAGAACGGATCACCTCGGAGGACTGGAGACCGTCCCCGGGGTCAATATATCCGGCACTGCAGTCGCTGGTGAAGCATGGACTGATCACCTCCATCGCCGACGGCAGAAGGAGGATCTACGACATCACACCGGCGGGACGGATCGTGCTCGAGGCGGCCATAAAACACGCCAACATCGTGCTCGAACACATCACCATCCTGCTCAACTACAAGCCACCAGTGGATGTTCCAGAAGAGACGCGGGTTCAGGGATAGGTCCATCCCTGGAACTCATTTTCGAGCGGGGCCGATGAGACGTCCTTGATGACGATCACCGGCTCGGCCATCCTTATTCGGACGTTCTGTCTGCGCAGCGCGATCTCGATCCGGGCCATCCGGAAGTTCAGTTCTTCCACGCCCATGCACATCCGGTCCAATGAGGTCTCAAGGTCCATTTCTTTCACTTCCATTCGAATATGTTATGAATGGAGGCGAGGCTAGTTCCAGTTCTCCGCTACAATGAGACTGACTCAATACCCACCGCAGGTGCCGCAATGCCCGCTGCGCTCCACCTCGATCGTCTCCCAGTAGTTGCTCGACAGGTCCCCCACTAGCAGTTTGCCGGCCAGCGGTTCTCCCACCCCGGTGATCATTTTGACCGCCTCGGCGGCCTCCATGCAGCCGAACACCCCGGCGGTGAAGCCGATGATCGGAATGAGCGGCTTCCTCGACGGCGGTACCGGGAACAGGCAATCAAGGCAAGGGGTCCGGCCGGGGACGATGACCGTGAGCTGTCCTGAGAAACCTTCCACCGCCGCATGGACGAACGGGACCCGCTCCCTTGCGCAATGCGCGTTCAGCAACTTCCGGGCCTCGAAATTGTCCAGACAGTCCACGATCAGGGAACTTCCTTCGATTACGTCGCTCAGCTCGTCGACCCCGATCTTCGCCACTTTGGCCACGATCTCTATCTCGGAGTTCATTTCGCGGAGCTTGTATGCCGCCGACTGCGCCTTCCTCGTACCGGTCTTGACATCATTTTCCCAATGCAGCACCTGCCGGTTGAGGTTGGAAAGATCGGGAGACTGGTAGTCCACCAGTATCAGCCTGCCGACGCCGGCCGCCGCCAGATACATGGATGCCGGAGATCCGAGGCCGCCCACCCCCATGATGGTGACGGTCGAGCGTTTCAAAGCGAGCTGCGCGGTCTCCCCGAACCCTTCCATCGCTATCTGTCTGAGATACCGCGTCCTTTCGTCATCGTTCAGGCTCGTCTCTCCGCCGTGCATGGACTATCTCGACGAAGAGGGCCGTGCGCGGTGATAATACTTCAGGTGGAACGAGCGGGGCCAGTGACAATGGGCATGCTGAATTCGGATGGGCCCGAGTGCTAGAATCCCGGTGGATGGTAGAAAAACAGAAAGAAAGGAAAAAAAGAAAAGTGGGGAGTTGCCTCTCCGTTGGGGTGTCTCCAGGCTGCTTAGGACAGCGCGGATGACGTGTCGACCGATGAGGCGCAATCGACCATCAGACGCTCGGTGGAGATGTCGCTCACCGATGGCTGATAGTTGTTGTCGCCGCTGTAGACCGCCTTGAAGAAGACGTATCCCGAGGTGGCTGGCGTGTACCAGTCAGATTGTGCCTTTCCATTGGCATCCAAGGTGGCCGGTCCACATCCGATCATGGTCCAGGACGCTCCGCTGTCAGTGCTGATGTAGTAGGTCACAGTGCCGGACGGCGCTGGGGATCCTGCCACTCCGATCACCGTGGCGTTGTCTTTCACAGACTGGCCGACGGTGATCTCGCACGGTCCGAAGTTCGTGGTCGTCGTCGTTTGGGCCATCAGGACCTTCAGGGGCTCGTCGCATACTCCGCTGCTCGAGCAGACGAAGTTACAATCACCGCTGTACAGGGCCCGGAACTCATATTGCCCAGCCATCGATGGCTGGTAGGTCTGGGAGGCGGCCTGTCCATCGACCAGGGCGACGGGGGATCCGATCATGGTCCAGGAGGCACCGTTATCGGCGCTGACCTGGAATGTGACCGTTCCGGTCGGGGTCGGCAATGCACTGTCGAGTGCGATCACCTTGGCGGTGTCGTAGACCGAGTTTCCAAGAATGAACGGCCCTTCGTTCCCGTTCAGGGAGGTCGAGGTGAAGGTTGATGCCTTCGCTACGTTGAGGAGCTCGGCGTCAGCCGGGCTTTGTCCGCACTTGTAGTTCGAATCTCCGCTGTAGATCGCCAGGAAATAGTATGATCCCACGATCGTTGGATAGTAGTTCTCTGAGACCGCCTTTCCGGTCACGTCAATGGCGACCGGGCCCGAGGTCCCGTAGGGCACGAATGATGCTGCGCCTGGGGCCTTGACCTCGAAGGTAACCGTTCCGGTCGGCGTCGAGATTCCGGCCTGGCCAGATACGATCGCCGTGTCATAGACGTAGTTGCCCAGGATGATGCCATCGGCTGAAAGCTGGGTGACCGTGGTGGAGGCGACCGGCCCAACGACTATGGGATCGGTGGTTGTGGTGCCCACATCTTGATTGGTCACCGGCTGTTGGACCGTGGAATCGCCGGTACTAGGCACAGAGACCGAAGGGCTGCTAGGAACGGAGACAGCCGGGCTTTCTCCTGTGTTCAAGGGTACATCCGTCGGAGGCACAGGCGAGACATCACCTATGCTAGGCGAAGACTTTCCCTTTTGTGACAATTGCAGGCCTATGTATAGGCTCGACAAACATAGGACGAATACTACCACTATTGCAGTGAGCTTTAGAGCTCCAGATCTATTCATTTAACCCCTCCTCCCTTTAGCTTCAGGGACAAGTCGATCGTGATTTCCACAGCCGCCTTATTCCTTAGCTATTTTCACTGCTGAACAATTGAGGAAAAAGATATATATAGTTTGGTCAGGACAGAGCTTTTAAGGTAGGTCCGATTTTTCGATTATTAATCATAGTCTATATTATTACTGGCATAATCATTAAACAATAATGACCTAGATATTATTCATATTGAAGTCCTGAGTCAAATAGTAAAGCAATTTCGACTGGATTAAATATTCTATAAATTATTGAAAGATATTTCCTGGAGTTTGGATGCCATTTTGTACGTTATATAGACCAACAATTTGCTTGCCAGCATTATATAATTATTCATTACAAATGATTGTTATTGTTTTGGAAATATGATTATTATCATAATGAACGAGCAGAAATATTCCATGGATTTTGGGGTGCAACATCGCATTATCAGACATCTGGGTAGTTTGGAGAGGCCTCGCCTACCCCATTTGTTATCAAGACCGTTATTTATCGGTTCATACGATCGTTATCGATAATGACCGGTCCTGTCGACCCTACCCTTCGACACAAAAGGTAACGATCGCTACGATGCACCGTGTCTCGTGGATCCCGAGGTGAATGAGTTGGGTCGTCTGACGGCAATCATCGCAGATCATTGATCGACGAACGAGAAAGAGAATAGGTCTATCGAGAGCCTTGCGGTTCGGTTTCGTCTCATGCCCGCCGTTTCTTGATGCCGCGCCATAGGAAAAGGGCACCAAGGCATGCGCCGACGATCAATGTCATCTCTATCAGGAAAGGAAGGCCCCCCTCTGAGGAAGTGTGTCCGATGCTCATCGAGACCGTTTGTCCCGCCTTCACGTCTTCCAAGCTGAAGATGTATCGGTCTCCGGTCTCGGTCACCTGATAATTACCCTTCTTGCCGTCGATCGACACCCCTACCAGGTCCAGGCTCTCGATCGAATCCTTCGGAATCGAGATGTTCGCCGTGCCCGCCTTTTCCAGGGTGACCGTGATCAGATCCCCGGTGCTGCTCAACGCCACAGCGGACATCGTGCTGTTGGACATTATGCTGGCCGTGTCGCCGTCCCTCAGTCGGATGGAGCCTACCGTCTGCTCGATGATCCGTGAAAGGTGGGTTCCATCATCGGTGAGCACCACCCTTATGCTCAATATTCCGTCACTGCTGTTCATCAGATATGAGAACTTTCCACTGGCCGCGGTGGTCAGCTGCACCTCCTCGGTCCAATCCCCGCTCATGTTGCTGCTGCGGTAGAGGATGACCTTTTGACCTCCCATCCCCAGACCGGAAAGGTCCGTGACGACGCCGGAGACTGATATGACCGTTTGGAACGGAACGACCTGGACCTTCATGGCCACCGTCCGCAGGGCATGCACGGTCACCCCATCGGCAATGGCTGACCCGGCCGCGTTTGTGGCCTTGACCACATAGGTGTAGTCCTGTCCCGGGACCACGCCATGGTCGGTGAAAGTCTCATCCTCCGAGGTGGCGTTCATCGTGGTGACCGAACCGGTCTGGGAGTCGGTCCGGAGTATGGTGAGGGGGAACGACGGTCCACCGTCCCCTGAAGGGATGGTCCAGGTGAGCGTGACGTTGGAGTCGCCGACGATGGCGGTCACGCTGAAGGCGGGCGGCACCGACACGGTGGAAACGCTGTCCGATACCTCCGACAGCACCCCCTCCCCTATGGCGTTGGCCGCGGCCACCCGATATTGGTACGTGACCCCGCCCAACACCGTCCGGTCGCGGTATACCAAGGTCGTCGGGCCGATCGACGGGGAGAGCAGCGTCCATCCGGCCCCACTGGAACGGAAGAGGTTGAAACCCGTTAGCCCGACCCCTCCGTCGTCCGTGGGGGCGTTCCAGGAGACCAGCACCGATGAGGAGTCCGATGCCACCGTGACCGACGATGGTGCCCCCGGCACCGTGGCCGCCACCGCCTCGACCGGGCCGGCCGGTGTGCTGGATCCGATTAGGTTCGAAGCGGTCACGGTGTAGCGGTAGGTGGTGCCCGGTACGACCGTGCGATCGGTGTATGTCCTGGCGGAACCGCCCAGGTCGACAAGCAAGGTGCTGGCGCCGGTGGTCGACCGCCACACGTGGTAGGCCAGGTCGCTGAGGCCGCCGTTGGCCGTCGGGGGCGTCCAGGAGACGGAAATGGAACCGTTCCCCACCGACACTGCCACCGCTGCCGGCGCACCGGGGGCCGAACCGATCGTACACTTCACGGAAGGACCTGCCGGCCCCTCTCCCGCCTGATTGAACGCGGAAACGGTGAACCAGTACTGAACGCCGTCGGTGAGGCCACCGATGACGAATGAAAGCGAATCCGGTCCGACCTGTCCAGCTATGGAGGGCGCCACTCCCGAGGTCCAAACACGTACCGTATAGCCGGAGACGGGGATGCCGTTCTGGACCAGGGCGGACCAGGTCAGACTGGCGGTCCCGGTCGATCCGGTGACCGTCAGACCGGAGGGAGAGCCGGGCGCCAGGACATAGGCGGCGCGGACCTCGGCAGAAAGGGGACCGGTACCGTTCTGGTTCTCGGCCGACACGCTGTAGTAGTACGTCTCACCTAGTATGACCGCCACATCGCTGTACGATAGAACGTTCCCGAGGTGCGCGATGACCGTTCCCTGCCCGGGGGCGAGGGAACGGTAGACGTAGTATCCCGACACCGACGATGAACCGGTGGAATCGGGGGCGGACCAGCTCAGTAGGACATGATCGGAGGTGATCGAAGCGGTAAGTGCAAAGGGTGGGGACGGGGAACCGGACACGTAGAACGGGCCGGACGAACCGGGACCCGAAGTGCCTATCGAGTTCGCGGCCGTCACGAAGTAATAGTAGGTGGACCCGACGGTGGCCGTGGGATCTTGATAGACGTTACCGGCGATGTACTGTGACATCAGCGTTGCGGAGGAGAAGCTCGACGTATTACCGCGGTAGACGGAGAACCCGGCGATCGTCCTTCCTCCGTCGTCCGGCAGCGACCAGGACAATCCCACCGTACCCAGGGAGAAGGTCGTCCCGGTGATGACCGGATCGCCCGGGACCGACCCTGGGGACGCTTGGACCTCGATGCTGGGTGAGCTTTCGCCCATCGCGTTGACCGCGGTTATCCTATAGTAATAAACAAGGCCGTTGGTCAGTCCTCCATCGATATACGCCGTCCCGATGGCAGCGGCGGTGAACGACTCGGCCCCGGACGTCACGGACCGGTACACCTTGTAAACGGTGATGTTGGAATAACCATCGCTGACCGGTGCCGACCAGGAGAGCAGGACCGATCCGTCCGACATCTGGGCGGTCGGAGTGTTCGGCGCGCCCGGCAGCCCCTTGACCATGACGGAGACGACATTGCTCGCGGACGACGAAGCCACCATGTTGACCGCCCTCACCGAGTAATAGTAGGTCTGGCCGAGGGTGATCTGGGTGTCGTCATATTGGGGGATCATGACAGCGGCCATCTGGACGTGCGTGGCCGGATCTGCGGTTGGGCCGCGCAGCACCTCGTAGGACGTCAGCGGGCTGCCACCGTTGGACAGTGGGGCGGTCCACGAGAGCGAGTCATGCCCGAGCGTGACCCTGACCGTCAGGGAGGAGGGGGAGTCCGGGGCATGGATGATCTGGCAGGACGCTTCGTTGCTCGAAGCGGATTCTCCCGCCGGGTTCAGGGCCCGGACCACGTAATAGTATTGGATCCCGACGACCGCGGACAGGTCGTCGTAGGAGGTGGTTCCGGTCGTTCCGAGCGCCACCGCGCTCTCACCGCCGGCGAACGTGCCGCGGTAAATGTCGTATCGGCTTATGGCTGCCCCTCCATTGTCCGGAGCGGTCCAACTGAGGTGGGTATGGTTCCCGGAGGCCGTGGCGTTCAGGGAGATGGGTGCGCCCGGGACAGTGGGCATTCGGGCCAACGCCTCGTTGCTGGCGGCGGAATCGCCGATGGCGTTGTTGGCCTTCACCACGTAGTAGTATCTGGTTCCGACGGCAGCGGTAAGATCGTCATAAACGGTCGTCCCCGGGGTGCCGATGGGAGTGGCCGTCTCCCCGCCGGCCGAGGTTCCTCGGTACACCTTGTAGCCGAGGACCGGGGAGCCGCCGTTGTCGACCGGGGCAGTCCAGGTCAGGTGAATCCCGGTACCGGTCACGGCGGTGAGGGCGGTCGGCGCGCCCGGAACCACTGCTACCCGGGCGGAAACCTCGTTGCTGTACGAGGAGGATACCTGGCTGTTGAAGGCGTCCATCCGATAGTAGTAGGTCGTGCCGGCGACGGCGGTGCCGTCACGGGCGGAACGGGCCGACGATGATAATGTCTGGAGCAGCGTCTCACCGTTCGCGGCGGTACCGCGATAAAGGTGGAAACCGGTCAGACTGGCGCCGTTCGAGGACCAGGAAAGGTCGATGTACGAACCACCGGCCACCGCCGTCAGATAGGAGGGGGCGGATGGTACCGGGATCGGCAACCTCCCGCTGGCCTCGTTGGAACGGGAGGATTCGCCGACGGAGTTCACCGCGGTTACCTGGTAGAAGTAGTTCTGGTTCACCAGGGCGCTGGGGTCGGTGTACACCAGGCTGGACGCCGGCACGCTGGCCAGCAGCGATTCGGTCCCGGTGGAGATCCCGCGATAGACATTGTAGGAGGTCACGGGCGTCCCGCCGTTGGAGGAAGGTGCGGACCAGTTCAGCTGAATGCTGGTGGCGACGGTCGCCGCCAGACCGAAGGGCGCGGTGGGAACGGCGTTGCCGGTCACGGCCACCACCTGATCGATCAGGGCCATGTCCTGGTTCCCGGCCATCGCGGCATCCTTGGCGTATTCCCATTTGAGCACGTGGGTCCCGTTGCCAATCGCCAGGCTGACCTGGGTCCAGGGGAGTGCCCCGCTGGCGTTGGCCCGGTTGACCGAGTCGACATAGAACCGGACCAGGTCGGTGGCCTGCGTGGAAGCCTTCCACCAGAACGAGACCGTCGATGGCCCCAGGACGGTGGTCTGGATGGCGCTCCGGTCGTTGTTGCCCACGTTCCCGCTCTGCAGGGCGCTGCCGCCGTAGTGGTAATCACGGGTCTCCGGGGACCACTGGGCATTCCCAGAACCGATGAACGACAGGCCGGCGTTGTCCAAGGCCGCCTGCGGTGTCAGCGTGACGTAGGGCGTCATGGACACATTCACCGAACATGGGTTGACCCGGGGCAGGTCCGCGGATTGGCCGGACACCTGCGTGGCGGCGTTCGAGTAGCCGTTCAGGTACTGTTCGATGCGGAACGAGGACACGTTGCCGGCGGTGGTGGTCGCCCCCAGCGTCAGGTAGAAACCGGTATTGTTCGCCTGATACTTTGACTGAAGGTCGGTCATGTCGATGACCAGGAAGGAAGGGAAGGTGGCGGTCACCGAGGCGTCGTAGTTCTCCTCGAAATAGGGGACGAACTTGTTCTTTCCGGGGACGTTCCCGACCCCGACGGTGATGGTCGTTTCGCGGGTGGGGGCGTTGTTGAACTCGATGATGGCGAGCAGACTGGGCTGGTAGGCCGGCCGGTCGGTGATGTAGGTCAGGAACAGATTGTCGCCGATCTTCTTCATCGCGTCGTAGGAGATCCAGTAGTAGCCGTGGTTGCCCCAGTTCTTGCCCCAGGAGTTGACGATCTTGAACGCGCCCACGTCCGCATGCACGCCATCGGTCTTGGCGTCATCGTATCCAACGATGGTCTGGGCATGGTTCATCACGTTCGAGTTGTACTCGTTGGCAGTGATGATGTTATCTGCCAGTGAATTGGTGAGCATGTTCGCGTCCAGGGCGAACGTCACCGGGAGGTTGGACGATAACAGTCCCTTGATCGTGCTGAACGCGGTGTTCGGGTCGGAATCACTGTAGGGAATGGTATGGACGTCCAGCGCCCGGTTAAGGGGCGCCTCCCGGGCGGCCGCCTCGCTGCCCCATCCCTGGAGGTCGTTGGCGTTGTACGGCATAGTGGCCATGCTGGCCACCCCCCAGTCCTTGATGATGTCGGCGACCGTGTCCATGAACGTACCGCGGTCCACGCCGCCGTCGGCGCGGTTGTAGGTCCAGGCCGGGCTCATCAGATGCGCGGGGTTGCCGGTGGAGGCGTCGGTCCAGTTATTGTCCCGGGCCTCCAGGTATCCGTAGTCGTAATAGGTCATGGCCCAGGCGGCGCATGAGCCCTGGCTGCCCTGGTCCCCGACCGCCGGGAAATAGGGCTGGGTGGAGATGTCGTAGGATGACGAGGACATGAGGTCGGTCTGCACCGAATCGGTGACCTGCACGTTCCCGACCATTTCCGTGTACTCCGCGGACGTCGGCGGGGCCAGCCCGGTGCCGTGACCGTCGACGATCTGGTTGTAATCCGTCCCATTCACGTAGGTGCCGGAGACCAGCTCCATCTGTGCCGCCTCTTCGGCGGTCATGGCATGGGTCTGCACCGAGGTGCCGGCGGGCTCTTCCGTGACCGGAGATGCCGACGTCACGGGGAGGAAGGTGAACGGTAAAAGCAATCCGGGTAACAATAGTGCCAGTGCCAGGAGGAGAAAGTGAGCACTATGGTATTTCCGGTGCATTGAAGCTTGAGCGGCTATTTTTCCTTATAAATGGCCTGATGTAAGTATCAGGCCTGATTCCGGATTCGCCCGGTCATGAAACCGTCGAGAAAAAGAAGGACGGCCGTCGTGACGACGGGATCTGGGTGACCATGGTCCATCCGATCCCGACCGGCTCGGTCGCTGTTGTAACGACCGACGGGAATGGTCGTCACCTGCCCATATTCACCCGGAGCGTCCCGTTCCTGACGAATACGACGAAGGAGAAGAAGCCCACCACCAGGATCGTCATTATGATGACCATGCGGAACCATAGCTGGTCCGGAATGCCGGCCTGTATCTGGTTCTGTGCTCCCACCGTCGTCACCACCGCTTCCTCGGACATCTGGCTCTCCCCATGCATGGTGGTGGCGGAGACCCGGTAGTAGTATGTTTGGCCGTCGCTCACATTGCTGTCCACCCAGCTGGTGCCCGGAAAGTTGGTCAGGAAGACCTCCACCCCCGAACCGTTGCCGCGGTATATGCTGTACGTGAACACGTTCGTCCCGGCGGGCGGGTTCCATTCCAGCGTGATCTTGCCCCCGGAGACGGTGGCGGTCAGTCCCACCGGCGGATCGTTGAGCACCGGCGCCGTGATGGACGTCTCGGAGGAGGCGTGACCGTCGCCGGCGGCGTTGAAGGCGGTGACCTCGTAATAGTAGGTGGTGCCCGCCACCAGGCCGGTGTCCGTGTAGTTGAGGCCGGAAACGGTCGCCACCTGGCTCAGGTTGCCCGCCGCCCCTCCGCGGAAGACGTGATAGCCGATCACGGACGAATTTCCGTCCGTGACCGGGGCGGACCAGTTCAGGATGGCCGAGTCCGCTGAAGCTGCCGCGGAGAACGAGACCGGGGTCCCCGGGAACGAGAACGGCGTCGCGTTCACCTCGTTGGACGCCGGGCCCAGCTCGGCCTCGGTCACTCCCTTGACCTCATAGTAGTAGACCTGCCCGGCCACCACACCGGTGTCGGTCAGCGCGGTGATGTTCTCCCCGATCAGGAACGCCTCCGGAGCGCCGGTGCCCCTCCGGTACACCTGGTAGCCGGTGAGCGGGTTCCCGTCCGTATCGGTGGGAACGGTCCATTGGAGGGTTATCCGTTCGAGGCCTGGAATGACCGTCAGCACGGATGCGGTGAAGACGTTCCGGTAGTACACGCCCACCTCGTTGGAGGCGGCACCGGCGCCGGCCTGATTGACGGCCTTCACCTGGTAGTAGTATTGCTGGGCCGGGTCGATGGTGGAATCATTGTACGCTGATGTATCGCAGGTCCCGATGACCTGCTCCGAGCCCGGGGACAGACCGCGCAGCACCTGGTAGGTGATGGTCGAGGCGGACCCGAAGTTCAGCGGTGCTTCCCATCTCAGGACCGCCTCGGACCAGGCGATGGAGGCGGTGAGATTGAGCGGGGCCGAGGGCAGGGACACGATCTTGACGCTGGCCTCGTTCGACGGCAGGCTTTCCCCGGTGGCATTGACCACGGTCACCAGGTAGAAGACCGTCCGGCCGGACACGAACGGCCCGTCCAGGTAGCTGTTGGTGAGGACCGACCTCAGATACGTCTGCCCCCCGGAGACGTCCCCGCGGTAGATGCGGTAGGATATGGCGCTGGGACAGGCGGACCAGGCCAGATGCACGTTCATCCCGCTCATGCTGGCGTTGAGGACCGGTGGGTCCGGGAGCGGGAAGGTGGTGGAGCTGGTGGCCGCCGCCGGGCCTTCTCCGGCGGAGTTGACGGCGGTAACGTGGTAGAAGTAAAGGGTCCCGTTGTTCAGCTGCTTGTCGGTGTACGTGGTGCCCGAAACCGAAGCGATCAGATCGAAAGTTCCGGTCCCGGAGAGGCTGCGGTAGATGCGGTAGGTGGAGATGCTGGCCCCGCCGATGTCGGCCGGTGTCGACCAGCTCAATGCCACGCTCCTGATCCCGCTGACCGAGTTCAACTGGAACGGGACCGAGGCGGTGTTGACCGGCGTGGAGGGGATCGGCGCGCCCGGGAGACCTTCGCCGACGGCGTTCACCGAACTGACCCTGTAGAAATATCCGTGTCCGTTGGTGAGGTTCATGTCCCGGTAGCTGGTCTGGTTGACGGAGGCCAGGAACAGGAAGCTGGTGGCGGACGTGCCGCGGTAGATCTTGTACGATGAGGCGGGAGAACCTCCGGTGTTCGCCGGGGCGGCCCAGGTCAGATAAACGGAGGAATTGGCTGGCGTCGCGGTGACCGACGTGGGAGGTCCAAGAACGGCGGTCGGGACGCGCGCCAGCTCATTGGACCTCTGCCCTTCCCCGGCGGAGTTGACGGCCGAGACCTGGTAGTAGTAAGTGACCCCGTTCGCCAGGTTGGAATCCTGGTAGGAGGTGCTGGAGGTGACCTGCTGCAGGAACGTCTCCTGTCCGGAGATCAGCGAACGATAGATCAGGTAACCGGTTATGGCCGAACCGCCGTTGTCGGACGGGGCGGTCCAGGTCAGATTGACCCGGGATGCGGAGGCGACCGCCTGAAAGTCCAGGAGCGGGCCTGGTGGGGAGGATAGCGTTCTATGCACCGTATCGCTCTTGGCCCCTTCTCCCACGATATTGACCGCCGTGATCTGGTAGTAATAGGTCTGGCCATTGCTCAGGCCGCCGTCGATGATGGAGGTCTGGGTGGTGTTCTTCAGATAGAGGAGCGTGGATGATGATGTTCCGCGGTAGACACGGTAACAGATGATCGTAGAACCGCCGTCGTTGTAGGGAGGGTTCCAGCTCAGGGACATCCCGCCCACGCCTGGGGTCAATACAAGTCCGGTCGGGGCGAACGGGGAGCTAAGAGGCGCCGCAGAGACATTTGTTGAAGGACTGCCCTCACCCACATTGTTCTTGGCGGTCACGTAGTAGTTGTATGTGTGACCGTTCTGCACCGTCAAATCCACGAACGTACAGGGAGTGGATGGGAGGTCCTCGAAAGCGCCCAAGTCCGTTGAATTGGTCCACTTGTAGATGGTGTAGCCGGTGATTGCTGGCCCGGTGTTCGCCGGGGCCGTCCAGCTGATCGTGATCCGGGCGATACCCCCGGTCGCGATCGGGTTGATGGGGGCACCGGGTAACGAATCAGCGGCCACGTTCATCGAGAACAGCGGCACTAGGAGCAGGAAAGCCACCAGTACGCATACTGAACCATATCGCGAACGGGTCTCACGCATCGATCTCAGCCCTCAAGAATGTTCAACTTTTGAGTGGCGCCGGTTTATAAAGACGTTATCAGCCAGTTATCAAAAACCGGAACCGCTGCGGCGGACTACTGGACGACCATTCCGAGCCCCGGTTCTATCTTGAAACGTATCTCCTGCTGGGCCTCGTGGACCGACTCCGGATACTTCAGGACATGGACCGAGTGGGTGGTCTCCGGGCCGTCCTCGATCACGCTCAGGCTCATACGGGCCCTGGCCTCTTCCCTGATGGTCTCGATGCCGTTCTGCTTCTCGTCGGTGACCAGTATCACGGTCCGGTTCTTGGTGACCGCGCCCTTGAGATAGGACAGCAGCTTGAGATGCCCGTTCTCG
Source organism: uncultured Methanomassiliicoccales archaeon (assembly GCA_963710685.1). GTDB lineage: Archaea > Thermoplasmatota > Thermoplasmata > Methanomassiliicoccales > UBA472 > DASXVU01. The sequence goes on along the minus strand of CAVQBH010000011.1, from coordinate 37,313 downwards.
TCCTGGTCGTTCGCCGTCATGGTCGAAAGCCGGTCGATTATCATGACCTCGTTGAGCAGCTGGGGCGAGCGGATCAGACGGTCGATATAACCGGCCGTGGCCCGTTCCTTGCGTATCAGCGAATCGATGGGGATGTACAGTATCTTCTTGCCCAGCAGGTGGTTCGCCATCAAGAACCCGGAACCGTACATCTGCTCGATGAAATCGCTGGTGCCGTTCTCGGTGGAGATGTAAGTGACCCCGACCCCGTTCTGCAGGAACCCGAACGTGAGGCGCTGGACGAATTGTTCCACGCCGGAACCCTTCTTTCCCTCGATGAGGACGATGGAGCCCCGGGGCAGCCCTCCGCCGAGCATGATGTCGAGGTCGTCCCGGTCCATGCCGACGGGGACGATGGTGGTACGGTCCGGTCCGGCCTTCTCCGGTTTGATGAGATGGTCCTCTGGCATTTCCAGGCCGGGACCGAGAGCGTCCGGGACCTTCTCCTCCAGGTCCAGGTCGTCCAGTCCTGGGCTGCCGACGGACATGACAGGCCCCGGCCTCTTGGCCGGCTTGGCCGGCAGGGGCGCCACCTTGGGGGTGACGATGCTCTCGGTATCGGCGTCCGGACGGATGATCGCGTCGGTCTGCGGATCGAACTCGGCCACGTCCCGGTCCTTGGGGGCACGGTCGTGTTCCCGGACCGGTTGGAAGAGCGTGTCCGGTAACGGCGCTTTCCTGATGCCCTCGATGATCTCGGCGTCCTCCGCCGTGTCGAACAGCGAGTCGCCGAACCGGCCCTTCCGGGGCAGGGCGATGGTGATGCAGGGAATAAAGGACCAGCCAGGGAGGATGGTGATGACACCGGGGTCGCCGGGCGACATCCCCCTCTCCGACATTTTCTCGCTATGGGACTGAAGCTGGTCCAGGTCCAGGCTCTCCAGGTCCTCGATCGAAAGGCCGTCCGGAGGTACATCTATCTCGTCCTCTTCCTTCCGCTTCCTGGACCTTTTCTTCTTGTCGAAGAAGGTGATCGAAATGACCGGGAGGCTGGCAAAGGAAAGAGGAATCATAAATCCCTTGGATAGCATGGCACACCTCCCGGGGGTTTCGATGGCTTCTGCATTATGACGTTGAGATTCCCACCGTTCTTAAAGTGATTTTGCCCCAGATTATCAAGCGAGATAATCATAAAGGAGAACTGGGCTGAATCCATGCACCCTACCTGTTCTGATAACGACAAAATCGCATTATCAGGACCAGCGATCGAATGATTCCGCATGATCCTGAAGAAGAGTGAATTGTCACGGATGACGCAGAAGCGCCGGGGTACATTCCGATTTTCTTCCCTCCGGGGGTTCCCGCTGGAAGGAAGAGCGATCTTTCCACGGCCTCTTTCCCACCAGCCTTTCTCATATCTTTTCCGACCAGCAGCTGTCGTCGAGGGCGTTCTCCGCCCATTCCAGGACCTCCCCGGCGGAATCGAGCAATCTGCCCACCCGCCCGCCGTCAGGATCCTGCCAGTACTCGCCCTTGTGGATCAGTGCGCACTCGCCCCTGACCTCCTCGACGACGCTGGAGATCTCCGGGGGCGTGGCGACGAGCAGGGTTAGACCGGGCAGGTCGATGGTCTCGTGCGGGCTGAAGCCCTTGTCCACGGCCACCGCGCGCAGCGAGTACACCAGGCTCAGCTGGGCATGCATCAATGCGAACCGGTGATAGGTCATCTTGTACATGTCCAGGGCGGCGTCGTACTCCCTCTCCGCCCTTGCCATCCATTCCGCCGATTCCATGTTCATCTTGGGTCTCCCTGGAACGTTTGTCATTTCCACCGTATCAATATTTCCTCGCGGCGGAATACCTTCAGCGCCAGGAAAAGGACCAGGACGTCGATCCCCAGGAGCAGCACGGAGAACAGCCCCATCAGATTGACGCTGGTGGAGGACGACTGGGTCAGGATCAGGATGAAGAAGAGGATGATCGGCAGGACGACCAGCGAGCCGATCTGCTGGGCGCTCCGGACGTCCGAGACCCGCGACGAGACGATGACGTTGGACAGGATGCTCAGCATCGCGATCAGCGGGGCCATGACGAAGATGGCCAGGATCCACATCGCGTTCGGCAGGACGAAGTAGCCGAAGGCGGGCTGGGTGATGAGATCGACCAGTACCACGAACGGGACGAACGAGAGCCAGGAGGCCAGCATCGTGGGCAGGAATATGCTGAGGGTCTTCCCTCCCAGCAGCTCCAGGTCGGTGGTGGGGGTGGCCAGCAGCGGTTCCAGGCTCTTGTTCACCTTCTCCCCCACCAGGGTGTAGGAGGCGATGATGGTCGGCAGGACCGCAGGCAGCACCATGAACATCAGCATGAGCAGGTTGATCAGCAGCTGCAGCGTACCGACCAGCTCGGATTGGCCGCCGATGACCACGCTGGACACCAGGACCGCATCGATGCGGGTGTCGTTGTTCAGGTTGGAGCGATAGAGGATCGTGGAATCCATCCAGGAATCGTTGACCTGGGACGACCGGACGAGGGAGGAGTTGAGGTAACCGCCCCGGACCTGGCACCCTTCCAGGATGACGTTGGTGAGCCGACAGTCGGTGAACGATGTGTTGTTGAAGTACCCGCTGGTGAGGTTCGCCCCGTCGTAGGAGTTCTGTATGTCCAATGAGAGCTGCACCGGACGGTTGTTCTGGGTGGACAGCGCCGTCACCGGCACCAGGTAGACGACCGGCAGCACGATGGTCATGATCAGGGGCATGAGCACCAGGGTCATAAGCACGTACCGGTTGCGGCGGAACTCGGAGAACTCCTTCCTGGCGATGGCCCAGATCTTCTCGAAGCGCATCACTTGCCCTCGCCCCCCAGGATGCGCAGGTAGACGTCCTCCAGCCCCTTCTTCACTTCTTCCACGTGGATGATGCGCGCCCCGGAACGGACCAGGTCGGCGACGATGGCCGGGTTGTCGGTGACCGGGTCATCGATGGTGAGGAACAGCCGGTTGCCGTCCTGGCGGAACGCCTTGACCCCCTTGGAACCCTGGACCACCCGGAGGATCTCCGGCGTCACGACGTCCAGCTCGACCATGGTTACCTTGCCGAAGAACTCGTTGGCCAGCTTTTCCGGCGAGCCGGTGGAGAGCAGGCGGGTCTTGAGGATGCCGATCTTATCGCACAGCCGCTGGGCCTCGTCCAGATGGTGGGTGTTGATGAAGATGGTGCGGCCCTCCCGCTTCAGGTCCATGAGGTAGTTGCGGACGGTGATGGAGGAGACCGGATCGAGACCCGAGGTCGGTTCGTCCAGGAACAGGTATTTCGGGTCATGCACCAGCGCCCGGGCGATGGCGATCTTCTGCTTCATCCCCTTGGAGAACGATCCCACCGCATCGTTCTTCCGGTCCAGGATGTCCAGGGCCTGGAGGAGCTCGGTGATGCGCGGGGAACGTTTGTCCGCCGGCACGCCGTACATCCTGGCGAAGAAGTCCAGGTTCTGGTAGGCGGAGAGCGACTCGTAGAGCCCCGGATTCTCCGGGAGCAGCCCGATGTTCTGCCGGATCTTGATCCGAGACTCTTTGTCATTGACGTTCAGGCCGTCCACGAACGCCTGGCCGGAGGTGGGCTCGATGAGGCAGCACAGCATCCGGATGGTGGTGGTCTTGCCTGCGCCGTTCGGGCCGAGGAAACCGAAGACCTCTCCGTCCTCGATGGTGATGGTCAGGTCCTCGACCGCGACCGTCCGTTCGAATTTGCGGGTGAGCTCGACCGTCTCGATCAGAGGTGTTCCACCCCGATCATCTGTTCAACGAGGCGGGCCGGTTCGCCAGCCACATCTTCAGCTCGTCGATGTCGATGTTCAGCATGACCATGTCCCCGATGGTCCGGATATCGCTGGTCTTGACCACGATCCCGGACGAGTTGGACATCATCCTCTTCTTGATGTTCAGGTCGTCCCTGGTCGCCTTGTCCAGCCTGACGTCGATGTAGTTGATCTTCCAGTCGTCCTTGGGATCGAAGACGATGTTGTCCACGTAGCCGATCTGCCGACCCTTCTTGCAGATGACCCGCATTCCGGTCAGATTACCGAAATTGAGCGGCCACAGTGCGTCCGCCACCAACGCGCCCTTGATGTCCGTCATCGAGACCGAGAGGGTTATGGTGTCGGTGAAACCGTTGACCGCACCGGTGTTGATGAACGCCTTCGATGATCCGAGCGTTTTCTTCTTCTTATCGAGGGCCATCTCTAGACCCTTCGTCACGGTGAGTCGCACCGCCGGGATACGCCAGTGGTCCGGATCGATACTGACCCCTTCGACCGTTCCCACGACTATAGCATCGGTGGAGATGACCTCCTTCCCCATGATGTCCTCCATTCTGACCATTAATGCACCTGGGGTGATAATCCATCGAGGCCATGATAAGCGTTTGCCATGTAGAGCGGTGCTTATCCACCGGAAATCTCATCCTGCCCGTGAAATCATTTCCTGGTGAAAAAGTCCCGATGGGGGTGATTGTCCGCAGAGCCGGGAGTACGGCGGTCAAGGCATGACGGAAAAATGCCTCCGGCGATGGTACCTGATGTGTGGCCTCTCGAGCAACATGGATCTCCCTGATCGGATTCGTAAGTTCGGCAAGCTCAATCCTCTCGATCTCCTGAATTTCGTCGGAAATTGCGTGATCGTAATCTTAACAATTATTTATTGAGCAAATTGAAACTTATTGATGAAATTAAATCGCACTTGCACCTGTACCATTCACAGTTCATTACCATTAGCGAAAACATGTTATATTCCTGCGGTTCATTATTTTTCCGTTCATGGGTTTCCGTGACCGATGGCGGCCGATCACATCGGCTGGCAACATGGGTCAAAGGATGAGGGAGAAAAACCATCGTCCTTTCGGAACGCCTCAAATGAGCTGATCATGACCATGTTTCGGAAAACAGGGAACGGTTAGAATGAGGATCGGCGTGATCGCCTGCGACATGCTTCGGAAGGAATTCGACCTGATCACCAGGGACGATCCCGACGTCGTCCACCTGGAGTATCTGGACTTCGCCCTTCACGCAGACCCGCAGATATTGAGGTCCACCATCGAGGAAAAGGTAAAGGGATTGGAAGGAAAGGTCGATGCGGTGCTCCTCGGTTATGGCACCTGTCGGGGCCTCAAGAACATCGAGAAAGGTCTTGCCCTGCCGTCGGTCTCCTTGGAGGGGGATGATTGCGTGGACATACTCCTGCCCCAGGAGGAATACGCCAAGGAATTGATGAGATGCGCGGGGACGTGGTTCGCCATACCGGCCATCGCCGACAGGCATGAGGAATATCTCTCCAAGGTCCTGAACCTGGACGGCTATGATAACGAGGACTACGGGGTGGATTTCATCCTGAAGATGGTCTTCGAGAACTACTCCAGATGCCAATTCATCGACACCGGGGTGGAGGGCGCGGAGGAAAGCAAACGCCGGTCGATCGAGTTCGCAGAACACCCATAACCTGCGCCATGAGTCCCGGTATGGCTCGATGGCCAGCATTTACCTCGGCCTTGTCAAGGCGAAAGCGATGGCCGAATTCTCCCGACCGGTGGAGGATATGGATGACTCTGGCTAGTTGAGCTATCTGCTTCCCCAGGAACTGATGGTAGACCGTCTCGTTAGATCATCAAAGCGAGATGATCACTTTACATCAGGCCTTTTTGGGAACCATTTCGCTACGATAAGCTGAGGTTTCTATTTCCTCGATAAGTCGATGAGCGTCATCTTGAAATGTTTGAACGGTTCGCCCTCAGATCGGCAAGCTAATGGATCCGGACCATCTTGCCTCGCTTTGAGGAGACCAATGATGCGTGTATGCCCTCTTCCCTGATCAGGTTGTTAAGGGTCTCCGAGAAAAATCCCTCGTCCGCTGGATCGATCAGCTGTCCTATGTCTCCCCCCGTCAACGCCTCTTTGATGAGCAGATAGGTGTTAAGCATAAGATTCTCTGTTTTGAACAATTCGTCCATCACCTCTTGGTCCTCCTTTCCTGAAAAATCAATGACCCGAGGCGAAAGCGGTGTGGCCTGTCTCGGATCCGATACATGGGCCCGGGAAATCATCTGTTCTACCAAACCCTTGTGTCTTTCCGAATCTGAAAGCAATTGGAACATCATTCTCCGAAAATTATCATCCTGGGTGGTCACGTAAGCCTCCCATTGAGCTATGGATTCAAACCCTTCCTCGATCTGTAAAGCTCGCTTCAGGGACATGACGAGCTCGTCCCCGGTTCGAAATATGGCCATGCCCGATCAATCATCGACCTCTGTATTTACTACCTTGTTGCTGCTTTCGACATTTCATTCGCAACGTTGGCGGGAACCATCATCGGCCCATGTGTCCCGGTCGGGCTTAGAATCAGCAACCTACCAAAGATAAAAGTGGATCCTGGAATCTGATTCCAGGGACGCTATCTAACGCATCGTCGTCCGGGCCTGCTGCCGCACCATCTGGAGCAGGTACTCCTTCGTCCCGGACCCTTTCCCGGTCGAGCTGGACGCCTTCCAGCCGCCGAACGGCTGCCCGCCCACCATGGCCCCGGTGGTGGCGCCCCTGGAACGGTTGGCATAGGCCACGCCGGCCTGGATGTGGTCGAAGAAGTAATCGATCTCCCCCTTGTCCTTCGAGAAGATGCCGGACGTCAATCCGTACTCGACGCTGTTCGCCTTCCCGATGGCCTCCGGCAGGTCCTTGAACATCTGCACCACCAGGACGGGCACGAACAGCTCGTTCCGGACCAGGAAATGGTCATCGGGCAGTCCGGTGACCACCGTCGGTTCGACATAGTTGCCCCGTTTTCCCTCCGGCCTCAGCACGCTTCCCCCGCACCGGACCTGGCCGTCCTTCTTCGCCAGTGAGACGTACTTCTCGTAATCGGTGACCGCTTTGCCGTGGATGACCGGGCCCAGGCTGCACTCCCTCAGGCGGGGGTCGCAGACCTTCAGGTCCTTGGTGCGGGAGACCAATTTGCCGACGAAGGCATCGAACACCTCCTCCTGGACATAGACCCGGGAGCAGGCCGAGCATTTCTGTCCGGAGAAGCCGAAGGCGGAGTTGGCGGCGCCCTCCGCCGCACTGTCCAGGTCAGCGCTCGCGGTGACGATGCAGGCGTTCTTGCCGCCCATCTCGGCGATGATGGGAATGGACCAGGTCCGTGGGTTGGTGCGGAGCAGCTTGAACCCGACCTCCTTGGAGCCGGTGAAGGCGATCCCGGCGACCTTGGGATGATGGACCAGTTGATCGCCGACCTCGGCCCCGGAACCGGTCACCACGTTCATCACGCCCGCCGGCAGGCCGGCCCTGACCAGCAGATCGTAGAACAGGTAGACCGCCAGCGGCGCCACGGAGGCGGGTTTGACGACCGCGGTGTTGCCGGTGATGATCGCCCCTGTGGTCATCCCCACGCTGATCGACAGGGGGAAGTTGAACGGGCAGACGACGGCGAACACCCCGAACGGCAGCATGACGCTGACCGGGTCCTCGTCATCGTACGGCGGGTTCTTCCTTTCCCGGAAGCCCTCGCTCTCCAGCACGGTCTGGGCATAGAACTCGAGGAAATCGACCGCCTCATCCACCTCCCCGATGGCCTCGTCCCGGTTCTTCCCGTTGTCGAGGGTCAACGCCGCAGCGAACCGGTAGACCTCCTGGGCCATGAGCTCTGCCGCCCTGTGGAAGACCTCCGCCCTTTTCTGGTACGGGGTCAGCGACCACTTCTCGAAGGCGTTCTCGGCGGCCCCCACCGCCCGTTCCACGTCCGCCTTGGTGCACTTCGGGAATCGCCCCATGATGAGGCTCGCATCGATCGGACTGGGGTTGTCGAAGAGCTGCCTGGCCGGGATGGCCTCCCCGTTGATGAGGATGGGATAGGGGATCACCGTCTCCCTGGCCGAGGCGCACATCGCCGCCACTGCCTTCTCGAATTTCGCATGGAACTCTTCCTGCCTGTTCTCCTTGGCCAGGCGGACATAGGTATTGAGGTTCTGAAACGGCATCCGATCACAACGTGGGTCGTAATTCCAGCCCCGCTGATTTGTAATTATCCATGCCTCCCTGCTCCCGCGATTTCTGAAACCAGGAACGGCCAGTCACTGCGGTCCCTTCCTGTCACGCACTGGCTGATTGAGATTCAGAAAGGGTAGATTAAATATCATGAATGTGTTGAAAACCACATAGGTAGGTTCCATTTTGATCAAGGTCCTGTACGTCGACGACGAACCGTCGCTCCTTGATATCTGCCGGGAATTCATCCAGGTTCCGGGACAGATAACGATGGATACTGCGCTTTCCGTCCATGAGGCGGAGGCGGCCATGGCCCGGGTGGAATACGAGGTCATCGTTTCCGACTATCAGATGCCCGGAACCAGCGGCATCGACTTCCTGAAGAAGCTCCGTTCCCGATCCCGATACGTTCCGTTCATTCTATTCACCGGCCGGGGCCGGGAGGAGGTGGCGATCGAGGCGTTGAACTGCGGGGCCGATTTCTACCTGCAGAAGGGAGGCGACCCGTCGGTACAGTACGGACAGCTGCAGAAGGCCATCCTCCAGTTGGCCAAGAGCCACCTGACGGAAAGGTCGCTGGCCATCACCCAGCGCAGGTACCGCGATCTGGTGGAGGATGTGAACGCCATCGCCGTGAAGCTCGACCCGGAGATGCGGGTCATCTACGTGAACCCGTACGGAATGAAGCAGATGGGCTGGGGAAACGACCTGGTCGGCACCAGCTTCGTGGAGTGGCTGGACAAGGCCCGCGTCGGCCGGGACGAGCATCCCCGGCATATCTTCCAGGCCATGTTCGCCCAGCGGGAAAAGGGGGAGACGTTCACCCATTCGTTCCGCACCAGGGAAGGCGAGAAACGCTGGGTGGCCTGGACCTGCCGGTTCATACGGGACGAAAGGGAGGTCGTCGAAGAGGTTCTTCTTTTCGGCACCGACGTGACCGACGCCAAGCGGAACGAGGCGAAGCTGCAACGTTCGATCTCATTGATCCAGGCCGCCTTCGATTCCAGCGAGGAGGGCATACTGGTCACTGACCCGGACCAGCGGGTGACCGAGTACAATCAGAGGTTCCTGGAGATGTGGGGGATCCCGGCAGGTGTGATGTCGGCCGATGCCGAAGGCTCGCTGCTGACCCATGTCCGGGAACAGGTTGCGGCGCCGGACGTTTTCATGTCGTTCATTGACGACATTTACTCCCATCCTCTGGACGAGAAGAGGTGGACCATCGAGTTCACCGATGGCCGGAAATTCGACGCCTGCACGAAACCGGTCATGCTGGGAACGGAGGTGGAGGGAAGGTTCTGGAGCTTCCTGGACGTCACCTTCCAGTCCCTGCGGGAGAAGGAGTTCAGGCTCCGGGAGGAGAACATCCTCGGATTGCTGGACAACAACAAGGCCAACATGTTGATAGTGGACCCCAGGACCGGGGACATCGTCTACGCGAACAAGTCCGCCATCGAATTCTACGGTTACGGGAGCGAACGTTTGCTGGCAATGAGGATCTCGGACATCAACACCATGGACCCCAAGGCGGTGGCAGAAAAAATGCATTCCGCCTATTCGGAGAAGAAACAGTACTTCATCTTCCAGCATCGCCTGGCCTCCGGAGAGCTGAGGGACGTGGAGGTCTTCAGCGGCCCCATCGAGTTCGAGGGCCGTTCCCTGCTGTTCTCCATGGTGCACGACATCTCCGAGATGGAACGGACCAAGCGCCTGGTGGGGGAATCGGAGCTCCGGCATAACCGCATCCTGAACAGCCTGGCCGTAGGCATATTGGTCACCGATGTCACTGGCAAGCTGATCTACGCCAATCAGACCGTGCAGGGTCTGCTGCGCCGCAGGCCGGAGCAGATCATCGGATATTCACCGATCGACCTGGTGGCCGATGAGCACAAGGCATTGGTGCTGAGGAACATGACCCTCCGAACCAAGGGAGGGAAAGGGGTGGAGGAGTACCGTTTCCTGCGTGGGGATGGGAGCCCGGTATGGGTCCAGGTCACCGCAGTGCCTCTCTTTGACCATGGCGAGTACGGCGGGACCATCGCCTCCGTGGTGGACATCTCGGAACAGCGCCGGGACGCCGAGATGCTGAGGGAGAGCGAGCGGAAGTTCCGTGAGATCTTCAACAACATGCACGATGCGGTGATGATCCATGAGCCGGGCGGGCCGTTCTTCGAGGTGAACGATCTGGCCTGTGAACGGTATGGCTATTCACGGGAAGAGATGCTCAAGATTGAGGCCGGAGGACATCGATGTTCCCGAGACGACCCATGCCATACCGGAGAAGACCAAACGATTGGTGGAGAATGGATCGGCCATCTTCGAGTCCACAAACGTCACGAAGGACGGGAGGAAGATCCCCTCGGAAATAAATGCCATCGTGATCGACTACAATGGCAAACCGGCGATACTGGCCGTCTGCAGGGACATCACCGAGCGCAAGAACGCGGAATCGAAGCTGGAACGGGCGAACGAGAAACTGAAGATACTGAACAGCATCACCCGGCACGACATAATGAACCAGCTCATGGTCCTGCAGGGCAACCTGGAGCTGGCCAAATCGGTCGACGGCGACCCCGCCATGGCGGAGCGATTGCACAGGATCGAACGTTCCGCCGACATCATCAATTCCCAGCTCCAGTTCGCCAAGGACTACCAGGAGATGGGGACCGCCTCGCCCCAGTGGCAGAACATCGCCCAGCTGGTCCAGGGACTGCCCGACGTCAGGGAGATCCCGGAACTGGAGGTGGACGGCAGGCTGGAGCGCCTGCAGGTGTACGCCGACCCGATGCTGGGCAAGGTCTTCCACAACATCATGGAGGACACGGTCAAGTACGCCGACAAACCCATCAGCGCAAAGATCTGGCTCCAGATGAAAGGCCGATCGCTGGTGCTGATCTACGAGGACCGCGGACCGGGCATACCGGTGGAGGAGAAGCAGAAGATCTTCGAGATGGGGTTCGGGAAGGGCACCGGTCTCGGCCTGCACCTTTCTTTGGAAATATTGTCCATAACCGACATCGAGATCAGGGAGACGGGAGAACCCGGCCGCGGTGTCAGGTTCGAGATGGAAGTGCCCGAGGGCAGGTTCCGGTTCGACCAGGACTGATCGCTTCCTGCTGTTCGCGAAAGTTTAGGTCCTAGGACCCATCCCGGTCCGAAACCGAACCGGATCACTCATTTTTCCGGCCCATGACCGACGATACCTTCGCCGACAGCTCCTGGATCGTGAACGGTTTCATCAGCACGTCCTTGAAACCATACTCCTTCGGATGGGCCATGATCGGATCGTTCGAGTAGCCGCTGGAAACTATCACCCGCGCCTCCGGATCGATCGCCAGTATCTCCACGATCGTTTCCTTGCCTCCCATTCCGCCCTTGATCGTGAGGTCCATGATGACCAGGTCGAACGGATGTCCGGAGGAGATGCCCTCACGGTAGGCGGCGATGGCCTTCTCGCCGGTGTTGACGCAGGTGACCGAATGGCCGAAATCCTCCAGCATGATCTGCAGAACCTCCAGGATCGATTCCTCATCGTCCATGACCAGTATCCGTCCGCGCCTGCCTTGCCCATTCTGCGGGGCGGCGGGAGCGGGGACCGGTCCCGTACTCGTCTCGGCGGGAAGGACCAGCGTGATCGTGGTACCCTTTCCCAGGACCGAATCGACCTGGACCGTTCCTCCGTGGTTCCGGACGATGGACCTGACGGTGGAGAGGCCCAGACCGGTGCCGTTCTCCTTGGTGGTGTAGAACGGATCGAATATCCGGTCAAGATGCTCTTGCGGTATGCCCACCCCCTCGTCCATGATATCGATCTGGACGTGATTCCCTTCCCCCAGCGGTAACCTGGTCTGCGGACCCGACCTTAGGTTCGTGGCCCTGATCGTGATCCGACCCCCGCCGGGCATCGCCTGCACGGAATTGATGATCAGATTGTTGATCACCTGCTCCATCTGGGCCGGGTCGGCGTTTATCCGGCTAAGGCCGTCCTCGAACTCGTAGACCGCCACCACCGGGGAACCGGCCAGCACGAATTCGGTGCTGGAACGGACGAGCCCCGCCAGGTCCACGGTCTCCTTGACCGGCTGTCCGCCCGGGGAGAATGTGAGCAGCTGCTGGGTGAGGCCTTTCGCCCTCATCGCGGAACGGACCGACTCCTCCAGCCGGTGCTTCTGTTTGTCTTCCTCGGGCAGCGAGATCATCGTGATCTCGATGTTGCTGACGATGGAGGTGAGGATGTTGTTGAAATCGTGGGCGATGCCTCCCGCCAGCACCCCCAGCGACTCCAGCTTCTGGTTCCTGGCCATGTCCCGTTCCAGCTGGTGCCTCTCCGTGACGTCCCAGGCGGTGATGCAGAGCGACCGGTCTCCGCCGTGCTCGATCAAGCTCCCGGACATCTCTATCTCCAGCTCCCTGCCCTCCTGGTCCCTCATGCTCAGTTCCGCCCCCACCACCGGGTGCACGCTCGATATGCGCTTCAGAATGTTCTCGAGGTCCGGTGAGCCCTTCGGCGAGAGCGCGGAGAGCGGGAGCTGCGGTATGCAGTTCTCGGAATATCCGAACAGCTTCACAAAGGCCGAATTGACCTGCTGGATGGTCCAGCTCTCCGAGTCCACGATGAATATGGCGCCCACCGATTGTTCCATGATCGCCTTGTACCGCTCCTCGCTCTCCCGCAGGTCCTGATTCCTTTTCTCGATGGACTCGACCATGGTGTTAATCTCCTGGGAGAGGGAGAATATCTCATCATTCCCGGTGGCGGCCAGCCGCTGACCGGGATCGCCCCCTTTCCCCATCTTCCGGACATTGTCCTCCAGCCTGGTCATCCGGGAGATCACCACGCTGTTGACCAGGAACAGGCTGATGAATATCATCACGATGCCCATCACGCCCACTGCCGCCGACATCATGGTCAGGGAATTGGTCCCCTGCTGGTATGCCACCCGGTCCTGCGTGGTGGAGATGAGCAGGGTCGGCTGTGAACCGATATCGTTGACGAGGAAGGATGAGACGGAGACTCTGTCGTTCTGGTCGACGGTGTAGACCCCGGATTCATTATGCAGGGACATTTTCGCCTGATATTGATCGGATGAACTGGTGATATCGGCAACGTCAACGATCGAGACGGGGGTGTCGTACTCGACCGAAAGGCTGGATTGCCTCCCCTCATCCAGGTATCTGCCGAAGATGGCCGTCCCCATGCTGGGGCCGGATGAGTTCGAATGCAATATCGACCAGGCGGAGATCAGGCAGGGTCCGCGGGGAAGCGCCATTATTCCAGCCATAGAATTTTTATCTGAATGGTCCTGAAGAAGGGGATCGCCGGCCAGCATCGACAAGGTGTGGGGGTCCAGATCTTCGAACGAATGGCTCGAGGTGTTGTATCCGACGTTCAGGACGTCGTAGCCGGTCAGGTTCAGGAAGATGAAGATGTTCAGGTCATAATTGGCCATGAAGGACTGTTCAAAATTCTGATAGATGTAGGAAACGTTCTGGTCCTGGACGTATCGGTAGGTGTCGTCCCAGCAGGCCCAGCTATAGCCGGTCAGGTTGATGGTCTCCAGCTCTTTGTCCACGTTGGCCTTGATCCGGGTGACCATGTCCTGGGTCTCCCGGTCCTCGTTCTTCTGAATCTCATTGTGGACGAAATATTCGAGGGTGAATTGAGTGAGCGCTATCAGACAGACAACTGAGATGACTATTATCGCTGATGTCTTTGTTCGCAGCCTCAAGTCGGACCCTTCCAAGTTACCGTTTGGACAACCTATGTTATCGGCGGAATGTGAGTTCTGAACATCGTCGTACGTCTATTCGATCGAGTTCCCGGGCATTCGAGCCAGAATGACGTTTCTCTAACGTTCGACCATCAAACCCGTCAACTGATAATAAAAGAACCCTTTCGGATATCAAACCCCGAAACATCCAGTTCCTGGGGACAGGTCCGAACGGCATGCTTCAGCCGGGAGCTTTTGCCCATGTCATGGAATTGCCAGGTCCGCCGGCCATGGCAATGTCGTCAGTGATTGGGCGCCGGACCGCATGCAGATCATTCTTGCCTGACCGGTATGGTGAAGAAGAACGTTGCCCCCTCCCCTTCCCTCGACTCGACCCAGATCCGCCCGCCGTGCCTCTCGACGATCTTCTTGGCGATGGCCAGCCCTACCCCGGTCCCCGGGTACACCTCCTTGGTGTGCAGCCGCTGGAACATTTGGAATATGCGGTCGGAATGTTCCATGTCCAGACCTATCCCGTTGTCCCTGACCGCGAAGGTCCATTCCCCGTTTCCCTCGGTGGCCGAGATGACGATCTCCGGCCTGTCCGGACCGCGGAACTTGAGCGCGTTGCTGACCAGGTTCTGTAGCACCTGGCTCATCTGCGATTCGTCGATCGGGAGGGTCGGAAGATCGTCAACGATGATCTCCGCGCCGCTCTTTTCCACCCCATCCTTCAGTATGGACAAGGTTCTCAGGACCAGTTCGTTCATGTCGACCGGGACGAAGCTCTTGCCCTTTGTCTCCACCCTGGAATACTCGAGAAGGTCGTCGATCAACTCCCTCATCCTCATCCCTCCCTGCACCGCGAAGTCGATGTACCGCTGGGCCTGTTCATCGACCTGGCCCTTGTATCTCCGTTCCAGCAAAGAAAGATAGCTGAGGACCATGCGCAGCGGTTCCTGGAGGTCGTGGGAGGCGACGTAGGCGAACTGCTGCAGCTCCTCGTTCGACCGCTGCAGGCTTTTGGTGTACTCCTCCGCCTCACGCTGCGCCCTCTTGATCTCGGTGATGTCGATCTGAGAGGAGATGTAACGGTCCCCGATGACCACCGACGAGTTGATGAACTCCCTGTCCAGGCGGTCGCTGCGGAACTCGAAGACCTCCGGTTTGCCAGAGCGCAATGCGCTCTCTATCTTCGGCAGGAAGAACTTCACCCGCTCCGGCCCGATCACCTCGGACCCCAACTTGCCCTTCACGTCGCTGAGCGAATCGAACCCCAACGACCGGAGACCGGCCGGATTGACATCCTCGATCACCCAGTCCACCACATCGCCCCCGTCGTCGCGAACGAGGTGCATGATGAACAACGCCTCCTGGACCGCCTGGAAGAGGCCGCCATACTTGGCCTCGCTCAGCTCCACCGCCCTTTGCGCCCGCTTGATGCCGGTGATGTCCATCTGGGCCGTGATGAGCCGATCGCCGTGCACGACGTAGGAGGTGAGGAACTCCCTGTCGACGTGGGGGCTTTGGTATTGGAACGTCACCGCCTTGCCCGATCTCCGCGCCTCCTCGATCATGGGCAGATAGAAGGCCGCGCTCTCATCGCCCAGCACTTCCGATCCCCTTCTCCCGACCACCTGTCCCTTGTCGTCCAGGCCGAGCAGCTCCAGTCCCGCCGGGTTCAGGTCCTCGAAGGTCCAATCGACCACCCTGCCCTGGTCATCGTAGAGCAGCCTGTCGATGTAGAAGACCTCCTGAACCGTCTCAAAGAGATCGCGGTATTTGGCCTGGCTCTCTTTGACGCTGCTTTCGACCAGCAACCTCTCGGTGATGTCCTGGTTCACACCCACCATCACCAGCGGCCGGCCCCCCGGGTCATACTCCAGCACCTCCCCGTTGGTCTTCAGATGGCGGACCGATCCATCCGTCGCTACAATGCGGAAGTCGAACGTCACCGGAGCTCCTTTCGTCATCACCTGGTCGATCTGGGAGTTGACCAGCCCGCGATCGTCTGGATGGATGAAACCGGCAAACGTCTCCATGCTGGGGGCCGCGGCCTTCGGATCGATCCCGTATATGCGGTACAGTTCCTCCGACCAGCGCAGCTCACCGGTCTGGATGTTCCATTCCCAGCTCCCCATGTGAGCGATGCGCTGGGCCGCGGCCAGACCCGTCTGGCTCCTCTTCAACGCCGCCTCGGTCCATTTGATCTCGGTGATGTCAACATGGATCCACAGCCTGCCATACTCGCTGCCACCCAGCCTGATCGGGATGAAGTCCCGGAGCATGGTGCGGCCGGCGGTCATGCCCAGCTCTTCACCGGAAACGGGTTGGGCGGCGCTCATGACCTCCTTGATCCTGGCCACCGCGACGGACGGGTCAGCGTAGGATGAGCGGATCTTCCCGATCATCCTCTTGGCGGTGGTGCCCGCCAGCTCGGCCGGGGACTCGGTCAGGCCGAACATGTCGCAGAATGCCTGGTTCACGAACTCCACGACGTCCTCGTTGGTCACCAGGAGGATCCCGTAGGGCATGCTGGAAAGTATCCGGTAGAAGCGCTTCAGTTCGCGGTCGCCGCATCTCGGCCCTTCCTGCCCGTTGACGTTTCGCGCCTGGCCGATGACCAGACATATGTTCACGATCGAATCCTCATCGACGAATGGGGTAGAAACGGTATCGGCCGAAAAGATCGCCCCATCCATTCTCCTGAAGGTGAGCCTGGCCTCTGCCCTCTCCGGCGGGTCCGAGGTCACCGGAGGCCAATGGAGAACGAATTTACCTATGCCGGCGTTCTTGATCTCGAATTCCGGCAGCCCGAGCATCCGGCACGCCGATGGGTTGGCGGAGAGGATGACGCCGTCCGTACGCATCAGAAGGACTGCGTCAAAGCTGTTCTCATAGATGGCCCGTAACAGGGACCCATCATGAACCTCTATTTTCGTCATGGTCACCGCCATCTATCGATCGTCCAGGACCGAATGACCGCAAGAGTGAAATCGGTTGCATTCTCCTGGAACGAATCGTAATCGGTTTTGCTCTTTAAATCCTGTCGGTGGATCGAGAATTGAAACTGTTCTTCGTTTATCAAATATCGCCTATCATGCGATACCACTGGCGTTCATAACGTCATCATGCTCATACGAAACGGATGGTATGAAATTCATTCATTGCCTGCGGCAAGCCTCTGAACTGATCCCAGTTCCTTTGTCCAGAGCGTTCTTCCGGGAAAGCAGCAACCTGCGCCAGACCTGCTCGCATGATGAACCGTCCGTACCGACCAGCATCCTTCCTCCCTGCTGGGCGTTGAGCATCAGGTTCGGTCCGCCATAGGGGAACGAATGGCGGTCGATGACCCTGGATGTGAGCACTTCCCAGCAACCCTGATCCCCTTTCGCCTGTAGGGTCAGAATATCCTTCGCATAACGTTCCGCCGAGGCCTTTGCCGCACCCTCTCCTTCCAGAACTCGATTGAACTGGCCCCTGCCGTCCAGAGTGACCAGGACCACGAAAAAGTCCGCCATTCCCCCTCCCTATGCCGCATCTCCTCGTTGCGCCTCATATTTCAAGCGTCCTCTGTCGCATCCAGTGGCACCAGGCGGATCATTGACACGGATTCCCAGCTGCCGTATCGGTACAACTAACCGAATGGCTGCGCAATTATAGTGCTAACTACGTATCAACTGGTAGTTAATTGATCTCTGACGAAATGGCGGGAATTGCCCTTCAGTTCCATTTGTTCGTCGCCTTCTCGGACCTTCGGAACGAAAAATCGGCCCGAATGTCCGGATTTTGCATCGCTTCACCGGAAAAGAAGACCACCAGACCTGGGATAAATATATCCATGAATTGCTGCATTGCCAAAGCGAGTGTCCCTCATGGTCTCAAGCCGAACCCTTCTCAAGATAACGCTGGTGATCGCAGCGATCATCATTTCGTCGACATTGATCGCGACCACGCCCATCGAGGCGAAAAGTCAATCGGTCCAGTGGACCTATCAGGGCAGTTCGTCCACCGTCGCCGGTTATCCAGCGCTGTCGCCGACGGGCGATCTGTTCGTCTATTCCACCAATGCCGTCAACACGACGGTCTATGCCGTCTCTCCCCAGGGCCAAGGCCTTTGGAACACCGAGATCGCCCTGAACAGCATGCCCCAGTTCAGCCCCGTTGACGGATCGATCTACGTACTGGTCACGGTCCTCTCGAACACCCAGGTGAACGGCACGGGCGTTCTGGCCCTGTCCTCCACGGGCGAAGCGAAATGGAACATCACCGTGCCTGGACTGACCTACGGCATGCGGGTCCTGCCCGACGGCGGCGTCGTCATCGGCACGGAACCGAGGTTCCCAGGCCAGCACAGCCTGATCTGCCTGAACGCCGACGGGACCGAGCGCTGGACCAAGGGCAGCTACAACGCCAGCTTCCCCAACTCCCTGATGTACCCGGTGGCCATACTCGGCAACGACGTCCTGGCGGCCAACATCTCCCTGTCCTCGCCGGACCGATCGGTGATCACCGAGTACACCCCGGACGGGGTCGTGTTCCGGTCGTTCCAGACCGCCTTCGTGCCGCAGATGAGCATCTTCTTCGCCCCGGACGGCACCATGCGGATGGTGGGATACAATCTCTCCCAGAGCACTGGCGGCGCCTACCTGTATGCTTTGAACGCCAACGGCTCCTACATGTGGGCCTTCCCGGTCTCCGGCGAGTACGGGGACCTGGCCATCCTCGTTGACGGGACCACCGTCTTCGGAGAGGGTACCGGCGCGACCCCGCTGAACCTGCTGGTCTTCGCCGTGGACAGCCACGGCAACGAGCTGTGGCGGAGCTCCAACGTCAAGACCGTCCCGGTAGCCTTCGGGAACGGAGTGCTCCTGGCCAACTCGACCGGACTGATGCTGGCCGACAGGAACGGAGGGGTCATCTGGAGGCTGGAAGGCGCCTTCGACGGCCAGCCCGTGGTGAACGGGAAGACCATCTACGCCGGCAGCGGCAGCATCCTGATGGCCATATCGGATTCGGCCTGGCAGGCCTCATGGCAACCGGTGGTGCTGGTCCTGACCGTCCTGGTCGCCATGCTCGGGGTCGGGGTGTTGAGCGGGATATCGCCGAAGATCGATTGATCCGGCCATACATCCCGCCACCGCAAACCTTTTCCCGATCCCAAATGGCCAGCGCTCGTGTACGTAACAAAGGCTGGTCATGATGTCATGGAAAGGAATCGCTCATGGGACGACCTCCGAGAATTCAATCAATGGATAGCATGTCACGATCCAACCATCGCCAAGCGTCCGTCATTCCAGGAAAATCATCAAATAATCAGATAATGGTCTTTTCTCCTAGGATTCAGGGGAGGTCCGAAGATGCTTTCAGATGCGGTTGATCGAGGCAAGCGATTGCTCCGTGACCGCCTGACATTCGGGATCACACCGGAGCAGGAGGATGCGTTCCGGAAGGACGGCCTGCGAACCGACATCAAGCTGGCCAGGATCGGCATCCTGCTGATCTTCGTTCCCATCCTGGTCTACGTCTTTAACGATTACCAGTTCTTCGGAACGTCTTCAGAGTTCTTTGGCCTGGTGGCCCTGCGCGGCGGCCTGGCGGTCTGCAGCATAGCATTGCTCTACTATCTGGACAAGATAAGCGACTACCGGACGTACGACAGGTACCTGACCGCCTGGCTCATCGTCGCGATCGTCTCCAACCTGCTGATAAATCTAACCCGGCCGGAGAACTACGTGGTCCATGTCATCGTGGTCACGGTGTTCGTCTTCATCATCTACCTGATCCTCCCCAACAGGTTCGAGTTCCAGATCGTTCTGACGGCTACGCTGTCCCTGGGTGAATCGCTCATCATCATCTTCTCCACCCGCCCCTCCATCACCGACCTGTTCCCGGTCCTGGTCAGCCTGGCGTTCGTCTTCTTCATCGCTTTCATCAGTTCCTGGGAGCTGCACGACCAGCGCCGGAGGGCGTTCCTGGAGATCGTCGACCGCAGCAAGGCGGAACTGGCCCTGACCCGGGAGAAGGACCGGCTCACCTCATTGGTGAACAGCATCAGCGATGAGGTGTGGTTCGCTGACCCAGATGGAAATTTCACCCTCACCAATCCGTCGGCGGCAAGGGAGTTCATGCTGGGCAAAGCGTCCGACGGGGTGACGGTGCAGCAGATGGCCTCGGACCTGGAGGTGCTGCGTATCGACGGCAGTCCGCGGCCGATGGAGGAGGCCCCGCCGCTCAAGGCATTGAAGGGAGAGGTGGTGAAAGGCCAGGAGGAGATGGTCCGGACGCCTGCCAACGGCGAACTGCGGTTCAGGCAGGTGAACGCCTCACCGGTGCGGGACGCGGCCGGGCAGATCGATCGGCTCGGTGTCGATCGTCCGGGACATCACCGAGAGCAAGCGGGCCGAGAAGGAACGCGAGACCACCATCCAGTTCCTCCGTCTGGTGAACGAGAGCCATTCCACCGGCGAGCTGGTGCATTCGGCCACCGATTTCTTCCAGAAGCAGTCAGGCTGTTCGGCCGTGGGCATACGCCTGAGGGAAAAGGGCGACTATCCCTACTTTGAGACCAGCGGTTTCTCGCAGGACTTCGTGCTGAAGGAGAGTCATCTCTGCACCTACGGTGAGGACGGACTTCCCGAGAACGACGAGCATGTCATCCCGATCCTGGATTGCATGTGCGGGAACGTTATCCGGGGCCGGTTCGACCCGACGAAGCCGTTCTTCACCGCCGCCGGCAGCTTCTGGACCAACAACACGACGGCGCTGCTGGCCAGCACCATCGAGGAGGATCGCCAGTCCCGAACAAGAAATCGCTGCAACGGTGAGGGGTACGAGTCGGTGGCGCTCATCGCCCTCCGGGTCGGGGAGGACACCCTCGGCCTGCTCCAACTGAACGACCGCCGGATCGGCAGGTTCTCGATCGAGACCATCGCCCAGTGGGAGCGGCTGGCCGGCTATCTGGCCGTGGCTTTGGCAAAGTTCCGGACGGAGGACGACCTGAAGGAGAGCCGGGCCGAGTTCGAATCGCTCTTCTCAAGCAGCAACGAAGGTATCGCGCTGCACGAGCTGGTCTATGCGGACGACGGGAATGTGGTGGACTACCGCGTCATCAAGGTCAACTCGGCCTTCGAGGCGACCACCGGCATCGCCAAGGAAAAGGCCACCGGTGCTCTTGCGTCCGTGCTCTACGGCACCGGAGAACCTCCGTACCTGGACATCTACCGGAAGGTGGCGGAGACCGGCGAGCCCATCACCTTCGACGTGTTCTTCGAACCGATGGACAAGCATTTCCGGATATCCGCCTTCTCCCCGGTCAGGAAGCAGTTCGCCACCGTCTTCGTGGACATTTCGGCGCTCAAGGAGCTGGAGCTCAAGCTCACCGAGCGGGCCGGGGAGCTGGCCCGCTCCAACGAGGAGCTGCAGCAGTTCGCCTACGTCGCCTCGCACGATCTGCAGGAACCGCTGCGCATGGTGATCAGCTACCTCTCCCTGCTGGAGAGGCGGCACTCGGAGGACCTGGACAGCGAGGCCAAGGAGTACATGGAATACGCTATCCTGGGCGGCAAGAGGATGAAGACGCTGATCGACGACCTCCTGGAGTATTCGCGGGTGGAGACGAAGGTCCGGCTCACCAACATGGTCGACATGAACCGGGTGGCGCACGAGACGATCATGATCTATGACCTGATGATCGCCGAGAGCAAGGCCAAGATCGTGCTCGACCCGCTGCCCATCGTGACCGGCGACGCGATGCAGCTGGGCCAGGTGATGCAGAACCTGCTGGCCAACGCGCTGAAGTTCACCAGACCGGACGCGTTGCCGCTGATACGCATCAGCTGCACCGAGGACCGGAACAAGTGGACGTTCTCCGTGCAGGACAACGGCATCGGCATGAACATGGACTATTCCGACCCGGATCTTCCAGATGTTCCAGCGGCTGCACACGCCGGGAAAGTACGAGGGC
This sequence comes from uncultured Methanomassiliicoccales archaeon, assembly GCA_963710685.1. Classification (GTDB taxonomy): domain Archaea; phylum Thermoplasmatota; class Thermoplasmata; order Methanomassiliicoccales; family UBA472; genus DASXVU01. Next base: position 15,629 of record CAVQBH010000011.1, on the reverse strand, counting down.
ACCGGGGTGGGGCTGGCGATCGTGAAGAAGATCGTGGAGCGGCACGGGGGCAAGGTGTGGGTGGCGTCAGAGGAAGGGGTCGGGTCGACGTTCTACTTCACCATCCCGAAGGAAGTCAAGATCTGATCGATCCGCCATGATCGACCTGACAATCCTGAGAAACACCGATTGCTTTTGCATCAGTAAACAACTGACCACTGCCTAATGTTGAACGGTTTCCGGTTTCCGCCCGATGCCCAGCGAGCTCTCGGTTTTAACCGTGGGGATGAGGGTGACCCCGGCATAACCGGTGTCAGGGGCGAATATGAATCCGACATATTCTATTCCAGTAAGGTCCGAACGAATCGATACTGATCGTGGTATCTTTGAGCGGACGACCTCCTCAACGGCCCGGACAAGTTCCTCACCGTCGCGGACGTTCCCCGCCAGGACGCTCACCGGCATGCCGTTTATGGCTTCATCAAATCCGGTGGCATGGAGGAATGTGGCACTAGTGCCCGCGATCCTCAGAAGGGTAGCACCTACACCGGATTGCTCCTGGGTCACTACGAAGGTCGGGTCCTTTGTATGCGTGAAGCGTTCCAGGAAAACCTTCCGCTTGATGATCGTGAGATGATATTCCTCCTTCTCCCTGCCCAGCAGCAGATGGTGAATGGCGAAGGAAAGATCCTCCGATATCTCTCCCAGCACTGACAGCTCGTCCGGGGAGAAGAGCTCGCGGGGCAGCGTGACCGAGAACTGACCGAAGATGTGTCCGCCATAGCTCAAGGGCTTGGCCACGTGGATGTGCTCGAGCGGATAACCATTCAGGGGACAATCCGGGCAGGTCTCCAGCGGCCGCTCGTTGACCAGGATGTCATTGCCCGAAAGGATGTGTTCGGTGCATCTGAGCGGTTCCTCGGCCAGATACTTGCGGCGGACCTCTTCGAACGGCTGCCCGTTCCCGGTGTCGACCATGCGGACGGAGTTGCGCTCATCGCCGAAGATAATCGCCCAGGCGGTGGAATACCCGCGTTCGACCGCGATGTCGCAGGCCTTCTTCAGTAGCGTCATCGGTTCCGTTTCGGTGGTAATGCACTTGTTGATCTGCCGTATCGCCTTGAGGACGTTGATCAGGTGGGAGATGCGCCTCTCGTCCTGCTTGCGGCCGGTGATGTCATAGGCGTTCACCAGCACCTCGATCGGAGAACCTTCTCTGGAGAGCAGCTGGCCGCGCATCTCCATGAACCTGGTCGAGCCGTCCTTGTGCCTCATCTCCGCCTCTAATTTGAACGTGAGCTCCGGCGACATCGCGGGGGAACCGATCCTCGGCCTCAGGTCGAACTGTCTCGGATCGACGAAGAACTCGGAGACGTTCCTTCCGATGAACTCCTCCGAATCGTATCCGAGAATGCGTTTCAACGAATTGGATACGAACTTGAAATTGCCGGATAGATCGGAGATCGCGATGACCTCGGACTGGTTCTCGATCATGGTGCGGAACCGGCGGGCGTTGTGCTCCAGCGCCTCCTCCGCCTCCTTGCGGGCGGTGCACTGCCGGATGGCGTTGATCAGTTCGGCGAACTGGCTCTGGGCGTCCCCGCCCTTCTTGATGTAGAAATCGACGCCGTGCCGCATCGCCTCTATGACCACCTCCTCCCTTCCCTTGCCGGTGAAGAGGATGAACGGTGTGGCGTTGCCAGTGATACGCAGGCGCTTGAAGAACTCCAGCCCGTTCATCTCCGGCATCATGTAATCGGAGACGATGATGTCGAAATGCTTGTCGTTCAGCAATGACAGCGCTTCGACCGGATTGACCTGGGTGGTCACCTGCACATCGTGCTCGAGCTCCAAGAATTCCTTTCCCAGTTCCAGAAGTGACGGCTCATCGTCGACGTACAACAGTTCCATTGGTCCCCACCAATACAGTGTAACATCCGGACCGCGGTCAGTAATTAAAGGGTTTCCGTTCAAAACGATGTTTTAGCGGAATCATGGGGTGGTTTGCTGTTGATTTTTTTCCTACCAAATATCGTCACGAAGCACCTCTGGGTACGACCCTGCAGGGTTAACAATCCACAAGGGTCAGAGGCCCTCCTTATCTTCAGGTTTCGCTCGATCCCGACTTTCCTAGGCTGTGCCCGGTAGCCTCAGAAACAGTTCCAAAAACACCGGACATTTTTCTCCAATCCTTGGTCCGAAGAGTCCGGCTCATCCCGGATGAGCTACCCATTTCTAATTGGTAGGCGTATTACCGATGGGGAAACACGGATGAGGGATAGAGCCGTTCTGTTCGTGCCGGGATGGGGGATTCTAAGGGGTGGGCCTGGATGAAAATGAAGGGCGTTCTTCTCATCCTCTGGACCACGGTCAGCGCATCGCTGCTGTTCTTGGTGCTTTTCACGTTGATAGCTGGATGGGGGAGCTTCTGGCCCTTTGCGGTCGTTTACTCGCTGCACCTGACACTGGCAATTTTGGCGACGGTCGGTGCCATCCTCGTCCACTACCGGAGCATCGACGCGCTCACCACGGATATGAACGCCAAGGTCGTGGCCAGTTCGATCGAAGAGCATCTGCAGAGGATAGGATACACTGCGGGATCGACGGACCGCCGGATCGATGTGATGCTGGACCGCAACCGGAACGCCCGCATCGAGGTGAAGGAAACGGCAAGCGGAAGCGAGCTTAAGGTCTTCCCGGCATTGACCCGTGAGGGTCTGGGAAAGCTGTTCCCCTCCATCGTCGTCCTGCCGTTCGGCGGGGCTGTGGCGCTGTGGATGTCCTACCGTTCGATGCAAATAACGGGGGCGTTCAGCGAGAACGTCCTCCGGCCCGCGCTGACGTTCCTGGAAGACCGGAAGAGGACCGGGGGACCGGAGCAACCGGAGACCGGATCGATCGATCATCGCCTCCCTGAAGAAGGCAAACCGCCTGGCCACCGAGGCGTTCATGGCGTTGCACGCGAGCCACTCAGACCGGAAACGGCTCATCCCTCTGACCGGCTTCCTTTCCTACCTCGCCCTGGTGTCTGCACTGGTCCTTACGGGGGACATCAACGCCCCCTGGCCGGACTATTATCCGTACCTCTTCGGATTCATGCTGGCCGCGATCTTCGTCATCGTCGTGCTGCTGCTGGTCTGGTTACGGGCGCGGTATCGATCGGAATCGGAGGAGGTGAACCGGGCGATCGGAAGTCTGCAGGCGGCGATAGGCCGGGAGGAGGGGTTCGGTTAGACCAATGGATGGTGACGAGTCGGCGCTGGAGACACTGCTGAACGTCTGTCCCGAGCTTCCCCGATGGACCAGGTACCGGACCCGGAACTTCACTTTCAGGAATCCGGGCATTGGTTCGGTGATCGAATGGGTCATGGTCGCGCTGATAATATCCTGGGCCGGTTTCGCCTCGTTCGGTCTGGGACGTTCGATCGTGCTCGTCATCTTCGGGCTGCTGATGCTGCTCTATGCGCATACGAAGTGGAAGAACATCGTCTCCGACCGGCGATCGCTGGAACAATGGAGGTCACGGATCGGGACGCTGAAGGACGAAATCGAGAACAAGCTCCAGGAGCTCTGACGATGGTCGGACTGGAGAGGCCGGACATCTACGTTCTTTCGAGGTTGCTGGACCGGCTGTGGAAGGAGGACGAGCCGATGCTGCGGACGCGATTGCAGGTGGCCACGAACGTCAGCAACGACAACCTGATGCGCTATATTCTATGGATGCAGGAACGCGGACTGGTCACCTTCAACGATGGGGACGATGGGCACCAGACCGTGCTGGTGACGCCAAAGGGGAAGGACTCGTACCGCACCGTCGTGCTGTGGCTGAACGAAATGGTGAGCGAAGGCACCAGGAAAAGGAAATGAACTCTACTGGGATGCAGGTCTAGGTCACCGTTTCTGTTCGCCATCGATCATGAACTCGTTATCCGTAAACGGTTCCCGCGAATGCGATCCATAATGGTCCGGTGTTGTTCTCTGTCAGTCAACTTCAACTGTAGAGCAGCAGCAAGGCCACGGCCAATACCCCGATGATGAAGCCGACGATCGCTAATTTGTTGATCTTCCTTTGTTGAGGGGACAGTGTCCGCGGTGGTGGCCGGTGCCTGACATAGTCCGCTGGAAGGGATTGATCCACCGAGGTTGAAAGAACTGGCGTTTTCTGGACCGGTACGTTAGCGGAAAATGAATAGGAACAATGGCCGCAGAAGTTGGCCCCGGGGGTGCTTTCCTCCCCGCATTTCGGACATTTCATTGGAAGACCGTATCCATACATGTTCACGATTGGCTGTGAGGTAAATATTACTTTTGTGTCATCGGGAGAATGATGTACCGATTGGGGTCACTTCCACAAAATCGGTGACAATTCATGCTGGGGCGGCCCAGGATTATTTTTTGAGCTGAGGCGTGGCAAAAGGTCGGACTTCAGATCTTCTGTGCTTATCACACGGAGGGATAAGCGTCATCGATGGAATGTATCACTTCATTTCCATTACTCGCCAGACCTGTCAAAAGGGTCCAGCATCCTAGATATTGTCCCCCATCGTCAATCCGTTCCACACACTCCCACTGACTGGGAAGTCCGAGGCGGCGTTGGCATGACCGAAGATACCTGAAGGGGTTCCGACGATCCATCCTGTTCCGACGGATGGCGACACCAGCTCCATGAACGATATCGACGTGAGACCGCTGCAAGAATAGAACGCGTAGTCACTGATCGAGGTGACGCTATCCGGTAGCATGATCGAGCTCAACGAGATGCAGTGGTCGAACGCACCGGTACCGATGGAGACGACCCCTTCCTGGATCGTGATCGAGGTCAGCGAGGTGCACATGTAGAAGGTGTAGTCCTTGATGGCTGAGACCTGGCCAGGAATGGTCACGGAGGTAAGGGAGCTGCACCAATAGAAAGCGTAATTACCGAGTGAGGTGACGCTGGGCATCGAAACGGTGGTCATGTGGATGCAGTGGTCGAACGCGCCATCACCGATGGTGACCCCGTTTCCGCTGACAATGTTCGCCGATGACAGTTCGCTGTCCGAAAAGAAAGCATAGTCCCCTATGGAGCTAACGCTGGCCGGTACGATCACCGAATCCAATGCGGTGCAGCCAAAGAACGCGCCGTTACCGATCGAGGCGACCCCGCTTTGGATGTTCACCGTCGACAGAGCGGTGCATTCGAAGAACGCAAAGTCTCCGATCGCGGAGACGCTGCTGGGGATGGTCACGGAGGTAAGCTTCGTGCAGTGGTCGAAGGCCCCGGTGTGAATTGATGCCACGCCGCTCTCGATGGTGACCGAGTCCAGCTGGCCGCACATGTAGAAGGTGTAGTCACCGATGGAATTGACGCCACCGGGTATTGTCACCGACTCCAGGGCGGTGCAGTAGAAGAACGCGTAGTTCCCTATGCTCGTCATGCTGTCCGGAATGGAAACTGAGGTCATATGGGTGCAATGGTCGAACACCCCATCACCGATCGTTTTGACGCCCTCGAGCATGTCGACCGAGGTCAGGCCGGTGCAGGAATAGAAAACGTAATCCCCCAATGAATTGACGCTGCCAGGGATGGTCACGGAATCGATGCTGCTGCACCGGAAGAACGCCGCATCTCCTATCGTGCTGACGCCGTCAGGGATCGTCACGGAGGACAGGTTGGTGCAACAGAAGAAAGCATAGTTGCCAATGGAATCGACACTGTCCGGAATGATCACCGATGAAAGGTTTGAGCAGTGGTCGAACGCCCCGTCACCGATGGAACCGACCCCCTCGGAAATGGTCACGGAGGTCAGGTTGGTGCAGGCGTGGAAGGTATAATCCTTGATCGTCGGAACGCCGCCGGGGATGGTCACCGAGGCCAGTGAGTAGCAGCAATAGAATGCATAGCTGCCGATCGAAGTGACGCTGTTCGGTATTGCGATGGAGACCAGGTTGGTGCAGTGGTCGAACGCTCCATCACCGATGGTGGTAACATTCTCGGGGACGAACAGAAAAGTCAGTGAGCTGCTGGAGGCGAAGGCATAGTCGCCGATGGAGACGACCGGTATGCCATTGATGGTGGCAGGGATCGCAATGGACCCGCCAATTCCAGCATAACCGGTGATCTCGACCGCCGAGCCGCCGTCGATAAGCTGATAACTGAAATCGGTTGGCGGGGCCAGGCTCGCGGTCGGGACTCCCTGCCAGGGGTTTGTGAACCCGGACCTGGAGGGAAGGTAGAAGATCGTCAAACCGACGGTCTGATTGTCGATCCAGTCGGTACCGCATGACGGCGCGTTTCCTTCGAAATATATCTTGGTCAGGGCGGAGCAGCCGTAGAACGAATCGTTCCCGATGTTTGTAACGTTGTTCGGGATCGTCACAGTTGTCAGGCCTGTGTCATAAAAGAAGATGGATTGGGGGATTGAAGTGAGCCCGTTGCCGATCGTGATCGAGGTAAGGGATGAGCAGTACGAGAACGCGCTGGCGCCGATGGATGTCACGTTGTTCGGGATGATGATCGTCTTCAGGGGCGTGCCGGAGAAGGCGCTGGCACCGATGCTGGTCACACTATTGGGAATGGAGATGGCGGTCAGGGCCGTGCCGACGAAGGCCGAGTCCCCGATGCTGGTGACACTGTTGGGGATGGTCACCGAGACGAGGAGGGAGCAGCCGGAGAAGGCGCTGGCACCGATGCTGATAACACTGTGGCCTATGGTAATTGAGGTAAGGTGAGTGCAGCCGGAGAAGGCGCTGGAGCCGATGGAGGTGATGGTGTCAGGCATGACCAGCGCGCCGGCCTTGCCGAGGGGGCAGAGGATCATTGCGGTCTCTGCCTTGTTGTACAGCACCCCGCTGACGCTGGCATAGTACAGGTTGTTGGCATCGACGTTGATCGCCGTCAGGGCGGAACAGCCGGAGAAGGCGCTGGAGCCGATGATGCCGACGCCCGAGGGTATGGAGATGGTGGTCAGGTGAGTGCAGCCGGAGAACGCCCCGGCACCGATGGTGGTGACACCGCCCGGAATGACCAGCGCGCCGGTCGTTCCGATCGGGACCTGGACCATGAGGGTCAAAGCCTTGTTATAGAGCACCCCACCTACGCTGCCGAAATACAGGTTGTTGGCATCGGCGTTGATGGCGGTCAGGGCGGAGCAGCCGGAAAAGGCGCTTAAGCCGATGGAGGTAACGCCGCGGCCGATGGTGATCGAGGTAAGGTGGGAGCAGCCGGAGAACGCACTTGCGGCAATGCTGGTGACCGTGTCCGGAATGACCAGTGCCCCGGCCTTGCTGACCGGGCACCAGATCATTGCGGTGGCGGTCTTATTGTAAAGAACCCCGCTGACGCTGGCATAGTACAGGTTGTTGGAATCGACGTTGATGGCCGTCAGGGCAGAACATTGGATGAAGGCACCGGCACCGATGGTGGTGACACCTTTGCCGATGGTGATCGTGGTAAGGTGGGTGCAGCTGGCGAACACGCTTGGACCGAGGCTGGTGACGCTGTTGGGAATAGCAATGGATGTTAGGGAGCACCAGGTGAACCCGTGGTCCCCGATGCTGGTGACGCTGTTCGGAATGGTGATGGAGATCAGGGAGGGACAGTAAGCGAAGGTGTACGCGCCGATGCTGGCGACCCCGTAGGGGATGGTGACGGAGTTCAGGGAGTCGCAGTAGGAGAACGCATAATCACCGATGCTGGTGACGTTGTTAGGTATGGTGACCGAGGTAAGGGAAGAACAATCGGAGAACGCCCAATCGCTGATGCTGGTGATGCCATCGGAAATGGTCAGGGAGGTCAGGGAAATGCAGTCGGAGAACGCGTCGATCCCGATGCTGGTGACATTGTGGGGAATGATGATCGAGGTTAGGGAAGAACAGTCGGAGAACGCCCAATCACCGATGTTAGTGACGCTGTTGGGAATTGTGGCTGAGGAAAGGGAGGTGCACTCTGAGAACGCCCAATCACCGATGCTTGTGACCTTGTGGCCAATGGTCACATCCGTGAGGGAGGAGCAGCCGGTGAACGCATCGGTCCCGATGCTGCTGACGTTGTCTGGGATGACCACGGAGGTCAGGGATTCGCAGTAGGAGAACGCGAAGTCGCCGATGCTGGTGACGTTGCGGGGGATGGTGATGGACGAGAGGGAGGAACATTGGGAGAACGTATAGTTGCCGATCCTGGTGACCCCATCGGGGATGGTGACGGAAGCCAGGTCAGAGCACCAGGCGAAGCTCCAGGCACCGATGCTGGTGACGTTGTTGGGGATGACCACGGATGTCAGGGAGAAGCAGTCGGAGAACGTCCAGGCACCGATGCTGGTGACGTTGCTAGGGATGGTGATGTCAGATATGGAAACGCAGTCGGAGAAGGCCCAATCACCGATGCTTTTGACATTGTTGCCGATCGTGACCGCGGTAAGTTCAGAGCACCAGGCGAAGCTCCAGGTGCCGATGGTGGTGACACCGCTGCCCATGGTGACGGTAGCCAGGTCAGAGCACCAGGCGAACCCCCAGTTTCCTATGCTAGTGACGCTGTCTGGAATGTTCACGGAGTTCAGGTTCGTGCAATTTGCGAACGCATAGTCCCCTATCGCGGTAACTGGTTTACCGGAGAGGACGGCCGGTATGCTGACATCCCCGCCCGGTCCGATGTATTTTGTGATCTTAACCGCCGCGTTACTGTTGATGAGCGAGAATGTGTAGTCGCCGGAAGTATCGGCGGAGACGGTGCCGGTCGAAAGTTCCACGATCGCGGCGGTCGCGGACATGAGCAAAAGAAATGTTACCAACCCCAAAGCGATTTTACGATACATTACAGCCCCCCAGTATCAAATAGTTTGAATAGAACCTGAGGGAAACGAGCTCGTCTTCATTATATGTATTTAATCCATCCTATATGAATATCAATCTTGAGAATAAAAGTAGAAAATAAATGCATCCAACCATTGCCACTGGCTGTTTTATTGCGGTGCCATGATGAACGAAATAGCGTGGGAGGTCAGGTGCCCCTTCAACTATGCATGATGGTCATTTGAAGGGGCTTGAGGAGATCCCTTTTCTTCTGCCATCCCCATATTTGCCAGCCCGCTAAGGCAGTCTATAAGTTCCCTCCCATCGTCAATCCGTTCCAAACGTTTCCACTGATCGGGAAGTTCGAGGCGACATAGGCGTGACCCACGATCGATGAAGAGGTTCCAATGATCCATCCTGTGCCGACCGATGGAGCTACGAGCTCCATGAACGAGATCGATGTCAGGCCGCTGCAGGAATAGAACGCGTAGTCACCGATGGAATTAACGCTGCTTGGGATCGTCAAAGACGCCACGCCAGTGCAGTGGTCGAACGCTCCGGTACCGATGGAGGAGACACCATTCTGGATAGTGACGGACGTCAGGGCGGCACAGGCGTAGAAGGTGTAGTCCTTGATCGCCGAGACACTGCCAGGGATGGTCACCGATGCCAGGGATCCACAGGAATAGAACGCGTAGTCACCGAGGGAGGTGACGCTGGGCATCGTGATGGTGGACATGTGGGTGCAATGGTCGAACGCCCCGTCACCGATGGTCACTCCAGTGCCGCTGAGCAGGTTCGCCGAGGCCAGGGAGGTGCAGGAATAGAAGGCGTAGTCGCCCACGGTGCTGACGCTGCCCGGGATCGTCACCGAGCCGAGGGAAGTGCAGTCAAAGAACGCCCCGTTCCCGATCGACGTGACCCCGGTGGGAATGTTCACGGTGGAGAGGGCGGTGCACTGGAAGAACGCGAAGTCACCGATGGAGGAGACGGTGCCTGGAACAGAGATTGAGCCCAGGAGGGTGCAGTGGTCGAACGCGCCTGTACGGATCGATCCGACCCCGCTCTGGATGGTGACCGAACTAAGCGAGCTGCACATGTAGAACGAGTAGTCACCGATGGAGGGGACACTGCCCGGGATGGTGACCGCGCCTAGGGAGGTGCAATAAAAGAACACGTACCTTCCCATGCTGGTCATGGTCCCCGGGATCGACACCGATGACATGTGGGTACAATCGATCGAACACGCCGTCCCCCAATGTCTGAACGCCGCTCTGCATGTTCACCGATGCCAGTGAGGTGCACGAGTAGAACACATAATCTCCCAGGTGGAGCACGGTTCCAGGGATGGTCACCGAACCCAGGTGGCTGCACTGGTAGAACGCCGCGTCCCCGATGCTGGTGACCCCCGAGGGTATGGTCACGGAGGTCATGTTGGTGCAGCAGAAGAAGGCGTAGTCGCCGATGGTCTTGACACTGCTAGGAATGACCAGCGAGGTCAAGTTCGAGCAGCGGTCGAAGGCCCCGGTACCGATGGAGGTGACGCCCGACGATATCGTCACTGAGGTCAGCGCGGTGCAGGCGTGGAAGGTGTAATCACCGATCACCGGGACACTTCCCGGTATGCTCACCGAGGCTAGTTTGTTACAGCAGTAGAAGGCGTAGTTACCGATGCTGGAAACGCTGTTGGGAATAACCACAGAAACCAGGTTCGTGCAGTGGTCGAACGCCCCGGTCCCGATGGCGGTGATGCCGGAGGGTATCGTGACCGATGTCAATGTGAGGCGAGAGGAAAAGGCGTAGTCCCCGATGGCGGTTACCGTGTGCCCGCCGAGCATCGTCGGGAGTATGATGGTCCCACCGGTCCCGGTGTACCCGGTGATGGTGGCCAGGCCGCCGCTCACGATGTAGGTATAATCCCCAGGTATCGTAGCTATGTTGGCCAGGGGATAATAGTCCTTGCTGCTGCCCTCACCGATCGAGTAGGGGGTGTCTATGATGCCGTCATGGTTGGCGTCCGGCGTCGTCCAGTCGCTCCAGTAGTTGCCGTCCGTGGCGGTGTTCCAGTGGTTGCCGATGCCGGTGTCGGCGCATTGCTGATGCAGTGGGTTGTACACGGACGTTGATTTGTTGTTCCCGATCAGCACGTTGCCGTAAACGTAATTATAGTTAGCATCGGCCAGGTGGATGCCGTGCCCCTTGTTGTTCAGCAGCGTGTTCTTCGCTATGGTGCTGTGATCCGTATGCATCAGATAGATGCCGTTGTCCCCGCTGGAGTAGCAGGTGTTGTTCGTTAGTACGTTTCTATTGGAGTCCCGCGGCGTCGAATCCCCGGCGACCATGATGGCACAGGCGTTGGTCGCCTTGCAGGTGTTGTTGTTGAAGAGGTTGTCGCTCGAGCCGATGGTATAGATGCCGTGGGCGGAGTCTGTGCAGAAGTTGTTGGTCACGGTGTCGTTCGAGGTGTAGTACAGAAAGATGCCGTAGGGAGTGTTGCCGCTGCAGTTATTGTTGGTTATGGTGACGTTGGGTGACCCGATCACCTCGATGCCGTACTTGCTGTCGTGCGTGTAACAGTTGCTGATGACCAGATGCGCGGTTATTTGAATGACGAGGATGCACGCGTCGCCGGTACTGTTTATGTCGTACCCGTTTATCACGTAAGGATCGCTGATCGTTCCCGTACCGGTGAGGATACCTATTGATCTCAAGTACACCAGTTCATCGTCACCGACTATTTGGATGATCGAATGCTTGACATACGTCGTACCGCTGGCCGGCACTTCTCCGGTCATTCCGACCGAAGCGAACATCGATGCGATCAATGAAAATGTTACGAGAACTAAAAGTCCCTTTGCCTTTATTGAATTCACGTCCGCTGCCCCCGATTGGTTGAAAATGAGGAATTTCGATATCTTAATGATAGGATTGCTAATGAAAATCTGGTTGAAATGACGGTTTTCGGAACAAAATTAACCATGATTTCGGTCGGTCAAATAAAATCACGGAAGCCCAGATCGATACCCCGGCGACGACGCCTAGTTTCGATGGACTTGATCGATATCTTGAGGACGCTGGGTCACTGTCCAGCGCCCTCCGGAACATCGTTTAGAGGGTATAATCGTTGTCGTGGTCAGACAGTGATTCGAGGAATTGTTCTGATAACTTTACTCGGATCGCCTCGAGAGAATATCCTATCACTATCTATTGTCCAATTGATTGAGCTGCCAAGCGATAAAAGGATGATCTTCCAGACCCTCAGATACTTCAAATCCATGGAAGAGCAGACTTGGGTCCACACGACGCTCCCTATAAAGTGTGTCGAAGAAAGCAAGTTCTTTGTTGGTCATTCTGAGGAGCTCATCTGCCAGACCTATCGCCTTCCCTTTCATCGCATTCACGTCGACCTTCTCACTTCTTGATAACATTGGCATTAGCATATCTCGGACTTGGCTGTCGGTCACGTTTTGGATGGTTTGTGTGCTAATGCAACAAGGATCATCCTTTTGCATCGCTAGGTAGAACAGCGATATTTCCCTGAATAACGGTCGATCGATCATTTCCAGTTTTTGAGATATCATGCTGGCATCATAGATATCTCTGGCCGTGCTCCGGGTAAGGAGGGCTCGGAACCTTTCCGGCAAATAATTCCTCAGCCCGGTAACCCAAAACCGGGAATGGGCCAATATCTTCGAATGGGTGATAGAAATGCCTCTTTGCCACCGCAACCACTGGAAGTCTTTCCAGGAAATTGACCTCGACCTTCAAGTGATCCAGCCCCCCGCTTCGGTTAACGAAATGAGAGTCAAATTGAGTTAAAGCATATGTTTCTCTTGGCGTATCGACCCTGGGACCCAGATCCTTGAGTAAAAAGAGAAGAGCCTTCCCGATTTCCGGCCTTTCCTCTATCATGTCCGCCTTTACCGCACTGCCGACATAATTTAGATCGATGTCGACCGATAATCTTTTGAAACCAAATTCAAACCCTTGAATTGCCGTTCCACCTTTCAATGCGAGGCCTGACAGTTCTCTCATTTCTTGCAGACAACGATCAACATCAATCGGTGAACTTTCTCTAGCGAGTCGACTTTGAATCCAGTTTTGCCAGACAATTTTGAAAAATAACTTCTTCCGGGCGTTTCAGGCAAACCGGGTCACCTCCTCGATGTAACCTCGAACATAGATATTCCATTCTTTCACTAATCTACCTCCGGAATGATGCTTTTCGGGTACCAAATAATACGTGTTGCTCCCCACCCGATTTCGAAGTACCGTGAGAAGGTCGTCTGGCACCTTTATCTTGTTCTTGAGATATGTCAACACATAACCAGTTCGTTGGTATAGGCTCTGCTCTCCGAAACGTTCCAAATAATCCAGAAGCTTCGGTCCGCTCAATAAGGAAAATCCCTCTACGCTCTTTCAGGTATTCTTCCAGACCTCCGCATAGATCTAGCCTTCTTAGGCAATCTAGGAATGTGCGCTCCTTGTCGGTTACTCTTACCGATATGCCATCAATGTAAGTATCCATGATCCCAAAGATATTCTCAGTCCATACTGGCCGATAAATAATATTCTGGAACTCAAAGAAGGTTTGTCTCATGTTCAATCATATAATAGACCGTATTGAAGTGGGAATATGCTACTCCATGGACCTCTAAGGCACTGTGGAATGCGATAGCACCACGAGGGCCGCGCAGTCGGTCGGCCACCAGCATCCTATTGACTTCGTGCATGTTCGGATCGGAAATCTCCAATGGGACGGCTGCATAGAGACCTGCCTTCAATCTTATCAGGCGTCCTTGCTTTGACAATCTGTATAGGACCATACGGGCCGTTTTGTCATTCTTTGCGATGAGTCGTGCTTCATCGAGTGAGATAAAGCGATTGACCAAAGCCTGCCTGAAGATCTCCTGATGAATACCGGTCTTGTATTTCTTATCGGTTGAATTTGTCTGCAAATCTGTAGACACAGAATGCATTATGACAATTAATGATTAAAAACATTGCTAATGCTGTTCATATTGTCTACAATTATGTAGACTAATGGGAATATAAGAAAACTGATATTTGTACGAATCCGGTGGTCGCCGTTCCTATTCGTAACTATATCGTTTCGCCGGTTCGCCGGAAATCTTGGTTGTGCTGGATGAGGAAGATTTTCCCAATGAAACTTAAACACTATAACGGTCATCCCGGAGAACTACAGAAACGTCGTGTGCCTTTCACATACGACATTCTCAAACCTTGGGGAGGTGCTCTTGTGCTGGACCGCTTCCATCATCTTTCTGATGTTGTCCGGCATATTGGTCTCTATTATCTTCACTGAAGAAGAATTCTTTCTTCTCAGTTCTGATGAGCGAACGTTCCGGTAATCGATTGGATGTCAGAGAAATAAATTATCGACCAACTCCGAAACATCCTTGGGGACAAGGTCAAGGAGCAGGTCAGCATCCGATTTCTGAAAGTTATAAGATTCGGCGATAACAAATCCACGACCTTAGACACTGGCGAATGCATAGACATCTATCTCCTTTTTTATCACAGGAACTCTAATATTTATAAGAGTTTGTGAAAGGGTCGTACTTGCCCATCTCAATTTTTTATCTATTTTCATATTCCTTCGTGAACTGCCCTATGTCCATGTACATGGGAGTGAAATCATCCATTCTTTTTAGGGCTGTTTTGAACCCGAATCTTTCATAGAATCCTTCACACCCTTTTTTCGAATCAACGGTCATGACCCTGCATCCAGAGTACCGCAGGATGTTAAACATGTATCTGAAGGAGAGTGTGCGATAAATCTCTCGTCCCATGGCCTTCTCCCTCGTGATCCTTGTGGGCGGATAATCTACCAATCTTCAGTGCTGGGGTCGATGCGTGATTGTATCCTTCTAATCTGTCTGCGTCTTCAATTTCTTGACACTTTATTGTACCGTTGAGAAGAGTGAAGAAACCAACAATTTGATCGTCCGAATTCACTAGAACATGCGTTATTGCGGTTTTATTCAAAGTGTCTTGTAACGCATCTTCTAGAAAATAACAAGTTAGCTCTTCACTTGAAGAAATGAATCCTGGGATGTCATTCTCTTTCGATAGTAAATCTCAATCCTGATGCTTTGTTCTCTCTTCGCACTGGCCCTCGGATTTTGATAGTGCATATGCCTTTTCTAACATCTTTCTACCACACGCAGTGTATTGTGGATTAGACATATAATTCTTGAAATCAATGGCGTCCTGCCCCGTAAGTTCTAGATCTGATTCGATTTTCTTGGCCATATTCACCGCATCCAAATCAGATTCAATGGTTATCTATAAACTGATCCAAATAGTCGAATCAATTCATTGGGGGCTATATGAATTTTCTATTTTGCTTTCTTGGAAATGAATATGTTATCCAATGGTCGGGCATGATCAAATATGGCCATCAAGCTCACTTCGCCAGCGCCCTCCGGAACATCAGCGTGGTTGCCGTGAGCGTTATCGTTCCCACGATCAGTATGGTGAGGAACGCTTGGCCGATGAGCGTCCAGTCGTACCCATGGATGATGAGCCCGCGCACCGCGTCGGCAACGTAGGAAACCGGATTGTATTCGGAGAAGGTTCTTCACCCCGGTGCCAGGAACTGCTTCGGCATGACGGCGGTTGAAAGGAATAACATCGGGAACACGAACATGATGGAGATGACCAGCGTCGACTCGGAGTTGCGTGTTGTTAGCGCTACGAACGTCGAGATCCCGGACCAGGCGATGCCGAAGAACATGGCCATGATCAGTATGAGCGCGATACCTGGCAGTCCAGTTATTATGTTCACGCCGAGGATGTAGGCGAGGATGATGATGATCGACACCTGCATCACGATGCGGAAGCCGTCGGAGAACACC
>CAVQBH010000010.1:0-89002 GCA_963710685.1 uncultured Methanomassiliicoccales archaeon | reverse complement strand
AGGTTCGGTCCAGGATCTTCGATCAGCCCGGTGCTGATGATGTTAGCGGTGAGATCGGAACCCACGAAACCCGCCAACGGCGGGGTGGCATCCACCACCGTTCGAGGGGTGAAATTTAAAGCCGATCGAAGTTCTATTCCGTCAAATTCGTCAGAGTCATATTTCCGGCTCCAGTTATCGATCTCGAGCAGCGTTTGGGGGTCATCCAGACCGATGAGCAGTAACATGGCGGTGTTGCCCACGATCCGGATACGACCTATCCTGTCGCTGGCCACGCCGTTGGACGAGCACAGCTTGGCAATGTCCTCCAGGATAGATCCGATCGTATCCTCCCGAATGGCGTCCGCCTTTTCCGGTTCACCACTCGCGGCCTCCAATCGGCTGATCACATCCAATCCAAAGAACGACTGCGGGTTCGGTCGGCACGATCCTCCCAATCTCCGCCCGTGGAGGATATCCACCAGTGAAACCCGGATATTGCTGGTGCCAACGTCCACCGCGATCCCGAATCCAGGCCTGCCTGCCCGATCGAGCGGACCTCGCACCCCTCCGATCCCATCCCTATTGCCAAGCGGTCGCGGAACCTCTTTTCGTTCCTTCTTGGGGAGGATCACCTCGGTATCTCCCCGAGGGATGAATTGGCAGGCCAAGCGAAAACCTTCACCGATCATAAGCTCCGACATGCCAGCCACCTCGTTCGCGGTCAAGGGCACCGTCGATTTTCCTTTCACTTTGACCCTACACATCCCACAGGTCCCATTGCCGTTGCAACCTCTGCGCACGGCCACCCCGGACGATTCCAGGATCTGACCCAGTCGATGGCCTTCCTGGTAAGGTATCATGCGTTGTACGCCCTCGATTTCGACCCTCAGCAAAGGAATGGAATCACCTCCTCATGGCCGCATCGACCATCGCCCGGATGCATTCCGGATCGGCTTCCATGGGAATTTCGCATCCGGATGATAGGATGAACCCACCCCTGCCCTCGAACTTCTTCAGCAACCGTTCGCATTCCGCGCCGACCCATTTGGGCTTGGCCAGACAGAATGAGAGCGATTTGATATTACCGTCCAGGCAGGTGTTGGGCAACGCTGCGATCGCGTCCTCGGGAAGAACCTCATAGTCGAAATTGACCACCGCCACGCCTATCTCATTGAAATAGGGCAGGATCTTGGTGGTTGGCCCTGCGATGTGGAGCCAGGTCCCGGAGGCTCCGGCCTTCATCAAAGCCGCGCTGATCTCGGCCAGCATCGGAACCTCGAACTCCTTGAACAGGGCCGGCGGGATGACCGCCGGTGAGGCAGAGGGATCGAACAGGATCGGCACCTGGGAACCTGCCCTGACCTGGGCGGTACCATAATCTATCGCCAGTCGCTTGGCGAATCGAAGGTATTCTGCGAACCTGTCCCGATCGTCAGCCAAAAGGAACAACGCGGTCTCCGTCCCCAGAAGCTGACATACGGTCGTTAATGGACCGAGAAGAGCGCTTGTCACAAGCTTCTTTCCGTCCAGTTCCCTTCTCAGGACGTGGATCGCTTCAAGCATCTCCGGCATGCGGCCGTCATCTTGAGGGTCTGGCAGATCAAGGCCGGAAGGGATGTCATCAACCTTCAGAAATGGATACTGGACGTACGGATAAAATCGTTCCCGATAGACCAGTTTGGCCCCCATCGCCTCGGCCTCCACATTGACATCCATCATCGCAAAGACTGCGTCATAGCCATAGGTTTCCATGGCCCTGATCTGGCACTCCGCTAGGATCCGCCCGTCCTTCAGATAATCAGTCAAGGGAACTTTGTTCATGAAGGCCGCATGACCGAAGACCTGAGGGATGACTGGCACTCGTTCGGTCTTTCTCTTGAGCACCGTTTCCAATATCAAATGCATTGAGGACAGTCAGCCACCTTCCAGAGACTCGAGGTATCTCACCCCGGCGAACACATCGGCCGCGACGTAGTCCACATCCAATTCATCTGCTGCGGCCTGGCAGAGGGCCGCACCTCCTGCCAGGAGGGCCACCTTTTCGAACCCGCGGTCCTTCATCAAGGACCTGATCGTCCTGACCGAAGGGATGACCGAGGTGATCAGGCCGCTAACGCCTATGGCATCGGCACTTTCCTGGACCGCCGATGCCGCCATTGTTTCGATGGGGCAGTCTTTGCCGCAATCGACCACACGGTAACCCTTTCCGGTCAAAATCGTCCGAACGATGTTCTTTCCCAGGTCATGCACATCACCTTACGGTGTGGCGACGATGACGGTCCCTCTTGCGCATCTCGGCTCACCTCCTCCGGGGGCCACGATCTTCATGACCTCCATGGCCGCCCGCCCCACCAGCATTATCTCCAGCAGGTTGAAATCGTCCATCGTGCACTTGGCGTCCATTTTCGTCATGGCCACTTCTATCCCTTTCAGGACGATCTCCTCCGCCTGGACCCCACCGTCCATGAGGTGTTTTGCTTCGATGACCGACCGGTCCTTGTCCCCCTGAGTTAGGGCATAGACCAACGGCTCCATGACCTGTTCCTTAACTGTCAACCTGTTCTGAAATCCACCCCTGAGTGTTATGCCATTAAACGATATTTGTAACATTGTTATTTCAGGTCGGAGCCCCTTCTTCTGGCGTGTGCTTGATCGGGCCGCGATCGCCTTCGGTCTTTGATCCTTCCCAAGGGTGAAAGGAAACGTGGAACTATGGTCGCAATCAACCTCAGAAGATATGGTCGCTCGGCCAACGATTAAGACAATGGTGGAGAATTCGTACTTGGTCCGACGGCAAGTAACGCTAGGAGGCGCTATGCGTTCGAATGGCCCTCATTAACACGCAAACAACGATGCACCATGGATTGCACCATTAGCTTCATCAGGGACGAACGGTCAGGCGACCATGGCAATTGATTTGGCGGGCCTGCATCGTCCCAGCGGATGATCGAACGACCCACTGGGACACGCTCAAGAGAACTGGTTCGTCTTCCCGTTCCGAGGCATTTCCTCGTGAGGGCTTATTCGACCGAGATCTTATGTCACAGGCATCCGAGGGGCCATGCTACTAATAAAACGGAAACGACCCTGGCTGAGGATTGAATGAAAAATAAGATCCGTAAGTGTTGCCCATTAACAGGACGCAGTCCATTCGCTTCCATTAAAATCAAAAGATCAATAACATGCGACCGGATTGATCAAGACCGTGCCCTCTCTCAGGGAGATCAGGATCTTTCTCAGACGGGTTATGATCTCTTCCATCTCATCCATGCCCATTGGCTTGAGCAGGTAGGCGTCGGCTCCGTGGTTTCTTGAGCTTCTCATATCTTCACAGGAGCTCGACCCTGAGCACATGGCAACAAAGGTGTGGGCAAAATGGGAACGGTCACGGATGGAGGCCAGGACCTCGTGTCCGTTCTTCTTGGGCAGATTGATGTCCAACAGGACCAGGTCAGGCGCCAGCCCCTTCTGGTCCGCTACGCTCTGCATCAGCTCGATGGCCTTTTCCCCATCGCCCACCATGGTTATCTGGGTCGGCATGCCGGTTTCTTCCAGCAGCGCCCTGACCAGACGAGCATCGGCCTTGTTATCCTCTACAATAAGAACTCTCACGCTGCGTTGTCCGATCATGTTCCTTCCTTCTTTTCCATCGCCAAGATGCTGACCCGATCCTCGATTTCGTTTCTCATGAGAACGGGAAGTCTGTTTTCGTGGATTTCAACAAGGATCTCAGTTCGCTCGGACATGATATGTCAATATTCGTGCTCTTGTGTATATTAACAAGCGGGTGAATTTCAGCGGTAATGAGGGGCAAATAGGCCAATAAATCATTGAATGAACGATCCGGGCAGTAACAATTACGGGTATTGTTTGAAGGATCGACCAATGAAGGTCCCGGTAGGAACAGGTTAGCATGCGCCCCACCTGGGTGGGTTAACCAAGCTCGCAGACTGGTCCACCATATGATATCGAACACTTCATCGATCGGAAAACATGACCGGTAAGAGGTCCCTCCTTATCGACCCAAAGACTGACCTATCATTTCCACGAAAAATTCTTCCACCGACAACATTATCAATTGATGCAACTATCAGAAACGACCGTTCAAGTATATCGATGGTCGATAGCAAATGTCCAACATTAAGACAGAGAAACACACTGGCAGGTGCACCGACTAATGTCCCGATTGAGCGGAGATATCTATCGCTCCTTTTTCGAAAATAGCATTGAGGCAATGCTCATCACGATGCCGGACGGCTCCATCCTGTCCGCAAACCAGTCCGCATGCCATTTGTTCGGCATGACGGAGGAGGAGATCTCCCACATCGGGAGGGCCGGAATAGTCGTCAGCGACGAGAGGCTGGAGCACGCCATCAAAGAACGAACCCAATCGGGCAAGGTAAAGGCGGAATTCACCTTCAGGCGCAAAGATGGGACCACTTTCATAGGCGAGGGCACCTCCAGCCTTTTCACGGACCCAGAAGGGAGACTGATGACCTGTATAACCATCCGGGACATAACGGAACGCAAACGGATAGATGAGGCACTTACGGAAAGCGAGACCAGGTACAGGAGCCTTTTCGAGGACAACCACGCACCGATGATCCTGGTGGACCCCTTGACGGGGGACATCATAGACGTTAACCTGGCGGCCTCAGAGTATTATGGCTACGGGCACGATGAGTTCGTGGGTTTCAAGATCGGCCAGCTCAACACCCTTAGCCCGGAAAGGATCATGGAAGAGATGGCATCGTCCCTTCAAGGTCAAAAGAATCATTTTAATTTCCGCCACCGTCTCGCGAACGGGGAGATACGGGATGTGGAAGTCTATTCCGGACCCATTTGCGTCGATGGAAGGCCGCTGCTTTACTCCATCATCCACGATGTCACCGAACGGAAACGGATCGAGGCTGAGTTCCTCAAACGGACCAATGAGCTGGCCCGCTCCAATGCGGATCTGCAGCAGTTCGCTTACGTTGCCTCCCATGACCTGCAGGAACCTCTCCGCATGGTCATCAGCTATCTCACCCTATTGGAGAAACGATACCCGGACCTACTGGATCCAGACGGCCGGGAATTCATCCGTTACGCGGTCGAGGGCGGGAAACGGATGAAAGAGCTGGTCGATGATCTGCTGGCATATTCCCGGGTCGATACCACGGGTTCTGTCTTCGAATTGGTGGACATGAACGAACTGGTCGCGAGAACGATACCTCTGCTGCAGATCCCGATCCAGGAGGCGAACGCCACCATCCACGTTGATCCCCTGCCTTCCGTCGATGCCGACAGCACTCAGATGGTCCAATTGATACAGAACCTGCTGGCCAACTCCGTCAAATTCAGGGGAAATTCACCCCCGGTGATCAATATCACCGCGTCCGTCGGCGCCGGGGAGTGGGTGTTCGGCGTACATGACAACGGCATCGGTATGGACATGGAGTACTCGGACAAGATATTCCAGATGTTCCAGAGGTTGCACAACCGTGATCGATATCCGGGGACGGGTGTGGGCTTGGCGATAGCTAAGAAGATAATCGAACGTCATGGGGGCAGAATATGGGTGGAATCCGTCGAAGGGACAGGATCGACCTTTTTCTTTACCATCCCGATCCACGACCTGAAGGACCAAGAGGACTTCGAGTTCGTTTGAACCGAACGATATTTCCATCCGATCCTGGAAACTCAGCTTTTGGTGCGAATAACTCATACTATCGTTGACCAATGGCCTTTTTCATACGGGGATCTCGTGGTCGTTGGCTCGATCGACCTTATTCAGCATCATTCCCCAGGAATTTCCTTCGGTCCGTGAATGAGCCATCTTCCCTGGGTACCATCCAACCCGGATACTCCGATCGGAGCTGGCTCAAATACGCTAGCTGCTCTAGATCATCAGCGCTCAGACGCAAAGACACCGCTTCCAGGTCGTCGTGTAGCTGATCTGCGGTCTTCGCCCCGATTATCACGCTGGTCAGGAATTCCCTGCTGAGCAGCCATGCCAGGGCCACCCTGGCTACGGAGACCTCGTGGGCCTCGGCGATCTCCTGCATGAGGTCGAGGACGGGATAGGCCCTCTCCATGTCCACCGGAGGGAAATCGAAGATGGAACGCCTGGAGCCTTCCGGCGCTTTGCCGCCTTTTCGGTACTTGCCGCTCATCAGGCCGCCCGCCAGCGGACTCCAGGCCAGAAGCCCCAGCCCCTGGTCCTTCAGCATGGGAACGATCTCCCGCTCGATGTCCCGTCCGGCGATGCTGTAGTAAGATTGTATGCTCTCGAACCTTTCCCAGCCGTAATGGCATGCCAGACCGTTGGCCTTCATTACCTGCCAGGCGCTTAGGTTGCTGCAGCCGACATATCTCACCAAACCGCTGCGGACCAGATCGTTCAGCGCGCCCATCGTCTCCTCGATAGGGGTGGTCGGGTCCGGGGAATGGATCTGATAGAGATCGATGTATTCGATCCGCAGGCGTTCCAGGCTGGCCTGCACCTGGCTCAGGATCTGCTTACGGCCCAGTCCCATATCGTTCGGTCCCGGACCAACCGCTCCCGCCACCTTCGTGGCGATGACGACTCTCTCCCGCGGGACCTCCAGGTCCTTCAGGGCCTGTCCCACGATGCGTTCCGCATTTCCTCCGGAGTATACGTTCGCCGTGTCGATCATGTTGACGCCGGCGTCCAACGAGATCTGGATGAGCTCGTTCGCCTGGGCCTAATCAAGCTCGCCGATAGCGGACCAGCGACCGCCCCCACCAAAGGTCATCGTTCCCAGCGTCATTTCGGAGACCAGCAGACCGGTCCGGCCTAGTTTCTTGTATCTCACGATTCTCACCCAACCGCGAACATGATGGGGAATTGCTGGAAGCCGACAGTATATGAAAATTACCTAGTAGGGTCGATGGGCGAGGATGAAAGCTCATTCAATTCTTTCCATGCTGGCTAGGGATGATTCCACACGATCATGCTGCCCGGTGCTGTATCTACGTCTTTATCGAGGTCCCTGACCTGTTCGTCCATGATCCCCTGGATGGCGCAATCCACAACTTCCTTTATGGTCTATGAAGTGGACTAGAAAGGTTTGAGGTCATCCTTATCCCGTTGGAACTGATCATCGATCGTCGAGGAGCAGTTTGTTACTGATCGTCAACCTGGAAGATCTTGGCAAGGTGAAAAAGAAGGTCGCCCCCTTGCCCTCCTCGGTCTCGACCCACATGCGCCCTCCATGGCGGCTGACTATCTTCTTGGCTATTGCCAGACCAACTCCAGTGCCTGGGTATTCGTCCTGGGCGTGCAGTCTCTGGAACATCTGAAAGACCTGTTCCGAATACTGCATCCCGAATCCGATGCCTTTGTCCTGGACGGAGAACCTCCATCCCTCCGGACACGGACTCGCTGAGATATGGAACTGTGGAACCTCCTTCCCCCGGAACTTGATGGCGTTGGTCACCAGGTTCTGGAACACTCTGATCAGTTGGGATTCGTCGCCCTGCACCGATGGCAACGGATCGATGATGACCGTCGCTCCGCTTTCCTCGATCGGGATCTTTAGGAGAGAGAGGGTCTCGCATACGACCTCATTGACGTCTACGTGCCTGAATGACTTACCACAGACCTCCAGTCTTGAATAATCCAAGAGATCGTCGATCAGTTTGCGCATCCTCTCGCCCCCTTCCATGGCGCTCCTCATGTACCTTCGAATGTTCTCGCCCTGGTCCTTCTGAAGTTCCCGGTCCATCTTGGTGAGATAGCCCAGAACCATCCGAAGCGGTTCCTGCAGATCATGGCTGGCCAGGTACACGAACTGATCCAGGTCGGCATTGCTCTGCCCGAGGCTCTTCGCGTACCGCTCTGCCGTCCTTTGCGCCCTCTTGATGTCGGTTATGTCCAATTGCGAGACGATCCATCGATCGCCAATGACAGCGAAGGAGCTCACAAAATCTCGGTCGCTGAACGGACTATGATACGTGAATGTCCTCGACCTCTCCAATGACCTCGTTTTCTCGATCATGCCGATATAGAACGGCAGAAGCTTGGGCCCCATGACCTCGGATCCCAATTTTCCGATTATCTCGCTCATAGAGGCTATCTGAAGTATGTCCAGGCCCGCCTGGTTGACGTCCTCGTAGATCCAATCGACCACCGCGCCTCTCTTATCATAGACTAATCTGTTGATGTAGAACGGTTCGTTCACGGTCTCGAACAGACCGCGATACTTCGCCAGATTCTCTTCCAATGTCGATGCCAACCACTTTCCTTCCGTGACATCGCTCCAAACGACCACCAGATCGTTCCCGGCCCTATTCAGGCGGTAGTCATAGGTGCGGACGGTCCGGCGGCCGGCGTTTATTTCCTCCACCTCTGATTGCCCGGTCAGCACATTCCCGGTCTCCATCGTCTCGAAGTAGTCCCTTGATAATGGAGTGCTGAAGAATTCCGGAACAAGTTCGGAAATATTCCGCCGACCTGCTCCTCCCTTGACATCGAGTTCAGCCGGCAGGCCTCATCGTTCATGTAGTCGACCCGAAAATCAATGATCCGCCCGCTCTCATCCTTTACCGCAGAATAGATGCCCAGAGCTTCGGCCAGGCCTCCGACGGAAGCTCGGAAAAGCTCATCGGTGATCTTGAACGGACGTTCCTCATTCTATTGAATGCCATCAGTGATCTCTGTCCCTCGGTTCTGGTCCAGTTCCGTCTGTTCATCGTTCAGTCCTTCATCGGAACACTTCGGAAGGGACTTTATCGTTTGGGACTTCATTCCTTTTGCTTCCTCGATGTAATATTGAACATGACGATATTTGATGTTTGTTTAAATTCGGACACGAGTTAATAAGATGTTAATGACCATGCGTCCGAAGGCGAATATAGTTCCTAATGTATCGTAGTGCATCGTGGCATTGGCCTAAGACGGTCTCCCCATTCTCTAACGTGCGGATCTCCGTTGCCCTTCGAATGTCTTGTCCATGAACAATCCAGCACATCCATTCCTCAGACCAAATCAAGCGAAAAAAAGGAAAGGGCACTGATACAGGATAAGGCCGAGGAATGCATCGTTGCTCGGTGTTGTGCCGCCGGTTGCATAGAGGGTGCACTTCGACTGGAGCGGGACGTGTTCCGGATATTATAGGGTCCATCATCGATGGGCTTCCGGAACCGATCCCGCCTCAGTTTTTGGCGACACCAATCGAATATTGGATACACCCCCTCCAGTAGAGGGGGCGCATCCAGCCGACGCAGTTCTCGTTTGCCCCCTAGTTCAGCGCACTGAATCTATGTCGTCATCGCGCTGCCTTGCCTGTTGATATTGCTGTGGTTGAGGTGCTTGGTTGCGCGCATACTGCGGTTGAGGCGATCCTCTCGGTGCCGGCTGGGTGTTCATTCCGCCCATACCGCGGCCGTCCAGCATATACTGGCTCTTGGCCCCGGTGATGATCAGCAGGATCTTGATCGTTCCCGTCAGGTCCGGCTCGATGGAACATCCCCATATGATCCTGGCCCTCTCGCTGACCGCCTTGTTCACGATCTCCGCCGCCCTTTGGGCCTCTCCCACGGTCATGTCCGGTCCTCCAACGACCCGGATCAGGACGCCTTTGGCTCCTTTGAGATCGACCTCTCCCAGCATCGGAGATGTCAGGGCCTCATGCACGGCTGCTCCCACGCGGTCGTCGGAATCGGTGTTGGCCTCGCCGATGCCGACGAAGGCCACCCCACCCTCGTTCATGACGGTCTGGATATCGGCGTAGTCCAGGTTGACCAGTCCAGGCTTGGTGATGATCTCTGTGAGACCTTTAATGGTCTGCATCAGGACCTCGTCGGCGACCTTGAACGCCGCTTCCACCGGCAGTTTCGGGACCATCTCCAGGAGCTTGTCGTTCGGCACCACGATGGTGGTGTCGCAGACCTGCCTCAGCTTGTTCAGTCCGGAGAGCGCGTTCTCCATGCGCATCGTACCTTCCGCCTTGAACGGCAGCGTGACGATGCCCAGGGTCAGTGCCCGGATCTGCTCCTTGGCGATGCCGGCGACGTAGTGCGCGGATCCGGTTCCGGTGCCGCCGCCCATGCCCGCCGTGACGAAGACGATGTTAGCCCCGGCCAGGAAGTCCCTGATCTCGCTGTCGTTCTCGCGGGCGGACTCCTCTCCGACCTCCGGTCTCGCCCCTGCCCCCAGACCCCGGGTCTTGGACTTGCCGATCAGGATCTTCTTCGGAGCGCGGATGGTCAGCAGGTGCTTGGCGTCGGTGTTGATGGCGCAGAGCTGTCCTCCGGAAATCCCGGCGTCGACGCACCGGTTGATGGTGTTGCTTCCGCCACCGCCGCATCCGATGATCTTGATGCAGACGTCCAACGACGCTGCGATCCGGAGCAGTTCCTCATCCGAGGCGCTCAAGACCGGGGCGGGCGGCTGGTAGGCTGGCTGTGCTTGCTGGTTTTCTGTGCTTACGGCTGGTTGTTTTACTCCAGCGTTAGCTAGCGCTTCCTTTACAAAAGAACTTGGCATAGTGCATCCCTCTACACCCGGTATGGTCATTCCAGATATAAATATTGCTAATCCAAGAAAATATACTGGGGGGTGGAGACGGACGCGATACTTCGGCAGAAACCGATGATTTCATCATTTCGGGATAATGACCTTCGTACCACCCATCCCGTCCCCAAATACTCTCAGTTCTCATTTGCCTTGAGAATGGTGAAGAAGAAAGTGGCCCCTTTGCCCTCCTCCGATTCAAACCATATCCTTCCGCCGTTGCGCTCCACGATCCGTTTGGCGATGGCAAGACCGATGCCGGTGCCTTTGTATTCTTCCTGGCTGTGCAGACGTGCGAATATCTGGAACAGTCTCTCCTGGTACTTTGGATCGATGCCGATGCCGTTGTCTTGGACGGAGAATATCCATTCGATCCCTTGTTCGGTCGCACTCACGCGGATCCTCGGAGCGGCGCGGCCGCGATATTTCAGGGCGTTCCCTACCAGGTTCTCCAGCAGTATTACCATCTGCGATCGATCGGCCATCAATGATGGTAGATCGCCGTGGGTTATCGATGCACCGCTCTCCTCTATGCTGACCATCAGGTCGTTCAGGGCCACCCCGAGCACTTCCCTCATGTCCACCAGCGCCAACGATTTGCGGTCGGTCGCCACACGTGCGTAGGCCAGCAGGTCGTCTATCATCGCCTGCATCCTTATGGCACCGTCGGTGGCGAAATGCATGTACTCTTTCGATGCCTCGTTCCAGGCCCCTTTGTTCACCTTATCCAGAAGGAAGAGGTAGCTGGCCACCATCCTCAACGGCTCTTTGAGGTCATGGGAGGCAACGTAGGCGAACTGCTGCAGGTCGGTGTTTGACCTCTTCAGCTCCACCTCTAATTCCTTCTGAACGGTGATGTTGACGCTTGTGACGATAATGTGGTCCTTGGCGACCGGCAGGTAGGTCGTGAGATAGTAACGATTCTTAAGATCGGAATGAAACACATCTGTGACGGGCTTTCCCCCGCCCCACATCTCCCTGGTCTTCTCAAGGGCGTTGGTGGACGACTCGGGGTCGAATATCTGGCTGATCCTCTTGCCCCTTATCTCATCGATGGAGCGGCCCTCCACCTCCTTCAGGCCGGCAGGGTTCATGTCGATCACCTCGGCGTCGATGATCTCTCCGCTTTCATCGAAGACCAACCGGCGGAGGCTGACCTCTTCGCTAAGATTTTCGAACAATCCTCTGTACTTGACCTCATTCTCGCTCATCGATTCATAGAGCCGGGCGTTCGCCAGGGCGAGGGAGATCGAAGCGGCCAGTTTCTTGGTGAAATCGATCTCGGTCTGAGTGAAATTCCTGACCCTATCGAAATACGTGAAACCGAGGATTCCGATGACCTCTCCTGCAATGATCAAAGGGGAGGTGATCGCCGATCTCAGGCCATAGCCGACCTCGGGCATGCCGGAGGTCCTGGCGTCCTTCTGCGCGTCCTGAACTGGAAAGACGTCCTTTTGCTCGACCGTCAGGTTGGACAACCTTGTCAGTTTATCACCCGCGGGAAGGTTCGTGATCTTGGGAGGCAGATTGTGCTCGTACTTGATGGTCCAGTCGTTCCCTTCCTTCATCGAGATGGTGGTTCCCGCATCGTTCATGGCCTTGGAGGCACTGACCACGACCTGTTCCATGATCTGTTCGAAATCGAAGGAAGAGCTGATCCGCGAATTTATCAGATTCAATTCTTTGGCGAACTTCTCTGTTTTCGTTTGTTCTGTGATGTCGGTCAGTATCGACCTGAAACCAAGCCCGAACGCTCCTTCCACCAGATTGCTCTCGAACTGGACCAGTATCTCCAATCTGTCCTTCCTTTCGAAGACGATCTGATTGATCTGTTTACCCTGACATTGGCCGAGTTTCTTGAAATGGAGGTATAGTTGTTCGTGTGACGATGGGGAGACGAACGATGATAGCCCCTTGTTGATCAGCAAAGAACGGTCCTGTCCCAATAGGGAGGAGGCGGCCAGATTGGCCTCCCTTATGATCAGGTCTTTGGCAAGAGTGATGTATCCCACCGGAGCCAGATCATAGAGCTCAAAATACTTGGCCCGTGATTCCTCCAGTTCCACCTGGATCCTTTTCAGTTCCTCGTTCTGGATCGAGAGCTCTTCCTGATGGATGCCCAGCTCCTCGACCAGTTCGAGGGCCTTGGCCCTGGACAATGATAGGTCATTTGGCCTGCCTTCCAATCGTTTCTTGGCCAGTTCCCTGATCCCATTCTCATCAAGATTATCTTCCATATTTTACGGGACCATCCCTTTCAATCCTGATATAACATCGTATCAAGCCACGAAAAAGGACAGGATCGTAGAAAATCCAATAACCTTGGAGACGATAGTGACAATGTAAGCGGGGCGGGACTTTTGTTTCCAATGTTGATGATTGCAACGCAAAACAATTTGTGCATGGCCAAGGTACTTGAAGGCGGAGAACCAAGTAGGGTTTGGCCTACCGAGCAGGTCGGTCCGGGCATGGTGTGAGTCGGATGGTCAAGGGAGCGGTCAAGAAACAGGGATGATGAAAAGGCGGACGGTCAGGAAACTCCCACTTTTCCGATCGTGGCGCTGGGCTCGTCCGCTGGTGGTCTGGAAGCAAATGAGGCGTTCTTCAAGAACGCACCTCCGGACTCGGGGATGGCATATGTGGTCATAACCCACCTGGAGCCACATCATCCGAGCCTACTGGTGGAGATCATTGCCAGGTGCACAACCATGGAGACGCTGCAGGCCCAGAGTGAAATGGTCGTTCAAAAGAACAAGATATACATCATCCCGCCCGGCAAGGGGATGATGATACTGGACGGAAAGCTCCACCTATTCAGCCGGGAGATCGGGCATGAACCGTTCATGCCCATCGACTACTTCCTGCGTTCATTGGCCGAGGACAGGAAGGACAATGCGGTCGCCGTGATCCTTTCCGGAAACGGTTCCGATGGCTCGATCGGGATAAAAGCGGTCAATGCAAATCTCGGCCTGGTCCTGGTCCAGAAACCAGACACGGCAAAGTACGACAGCATGCCCCGGAGCGCCATTGAGACGGGACTGGTCGATTATGTGGTGCCCGCCGACGAGATGCCGGGAACGATCATGAAGTATGTCCATGCCCTGGGAAACCGGACCAAACCGGCGAAGTATGAGCAGATCGGCGGGGTCGACAGCATCCAGAAGATATTATCCACCGTCAGGCGGGAGACCGGTCACGATTTCTCCTATTACAAGAAGAGCACCATCAACAGACGGGTCGAAAGGAGGATGACGGTTCACCAGCTGGATAACACGGAACAATATGCGACCTACCTCTCCTCCAATCCGAAGGAGACAAAGCTGCTGTTCAAGGAACTATTGATCGAGGTCACCAGCTTTTTCAGGAACCAGCCGGCCTTCGAATCGCTAAAGGAGGTGATCAGGAAATACGTGATGGAGACCAAGGCCGACCGGGACGTGATGCGGGTGTGGGTGACGGCGTGTTCCACCGGGGAGGAGGCATACTCGATCGGCATAGTATTGCGCGAGGTCATCGAAGAGACCGGAAAGAACCTTCAGGTCCAGATATTCGGGTCGGACATCAATGAGGACGCGATCAATCTGGCTAGGGCGGGGGAATATCCGCTGGCGATCGCGGATGACATCAATCCGAAGCGCTTAGAGAAATATTTCATCAAATTCGAGAACAGTTACAAATTGAAGAAAGAGGTCAGGGAGATGGTCATATTCGCCCCGCACGACGTCATCCAGGACCCGCCTTTCCTTCACCTGGACCTGCTTTCGTGCCGGAACTTGCTCATATATTTTGAACCGACCCTCCAGCGAAAGGTGCTGGAGATCTTCGGCGCCGCCTTGAACTCGAACGGCATACTGTTCCTCGGTGAGTCGGAGACCATCAACGGTTATCATGACCGGTTCACGGCCATTGACCCGAAATGGAAGATCTATCAAAGAGGCATTTCCACGCCATATCAGGGAATGCCGCGCTTGGGCTCAGCCCCTCGCCAGAACAGGGAGAGGACAAGGAAGGATTCGGAGATCTTGAAGGTCCCCACGATAAGCGAGACGGTGGAAAGGATACTGCTCAAGGAGCATACTCCGCCAAGTATGATCGTCAACGAAAAGAACGAGATAATCTACTTCCACGGCCGGAACAGCAGATATCTCGAACACCCGCAGGGGAAGGCAAGCTTCAGCATCAAGGACATCATCCGGGAAGACCTGAGATATCTGGTGTCCACCGCGATAAACGAAGCCCGAGGGACCGGGAAGAAAGTGGTCAAGAACGATATCCAGGTACTTCCGAACGGGGAAGCTTCTTTCCTGGAGATCACCATAAAGCTGGTCGAGAGCCCCGGACGTCTGTCCGATGTCCTGGTGGTCTTTGACGAGAAAACCATACCCCAATCGGTCCTGAAAGGAAACCAGGAGGTGCTCATCACCCCCAACAGCGAGATCCGCATGGACGAACTTGAAGGGGAACTGAAATTCACCAAGGACAGCCTCCAGAACACCATCGAGGCGCTGGAGACGACCAACGAGGAATTGATGTCCACCAACGAGGAGCTCCAGTCGAACAACGAGGAATTACAGAGCGTGGTCGAGGAATCCGAGACCGGAAAGGAGGAGCTGAACTCGCTGAACGAGGAACTGCTGACGGTCAACTCGGAGCTGGAAAGGAAGAACCAGGAGCTGTCGACCACCAACAGCGACCTGCGGAACCTGTTGAACAGCGTCGACGAGGCGATCATCTTCCTGGACATGGACCTGAAGATAAGGAGGTACACTCCCCAGATCGGCCAGATCATGAACCTCCTTCCCGGGGATGTGGGACGGTCGATTTCGGACATCGCCATGAATATCCGCTACGAGGACCTCATGATCGATATCCGGTCGGTCCTCGACTCCCTCAACACGCGGGAAAAGGAAGTGCAAACAAAGGAAGGCCACTGGTTCAAGCTCAAGATCCTCCCTTACCGGACCGTCGAGAACGTCATCGACGGGGTTGTCATAACCTTCTACGACATTGACCTGCAGAAGAAGATCACGGAAAAGGCATGCCAATGAACTTGCCTCCATATCCTGTCGTTAAGGGTATTGAACACCGGGCGCCCCCTTGTTCTTGAATCCCGATTTTGGTTGTCAAGCCAATAAATACTATCTCGAACCTGCCTCAGTAATCATAAATTATAGTGCTGAACCAAACATTTCGCACTATTGATTCTTTAACAAGAAGTGTCTGGCTCGAACAATCGATTAACAATGATTCTAAGGTTCCGAACTATAATTAAGCAGATTTCATTTTTGGGGCAGGCTCATACGTTCGGTCATTTATTGACATTGGCCACCCCAACCATCAGGATATTGGTCATCGACCATGAATCTGACGTGAGTGCACTAACGAAGGAACACCTGGACCACCCGGGGGAGATGGAAGTGCGCGCCTGCCCCTCGGTCCAGGTGGCCAGGGCGGCCATCGTTGCGGATCATTACGATGCTATCGTCTCCGATTATCAGATGGACGGCGAGGAAGTGATCCATTTTCTCAGGTCGCTGCGCGAAAACGGCGACCGGACACCATTCATCATATTCACCGCCCAGGAACGGGAGGAGGTGGTGATCGAGGCGCTGAACAACGGCGCCGACGGCTACCTGAAGAAAGGGGGCAACCCCAGAACGGTGAACGCCGAGCTCCGTCATCGCATCAGTGCGGCGGTGAGGCGGCATAGGATGGAGGAATCGCTCAGGAGCCACAACGAAGGGCTTCATGAGGTCAATGAGGAGCTCCGGGCGGCGGAACGGGAGCTGCGCGTCCAGCTGGATGAGATAGTGAGAGGCCAGGAGGAACTCGGAAAGGAGATGGCCTTCTCCGCATCGCTCATGGACAGCCTGCCCGGAATATTCTACCTGTACGAGGCCGACTCGCTTCGCCTGGTGAGGTGGAACAAGAACCACCAGGAACTGAGCGGCTACACCCCTGAGGAGATGTTCGGCAAGCACGTCCTATCCTGGCATCGCCCGGAGAATACCGATTCGGTCCTGGCCGCCATAGACAGCTGCATGAGGAGCGGACAGGGGAGCATCGAGGCCCCCCTGGTCATGAAGGACGGGCACCAGGTCCAGTATCTACTGACGGGGAAGCGGTTCGACACCAAGGACACCTCCTTCTTCATGGGGATGGGGATCGACATCGAGGACCGCACACTTGCGGAACGCATCCTGAGGGACAGCGGGGTCATGCACCGTGCGATTCTGGAGAATGCCGGGGTGGGTTTGGCATATTGGGACCTGGATGGGCGCCTGATCCTGATGAACTCCATCGCCGCTGGGCACCTGAACGGCAAACTGGAGGATTTCACCGGTAGGGATATCTGGGACCTGTTCGGGGAGGAGGCGGGCGATCGGTACCTGGATCGCATCAAGAGAGCGGTCACCGCAGAAAAGCCCATGGAATACGAGGACCTGGTCCCCCTACCGGGGAAGGAACTGTGGTTCCTGTCGGTCTTCGCCTACGTGTCCGGCCCAACCCCCGGTGAAAGCGGGGTGCTGATACTATCGCACGACATCACGGAAAGGAAGAACATCGAGATGGCATTGCACCTGGCAAATCAAAAGCTCAACCTCCTTTCCAGCATCACCAGGCACGACATCAACAACCAGCTCGTTGCCCTCAGCGGGTATCTGGCTTTGATGGAGAGGGAGGACGTCAGCATTTCCTTCGAGCAACGCCTCATCAAGGCCAAGACGGCGGCGGACCGCATCGCCTCCATGATACACTTCACCAAGGAGTACGAGGACATAGGGATGCACGCGCCGGCATGGCAGAATGTCCGGGCATTGATTGAGAAAAATGTTGGTGATGTGCAGCTCGGACAGATAAGATTGCAGAACGACGTTCCTGCCGGGATCGAGATACTCGCCGATCCGCTCATCATCAAGGTCTTCTACAACCTGGTGGACAACGCCGTCAAGCATGGCGTATCGACGACCACGATCCGGTTCCTGGTCGAGGAGAGGGAGGGGGTCCGGTCGGTCGTTTGCGAGGACGATGGGGCGGGGGTCTCCCCGACGATGAGGAAAAAGATATTCACCCGGGGGACCGGCAAGGACCACGGATACGGCCTGTTCCTATCACACGAGATCCTGTCCATCACTGGCATCAGGATCTCGGAGGAAGGCGGACCATCAGGGAACGGGTCACGTTTCGTCATGACCGCGGGCCCGGGTGGAATAAGGGGACAGTGATCCCGAACCGATCTGTTTCTATTCGGGCCAGATGATGCTTCCCGTACATTCCATCTCGGACATCAAGTCGCTCTGATGCGACCGTATCGATCCATGGAATAACCCAGGGCTGGAATCGTCATCTGACAGAAAGAACGACCATGCCGATCCAAGAGAAAGGGTCGCAGAGGACGACCTGGTGTGGCTGGTAGGACAATTATCGTTCCTGATATTTTGCGAAAAGACCGGATATACCTGGAATGCAGCTTTTTGAACAGGCAGAGGGTGAGAACAGGGAAGCATCGCAGAAAAACATGAAAAGGGCGGGCCACCACGAGGTATCTGAGCCGTTGGTGGTGAAGTCCTGCAGCAATTGCCTGTTCTTCAGGAACTGTTCCGCCGCCAGAAAGAAGCTCTGCAAGGTCAGCCCAGACCGAACCACCGGGATCTACGTCGAATGGAGGTCCCGCAGGTAAGACCTCGGAATATCTAGATTCGTTAAGCCCGTAGGTCACGAGCCAATTCCCTCATCTTTCTTGGTCAGATAAGGTTCCATTCGTTCAAGTTCTTCCCAAGTGCCTTCATACCGTACCGCTCACAGTGCGGCATGACTCCTAACCCCTCGAAGATGGTAGAACCGGACAGGCTGGAATGTCAGGTGAGGGCGCGTGAAGCTCACGATTTCGAAGGTCATTGGCCAGGAATCATCGAATATTGCGTTCCTAGACCCATCACAAATATCGTTAAAAATGGAAACGCTCGATGTCGGAGCAAAGAAAAGAATAAAGTTCCGGAAGCAATAATAGAACACCCGCAAGGTGGATCGAAGATGCCCGATGAAGATGAGGTGAACGAGAGCGAAAATGACATTAAGAACGATGAATGGTTCAAGACCAATTACATCGATCTCATGCAGGAACATGCCCGGGATTGGATCGCGGTCATGGACCAGGTGGTGATCGCCATCGCATCGACCCAGTCGGAGGTTGAGATCCTGGCCAATAAGATCGCGGGAGAGAAGGAATATTCCGTCTACTTCATAGCGCCCACGGCCATGGCGACCGACGCTGGTTATGCCCAAAAGCAGGAATGATCCAAACCATACTTCTTTTTCGTTCGAAACACCGGGTCGCCGTGTCCGGGATCTCTCTTTTCTAAGTTCGCCGTTTATTTTCTTAGGTCTTCCTCATCGGGTTCCTTACTGAACAGGGCACACCGGTCAAGCACAGGCCGCAGGAATAGATATCGAGGCCGTAGCGTTCCTTGTTCAATGGGGTCTGTGAGAAGGCGAACTTGGCGCATTTGTTCTTATCATGGCCTGATTCGGATATGGCACCCACCGGGCATCTCTTGACGCATGTCTTACAGGTTCCTTTTTGATGATAGAGGCAGTTGGCGTGTATGTCCTGCTGCCGTTCCGGAGAACTGAACGGTAGGTTGACCACAACGCTGCCGACCGCCTCCGCTATGCCTGCCTCCGTGATGAGACCATCGCTCAGACCGAACGTGCCCAGACCGGCGGCGTATGCCACATGCCTCTGGGACCAGTTGGAGGTGTATCCGACCTTAGGGTCGATCATCTTGGTGTAATAACTTGGCTCATGCTCGGGAGATACCGCCGCCAGACCGCTCCGCCCCAGGAACGAGATGAGGTGATCGGAAAGCAGGTTCCTGAAAGGTTCACCATAAAAGCGTCCGTGGACCCATCTTCTCGATGGCCGATCGTTCATCGCTGCGTTATCGGTGACCGTCCGCCGGTGCATGGGCAGCACGTAAGATATAACCCCCAATGAATCGTCCGGGGGAGATTCGGAACCCATCAGCATGGACGACTTCTTCATGGCCTCGGGCGGTGTCAGGTGAAAGCCACCGATCACGGTCTTCAGTTCCTTGAACAAAGGGTCCTCACCGCTGACGAAGCCGACCAATGGTTCGTCGTAGATCGGCATGCCATCCAAGGACAGAATGTTGGCTGGGCTCTCCCGGACGAAACGTTTGATCTCATCGATAATCACTTTTCTGATGGCCAGTTCATCCCCTTCCGCCAGGCCGAGTGTCAAAGGCGTATCAACGTTCTTTCCCTTCATAGGCGAATCAAGAGACTGTTAATATTAAAGTATTATGAGGTAATATAATTCTATTACGAATGATCGTAATGATGTGCCTTGAGGATACTGTTTGAAATCGAGAAAATTATCTTCCATCCGGCGCGGATATTCCCGTACGACCGGATGGAAGGAAAAAGGTGTTTCCGTTCAGTCCCGGCTTTTCACCGGGAACAACGGAAGGACGTTCCTTCCGAGCGATTCCAAGAGGATGTGCGAGGCGGCCATATAAACCGAACCGGCACCTGCCAAGATGGCTAGGTAACCGGCCAAGGTCTTGACGTCAGCGTTCTTGAAAGCCTCGGAGGCCGACAGCAGGAATAGCACGATTGTCAGACTGGCGAACGTGATATGCATCAGCCGGTTGGTGCGCCATGTCCCGATCGTGAGATACAACGCAAACACTCCCCACAGGAAATAGAGCCATGCGAGCGTTTGAGAGGTCTCGGGGTCGGCCAGACCCAACCTTGGGAACAGGATGGTGCTTATGACCACGATCCAGAAGAACCCGAAGCTGCAGAACACGGTCATCCCGAATGTGTTCCCTTTCTTGTATTCCATCAGGCCCGCGATGATCTGCGCAACCCCGCCGAAGAGCAGCCCCATGGTGAATATCGCAGCCCCGGGTGCAAAATAGCCAGCATCGGCCAGGCCCAGTAGTATGGTCGTCATTCCGAATCCCATCAGCCCTAAGGGGGCTGGATTTGCAGTGGTGTGATCGCTCAAGACCGCTTCAACTCGCTTTGCCTCGGGGTATGCCGCCATTACATTTGAATACTGCCCTTGACCGATCAGCCGCATCTGATTCTCTTCCAAACGAAATCATTACCGAATGCACATGAAACGCTAACAAACGTTAATTCGATGCCGCGATAATAAGAGATGTCCACGGTCGATCCATCAAAATCTCAAAAAAATTGGACTTTCATCAACAATTCCCTGGATTGACCTTCCATCCGGAACTTCTAAATGTGCAGATTTACATTGTCGATAACCGATAGAGTTCGGTGACACAGTCAGTCACCAAAATCGGAAAGGTCTTGGGGGACTCATACCGGGTGACTGGCTGTGCAATTCGTTAAAAGTATGCTTCAGCTATTTGATATTTTGTCCCGAAACTTCTCCGATGATGTTGCTAGCGGTGGCTCGGTCCATCGGATGCGGCATGACCCGCGTAAAATCGTCCGGGCAACCGTTCAATCATCGGTTTTCTTGGTCAGGACCTCCTTCAGCGTGTGCGAGAGCTCCTCGATCTTGTAGGGCTTGGGAACCACTACGACGAATCCGTGGTCGCGGAAGTTGGCCATGACCGGATCGTTCGAATACCCCGATGAGACGATGGCCTTGGCGTTCCGGTCGATCTCCAGCAGGCGGGAGATCGCCTCCTTTCCGCCCATTCCCCCCGGGATCGTGAGGTCCATGATGACCGCATCGAACCTCTTGCCTGCGGCGATGGCCTCCTCGTACACTTTCAGCGCCTCGAGTCCATCGGTGGATACTTCCACTTCGTATCCCAGCTCGCGCAGCACCTCGCCGGTCACCTCGAGGATGAACTCCTCGTCGTCCATGATCAGGATGCGCCCGGAACCGGTCACAGCCTTGGGCTGTGCCGGCCGAGGTTCCACGTTGGACTGCACGGCCGGGAGGAAGATCGTGACCTTGGTGCCCTTGCCGACGTCAGATGTGACGTCTATCACACCGCCATGACGTTTGACCGTGCTGTAGGTGACGGTCATTCCGAGACCGGAACCGGTCTCCTTCGTGGTGAAATAGGGATCGAATATCCTGGGCAACACCTCCGGTGGGATGCCCGCCCTCTGGTCGATGAACACAAGAACCACATACCGGCCCTTGGCAAGTCCGGGCGGGACTCCCTCGAAATTGCTTGCGATGATCCTCACCTTGCTCGCCGCCGGACTCGCTTCCTGGGCGTTGAACAGGATGTTCAGGAACGCCCTGTTCATCTGACCCGAATCGATGTTCACCGTCCACAGGTCGTCAGGGCATTCCAGGGTCCAGTTCAAATTAGATCCGGTGAAGGCGAGCCTTGCGGTGTCCTCCAACATCACCTTGAGCATGGTGGGCTTCTGGATCGGGGAACCGCCCTTGGAAAGGGAGAGCAGCTCCTGTGCGACGAACTTGGCCCGGTCCATGGCGGTCTCCATGTCGTCGAGTCGGCCAATGGAACGCTTCATCGAGCTCTCACTTTGGTCGATCTCGGAACGCAGGAGGAACATCTCCCCCATCACTGAGGTCATGAGGTTGTTGAAGTCATGGGCGATCCCGCCGGCCAGCGTTCCGATCGATTCCAGCCGGTCGGCGTTCGCCTCGGCTATCTCGGCCCTTATCTTTTCCGATATGTCCCGGAACACGAACACCTTTCCCACCGCCTCGTTCTGGTTGCCCAGAAGGGTGGTGAAACTGTATTCCATGAGCCAGTTCGATCCGTTGGGGTTCCTGGCCTCATTCCTTAGGGGGCCGCCGGAAGCGATCGAGGAGATGGTGTCCCATTGCTTGTCCGGGAGGTCCAGCACCTCCTTGATGCTGCGGCCGGTTATCGTGTCCATCTTCTGCCCAATCATCTCCTCGGCGGCCCGGTTCCCGAGGATGATGATACCCTGCCTGTCGATGGTGATCACTCCGTCAGCGATCGACCTTAACGTGATCTCCAGCTTCTCGTTGGCCCTCTTCAGCTGCTCCAGGATGGTCTCTTTTTCCCGCTCCGCCTTTCTGCGCTCGGTGACGTCCTTGGCGATATAGCATTCGACATCCATCCCGTCCAGGAGGAGGTTGGATCTGCTCACCTCCACTTCCGATGTGGTGGAGTCGGAGTGAATGAGCTGCCCGTAGCCTTCGAGCACTGCCGACCCGGGCCATGAGGTCCCCTGTTCATACCAGTGCTCCGGGACTACCAGCACGTCGGCTAGGCTCATTGAGCCGAGCATTTCCACGGTATTGCCGGTCATCCGAAGGAACGCGGGGTTGACGTCGATCAGCCGGCGGTCCTGCTTGCCGGCGATGAAGATGGCGTTCGATGATGCTTCCACGATGGTCCGGTACTTCTTTTCCCTGAGGATTATCTCATTGTCCGAACGGTCAAGCGATTCCAGCATGGTGTTGACCTGTATCCCCAGGTCCCTGAGCTCGTCGTCCCCCATCAGGCGGACGCGGCGCTCCTTCCGTTCACCGGTGCCGATCTTGTTTATGTCGTCCATGATCTTGTGCAGCCTCGAAAGTATGCCCCGTTCCACGAAAACGACCATGAGTATGAAGTTGACCACTCCGGCGGCCAGCACCGCTTCGGTCATGTACAGTGTGGCATCCTTGACACTCAGGTAGGCCGACCGTTTTACCTCCAAGGTCAGCGACAGCGAAGGCTTGCCGTAAATATCCTGGACCAGCCAGGATGAGGCCATGGTGGAGTCGTTCTGATAACTGGTCACCAATTTGTCCGACCCCAGATTCCTAAGCATCTGCGGGTCACTGATATCAGAACCGACCGAGAGCGATGCCCCATTGAGCCTGGAGATCGAGGAGGCGGTGGCCTGGTCCACATAACTGATCATGATGATCGTTCCCATCACCCCGCCTGAAAGGTCGGTCCTGACGACCGGTCTCGATGAGAACATGGCGCTGCCGTTCTCCAGGGACAACAGCCCTTCCCGGTGATCGGTGATGTTGCTTCGCAGTTTTAAGGAGGTATCGTTGTGGATGATGGCCAAAAGGTCCGTGGGCATGGCGGTCACCGTACCGTTGACCTTGTCCAGGGCGATGCCACCCACCAGTTCCCCGGTGACGTTCAGGAAGAGGAGGGCGTCCAGATCGTACGTCAACAACGAATCGGGAGCAAGGATCTGGTCGGAGAAGGTCGTGTTGTGGTATTGCACATAGTACCAAGCATCGTCCCAGACCCCCCAATCTGAGCACAGCCTGTCTATCTGCGAAATCTTGTCCTGGAGCCCGACATCGATCTCGGCGGCTGCCGCCTGGGACCTGGAATTGTCCTCGTCCAAGGCCTGACCGACTATGATGCTCGCGCCCAGGGAATTCGTAAGGAACACGAACAACAGGGTCAGCGGGATCAATGTGATTACAGTCTTGGTCCTCAATCTCATGGCAGGTCCGTGTCAACGACAGGTTTGTCCCTTTAAATAGGCAATCTTGCCATTTCCGGACAATGGTGTCGACTGGCAGCATTGCACCGAAGATCGGTGACAAAATCGTATTATTTGGTCCGTTGACTGAGATCGAGAGCTTGAAACCTGATCGGTGACAAAATCGTGTTATTTGGTCCGTCGACTGAGATCGAAGAGCTTGAAATTCAAAATGTTAAATACTCACACAAGGTAACAATTTACCAGGAATTTTGATTAACGACCCTTACGAAACGATCGACCGCCTGGCGCTTCAGGCGATCGAAGAGCACGGGAGGGAGCGCCCCGAGGTCTTCACGGCCTACCGGGGCAAAAGTGACCATTGCATACGGGACACGAAATATCATCTCAACTTTCTATTCGACGCGGTACTCATCGATTCACCACAATTGTTCATCAACTATGTGGCATGGGCAAAAGTGCTCCTCAGCCACATAAACATCCCGCCTAGTATTTTCCGGGAGAATCTTGAGCACATCAGGAAAGAATGTCAGAAAGAGCTCGAAGGTCAATTCCAGAAAAAGACAGACAATATAATGCAGGCAGCCCTGGATGAGTTCGATGCGATGTCCGAGGGCGTTCCTACCTTCATCGACACCGGTCTGAAAACGGGAAGGCTGGCCGCCCAGTATCTGGATAAGGTGCTGGCCTATGACCGTCAGGAAGCCAACGCCATCGTAAAGACAGCTCTGGAGAACGGCATGGAACTGAAGGAACTCTACCTCGATGTCTTCCAACCGGTGCAGCACGAGATAGGCCGCCTTTGGCAGCACAGGATCATCTCCGTCGCCCAGGAGCACTTTGCCTCGGGGGTCACCCAGCAGCTGATGTCACAGATGTATCTCAACATCATCGCCAAGAGATCTGTCAAGGGGGTTCTCATCGTCACCTGCGTCAACAACGAGCTCCATGAGACGGGAGCACGGATGGTGTCGGACTTCCTGGAAATGGATGGATGGGACGTCCGCTATCTCGGCTCGAACACCCCCACGGACGCGGTGATATCCGCGCTGAAACAAGGCAAGGCTGCCGGGCTGTTCATTTCCGCCACCATGGGCTTCAACGTCACCAAGGTGCGATCGATGGTGGAACAGGTCCGGAATGATCCCACGCTCAATGACATCAAGATCGTGGTGGAAGGATATCCGTTCAACACCGTGGACGATCTATGGAGGTCGGTCGGGGCCGACCTCTATGCAAGGGACGCCGCCGAAGCGGTGGTGATCGCCAATGGATACATCAAGTGATCGGCCGATGGGTCAGGGCCCGGCTTCGTTCATGGCCCGGTGCGACGAACGGATGAACGTGATCGGTCTGGTAACATACACGGCCGGCAGTCTGACCGATGTGAAAGGACTGATGGGCACCAAATTCGGGGAAATCATCGGAACCGGATCCCGGGCGGGATTCGACGATTTCATGTTCAACCTCCGGAGAGGGGGAGTCACCACCGGCGTCGAACTGGTCGTCGATCTGAATCATGGACCGACGGTCATGATTTTCTGCGGGGCAGAGTCGGCAGATCGTATCTATCCTGGTCGCCGGTAAGACCTTCGATGATCTCATTGCCATCATGGAGGACGGCGAGATCAACAAGGATCACGAATGGGCGCCCCACCTCCATTATCTGAAGCACAGGCTGCTCGAGGCCCGCTGGCCGATCCCCCAGGACGAGAATGTCCTGGACGAGATGACCAGGCTGAACAACGAGATCGTCAACACGAGCCGGGACCTGGCCAAAAGGAACAAGGAACTGACGTTGGAGAGGGAGAAGGAGCGGATCACCATATCCAGCATCCGTGAGGCAGTGGTGGTCACCGACCATCTCCTGCGCATCACACGCATGAACCACATGGCCCAGGAGCTTACCGGATGGCAAATCGACGAGGCGGAAGGGCGCCCGGTGGGAGAAGTAGTCTCATTCCTTCTGGATAAGGATGGCCAGAGAACAGAGAGCACTTTCTGGGGATCATTGCAGAGCGGCAATGTCACCTCCCTTCCCCAGAATTGCTTTCTCTCGGGAAAGGACGGGGTCGCCAGGCCGGTCGAACAGAGCATCTCTCCGATCGTGGACCAATTCGGCGGCCGTTTTGGCCTGGTCATCATCTTCCGGGACATGACCGAGAGGCTCCGGATGGAACAGAACCTGATGGACCTCAACGACATGATGCGTCTGATTAACAAGACCATGCGTCATGACATCCAGAACGGGCTGAACACCACCAGGAGCGCATTGGAGCTGTATCGGATGAAGGGCGAGGAACGCACACTTCTGATGGCGGAGAAATCACTGGCAAGATGTCAGAAACTGATCGAGGAGCTGAAGGGACTGGAATGGACTACGGCCTCCGGGGATATGCTCAAGCAGTATGATGTCAGGCAGGCGACGGAACAGATCATGAAGAATTTCGATCTGCCCCATCGGATCGAGGGGGATGCCTGTCAGGTGTTGGCGGACGAAGCCTTACCGTCGGTGCTGGAGAATCTGGTGCGCAATGCCATCGTGCACGGCAGGGCGGACCATATCGAGATGTCCATCGCCAAGGACAGGGACCAATGCCTGGTGAGCATCGCTGACCAGGGAAAAGGGATACCGGATGAGCTGAAGTCCAAGATCTTCGAGCAGGGCTTCAGCCACGGCGAGAGCGGGGGAACTGGCATCGGGCTTTACATCGTTCAGAAGGTGATGAGGCGATACGGCGGATCGGTCTCGGTCCGGGACAACACGCCGAACGGGTCGATCTTCGACCTGC
The DNA here is from genome assembly GCA_963710685.1 of uncultured Methanomassiliicoccales archaeon. GTDB lineage: Archaea > Thermoplasmatota > Thermoplasmata > Methanomassiliicoccales > UBA472 > DASXVU01. Next base: position 62,284 of record CAVQBH010000010.1, on the reverse strand, counting down.
GATTCCGCCTTGCCAAGTGACCCCTCCGGCACAACCCCGGCTATGCGCGTACGACTTTTGGAAAGTATATTGAATCCCTGTGTGCAGTGGGTCATCAACTGGAGTTAGATTGATGTCAGCCACAAGTCACAGGACCCTCGGCCTGGGGATCGACACCGGCGGAACGTTCACCGACGCGGCCATCGTAGACATGGATTCAATGCAGGTCCTGGCCACCGCAAAATCGCCGACCACCTACTCGGACCTCTCAATCGGCATGCTGGGCGCGGTGGACGGTGTCCTATCGTCCGGCACCTTCTCCGTCGATGAGATCAAACTGGTAGGACTTTCCACCACCCTGGCCACCAATTCCATCCTGACCGGGAAAGGCGGGTCGGTCGGATTGATCTGCATAGGATGGGTCCCGAACCCCAGATGCGACCTGGGCGCCGAAATGGTGCATGCCGTGGTAGGGGGGCATGCCGTGAACGGACGGGAACGCGCACCCTTGAACATGTTCCAGATGGAACACGCCATCAGCTCGATGCTGGGAAAGGTGGACGCCATCGTGGTCTCCAGCATCTTCAGTGTCCACAATCCCGAGCACGAGGAGATCGCTCGGAAAATGATACTGGAAAGGTCAGACCGTCTGGTGGTCGCCGGCCACGATCTGACCTCGGAGCTGGGGGTGAATGAGAGGACCGTCACTGCGGTCCTGAACGCAAAGCTCATCCCCATAATCGGCGAGTTCCTGACCGGTGTCGAGGATTCACTTCGGAAGAGGAACATATCGGGCCAGATAATGGTCTTCAAAGGGGACGGATCGATGATGAACATCGCCGTGGCCAGGGAACGACCGGTCGAGACCATACTGTCGGGCCCAGCCGCCAGCCTGATGGGCGGCCGTCTGTTATCGGGGTTGGACAACTGCATCGTGCTGGACATTGGAGGCACCTCCACCGACATCGCCTACCTGGACCAGGGTTTCCCCCGCATAACCAAGGAAGGGGCGACGGTCGGGAACTGGAGGACCCGGGTGCGGGCCATCGACATTTGGACCAGCGGACTGGGAGGGGATTCGGACGTGCAGATGGACGGTCACGGGCGCATCGAGATAGGACCGGACCGGGTGACGCCCCTGGCTGTCGCCTCGAAACGCAATCCGTACGTGCTGGAAAAGATAAAAACCACCAGGATGACCACATTCTACACCTGGTATGAAAGGGATCCGGCCGGCCTTAGTCAGGAGGATGCGTTGGTGTACGAACACATCAAGACGTTCGGCCTGTGCACCCTGTACGAACTGCACGATGCGCTCAACGACCGCACCTACGTGGTCGAGAACATCAGATCGCTGAAGGCCAAGGGTTTCATCTCCCAGACCGGATTGACGCCGACCGACATTATGCACGCCAAAGGCGTCTACGTATCTGGGGACGTGGCCGCCTCGAGGGAAGGCATCGAGATCTTCGCGAACCGGCTGGGAGTGACCTCCGAGCAGTTCGTGGAGACCTTCATGGAGGAGATGGTGACTAGGGTCGGGGCCGAGATCATCAAGAAATTGATCTACGACGAAGCCGGCGAGCTCACCAACTCCCGTTCTCTCGATTACATGATACGCGCCAGTCTGGGGGCGGCCGGGTTCCGCACCATGTCGATCCACGCCGCGCTCGACCGGCCGATCGTAGGCATTGGGGCGCCAGCGCACATATTCGTCCCGGAACTGGAGAAGCGTTTGGACGTCAAGGTGGTCATACCGCCCCATGCCGATGTGGGAAATGCAGTGGGCGCGGTGTGCAGCAAGGTTTCCGAATCGATCACGCTCCAGGTGTATCCCCGGGGAAGCCACTATTGGGTGTTCTCGTCCCTGACCGATCCGGAGAAGTTCGACAATCAGGAGGAGGCGGTGGTAAGGGCCAAGCAGATGGCTTCCGCCTACGTGATGGATCGGGCGGCGATGGCGGGGGCAAAAGACGTGAAGGTGATGGTCGAGGCCTTCGAAAGCTGCGAGGGCAAGGATTCCGTCATGCTCAAGCACAGCTCGAACTGGATCAAAGTGTGCGCCAGGGCAATCGGGGACCCGGTCTGAACCTCGTTCGGTTCGAGAAGGGTTCGAGCAATTCATATTGGGTCGGATGAGTTGATTGGAGGGGATCGAACCATTTGACGATGGCATGGGATGGTCATTTTCTGGCCAGGTAGGCCAGCGGCCATGAGGTCAGGGAGCTGGTTCTGATTTTTCAAACAGAGCATATACAAACGGGAATTAATGGCATCGATATAGGATCTTTCTGAACTACCTGGGTTAACGCGGATTGAAGTGCATGTCTAGGCAATATTCACTCGAAGGGGTTTCTATGAGATCCACTATCAAAACGGGGGGAAGACCATTGCGGTCAGGACAGGAATGGAACGGTTCGGAGGACCGTCGGAACGCAGAACATGCGCAGTCCACCAAGGGGGGACAATGATGTATGGACCCATTCCCCCCTCTGGCTGGCCCAGGGGCGGTTATTCCGAGCTAAGGCAGTACGCTGCTGACGAGTGGCACGCCGATCATCTCTTTCTTGTCAGTGAGGTGGAAAAGCATGCCTCGGAAGAAAAGCGCAGGGAGAAAGAAAAGAAGCGGGAAGGCAAGATCTCGAGGACGCTGAATTTCCTAATCTCATTGAAAAGGAGAGATAGCCGATCGGCGAATCGGAAATGATGCGTTCTAATTCTGGACCTGGCCTTCTCCAGGCGGGTCATCAGCCTCCGATGGGAGGCGAGACCTTCCGGACATATAATCTGACCTAGATCCGATTTCTAAGGCAACCGGCATCCCCAGTTTGGGGAAGCTTACCGACATCTCCCCAAACCTGATGCGATATTGGTCCGTTCAGCTATTTGGCCGGAAAGAAATATCAATGTTGCCAATAATAACACGGGAAAGAAGGGGACCGTCTAGTGAATTCTGAGACCGAACTGCTTTTCCACATCACTTTGATGCTGATGGTGGCAGGGATATGCTCTATAGTCTCAAGAAACTAAGGCTGCCAACGATCATCGGTTATCTCATCGCTGGATTCCTCCTCGGCCCCTATATATTCCCCCAGGTGGTCATCCAGGAATCAACGGTCTCCATCTTCGCCAGCATGGGCATCGTGTTGCCGATGTTCTACATCGGCCTGGAGCTGAACCTCCGGGGCCTGAGGAAGGTGGCGTCCTACGCGATGATCATCGTGGCCATCGAGATGACCATGATGGTCGTGATCGGCTACGCCCTCGGTCTGGGGCTTGGAATGAGCAGCGCTCAAGCCATATTCCTGGGCGTGACCATCTTGTGTGCCAGCACCGCGGTCGTCCTGGGGGTCATGAAGGACGACGCACACATGCAGGGCAATCTGTCCAAGGCCTTCACCGGTATCCTCGTCATGGGGGACATCGGACTGATCATCATTCTGGCGATGGCGACCCCCATCATCGGGGGGGCCACCTCCCCTTCTTTGCTTGGAACGATAGTCATGATCGTTTCCTTCATCGGGATAACCTTCGTATTGGGACCTGCGGTGCTCCCAGGGTTCATGGATTGGGTCAACCAGCATTATTCCGGGGAAACACTGTTCCTGGTGGCGGTGGGGATCGGGTTCGGTCTGTCGCTGATCTCCAGCGCCCTCGGGCATTCCGTCGCCATTGGGGCCTTCCTGGCCGGGATACTGATCTCACAATCCACCTGCTGCAATGTGGCGGAGAGGAAAGTGGAGCCAATGAAGGAGATGTTCACCGCGATCTTCTTTATCTCCATCGGCCTGCAGCTCGATCCGGGTCTGATGTGGGCCGGCCTGCCTCTGGCCATAACCGTGGCGGCGATCTTCATTGTTGGAAAGCTGACCAGCGTCGTCATCGGCTGCTATGCGGCGAACTTCAAGGCGCGCTCCAGCCTCCTGATCGCCACCGCCATGGTGGCCATGGGGGAGTTCACCTTCGTGGTGGCGAAGGTCGCTTTGGATGGAAAATTGAACGGCACTGACATCTACTCCTCGGTGATCGGCGCAGCGGTCATCACGATGGTGCTGCTCCCGTTCATCTCCCGGTCCTCTCCCAGGTCCTTTGACTGGTTCATCGGAAAGATACCCAAGAAGACGATCCGGGGCCTGGCCCGGGTGGAGGATCCCGCCTCGAGGCCAGTGAAAGAATGGCTCGCTCCTCCGACATCCATCTGATCGTGCGGAAACAGATATACATCATGTTCGTCGATTTCGTTCTGATAATAGCCACCCTTCTGGTGATCGACCTTCTCACCAGCATCAAGGATTATCTTCACTCCGCATCCGGCAGCGAATCGATCGCCTCCCTGGTGCTGCTCGCGATAGCCCTGAGCATCTAGTTCCTGCCATGATCCACCCGGTCAAGCGGATCAGCGCGATCACGATCACCTTTGCGATGTCCTCCAAGTCTGAAGGCAAACACAGCCTCGCGGGAATGCTTCGCACCTACTGTCTCTTCATGAACATGGGCTCGGTCATCTGCTTAGTTCTTCTCATCCTTCTCATGTTCCCGCTGCTGCCCGATTTCCATGGATTGCCCATCTCCTCCTTCGAGGTGGTGGTCGCGGTGATCATCGTGTCCTGGCTGGCCTGGGATGTGATCGACCGGAGGTATGACTGGGTGGCGGCTTCGCTTTCCAAGTCGTTGGAGATCGGGAAAGAAGAATCGCAGAACGAGTGACCGAACCGCCCTTCCGAAGGGTCTGGCCGATACGAATATTCGGCAGTTCTGATGCGAGGGTAGATGAACATGAGGATTCCATGTACATTGGAGGAATCGTATGACGGTCAAAATCGAAGTGTACACATCAACCTGCGGGACATGCAAGAGGCTCGAACAGGTAGTGCACGAGGCGGTCGATGAAATGAAGATCGATGCCGATATCGTGAAGCTCCAGGATGGCATAGAGATCAGGGAGCGGGGGGTGACCCAGGTCCCAGCCTTCTTCGTCAACGGAAAACTGGTCCTGGAAGGGAGGGTTCCCCTCATCAAAGAAGCGATGGACCTGATCAGGGACGCGATGAGCGATATAACCTATGCGTAACGCCTGATTGCCTGGATTCCGACCGGCCAATTCACCGTCGTGGCATTCCATTCTAGAAGCTTTCCTTCATTTATTTAGTGTCTGCCGATTCTTTTGACATTTGGTGAACTGCGGCCCCGGACCATCGACGCTCAGTCCATTGCCGTGTTTCCATTGGGGACATATATATTTATGACCAGAGCATCAACAGTATCCGTATGGCACCGAAAACGCCTAAGGCAGAAGCTAAACCGGCTAAGGCAGACACCAAGAAACCGGCTAAGGTTGAGGCAAAGAACTCCGCCAAGAGCAAAAAGGCCGTCACCCAGGTCAAGAAAGTGGCCGCAGCAGAGGCAAAGAAGACTGTTGCAAAGGTCAAGGTAGCGAAGGATGAGACGACGAAGTCCAGTGCCGCGCTCAAGGCCAAGGCCAAAAAGGAATCGACCGCAAAGGCCAAAAAGGCCATTGAAAAGATCAAGACCAAGAAAGTGGCAGATGCAAATTATAGAAAGGGCGTTGAGGAGATTGAGGCCAAGAAACTGGCCGCCACCACCAAGGTTACCCCGGTGGTCAAGAAGCTTAACGCGAAGGAGCGGAAAGCTGAGGCCGCCAGCGAATTGAAGAAGACCGCCACCAAGGCCAAGACGAAAACGAGCAGCCACAAAGAGCACGAGAAGCAGCCCCAGCCAAGATGGAAGTGAGGCAAGCTTAAGTGCCGACCCTTGGAAAAGGGTCGCTTCGGGGAGGGACTTTACCCATCGGCACGACCCTCCTCCAAATCTATTTTTATACATTTAACTGGAAATAACCATTACCGATCATCTATGGTTATCTTCAAGACACGCCTCCTAGGACCGGGTGTTCACGGTGAAGGTCCATCCATCGAAACCACCAAAGACCAGAGCCTCTCCCTCGGCGAGCAGGAGGAGATCACGATCTCAGGAACGATCAACGGGGTGGGATTCGAGGGGGTATTCATCTCGAACGGTGACGGCACCTATTATCTGAACCCGGACCAGAAAATGCTGGATGAGGCACGGCTGAAGGAGGGGGACGAATTTGTAGTGTGGGCGGAGGCGATGTCGTCAACGGGCCCGCCCGAGGTGCCGGACGACCTGAGGAACGCGCTGACGTCTGACCCGGTGGCCTACGAGGCGTTCGTCGCCCTGCCTGCGAGGACCGAACGGGAACACATAGAATACGTCGAGGGTGCGAAGATGTCCGACACCAGGACGGCCCGGATTGCCAGAACGGTGGAAAGGATGAAGGAGAAGAAACCGTGATCATGAGATCGTTGACACGGTCAATCCTCTTCCGTCTCCTCTTTCTTTGTGACCTGTAATTCCACCTCGACCCCCAGGTCTCCGAGCCATTTCCTGGCCATGTCAACTATGTCACCGTGCTTTTCCTCGTCGAAGACTGCCTGAGGCACCTTGATCGTCATCCTCCTGAAGATCCTCATCTCCTCCGCCTCTTCGATCGAGGCACAGGAGGGGGTTTTCTCGTGATAGACCGCCTCGATGTCGCCCTCTTCCGTCCTGCAGGTGAATGACACCTCGATCCCGCCCTCCCCGGTCGATGCATTGCTGGTGTAACTACCGGACAGCCTGGTGATGTTCGAATGCCTTTTCTTTAGCTCGGCCAAGAATCGCATGATGTCCTCGCCGTCGCCGTGCAGCTCTAGCCGGCCTTCTTCATCGTTCTCTGTCATGAACGATAATATTTGACCCCCGTTGATAATAAATTATCCCCTATCGTGCCGTCTTGGTCCTGAGGTCGATCGATTTCCGATGATTATTGGCGTTTCCACTAGATAAGTTCTGAAGGCCTGGCTGGTAAAGTGTGCGGCATCATCGGCGGTATGGGGCTCGACGAGCCTATAACTTTGACCATGACCTCTTACGGGCGGGGCACGGTGAAATACGATCGAACACCCCCCGATTTTGACATAGACCGAGTCAACATTCATGGATGACACCGACCAGGATGACCGCGCTCATCGGACCGGGTCCCCCGGTGCCGTATCCTAGGGTGAAAGGGACCGCCCTGGCGTTCCCGGTACCACACTCCGTTTTCGGAACGGATGATTGTCGCGGTGGCCGATGTTGACATGGACCCTTGGAAATGCATGTATGGCCAACTCCAGGACCAGGCCCTCACCCGAAAATATATGGACTGTGGGCTCCAAGTAGAGTACGAGATGATCTGATGGTCAACGATCTACGCAAGGCAGCATTCGCCGGCGGTTGTTTCTGGCACGTCGAAGCCGATTTCCGGGCGATCAAAGGTGTGGTCGATACCGCCGTCGGCTATGAGGGAGGGAACTTCCCCAATCCGAGATACGAAGACACCCATGACGGCAAGACCGGTCATGCCGAGACCGTCGAGGTCACCTACGATCCGTCGGTGGTCACCTACGAGAAACTTCTGGATGCATTCTGGGGCATGATCGATCCCACCCAATTGAACCGGCAGGGCCCGGACAAGGGAAGCCAGTACCGATCGGTCATATTCTATTTTGACGATGAGCAGAAAAAGGCTGCCGAAGATTCGAAGGAGAGGCTCGGTAAATCCGGGAAATACGGTCGTCCCATCGTCACCGAGATCGTGCCCGCGACAAAGTTTTGGAAAGGGGAAGAGTATCACCAGAGATATTTCGAGAAGCACGGGATGCGGACCTGCAAGATGTGAAGGGGCACGCCCCTCCCCATCCGGACGATGTCCTGGTTTGCCTGAACCTGGGTACTGAGAATTGGAGAGGAGGTCCTTATCCAGGCATTGATCGATAGTCGCCTCGTCCACGTGACCGCGTGGTCGAAAGGTGGGCAACCGATGATTCCCATATGTGTGGTCAACGAAGGTTTCCGGGCAATTGAAAAAACCCGCCGGAATCGCAATAATCAAGGCACTATTCCGCCTCTGACGGGGCCAATAACCATATACAGAACTTTGTCAAGCAATATTCGTCAGGCTCGGAAATATTCTCCCCCAAAAAATGAATCTCTTGTGTCTTCCCCGTGTTCTGACACCCCTACTTTTTTCCTCGATGGATGAGTGCCCCGTTCAAGATTTTCTCGCCCTTTCTCACAATTATTGAGAGCGGTCGAGAACAGGCGGGCCGGCCATCTTTTTCCGAGCTGTTCTGCTTCCGCCTGTAGCTGATTATCAGGCATATGACGGCAATGTTCAGTCCCAGGGCGATCATGTTCCACATCATGATCGGGAGGTCATCCAGGATCACTCCGTAAAAGAACCACAGGGCCATGCCCAGGCTGAGCAGCACGGGCATCGTCAGGGACACGTCGTTCATGCGCTTGGTGCGATATCCCTTGACGATCTGGGGAACAAACCCGACCGTGGTCAGCATTCCTGCCAAAAAGCCGAGCACCGTCCAAGTTTCCATCGGCTGGGCAACTCAAGTTGTGGATATCACGCTTTCGATATGCCTGCGGTAAAGCGAATTGACAGAGCCCTCAGGACCAAGGTCCCATCCGCTCCTACTATGTTGCGGGCATGATCTGTTCGTCCAACGGCTTGACGTTCCGGAAATTGATGAAGAACGCCGAGATGGCGATGATGTAGAGAATGGCGGCGATGATGAACGGCAACTCGAACATGCCAGCGGCGAACATCAGGCCCCCGATGACGGTGCTCACGCTGTTCGGGATCCTCCATATGATGGAATTGATGGCACTGGCTAGTCCCCTCTCCGGCGGCGTGATGATGCCCATGAGGTAGGAATCAAGGATCGGGCCGGCCATGTTCATCAGCGCCGCCCGGATGAAATATACGATCGCGGCCGGCGCCGCGCCTGGCATGAAAGGGATGGCCAGCATGAAGATCGTTGACGTCCCTTGGGTGAAGGCGATCGCTTTGACCGGCCCATACTTCTCGGCGATCCTTCCGCTGAACAATGAGGCCAGACCTATGGAGATGCTGCATACTGCTAGCAGCGGCCCGGTCAGGGAGTCGGGGATCCCGTATTTCAGATAGAGCCACGTCGGCACCAGGGGGATCACCAGGCCGGCCCCGAGTCCGATCAGGCTGTTGAATATTGAGAACTTGAGCATGCGGCGCATGTACGGGCCCTTGATGCGGGCCAACCTCTTCTCCCCCGGAGCCCGCTGCCGAACGTTCTCTTTCAGATCCTTCAACAACCGGTGGAGCATGACCGGCGATATCACCGCCAGGGCCGCCAGGACGAGGAAGAACCCCGAGTGCAGGGCATAGGAGCTCCACCCAGTGAGCGGGATCAGGAAAGGGATGATGAACGGAAGTGTGAAGCCCAGGCTTGTGAACCCTCCGTTGAAGATGAACGACATGGAGAACGCCTTGGTGCGGGTCCCCGGCGATGTCATGTCGGCGATCATCGCGTTCCACGCGGACAGGAACGCGCCTTCGGCGGCGCCGGCCACCACTGAACCGATCAGCAGGAACGGAACGTCCCTGGTCAGCGCATAGATGAGCAGTGTCAGCGGAATCAGGGACAGGCTCACCACCAGGATCCTTTTCCGGCCGATGCGATCGGCGAGCATGCCGAAGGGGATGGCGGTGAGGATCATGGCGGCCCCGTTCACGCCGAGCAGGAGGCCGATGTCCGATGAGCTTATGCCGATCTCTGGCAGATACGCGGAGATGACCATTGTAAGGTAACCATTGGCCACCGCTGAGAAGCAGCTCAGGTAGATGATCCACCTGACCCTGTGGGGCACGCCGAAGAAAATGCCGCGTCTTTCAGGTTTGATATCGCTCGACAAACTTGCACACTACCAGTTTACGACCTTGATTCCTATCGGAACGACTGGGGATAAGGAAGGGGATACTTCATGCTTAGGTTGAAAACGATGGTCTAGCGATAGGACAGAGACGATATAATGAACATGTCCGGTCACAAGAATTATGATCAGATTAATATTATTAACGCCCACCGCGGATGTCAGGATTGAGGAAAGCTATGGAGGAAAGTTCGACCTCGGAGTGAGGCTTCAGCTGCTGATGAACATGCGCGAGTTCCGTCCGATAAAGGTGGAAGAGATCATCCGATCCATAGTGGACGTTGACGATCGTCATCATACTGCTGCTAGGATCAAATCTTGATCCATATCCAGGATAGGAAACGATCAGTGCGTGTCCTCAAATATCGGGGATGGCCCTTCCATTGCATCAGAGGATGAAAGAATGGTTCTAAAGATCGAGGTCCTCACGTCCACATGCGGGAAATGCAAGATGCTGGAGGTGGTCGTCCGGACCGCCGTCCGGGCGATGGATATCGAGGCGGACATCAAGAACATCCACGAGGCCCTATACATCCGGGAAAAAGGAGTGACCCGGATACCGGCCCTGATGATCAACAACAAGCTGATCCTGGAGGGCCGTGTTCCGACCGTCACGGAAATGAAGGGCATCATCAAGGACGAGATGCTGGACATCACCTACGGCTGATGACCGGCGAGCATGGCTCGTGTTCCGGACATAGCACAATGGCCGCGTCCTGAGTTCACCAGTGGACCTTCTGCCCGAACCTGGAGATCAGCAGGTCCCGGGAATCCTTGTCGGAAGGTATCAGATATTTTCTCGGACCGGCCTTCGTCTCGAAGGCCAGCAGGTAGAACTGATTCCCCTCCGCATCCTCTTCGGACGATATCCGGATGGCGGTGACATCGGCCGTGCTCATGAAGATGTTCTCCGCCGACTCTTCAAGGACGGATGTCGGTCCCATCGACAGATACCGCCGCGAATAGGAACCCAGCGATTTTCGGTGACGCTCCGGTTCCAGGATCGCGCCCCCCATGAGGATCGAATCCGAAGCCTTGCCGATCTTGTTCAGGTCCGCCTCGGTCGTCCTGGCGAAGATGATGAGCGAGCCAGTGATGACCAGGGTGAACATCCGCCCTTCCTCGTCCCCGTCCTTTCGGACCGCCAACGGGATCACTCCCTCGACCCGCTCCTGTCCGATCGATTCGGATGCCGCCATGGACGGCTGGACCTTGGACCCGCAGTAGGGGCAGAACATCATATCCTTGGCCAGCTCCCTTCCGCAGGAGGGGCATTCGTTCAATGTCACGGAAAAGCAATGGCGCACGGTCGGATAACTAATTGTCGGCCCGACGTCATCTGGAGGCGGAACGGAAGCGTTGGCGATACCGCCCCCTCCCTGCGACATTCTTGTCCGGTCACAGGTTCCAAGGGTTCTGCAGCACCCGCTCGGGATAGTACTCGGACAGTTTGCCAGTCGTTCCGTAACGGTACAGCGCGGCCAACGGCACGCCGAAGACCGCCGATGCCACTAACGCCAGGCCTATCCAGAAGATCACCGCGATGGCGATGCCGATGATGGCCGGGGTGCTTCCGATGGCCACCCCAATGATCAGGGGGATGAACCCCGTCAGGGCCACGAGGATGAATATCAGACCGATCCCCAGGTTCGATATGAGCGCTTCTCCCCAGGTGCTCTTCAGCAAGTCCTTGCTTCTCTTGATCGCCTGGAAGGGGCTCAGCCGTTCGAACGCGATTATCGGCACCACGAAATAGGTGGCCACCGACCAGACGAATCTCACCATCCCGATCACGAGCTTGCCGATGATCCCCGCCTTCGAGCTGATCATCTGCAACACAAGTCCGACGGTTGCCGAAGCAGGCCCCATTCCAGAATGTATTTCATCGGGCGCAGGCCATCTTGATGCCGTTGCTGAAGATGGGTTCGCCTCCGTTCAACCGAAGCACGGCGCAGGAGACCGGGGCCACGTTGAAGAACACGACGATGAACGCCGATATGACGTAGAACGCGATGAAGAACGCGGCCAGAACATATTTGTTGAGATTTTCCAGGCTGAATGCGAAGAAGTAGACCCCGAAGAACGATGTGCTATGATCAAAGAGCGCGATCCCGGAAATGATCGGGAAGAATAATATCCCCCGGTCCTTTCCTATCACGTTGAAGCTGAGCTTGGTGAGCTGCCAACCTCTGGAGAGCCTTCCCATTTCTGTCCCGGCGTGTTTGTGAGTGCATCTTCTTTAATGGTTTGCTGCGCCGAGAGGGACCGCCCGCCCAACTGCCGATTTTTTTCGTTCGTTCCAGTGTACTGACCTCAGTCCTTGACCACCGAATCTGCTCCCGGGTCGAAGGGATTGGTCCGCACCGCCAGGGAAAACAGGTACGGATAGTTCTGTTGCAGGTGGCGCATATGCATCGTCCACTCCCGGACCATGAGCGAAAAGGCCCGGTTTACGTCCTTGTTCAGATGGGAAATGTCTGATGGGGGCGATGAGATCACGTCCTTCCGGTTCATCATCTCCTCCTGAACGTGGAACAGCGCCAACAGCAATTCGGTGAACCTCTCATGCTCCAGCAGGTTTGGGTTCTCCATCATGCTGAGCAGGAAACCGCGTTTCTCCGTGAACATGACCTTGATCTCGGCCAGGGAACCTGCATCCAGTTTTATGTCGATCTCCTTTTCGGCTATCATTCTCACTGTGCGGTCGTAGTCCTTGTCCGTCCATTTGGCGTTGACGCGCAGATCCGGTCCAAGATCGGGCAAGCGGCCACCTCGGGACGTGACAAATTGGATGAACGGCGTTCCAAGCTCGCTGAAGAAAGCACCGATGACCGTGCTCATCTTTCCGATCATCGCCTCCTTCTCCCTCTGGTCCAGGATCGTCTGGATGATCAAAGTGACCAGCAGGACATTGATGAAGACGAAGGCCAGATCGCCCGTGGCGTACATCAGCATGTTGTAGAGATTGTCGAATATGAGGTAATAGGCCAGATAGGTGAGGGCGGAGAGGGCCACCAGGATCAGCCCTAAACGGATCTGCCATGATTTCATTGATCTATCACCATTTAGTGCTACCAGGACACGGTACTGGAGCATCTTGTTAATTACCATATCGGGAGAGGGGGCAACACCCTGACGGCTGTGGATCGCCCGGAACAGCGTCCGCCATCCCCGGTTCGAAACCCGTTCACCGGATGGGGTCGGCCGGGTAGTGACCTCGGTTCCGCTCCGGTGCTGACGCAGACGTCGGTCGGCGCAAGGCCGATGGAATGGATGATAGCTGAATGCCCTGGAAGCAGTTGTCGGGCGCACCCGGGTGAGGAACGAGATGGTCGTTCCGCCGCTCCGTCAACGTGGCCGCCGTGAGATGCGCTCGACCATTCGTCCGTGACCATCTGCCAGCACATGTAGGCTGTCGACTGGACGGACAGCGAGGCCGTCAAAGCAATCATCTCCTCGGGAAAGAACGGGGGAATCCGCATTCGGCGTTTCAGAAAGCCGGGAGCAATCCGCGCTGCGTGGCCACGAACGGCATATAGACCAGCTTTGCGTCATGGACGGTCAGTGTGTAGTCCAGGGCCTGAAGGACGCCGGGCTTCTCCGCCTCGATCGTCACCACCACGAAATCGGCCATCTCCCTGGCTTCGGACCGCTTCATCACCGTGGGGAGCCTGGGCACCGTTCCGAAATCCATCCGGGTGCTGTAAGGCGGCGGGTTGAGCGTGAAATCCATGGCCAAGCCCTTGAACCGGTCTATGTCCATGTCCGAGGCTGGGACCCAGATGAAGATGTTCCCTGAATTGCCCTCATCCTTGAACCAGCTGGCCAGCCTGCGGAAGCCGCCCCCTTCGGAACGGATGTTGTTGATGACCACGGTGCAGTACATGCGCCAGAAGGGAACGAACACCCGGTCCTGCGTCGCGTTCCGGTTGAATTCCCCTATCTCGAAGTCCAGGACCTCCACCCCGCCGTTCCGGATGTGCATGGTGCTGCAGTTGGTGCAGTAGAACACCGTGTCCTTCTGTTTCGAATAGATGGGGTTGCCGCACTTCGGGCATTTGATCTGGATCACCTGCATCAGCTCCCACCCCGGTAGTTGCCCCCGATCCGGCCCTGGGTCAGCTGCGTGGCCACGTCCTTCAGGTCACCCAGCTTGAAACTCCGGTCGGAGAACTCCCCTTCGGTGATCTCCGAGCCGCCCCGGAAGAAGAGGTAGGTCCCGACCATGACCACCAAGCCCACGATGAAACAGCCGACCGCCCCTTCCGCCGACGTGCTGGCGATGAGGATGCCCACCGCCCCCAGCAGCCCTCCGACGGACGTACCGGCGGTGACCGCCAGGCTCTGGAACAGCGGATCGCCCGGGGCCCGTCCGGAAAGGACCGAGCCGGTGACCCCGTCGACGGTGTTCAGGTACATCCGGTCCCGGTACGCGTAACGGACCACCCAGACCGGGTAGTAGACCATCGACATCGAGCGGGGGAAGACGTGCACGCTCTCGAACGTAATGTGGGGCACGTGGGCATCGGCCCGGGCGTTGGACATCGCACTGGCCTTGGCATGGGTGATGGCATCATCCCTGCCGGTGGTCGACTCGAAGGTCGGGATCATTTCGAAATCGGTCAGTGCCGTCTCGCCGTCCATGTTCTTCAGCTTCTTGATGCCCAGGTCCCCCGGGTCGCAGGCGATCTCGGAGAATCGGTAGTCCCTCAGCACCAGCTCCTCCTTCGGTATCCTCTCCGTGTAGGTGCGTTTGCCATCGCTGTGGGTCCTCTCCTCGTATCCGCATATCCATCCGGCGACCCGGGTGGTCGTGCTCCAGAACGGGATGTAGATGGGATAGCATTCGGTCACCTTGCCGACCCGTTTGAGGTCACGGGCCTTGAACCCCTTCCTCCACCAGCCGGCCGAGGCGGTCACCGCCGTCTCCTTGGTGATGATGTTCCTGAACGAGATGGTGGTAACGCCCGCGTCCCCTTCGATGAAGAGCATCGATCCGCAATACTGGCAGTTGACGGTGGTCTCGCCCTCGACGACCTTGATGGCGCCGCCGCATGCCGGACAGTTCAAACCCACTTCGATGCCCATGTTCACATCCTCGTTGCCACGTAGTAGGCGATGCCGAACACCGCCAGGACCGTCACCAGCATCAGCACCACCGATAACGGGAACATTCCCGTAAGGGAGGCCAGATACCCTTCCGCCAGGAAGGCTACGAATCCGGCGATGGCCACCAGCAGGTAGGAGGCCGAGCTCCGGGCTGGGAACTCCGCCGCGAACACCTCCCCCGAGGTGGCGCTCACCACCACCTTGTAACGCTTCTGCTCGAACGTGTAATCGATGGTCCAGATTGGAAAGTACACCAGCGCCTGTTCCTTCGGCTTGCCGGGAAGGGTGCTGAGGTAGGAGCCCATCTCGATGTCGGGCCTGATCAGCTCCGCCCCTCCGGTGTCGAACTTGCCGTCGAACACCTTCATGTCCCCGGCCAGGACCTTCAGGCTGTGCAGTCCGGGCAAAGTGGTCGATCCGGCCGGCTCCACCTGCACCTGCTCGACGCCGTTGACGTCCCGTTTGAACAGATAGACCGGGAAGTACTCCTTCTTCGCCGAGGTCACCTGTGCTGACCGGTCCAGGTCCTTCGCCTTGGTGGGACCGCTGGCCCATCGCCGGAACGTTCCCACGGCGTTGTTCTGGTCGATCATGAACGGGACCGCATAGTAGAACCCGGCCCCGCTCCGGTCGATGAAGATCAGCGAACTGCAGTACGTGCACTGGACAAACCGGTCCTTA
Source organism: uncultured Methanomassiliicoccales archaeon (assembly GCA_963710685.1). Taxonomy (GTDB): domain Archaea; phylum Thermoplasmatota; class Thermoplasmata; order Methanomassiliicoccales; family UBA472; genus DASXVU01. Next base: position 46,690 of record CAVQBH010000010.1, on the reverse strand, counting down.
GGGTCGAACTCGACCGGTGCCGCGCACTTGGGGCATTTGATGCTGGCCATCGCATGCGCCTCAGAGCGTCGTGCCGCACTCCGGGCAGAACTTAGTTCCTACGGGCGACACCTTCCCGCACTTGGGGCATTTTATCGTCGCCTTCATGTCATTGCCGCACTCCGGGCAGAACTTGGCATCGACGTTCACCGGGTTGCCGCACTTGGGGCAGGGGATGGTCTCCACGACCAGCTTTGTCCCGCATGACTGGCAGAACTTTGCCCCGGCATTGTTCGAAGTGCCGCACTTGGGGCATATCACCACCTGTTGTGGCTGGGGGGGCGCCGCCCCCGGTGCCGGTTGCTGGCCCCCGGCCCTCATCGAGTCCATCATGGTGTAACCCATGCCCATGCCGGCCCCCAGCCCGACCCCTACGCCGGCGGCACCTCCGGAAGGGTTGGTCGCCGCTTCCCGCATCGCCTGGCCGCTTTGGTACTGGACATAGTTCGTCCCGGTTATCTGCATCGATGCCCTGGTGTCGACCGCTTTTTGGACCTCGTCGGGCAGGGAGACATAAAGACCGGATATCTTGTCAATACCGACCCCATACAATGCAAACTGGTCGTTGGACTTCGAGAGCACCACCTGCTCGATGTTCGGTAGATTGCTTGCCAGGTCGGCGACGCCCATCCCCTGATTCTTCATGTCACCGATGGCGGAGTAGACAAGCAATACCACCTGTTCCTTGATGCGCTCCTCGATCTCGGCACTGGTGGCAAAATTGAGAGTGCCCACGAACTGGTTCACGAAGTTCTCTGGGTTGGAGACCTTGTACCGGAACTCGCCGAAGACCCGGAGATTGACCATCCCGAACTCCTTGTCCCTGAACTGGAACGGTTGCTTGGACCCGAACTTGCCGTCGAAGGCCCGTTTCTGCAGGTAGATCAGTTCGGCCTGCTGCTGCGCCCCGGACAGCGCCTTGACCAGCTTGCCCACGATGGGGGCGTTGAGGTCAGTGAGGGCGTACCTGTCTGGTCTGTCCATATATGTCAGGACCTTCCCGTCCCGGTAGAATGCGGCGATCTCATCCTCGCGTACCACCACATTGTCGCCGTACTTGATGTTCCGGTTCATTCGGAACATGATGTTTAGACGCTTGTCCTGGTCCTCCCATTTGAATGTCTCTGCTCCAATCGCGCTCAAAAATAATCACACCCCTATTCCCTGGATGGTGGAGATGCGCTTGGCGAACTTCTCCTCGAAACCGGTGATGCGCATTCTCACGTTCTTTAGTTGGTCCGCGCACTTGGCATCGTCATTATCGTCGATGGCGTTGCGAAGGTAACCTACCGATTGATCGATGAAATTGATGCTGTCAATCATTCCAGCGTCATACTCGTAAAGCAGATTCAGCTCTGGAACATCAATTCGGATATCCGCCCGTATGCCCGAGTACCCGGATTCACCATGGGCGATGAGGCCTTCGACCTTCTTGTACTCATTGATGATGCCCCCGATAACCGTGAGATTCTTGGACAGGGGGTTGTTGGTGACCAGCGTTTGCCTACACTCCTCCAGCTCGGTGCGCTGGAGCGCCAGCCTCTTTCCTAGCTCGAGCCTCAGTATCTTGTCTGAGTTTCTCAGGTCTTCCTTCAGCCTGTATCCCCGATATCCCGGGACCATGAGCTGGATCTTCTTGATCAGCCCCCGGTCCTCCTCAACCGTCTGCCTGATGTCTGGCATGGTGAACCATCCTTGTTTGGGTCATAGTGTTGGCTAGTCTATTAAAATGTCTCCTTCATCTCTGGCCCCTCCCTAGTCTACGGGATGGTGGTGATCACCTTCTCCTTGCTGAGGAACCGGGCCAGGTAGAAAGTGAAGGCCAGCAGGCAGGCCGCCACCAGGAACATGATCAGCAGCATCAGCACCGTGATGGTGCCGGACCCGCTGACCAGCTGCCCCGCCACCGAGATGCCTATGAACAGTCCCAGGAACGTGAATATCCCGATGACCGTGTTCTCCTTCATGCCCAGGAGGAGCTGGGAGTATCCGATCAGGCCTACCACCGCGGCGGTGAACAGCGGGACGGTCACCGCGATGTGCAGCAGGATGATCAATGACGGGAGCAGGAGCGCGTTGGCGGCCATGCTGGCGAGCAGGATCACGAAGGTTATCGAGACCAGGGATGCCAGATAGGCCACCACCGAGACCCCGAGCAGCTTACCCAGCCATATGGTGCGCAGGTCCAGGGGGGTGCACAGCAGGGTCTCGATCACGCCGTCCTTCTTCTCGTTGGAGAACACCGTCCCGGTCAGGAGATAGCCCATCAATGCGCCCAGCATCGGCGCCAAGAAGAAGAGCTGCTTGCTCAGCGAATCGGACGTGATTCCCGCCGGGGACTGACCGTTCAGCAGGCCGAACCACAGGGCAAAGAAGATCGTGGAGATGATGGTCCCCCTGGAGGACGTTATCTCCCGCATCTCCTTGAGCGCCACGATCTTTACCTGACCCCAGTTCATGGTCCTCCCCCGGCCTGTTTGATGATGTCGATGTACACGTCTTCCAGCGATTTCTTCATCCGTCTGGCCTCGGACAGCCGGATGCCGCTCTTGACCAGCCGTTCGATCAACTCGTCCGGAGTGATCAGGTCGGTCGCCACCTCTATCGTCAGGCCTTTGCGGAAGGTCCCATGTTCCCCCACCAGACCCGACAGGACCTGGTGGGCCCTGTCGGCGGCCAGGTCGTCAACGAAGGTGAACTCCATCATCGGCATGCTGTACTTGGAGCGCATGTTCTCCACCGAATCATAGGCCCGGATGGTCCCGTGCTGCAGGATGGCGATCCGGTTGCACACCCGCTGCACCTCGTCCAGGTTGTGCGAGTTCAAGAACACCGTCATCTTCCTCTTCGCGGACATCTCCAATATGATGTCCCTCATCAGCTTCTGCGCCTCCGGGTCAAGTCCGGAGGATGGTTCGTCCAGGAACATGATCTCGGGATCATGGATCATCGCCCTGGCCAGCCCGAGCCGCTGCTTCATGCCCTTGGAGAACTTGCCCGCCTTCTGGTCCCGGCGGTCCGTCAGGCCCACCAGTTCCAGCTGTTCCTCGATCCTCGTTTCGACGTCACTGACCCCGTACAGCCGTGCATAATACTGCAGGTTGTCATGGGCGGTCAGACGGTCGTAGACGCCGTTCTTCTCCAGAAGCACCCCGACGTGCTTCCTCATTTCGTTGTCGGTCCCCATGTCCCTGCCCCGGATCAGCGCCTCGCCTTGGGTGGGCTTGAGAAGTCCGAGCATGATCCGCATGGTGGTGGTCTTTCCCGCTCCATTGGGGCCGAGGTATCCGAATATATCTCCCTCCTCGACCTGGAAATTGACGTTGCTCAGGACCCAGCGGTCCTCGAACGATTTGGAGAGGCCCCTGACCTCGATGATGTTCATGGTGAATACCTCGATCTGAACGGCACTAGCTATTCTTCCCCCAATGGCGTCTGGTGGTTAAGACAATACTACATCATTTAGATTTTCCAAACGGCGGCTATCGAACAGCCACAACTCCGCTGGATTGATCATCTCAATTCCAACGCAAATCCCTGTCCGCTCCGGTTACGTCTTGGTGGTGTCCTCGGGTTTGGAGACTAGGATTCTTCAGAGTGCAGGATTCCGGTCCTTCTCTTTCCTTGACCTGTCGTCCATGCTAATAATATTTATTGTATATTATTAATTGACGGGATGGTCTATCCATCCAGCCGATGCATGGCCAGAATGCTAATTTTAGAGGCTGTGAGCAGTCAATTATGCATCCAACCGAGGCCGAAAACTGGAAAAGCATTAATATCGCAAAACGCATTGGCTCTTTCAGTCAGCTCCTGAACATCAAGAGCTGGATACAAGGGATCGAAAGCGGACTTTCTTAGGAGGAGAGGATCGCAGAGGAGCGGTGAGCCACCGGCCCAACAAGCTCCAAACGCCTTCCAAACCGAGGTACGGGGTCGATTCGGACCTCTACCTTTTTAAGATTCGATCATCGGCGATGTCCAAATTTCTCATCCAGCACGCATAGCTTAATTATTCACGGCTCGAATCCGTACCATTCAGAGGTCGTCCATGGAGCTCAAGCCGAAATTCTCCAACCATCTTGTGAATGAGAAGAGCCCGTATCTCATCATGCATTCCCACAACCCGGTCGATTGGTACCCTTGGAGCGACACCGCCTTCTCCGAGGCGAAGCGGAGCGGAAGGCCGGTGTTCCTTTCCATCGGCTATTCCGCCTGCCATTGGTGCCATGTGATGGAAAGGGAGTCGTTCGAGGACGAAGATGTGGCCCGGGTCCTGAACGAGGGTTTCATCTCCATCAAGGTGGACCGGGAAGAGAGGCCGGACATCGACGAGCTTTACATGAAGGCCTGTCAGGCCATGACCGGCGGGGGGGGCTGGCCGCTGACCATCGTGATGACCCCGGAGAAGATCCCTTTCTTTGCCGCCACCTACATCCCCCGAACTGGGCAGTTCGGCATGTCGGACATCATCACCGTCCTGAACGCCATCTCCACCGCATGGAAGGAGGAGCAGGGCGAGATCCAGGCCATCACGTCGACCATCCTGAGGGACATCGCCGCCATGGATATCGTCCGGCCGGGCGAACCGAACATCAGGTACCTGGATGAGGCATTTCAAGGCCTGAGGAAGACCTACGAGCCGAAGTACGGGGGATTCGAGAAATCGCCCAAGTTCCCGATCCCGCACAAGGCCATCCTCCTGCTCCGGTACTGGTACGATACGGGCAACCCCGAGGCCCTCAAGATGGCGGACTGGACCCTCACGAACATGATGCTCGGAGGGATCCACGACCACATAGGGGGAGGATTCCACCGGTACTCCACCGACGGGCAGTGGATACTGCCGCATTTCGAAAAGATGCTCTATGACCAGGCACTGATCTGCATGGCGTACACGGAGGCCTACCAGGCCACCGGCAGGGACGACTTCAGGAAGGTGGCCCGGGGGACCATCGAGTACGTGCTCAAGGACCTCATTTCCGAGCACGGGGCGTTCTGCGCCTCGGAGGATGCGGACAGCGAAGGGGTGGAGGGCAAGTTCTACACCTGGACCCAGGAGGATGTGCTGGAGGTGCTGGGGGACATGAGGCCGGAGGTCTTCATGGAGTGCTTCGACGTGCACGCCGAGGGGACCATCGGTTCGGGCATCGAAGGGGACACCGACCGCAACCTGCTCCACCTCACCGCGGACATCGCCACCCTCGCGACCAAGTTCGACATGAGCCCGGCCGAACTGACCGATTATCTGGAGACGTGCGCGGAGCGATTGAAGGGGGTGCGGGAGCTGAGGATCCGGCCGGCCCGGGACGACAAGGTCCTCACCGATTGGAACGGGCTCATGATCGCCGCCCTGGCCAAGGCAGGGAGGGCGTTCGGGGAGGAACGGTACCTGCAGGCGGCGAAGCGGGCGGTGGATTCGATCGAGGGATACTCGGCCTCGCCCGAGGGGGGCCTGTGCCACATGTACCGCGAGGGGGAGGCCCGGGTGAACGGCCTGCTATCCGACCACGCTTACTATATCTGGGGGCTTCTGGAGCTTTACCAGGCCACGTTCGAGTACCGTTACCTGAACCGGGCGTTGGATTACATGAAGAGGACGATCGACCTCTTCGGGGACGAGAAAGGAGGCTTCTACAACTCCATCGCCAAGGACGATCTGGTGATGCTCAGCAAGGAGATATCGGATGGGGCCATGCCTTCCGCCAATTCGGTGATGGTCTACGATCTGGCCGTGCTTTCCACGATGATCGATGACCTGACCATGAGGGACCTGGCGCTGGCCTCCTCGAAGTACTACAACTTCTATCTCAGCCAGGTGCCGGACGCGCTGTCCTTCTTCGTGATCGGCCTCAGGATGCTGTTGAAACCCGTCCAGGAACTGGTCATCTCCGGCGATCCCATGGACGTGCGTACCAGGGCGATGATCCACGCCTCCAACGCCCTCTATCTGCCCTACACCATCATGATGCTCAACCCGATCCGTGACGGGAAGAAGGCCGAATGTCCGTTGTTGGCGCACATCCGGGACAAGATGCCGCGGAGGGAAAGCCAACCGCCTATGTCTGCAGCGGCGGAGCGTGCCACAAACCGACCAGTGAAGTGGATGAGATGGAGCACCAGCTCGGCCTCAAGAAATAGGACGAACTATCATATGGCCGCTTCATCCCTGGCCGATCGCGAAGGGTCGTTCCCCGGGGGAGGGGGACCGGTGTCCTCCTCGTGGTTGTCATAGTAGATCCGGGTCCGGCGCTGGAAGCGCTGGAACATGGTGAGCACTGGCTTGCCCAGGATCACTGCGAAGACCACGTTGCCGAAGACGTGCAGAGCCCCGAAGGGCAGCCCCGCCACGAAGGTGGGCACCAGCAGGTTCGGGTCGCTCTTGTAGAACGTTATCCAGCTGCTGAAGTCCATGAGCGTGTTGTAGGCCATCCCCAGGATTATCCCGAGCAGTATGATGTCCCTTACGGTGATACCCTTCATCCGCTTTCCCAGATACCCGGCGACCATGCCCACCATCGCCCAAGCGACCATTTCCCAGGCGGTCCACGGGCCCTGCCCGAAGAACAGGTTCGAGACGCCGGCGGTCATCGCTCCCACCATCGCACCGGCCAGCGCCCCGAACACCAGCCCCGATACGATGATAAGGAAGGTGCATGGCTTGATGTTCGGGAGAGCCGCGAACGGTATCCTGGAGGCGGCGGTTATCGCTCCCAGGATGCCTATCAGGGCCACCTCCTTGGAGCTGATCTCCGACTCCTCGAACTTCGCGAACATGATGCCGATGATCAGGATCAGCAGTATGAAGGACAGGAATGCGGTGTAGTCGGCCAATTTGGAACTGGCGAATACCGCTAGGTAGAGGATGAGGACGACCATGCCCATGGCTAGGATGGTGAGGACCAGGCTCCATTTGACCTTCATACCTCCACCCCTCCGATCTCCTTGGCCAGGACCACGACGTCCTCGATCGGCGTATGCACCAGCCGCCCGCCCCGGAGCGACATCACCCGGGTGGCGTGCTCGGCCACGAAACGGTAGTCGTGGGTCACTATGATGGTGGTCATGCCCACCGCCTTCAGCGATTCCAGGATGGTCGCCAATTTCAGTTTGTTAGCGTAGTCCAGCCCCCGGGTCGGTTCGTCCAGGACCAGGATCTTCGGCCTGCCCACGATGATCGAGGCCAGGGCCGCCCGTTCCCGCTCACCGCAGCTGAGCTCCCGGGGGAACGTGTTGCGGTATTTTTCCAGGTTCAGCATTTCCAATGCCCAGTCCATCCTTTCCTTCCATTCGGACCGGTCGATCTTAAGGTTCCGGAGAGTGAACTCCAGCTCCTTCTCTAGCGTCTCCTCGAACAGGTAATTGTTCGGGTTCTGTCCCAGATAGCCGATGTCCCGGGCGAGGCTGGCGGTGGTGGCCTTGGCGATGTCCCGGCCCATGACCTGCACCATGCCGTTCTTGGGCCTGAGGATGCCGTTGAGATGCTTGAGCAGGGTCGACTTGCCGCAGCCGTTCAGCCCTATGATGGCCAGGACCTCCTGCCGGCGGACCTGGAGGTCCAGCCCGTCAAGGACGTCCTCCTTGCTGTAACGGAAGCTTATGTTCTCCGCGGAGACGACGACCTCCCCGGTACCCACGGACCCGATGGAGCGGTGGAAATCGGCGATCAGCCCCTCCTGCTTCAGCAGGGGCAGCATTTCCGCCTTCGTGCCGTCCGCCGCCACCGTCCCGTCCTTCATGTAAACGATCCGGTCGGCGTATCCCAGGCACCTCTCCAACCGGTGCTCCACCAGTATGATGGCGATGTTGTGCTCCCGATTCAGCTTCTGCAGGAAATCGAGGAAGAGCGAGGCCGTCTCCTCATCGAGCTGGGAGGTCGGTTCGTCGAGCACGATGTACTTCGGGTTCATGGCGATGACGGAAGCGAGCGCCACCTTTTGTTTCTCGCCCCCGGAAAGCTCCGGAATGAACCGTTTGAAGAACCGGGCCAGGTCAAAGTATTCAGAATACTGGGCGATGCGTTCCCTCATCTCCGGCAGGGGCAGCGCCATGTTCTCCAGGCCGAAGGCCATCTCGTTCTCCACGTTGGTCATCACCAACTGGTTCTCCGGGTCCTGGAACACCATTCCCACCGTGCCGGCCAGCTGGTTCGGCGGAGTCTTCCTGGTGTCCCTTCCGTCGACGGTGACGTGCCCGTTTATCTTGCCGCCGTAGAAGTGCGGCACCAGGCCGTTCATGGAGCGGCACAGGGTGGATTTGCCCGATCCGGAATGTCCCACGATCAGGACGAACTCGCCCTCCCCGATCCTCAGGCTGACGTCCCTCAGCACCGGCCTTCCCACCGCGCTGTACGTGAACGAGAAGTTCTCGATGTCGATCATACCTTGGCCCCCACCAGGATTGGCACGTAGAACATCAGCTCCAGGAACGCCACCAGCGTTCCTATGGCGGTTATGGTCAACGGCGCTCCAGAAATGTAATTGACGTTGCCGTAGCCCAGGACGAACATGATGATGCCGAAGGGCAGGGCGGCGACAAAGGAGGCGATCATGACCTTGTCCCTGAGGAGGAGGGGCCGGTCAAAATAATGGGTCCTCGACCCCGCCCCGAAACCTCGACTCTCCATGGCCTCGGCGATCTCCATGGAACGATCCATCGAGTTCAGCAGCAGCGGCATCATGACCGGCGCCTTGGCCCTGGCCTTCTGGATCAGGTTGCCATCGTCGAACTCCACCCCCCGGGCCCGCATGGCGTCCTCGATGTTCGCCGAATCCGCGGCGATGGTCGGGTACATGCGGGTGGCGATCGAGAGCCCGGTCATGGACTTGATCCCGAACTTGGACATTATCTGCAGGGACTGGTCCGGGTGCACGGTGAAGGTGAGAACGGCGAACGCGCTGATGGCCAGGAACAATCTCATGCACATGCTGGTGGCGAAGAGCAAGGACTCTTCCTTGATCGAGAGGGGGCCGAGCGTCACCAGGACGTGACTTCCCTGCGAGAACAGAATGCTGAAAGCGAAGAGGAAGGCGGCCACGTACACCGTGTACTTCAGGAGTCCGAGGGTGGAGCGCAGCACCTTGCTCTCCGCCACCAGGATCATGATGAACACGAAGAAGACGGTCAAAAAGAATATGTCCGATACCAGGATGGAGAGCAGGAATATCGAGAGTACGAAGACCATTTTCGGCCTCGCGTCCATCCGATGGATCCTGGAGTCCTTGTCCTGGTACGGGGAGAACAGTGCCCTCACCCCATCTGGTTCGGTTGGTATTTCCACACCACGTTGTCACCATTGGCCACCGTGACGATGTTGCACGCCCGATTGGCGTACACCCCGTTCACGTAGTACTGCCAGGCCCGGCCCTCGAACTCCAGGTTCGAGGCGCCGCCGATGGACGTGACGATCAGCCCCAGCGTCTGGTTCTGAGATTCGATGCTGAATCCGGCGATCCGAGAGGCGGACAACAGCTGGTCATAGCAGCTGGAATTGCTGGTGACGTTCTCAAAGATCCACACCGTCTGTCCCAGCGAATTGACGGTCGTGGTGTTGGTCCAGCTCCCGCCGACCAGCGTCCATGTGGTGTTCATACCCTGGTTGATCGGGGAGGGGGCGTCGGCCAGTTCGATCGTCAGGTTGCCCCTGACGGTGACCCCGGTGCTGCCGGTGTTCGGAAACCCGAACAATGCGATCACCAGTACGATGACCACCGCGACGGCCATCAGGATCAGGTCCCTTGGCCTGAGCTTCATCATTCCCTTACTTCCTCCTGCGCATCACCAGGAAGCCGACGACGGCAACGATCAGGATAACGACGACCAGGAGGATGACCAGCACGGTGATGTCCGAGTTCGTGCCGCTTGACGCGCTAGGGTTGGTGGCCACGGCGGACACGGTGCTGTTCTGGATCTGACCGTCGGGAGTGGTGGCGGTGAGCACGACGCTGTAGGTTCCGGCCTGGGCATAGGTGTGGTTGACCGCCGGACCGGTGCTGGTGTTGCCGTCCCCGAAGTTCCACGAGTAGTTGATCAGGGTCCCGTTCACGACCTTCGCCTGGAAGCTGACCGTCAGGCCGTTCTGGACCATCGTGTAGTCATGGGCGGACGGTGCCACAGAGTTCATGTGATAGGCGTAGACATTCCCGTTGTCGCTGCTGATGTAGAGGATACCATCGGCGACCGTCGGGGCGCTCAACGCGTACTGCGCCGGGACGATGGCCCGCTGGAAGTATATCTCACCCGAGTTGGTCATTGCGATCAGACGGCTGGACGCCTCGTTCGTGACCAGGAATATGCTGTCCCCCACGCTCGTCGGGGCCGCGCCGGCGAAGATGGTTCCCAACGACCTGTTGAAGACCAGTGAGCCGTCCGAACTCACCATCACGATCCCGGTGTACGTGACCGCGGCTATTCCGGCCTTGGTGAGGACCGGCGATCCGGGTGTCACGTCGGTCGACCTCTGCCACAGCAATTGTCCGGTATAGCTCACCCCTGCCAGGCCGCCACTGGCCGGTGAGTTCCCGGTGTAGTTGAGGTAACTGACCACGATCTCATCCTTCAGGAGGATCGGCGATCCGCGCACCTTGCTCCCGATCTGGATGGACCATTGGACCGCGCTTCCATCCGCGGCGATGGCGTCCAGCTTGCCATCCTCGGTCCCGATGTAGAGCGTCCCGTTGGAGGCCGCCGGCGAGGAGGAGTATATACCGGGTGCGATGGTCATGTTCCAGTCCTTCGTCCCGTTGGGCCACAGGGAAATGAAATTTCCGTTACCGGTGGCGATGATGAAGTTGCCGTTGTAGGCGATCGGGGACGAGGTCACGCCGTGCAGCGACCCCGATCCGGTGTCGTAGGTCCAGAGAGAGTCCCCGGTGAGCGCGTTGAAGGCATAGACCTTGCCGTCCGCCGACGGGACGATGAGCTTTCCGTCATAGACCAGGGGAGATCCGACCTGATAACCTGTACCGATGTCCTTGTGCCACAGCACAGCACCGGTCTGGTTCAGCACGTAGACGGAGGAATTGGTGTCGTAGGCGTAGGTCGTCATGTTGAGGATTCCGCCGGTCACCACCGCGGTGTATCCCTGCCAGGCAACGATCGGAGCGTCAATGGCCCCATTGCCCAGGTCGACCTTCCAGGCCAGTGAGAGGTTGTTCGGGGCGTAGACCGGCTGGCTTCCGGTGTTCAGGTCATCGTGCCTGAAGCTGGTCCACGGGTACCGGTGCTCGGGCGTGGCCAGCGGTGCCGGGGTTGGATACCCGCCGAACGAGTAGGCGATCGCCGGGACGCTGGTGGAGGGGATCGAGTCCGGACCGACCATGGAGGAATCCCACCGGGACGTGGTCGTGTTCCAGGTCCACAGGGACCAGGACTGGGCAAATGAGGCTGGGGTATCCACATCCCCTATCTTAGTGACGAAGTTACCCGACGGATAATGGGTGAACTGAAAATCCAGACCGAGCTTCTGGGTGGCCATCTGGGTCATGTTGAACGCGTTCAGAGTGCTGTTGGAGGCGATGTCCGCCCAGGATATCTCGCCATTGCCGAAATCGAACAGGACCGCGCATGTGGTCCCTTCCGCAGCCACTGAGACTGGCGCGGCGGCTATCAGCATGAATGACACCAACAATAGACAAGCGATTGCTCCCCTCAACTTCAAATTACATTCCACCTGACCCGAAATAGGTCATTATTGGATGTATTATCCAATATTTCAAGCCTCGTCCGATCGAATGGCAATGGATCGACCCTTCCATCCACGCGATTTCCGTGGTCTGGCCGACGGTCCGAATCTGCCTAAGCCGGGTCATGTCTGGTTTCTAATCCAGAACCCGGGGGCTCGAAAATGATGCGGCCGTGGGTCTGGAATCCTTGGGATGTACCAATTTGCTTTTATCCGGAAAAATCTTAGGGCGATCTTCCGGTCAGATGAGTTCGAACGCCGCCGCCAGGGCGCCGTCCTCGGCCCGATCGTAGGTGGTGGCGGTCCCGATGATGATGACATCGCCCTCGCTCACCGCCAGCAGTCTCCGCAGCGTGTCGGCGAACTCGGGCCTCTCCTTGTCCAGATCATAGTCCGGCGGAACGATCAGACGGCTCCCGGAAACGATGACGGTGGTGGCCCCTTCGGCACCGGCCTTGATGGCGCTGTCCCTCTGCTCGACCCCCATCTTTATCTTCATGCTGAGGCCCTTGACGAGCACCGCGGCGCTCCGCTCACCGAGGGTGCTGTCGGTCGGCTCGACCCTTTCCATGTATATCGGGAGGTTGCTCAGGAACTCGTGGCCCTTGCTTGCGATCTTGACCCCGGTCTGCTTGACATCGATCATCTCGCGGTCCCGGAGATATTCGATGATCGTCCGCATGCTGCCCTCGCCTATGTCGACCATTTCCGCAAGCTGCTTGCGCCCCTTGCGTCTTCCATCGGAGAGGATGGAAAGGGTTTTGAAGACGTGGTAATCGGCGAAGCGGTGCACCGGACCATATCTGGGCAAATCAACGAGTTTCATCGCTTAGAATACCGTCACTTCGCCTTTTACAACTTTCTCCGTGACCTTGTTGATGTTCTCGAACCAGTTGTCGGCCACCGCGAGCGCCTTCTTCTGCGCCTTGTCTAAGTTAACCCCCTGCTCCAGGATCAGCTGGACGCTGCAGGTCTGTGGGTCATTGATGGGCCTTCCGATCTGCGACAGTATCCTTACCTGGGCCTCCAGCACGTCCCCGCCCGCCTCCTTGACTATGTCCCTGGCGATCCAGTTGGCCAGGATGTTGTACATCTTGCCCACGTGGGTGATGGGGTTCTTGCCGGCCGATGCCTCCATGCTCATGGAGCGGTAGGGGGTGATCAGTCCGTTTACCCGGTTTCCGCGGCCGACCGAGCCGTCGTCCCCGTTCTCTGCGCTCAGCCCGGTGACGGTCAGGTAGTAGTTGCCGTTCTTGTAGTCGTCGGCGTGGTTCACGTCGACCTTCACGTCGTACTTGGTGAACTTGGTGGCGTAATCGGACACCAGCTGGGTCATCTCCTGGACGACGTTGATGTAGTGGTCAGCGTCCGAAACGAACTTGTCCACCATGGCGCAGGCGATGGTCAGGGTGATCTTGTCGTTGTTCCTGGCGGCCATGACCTTGACGTCCTGCCCGGTCTCCCTCAGCTTCTTCTTCATCGCCCCGTTGATGTACCTCTCGACCTCGAGCGTCACGGTCTCGGTCTGGGAAAGGGGAGCGAAACTGCATCCGAAGGAGGTGTCGTTGGCCAGCATGCAGCTGTTCTTGTTGCCGTTCACCTTGCACTTGTCGGCGAGCGATTCGAAGTTCTTGATCAGGTCGATGCTTCCCTTGCCGATCTTGCAGTCGACGATGACGTCCTCGTTGACGTCCAGGTGGGGGAAGTTCTTCAGGTAGTCCTTGGCCGCCCCGATGGCGGTGGTGGCGTACGGGAGCCTCTCGCCGTCCACCTGGGTGATCGCCCTTCCGATGAGCACGATGTAGATCGGCTCCAGCATCTTCCCGCCCCCGAACTTGGGGGCGCTCTGGCCGCCCACTACCTCGTTCTGGTCGGTGTTGTGGTGGAGGACCTCCCCGAACCGGTCCAGATACATCTGGCACAGCGCGCGGCTGACGGATTCCGCCAACCCGTCAGAGATCGTGTCCGGATGGCCCAGGCCTTTTCGTTCGACCAGCTCGACCCGCTGCTTCTCTATGGGCAACAGGTTCATGCTCTCGACGATGATGTTCTTCTCGATCTTCCTTGCCTCTGCCTTCTTTGCTTGAGTCTTCCGAATCGGCTTGGATGCCATGATGGTCACCTATTTGTCTGAGTAAGTCGCAGTCCTGTGCCCAGCCTCCCGCCTCGGAAGGTCTGGCCACGGACCGAGTTAGGTCGGTTGTATTTGGTTCGGTCATATAAGCTCTATTGACTCAATTATTCATATATGACTAATAACATGTGGTTATTGCCATGAAATTCCCTGATGAGATCGAAATCAAGAAACTGAGGAAGAGCTTGGACATCACCCAATCGGAGCTAGCTTCACTCTCCGGCGTAAGCCAATCGACCATCGCCAAGATGGAAAGGGGCAGCATCAAGGGCAGCTATGCGGCCGTCGTCAGGATCTTCGAGGTACTGCAGGACGAGATGAGCAAGAGGCGGGAAGGCATGCGGGCCAAAGACGTCGCCTCCACCAACATCGTCAGCATCCAATCCAGCGAGAAGATCAAGCGGGCCACGGAGGTCATGAGGGAGAGCGGCTACTCGCAGCTCCCGGTCTTCAACGGGGTCCAGCATGTCGGCAGCATAAGCGAGTTCAAGATACTGAGCCTGCTCCGGGACGGCTCGAAGATGGAGGACCTGGGGGAACTGACGGTCGGCTCCATCATGATGGACTCGTTCCCCATCGTCAGCGAGGAGGCCGCCGTCGAGGTGGTCACGTCATTGCTGTCCGCGTCCAACGCGGTCCTCGTCTCAAGAAAGGGGTCGATCGTCGGCATCATTACCAGCTCGGACGTCCTGAAGCTGCTTTGAAATGATCGTCCCGTCGTAGTTGACATGAACGACCATCAGGTCCTCCGAGGCCCTGGTGTTGGGGAAGATCTCCCTGGCCTCGTCGACCAGCATCCCTACGTCCTCGTATCTGCCGCTGAAATGGTTGAGGTAGAGCACCTTGACGCCCGCGAGGGCGGCGATGGTGGCGGCGTCCCGGGCGGTGGAATGGCCGAACTCCTTGGCCTTGTCCTGGAGCGAGACGTCGGCGGTGGCCTCATGCACCAGCAGATCGCATCCGAGGATGGATTCGAGGAAGTGCTCGCTCGGCCGGGTGTCTCCGGAGAATGCGATCTTGAGTCCCGGCCGGGGGTCGCCCATGACCATCTCCGGCAATACCTCCTTTCCGTTCACCGTCACCCTCGAGCCGGACTGGAGCTTTGAGAACAGAGGGCCTTCGGGGACGCCCAACTCCATGGCCCGGGCCTTGTTGAACCTGCCCGGCCGCGTCTCCTCGCTCAGAACGAAACCGAACGAAGGAATGCTGTGGTCTGTGCGCACCGCCTTGACCCCGTAGCCCTTGCCCTGCACCACATCCAGGTCTGCGACATCGTGGCCAGTCACCTGGAACCCGGCCTGAAAATAACCCAGGTTGAGAATGGTATCGACCGTGGAGGAGGTCCCCTCCGGACCGTAGATGTCCAGCGGCTCCAGCCGTCCGGCGAAGTTCATCGATTGTATCAGACCGGGCAGGCCGAGGAAATGGTCACCGTGCAGGTGGGTGATGAATATCCGGGTGATCTTCATGAACGATACGGTGGAACCCATCAGCTGCCTCTGGGTCCCCTCGCCGCAATCGAACAGGAGTATCTCCGGACCGACGCGGACGGCGGTGGCGCTGGTGTTGCGGTTCCTGGTCGGTACGCTGCCGCCTGTTCCGAGGAAGACGATCTCCACGACACCACATCGCCTCACGATGCATTAAGCTCTTTGCGAATTGCACAGCCCGGCATCGCTGCCCTCTTCCTCGTTCTCGTCTATCACTTGACGACTCGATTGTTGAGACCGGACCAGACCGGGCGATCGTGAGATGGCTCGGAAGCATCATCCGACTGGCAGTCAAGGTGAACCAAGGAAGGTCAGCATCGAGAAGATAGGACCGAACCGCACCAGTGCTTAGATCGGAAGCGGTCGACTTGGTTCATGAAAACGATTGGGAGCCGGAATTTCCCGCTGCAGAACCGATGGACAATGGGCGCCGGTGGCCCTGCCAAAGATCCTAGTCCTCGACGGGATTTGATCCCTTTGCCGGTTCTTCCGACTACCGCATGGAACCGATCTTGCGCTCGGTCTTGGTTGCTTTCTTGTATGCCTTGTAGTGTTCCTTGCACAGGTGGACCCTCTTCAGGTCCTCGTCCACCTTCAAGCTCCGCCTCCTGGGCGCTGTTCTGGGAAATCGATCTCTCGGCCGGCTTTCCGCAACCGGCGACATCGCAAGGCTCTTCTTTCTCTACCGCGTGGTGGGTCTCTGCCATAAGGCTGGCATTCCATCACTTTGATTTTAACGTTTTGCCTAAATAATCGAGGCGCGCAATCGACAACATTATCACCGTCTGGTGCAATGCCCGGACGATCAGAATGACGGCGTTCAAGAGGATATTGGTCGGAGTGGACGGCTCCGACAACTCGCTCCGTGCGGCGCGGATAGCGGCGGAGACGGCTTCCCTGTTCCGTTCCGATATCGCCCTGCTTTGCGTGCTGCCGCCGGCTGAGTCGGCATATTACACTGGCATGCCCACCACCGAGGAATCGGAAAAGGCCAAGTGTGAGGAGAAGCTCTATCGGGCCCGGACAGTATGCGAGGAGGCCGGGCTGAAACCGGACCTCAAGGTCATGCTGGGCAATCCGGCAGAAGCGATTCTGGACCTTGCTAAGGACGGATACGACCTGGTGGTTGTTGGCACCCGGGGTATCAGCGGCCTTTCCCGGTTCCTCATGGGAAGTGTTTCCACCCGGGTGGTCCAGTTCGCGAGGGTGCCGGTCATGGTGGTCCCTTAGGAGGAAGTCGAATGATAAAAGTGGCTCCATCAATACTTTCGGCAGATTTCGGCGCTCTCGCCAATGAGGTGCGCCGGGTGGGGGAGGCGGGCGCGGACTGGGTCCATGTGGACGTCATGGACGGGATGTTCGTCCCCAACATAACCATCGGACCCGATGTCATCAGGAAGATCCGGCCCCACACCGATCTGCCCTTCGACGTGCACCTGATGATAGTCCAGCCGGAGAGATACATCGAGGATTTCTCCCGGTCCGGGGCCGATTTCATCACCATCCACGTGGAGGCGTCGGATCTGGTAACGGAAACGCTGGCAAAGATCCGGTCGCTGGGAAGGAGGGCGGGGATCTCGATCAACCCGGAAACCCCCTTCGAGGCGGTCCTCCCTTACCTGGACCAGATCGACCTGCTCCTGGTGATGACGGTCCATCCCGGTTTCGGAGGACAAACGTTCATCGAGGATGTCGTCCCGAAGATAACCTCGGCGAGGGAGTACGCGGAAGACAACGGCCTCGAATTCGACATCGAGATCGATGGCGGAATCAACGCTTCGACCGGTTTGCGGTGCGTAAAGGCAGGCGCTTCGGCGCTGGCCGCGGGCAGTGCGCTCTTCGGTTCCAAGGATATGAAGGCAGAGATTGGAGCCTGGCACAAATTCTGAGGTATCCAGATACATCAAAAAAGGCACAATTTGAGTCGTAAAAAGAATCGACATTTTATTAACGATGAACGCTATCACCTCGCAGTACACCTGAGGTCAATAGTACTTAAGGCGCTACCCGCTCCCCGAAAGGAAATCACATGGCTCGAATTGGATCTAAGAAGTCGCTGGTCACTAAGCTTGGAATCAAGGATGGGATGAAACTCCTGTTCATCAACTCACCTCAGGGCTACGACGAAGTCCTAGGCAGGCTGCCAAAGAACGTCGTGGTGGTAGATGACATCACCGAGGAGCTTGATTTCGTACAGATGTTCAGCAAGAGCAAGAAGGAAGTGGACACCACTTACCCCAAGCTGCAGGCCGCGATAAAACACGAGGGAATAATCTGGGTCTGCTGGCCCAAGGGTTCGTCAAAGATGAAAACGGACCTCACCGGCGCCATGGTGCGCGAGGTCGGCACCAGCGAAGGAATGGTCGACGTCAAGGTCTCATCCATAGACGACACCTGGTCCGGGCTCAAGTTCGTCAACAAGGCGAAAGAGAAAGACTAACCACTCAAGAAGAACGCCAGACTGTACCGGTGAGGCGACACCGCTGCATGCTGGAAGCATTTTGAAGGGGAAAGGTAAATAAACGCCCCCTCTCATTCCGTGCTGAGTGGCCTCATGGAATTCACGAAGAAACACCTGCTGATACTGCTGACGGTAGTTTTGCCATTGATCCTTCTGGTAGTGGCGATGGGTTTCAACTCTGGTATCTGCATCTTCATGGCCATCCTGGTCTGGATTGGGATCGCAATGGTCATGATCTACATGCCCCAATTCAAGGAATGATCATTTTACCAGGGTACCGAAGGCCACCTTCTTACTGACCCGGTTGATGCGGACCTGCACCGTCTCGCCGATCTTGGTGTCCGGTACGATGATGACGAATCCTTCGATCTTCCCGACACCGTCGCCTTGCGACCCGATGTCAGAAATCGTCACGGTGTAGGTCTGACCTTCTTCCACCGGTTTCTTCTCCTTTACTTCCGAGTACTCCATGATGATTAACAACGTAAGAATTCGGTATTAATGGTTTGCATTTTTCCGGGCCATGGACGCTCCGGCATGACGGCTGGCCAGATGGTGAACGTGAATCGCAACGAAATATGCTAACCCTAGATGGGCCGCAGCGCCCATGAATGGAAGGCGGCCGGTCGGGATGCGGCAGGCGGGGAATGGAACCACTGGTCCAGGAGATCCAATCAACCTTCGTGCGAGGGCTGGCAGGGATATCGGTGCTTGCACCGCCAAGACCACGAAACGGTTATCATCCGAATCGACGATTCATACAGCAAGGACCATCCCGGACAAGGAGGAATGGAACATGGGCGTTAACCTGGCCGATATCATCAAGGCGAGAGATGTGACACCGGATGAGCTGCGGGGAAAGACCGTGGCCATCGACGCTTACAACGCCATCTACCAGTTCCTTTCGGTGATCCGGCAGCCCGACGGAACCCCGCTCAAGGACGGCAAGGGGAGGATCACTTCCCACCTGGCCGGCCTGCTCAACCGCAATGCCAACCTGGTGGAGATGGGGGTCCGTCCCGCCTACGTGTTCGATGGCATCCCTTCAGAGATGAAGAACGGGACCATCCGGGACCGGCATGAGCGGAGGGTCAAGGCACAGCAGGATTGGCAGGAGTCGATCGAGAAGGGGGAAACGGAAAAGGCCTTCACGAAGGCCACCCAATCCTCGAGGATCACGAACGAGATAGTGGAATCCTCGCGGATATTGCTGACGCATCTGGGCATACCGGTGGTCCAGGCGGCGGAAGAGGGAGAGGCCCAGGCGGCCTACATGGCCCAGACAGGGGTGGTCTGGGCGGCGTCATCGCAGGACTTCGACTCGCTGCTCTTCGGTGCCCCCAGGCTCCTTCGCAACCTCACCCTGGCCGGCAGGCGGAAGATGCCCGGACGTAACGAGTACCGGGACGTGAAGATGGAGATGATCGATGCCGAGATGGCCCTGCGGGAACTGGAGGTGACCAAGGAGCAGCTGATCGACCTCTGCATCATGATGGGCACCGACTACAACGAAGGGGTGAGCGGGATCGGGCCGAAGCGGGCACTGAAACTGGTCAAGGAGCACGGGAACTTCGAGAGGGCGATGGCCTCCATCGACAAGGTGTATCCCGAGTACGAAAGGGTCAGGGACCTGTTCCTGGACTTCGAGAAGACGGACAATTTCATCCTCGAATGGAAGGCCCCGGACCGGCAGAAGGTGGTGGAGATGCTGGTCGGGCAGTACGATTTCTCGGAGCAGCGGGTCAATTCCGCACTGGACAAGATGACCCCCAAGCCGTTCAAGAAAGAGGTCAAGAACCAGGCCAGTCTAGACATGTTCTGAGCGGGCGAGGCTTCATTCGCGCGCATAGGAACGGGCACATTGGTCGATGGAATTCTCATTTTCCGATCTTGGGCGGGAACATTAATACGATGAAATGACAATCAATCGGGCCGTTCCCGGGTGTCGATGTATCGAATCATATCTTCTGGACCATGTAGTTTATATTGTCTGGCGGCATCTGGGCGACAGAAGGGACAGCGATGATAAAGCAAGTCCAAGGCAGTTACAATCCAGCTAAACTAGAGAAAGCGGTCCGGGATTTCTGGACCAAGACCGAAGCATACAAGAAGACGAAGGAGCTCCGGGCCAGCGGTCCCGATTATTACTTCGTCGATGGTCCTCCCTACACCACCGGTTACATCCACCTGGGAACGGCGTGGAACAAGACCATCAAGGACACCATCATCCGTTTCAAGAGGATGCAACGGTTCAACGTCACCGACACCCCCGGGTACGACATGCACGGTCTGCCCATCGAGGTCAAGGTGGAGCAGTCCATCGGCGTGAAGAACAAGAAGGAGATCGAGGAGTACGGCATCGACCGTTTCGTCGGGACCTGCAAGGAGTTCGCGCTGGGCTTCCAGAAGAAGATGAACGAACAGTTCTCCGAACTGGGGGTGTGGATGGACTGGGAGAACCCGTACCTCACCATCAACTCCAGTTATATAGAGGCGGCCTGGTGGACGCTGAAACGGGCCCACGACAAGGGCCTGCTGGTCACCGCGAACCGGGTGCTCCCCGGATGTCCCCGCTGCGAGACCGCCCTGGCGGAGGCGGAAATAGAGTACTCCAATGAAAAGGACCCTTCCATCTACGTCAAGTTCCCGCTGAGGAACGACGAGAAGGTCTCGCTGCTGATCTGGACCACCACCCCATGGACGCTGCCGGCGAACATGGCCGTGGCGGCGCATCCCGATTTCAAATATGCCAAGGTCCGCTATCGCCGGATCGGGGAGACCGAGACGGTCATCGTCCTGAAAGACCTGGTGGAACAGATCGGGGAGATCGGGGGCTGGGAGAAATACGACATCCTGGAGACGATCGAGGGCGACGACCTGGTGGGGACGGAATACATACCGCCCTTCGCGGACGAAGTGCCATTCCAAAGGGAGGTCGACGGGAAGTGGGTGCACAAGGTCATCCCATCCAAGACCGTGGAGCCATCAAACACCGGCCTGGTGCACATCGCGCCCGGACACGGCCCGGAGGACTTCGAACTGGGCAAGGAGTTTGGCATCGATCCCTTCTGCCCAGTGGACCCCAACGGGAAGTTCAACCCCGACGTCGGAGAGAAATATCAGGGAATGCACATCAAGAAGGCGAACCCCCTCCTGATCGAGGACCTCAAGGAAAAGGGCATCCTGTTCTGGAGCGGCATCATCGAGCACCGGTTCGGGCACTGCTGGAGGTGCAACACGCCGGTCATATTCCGGAACACCCAGCAATGGTTCCTAAAAGTCACCGCGATCAAGAACGTGATGCTCGAGGAGGTGGAAAGGATACGCTGGACCCCCGATTGGGCCGGTTCCTCGCGCATGTACGACTGGGTCCTCAACGCCCGGGACTGGTGCATCTCGCGTCAGAGATACTGGGGGATACCTATCCCGGTGTGGACCTGCGCCTCCTGCGGCGAGATGAAGGTCGTCGGTTCGATCGCCGAACTGGAGAAACTGGACGGCTACCGGAAGGACATGGAGCTGCACCGGCCGTGGATCGATGCGGTCACCTGCGAATGCCCCCGCTGCGGAAAGACCATGAAACGGGTGCCCGACGTTCTCGATGTCTGGTTCGACTCCGCCGTGGCCTCCTGGGCCCAGCTCGGGTTCCCGAGCAAGCGTACCGAGTTCGACCGCTGGTGGCCGGGCCGCTGGATCACCGAGGCGCAGGACCAGACGAGGGGCTGGTTCTATTCCCAGCTGGCCGCCGGATGCATCGCGTTCGGACGGGCACCGTACGAGAGCGTGCTCATGCACGGATGGATGCTGGACCCGTCGGGACAGCCGATGTCCAAGAGCAAGGGCAACGTCATCGAGCCGGCCAAGGTCATTGCCGAGTACGGCGCGGACGCGCTCCGGTTCTACATGCTGCGTTCGTCCGCCCCCTGGGAGGACATCGCTTTCCAGACGGAGGGGGTGAAGAACGCCAGGAAGATGCTCAACGTCTTCTGGAACGTGGTCAACTTCGCCACCCAGTATATGGCCATAGACAAGTTCGACCCCAACCTGGTGGACTACGACCGGCTCAAGGGCCATCTGCGCTCCGAGGACCTGTGGCTGATCTCCAAGACCGAGAAGCTGAAGCACGAGGTCACCCGCAACATCAACACCTATGACCTGCACAAAGCCTGCCGCGCCATCGAGGAGTTCGTCCTGGACGACCTGTCCCGCTGGTACGTCCGACTGATCCGGGATCGGATGTGGAAGGAGGAGGGCGACCTGGACAAGCTGGCCGCCTACAAGGTCCTCTTCGATTCGGTAATGGCCACGAACCTGCTCCTGGCACCGTTCTGCCCCCACATCACCGAAGATGTGTACCAGCACCTGGACGGGACCAAAGGTTCGGTCCACATGCTGGACTGGCCGTCGGCCGACCTCACCAAGGTCGACGAGCGCCTCGAAACGTCGATGAAGGAATGCGCCGAACTGGTGGAGATAATCACCCGGGAGAGGCAGACCCGCAACGTCAAGCTGCGGTGGCCGATGAAGCGCATCATCATCAAGGCGTCCACGCAGGAGGCGATGGACTCCATCATGGCGCTGGACGACATCCTGCTGTCCCAGTCGAACACCAAATCGGTGCAGTACGTGAAACCGGGCCAGGAATGGGAGGAGACGATATTGAACGTCATCCCGAACCCCCACGCCATCGGCAAGGTCTACCGGCAATGGTCCTCCAAGATCGCGGTGCTGCTAAAATCCAGGCCGGCCAGGCAGATCAAGGACAGCATCGACAAGGGGGAGTACTCCCTGGGCATCGAGGGACAGCTGGTCAAGATCGAGCCGAACATGGTCTCGTTCACCTCCTCCATGCCTAACGAGGTCATCGAGGCCAAGTTCAGCGGCGGCGTGGTCTACCTGGACTTCCAGGTGACCCCGGAGATCGAGGCGGAAGGCTTCGCCCGGGAGATCATCCGCCGCATCCAACAGATGCGTAAGGACATGAAGCTGGACGTCGAGGAGTTCGTCAAGGTGGAAGTGACCGCCCCGACCAAGATAACCGAGTACTTCAAGATCTGGAAGGAGCACATCATGTCCGAGACCCGGGCCAAGAAGTTGGACTTCGTGGACGAGCCCGTCGGCACGTACAACGTGACCTGGGAGGTCGAAGGGCACAAGATGGAGATCGCCCTCGCCTCCACCCACATCAAGGAGGCGGTCACCAAGCTGGCCGGCATCCCCGGACTGACGCCGAAGATGGCCATGTCCCTGGCGGAGAAGGGGGTCTGCTCGGTCGACGACCTGAAGAACCTGGGCGAGGACAAGCTCGGAGCCATGGAGGGTCTGACCCGGTCCGACGCCAAGCGCATATTCAACCACCTGATGCGGAAGGAGGAGGGGCGGAAGTGCGATACCTGCGGGGGGGCGCTGGATATCGAAGGCAAATGCCCTGCCTGCGGGCCCAAGACGAGGAAGGGGACATCGAAGGAACGCATGATACCCTACCTCATGCGCGTCCCCAGGATGAACAAGCTCAAGGCGGAGATGCTCTACGATGCCGGATTCGACAGCATAGAGAAGATCACGGCCGCCGGAAAGGAGGACCTGACGAAGGTGAGCGGACTGGGCGCCAGGACCATCGATGGGTTGCTGGTCTACGCGCAGGGCCGGGGTTTCCAGGCGGTGGTCAAGTGCCAGTCATGCGGTGCCGACATCATGCCCGATGAGCTCAAGTGTCCCAGCTGCGGAACGGCGGTCCGGGATGACCTGGTCGACGACGAGGAGGACGATAAGGCCAAGCCCAAACCGGTGGGTGAACTGGAGCACTCGTTCGCCTACCTGATCAAGGAGGACAAATCGGAGCGGGCCTACGCCTACTTCGAGAAGGCGCTGTCGCAGGGGCTCAAGGGCTTCTGCGTCACCCGGAACTATCCCCTGAAGATCAAGTCGAAGTACAACCTGGGCGACACCCAGATACTCTGGCTGTCGAACGTCGGGAAGGAGAACTCGCTGAGGCCGAAGGACCTGGAGAAACTGAGCTACTCGCTCGAGCAGTTCCTGGCGAACAACTCGGGGGTGATACTACTGGACGGGCTGGAATACCTCATCACCAACAACAACTTCCTGACCGTCCTCCGGTTCATCCAGTCGCTCCGGGACCAGGTGGCCATCAACCGCTCCATCCTGATCATGGCGCTTAATCCGTCCACGCTGGACCCGCACGAGTTGAACCTCCTGGAGAAAGAGGTCGACATAGCGCTGTGAGAATCCTTTACGGGGGCCGAACGGCCCCCGAATCCTTCTTTTACAATATTCGGCCAATAAGGATAAGGGACGGAAGTCCCGAAATTCTCATCCTGAGCCATATGGCCTCGGACAGGTTCATACCAGTTTCAGGTCTTCCAGCAGCTTCGGGAACCCGGCGACGGTGTCGTAGTCCTTGACCTGCGAAGGCAAGACCCATTTGTGCTCGGTGTGTTCCCAGTCCGTGGTCACCTGCTCGCTGTCCGTCTCGAACAGGAACGGATGGACGGTCCAGATGTGCCCGGTCTCCCGTATGGTGATCGGGCCCGCCCTTCCCACCAGGACGAATTTGTCGATGGAAAGCTCTTCCCTTATTTCCCGGGGTGCGGTCTGTTCCGGGCTTTCACCGGCCTCGACGTAGCCGCTGACCCCTGCCCATTTCCCCTGGTTCGTCCCCACCTTGTCGCTGCGCTTGAGGATGAGTATCCTTTCCCTGCACCGCAGGATGCTAGTGACGACCTCGCTCTCCTTGACCCCGGCGATGCTGACCGACCCGGTGTTGCCGTCCACGAAGACGTCGTCCCCGTCACGGAAGAGGGAGATGTCCAGCGAGTCGACCATCGGAACGCCGGCCATGACCGCCCCGGTGGCGACGATGGTCTCCGCCTTCCCGTTGATGATGGCGCTCGGCTGGTTCCCGTGCTTCTTCAGGTCCAGGAGGGTGTACGACCCGACCGTGCTGCCCCTTCCCTTGGGGAATATTAACACCTTGTTCTTGATCGACGTGCCTGCCTTTCCGGTCGCCACGGATAGCTCCCCGGTCTTTGAGTCCACGCCGCCGAGGAAACTGAATGCCTCGGTGAGGACGACCGCCTTGCCCTCCCCCTCGCCCGCCGAAATGGAACGTCCCTTCATTGCATCACCGAACCGAGCAGTGTTTCGGCCGAATCGCAGACGACCTTCTGGGAGCACAGCGAGGGCAGGTAACTGCAGGCCTTGCAGGAGTTGGTGGCGGTGCACTTGTAGACCCCTTCGATCGGCGTGACGATCATGCAGGTGTCGCAGACCACCTTGCCGATCCGTTCGAGCTCTCCGACCTCCTTGGGGCATCGGGCCTTTACCTCCCGGGAGGTGCAGAACCAGACATCCGTGTCCTTCCCTTTCCTCTTGCCCTTGACCACCGTGGCCAGATGCCTCACCTCGTTATCGCTCAGGTGGGGGCAGCCGAGCGCAATTAGGTCCGGGCCCCTACCGCTAGTGATCTTGTCCTTGAATGAACGTAGCTCCTTGGCGTCCACCTTGATGACCTCCAGGCCCTTAAGGTCCTGCAGTCCGCTGTCTGGCGTGACGCCTTCCACATGGAACAGCGCCACCGAACCGGCGGCGGCCATGGCGGCGGCCATCATCTTGAGCTGGTCAGTGTCCGGATGCAATCCTTTGATGAACGGTACCGCGCCGCCGATCCGGGAGCCGATGGCATGGCCGAGGAGCGCGTAGTCCAGAAGGTCCTCCTTCATCTCGGCCTCGATGATCACGGTCGGAACGCGGTTGATGTCCAGATGCAGCCCGTAGAGCGGGGTCTTCCCGATGATCGAGGCGGCCAGAGCTCCCGGCCCCCCTTCCCGGTTGGTCCTCGCACCGATGACCGAGTTGGCGTAGGAAAGTGCGGACGACTCTGCCCAGGCGATCGTGTCCCCCTTCTCCGGCACGTTCGCCGAAAGGTAAGGCGTGCAGCTGCAGGTGGTCTGCACCCCCAGCCTTCCATAGCACTCGATGATCTCCAGCTGCTTGCGGGCGAACTCTTCTGGGACGTGCATCTCTTCCCAGCGCTCGCTGTCCATTCCGGACGGGTTCAGGGTGGTCTTGACCGAGACCTTGCAGTCATGCGACATCTCCTTGAGGAAGCCTATCCCGCCCTCGCCGATGGTCTTGTAGGAAACACCGGAGAGATGCGCCGAGGTTATGGGGACCAGCTTCTCGGCCCCGTAGATCTTGCCGACCGCGACCAAGAGCTCCATGGCCCTTTGCCTTCCGCGGCCCTGTTCGCCCGCAAGGATCGACTCCTCCTCTCTGGTCAGGAACATGATGATGGGCGAGGAGTATGGTAAGATAAAATGTTTGTGAATTCATCGACCATCCGCTCATCATGAAATGCGGTCGGTGTCTGCTTGACCTAGACCCGTCCTTCCTGCTGAGGATTTTCAACCGAGAGAGTCAGTGTGGTAGCAACATGAATCAAAGCAGCGACGTCCAGAAATCTAAGCTGATAAGCATGACGGATGCGGGACCTAGGTGATTCGATGACAGGAGAGCACGGATGGGTTCTCGGTCGCGATATCCGTTCTCTTGCTCATCTGCAAACTTTCCACAAATCGATTCTAATGATTTGCATAAACATGTCTGGTCAGGCATGATTACTGAAATCAATACTGATAACAACCTGATTTGATTTATATACCCTAAATCGGCGTGCTTTTGCTCAAGGGTGGTTAAGAAATGCACGCACTAGAAAAGTCGAGACTGTTTACGGAAGAACACTGCGGAAAGATACTCCTGGCAACCATGGGGAAACCGAAGGACGTATATGAGCTCAGCAAGATGCTGGGAATCCCGATCGCAGTCTGTTACCGGAAGATCAAGCTGCTCGAGGAGTCCGGCCTTATGTTCAGCCCGGAAAGGAAGCTTACCCAGGCGGGAAAGCGGATCAGCGTGTACAAATCGAACGTCAAGAACGCACAGATCGTGTTCGAGAGGAACAACATCAGGGCAAAGATCGAGATGATCGACGGAACCACCCAAGATGCATCCTATGACATCGAGATATCGGCATTCATGGAGATGACCAAGCAGCACGCGTCGGTCTGATGTCGTATCCTTCATAACGGACATCATCCCAACCGGACCACTCATGTCCGCCGACAAACACCCGAAACGCGCGGCGGACAATACATGGCCAAGGATATGACCGGGATGGTCCAATGGACCTTCATTCGGTCGTTTCCATTTTGTTTCAATTTGCCATTGGCCGAGTCACAAATGTCTTTTTTCGGCTTCCTTTCCACTTTGATCGAGTGGACATCTTTCGATTCTCAAAGACTCGTGTCTCTTGGTTGTACTTTAACAAATATTATGAAAACCCATTTGATAATGGTAATAACGGGAGAAGGTCATGGAGGTTCGATCCGAGGTCGACCATCAACTAACAGAGGTAACTGTGCCACCATTACGTGGACCGCGGTTTCGGCCCAAATTGGTCATCCCCTCCCTGCTGGTCGCGGCCCTGGTCGCCTCACCGTTCATTTATGGTCCTTGCCGAGTTCTCCTTCGGGACCAATAGCCCGTATGGAGGGCCGCATGCGGACCTCAAGGCCAATGACTACATTGTCTGGGACATGGAGGTAGTGTACGCCCCGGAGACTGTTACGCATACCATATGGGTATGGAACATCACCGGGTCAGGAGACAGTACCTTCAAGATGCATACATCGACCATTTTCTACAACAGCACGGTCACTTATGAAAACGATTCTCGGGATTTCTCGTACTGGCCCCACATCGGTTGTGCCTTCGGTGAATCCAAGAACAATGCCACGCCAACGGTCGAGACAATCCAGACGGCATTCGGGGAGAAGAGGGTATATCAATACCACTCTCCTGAGAAATCAAATGTTAATGGTGGCTCGATCACTCCATCCGACACATACATCGGCCTGGACACCAACGTTGTCTACCTGTCGCACAGCTTCAGTCCGGGGGCGGATATCACCTTCACTCTCAAGGACACCAACGCCCAAGGCATTCTGTAGGGGGACGGATAGTGAAAATTTCTAAAGGACCTCCATTTCTGATCCTTCCTCAGACATTTGCCCAGGAGTTCGGAAAGAACAATGATCGGGTCACGCATGTCGGCATCGACCCGCGTTCCGTTATTGGGACCGATAGTTGGTTGGTATCGTAGATAACCGTTTTAAGCCGCAAGAGCCTAATGGTATTACTATGGATACCATCGAATGTGCGGAATGCTGCTTTCACAAGGGATGGAAATGTGTCATTCCAGTGCCTCCAACGCCGAGGGAGATCCTTTTTGGATCCAGAGGACGGGTTCTTGGATGCGTCCATGGAAGGCCCAAAGCCCCGGCAAAATAGGTTGTTGATCTGGATATTTTACCTTCTGGAAGATAACCCACGTGATGCGGTGTGCGGTCACGTTCTTGCTCCCCATTTCCGGATGCGCGGATCGGTTCGCTCAGCACATGGATCTCTCGGCGAACCCACGATCACATGACAAGGACCAAGTGATTCGTTCAACACCCTGAAATATCCCTACTGGATTGAAGGGAATATGCCTCCGGAGCCGATAATCGAATTGCACAGGGTCACGATAACCAAAGGTGATTCGGAGATATTGAGGAAGATCACCCTCCACATCGACCGTGGAGAGAGACTGGTGATTCTCGGACCGAACGGTTCTGGAAAATCATCCCTGATCAAGACCTTCATTGGCGAGTACCGCCACGATACGACCGATGAGAGCTCCTACGTCAAGATAATGGGCTCCGAGTTCTGGGACATTCATGAGGTGCACCGCGCCTTCGGATTGGTGTCCAGTGACGTCCAGATCGATTTCAGACGGGATATGGACGGGCTCGAGGCGGTCGTTTCCGGGTTCTTCGGTTCGCTGGGGACGAACCGGTCCCAGACCGTCACCAGGGAGATGACCAGGAAGGCCAGGGAGGCGTTGGCATCGGTGGGTTCGGAACGGCTGGCGCGAAGGTCCGTTTCGGTCATGTCGATGGGCGAGGCCAGGAGGGTGATCATGGCGCGCGCCCTGGTGAACCAGCCGGAAGCACTGATCCTGGATGAACCTATGAACGGACTGGACCTGACCGGGAAGCACCTGGTGAGGGAGGCGATGCGCGCCCTTGTCGGTCGAGGAAAGGCACTGGTGCTGGTGACGCAGGACCCTTCAGACATCATTCCGGAGATCGACCGGGTGATAATGGTCAAGGACGGAAGGATTTTCCTGGACGATGGGCTGGAAGCTTTGAACGAGAGCAACCTCACCCAACTTTTCAAGGTGCCTGTCAGTCTTTGCCATCGGGGCGACCGGTGGTGGGCCTGGTCGTGAACAATTTACTGCCATCCAGCGACCTGGACCAAATCGCCCAGACCTTCTCGTGAGAGAGGACATGATCAAATCGAGCACCTGACGCTTCTTGGTTCAGGCGGAAACGAAAGTGCTCCACATCATGTCGTAACGGAGCTGACCGTTCTGATTGAAATAAATAGAGGCTGATGGCTTGATTTGACGTGGTGCAATTCCATGGTCTATGCGAACGGCGAAGTGAACGGGCTGGAAGAATCGATCGCCAAGGACCTCAAAGGCTCCACCCGGGGTGAGGTCCTACTCCCGGGCGATAACGGCTACGAAGAGGCAAGAAAGATATGGAACGGGATGATCGACAGGCACCCTGCCCTCATCATACGTTGCCATGGCGCCAGTGACGTGATCAAGGCTGTGAGGTTCGCCCGGCAGCACGGACTGGTCGTCTCGGTCAAGGGAGGGGGCCACAATGTCGCTGGGAACGCGGTCAACGACCATGGCATGATGATCGACCTTTCAAAGATGAGGAGCGTGAGGATCGATCCGATCAATCGGAGGGCGCGCGTCGAGCCAGGCGCCACCTGGAGGGAATTCGACCTGGAGGCCCAGACGTTCGGGCTGGCCACCACCGGCGGCCTTGTCTCTTCGACGGGCGTGGCCGGTTTCACGCTCGGCGGCGGAATAGGCTGGCTGGTGCGTAAGTACGGGCTTTCGCTGGACAATCTGATCTCGGTCGATCTGATCACGGCCGAAGGAGAGCTGGTCACTGCGAGCATGGAGGAGAACCAGGACCTCTTCTGGGGGGTGCGCGGAGGCGGGGGCAACTTTGGCATTGTCAGCTCCTTCGAGTTCAGACTGCACCCCGTGGGACCGATGGTGATGAGCGGCCTGATCTTCCACCGGTCGAGCGAGGCCAAAGGCCTGATGAAGTTCTTCCGGGATTTCGCCAAGGACGCTCCCGACGAATTGTCGATGGCGATGGCGTTCCTGACCGCCCCTCCCCTGCCGTTCATACCTAGCGAGCTGGTCGGAACCCATATGATGGGCGTGGCGGCCTGTTACGCAGGCCCTTTGGACGAGGGTGCGCGGATTCTTGCGCCTCTCAAGGCGTACGGTAGGCCCGTGGCGGACCTGATCGGGCCGACACCGTATGTGCTCCTGCAAACATCCTTGGACGACACTGCCCCCGTGGGCATACGGAACTACTGGAAGACCGCTTACCTGAAGGAGCTGGATGATGGGACGATCAATACCTTCCTGGAGTTCTCCGAAAAGATCACTTCGCCCATTTCTGCCATCCACATCCACCAGCTAGGCGGCATGATCCAGAAGGTCGACGAAGGAAGCACGGCGTACAGCAACCGGGACGCGAAATACGCCATGAACATCGTCTGCGGATGGGAAAATCCGTCCGAGGACGAGAAGAACATCGGCTGGAGCCGGGACCTCTTCAACGCCATGCAGAAGTTCAGCACCGGAGCGGCATACCTGAACTTCCTCGGAGAGGAAGGGCAGGACCGGGTAAGGGCTGCCTACGGGGAAGAGAAGTACAGAAAGCTAGCTGAATTGAAGAAGAAGTATGATCCGACAAACTTCTTCCACATGAACCAGAACATCAAGCCCGCCCCTTAGTCTGTGATTGGCCGTCACAAGGAAATGGATCGACACACGGGATGGACACCAGCGAGGGAGATGCATGATATCGAGGACGGAGCTGGATCTCAATTCTCCATGGAGTTCGCAAAATGACGTGCTTACAACCATCTTCTAGTATGATGCGGGTCATCTGACCGATTCGGAGTTGCTAAGGTCGTACGCCTTGGGATCGATTGATGACCCCCCTTAACCCCACCGGATGCCCTTGGCGGAGAATGATCGACGCGGTGATGACGATTGGGAAACTGGTCCCGTCCTTTTTCAGGGCAGAGTAGGGGTGGGAACCGGTGACATTCTTTTGCAGGATCTCCTGCATATTTCCCAGGGCCCGTTCCCGGTCCTCTGGTATGAGAACGTCGAATGCCTCGATCCCGTCGGTGAAGTCCTTGGGGGTGTAGCCAAACAGGTCAAGGGCGAATTTGTTCAAGAAAGTTAGCTTACCGCTCAGGTCGATCTCGAAGACCGCGGTGGGTATCATCTCGGCGAGATCCCGGAAGCGTGTCTCGCTCTCTCGCAGCGCCTCTTCGTCCCGACTTTGCCGGACCAGCGTCCGAATGAGATGTTCCAGCTCCTTGTACTGGGGCACCACGTTCCCGCCCTTCTGCAGATAACCGCTCACTCCGTTGTTCAGCGCCTCGATGATGACATCCTGCCGCTCTTTGCACGTAAAGAGGATGAACGGGATCTTGTTCCCCTTCGACCTCAATGAGGCCAAAAATTGGATGCCGCTCTCATCAGGCATCTTGTAATCTGATAGGATGATGTCATATCGTTTGTAGTCCAGGAGATTCCTGGCCCCCTGTGCCGAGAAGGCAGTGTCCACTACCATCTCACCTTGGAGATCTAAGAAATCCTTCGTTAGGTTACAGAGATCTGGTTCATCATCGACGACTAGGACATGAATTTCGGTTGAGACCATCAGAACGGACTTCAAAGGTCAGTTCGATATTTATGCGCAAGTCCCCGGTTATCAAATAATCACATTAATGGACGTTCCGTAGGATCGGAAAAGTGTTGCCTGCGTCCGAGATCCATCGGGACTGAGCTACCATCTTTAGGGAAACGGACCCCGGTTCCACGAACCCCACCGCCTTCCATTGCTCAGGCAATCGCCAACCATGTGCAGAAAGGACCCTCCCAGATATATGGATGAATCGATTCTGCCGTCCAGTTCCTGAGCTTTGCGACGGCGGACCATCATGGGTTGATCATTTCTTTGAGATGGGCGAGTACCATCTCGGGAATTTGTGCCAAACCGTCGTGCGCTCGAAAAACATAGCCGCACTTTTTTCACACCTGGAATGCCGCTTTATTCCAATCCGGTTACTGTAAATCACTGACATATCATTAAAACGTATCATCCAATCATTTTGTCCATCGCCTTGAGATTCATTATTCGATGAATTTCTGATGAGGAATTGATATGGAAAAGAAAATAGGAACATGTCTAAGGTCCATAATGATTGTGACATTGATCTTGACTGGAGCATTCTTTGTCGTTTCACCGAGCCCAGTTTCTGCAGCGCAGTCGGGTGATTATACCTATACGATAACCAATGGCTCCGCCGTCATTTCCGCCTACACCGGAACAGGAGGAGCCATCACCATCCCCAGCTCCCTCGGGGGATACACGGTGAACAGTATCGGCCCCTCCGCTTTCAACAATGCCGCTGGCCTTTTGGTAAAGTCGGTCATCATTCCCGACGGTGTGACCAGCATCGGCAGTTACGCGTTCGAGGGATGTTCCGTCCTTACCTCCATACAGTTGGGAAGCGGTCTCGTCGACATCGGCAGCGGTGCGTTCGAAGGATGTTCCTCCGTCGTTTCGTTGACCGTTCCTAACAGCGTCACCATGATCGAGACCTATTCGTTCTATGCCTGCACGGGGTTGTCATCGTTAACACTGGGCAGCGGTCTGGTCAGCATCGGCGATCATTCGTTCGACGGTTGCTCCGCCCTCACCTCGTTGACGGTACCAGGCAATGTCCTCACCATTGGAACGAGCGCCTTCGACGGATGCTCGTCACTGACCTCCGTGGTCATATCCAACAAGGTTCAGACCATCGGCAATTTCGCCTTCTACGGCTGCAGTTCCCTGACGACCATCACGATCGGCAGCGGCGTCATCAATATCGG
Organism: uncultured Methanomassiliicoccales archaeon; assembly: GCA_963710685.1. Lineage (GTDB taxonomy): Archaea > Thermoplasmatota > Thermoplasmata > Methanomassiliicoccales > UBA472 > DASXVU01. Next base: position 13,765 of record CAVQBH010000010.1, on the reverse strand, counting down.
GAGCTCGATCTTCTATGGCTGCGACATGTTGACCTCGATAACCTTCCTGGGGCTGGTGGCACCGACCAATGTTGCCTCCTATTGGCTTCCCCTCAACTCCATGGACACGATGGGGCACGCCTACGCCGCCTCAAATTTTCCGTCGCCCGGCAACACGTTCTACGGTCTAATGATGGACACCACCATTGACCCGGCCGTTCCCGGTGCTCCGGCCGGGCTGGCAGCCTCGGCGACCGATGCCCGTGTTGTTCTGACCTGGTCAGCCCCTATCTCGAGCGGAGGGTCCTCTGTGACCGACTACAGGATCTACCGCGGAACGACATCGGCCGGAGAGGTGTACATCGGACACACCGGTACCGGCAGCACATTGACCTACGCCGACACAGGCCTGACCGATGGCATCTCCTATTACTACCAGGTCACGGCCGTTAACAGCTACGGTGAAGGGATCAAATGCAAGGAGATCTCCAGTATGCCCGTGGCCCCACTGTCCGCACCGATCAATCTTCTGATCATCGCCGGTGACAGCCAGGCCTCACTTTCCTGGACTGCACCAAGCAGCATCGGGATCTATCCGATCGACTATTATGTGATCTATCAGGATGGGGTCGACGTCAAGCATCCGACCGGTACCTCCGCAATAATAACCGGACTTAACAACGGCCAGACCTACAGTTATGCCGTTGCCGCCCACAATTCGGGAGGAATCGGACCTATTTCGGGAGCGGTTACGACCACACCGATCGCACCAAAGACGGTTCCGGGAGTCCCGACCGGCCTGGCAGCCAAACCGGGCAACGCCCTGGTGGCCTTGACCTGGTCCGCCCCGGCCAGTAATGGAGGGGCTGCGATCGACTATTACACCGTGCTCGTCGACGGGGTCGCCAGAACGGACCACTACCTGACGAGGTCAGCCAACATTTCCAGCCTGACCAACGGTCATCAGTACAGCTTCACGGTCAGCGCGCACAATGTCGTCGGCACCGGCCTGCCCTCCTCGGCGGTGATTTCGACGCCGGTGGCACCGGTGACAGTTCCGGGCGCTCCATTGAATCTGACCGCGATGCCCGGCAATGGACAGGTCGCCTTATCCTGGACCGCACCGAACAATACCGGAGGGGCAGCGGTCGACTATTACCTGGTCTACATCGACGGTGTCGCCGGCTCGGGTCACTTTGTTACGAGTTCGGCGACGACCACGGGATTGACGAACGGAAGATCGTACAGCTTCACCGTGGCTGCCCACAACGCCGTGGGCATCGGATTGCCATCGTCCTCCGTGAAATCGACACCGGTGACCGTTCCAGGCCTTCCTTTGAATGTTACGGCGATGCCAGGCGATGGTCAAGTGGCGTTGTCATGGTCAGCCCCGAGCACGAACGGAGGGGCAACCATCGATTATTATCTCGTCTACGTGAACGGTACCGCCAGAACGGACCATTTCACAACTGGATCGGCGAGCATCGCGAGCCTGGCCAACGGACATCAGTATGGTTTCACCATCGCCGCCCATAACGTCGTGGGCGTCGGTCCGCAATCATCGGCGGTGAAATCAATCCCAATGACAGTTCCAGGCCTTCCATTGAATGTTACCGCGGTGCCGGGGGACGGTCAGGTGACGTTGACATGGTCTGCCCCTGCCAACAGCGGAGGAGCGGCCATCGACTATTATCTTGTCACGGTCGACGGGGTCGCCAGGACCGATCATTACACCACGAAGACCGCGGGCCTTTCCGGCCTGACCAATGGTCATCAGTACAGCCTCACGGTCACAGCGCACAACGTCGTGGGTAATGGCTCACCGTCCGCAGCGGTCAAATCAACACCGGTTGCGCCGGTGACCATTCCTGGGGCGCCCAGGAATCTGACGGCGATTTCCGGCAATGGCCAGGTGGCGTTATCGTGGTCCGCCCCTTCCAGCAACGGAGGGGCCGCCATCGACTATTACCTCGTACTAGTCGACGGGGTCGCAAGGACGGATCATTATGCCGCTAGCTCTGCGGCGGTAACGGGACTGACCAATGGAAGATCATACAGTTTCACCATCGAAGCGCACAATTCTGCTGGGATCGGTGCGCAATCGACGGCGGCGGCATCGACACCGGTGGCGCCAGTAACCGTTCCAGGCACCCCCCTGAATGTGACGGCGATCCCCGGCGATAGCCAGGTGGCGTTATCGTGGTCCGCCCCAGCCAGTAACGGCGGGGCGGCCATCGATTATTACCTGGTCTACGTCAATGGCGTCGTTGGGACGGCCCACTACACGGCCAAGGCAGCGAGCATTGCCAGTCTGACCGACGGCGTGTCGTACAGCTTCACAATATGCGCACACAATTCGGTCGGGGTCGGACCTCTATCAGCCGCCGTTGTTGCGAAACCGGTGGCACCCATCACGGTTCCAGGGGTCCCGACAGGAGTGACCGCCGGGTCAGGGAATGGGCTGGTCGCCTTGACCTGGTCCGCACCGGCGAGCAACGGAGGAGCGGCCATCGACTACTATCTTGTGCTAGTCAACGGGGTTGCCAGGGCGGACCATTACGCGAACAGGACAGCGACCATTTCCGGCCTTACCAATGGAATAACGTACAGTTTCACCGTCGCCGCCCATAACTCCGTGGGCATCGGGGCGCCATCATCGGCGGTGACATCGAAGCCCATCACGGTTCCGGGGGTTCCGACTGGCCTGGTCGCCAAACCCGGTGATGGACAGATCGCCCTGACCTGGTCCTCACCGGCGAGCAACGGAGGAGCGGCCATCGACTATTGTCTGGTCTACGTGGACGGGGTCGCATGGACGGACCATTACACGACCGGTGCGGCTAGCATCCCGGGTCTGACCAACGGGATATCGTATGCCTTCAGCATTGCCGCGCATAATTCCGTCGGTGTTGGATCCCAGTCGTCCACCGTAAGCGCTAAGCCGGTCGCCGCCACGCCCGTTTATGGGTTGCTGGAATCCGGAACCGGGGACGCATCGACCCCCCAGTTGGCGATGAATGCCGATGGAAAGGGCATGATAGTTTGGCAGCAGTACGATGGTGCCCATTACAGCATCTACGCCCGGAGCTATTCGTCCGGTACCTGGGGAACGGTCAATCTCATCGAGACCGGCGCCGGGAACGCCGACTCCCCGCAGGTCGCCGTGGACGCCAGCGGCAACGCGATCGCGGTATGGCGTCAATACGATGGTGCCCTTTCCAACATCTACGCCAACAGGTACTCCGCCGGAGCATGGGGAACGGCCAAGGTCATTGAGACCGGCGCCGGGAACGCAGACACCCCGCAGGTCGCCATGGACGCCAGTGGTAACGCGATCGCGGTGTGGGAACAGGCCGGGAACATCTACGCCAACAGGTATTCCGTGGGGGCGTGGGGAACGGCCCAACTATTGGAGACGGCCTCCGGATACGCCCAGACCCCGCAGGTCGCCATGGACAGCAAGGGCAACGCCATGGCCGTCTGGGTGCAGTTGGACAGCGTCTATCGCCTCAGCATCTATGCGTCCAAATACACCATCGCTGGAGGCTGGGGAACCGCGAAGCTGCTCGAGACAATAGCCACCGATGCCATCAACCCCCAGGTCGCCGTGGACAATAACGGCAACGCCGTCGCGGTCTGGGAACAGGCAGGGAAAATCTACGCCAACAGATACTCCGCGGGGGCGTGGGGAACGGCTAAGCTATTGGAGACATCCTCCGGATGGGCCACTAACCCGCAGATAGCAATGGACAACAATGGCAATGCTGTCGCGGTCTGGGAACAGTCCGGCACCATCTATTCCAACAGATACTCCGCCGGAGCATGGGGGACGGCCAAACAGCTGGATTCCTCCACCGGATGGGGGATGAGCTCACAGATCGCCATGGACAGCAACGGCAATGCCTTCGCGGTCTGGGCGCAGGCTGGTAGCATCTACGCCGATAGATATGCTGCGGGTAGCTGGGGAACGGCCAAACTGCTGGAGACAGGTACTCTGGATGCCTATGTGCCTCAGGTGGCCATGGACAGCAACGGCAATGCCCTCGGAGTGTGGCAGCAGAACGATGGTGCCCACTTGAGCATCTATTACAACATCCAGGATTTCAGCGCGTGAGGTGACCAAGCCGTCGATATATGATAGATATGGTAAATTCGATGGACGGAAGCTTCGAGGAATGGACGGCTATTTCGAACACCCCAGTCGAATGGACCCTTGGGCGTCAGGGGTCCCTCGACACCTTTTTTTCTGGAACGATTATAATGCTAGGTGTGGAATATTTATCTATTTACCGATATGTAGGCCGTGCAATGAATAAAATACCAATCGGATTTGTTCAGTATCCATTAACTTTGGAAGAGGTTTGCCAGGAAAATCCGAGCCGATCACGGCATGGCATTCCTTGAATCGGTCATTGGGGCTTTAAGGTGATACCTGATAACGAAGCGAACGACCTGGGTAATGACCCGGCCGGTGGGGAACTGAGAGACAGGGCAAAGAAACGACTGGAGGGGAAGCCGGTCCAAGAAAATCCGACGGAGGACATGGTCAAACTGGTGGAGGAACTTTCCGTCCACCAAGAGGAGCTGAAGATACAAAACGAGGACCTGCGGAAGACCCAGTTGGACCTTGAGATCCTCCGGGCAAAATACTTTGAACTATTCGACCTGGCTCCTCTTGGATATATCACTCTCAGTCCTGACTTGATAATCAAAGAAGCCAACTTGGCGGCATCAAGCCTGCTCGGCCGTGAAAGGTCAAAGCTCATCGGCAGACCCATATCCTCATTCATTCAGGAAGAGTCAACGGACCTGTTGTACCATCACTACAATAGGGTGGCGATAGGAAAACGAGACCCACCACCCGTTGTGCCAAGCCGAACCAGGAATGGTGACGATATCCAAATACAATTCGACAGCAACATTGTTGAGGTAGGCTCCCAAAAGGGATTCCGCTCGATCCTGACCGATGTCACCCGGCTAAAGAATGCGGAGAGAGCTCTGGAAAAGGCCAAGGACGAATTGGAGTTGAAGGTTATAATTCGTACCGAGGAACTCCAGAAATCGAACGCCGAGCTGCAGCAGTTCGCCTACGTGGCTTCTCACGATCTGCAGGAACCACTTCGCATGGTCATCAGCTACCTGACGCTTCTGGAGAAGAGATGCCAAGGCAACCTCGATCCGGAGGCCAGGGAATTCATCCAATATGCGGTGGAAGGCGGAAAACGGATGAAGGACCTGATCGACGATCTGCTTTTGTATTCAAGGATAGACAGCCAGCAAAGAAAATTCACATGGGTGGATATGAACAAGGTGACGGAGAGAACGCTGGAAGGGTTGGCGGTCCTCATCAATGACTGTCAGGCCAAGGTGAGCGTGGATCACCTGCCCACGATAGAGGGGGATGAATCGCAGCTTCTCCGGGTGATGCAGAACCTGGTCAGCAATGCGGTCAAATTCCATGGTCCAGAACCGCCCAAGGCCCACATCTCGGCAACCGAACATGGTGATGTCTGGACATTTGCGATCCAGGACAATGGCATCGGTCTCCGGATGGAATACTCGGAGAGGATCTTCCAGATGTTCCAGCGCCTGCATACCAGGGACCGGTTCCCCGGTTCCGGCGTGGGCCTGGCCATCGTCAAGAAGATCGTCGAACGCCACGGGGGCAGGGTCTGGGTCGAGTCAGCGGAGGGAAAAGGGGCAACCTTCTACTTCACCATTCCAAAGGCGTCCACGAACTAGTTTGATGTCCTACCTCCTTTAAAACAAAAGGCGAACGGCTATCGGTCTGGAGTGCCGAGGATGCGGGACGGACACCCTTATCATTTTCCGCCGGAGGCGGGCCATTCATTAATATACAGAATGCACAGTGAATGAGTCCTAAGTCTTAGATGGCGCTCGATTAACGTATTGAAAAATACCCCTCTGATCAGCGAGGAGCATAGCCTTCGATGACAAAGGAGCATTGAAATGACAGAGCAACACCGAATCAAGGTCCTCATCGTTGAGGACAACCCTGCCGACGCTCGTCTGGTCAAGACCTTGGTCGAGGAGACCGGATTTCCGATCAACATAACCATTCTGAGGGATGGCGAAGGGGCGATCCAATTCTTGGCACGTGCAGCCACGGGAGAACTTCCCGAGCCGGACCTTATACTGCTTGACATCAATCTTCCGAGGAAGAACGGTCATGAGGTACTGGCATCGATAAGGAAAAATGGTACCCTATCCCACATATACGTGGTCATGTGCTCTGGTTCCAATTCAGAGGAGGACTTCGCCAAAGCGCGCCGGAACCAGGCCGATGCCTACTTCATCAAACCCATGGGCTCCGAAGAGATGGAAGCGATGGTGACGGGTCTTCGGGACATCCTTTTTTCAGTGAGCGAAGGAGCCGACCTCAACCGTTCGTCTTGAAATAAATGGATTCTATCTTATAAAATATTCTTAGACCAGGGTCAGGCTGGATAGATCATCTTTACGTTCAAGCGGACCAGAATGTAAGAAATAATGTTGTCCTTCATCATTTTACGGCGATCTTATATCGATGATTTCGAATTTTCGCAGGCTTCAATCAAGTTCTTCCCGCAAGGACGAAATTATGATGCTAGCAATACCGGTCAATGTGGTGAACGCTACGCTAGAACGTAAAAATGCTTGACGGAAGACCGGAATGATAAGGGAGCTTCATTGATTTGATCTTCAGGTGTTGATCGATACTGCGTTCAAGAGATAATGTTGATAGGATGATCATCCGATGCCCTATAGGGCTGATAACTCCGAGATTATATTCTAATTTAATGATATATTATATCTTGAGGGGCAATTTCGCCGTTGATCATACCCGTCCAGCCCCAATATTAAAGAGACCCATTTCAGTATTTACTAGAAGCGCTAATTGACTCATCCGTAGAATTTACATGCGGCTGCTTAGTAGAACATTGAGCTTCGAAGAAGATCTCCACTCATTCAAGGAGGAGGTCACCGAGGAGATTTCCAGCGAAGAGAAACTGCTCAAGAGGATCCAGGAACCAGTATCGAGTTCGAATTTCTTTCACCTGATATCCTGTGTTCTAATGGTACTGATGGGCGCCCTGATCTTCCTGCAAAATTCAATTTTCTATACCTGGACGATCGTTGGAATCCTGCTCTATTCCTACAATTGGCTGATCTTCTTTGTTCCCACCACAAGGGAGAGCGTACGGGCGGAAGATGAGGATATCTCATCCCAGGTCAACAAAGAGCGCAGCTGGTACGTCATACGTCTGTTGTTGAAGGAAAGGAAACTGGCCATCGAGATGGGACTGACCGTGTTTCTAGGCGGGATCCTTCCCGTCGCCTTAAGTTTCACGCTCATCCTGGGAATGCCGCTGATCTTTGCTGTATACTTTGGTTTTTTCACCCATTTCCTCTCCGGAGGAACTGCTACCTTTATTATCGTCCAAATATCGCTCATTCTTCTCTTTTATGTGATGATGTTGATCCTCAAACCGCAGTCCCAGGGCATAACGAAGATCGGAAGATATTTTAGAGATCGGATAAAGATAACGATGAACAGGGGGTCGGGATCTATTCTGGTCCTGGCATCGATAATAGCCGCCCTGTCCCTGGTGGCGAGCATTTTGGTTTTCGGCGCGATCCTGCTGCCGGGTTTCCTGCTTCCGGTCCTTTGGAGGGATATTGATTTCCTGGCCATCAACAATCTCCCGATAATCGCCGTGGTTTTCGTCGGTCAACTCGTGGTGATGAGGCACTTCCAGGGCACGGTCAGCAGGATCATGGCGGAGAAGCGCATCAAAGAACGGCTCTTGGAGATGGACGACGTACGCATCCAGCTGGACCGCCTTGGACCAATGGACCAGAACGTAGACAAGACGGTCATGCTGGATGACCTAAAGGGCAGATATTATTCAATGGCGGTATATGATGTGTTCGACCACGATATTTTTGGTCATTCTCGAATATATCTGTTCGGGGTAAGGCTGCGTTACGTGCTGGACGAGGATGTAATCCTTTACATCACCAGTATGACGAAAAGGGCCGCGCAGAAAGCAGAGACCGAAATGCCTCGGAACAAGACGGAAAGGAGGGAAAAATCGAGAGAGAACCTCGTGCCCGAACCTCCCACGGAGGCCACCCCTGAATCCAAAGTCGATCGGAAGGAGAACATAGCAACGGTCCAAGATGAAGGCGATCACGGGAATGTTCCATCAGCCAACGGAACGCCTGTCACAGGAGGACCAGGAGAACCGGACGCCGACAACCCCCCAAGATCGACCTGAGCCTGGATCAAAGCATTCCCGGTTAACGATTGAAAGTAGCTCAAGGATGTTACCACCATCCGATGGAATACCTGGGCCTTTCCCCCTGAAGGGGCCATGGATGAAAATACCTACGACACCACATGGTAATGATGAGGAGCTATCATTCATCCAATGGAATGGAGGTGAGGATTCGCCTAATTCAGATCTCCGCGGGTTCCCGACCTGAATAACCAATCCGCCGAGCTTCCGGTGTCGGTTCCGTTCGGTACCCGCTGCCATGTGTAACCGTCATTCGCCGTGTCGTTCAGGACAGGTGTCCTGTCGACCTCGGAATGCGATGCGCTGTACAGCACCACCACCTCGCCGCTATTGTCCAGGAACTGTGCCGTAAAGTTAACGACATAATATCCGTGGGCCGCGATGGACGCTCCGGACGGAATCGTGTAGGAATGTCCATCCCCGTGCAACGCCGCAACAGACCATCCGCCCAGGTCGGCATTCTCATCCGAAGGGTTGTAGAGCTCCACCCATTCGTGGCCCGCATCGCTTCCGGCCGGATTCGATTCCACCTCGTTCACCACGATGTCCGTGGCTGGCGTTGGAACGGATGTCGCCATCGGAACCACCGGAACGGTCGCCGACATGTTCGACTCTCCCGCCGAGTTCATTGCGGAGACGCCGATCTGATAGGTGAACCCGTTGGTCAGCCCGGACAGGCCGATCGATGTCCCGGTCGTAGTGTTCTCCTTCACACCGTCGATGTAGATGCCATAGCCGTTTATCTCGGCCCCGCCCTTCTTTGAAGGGGATGACCATGATACTGTCGCCCCACCATCAACTGCCGTTGCCCTGAGGTTCGTCGGGGCGTCGGGAACCGTAATGGACGGGGTAGGCGGGACAACCCCGTTGGAATGCTTCTGCACCGAGACCGCATAGCCGGTGCCATTGCTCGTGATCTCCACCGTCCCGTTCAGGTCCGTCCGGAAGACCGTGACGCCGTGATCGGCGAGGCGGCCAAGCGTGGCGTTCGTAGGGTGGCCGTAAGGGTTGCCCGCTCCGACCTCGATGACTCCGACCTGGGGGTCGACCGCTGTGAGCCATTCGTCCGAGGAGGCGTATTGGCTTCCGTGATGGCCGACCTTGAGCACCTGCGCCGAGTCATTAAGGTGCTCGGTCAGGATCTTGTCCTCCACGGCAATCGGCGCATCGCCCATGAACATGAAGCTCTCCATGTCGTATGTCATCCGAAGCACGATGCTGGAGGAGTTCGCGTCAGTTGCGTTCGCATCGATCCACAGGAGCTGGAACGAGACCGAGTTGCTCAGGTTGAGCATATCACCCGGGCTCAGCTGGGCATTGGTGTAGATGGGACAGTCCTCGGCTTTGGCGGCGGCCATGAAGTCGGAATAGGTCTTGGATGTGGCCACGTTACCTGGATAGTAGATGTTGCCCACCACGAACTTTTGGATGACGGCTTCGGCACCGCCGATATGGTCGGCGTCGGTGTGGGTGGCGATAAAGTCATCCAACTTCGTGATCTGTTTATCCTCCAGGTAGGCGAGCAGTGACGGCGTTGCCGAGCTCGGACCGGCGTCGATCAGTATGTGCTTGGAATCGGGCGTCGTGATCAGCTCGGAATCGCCCTGGCCCACATCGATGAAGTCGACGGTCACGTTCTTCCCCGTTGTGGATGGCTGAGGCGACGTCGGAGCGATGGGCGTAACCGGCGTCACCGGAGTGGTCGGACTGGTCGGCGCATCCGAGGTGCCCGGAGTCGTTGGAGTCACCGGAGTGACAGGCGTTGTCGGAGTGGCTGGAGCGGTCGGCGTCACCGGCGTGCTTGGCGTCGATGGCCGGTTCGGAACGATCGCCGTCTCTTTGCTCTTCGAACCATCGTTCATGATGGCCCCGGCGGCCGATAACAACAGGACGGCGACGACCAGCACCACCACGACCAGTAATGATCTCCTCATTTTCTCCCCAACGGCATTGATGGGTTTCTAAGCCAAGAACATATCGTAATATGATTGTAACCAGAATCATAACATACCCAAGGGCGATCGATGTATGAAATTCCATGATCTCTCTAGCCAGATGCCCGATTTTCAATTCCAAAACGGTCTGACCGGCACTCACTTTGAAGCCTCTCAAAATCAAAACAAAACCGGAAACGGGGCGTTGCCGTACTGATGAAACGAATATCTGAAAAATGGAACTCGATTGGCATCGATTTCGGTCATGAACGCATGATGGAGCTCGTCTATTCCCTCCCGGTCTGGGAATCGTGAAAAAGAAGGGTAGCTCCCTTCCCTTCCTCGGACTCCACCCATATTCGCCCACCAAGTCGTTCGACTATCTTCTTCACCATTGAAGGTGAACTCGGCCTTGACCCTGCCCTCCCGATCGCGTTCTTTTAGAGCCGGTTCTAGCCGTTCTACCTTGACGACCAGTCCGGCCCGGCCCCCCCAATATCTCCTCCTTGGACATGCCAAACGCGAGGCAGGCTGCTGGATTGGCGGAAGGAATGCCCCCGTCCGGTTTCGTCAAGAGAAGGAATCGTAGCTTTTCTCGAATAAAGATCGATAACGGGCATCTGATCCAACATCCACCATTCTCATAGCCTTCCAGGATTGGCCTACTCACGAGGGTTGCCCTTTTGTCACTTCGCACGCTCTACCAGAAGCATTCTCGAATGGCTGTCATGATGGGCACGTCGCTCAATATCATTTATGCGTCCATTCAGTCGTCCCGTATAATGAGAGATACGATTTCGTGGCCGTCCTTAGCCACGCTAATCGATTCTCATCTTGGTAGAGTGTGAGCTTGAATGACGTGAGCGACGACGGTGAGACGACGAACGGAACGTAAGCTACTGACTCCGCCATTTCTGGGAACCCCTGTGCGATCGATGACGCTGGCATTTCTGTTTTCAATTAGTCGATTCACCTTATGAAAACGAGCGCCAAGATTTAAGTACGTTCAATATTCTCCCAAAGCGGGGAATCGAACGATGGAGAATAGAAGTGTCCGTGTTTCGGCATTGTTGATCGTCTTACTGTTTCTTATGACTGCATTAATGGGGTTCGGCACTTCTCACGTAAGTGCCGTTACCAGCGGTTCACCATCTGAAATTCTGATCGGGGCCGGAGCCAAATGGGCAGCGAATGGAGGTGCCCGGGCACTCCTTGTCGACAGTTATGATAATTGGGTGATCCATGGCAACACCGATGGCGCTCAATGGAGCTGGTGGGATACTGATACGATGCTCAAGGAAAAAATGAGCATATCCAATTCCCTATACCTGGCCGGACTGAACGTGACCCTCGCCGGAGATATCCCACAGGACCTCGGCAAATACGACGTCGTGGTCATATCATCCTATTTTGCCTGTACTCCAAGCTGCTCGTCGATCATCAGGGATTATATTGCCAATGGCGGAGGCGTGGTGCTTGTTGCCGGAGTTCCGGAATACTTTAGATGCGACATCAAGGGGTCGGGCGGATATGGTGTTCCCACCGATCCCCTCAGCGTCAACAATTCTGATTGGCTCGGTTTCCAAGGATATGTGAATGACGGTGGACAGGCATCTTTCACCTTGGACCATCCGTTCGGCACGGAGTATCAGTCTGGACAACAGGTATTCTACAGCGATGGTTATAGCGCGGCCGCGGTCACTGGGGCAAATGGTTCGATAATTGCTTCGTGGCAGTCGGGGTCCGTCTTTGCCTGCTCTCACGAGTTCGGCCTGGGTCGCCTGTACTACCAAGCTTCGATCGAAGAAACACTGATTGGAAACGGAGTGCCAAATTCTGTGGTTGCCACCCCCAAGGACGCCTCTGTCTCATTGAGCTGGGAAGCCCCATCTCCGGTCCTGGGAAATGCTATCGATTACTATCTGATATACCAGGATGGTATCGAAGTGGGGCAAGTGACTGGCAATTCCACCGTCATTGATGGCCTTACAAATGGACATGCATATTCGTTTGCTGTGGCCGCCCATTATTTGAACGGTACCGCACCTATGTCGATGAGTGTGTCAGCCACGCCAAACAAGATTCCGTCTGTCCCGACCGGCTTGACTCTGACCTCAATAACGAACTCGGCGAGTCTGAAATGGGAGATCTCTCAATCTGCTGTTTCCTACAATGTCTATTCGGGGCTCAGTGAAAATTCAATGACCCTGATCGGTGTAAGCGTGGCACCTCATTTCAATGACTCGAATGTCATTCCAGGTAACACATATTATTTCGCGGTAAGCGCGATAAATTCTGTCGGCGAAGGTCAGAAAAGCACCCCCCTGAATGCTACGATACTGACCTTGATCCATGGAACGATCGTAAATGCCTATGGAAGCCCCCTTTTAGGGGTAACAGTGTCATTAGAGAACGGAACCTCCGCTCAAACCAATATCAGCGGAGGATATGAGTTTGCTATATGCCCGGGTGAACACGAACTAACGATTCGAGGTTCCGGCATCCAGACCATGGAGGTTCCCGTTTCCGTCGCGACCCAGGGGTCGAGCATCGAGCCGATCACGACACGAAATGACGACGCTTTGGCCATGTGGTCAATGATCGGGATAATTGCAATCGCCGTCCTCCTGGGCATTATTGCGATCGTGTTAATCGCGATGTATGTGCATCGAAGGAGATCCCTATGACAAGGACATGAATGACATAGGATGATATGCGAATCAATCGGATAGTAGAGGTCATGCTTCGATAATTGAAGCGGGCCCGTCGGGGCCCGCAACTTTTCACAGCCAGTCATCAATCTTAACAGGGTGAATAACGGGAGTACGCTAAATGAACTCCGAGCTGGTAACTCTTTCCATCTTTTCCTTATTCTGAGCCATTTAGAGACAATTATAGCTTTCTTTCTTTCTAAAAGAGTATAGAGTTCCTGTTTTCTTGATTTTCCTGTTTATTCGAAAGTGCTGGCCTTGACAAACAGGAAGAATTAGTTTCTGTTTATTCTGTTGACGTCAATCTTGAAGCCTGATTAGTTGACTTTCAGATGCAGTCTGATTGTTGCCCGTAATTTACTAGAAAAAAATGAATGTATTGTTCTTGCCCTCTTACGATCGGATTAATATTCTCCTTTATAGCCGCTATCTTGATGCCATGTATTGTCGTCCTCGCGAACCTGTCCGCTGTAGGTTTTTTCGGATTTCTGGAGAGATTCAAGCCAGTCCTCGATACTTTTTGACAGAGAACAGACGGTCGCATTGTCGGTGAGCAAGGTTGGGCCACACTCATCTTTTTTTTACCATATTGGCTCTAGCAAAGAAAAGATGACCCTAGAACACGATTTGATCCGGCTCTTCTCTCTAATCATGACCCGGACTCCGATCTCGCGGAGCAAGCCGTCGGCGGGCTACCTACTCCTTAACCTCCTCAAAAAGGACCAGTAGGATGACGCCCTACGGGAGGACCAATAATCTATCCAGCAAGTGGATTTTGAAAGTCAATTCGAGGTTTTTGTGCGTTGAGCCGTCTGGCCGGTGAAACCTTTTCAATAAT